>JBEKYR010000004.1:0-230428 GCA_049510745.1 Verrucomicrobiota bacterium | reverse complement strand
CCGCGTGTCGCCATCGGCGCCCTCGCCGATGGCATCCCCAAATTCCATAGGAAGTGTATAAGATTCAAAGATGTGGCCGGCGAGGGCGCCGGCCACGACACGCGAAGGCGCGTGTACTCCCCTGAATGTTTCGCGCCCGTCTTAGGATTTTGGTCGCCATCAAACCGGAATCCGGGCGGAGAATAAATTCCTCTCGCAAAACCAGATGCAGTCGGAGGCTTTGAGTTTTGTGGAATATCTTGGCCGACGGCAGTCGCGCAAATCGTCTGGAATTGGGCGCAAATCTGGTTTTGGATATTGGCTCCCACCCCATGCTTCCCCCCTTTTCAACCGTCACACCGTCACACTGGTTGATAGAGAATGACTTACAAAATAAAAAGCCGTCACAAATGCCGTCACAAAGTGTCACACTACCCGTCACAAAAGCGGATTTGCGCCCGTCGCGGAAATTCTCCGGAGTTTGTGCTTGCGGAAGGTCATAACCCGTGCTAAACCGGCCAGCGTCAGCAAATAAGAGAGAGTTATCAAAATTATTTGATATAATTAACTGAATAAGAACAATTTAGCGTAGCACGGCTACGGTCTTCGTCGAAAACCGCGAATTTTCCCTGTGATGACCAAGCCCAAGCGCGCGCCAAACGGCGCGGCTTGGAGCATTCATCACAAGGGCGCTTCGCGGTGCCTCGACGAAGGGTGCGACAAGTTCGCGCCCTTTTGTTTTTCCGTAGCAGGGAATACCTACGAAGAGGCGAAAATCGAATTTATGGGAAACGACAATCTTCGATCGTTCTACAAAACGTGGCTTGTTAGAATTGCGGGCAATCTTTGGTCTGTCATTTTTGCATTTGCTTCCATTGCAGCCACTGCGGAATCGGACAAACCGGATGTTTTTTATGGCGGCTTTGCCTTCAGCGGCAACGGCAGCGATGTGGGCAAGAGTTTCCCTAATGCCTCCTCTCTCAACACGACAAACGACGACGGGACGAACTTTCTGGATCGGGTTGCCCGCGAGTTTTTTCAAAAGAACAGGGATCGTTTCAAGCGGATGAATCTTCAGTTTGGAGGGGCACGCCGCGAGGACACCCCGCTGGTTCTGGCGCTCGCCCTGACCGACGAAAAAGTGTTGCGGGATGAATTCAATGACTTTCACAAATTGGTCATTCAACTCGGCTTTGAAATGTTGATCTTGAATTTCAAAGAACTGGAAGTGGTTTCTTCACAGCCGATTTGCATCGAGTTTATTGACGCAGGCAAAGAACCGTTTGACGACGCGGCGGTGCGCGAGCGCATGAAAAAAATGGTCGAGGGAGCGGACTCGCAGTTGCTTCCGGCAGTTTTGGGGAAAGCAGACCGGATACAGCCCCGTTCCAAGAACCAATGCACTTTGCAAGTTCGTCAAGTTAGCATCGGAGAGAAAGCGCTGCCGTTTCTCCCGGAACTTCTCCGACAGAACACGAACGCCTACGCGCAGACGGTGGCGCAGCAGTTTGGCTCGTTTTTGACATCAAAAGCCGGCGTGGCGCTGTTGCCCTACGCCAAAGATGAATTGAATGCCAAGATGGCGCTGATTTTTTCGGATGGATCTGCCGTCCAATTCAAAATTCCGAAGCCAACTTTTGCGCTGGATTTGGAAGTCAAAGGTTTCAAGAAGGTTTTGGACAAAAGCACGGATGCTGAAGCACTTTGGATTTACGGGGCTTTTCTCGGAATTCGAGTTTATGAACCTGAATTCAACACCGTTTATCTCGATGTGCCAGTGAAATATGGCGTTTCCAAAGTTGTTCCGGCCACGCAAAAGATTGTGGATGAATTTCCCGTTGTTTCGGATGCATTGAAAGGGGCTTTCCTTTCAGCGATTGAACACATGCAAAAAGACAAAAATACCAACGAGAAAGTTCTGAAAAAATGCGCTCTATAAATCGATCCATATTGTTCGTTGTTCTGGCTTGCGCCCTTACCGCTCATGCACAATTTGTAAAAGTCAAGGGCAAGGGTGAAATCGAATACAAAGGTACCTTCAAGCAAGGGTCTGTGGAAGAACGTAGCGCTATTACCGAAGCGAAGAAAAACGCGATGACACGTTTTGCAGCCGACTTTGACAGCGCACGGTTGGAATTATACAAAACAATTGAATCGGAGGTGCTGGCGAACATTGACCAATATGTGACTGATTACACTCAGTTAGATCAGCAACTTGATAAAGGCGCCAGGCGTTACACTGTCATCATAGAGGCTCTTATCAACCCCACTTTGATTGAGAATGCGATTCAAAAGACGATGAGCGCGAACGCCCCGGCAGCCAACTTAAGCGCGACCGCAAAGACGGGCGCGAGTTATATGACTTTTGTTTTCGTTGCTCGCGAACTGGCCTCTCGAAAAGATTTCGATGCAAAGCGCACCACGGTGCAAATCAAGGAAAACAGCGAGGCTGGAGCGCAAAAAAACAAGGTTGCCGAAGACGGACAGTCTGCGGAAACCAGTTTGGACAAGAGTAGCGTTGTTAAAAATACGACCGGGGGAAATACCGAAACCAAGGCCGAAGATCTGGCCTATCGTGTCACCACAGTCACCGAGGTTGACAATGCGGTCAATTCCGTGCTGACCAAGGCCAGATATGAGGTCGTTGATGCAGTGGACGCTGGACTGGATGTGGGAAGTTTTAAGAATGATTTCAGTGGCGGCAGCGACATTTCGCCTGAGACGCGCAAGGCGGCGGTCAAAAACTGCAAAGATAAGGAGATTAGATACATCGCCATCGCCAACATGGATGTCGGCCTTCCTGAAAAAGACGAGGCCACCGGGTTAACGCGCGTCTATGTGACCGTCACTGCCAAGGTTAGTGATCTAGCGCCGAGATTTCCTAAAACGGTTGCATCTATAGCGGGTAAACCTTATGCCGGTCTCGGCTCAAATCCTCAAGTAGCAAAGCAAAATGCTTTGAACGAGGCGGCGGTGCGGTCTGCAAGCGAATTGGTGGATCAGTTACGCATGAAAGGTGTCAAATGATGTCGGTTCAAAATGACGTAAATAAAATGGTTAGGCAATAAACACATAACAATAACGCAAGGAGTAACATGCAATATATCAGTATGAAATCAATGATGGTTCTTGGCATCACCGGTATGATGATTGCGAGTCAATCGCCGGCTCATGCACAGATTGGTGGTCTATTGGGCAACAAAACGGGAGGCGACAGCGGCGGTGCCACCATAACTAAGGAGGCGTTCGGGAGGTCAGCCGATGATGTGGCCGGAAAGGTTCTTGCTGCTCGCGTCACATTTCTCGCTTCTAAAGCTAAATTGATGGAAGCACTTGGTTTAAAGTCTGATGCCGTGGCGAAAGCGTCCGAAGCGTTGCGGGCCGCAGAGGGTAGCACGTCTGATAAGGTGAAGCTGGCAGATAAGCAAACAGAGGTCAGTAAGGACGCAAGCAAGCAAATCGAGGCTTCTATGGCAGAATCCAAGGAATTGTCCGCTGAAAGCAAGGCCAAATTTGCGGAAGGTAGCGGCAAGTTCATTGAAGGTGTGTTGCTGGAAAAGGACCAGATTGAAGCGATTCAGAAGCTCGTTCAGCAAGGACAAAGCATGGTGCAATCGGCTGGTCCCTTGCAAAAAGCCGGTGTGCTATCCATCGTAAAGCCTGTAACTACGATGTCCACAATGGTGCCAGGTGATGTGCAAGAGGGCAGCGCAACGCTGGCGAAAATCCTAAAATTTGCCAAGAGCCAGAACGTGGAAATTCCTGGTGCTGACAAGGCGACGGAGAAGTTGGGCGGTCTTTAATCTGCAAATTTATCAGGGGGCGGTCTTTATTGAACCGCCCCGCCATTACAGCAAAATTATGAAACGTCATCTTATTTCGGGTAGCGCAAGGCGCATGACGGCATTTTGCCTACTGGCGGGGGCCATGATGACCAGTTTGCTGGCACAAGCTCCTGCGATAAGTGCGGAGACCCAACCGCCGCCTCAGCAGCGGAAGGCGGCGGTGTTTGTATTTAGTAGAGAACCGAAAATTGGGGTACAGCAGTCAAAGATTTTGGAAGACCTTGTTGCTGCGCGGGTTGCCAAATTGGGGTTTGCAACTCTGACCCGCGATGTGGTGGTGGACTCAATATCGAAAGCGATGAGGCAACCGGGGATTGAGATGACAGAAAGGGATAAATCGCTGTGTCAAGAGTTTGCGTCCGCCGTACAGAATCCAGAAAAAGTTGACAAGAGCCTCGAACAACAATTGGATGAGCAAAGCTCCGTAATGCGGCTCGCGCAAACCATTGGAGCTGATTTAATCGTCATTCCCACTATTGAATCCTTCGGCACCGAAAAGCGCGTGTTCAAGGGGAACGAACTCGCGCCGGTCGCAACGACAAGTATTTTCAATAATCTGTTGGTGAGCTATCGTTTGGCATTCGCGGCGTCCGGCGGGGCAGTGGCCGGTGATTCCGTCCGAGTGAGTCGCGCTTGGCGTGAGTCTGAAAGCCTTACTCGTGAAACAGACGATTTGCTCAACAGCATGTTTGATGAAGCTGCAACACAACTTGCAGCTAAAATCACGGTGTCCAACCATGAGGTAAAGGAAGTCCCGAAAGTTGACGCTGTAGGTGTGCAGTTCAATATCAAGCCCGTTTTGCCGGGTGGGACGCCATTACAACTTCCTTCCTATGAAAGTAATGATGTCAAATTATCTGTCAGTGTCACAGTGGCCGCTGACGTGACGATGGATGGTGTTTCTGTCGGTTCGGTGCCTGGCAATTTACGCTTCGCCACCGGACTACATCAAATTCTGATTCAGGCAGAAGGTTTTAAACCGTGGAAACGGTTCGTCACTATTTCTGAGGGGCAGAAGTTTGACATTCTTTTGGAAATGACGCCGGAAGGCTACGATAAGTGGAAGGAAATCATAACTTTCTTGTCGGACCTTTCCCGCAAAACAAAACTTACCGATGCTGAGGTTAAACAGATGGAAGCCAAGGCCGATGCAATGCGGAAGGCTGGCCTAATTGTAACTGTCGGTGACAATGGTGTTGAAATGATACGCAAATAGGAATCCTATGAAACAAACTATCCGCGTCTCGTTTTTTTCCCGTTGCCTGTGTCATACTGCCGCTTCTCTAATGTTGTCGGTTTGTATCGGTTCCATGATTCATCCTGCATCTGCCCAGAACACTCCTGTTCCAGAAAAGAAGCGACTATGTATCGGGCCAATCACCGCCATCAAAACGGCGTCGCAAAAAGCCTCCAAAGCTGGTCAAGGCGACACCTTGCAACAAACTTTAGAAACGCTTGATACCACTCTTATTGACCAGGCCAACGCCAGCCGGAAATTTGAAATTGTTGCTCGCAAGGCTGCTTTGAAATCAATTCTCAACGAGCAAGATTTTGGAGCATCGGGAAATGTTGATCCGGCGACTGCGGCGCAAGCGTTCAAACTAGCTGGCGCTCAGTATCTCGTTCTGACTACCGTGACGGATTTTGTCATGGGTAATGAGGCCGTGAAATTTGAGGGCATTGGAGCATCCGCCAATCGGGAAGCGGTGCGTATCAGCTGCAGCATTCAAATTTATGATACGACCACAGGCAAATTGATCGAATCCGAGCGTTTTCGCGGACAAGATTCGAATGTCAGCCGTGAGGGCAGCGCCACTGCTGATGGGGCTTCGCTGACCAAAATCACTGACCGGCTCGCGGCGGATATTTTAACACGGATTGTGGACATAATCTATCCAGCAAAAGTAGCTGCGAAATTGGGAACACAAGTAACAATTAATCGAGGCGAAGGTGCTGGAGTAACGATTGGGCAGACGTGGACTGTATTTGGCCTTGGTGAAGAGATTACTGATCCTGACACTGGCGAAAAGCTGGGCCGAAACGAAGCTGAAGTCGGCAAAATAAGAATCACCCGCGTCACACCCAAGTTAAGCTATGGTGAAGCCAGCGAAGACACCGGAATTGCCGTTGGTAACATTGTTAGGCCGCAACAAGCTTCAGAACAGAATGAAACGCCATCGGCGGCACAGCCCGCGACAAAAGAGCAGAAGCCAAAGGACATTACCGACAAAGTCAAGGGTGATTTGTGATTTGACTGCCAATCGTTGATGGTGGTTGTCGCTTTGGCGGTTGGCGCAGTTTGTGGCCTTGCACATGGGTGCGGAGGGAGCACTGGAGTCGCACGGCAATCCCAAAATTTAAACCATGAACCACACGAATGAAAAAGGAAGCCGGGTTCGTGTATTTCAGTGTTTCGTGATTCTCTCTCGTCGCTATTTTGATCAGCGCGATTTCATCGCGTCCCGGACGATGTCGCGCGCCTGCTCGATCAGCGCGCCGTCGCGGGCCAGATCGCCAAAGCGCAGGGGCGGGGCGCCGCTTTGCTCGCGGCCGAGAAATTCCCCCGGACCGCGCAGTTCCAAATCCGCCTCGGCAATGCGGAAACCGTCGGCGGTTTCTTCCAGGATTTTCAGCCGCCGCGCGGCTTCCTCCGTTTTCCCGGCGGAGATGAGGATGCAATAGGAATCGGCCGCGCCGCGCCCGATCCGGCCCCGCAATTGGTGGAGTTGCGCCAGTCCGAATTGCTCCGCGTTCTCAATCACCATGACGGTGGCGTTGGGCACGTCCAGGCCGACCTCGACGACCGACGTGGCGAGCAGGACCTGGAGACGGTTGGCGCGAAAGTCGGCCATGACCTCCTCCTTCTCCGCGCCGGCCAGCCGCCCGTGCAGGAGGCCGGCGCGCCACGGGGCGAAAATTGCCGCGAGGCGGTGAAATTCCTTGTTGACAGCCTTCAACCCGGCGGGCGTGTCCTCCGCGTCCAGCCGCGAATAAACGACGTAGGCCTGCCGGCCTTTTTCCAGTTGGCCGCGTGTGAATTCCCAGACCTTCGGCAGGCTCTCCCGCTCGCGCACAAAGGTTTTGATCCGCCCGCGCCCCGGCGGGCCGCCCGCGATGACCGAGACGTCCAGGTCGCCATACAAGGTCAGGCCGAGCGTGCGCGGAATGGGGGTGGCGGTCATGACCAAAAGATGGGGGTAGGCGCCTTTGCGCACCAGGCGCTCGCGCTGGACGACTCCGAATTTGTGTTGTTCGTCAATAATAACCAAGCCGAGTTTGTCCGGCGCGAAACCCGCCTCCAGCAGGGCGTGGGTGCCGATGTGAAATTGCGCGGGCCGGCCGCCCGCCGCTCCAAAGGCCAGCGGCTCCTGGCCGGCGGGCAAACCGGTTTTCGTCGTGCCGGTGCATAGCTCGACGGCGATGCCCAGCGGCTCGAACCAGCGCCGGAAGTTCCGCCAATGCTGATCGGCCAGGATTTCCGTCGGCGCCATCAGCACGGCGTTGCTCCCGCTTTCCAGCGCCATCAAGGCGGCGCAGGCGGCGACGACCGTTTTGCCGGAGCCAACGTCGCCCTGCAGCAGGCGGCGCATCGGGCGCGGCCCGGCCATGTCGCGGCGGATTTCGCCCAGCACCTGGATTTGGGACTGGGTCAAGTCGAATTCAAGCGCGGCCAGGAACGGCTTGAGCAGGCGGTTGTCCCCGGCGCAGGGCAGGGCGCGGGCGTTCTTTTCGAGATTGCGGCGGCGGGTCTGGATGGCGAGTTGCATTTCGAGGAATTCGTCCAATGCCAGGCGCTGGCGGGCGATGTCCGCGTCGTCCGGCTCTTCCGGGAAATGGAGCAGGCGCACGGCCTGGGCGCGCGAGGGCAGGGGAACGCTCATGCCTTCAACCGTGAGGCTCCGGCCGGCCAGTTGCCATTCCGGGCGCGGCTCGGCGATGGCGGACTCGAATTGTTCGAGCAGCCGCCAGACGAGGGAGCGCAGCCAGCGTTGCGGCAGCCCTTCGGTCAGGGGATAGATGGGGGCGACGCGGTTGAGATGGACGGAGGTTTCCAGCGCCTGGATGACTTCGGTTTCCGGATGGTCCATGGTGCGGGGGCGCAACGAGCCGGGCTTGCCGAAAACGACCACCTCGTCGCCGGTTTTGAAGTAATTGCGCATGAAAGGCAGGTTCCACCACCGGCAATGCAGCCGGCCGCTGCCGTCGTCCAGGATCAATTCAAAAAGCGAGCGGCCGCCGCGCAAGCGCCGCGTCCCGGCGGCGGTGACGGCGCCGCAAGCCAGGGCGGGCGCGCCCAGTTGCAGATCGGCGATGCGCTGGAAATGGCGGCGGTCCTCGTAGCGGCGCGGGCGGTGCAGGAGCAGCTCGCCGACGGTGCGCAGTTCCAGGCGTTGCAACTGCGCGGCCCGCTCCGCGCCCACGCCGGAGATTTCGGTCAGCGGCAGCGCGAGTGGATTTGGCGGCATCGGCACACCGAGGTTATAGACGATGCCACTTTAAACTTTAAACCTTAAACTTTGCCTTTACTCTTATCGCATGGCTGATGCTTCACCGGATCGTCTGTGGGCCGAATACAGTTCGGTCTTCGAAGGCTTCGATGACACGACGCTGGCCCGCTGGCTGGCGCAAACGCTCGGGCAATTGGGCGGGCGGGTGTGGCGGTTCTCCCATCCGCTCATCGGCGCCTACCGGCTGGCGGCGGAAGTGGGGCATCGCCGCCAGATTTGGCTCATGCGCCTGGCGGCCGTGCCGGCGAACTTTTCCACCGCGCCCTGCTGTCGGGCGCCCGTGCTGCCGCTCTTGAGCCGCGACATCGTGCAAAGCGGCCTGGTCTGCCAGCATTGTTCGGAGACGCTGACGCCCTTTGAGGAGTTGCCGGCGGACTTGCAGGCGGCGGTCAAAAGCTGGGCCGATGAATATGCGCCGGTGCATGCGGTGGCGCATTGGGAAGACCGCCTGCGCAAGAGCGCCACCGATTACGAGCAGGCCTGCGACGACGCGGCGGAGAAGGCGGAAAAGTTGCTGGCCGTGGCGGGGAGCAAACTGGCGCCCCGCTTCCTGGAACTTTACCCCGCCGTGATCTGGGAGGACCAGGACGAATGCCTCGAAGTGCGGCCCGAGGACATTGTGCTTTGAGCGCGGCCTATGTTTCGTCTTGCCCGACTGTTTCTCCGCATCCTGCTTTATTTCTTCATTGCGGCGGTGGTTTTGGTGGTGGCGGCCATTCTGCTCCTGGACACGATGATGAGGGAGGTTTTCACCAGCCGGTTGCACGCGGCCAGCGGGATGGACGCCAAAGTCAGGGCGGTCCACGTCGGCTTGCTCTCGCCCACCGTCACGATTGAAGGATTGAAACTCTACAACACGGCGGATTTCGGCGGAGCTCTCTGCCTGGACATGCCGGAGTTGCGCCTCGAATACGATCCGGCGGCCCTGCGCCTGGGAAAGCTCCATCTGCCCCTGGTGCGCCTGGACCTGGCCGATCTGACGGTGGTGCGGAACAAGCAGGGCCGGGTGAACTTCGCCGCCTTGAAGGGAAAGGATCAGGAATCGGCCGGGCGCGGCCCGTTGCCGCCCGGATTGAAATTCACCGGCATTGACACGCTCAATCTGAGCCTGGGCAAATTCCATCTGGCCAACCTCGCCTCCGGTCGCAGCGAGGAAATCGACTTTGGCGTCAAGAACCAGATCTTTCACAACGTCAAATCGGAAGCCGACCTCAACGGCTTGGGGCTGCTCCTGGCTTTGCGCGGCGTTTCCTCGTCGGGCCATTCCGGCCTCGACCTGGAAACGGTGTTGAAGACGCTCACCGCCCAATAACTCCGCGTTATGAGCGAAGTCCAGTTGTCCGAGCCATTGCTGTCCAAACTGGCCGGATGGGTCGCCATGAAGCAGGCCCGCGCCCTCCTCGCCGCGGATCGCGTGCTGGCGTCCGACTGGCAGGCGCCCTCCTTGCGCGGCACCGTTCAGGAAGGGCCGACCACTTACCGGGCCGGCCTGGTGATCCGAAGCGCTTCGGACGCCGACAACCTCTGCACCTGCCGCGACGCCCGCCAACGCGGCCTGATTTGCGCCCATTCCGTCGCCGTCGGCCTGCATTTTCTCCAAGCCCAGTCGCGCCCGGCGCAAATCGCGCCGGCGCCCACGCCCGAGCCGGTGGAAAGTTTCGACCTCGAACCGGGGTCGGCGAAATTCAAACTGCATCTGGCGGGCGGTTTGGCCGTGCTGCACGCCAGGCTGGAGCGCATCTCCGGCGGCAACTCCGCCGGCCAGGCGGCGGCGGGACGGCTGCTCCGCGCCGGGTTCATCGGGCCGGACGCGGCGGGATTGTTTCGCATGAACGGCCAGAACCTGGTGCTGAATTTTTTCGCGCGCGACTATCCGCGCCTCGAGAAGGAGTGGGAAGTGACGCTGGAAGAGCGGCTGGAGCGCAGCGCCGAAAAACTGGAGCGCGTCGAGCCGCGTTTTCAAATCACGCCTTCGGGCGAACAATGGTTCGACTTGACCGTGACTTACGAGGCGCGCGGCGGCGAACGGCTGGCCCCGGCCGAGATTCAGCGCCTTCTCCTCTCCGGCCAAAGCCACACGCGCTTGAAGAACGGCAAGGTTGCTCTGCTTGACACCGGCGCGGTCGAGGAATTGCAGGAAGTGCTGGTCGATTGCGCCCCCTGGCAGCACGACGGCGTCTTTCGCCTGGACAACACGCAGGCCGGGTTCCTCGAGGCGACGTTGCGCGAGGCGGGCGGCTGGCAAGCGCAGGCCCCGCCCGCGTGGAACGAGCGCGCCGCCCGGCAACGCGGCGAAATCAAAATCCAACCGCCGCCTTTGGGCGATCTCGACCCGGTCTTGCGCCCCTATCAAAAGGAGGGCGTCGGGTGGCTGCATTTTTTGCGCGCCAACGGCTTCGGCGGAATCCTGGCCGATGAAATGGGGCTGGGCAAAACCGTGCAGGTGCTGGCGCATTTGCGCGCGCTCAAGGAACAGCGCGGCGCTGCGCCGGTCCGTCCGTCGCTGGTGGTCTGCCCGACCTCGCTGGTGTTCAATTGGGAGGCGGAGGCGAAAAAATTCACCCCGTCTTTGCGCGTGCTGGCGCTGCACGGCGCGGAACGGCACGCCCTGTTTTCCGACCTGGCGCGCCAGGACCTGCTCATCACCAGCTACGCCTTGCTGCGGCGCGACGCCGCCCAGTATCGCGGGCTGGAATTTGACACCGTGGCGCTGGACGAAGCGCAACACATCAAAAACCGCCAGACGCAAAACGCCCAGGCGGTCAAAGTGCTGCGGGCGGCGCACAAGATAGCGTTGACAGGGACGCCCCTGGAAAACTCCGTGCTCGATTTGTGGTCGCTCTTCGATTTTCTCATGCCGGGATACCTCGGCGCGGCGGCCGATTTCCGCGAGCGTTACGAACTGCCCATCGCGCGCGACCGAAGCGCGACGGCCCAGGCGCGGCTGGCGCGGCGTTTGCGGCCGTTCATTCTGCGGCGCCGCAAGCGGGAGGTGGCCGCCGATCTGCCGGAGAAAATCGAGCAGGTCAGCTATTGCGAACTGGGCGACGACCAGCGCGCCCTTTACCAACAGGTGCTGGACGCCGGCCGCCGCGAAATCCTCGACTCTGTCAAGACCAACGGTTTGGCCCGGAGCCGCATGCTGGTGCTGACGACCCTGCTGCGCTTGCGCCAGATTTGCTGCGACTCGCGCCTGCTCAACACCAGCGCCCCCGCCGGCCCGTCCGGCAAAGTCGAGTTGTTCGCCGAATTGCTCGAGGAAGTCCTCGACGGCGGCCATCGCGTCCTGGTGTTCAGCCAGTTCACCACCATGCTTTCGTTGTTGCGCGGGCAACTGGAGGCGGGCGGCATCGGGTTCTGTTACCTCGACGGCGCCACGAAGGACCGCGCGGAGGTGGTGGGAAGATTCCAAGGCGACGCGGCCGTTCCGGTCTTTCTCATCAGCCTCAAGGCCGGCGGGGTGGGATTGAATCTGACGGGCGCCGACACGGTGATTCATTTCGATCCGTGGTGGAACCCGGCGGTCGAAGCGCAAGCGACCGACCGGGCGCATCGCCTCGGGCAGGGCAGGGTGGTGACCAGCTACAAACTCATCACGCGCGGAACGGTCGAAGAAAAGATACTCGCTCTGCAAAACCGCAAACGTTCGATGACACAATCGCTGCTGGGCGACGAGGAACAGTTGACGGAGGCGCTGACCTGGGAGGAAATCCAGGAACTGCTGGGGCCGGCCGCGGTCGTTTAGCCGTATCCACGCCCACGAATTGGGATAGCAGGGACGCGGTGCCCGCGTCCACTGACCTCTCCCCCGCCAGCGTCCCGCCAACGGCCCCTTGGGAAGAATGCCGGGGGAAAAATTTTTCTGCTTTCAGCTTTCAACTTTCCGCTTTTATTTTCTTTTGCCCTGATTCCAAACCCGGGGGCAAAATCCCGGCCGACTTTGTGTTTCTTTGGGTGCCCATCCGGCCGAGCGGCTCAGGTTCTGCTCCGGCGCGAAGCCCGGGAAAGGACACCTGCGGCATCGAGAGGGCTTATTCCGTGGAAACCCTTTCCTTCGTTGCCGCCTCCAATAGTTGCTCGTCAAACGTGGCCAGTATTGCTCTGCGCCGCTGTGCCAGTTCCAAATAGGCCGCATCGTAAATCGTCAGGCCATATTTGCGGGCCAGAGTGAATGTCCGCACGGGAACCTGTTCGGCGGTTTCCTCGTCCTCCTCCAACGGCAGGGCATTCGCCAAAGACAGGGCCTCAGCCACCTGCTCCGCCGTGATTCTTCCGCGCCGCTCGGCCATCAGCAGTCCATTGCCAATTTCCAGCCACCAGTGACTGGGAATCCACGCATCAGCGCCATTTTCAATCCCCGCGCGGACGGCGGCGGCGCGGGGGTTGGTTTCATCTGGCAGCAGCCAAGCGAGCGCCACGGATGGACCAATCACGTAGGCCATTAAAACCGCCTCCCGTGCTTTATCAGGTCTTTGAGAGTCGTTTTGTCCTTTGACGCGGGAAGGCTTTGCCGCAAGGCATCCATCTGACGGAAGATGCTGGCGACGTTCTCCCGCGACGGGCGTTCGGCGGGAACCAGACGCGCGACCGGCCGGTCGCGCTTGGTGATGGTGATTTCCTCGCCCTTGGCGACACGCTCAAGGAGTTGGGAAAAATGCGTCTTTGCCTGAAATGTCCCGACCACCGCGCGGGAGCGACGAAAACGATTGGAAATCGTGGGCATAGATAAACTAGTTAGAAACTAGTTTAACATGGAATTTGTCGTGGTCAACACGGATAAAGGGGCAAAATCTCCACCCCGTCCCTGTCCATCCGTGTTTGTCCGTGTCCGTCCACCAAGTCCACACGTCCATGCTTCAACCAAGCCGCCCCAGCCGTCTTTGGCCCTCCCTGTGCCACGCCTAACGCTCCGCCGCTGAAGGAGATCCGTGCCGGAGCCGGGGTCATCCCGCCGCGCTTCATTACGGGCGATTGCCAGCCACAGGCGCAACTCAGGAAAACGCCAGCGTTCTTTCCCATGAGCCATTTCATTTGCGCAAAGCACTAAGCCTGACATGGCACGTAGGGCAAACAGTGACTTGGGTATCGGATAAACGATTCTTACAATGGCCGCACCGGTGGATTCGGGCCATGCGACCTCCTATGATGATCAAAAGCAACCCTCCGAGGATGCCGAAGGGCCACCAAAAGCAAGCGACGACGCCTGCGGCTTGGATGGCGGCGCCCAGTCCGCCGACTTGTCCGCCATCCTGTCCGGCATAGTGTCAACGAGGGCGGAAGTTTCAACGGCGGACGCCCCAGCGGAGGAGTACCTATCCGCCGTAGGCCCGGCGAAAGAGGAGGAGATTCCTTTTCTGCGCAATTCTGTGAAATTCTGTGGCCAGAACCTCCATAAGTTCTTCTCTTTGTGATCTTTGCGTTCTCTGCGGCTAAATCCTCTTCTCCTGAAAAAGTTCTTGCCAACATCCATAATCCTGTGGTATAACATCCATCGATGAAATGCTCATCACATCGAGAAAGACAGGCTTTCGCCCCCGGCGCTCCGCCGGCGCCTCATTTATTGGTCCTTTTGCGCCCTTCCAAGTTTCAGCCCTCACCCCTCAGCCTTGTCCCGTCCGTTTGGCCCGCCAATCAAACCCAATCAAACCCAATCAAACCCAATCAAACCAAAACAGTAGGGGTGGGGGGCAGTCTTCCGCCCTCTTCCCTTGCTTCGAGGCCAATTTCGACTCAATTCGACCAAATTCGACCAAAATCAATATCACACCGCCTCTTAATTGTTGCTGACATGCCGACGCAAAAGGCGTAATCCAATGCCCGCCGTGAGTGAGACACTTCGCTATCTTCAATCGGAGTCCGCCGCCGCCGGTATCGAGATCGGCGCGCTGGTTAAATATCTGTTGATCGACGCCATCAAGGCCAAGGCCAGCGACATCCATATCGAGCCGTGGGAGAGCACCCTGGTCGTGCGCATCCGCCTTAACGGCGTCCTGACCGAACTGGTCCACCTGCCGCTGGACCTGATGGAAAAGATCTCCGGCCGCTTCAAGGTCCTGGCCAACCTGGTCACTTACCAGACCGGCCTGCCCCAGGAAGGCCACGCCCCGGCCGACCCGGAATTGGGCGGGTGCGAACAGCGCATCTCCATTTTTCCCACCGTCCGCGGCGAGAAGATCGTCGTGCGCATCTTCGATCCCAGCAACCGCAGTTTTGATCTGGGGGCGCTGGGGTTCGACGACGATATCTTGCAGCAATTCCTCAAGTTGATTACCAAGCCGAGCGGTTTAATCTTGTTGACCGGTCCGACCGGCTCGGGGAAAACGACCACCCTGTACTCGGCCCTCTACACGCTGGTGCAGCGGGCCGGGCCGACGGTGAGCTTTGCCACGGTGGAAGACCCGGTGGAATTCAGCCTGCCCATGGTGGCGCAGACCCAGATCAACCTGGCCCAGGAGTTCACCTATCCCAAGGCCCTCCGCTCGTTGATGCGCCAGGACCCCCAGGTCATGTTGGTCGGGGAAATCCGCGACCCGGAAACCGCCGCCATTGCCGTCCAGGCCGGGTTGACCGGCCATCTGGTCCTCAGCACCATTCACAGCGGCAGCACGGCGGGCGTCTTCGCCCGCCTGATGAACATGGACATCGAGCCCTTTTTGCTCGCCTCCAGCGTCACGGGCGTGCTGGGCTTGCGGCTCATCCGCAAAAACTGCGCCTTTTGCTCGCAACCCTACGAACCGGAGCCGGGCTACTTGAAATTGGTGCCTGTCCAGGACCGCGAAACCGCCGAGTTCCGCCGCGGCGGCGGCTGTGAGCAATGCCTGCAAACCGGTTATTCCGGCCGCTATTCCGTCGGCGAGTTGCTCAGGGTCACGCAGCCTTTTCGCGACGCGGTGTTGCTCAAGCTGCCCACGCGCGAGTTGCAACAGGTGGCCGTCGATCAAGGCATGGAGACGATGTGGTCGCGCGGCCTGCGCCGCGCCCTGACCGGCCAGACGCCCCTGGAGGAAATCCTCCGCGTCATCTCCGTGGACGAACTTTAATCGTGTTGACTGTCCTCCTGGCCATCTTGACCGCCGTCAGTTTCGTCCTGACTTTCTGGCGCTGGCGGGTCAGTCTGCGCTTTCCCCTTCACCGCCGCCGGGACCCTCCCCCGTCCCTTCCCGGCTTGACTTTGCTCAAACCGCTCAAGGGCTGCGACGCCGCCACCCCGGATTGTTTGCGCAGTTGGTTTCTGCAAAAATATCCCGGACCCGTTCAAATTCTTTTCGGCGTGGCCGACGCCAACGATCCGGTCTGCCCGCTGGTGCGTCAGTTGCTCGGCGATTTTCCCGACGCGGACGCGCGCCTGGTGATTTGCGGCCAGACCCTCGGCGCCAACGCCAAAGTCTCGACCTTGCGCCAACTCGAGCCGCACATCCGCCACCAATTCGTCATGATCAGTGACGCCGATGTCAAAGTGCCCGCCGACTTTGCCGTCAACGTCGCGCCGCTCTTGTCCGATCCGGGCGTCGGACTGGTCAACTGTTTTTATCGCCTGGCCAATGCGTCCACCGCCGCCATGCAATGGGAGGCCGTGGCGGTCAACGCGGATTTCTGGACGCACGTCCTGCAGGCGCGCAGCCTCAAGCCGGTCGATTTTGCCCTGGGCGCGGTCATGACCCTGCCGGTGGCGCGGCTCAACGACATGGGCGGCTTCGCCGCCGTGGCCGATTTTCTGGCCGACGATTACCAATTGGGGCGGCAGGTGGCGCGTCAACAAAAAAGAATCGAGTTCGCCACCGTGGTGGCGGAATGCTGGGACCCCCCGCTGGGTTGGCGCCAGGTTTGGGCGCGCCAATGCCGTTGGGCGCGCACCATTCGCGCCTGCCAGCCGGCGCCGTATTTCCTGAGCATCCTCAACAACGCGAGCCTCTGGCCGCTGTTGCTGCTGCTGGCCGCGCGCGGCCCGGCTGCCCTCGCCGCGGCGGCCGTCTGCCTCGGCTTTCGCGCCGGCACGGCCCTGCAACAGCAGTCAAGACTAACCCAGTCGCGCGGCCATTGGGCGTATTGGTGGCTGGCGCCGGTGAAGGACGTGCTGGAGGCGGCGGTCTGGGCGGCGGCGTTCTGCGGCCGCCGAATATCCTGGCGGGGCGACCGTTACCGGATTCTCCCCGACGGAAGATTGGAACGGTGCTAAAGCACTTCGCTGGACAGATCAAATCGCTCGAAAACGCCGCCCAGCAATTTGATCGCGAGGCCCGCCTCGACGGCCAGCAGGAACGCGGCCGCGACGCCCGCCAGCACCGCACTGACCGGCGCTCCGACAAGGTACGAACCGCAGAAAAAGATGACGGCGAAGGCCCCCGCCGGAGCCAGCAGGGAAAGCGCCAGCGCCAGCATTTGGCCGGACATGAGGATCAGTTGCTGGCCGGTCGTCTCGAAGCCGCGGGGCGCTTCCTTCCCCAATTGAAACCAGGCCGGGAAAAACAACACGGCCGCGTTCGGAATCAACACCGCAATCAAGTCGATGAACGGCAGCACGACCGCCGCCGCCACGGCGAAACTGAGCCGCGTGAGGAGTGGAATGGAATGGTTGTGGATGTGGTTCGGAAAGAAAACCGCCGCGACCGCCAGCAACAGCCATTGCGCCCCGGCCAGCGCCACCGCCGGCGCCAGCACTTCCCCCAGCACGATCTGCCAGCCCCGCATCGGGAACATTTTCAGCACGTCGGTCGCGGGCAGGTCCTGGCGCAAATCGTAGCGCAACAACTGCGGGCCGGAAAAAAGCGACATGGCCAGCAGCATCCCCGCCAGGAACACCACCGCCAGCCCCAGTCCGCCGCCGCGAGTGACTTGCGATTGCAGAAGGATGCCGCCAAAAATGATGACCCAGACCAGCATGAGCCACATGCGGCCCGTGACAAAGTGGCCCGCACTGATCAGATTCTTCCAAAACACCGCCATCGCCGGATTGCCGGCCGGTCGCAAAACAAAGGGGGGCCGCGCCGCCTTTTTTGGCTTTCGCGCCGCCTGCCAGTTGCCCGAGCGCATGGCCGCGAACCGTTCGGCGATCTTCTGCGAAAGTTCCACCGATGCCTCCTCGAAAGCGACGTTGGACCGCACCACCCACCAGTAATGCAACCCGACAATGGCCAGCGCCGGCCCGAGGGCGAGGAAGAATTGGGCGAAGTTCGCCGCGAAATACGGCGCGACCAGCAACCGGAAGGGCAGGAGCAAGTAGGGCAGCGGCCCCGATTGCAGAACCTGCCCGGCGTACTGCGCCAGCCACGCCAAGTCCTTCGCATCCGGCGGAACGACGATTGGCGGCAGCGCCGCCCGCGCCCAGAGAAAAATGGCGGCCGCCAGCGTCCCCGCCGCGCCGAGGAAAATGGCGCGGCGTTTCCAATTGGAAAGGCCGCGGTCCATCCACATCGTCAGGGTGAACGAACTGCCCAGCAAATGGAGGTTGAAGGCCGCGAAGAGCAGCCACCAGCCCAGCACGCGGGCGACAAAATTGCCGCCGCCCCATCCGCGCCCGATCAGGGCCATAAGAAGCGAGCTGAACAAAATGGCGGCCTGCGATTTGAGCAACTTGAAATTGATCAACGTTCGCCGTCCGATGGGCGCCGGAAAAAGAAAAGCCACCTCCGCCTCGGTAAACGCCAGGGCCGCGCGCGAATGGGGCAGGACCCACGCCAGCAGCACCATCACCAGCAACACCAGCGCCGCGATCGATTGCGCCAGATCGTGATGCTGCGAAGCCATCGCCGCGCCGGCGCCGCGCCCCGGCAGAAAGGCCCGAAACACATAACCGTAAAAGTAAAGGCCCCCCACAATCGCCCCCGCCAGATACATCGGCCGCCGCAGCCGTTTGATCCGCGTCAACAAACGGTTTTTGAGCGAATGAAATTGGTAATAAAAGAGGGCGCCGGCGATCATGGCGCTCCTTGGTCTTCGCCTGTCGCGCGAAAGAAGACAGCTTCCAGGTTGGCGCCGTCGGCTTGTTCGGAAAACCGCTGCCGCACCTCCTCCAGCGTCCCGTCGATCACCTTGCGGCCGTTCTTGAGAATGAGGACGTGCGAGCAGACCTCCTCCAGCAAGTGGAGCAGATGCGAACTGATCAAAATGGCCGCGCCCGCCCTGGCCCGTTTCAAGATCGAGTCCTTCATCCGCCGGATGCCCATCGGGTCCAACCCGGTCAGCGGTTCGTCAAAGAAAATGACTTCGGGCGAATGGAGCAGCCCGCAGGCAATGGCCAGTTTTTGTTTCATGCCCCGGGACAATTCGGCGGGCAGCTTTTCAGTCTTGTCGGCCATCTCCAACTCCTCCAGGAGGGGACGCGCGATCTCCTGGTAATGGGCCACGCCGTAAATGCGGGCCGTAAAAGTCAGGTGCTGCGCCACAGTCAAGTAATCGAACAAACGCGGTTCGTCGGCGAAAAAAGCCAGGCGGCGCTTGGCCTCGATTGGGTTTTGGGCCAGGTCAAAGCCGCCGATCCGCACCGTGCCGCGCGTCGCCGGGATGATGCCCGACATGCAGCGCAAGGTGGTAGTCTTGCCCGCGCCATTCGGCCCGACCAAGCCAATCACCTCGCCGGGCCGGACGGAAAACGAGAGGTCGGAAACGGCCGTAAACTCGCCGTAAAGTTTGGTCAACCCCGCCACGTCGATCTGGGGCGGCGCGGCGTGGGCCTCGACAATGGGAGGGGGCGCGATGTCCATGCGGGCGAGATTAGCAGGGCCGAGGCGGGGAACAAACCTCAAAGTTTGCGAAGGCTCCGTTTTCGTAAAACTTTATTTTTTTACTCCGTTTCGCTCCGTTTCAGTCCGTTTTGCTCCGTTTTGGCCTCAAACCAATGATCGGTTGCTGACGTTTTCCTTTGGCGGGCATGAAAAATAAAAAAAGTACTCGGTTTTACTCGGTTTTAGTTGTTTTAGCCGGTTCGACGGGCCGGACCGGCAAATTCTGCCGGTTGAACTTTCGCCCGGATGGTGGCCGGCGGGTTGGCAGACATCCGCCGTCGCCGAAGGGGTTGGGCGACCAGCGCAGAGCGCCTCGAGCCGAACCGGGCCTTGACCCATGTGACGATTTAGCGTCATTGGATGAAGTATTACCACGGTTTATTGGAACTTGTCAAGGGGTTTTATCGAAAAGTTTTGAAGTTTGAATCAGTGAATAAGTGAGTGGGGCGATGGAGGCGGAGAATTGCCGCAGTAGGGCACAAAAAGAGCGGGCGGGGGATTTCCCGAACCGATCGATCGGAAGTTTCTGATTTTTCGCGCCGGCGGCTCGTTGGTTTTGCTCCGTGGCTCTGGAGAGGATTGAAAAAGCGATTGTTTGGGTCGTCGCCGCGTTCGCTGAAATCCACAGGCGAGGACGCCTGCGCTACGGTGCTTTCGAGGCTGCTGCCGAGGGGGACTGCGGTTCGCCACAGCGGCTCGGCTGAAGCATGGACGTTGTGGACGGAGGGAAGGCTTCCGCCATCGCGAAAAACGAGCGGAAGGGACATAAGGGACGGAAAGGACCAAAAGGACGGACACGGACGCGCACGGACGCGCACACTGGCAGGTTCATGGCACAGGGAACCTTCAAAAAAAGGGATATTCGAGGAATTTCATGGGTAGGTTTCTGCGCCGATTTGAAAATGCAGATGGATCGGACGATCCGGCCCGAAGCATCTGAGTTTCTGTGTTTCCATAATTGAACTGCGGCTGTATATAAGAGGCGGTTTGATGATGAAGGATTTGAGAATCTCGGCTCTGGCCAGCAAAGGTTTCCTTAAGCGAACCAGGCGTCCGACAAACTTTTAGGCCACTTGGCCCATCTTATGGAACACGCCGTCTATCTTTGCGCTTGGAGCCGGTCTCGGGACGGTTACGGCCTATGGGTAATATCGCGTCCCAAGCTTTGCGCTAATGGCCGGACGTACCCTGAGGCCGAAGAACGCCTGATTAGAGCAATACAGGATGCGGGCGGGGCCATGCACGCGGTCCTGGAGTTCGATCCCCCTTTACCGAAATCCACCCTTGAGGCCAAATACGCCAAACCGGAAATTTATCTCATTTGCGGGGACGATCGTTTTGAGACAGATGCCGCAACATGGTGCCCATTCGAATCTGCAGTCGAGGTTGACGAACGCCTAAAGGGCATTGATGCCTTCTTTCAGTCTCCCGTTTGCAGGAAATGCAAATATGCTTCGAGTCCCAGAAGCGACAAGCCGCTCTCTTTGAGTTATGCGCCGAGCCGATACGATGGCGCTTTCGGGCACGTGGGAGATTTTGGAACGACTACACTGCAGTTGTTTAGCGAGGAGTTTCTTGGCTTACTGACGCCGGAGGAAAGGCAGTATTTGGAACTCCGGCCCGTAATCAGGAAAGGACGAGCAAGGATGTTTTACGAGCTGCTTGGGCCAGCGGGGCCGCCTCTTGTTGCAGTGGCTGGCATGAAGATCAGTGGCTGGCGTTGTTCACAATGTGAGCATCGTGCCTGGGGTTACTGGGTGAAGGGCTTCTCCATCAGAAGCTTTGTTGCCGCGTCCGACTTGCCACCTTTTTTGAGAGGCGTTTTCACCGTTGGGATTCCGCCTGAAATTCATCTGGCAGTGACTATCGAACGATGGAAAGCTCTTGTCGGTCAAAAGGGAACTCGCGGTTTTGTAAGCAATCTCCTCGGCGTGGTGCCGGAACACGAAGTTGTCCGAATCCCCGAGTTGCAGACTTACGAAGAGCGTCTACGAAAGAGAGATGGCTCAGAGAAAAAAGGGCTGGATTTACGGCCGTTCGATCCCAGGTCAACCCAATAGACCTCACCAGGCTTTGGATTCATCGTAGAAGCTTTCCAATGTCTCGGCCCGTTGCTCCCAAGGTGAGACGGCGGCCTCGGCCGGCTCCAGCGCCAAACGGACTGGAATTCTGCCAGTGCGGGCGATCTCGGCCAGAAAGATTCTGAATACTTCCCCCGTATCCGTGCCCAGGCGTTGAGTCACAGAATTCACTTTCTTCAGCAAGGGTTTTTCAACCCGGCAACGAAAAAGCACAGTCATGCGCTCAAGCGTGGCTCGTTTGTGCATCCCTTCAAGCTTTTTCCGCCCTCACTTTGCGCTCGGCGCGAGGGGGAGCGCTCGGTAAGATCGCGGTCTTGCATGTTGGGCAAAGATCAGCAGCGAACGGTGTGGGTGGCGGCGGCCCTGGTCCTGGGCACGGCGCTTCTTTATTGGCCGGTGGCCGCGTTTGATTTCACCAATTTCGACGACAACGTTTACATCCTCTATAATGACCACCTCAAGAACGGCTTTAGCTGGGCGGGTTTGCAGTGGTGCTTTCAAGCCGGTTACTCCAGCAATTGGCATCCGCTGACTTGGATGTCGCACATGCTCGACTGCCAGCTTTTCGGGCTGCGTCCCGGACCGCCTCATGTCGTCAATGTGCTCCTGCACGCCGCCGATTCGGTTCTGCTCTTTCTGGCGCTCAAACGGCTGACCCGGACTTTCTGGCGCAGCGCGATGGTGGCCGCCCTTTTTGCCTGGCATCCGCTCCACGTCGAATCGGTCGCGTGGGTCGCGGAGCGAAAAGACGTGTTGAGCGCGTTTTTCTGGATGCTGGCGCTGTGGGCGTACGTCCGCTACGCGGAGAATTTAAAAGTTGAAATTTCTCGACCCCGAAAGTTTTCGGGGCAGGATTTCAGGTTTTATTACGGACTGGCCCTTGTTTTTTTCGCGCTTGGGTTGATGGCCAAGCCGATGGTGATCACGCTGCCGTGCGTGTTGCTGCTGCTGGATTGGTGGCCGCTGGGGAGGGTGGCGGCGGAGGCGCCCAAGCGTTATTGGCGGTTAATTCTGGAGAAGCTGCCTTTTTTTGCGCTGGCAATCGGTTCCGGCATCCTGACGCTGGTGGCGCAGAGCCGGGGCGGCGCGGTGGCGTCACTGGGAAGCGTTTCGCTTGACACACGCGTTTTGAATGCCTTGGTTTGTTATCTGCGCTACGTGGAGAAGCTGTTTTGGCCGGCCAACTTGAGCGTGATCTATCCGCTGGTCCATAAATTGCCGGCCCGGGAGGTCGTGCCGGCGCTGGTGTTTCTGGCGGGCATTTCGGCGGCGGCACTCATTTTCCGGAAGAGGCGGCCTTACTGGCTGGCAGGGTGGCTCTGGTATTTGGGCACGCTGCTTCCGGTCATCGGCCTGGTTCAAGTGGGAGCGCAATCGATGGCCGATCGCTACACTTATCTTCCGTCGATTGGCATTTTCATCATCCTTTGCTGGGGGGCCGATGATCTCACCCGGCAATGGGGTGGACGGCGGATGGTTCTGGCGCTGGCGGCGGCGGTGGTACTGGCGGGGTGCGCGGCGCAGACGATGGCCCAGGTCCGATACTGGCGGAACAGCGGAACGCTTTTTCAACATGCGCTGGCGATTGACCCGGAAAATTACATCGCGCACAGCAGCTACGGCTCCTATCTGCGCAACCTGGGCCAACTGGAACAGGCCCGCTTCGAATGCCAAAGAGCCGTCGAGATCGCCCCGAAATATGCCCTTGGCTACACGTTTCTCAGTGGCGTGCTTTATTTGGAGGGCAGGAAAGACGAGGCCATCACCGCCCTCCGCGACTGCCTCAAAATTCAGCCTGGCTTTTCCGGCGCGCGCTGCGAGTTGGCCAAGCTGTTGTTGGAGAGAACGCTGTATGCGGAAGCGGAAAGCGAATTGGAGGAGGGGCTGAAATTTGAGCCGGGCAACGCGGATTTGCATCTTTTTCTGGGCAACGCCCTGGCCCGGCAGCGCCGTTATGAGGCGGCCGAAGAGCAATTCGCCGAGTGTGCGCGCCTGGCGCCGCGGAATTCGACGAGCCATTTCCAGTGGGCGCTGACGTTGGCGGCGCGGCACAAAACGGCCGAGGCCATCGCCCAATACCGCGCGGCCTTGCAAGTTCAGCCCGATTATGCGGACGCCCTCAACAATCTGGCGTGGCTTCTGGCGGCCAATCCCGATGCGCAATTGCGCAACGGCGCCGAAGCCGTCCAACTGGCCTTGCGCGCCTGCGCACTGACCCACACCAACGAGGCGCTGAAGGTGGGGACCCTGGCCAACGCCTGCGCGGAAGCGAGGCGTTTTGAAGAAGCGGTGGCGTGGGCGCAAAAGGCGGGCGAAGTCGCCCTGGCCCACGGCCAGACGAACCTGGCGGCGCAAAATCTCGAATTGCAAAAAGTCTATCAGGCGCGCCAGGCTTTTCACGAGAAGCCCTGAGTCCTTTTCCCGGCCAGTCCGCCGTAGTTTTAGGACGGCGGAAGGTTGGGTGAAGGCGGGGATTATGATTACGATTATGATTATGATTATGATTAGAAGAGTTGCCGGGCGCAGTTTGACGGCGTAGGATCGCCTTGACATGATTGAGCCGGAAGAATTGGTTGGCGAGGAGTGGGCCGAATGGTATCGGCTCACGCCCGTCCAACGCTGGCTGGAAAGCGAGAAGCTCTGGCAAACCTATCTCGCGCTGGGAGGTTCGCTTGATCCGGAACCCGATACGCAAAGTCCTTTCTTCGATGCGCGCGCACCGCGTCCGCGCCCTGCTCATGGGCGGACAGGCGTGCGTGTTTTACGGCGCGGCCGAGTTTAGCCGGGACGTCGATTTCGCCATTGTGGCCGACGCGGCCAACCTGGCGCGTCTGCGCCAGGCGCTGGCCGAACTGCAAGCCGAACCGATCGCCATTCCTCCGTTTGAAGCCAAGTTTCTTCGCCGCGGCCATGCCCTTCATTTCCGCTGCCGTCACCCGGACGCCTTGGGGATGCGCGTGGATGTGATGTCCAAAATGCGCGGGGTCGATTTGTTCGAGAAACTCTGGCGGCGGCGCACGGTGATCGAATTGCCCGATGGAACCAAGTGCAATTTACTCTCCTTGCCCGACCTTGTTCAGGCCAAGAAAACCCAGCGGGACAAGGACTGGCCGATGATTCGCCGCCTGGTCGAGGCGCATTATTATCAGAACCGCGACCGCGCCACAGTCGCGCAAATCCGTTTCTGGCTGCAGGAACTCCGCACGCCGGAACTTCTCATGGACGTTGCCCGGTCAAACCGTGCGCTGTGCCGGCGGCTGACGGCGGTACGCCCGTTGCTGGCCAAAGCGGCAGGGCGTGACACCGTTGCGTTGGAGCGGGCGTTGAACGAAGAGGAAGCCATCGAACGCGAGCGCGACAAAGTTTACTGGGCGCCCCTGCGCCAGGAATTGGAAGCATGCCGTCACCCCAAATGAAGATCACGGCACAGGGCCGTCATAGCGCAGCCGGAAAAACTCGGCCGGCTGGGTGCCGATCTGGTTTGTGAACGGACTTGAAGCCGGCAAATCCGACCAAGGCCCGTTCAGATCGGCCGCCGACTGCAACACCCAGGCGCCGGTCCAAGTAAAAATCAATTCAGAACCGTTTTGGGCCGCGCCCAAGGTCGTGCTAACATTGACTGTCAAGACGGCAACGATGCTTGTCACCACGCCATAGGGGCTGGTTACCACGACATCATAGCCTCCCGCGTTTGCGGCGCTCACATTGAAGAGCGTCAGCGTCGGCTCCTGATAGTTGAGGACTTGGCGCACGCGATTGTTGCCGGTGTCGGCGATGAACACATTGCCCGAAGCATCCGCCGCCACGCCAGAGACGCCGCTCAACGTAGCGGCGGCGGGGGCACCGCCGTCGCCGGCGAAGCCGGAGGCGCCATTGCCCACCAGGGTGGTGATAAGGCCGTTCGTGTCAACGGCCCGGATGCGGTGGTTTCCCGAATCGGCGATCAAAAGGCGGCCGAAGGGGTCCACCGCCACGGCGGCGGGAGATTCCATGAACGCGTTGGTCGCCGGGCCGCCGTCGCCGAAGAAGCCGGACAAGCCGTTTCCGGCCACCGTGGTGATAACACCGTTGGTTCCGACTTTGCGGATCCGCTTGTTGCCGCTATCGGCAATGAAAAGGTTGCCGAAGAGATCCACAGCCACGCCATCGGGATGGGAGAGGCTGGCGTTGGTGGCCGGGCCGCCGTCGCCGAAGAAACCATTGGTCGCGTTGCCCGCCACCGTGGCCATAACGCCGTTGGTTCCCACCTGGCGGATACGGTTGTTGTCAACATCAGCAATGAACAAATTGCCAAAGGCGTCCACGGCCACGCCATCGGGATAGGAGAGGCTGGCGTTGGTGGCCGGGCCGCCGTCGCCGAAGAAGCCGTTGGTTCCGTTGCCCGCGACCGTTGCGATGATGCCGTTGGTTCCGACTTCGCGGATACAATGGTTGGCGGAATCGGCCACGAACAGGTTGCCCAAGGCATCCAGGGCGATGGCCGAAGGATTGAACAGGCTGGCGTTGGTGGCGGGGCCGCCGTCACCGGCATAGCCGGTGGTGCCGTTGCCGGCCACGGTCGTGATAAGATTGTTGGGGGCGACTTTGCGAACGCGGTCATTGATCGAATCGGCCACAAAGAGGTTGCCGGAGCCATCGACGGCCACGCCGCCGGCGAAGAGCGCGGCATTGGTCGCGGGCCCGCCATCGCCGGAGAAACCGCTGTAGCCGTCGCCCGCCACAGTGGTGATGAAAGAGGGCAAATTGGAGCCGTTGAACTGCCACTGATAGGCGAAGGGGCCGAAGCCGGAGACGACCACAATGAAGGAAACGTTGGTTGCCAGAGGCACGGATTGGCTGACCGGCTGGGTAACGATGACCGGCGGCGATGATTGGACGATCAAGACCGCCGGCGGGCTGGTCTGGCGGCCAAAGGCGTTGGTGGTGACGACCGTATAAGTGCCCACGTTGCTTAAGGTGACGCTCGTCAAGGCCAGGCTGGAATTGGTCGCGCCGCCGATATTGGCTCCATCAAACCGCCATTGGAAACTCAACGGCGCGTCGCCACTAACGCTGACGGTAAAAGTTACATTCGACCCCGGCGAAACAACCAGGGTGGCCGGCGGCATGGTTATGGACGGCGGCGCGCCGACGGTCAGGAGGGCAACGCTGCTGGTCAGGCTGCCCCATTTGTTGGTCACAACGACAGTGTAACTGCCGGCGCTGGCCCGGGTGAGGTTCGTCACCAGCAGGTTTGAAAGGGTTGCGCCGCCAAGATTTGTTCCATCGAATTGCCATTGATAAAAGAGAGGGGTGTCTCCCGTTGCCGCGACGCCAAAGAAGGCGTTGCTCCCCAAAGCGAGAGTCTGGCTGGCCGGCTGCGTGGAAATTGAGGGTGGATTATACACGCCCAGCCCGGCCAGGGCGTTGATCAGATTGCTGCCGGTCGGAGTGCCCCAGCCCGTGCAGAGATCATAACCTGGAACCGCGGAGAACTGGTTTGGGCTTTGGCTGTTTTCGTTGTTGCCGGTGGTGATGTCGTGGAAGCAAAGAGCATAATTCGGCCCCCGGCCAATGGCATAGATGACCGGATTGAGAAACCCGACCGGCGGTTTGCCGTGACTGGCGGCTTGCTGGTTGGCCAGGGCCGTGAAGCCGGCCCAGAGCGGGGCCGAGGCGCTGGTGCCGCTGACGGCGAAGGCGCTTCCGTCGCTGGACACGAGCCAGATGGAATGAGCCACGCAGGCGACGTCAGGAATGTTCCTGAACGCGGCCGAGGCCTGGTTGGCGGAGGTGCTCAAGCCTTGCTGCCAGCTTGGGAGGGAAGTGAGCGGGTCAATCCCGCCGCCGCTGTTGGCCCAGGTTGTTTCCGAAGCCCAGTTGGCGCTGGTCCCGGCCATTGTCAGGACGGTGCCGCCGACGAATGTCTTCTCGGCATCCCACACATACCAGTACTGCCATGCGGGATAGGTTTCGGCTCCATCGTCGCCCGAAGCCTGGAAGAAAGACTGACCCTGCGCCACAAACTCGGAATAGATCTGACCCGTGTTGTCGTCGTCGAAAAAGCTCCAGGAAGAACTCAGTTGCCGGGCCGCATTATCGGTCGCCATTTGGTTCAGAATATCGTCGATGGCGTAACCGCCGGGGCCTTCGTAAACCAGGACACGGGACAGTCCCGGGGCCATGGAGATTGCCATTTCGATGTCAAGAGCCACCTCCCCGTTTCCGCTGCCGGGAGATCCGGTGAAGCTGTCCACCAGGATGTTAGTCAGAGGAACCTGCGGCAGGTTGGCCAGGGATTCGTATTGAACAATGTCATTAGTGTAATAGCCGTCGAGCTGCAGCAGTCCGACCGACTGGCCGGCGCCTTGCAGCGTGACACCCGGAGCGTAGGCCGTCCGGAAATCCGCGCCGAGGTAGGCGCCGTTGGGACCGGAGCCGGAAAGCGGCGTTGGGCGCGGGCCGTTGGTTTGGAATCTCAGGCCGGCTGGGCGGGGCAAAATGTAGTTATCCAGGCCGCTGACGTGCAAAACGGGCACGTCCAAATCCAGGGATGGCTCCCGGCTCGGGGCGAAAAAGTCTCGGGCTTCGGTTGGATGCCGGTAAGTCAAGAGGCGGATGTGGAAGACGTTCTCCAGTTGGGCCGCCGTGCCGCTGACATCGAGCAAGGTGCGGTTAGGGTGGGTGCCGGTCACGGTCAGGCCGCTGTTCCTGGCAAAAGCAATCACGGCGTCATAATCCGCCTGGGTGGGGCCGAATCGCGCCGCAAATTCCTGGGGTGTCAGGTACTGGCGGAAATTGGGGCTGGCGGGATCGGAGAGTTGGCGCAGCAGGGCGTCCAGGCCCGCCTGGTTGCGCAAGGGCAGGCCGATGGCTACGCGCAATGGTGTTGACGCGGGCAATCGATTGACAGAGGGCAGGCGCGCCGTGATGGACGGCACGTGGCCGCGGAGCACTTGCCGGCCCATCGGCTCGGCGACAGAGGCCGGCTGCGAGGGCGCCACTTGGGCCAAAACCGCAGGGACCAGAAGAAGAAGCGTTCCGCAACCTGCCCGTGCCCAGTTCAAAAAACGGCGCGCCGTCCGGGCTGGCCGACTTATTTTTCCTGTAGATAGTAGTGTGGACTGCAAGGTGCTCCTCAACTTAGCGGGATGGCGATCCTGGCTGCAAACGGAAACCGCCCGCCAGCCGGCAAGACAGCCACCGAGCTTGCGCAGACACATCCTCCAAGCCATGTATCCGGCTAACATACAAATTCTGGCGGAGAATGGCAGAAGAGCCGGATAATGTCAAGAGTTATGACCGGGCTTATGACAGGTTTTTTTGACAGCGTGCGTTCCAAATCGAATTGACATTCCGCGGAGCGGCGGCAGGATGGGCGCATGACACTACTGACAAACCTGCGGACGGCGGCGCGTTCGATTCTGCGTTTCCCGGTGGCCGGCGGCGCCGCGCTTTGCCTGGCCGGCTGCATCCATCACTCGGAAACAACCTACCGCGACGCGGAGCGCGTCAAGGTGCAATTCGAGAGCGAGAAGGCCGGGCGTATCTTTTACGAGGCGTTGAGCAGAATGTCTTTCCATAGCCGCGGGGAATCCCATACCGAGGTTTCCATCCCTCTTATCTTCCACGACGATTACACCGTCAAATCCGGCGAGAACGAGAAATTCAACGAAGCGGTGCGGCGTTGCGACAGCAACAAGGATGGAGTGATCACCGAAACCGAAGCGGAGGTTTTTGCCAGCCATTCCGACTAAGGCGAAAGGCGGCATGGAACCGTTGCACGCACCGTGGCGCATTGCCTATATCCGGGGGCCGAAACCCGAGCCGGCCACGGCCCTGGTTTTCAAGCAAATCGCGGAGTCGAGCGACGACGTGGGCAATTATGTCGTCGTGCGCGAGCGGACATGCTATGCGGTGCTCAATCGCTATCCCTACACCGGGGGCCACTTGCTGGTGGTGCCTTACAAGGCCTCGCCCGATCTGAACGGACTGACGGAGGAGGAAATGGGCGATTTGTTCCGGCTGACGCGGCGGTGCCAGAATGCCCTGACGCAGGTGATGCAGCCGGACGGATTTAACATCGGGATCAACTTGGGGCGGGTGGCGGGGGCGGGGATCATCGAACAGGTCCACGTGCATGTCGTGCCGCGTTGGAACGGCGACACCAATTTCATGCCGGTGCTCGGGGCCACGACGGTGTTGCCGGAAGCATTGTCGGAAGTGGCGGCGCAACTGCGCGCCGCGCTGGCCCAATAACCGCGCCCGCCGATGCCGACCGAAACCCTTCATTTTGAAAACGCGCGGCTGGCGCAACAAACCTTCAACAACGAGCCGCGCAATTTGCAGGCGCTGGTCGGAGAGTTGGGCGTCAAAGCCGTCGCGCGGGAAAATTGGATCAAGCTCGAAGGCCCCGCCGACGGGTTGGAGATGGCCCGGGAATTGTTCCAATCGCTGGAGACCGCCCTGAAAAACGGGGGCGCCGTCCGCAACCGGGATTTTGCCCAGGCCCTCAGCGTGGTGAAAAGCGAAGGGGTGGCCGCGTTGCGCACGCTCTTTTCCGAGCGGATCGTCACCTCGCCGCGCAAGGCGCCGGTGACGCCGAAAACCGTCGGCCAGAAACGATATGTCGATGCCATCCGGGCGCACGACGTGACCTTCGGACTCGGTCCGGCCGGGACGGGCAAGACGTATCTGGCCATGGCCATGGCGTTGTCGGCGCTGAAGGAGGAAAAGGTCTCGCGCATCATGTTGACGCGCCCGGCGGTGGAAGCGGGCGAGGCGCTGGGCTTTCTGCCGGGGGACCTCTACGAAAAGATCACGCCCTACCTCCGGCCGCTTTACGACGCGCTGCACGACATGCTGCCGGCCGAGGAAATGGAAAAGAACATGGAACAGGGGGTGATCGAGATCGCGCCGCTGGCCTATATGCGCGGGCGGACGCTGAACCACGCGTTCGTCGTGCTGGACGAGGCGCAGAACTCGACCACGGAGCAGATGTTCATGTTCTTGACACGGCTGGGAATCAATTCCAAGGCGGTCATCACCGGCGATCCCACCCAGATCGACCTGCCGCCGCAAAAACGCTCGGGCTTGCTCGAGGCGGAGCGGGCCTTGCGCGGCGTGGAGGGCATCGCGCTCATCCAGTTTACCCGGCGCGACGTCGTCCGGCATCCGCTGGTGCAGCGGATCATCGCCGCCTACGAGGAGCATCGCGGCCGGCAGCCATGACCCTGTTGCATCTGTCGAACCGGCAGAAAACGCGGGCGGTGGACCGGCGGTGGCTTCGGCGCATCGCCCGATGCCTGCTGGAGGAACTGCTGCGGCGCGACAGTTACGAACTGGGCGTGCATCTGATCGGCGCGCCCGAAATGACCCGGCTGAACGAAACCTTCCTGCGCCATCAAGGCTCGACGGATGTCCTGACGTTCAATCACCAGGAAAACGCCGCGGAGGGGAAACTGCACGGCGAGATTTTTATTTCCGTGGACGACGCTTTGCTGCACGCGCGCCGGTTCCGCGTCCGGTGGGAGTCGGAGGTGGTGCGGTATCTGGCGCATGGCCTGCTGCATCTGGAGGGGTGCGAGGATACGGCGCCCGGCCCGCGGCGGGCAATGAAACGGCGGGAAAATAAACTGCTAAAGGAATTGTCCCGGCGGTTCGACTTGGGCAAAGTGGGAGGCGCCTGAAATGCCATTGAGCGATACCAGTTATTTGAAGCGATGGCGGGCCAACTTCTTCGCCGGCCTGGCCATCGTCATGCCCGCCGTCATTTCCGTCGGGGTGCTGGTGTGGATTTTCAGAAACGTGTCCGATATGACCGACACGTTGCTCTTCTTTTTGCCCACTTCCTGGACGCACGTGCGCAAGCCCGACGGCGGACTGGGCGCCATCGAATGGTATTGGAGCTGGGTGGCGCTGGCCCTGGCGGTGTTTTTGATCTGCCTGGCCGGGCGCTATGGCCGGAATTATTTGGGGCGCAAAACCATCGAATGGCTCGATAACGCCATCATGCGGGTGCCGCTGATGAACAAAATCTACGGCACAGTCAAACAGGTCAACGAATCCTTCTCCAGCAACAAATCGTCCTTCAAGCAAGTCGTGCTGGTTTCCTTTCCCCATCCCCGCTCGCGCGCCGTCGGCTTTGTCACCGGCGAACAAGGCGGGCTGGGGCCGGAGAAACTGGTCAGCGTCTTCATTCCCACCACCCCCAATCCGACTTCCGGCTTTCTTGTCCTGGTGCCCGAAAGCGAGATTATCAAGCTGGACATGTCGGTGGCCGACGGGATCAAGTTCATCATCAGCCTCGGCGCGATTGCGCCGGACCACGCCGGACAGGCGATAGCGGTCCTGCCGGACTCGAAATGAACGTCGAGCGCGCGACCGGCCTGGTCCTGCGCACCCGGCCCTTGACCGAGACGAGCCTGATCGTGCTCTGGCTGACGCGGGAGGCGGGGCGGCTGGCCACGGTCGCCAAAGGAGCGCGCCGTCCGAAATCGCCCTTTCGCGGGCAGATCGATTTGTTTTACCTGGCGGACTTGAGCTTTGCCCGATCACGCCGGTCGGACCTGCATACGTTGCGCGAAGTGCGGCTGCTGGAAAGCCACAGCGCGTTGCGGGCCGAGCTGGCCTGGCTGCAACAGGCCTCCTACTGCGCCGCGCTGATCGAACAGACGACGGAAGCGGAGGCGCCGATGCCGGAGGCGTTCGACCAATTCGCGGCGTTCCTGCGGCAACTGCCCAAACAGCCCGCCCAGCCGCACACGATTTTTGCCTTCGAAATCAAATGGCTCAACGAACTGGGGCTGATGCCGAAGCTGGAGGAATCGCGCTTGACGCTGGGCGCGCGGCAAATCCTGCAAAGATGGCTCGAGATGGATTGGCCGGACATTTTCCGCTTGCGCCTGAGCGGCGCGCAAACCGCCGAAATCCGCGGCTTCCTCCACGGCTTCCTGGTTTATCACCTGGACCGGATTCCGCGCGGACGAAGCGCCGCCGCCTAAAAAACAAATTCAAGGGCCGCCAAATCCGCTGGATTTTGTGGCGGGTTGGCGTATTGTTTCCGGGCAAAGGCACCTTACGCTGACAGACTACATTCAACGCGCAATGCACCATGCGCATTACGAAATCATGGAGAACGGGCGGTTTTTTGGTTCCATTCCAGAATGTCGCGGCGCGTGGGGCGAGGGCTCCACATTGGAGGAGTGCCGGGAGGAATTGGCCGAAGCCTTTGAGGCTTGGATCATGGTCGCATTGCGCCATGGTGATTCGTTGCCGGTGATGGATGGCATTGACCTCAATGTGAAGGAGTATGCCGAACGTTGATCGCACGCGAAAGCGTTGAATTGCGGAACGATTGCGGGTAGATTCCCTCCGATGCTGAGTGATCGTTCATATATGCGCGCGCCGGACCGGCCAGGTTGGTCGATGACCACCATTCTGCTGGTTACGCTGCTGGCCTGTTTTCTGGCGCAGTGGCTGGCGGAGGGGTTGACGGGGGATTGGGACATGCGCTGGCTGGCGTTAAGCGCCGACGGTTTGAGGCACGGCAGAGTTTATCAGCTCATCACCTTTCAATTTCTGCACGGCGGATTCTGGCATTTGCTGGGCAACCTGATCGGCCTCTATTTTTTCGGGCGGGCGGTGGAGGGGATGCTGGGGAGCAGGGGAATGTTGGCGCTTTATCTGAGCAGCGGCATCGTCGGGGGATTGCTGCAGGTGGCGCTTGGCTTTGCCTTTCCGCATTATTTTGGGGCCGGCGTGGTCGGGGCTTCGGCGGGAGTGTTTGGCTTGATTGCCGCTTTCGCCGTCAACGCGCCGGACGATCCGATCACGTTGCTGCTCTTTTTCATCCTGCCGGTCACCTTCCCGGCAAAGGTTCTCTTGTGGGCTGAAGGCAGCATTGCCCTGGTCGGAATTCTTGGCCCGTTCCTCCATTCTCCCGTCTTCGGAACCGGCGTCGCGCACGCGGCGCACCTGGGCGGGATGTTGACCGGCATGGCGTGGATTCGCTGGCGCCTGTCGCCTCCGTCGTTTGAATTTTGGCGGCCCTTTGCGCGGCGGCGGCCGGCGCGCCGGGAATCGGCCAACCCGCCCCCGAAACGGGCCTGGCGCGGCGCCAGGCGCAAGCCCGAAGAACTGCCGCCCGCCGAATTCATCAGCCGGGAAGTCGATCCCATCCTGGAAAAGATTTCCGCCCACGGCATCCACAGCTTGACCGAGCGGGAGCGGCAAATCCTGGAGGCTGCCCGCAACAAAATGGCCAGACGATGAATTAACAGAACACAAAACACCCATGATTCAGCGTTATTCGCGGGCCGAAATGCGGGACATCTGGACTGAACAGCGCAAGCTGGAAATCTGGCTGCGGATCGAGTTGCTGGCCGCCGAGGCCCTCGTCGCCGAGGGCATCGTGCTGGCGTCCGATTTCGCCCAGATGAAGGCCCGCGCCTCCTTCAGCATCGAGCGCTGCAAGGAATTGGAAAAGACCCTCAATCACGACGTCGTCGCCTTCACCACCAATGTGGCCGAGAACATCGGCGCGCCCGCCAGCCGCTGGCTGCATTTCGGGCTGACCAGCAGCGATATTATTGACACCGCTTTCGCCGTGCAAATGACGCAGTCGGCCGACCTCCTCCGCGCCGACGTCGCGGCCTTGCGCGAGGTCATCGCCAAAAAAGCGCGCCAATATCAATTCACCCCGATGATCGGGCGCAGCCACGGCGTTCACGCCGAGCCGACCACTTTCGGACTGAAGATGGCGCTGATGTACGATGAGTTCACGCGCGCCGCGCAACGGCTGGAAACGGCGCGCGAGCGGGTCGCCGTGGGCAAACTCTCCGGGGCGGTCGGCACCGGCGCGCACCTGCCGCCGGGGGTCGAGCGGGCGGTTTGCGAGAAGCTGGGCCTGCGGCCGGCGCCCATCGCCACCCAGGTGGTGCCGCGCGATTTGCACGCCGAGTTCATCGGCGTTTTGGCGTTGATCGCCGCCAGCATCGAACGCTGGGCGACCGAGTTCCGCCATTTGCAGCGCACCGAAGTTCTCGAAGCCGAGGAGTTTTTCGCGCCGGGACAAAAAGGTTCCAGCTCGATGCCGCACAAGCGCAACCCGATCACCGGCGAACGCCTGACCGGCCTGGCGCGCGTGGTGCGCGGCAACGCCGTCGCCGCCCTGGAAAACGTCGCCCTCTGGCACGAGCGGGACATCAGCCACAGCTCGGTCGAGCGGATCATTTTTCCCGACTCCTGCACGCTGCTGGATTACATGCTGGTGACGCTGCGGAAATTGACCGGGGGCCTGATTGTTTATCCCGAAAACATGAAGCGCAACCTGGGGTTGTCGCTCGGCCTGTGGAACTCGCAGACGGTGCTGCTGGCGCTGATCCGCAAGGGGCTGACGCGCGAGGCGGCCTACGAGTTGGTGCAGCGCAACGCCCAGCAAACCTGGCAGGCCAAACACGCCGGGCGGGAGGAGGCGGATTTTCTGCGGCAATTGCGGCTCGACCCGGATGTCAAGAAACATTTTGCCGAAGGCGAACTGGAAAAGCTCTGCTCGCTCGAATTCCACGCGCGGAACGTCCAGGCGAAATTCGACGCCGTTTTCGGGCCGGGCGCGCCGTAAAAAGGAAATCAATTTCGCCAATGCCCGCCGACAACGAGCCGAGCCGGGGGGCGGCGGCGGCAACGGCAGCGGCAGCGGCAGCCTCTCAGCAAATACTCACAAGTAAACATGCCCGCTACCGTCAGGCCCGCCAGAAAGAGGGTCGGCGGGTCTGCCGCAACCAGCGAACCGTTGGCGAGGGAAAAACCACTCGAAACCAGCAGAATCACCCCTGCCCACTCGTGAATGCTGAAACTTTTCATAACAAATTCGTTGACTCAATCTGTTTCGCGCATCGCTGCTTTCTTCCAGCTAGATTCGAGCCAAGGTGACCAGAAATTGGACAGAACCAATGTAAGTGGCTGAAATAAAACATGATCCAATTCAAACCTTGCCGCCATCCGCCCCAGTCCAGCCCGCCAAAGGTGTTAACTAAACCGACAAATGTTAACTAAACCGACATTCATCTTTCCATGAAGTTCGCGTCAATCTTTCATCGTTTCGCCCCGAATATCGTCCTCAACAGAATCTGATACTACTCGGCGGGTCAGTAACACCGGGAGCTTTCGCAAGTGGTTGATGAGATGGTGCCCCGGCGGGGAGTTGAACCCACGACCAACTGATAAAGAGCAGGGCCAACAATGTTTCCGGGCGTTCTTTCATGTTTGCAGGGCTCGGACGTTTTTCCTTTACGGGTGGGCGTTGCTCGCGCAGAATGCCCGCGCGCCAGTAAATCATTGCGCATGAGTTGAAGTCTCGGATAACGCATTATGAGCAAGCTTGACCCGACTGTCGATGAGCACTTGAGGGCTATCGAAGCGAGTTGTCCGCGTTTGCTCTTCGCCTTGCACGCAACCTTGGATGCGGTGTGGGACGAGATCATAAGAATGGATTTGGCCTGCGGGGGTTTAGAGGAGGCCTGCTCCGCTGTGGATGACGAATCAGCCGCGCTGCGCGAAGTCATCGCCCTCGTCGAGGCGCTGCATTGCCAAATGGCCAAAGACGGGCTCATGGGCGCTGAGGAATTGGCCGCGTGTCGGCAGGATGTGTCGGTCCTCCAGCGGTGCGTGAACCGGTTGCGGAATCCGAATGTGGAACCGGGCGGCCAGCTCTCCCCAGCCCTCTCCGCCAGGGGAGACAAGCGCCGCCTAAAGACTTGCGTCTTTTACTGCTCGAACAATTTGGACGCGGGCCGGGTGGCCGGTTCCTGGGGAGATCTGGGCGGAGACACGGTCAAGACCATCGGTCTGCCCTGCTCTGGAAAGGTGGATGTGCCCTACCTGGTTAAAGCCCTGGAAACGGGCATGGACGGCGTGGTAATTGTGGCTTGCAAGACGAAGGAGTGCCGTCACTTCGAGGGCAGCCTGCGCGCCCATAGGCGCGCCCAGGCAGTCGAATCGTTGCTCGAGGAAATCGGATTCGGGGCGGGACGGATGGCCGTCATTGAGTGCGCGGCAGGAGGCGCCCAGCAGGCCTGTAACGAAATCAAGCAGTTCATCGAACAGGTCAGAAGACTGCCGCCGGATCTCACCCCCGGCGGTGCGATGAACACACCGGAACGCATGGTGGCATGAAAGTGGACAGCCAACTCGCCGGAAAAATCGACAACGGAGAGTTCATCCTCACCGCCGAGCACGCGCCGCGGACCACGGCGACTCAATCCGCCACGGAAGCGGCCTTGAAATCCTTGGGCGGCAAGCTCACAGCGGTCAACATGGGCGACAACCAGCACGGGGTGGCGATGTCCTCCCTGGCCGCCTCGGTCGTCGCGCTCAAAATGGGCCTCGAGCCGGTCCTTCAAATGGTCACCCGTGACCGGAACCGCATCGCCCTCCAGTCGGATTTGCTGGGAGCCGCCAGCCTCGGGATCAAGAATGTGCTTTGTTTGTCCGGCTATCACCAGACGCTCATCGGCTGTGCGGAAGCCACCAACGTTTTCGACATCGATTCCACGCAGTTTGTCGAGACAACCACCCGGATGTGCGAGCAGGGCCTGCTGGCCGACGGGACGAAGATTGACGGGCCGTTCTCGATGCTGGTGGGAGCGGTGGCCAACCCCTTCCTGAAGCCGCTCGAACTCAACCTGCTCAGGCTCTACAGCAAAATCGAGGCGGGCGCCCGGTTCATTCAAACCCATGCGGTCTTCGACCTCGACGCGTTCAGCCAATGGCTGGAGGCCGTTCGCCAGGCGGGGTTCACCAAGAAGGCCGCGATTCTGGCCGGCGTGTTCCCCCTGGAAAGCGCAGCGGAGGCCCAGAAGCTGCGCGAGACCCATCCCGATTTTTACGTGCCCGACGAAGTGACGAAAAAGCTCCCCGCCGCCGGCAACGGCGCCGGGAAGATCGGCCGGGCGATGTGTGTGGAGACCATCAAGAAACTGAAGACGATGGAAGGTGTGCGCGGAATTCATATTCTCTCGGGTGGCAAAGAAGCCGTGGTGCCGGAGTTGCTTGCCGCCGCCGGGCTGTCGTGACCGGAAGAACGCATGCCGGAAAAATATCACATCAAGACACGGCCGGTGCCGCCGCGAGGCCCGCGCATCGGCAAACATGGCGTGGTGGACTGGCGGGAGGACTGCGCCCGGTGCCATAACTGCGTCAAGAAGGCCTGCGTCTATGACCGCTACCGGCAGGAGGCGGAGTATATTCGCAACCTGAGCGCGGTCGAGGCGCTGTTCTTCGAGTGCATGGGCTGTTTCTCGTGCGTGCAGGATTGCACCAAAGGCCTCCTGTGCCTGTCCCTCAATCCCGTTTATGAAGGCCTCGGGAACAGCTACTGGAAACCGGACCTCATCAAAACCACCTGGCTCCAGGCCGAAACCGCGAAGATCCCGGTCTCGGGCGCAGGCTACCGGGGAGCGTTTTCCGGCCCGGGTTTCGACTCGATGTGGACGGACATGTCCGAAATCGTTCGTCCGACGCGCGACGGGATTCATGGCCGGGAATACATCAGCACGGCCGTTGATATCGGGCGCAAGCCTCCATTCCTGGCCCTGGACGGCAGGCGCGTCACGACCGAGTTGCCTCCCCTGGTGTCGATCCCGATGCCGCTGATCCTCGATCTGAGTTCGCCGGCGCATACTTTGCCGCAGCTCGATGCCGTGATCGAACAGACCGCCGCGGCGACCGACTTGATCGCGATCCTGGATGCCCGGCACCAGCCGGCCACCGAGCAGCACCTGCGTCATATCGCGTTTTATCTGGGTCCGGACAGTCCCCCGGTGCCGGCCGAGGTGCTGCGAAAGACCCGGCTGGTGGAGATCGCGGACAGCCCCGCGGTGATCGAACGCATCAAGGCGATCAAGAAGATCCACCCCCAGATCGTCGCCGCGATCCGGGTCGAGTTGACCGCTACGGGCCTCGAACGCGCCATCGAGCTGGCCGAGTTGCCGGAGGTCGAGGCGATTCATGTCGTGGCGGACGCCAACGGCAACGAAATCGGCGCGCCATCGCCGCGCTTTGTGAAGGACATGCTCCGCCAGATCCATACCGCCCTCATCGAGAAAGGGATCCGGGACGAGATCACCCTCATCGCCGGGGGCGGCATCGGGCTGCCGGAACACCTGGCCAAAGCCATTATATGCGGCGCGGACCTGGTGACCATTAATCTGCCGTTGCTCATTGCGCTGGAATGTCATCTGTGCGAGAGTTGCAAACCGGGCCAGCCGTGTCCGGCCAAGCTCGAGACCGTCGATCGCGATTTCGCCGTGGGCCGCATGACGAATCTCATCGCCGCCTGGCACGACCAGTTGATCGAGGTGATGGGGGCCATGGGCATGCGCGAGGCGCGCCGGCTGCGCGGCGATGTCGGCCGCGCCATGTTCTTCGAGCAACTTGAGGAGGAAACGTTCGGAAAGCTTTATGGCACCAGAAAGAAGCATTGAAGACTTGCTGCCCGAGAACACGCTCAAGACCCGCGTACCGCAGGAACGAGTCGAGCGAGTGACCCGCCCGGCGCCGTCGCGCTACCGCAATGAGATCGCCAAGTACATTGTCCATCGCAGCCAGGATTGCCGGCGTTGCGGGAAGTGCGCGGAGGTTTGTTCCTTCCAGGTCCACGTGCGCAACCCCGGCTACAAATACTTCGGCGAGCCGCTCCATCACTTGTGCATCGGACCGGCCTGTGAGAAGACCGGGCGCTATTGCGTGTCGCTTTGCCCCCAGGGAGCGCTGCAGGTGCGGGAGAATCCGATGTGCCAGGCCCTGGGCGATAGTCGCTGGTCGAGCGATCTGATCCTGGCGACCTGGAGGATGGCGGAAACCGGCGACGTGCCGCCGGCAGACTACGACTACGATTATGAGTGCGGCCGTTCCGGCGGAGGGTTCGACCGGCTCCGCTTCAAATTCCCCGCTCGACCGCCTGTAGCCCTGCGCCCGGAGCAAATCGACACCCGCCTCCTGCTCAATAAGCGCGACGATGGCCGGCCCAAGCTCACGATTGATGTGCCTTGGTATGGCGGCGGCATGTCCTTCGGGTCAGTGAGCAATGTCACCCAGTTGTCCAAAGCGCGGGCGGCGGTCGCGTTCAATACCTTCACCTGCACGGGCGAAGGCGGCTACATGGAGCGGATGCGGCCCTATGACGACCATGTCATTACGCAGGTGGCGACGGGCCTGTTCGGCGTGCGCGAAGAGACCATCCAGCGTGTGCCGATTGTGGAGTTCAAGTACGCCCAGGGCGCCAAGCCAGGATTGGGCGGGCACCTGTTGGGCGACAAGGTGACGCTCAGTGTGGCCCGGATGCGGGAGGCGGTGGTGGGTTTCTCGCTCTTTTCCCCGTTCCCCTTCCACAGCGTCTATTCCATCGAAGACCACATGAAGCACATCGACTGGGTCAAGCACGTGAACCGGCGCGCCTTGATCTCGACGAAGGTCTCCACCCCGACGGACGTGGATATGGTCGCGGTGGGCAGTTACTCCGCGGGCACTCACATCGTCCACATTGACGGCGGCTACGGCGGGACCGGCGCGGCGCCGGACATCGCCAAGAAGAACATCGCCATGCCCATCGAATACGCCATTGGCAAGGTCCACCGTTTTCTGGCCGATGAAGGGGTCCGGGACAAGGTGGTCCTGATTGCCAGCGGCGGCATTCGCTCGGCCTACGATGTGGCCAAGGCCATCGCCCTGGGCGCCGATGGAGCGGTCATCGGCACGGCGGAATTGGTGGCGCTGGGTTGTGTGCGGTGCGGCCGATGTGAGAGCGGACGCGGTTGTCCGCGCGGCATTGCCACGACCGACCCCGAGCTTTCCGAGAAGATGCAGATCGATTGGGGCACGCAGCGGCTGGTCAACCTTTACAGCGCCTGGCGCAACGTGCTCGTCTCGATTCTGCAACGCCTCGGCCTGCGCAGCGTGAGCGAGTTGCGCGGACGCACCGACCTGATGATGCACCTGGATTACACCAACGACGCGGCGAAAACCTCATGAACGGTCAATTGATAAAGCGCCTGACCGATTCCAGAAGACGGCTGGCCCAGTCTCTCAACCACGCCTCGAGCCTGAAGAAGGAAGCCGAGGAAGGGGGCTGCGGGGTCGTGGGTTTCTGTTGCAGCGAGCCTGTGCCGGGCAAGCATATCTATGAACCGTCCCGCCAGATGCACAACCGGGGCAATGGAAAGGGAGGCGGCATCGCCGCGGTGGGGTTGGTCCCCGAGCAGCTTGGGGTCAGCCGCGAAGTCCTTGATAGCCATTACCTGCTGCACCTGGCGTTCATCGACCCCAAGGTGCGGCCCGAAATCGAGGCGCAGTTCATCACCCCGCACTTCGACATCGCCGCGACCGGCCAACTCGACCAGCTCCAAGACTGGAAGTCCGTGCCGGGGCTGGAGGTGATGCCACCGGCGGTCAGCCGCTATTTTGTGCGCGCAAAACCGAAGGTGTTGGACGCGTTCATCGCCCGCAACCATCTGCAGGCGCTGGGCCGCGAGGAAGCGGAAGCCGAGTTTGTCAACCAGAACAGCTTCAGCCTGAATCAGAAATACTACGCGTCGCTCGGGGAGAAACGGGCCTTCGTGCTCTCGCATGGGCGGGACATCATGATCCTCAAGGTCGTCGGGTTCGCCGAAGCGATCGTCAAGTACTACCAGATTGAGGACCTGTGCGCGTACGAATGGATTGCCCACCAACGTTTCCCGACCAAGGGCCGTGTCTGGCACCCGGGCGGCGCCCATCCGTTTGCGGCCATTGACATGGCCCTGGTGCATAACGGCGACTTTGCCAATTACCATTCCGTCAGCGAGTACCTCAAGCAGCGTCAGATCTATCCCCAGTTCCTCACCGACACGGAAGTCTCGGCCCTGCTCTTCGATTTGCTGAGCCGGACCTACCACTATCCGCTGGAATATATCATCGAGGCGCTGGCGCCCACGACGGAACTGGACTTTGACCGTCTCGATCCGGAGAAAAGAAAGATCTACCGGGCGATCCAGGCCACGCATATGCACGGGTCGCCCGATGGTCCCTGGTTCTTCATCATCGCCCGCACGCTCGCCCGGGAAAAGCAGTTCCAGTTGATGGGCATCACCGACACCGCCATGCTTCGGCCGCAGGTGTTTGCTTTCTGCGACGGCAAGGTGCAGGTGGGCCTGATTTGTTCGGAAAAACAAGCGATCGATGCCACGCTGTTAAGCTTGTCGAAGGACGACGAACGGATTTGCCCGGTGGCGGACCGGTACTGGAACGCGCGCGGCGGCAGTCACAACGATGGCGGGGCCTTTATTTTCAATTTGCAAAAGGATGCCGCCGGCAAGATGCGGATCACATGCACCGACAAATTCGGCAAACCGGTCCCCATGCCCAGAGGAACGGAATCGTGCGATTTTTCGCGGGAATTGCCGCCGCCGGGAGCGCCAGCGTCCTTCGACAAGCTCGACAGCGTGGAGATTTTTGAGACGATGCGCGGGCGTCTGCCGCAATGGACCTTTGATGAGTTTCGCCTGGCGTGCCGTCAGATCACGCAGCAGGCGAAAGATCCGTCCAAAACCGCCACTGCGATTGAGGTTTTCACCCTGCTCAACGACCGGATTTACTCAACCGGCGCCAAAAAGCGCAGCCATCTGCTCCACATTATTCATAACGAGTGGAACCAGTTGTTCAGCCATCTTCCCAACATCGGCTCAAGAGACGCCGGCAAGAGCGCATTTCGCCTCATCGATTTCGAGTCCCGCCAGCACCTGCGCAAACCGCAGGAGAACGAAACCACGCTGGTGATCGACACCGCGCATTTTCCACCGGAAGGCGACCATTGTGACGCGGCCCTGCTCGTGGAGGCCTACATGATGGGGTGGCGGCACTTCATCAGCTTCAATTGTATCGGCCAGCGATTTCTCGGGTGCGGGCTGGGGCCTAATACGGAGGAGGTGACCATCGATGTGTATGGCAGCAGTGGAGACTACTTGGCCTCCGGCATCGATGGGCTGACGATTACGGTGCATGGAAACGCGCAGGACCAGTTGGGCCAGATTATCAAGGAAGGCAAGCTGGTCATTCACGGCGACGTGGGCCAAACCTTTATGTATGGCGCCAAAGGCGGCTCTGTCTATGTGCTCGGCAACGCCGCCGGCCGTCCGCTCATCAACTCCGTCGGCCGGCCCAAAGTCATCATCAATGGCACGTGCCTGGATTACCTGGCAGAGTCTTTCATGGCGGGCGACCCTCATAACGGCGGCGGGTTCGTGATCTTGAATGGCGTCAAGTTCGATGACGACGGCCAATTGGTTCCGCTGCCGGAGCCTTATCCCGGCAGCAATCTATTCTCCCTGGCTTCCGGCGGCGCCATTTTCGTCCGCGATCCGAACCGAACGTTGGTCGAGCAGCAGTTAAACGGCGGCAAGTTTGCCCGATTGACCAATGCCGACTGGGAATTGATCCTGCCGCTGCTCGAGGAGAATCAGCGGCTGTTCGGAATCACCATCGAGCACCTCTTGACCGAAAACGGACGGAGGCGCGAACCCGCCGCCGTGTATCGCAAGGTCGTTCCCGCCAGCGTGACTGCCCTGGTTGAGCAGAATACCGACGATGCCGAAGCGGGCCTCGAAGAGGTGGCCGCCAAGTAACCGGAGAACCTCCCGTGATGACCATCATCAAAAAGAAAACCGGATCCGGCTTGAAAGACGCGGTGGAACAAATCTGCGGCGTCGATCTGAGCGTCTGCTTCCAGTGCAAGAAATGCTCCAGTGGTTGTTCGGTGGCCAAGCTGACCAAGTCGCGGCCGTCGGAACTGATGCGCCAACTGCATCTGGGCGCCGGCAATGAGCTCTTGGAGAGCGATCTCATCTGGACCTGCGCCTCGTGCGAGATCTGTTCGGCGCGCTGTCCGATGGGGATTGATGTCGCCGCGGTCATTGACGCCTTGCGCCTGCTGGCCCTTCAACGCGGCGCATCCAGGCCAGCCGGCAATGTGCCGCTGTTTAACCGGGCTTTTCTGAAGACGGTCGAAATGTTTGGCCGCAGCTATGAGATGGGGATGGTCGTCGCCTACAAACTGGGCACGGGGAAATGGAGGAACGATGTGGAGAAGTTTCCAGCCATGCTCAAGAAACGGAAGATTTCTTTGCTGCCTTCCCGGGGTGGCGACCGGAAAACCGTGGGTCGCATCTTCAAGCGCTCCAGACAGAATAAAGGACCCCAAGCATGAGGTACGCGTATTTTCCAGGGTGCTCGGCTGAATCCACCGCCCGGGACATGTACCAATCCACCTTGGCGGTGGCGCGCGCGCTGGGCATTGAACTGGTTGAACCCGAAGGCTGGACCTGTTGTGGCGCGACCGCCGGCCACCAGACCGATCCCTTCCTGGCTGTCTCGCTCCCCGCTGCCAATCTGGCCAAAGTCCAGGACCTCAAACTGGACATGGTAGTCAGTTGCGCCGCCTGCTTCAGCCGCATGAAAGTGGCCAACCACGAAATCACCGCCCATCGCGGCATGCGCGAGCAGGTCAGCCAGGCGCTGGAGCGCGATTACGACGGCTCGGTTCACGTGCGGCATTTCCTCGAAGTGCTCCTGGACGACGTGGGCCTGAAGGCCATCTCCCGCGCCATTAAGAAGCCGCTCAAGAACCTCAAGGTGGCTTGTTACTACGGGTGCCTGCTGGTCCGGCCACCCAGGATTTTGAAATTCGACGACCCGGAAAATCCGACCTCGCTGGACCGCCTGGTAAAAGCGATGGGCGGCCAAAGCCTGGACTGGCCGTGCAAGGTCGAATGTTGCGGCGGCGGGTTGTCGCTTTCACGAACGGATGTGGTGGTCCAGCTCACGGATTCGATTCTCGACATGGCCTGCCAGGCGGGCGCCGACTGCATCGCGGTCAGTTGCCCGATGTGCCAGGTCAACCTGGATTTGCGCCAACAGGATATCAACAAACAGACCGGTAAGAACTATCACTTGCCCATCGTGTACATCACCCAACTGGTTGGGCTTGGTCTGGGGCTGGCGCCCGAGGAGCTCGGGTTCGAGAAGCTGATGGTTCCCGCTTCAACGGTTTTGGAGAAGGCAGCGGCAAACTGATATGAGCAAATCCGACGACAAGAAGATTGGCGCGGTGCTGGTGCAGGGCGGCGGCATCGCCGGCGTGCAGGCCTCGCTGGACCTGGCCAACAGCGGCTTCAAGGTCTATCTCGTCGAGCGCGACGCCGCCATCGGCGGCATGATGGCCCACCTGGACAAGACTTTCCCGACGGGCGATTGCGCGACCTGCATTGTCTCGCCCAAACTGGTGGAATGCGCGCGGAATCTCAACGTCGAGATCCTGACACTCTCGGAATTGACCGGCCTGAAGGGTGATCCGGGGCATTTTCAAGCCACCGTCCGGCGGTTTCCGCGATTTGTTGACGAGGATAAATGCACCGGCTGCAGCGAATGCACCCAAGCGTGCCCCGTCGATATACCGGACGAGTTCAACCGCTGCCTCGGCACGCGCAAGGGAATCGCCAAGCTCTACGCTCAGGCCACGCCCAACATCTTTGGCATCCTCAAACACGGCCACGCGCCCTGCAAGGTGAAGTGCCCGGCCAGGGTCAACGTCCAAGGCTACGTTCAGCTCATCAAGAAGAAGGAATACCTCAAGGCAGTCAACCTTGTTCGCCAGCGAAATCCCCTCTCCGCGATCTGCGGCCGGATTTGCACCCATCCCTGCGAATCCGTTTGCACCCGCGGCAAGGCCGATGATCCCATCGCCATCCGGTTGTTGAAACGGTTCGCGTCCGACCAGGAAATCGAAATGCTGGCGGCGGGGAAACTAGCTTTGCCGGAAGAAAAATCTCCCGCGCCGGACGCCAAAAAGGTCGCTGTGATTGGCGGCGGCCCGGCCGGATTGACCGCGGCGGCTGACCTTGCCGATGCCGGTTTTGCCGTCACCGTGTTTGAAGCGCTCGGCGCCGCCGGCGGCATGCTCCGCTGGGGGATTCCTGAGTACCGGCTGCCGAAGGACATTTTGGACCATGAAGTCGAACTGATCCGCCGCAAGGGCGTCAAGTTCGTCTATAACTGCCGCATCGGCGAGAACATCACCTTCCAATCGCTCCGGCAGGATTATCAGGCCATATTCCTTTCCGCCGGCGCCCAGAAAAGCCGCAAGCTCCGCATCGAAGGCGAACAAATCAACGGCGTGTTTCATGGTGTCGAATTCCTCCGGGACGCGGCTTCGGCCCGGAAGCCGGTGGTGAAAGACCGGGTCCTGGTGATTGGCGGCGGCAATGTGGCGGTGGATGTCGCCCGGACCGCCCTGCGCCTCGGCGCCAGGAAGGTCGAGATGGTTTGCCTGGAACGGCGCGATGAAATGCCCGCCTACAAGGAAGAAATCGAGGCCACGCTGGCCGAAAACATTACGATCCGCGACGGCTGGGGCCCCAAGCGCATCACGGGGAATGGTTCCGTGACCGGCCTCGAGATCAAACGGTGCCTCCGGGTCTTCGACGATCGGAAACGGTTTAGTCCCGCCTTTGACGAAAACGACCTGGCCACTCTGGAAGCCGACCAAATCATTGTGGCCATCGGCCAGATGGTGGATGAGCAGTTGCTCGGGCATATCCCGGTTGATAGCGAAAGAGGCTGCTTCAAAGCCGACCCCGTCACCGGGCAAACCTCCATCCCCGGCGTTTTCGCCGGCGGCGACAATGCCTCGGGTCCCGCGTCGGTGATCGATGCGGTCGCGGCCGGCAAACGGGTCGCCGAATCCATCGAACGCTATTTGACCGGCAAGGACCTGCTGGCTGCCCGTTTTGAGAGCACGGTCAACCCCATGCCGGAGGAGCTGCTGCCCGATGCCGGGAAAGTCGCGAAGAAGGACCGGCCCCACGCCGCCGAACTGCCGCCAGCCAATCGGCTGGGGAATTTCGACGAAGTCGAAAAAGGGCTGACCGAGGAGCAAGCGTTGGCGGAGGCGGAGCGTTGTCTTAACTGCGCCCTGTGCTCGGAGTGCAATCGGTGCGTCGAGACTTGCCAACAGCACGCCATCGACCACGCGATGAAGGAGCGGACCGTTACGCTCGAGGTGGGCGCTGTCATCCTGACCCCGGGCTTTGGTGAATTCGATGCCAAACGAAAAGGCGAATTCGGTTATGGCCGCCATCCCAACGTCGTTACCAGTGTTCAATTCGAGCGCATGCTCTCGGCCGCGGGGCCGTTTGAAGGGCATGTCATCCGGCTGTCCGATGGCCGCAAAGCCCAGCGCATCGCCTGGATCCAATGCGTCGGTTCGCGGGATTCGGCTTGTGGCAATGACTATTGCTCGTCCATCTGCTGCATGATGGCGACCAAACAGGCCATGGTGGCGGGCGATCACGTCGAAGGCCTGGACGCGACCATCTTCTACATGGATATCCGCGCCTACGGCAAGGATTTTGACCAGTACTATGAGCGCGCCAGGGCGCAGAAAAACATCCACTACGTCAAAAGCATTCCCTCGCGGATTGTTCAGGTCCCCGGCAGCAAAGACCTGCGCGTTCAATTTCTGGATGGCAACAGCCAGCTTCAACAGCAGGATTTTGACCTGATCGTTCTGTCCGTCGGCATGGAACCGCCGAAGTCCATGGCCAAGTGCGCGGCCAGCCTCGACATCAAGCTGAACGACTTTGGCTTCTGCCACACCGACCGCCTGGCCCCCTTATCGACCTCCCGGCCGGGCGTCTTCGTCGGCGGCGCCTTCCAGGAGCCCAAGGACATTCCCGAAACGGTGACCCAAGCCAGCGCCGCGGCGTCCATGGCAATGGAATTGCTGGCGCCCGCGCGCAATACGCTGATCACCAAAAAGAGTTACCCCACCGAGCATGATGTCGCCGATGAAGCAGCGCGAGTGGGGGTCTTTGTCTGCCACTGCGGCATGAACATCGGCTCCGTCGTAGATGTCGAGCGAGTCGCGAAAAGCGTCGCGAACCAGCCGGGCGTCGTGTTGGCGACTCATACCATGTTCACCTGTTCCGATACGAGCTTGTCGAACATCAAGGATGCGATCCGCGAGCATCGGCTCAATCGTATCGTGGTGGCCTCCTGCACCCCGCGAACGCACGAGCCTTTGTTCCGTGAAACCTTGCGCGAAGCGGGGTTGAATCCCCATTTGTTCGAGATGGCCAACATCCGCGACCAGTGCTCCTGGGTGCATTCCGCGGCGCCGCAATCCGCCACGGAAAAGGCGGTTGAACTGGTCAACATGGCCATCGCCCGGGCGCGGATGCTCTCGCCGCTGGAAGGCGGGACGCTGCAGGTTGACCAGACGGGCTTGGTCATCGGCGGCGGCTTGAGTGGCATGACCGCGGCCCTGGCGCTGGCGAATCAGGGATTTCCGGTGCATCTGGTGGAACAGACGAATCGTCTGGGAGGGACCCTGCACGAGATTCACAGCACCTTCGAGCACGCGGACCTCGCTCAGTTTACCAACGCCCTTATCCGGCAAGTCGAGAAGCATCCCCACATCAAGCTGTATCTGGAAACAGAAATCTCCGCCATCAAAGGCCACGTCGGCAAATTCCATCTGTCGCTGGTCAAGGGCGGCCAGCCACTCGAAGTGTCCGGTGGCGCCATCATCGTCGCCACCGGCGCGCGCCAAGCCAGGACCTCCGAGTTCTTGTATGGCCGCTCCGCAGGCGTCTTGACGCAGGTTGAGCTGGAAAAACTGTTGCACGACAAAGCCTATCCCGCGAAGGGACAAAATATCGTCATGATCCAGTGTGTCGGCTCGCGCAACGAGCAGCATCCTTTCTGCAGCCGTATTTGCTGCTCGATGGCCATCAAGAATGCATTGGCCATCAAGAAACAAGATCCCGCCGCCAACGTCTTCGTCCTCTACCGCGACGTCAGGACTTACGGCTTCCGTGAACTCTACTACCAGCAAGCCCGCCGGGCCGGTGTCGTCTTTATCCGCTATACGCCTGAAGCGCCGCCCGAGGTGCGCGATACTCAGGGCCTGGTCGTCAGCCTGAAAAGCCCCGACTTCCCCGAACCGCTCCAGGTCGAAGCTGACAATGTTGTCCTCAGCACCGGCATTGAAAGCGACCTGAAGAACAACAAGCGCATTTCCGACATGCTCAAGGTGCCGCTGAACGCCGACGGATTTTATGTGGAAGCCCACATGAAGCTGCGGCCGGTGGATTTCGCCACCGAAGGCGTCTTCCTTTGCGGGCTGGCCCATTCGCCCAAGTTCATCGACGAGAACATTTCCCAGGCGCGCGCCGCCGCCGCCCGCGCCGCCACCGTCCTTTCCAAAACGCAACTCGACGTCAGCGCCCAGGTCTGTTATGTCAGCCAGCAGAAATGCATCTCCTGCATGACCTGCGTCACCGTCTGCCCGTATTCCGCGCCGTTCTGCAACAAGGACGGCAAGGGCCAGATCGAGGCCGCCAAGTGCATGGGCTGCGGCATCTGCGCCGCCGAGTGTCCCGCCCGCGCCATCCAACTGCATCACTTTGAAACCGACCAGTTCCTGGTCATGATCCGGCAATTGTTCCCGGAGCGGAACGGCGAACTTTTGACTGCCGCCCACCCGGAAAGGGAGTTGGTGGAAACCGTCTGAGCCATGCAAGCCGAAGCCTTTCAACCCAAGATTGTGGCCTTTTGCTGCCACTACTGCGCCTATTCCTCCGCTGACCTGGCCGGCTCGATGCGCATCCAGTACCCGCCCAATGTGCGCATCATCCGCACTCCCTGCACCGGCCGGCTGGAAACGGAGTATTTCATGAAGGCATTGGAACACGGCGCGGACGGCGTGCTGGTCGCCGGCTGCCTGGAAGGCGGCTGCCATTTTGTCGAAGGTAATCTTTGCGCCAAACGCCGGGTCAATTATACCCGGGACCTGCTGCTGGAAATCGGCCTCGAAAAGGACCGCATCCGCATGGTCAACATTTCCGCCGCCATGGCCCGGCCCCTGGCGGATACGATTACCGACATGGTCCAAACCATTCGCAAACTGGGCCCGAACCCCATCAAACCCGATGGTTCGCCCAAACCGGAGAACTGCTCATGATCGTTGCACAAAGAAAGAACATCCCTGACCTGCTGGCCATAGTGGAAAAACACCGAAAGCTGCTCTTGCTCGGTTGTGGCACCTGCGTCACCGTCTGCCTGGCCGGCGGACAACGCGAAGTCAGCATCATCGCCTCCGCGTTGCGCATGGCGGCAAAACTCAAAGGCCTCCCCCTCGAAGTCGATGAAGCCACCATCGAACGCCAGTGCGACAACGTCTTCCTCGAGCAAGCGGCCGAGGCCATCAAGAACCACGACGCCGTCTTGTCCCTGGGTTGCGGCGCCGGCGTGCAGGCCCTGGCCGAGCGTTACAGCGGCAAACCGGTCTATGCCGGCTTGGACACCGCATTCATCGGCATCCTCGAGGAACGCGGAGTCTGGGCGGAAAAATGTGGCGCGTGTGGCGCCTGTGTGCTCCACCTCTACGGCGGCATTTGCCCGGTCACCCGCTGTGCCAAACGCATGCTCAATGGCCCGTGCAGCGGCTCCCGTGAAGACCACTGCGAAGTGGACCCGGCCCGCCCTTGTGCCTGGCAACTCATCTACCTGCGTCTCAAGGAAATCGGTCAATTGGACCAACTCAAGAAGACGAAACCGCCCAAGAACTGGCGTTCCAGCCAGGCCGGCGGCTGCCGCACAATCATCCGCGAGGATCACCGGGTGTGATCTGTCCGTCCGGGCTCTGGGTCTGAAGCAGGGCGCGCACGGCCTGGTCAATCTTGGCCTTGTGTTCCGCCGAGGGCTGATAAAGATAACCGAAGGCTGCGGAGGTGAACCATTTGCCCCAGTATTCGCTTTCCCAGGAACCGTTGTCGCGCTCTCGGAAAGGCGCAACAAATCTATCGATGTTCTGGGCCATGACCCGCCGATTCATGCAAGCGCCTATACGGCCGCCAAACCACCCGCCAAACGTCACCGCACTGGCGAGCGATCCCAAGCTCACTTCTTGCGCACGCACCGGAAGCCGTTGGAATCCCCGGTCAGGCAGATGTCGGTCAAACCAGCCTCGTCACAGTTCCGCACCCAGGAAGTGCAATTGGCGGAGCTGGCGGACCAGGCTCCGCCTCTGAGCACGCGCTTTTCGCCTTCCTTCGGCCCATGGGGATTGTCTGCGGGGCTTTGGCGATAGTACTTGGCGCCGTAATAATCGTTGCACCATTCCCACACGTTTCCGGCCATGTCGAAGAGGTTCCAGGCGTTGGGCTTGCGCTGGGCAACCGGATGCGGATGACCTTCGGAGTTGCCCTCGAACCATGCATGGGATTTCAGTTCCTCCGGATTATCGCCATAGTAATATTGAGTGGTGCTGCCCGCGCGGCACGCGTACTCCCATTCCGCTTCGGTGGGCAGCCGGTATCCAGTGGCTGAAAAATCGCACTCCCAGGTGTTCGTGTCATAGCAGGGCGTCAGGCCCTCTTGCAGCGACCGGGCATTGCAGAATCGCGCCGCGGCGGACCAGGTGACTTGCTCGACTGGGTTCTTGGGATTTTTGCGCCGCGAGGGGTTGCTGCCTGTGACCGCTTCATAAGCTGCCTGCGTGATCTCCCGCTGATCCATGAGAAACGCGTCAATTCTGACCACGTGTTCCGGCTTCACGTCAATCGGCCCCTCTTTGGACCCCATCGTGAATTGGCCCGCGGGAATGGCGACCATGTCACTGCCACACTTGGTCTTCACGACGGAACTGGCCGCGGTTGGTGAAGGCTCGGTCGCTGGGCTGCATCCGGTCAAAACCATCGCAGCCAGAACGGAACAGCAGAGGGCGGCCGTTGGACAAGACGGCAGTTGGGAAGCGCCGCGCTGCGCGCTCCGGCGAGACGACGGGAGAAAAGGTTCGATTCTCATTTCAGGTGGAAAGGTCGGCGTGGGCGCAAGGTTCATGGACAAACTGATGACGGTTTGGTTCACGGCTCAAAGAACCACAAGGTCCGTCGCGATTCCCAACGCGTCGGTTGCCGCAAAATGACGCGCGATTGATCCCAAATATGCTTGGCGATGACGGCTTTTTGAGGGGAATCGCCACACTTCAGAGCGGCTGTTTGCACCAACCGCATGACCGATCGACTGCAGCGGCGGCAGGTGTCATCTTGCGAACCGGCGGTGGGTCTGCAATCCAAAATCCCAAAACTGAACCCATCTCCTGTTCCTTCCAGCAGGAGCTTCTTGATCGCCTCGGTTTTTTCTTGCACGGCGGGCAGGCTGGTCGCGTAAATCTCGCGGGATTTGACTTGGGCTTCGGCCACCATCGCTTCCATCTCCTCCAGGTAATCGTTCAGTTCCGGTTGGGCCTTCTTCTGGCTTTCCAGGTAGTCTTGGGTTTGGGCGAAAAAGGCGCCGTAATCGTCAACGCGCAGCCTGATTTCCCGGATAAACTCGTAGAGATGGGTGGCCAGATTCACACCCACCGTGGCTTTGTCCTCCTTCTTGATCCTGAAAAGACGCGTGGTGGTGGCGCACACCGGCCGGTCATACATGAACTCGTCGGGCGTGGAGTATTTCAACTTGCGCAGGCGATTGGCGTCGAAATCAAAAAGCACCATCGCCTTCTCCCGGCCCAAAGCCTGCTGGACGATTTCGCACGGCGAATAAAGGTCGGCGGCGGCGGGTTGAAGGAAGTAAATCAGGGCTTCACCATTCGGGATGAAGGATTTTTCGAAGTGGAACATGGTTCGCGGCCCGTCGAAGAAGAAGGGATAGTGATTCCAATCCTCAAACCAGGTGGCCCACACTCGCGTCTTGGCACAGGCGATGGGGAAAGAGTAGTTCAGGCAAGGTTGCCGAAACGTGGGCTTGCCTCCAGGAGTGACAAAGAAGTGACACATCCACTGGGCCGGGAACGGGCGTTGCCAGTCAATCGGGACATATTCGGCGAGCCAATCCTCTTTTAGGTCTTCCCGGTGCCACAGGTTGGTGTGCTCGACCAACGACAGGGAAAAGCCGGCGTTCGCAGTGGAGATCGTCAGAGAATCAATGAGGCGGTTGTCTCCCTCCCCCACGAGTCCCATCGACACCGCCTGCGCGTCGGATTCCCAGACCGTGACGAGCATGCTGTCGTTCCCGTCCACGAGTCCAACCAGCCACTGCGTCGAGGGCAGGTTGAAGGCGTTGCCACCCGGCATTTTCTTGGGCGCGTAACAGATGTCCGTGCCCACGAACGAAGGCAGCAGCCCATAACGCAGGTGGCAATCCTTGACCTGGAATTGCGGTATGTGGTCGGCGGCCAGGCTGATCAGACCTTCAGAGGTGAACCAGGCGGTGTAGGAGCGGTCTCCCTCATCGGAACTGACGCGAATGCCCCTCCGATTCTTCGCTGTGACGAGGCCGCACCTGGCGGCGGGGATGGGGATCGAGGGGATCAGCGTGCAGCGCGGCTTGAGCTGGCCATTTAGTATGGATGAGATTTCCAGGCTGCCGTCGGTCTTGCGCACAATACCGGCCAGGCGCGGGCTTTGGATGACGCAGTCGCCCGCGATGGATTTGGCCGGGGTTCTGACTTGTGACCATTGACCGCGCCTGGACCAATCCAAGGCTCCCTGCTTGACTTCCCACACGGTCACCGGGCCGTCGCCGGGCTGGTATCGGAAGAGTTCGAGGTCATCGACAAGGATGGGGCTTCCCATGACCGCGCTCACGCCGTGGTAGAGGCGGAAATCCTTCGATACTCCGCCCAGCGTGACAGTGAGGCTGCCGTCTTTATCCAAGGAGCAGAAGGCCTCGACTTGCACCCATTGATTGCTGGGCACCTTGATTTCCGCGCAGGTGTACCCAACCCAGGGCTGGTTGGTATCCTGCACCACAAAGGTGATGGTTTGTTGGGCTTCGGACTTGACCCATGCACGAGCCAGGTAGGCGCCGGCTTTGGCCAGTTCGACCTTTTGTTCCACCGCCGTGTATTCGGGAATGGCCAAGGCCTTTCGGCCGCCATGAGAAGCTTGATCGGTGACCTGTGGTTTGCCATTGCTGCCGACGGCCGTGCTCCAGTGCGGCGGATTTCCTTTGTCGGCCGATTCTTCGAAACCGGCGTTTTTAAGCAAATTAGGCTCCACGCTTGCGCCAAGCGCATTAAGGAGGGCGCCAGTCGCGAGCATGGTTGAGAGTATGCAGGCGGTTGCCCGGTTTTGCCGTTTAGTGGATTGAGCTTCAGTTCGTGTCATAAAGATGTTTCCGTGGCGACGCTTTTAACATGGACCATCATCTGAGCCAACTCCGCAATTGCGGGTCGGCATAAATGCGCTCGGCCAGCGTTTGGTAACCCTGTGTCAGCGGATGGCTGGCATCGGCGTAAAGTTCGCTCGGCAGGGATTCCGGGATGGCGTTGGGGATCCGGTTCTGCTTCAGCCACTCGCTAATCTCGCCCCGCAATTTGCGGTAAGTTGCCCTGTTGTCTTCGGCCACCAGATGCTCATTAAAGGGGCCAAGCACAACGAACACAGAATTGCCCCGCGTGCGCAGTTCTTTGACCAACCGCTTGAAGGCGTGCCACTGCAGGGAGGCATCGAGGTTCACCCATTCGAATCGGGTTGGAGCTTGCCCTTCCGCTGACCAGGCCTTATGCCGCGGGCTGTTCGGTCCTCGCTGGGGATCGTCCACCGGAGCGGACGGCACGGTAAGTGAGATTTGAGCCAATGGATTCCGATAGACATTCGGATAACGCGGCGGACTGCCCCCGTCCTCCTCCAGCGTCCATCTCAGGATGCTCTTTTGGTCAAAATAGGCGTTCTGCATGTGTCCGACCCATTGCAGGAAAGGGACGGTCCGCTGGATGATGGTGCCTAGCCGCTCGTTGGCATCGGCGTGGTAGCAGGGGATGCGCGGTGTGAATTGGGGCACGAGGCCGGAATGATTGAAGGGGGCTTCCTTTTCGGAGCTCAGGTCGGCCTTGGGGCTGGTGAGCCAAAGGAGATTGAGTTGAAGGAGGATCTTTTCGTGCCGCAGTGACCGGCCGTAGTAGTTGATGAGGCCTTCCTGCGCCAGCGGGAAGAGGCCATTGATGCCGAGATTGACAAACCGGTTGGTCGCGCAGGCCTGTTGATTGAGAAAATGAGCCAAAGTGCCATCCGGGGCGACGTATTCGCCCCAGACGACCGAGTCGCCCAGCAGAAGCACTTTGTTCTTGTTGACGACCTGGCCCACTCGACAGCCGTAGAGCCAATAGTCCTTGCTGAGCTGATATGGCAGCCGGTAGTCCGGGCCAGTTTCAAACCGTTGCAAACGTTCCCAAACCCAAGGCGTGAGCAAAAGCACCGTCGCCACGATGAGCAAGGCAGCGGCCCATTGGCGGGCGTCGAGCCGGAGTTCGTTGACTCCAAAGGGGACCTCGTTTTTTGCGACGGAAGCGGGGGAGGCCGTCTGCGGAGCTGAGGTTGAGTTCAGAGTGCCCATGTCAGAATTGGAAGTAGATGAAAGCGCCGCCGCCGGAGGAGCAGATGCAAAGGTAAATGAGCATGGCGGCCGCCAGACCCACACGGACGAATGAAGCGGCCAATAGCTCCCTGAACCTCGATTCGTATAAGAACTGGTAGAGCCAGATCACGGTTATCAAGACCAGCATGAGGAGAGGAATCCGAGGGTCCTGCCAGGCCGAATTGAAAATGCGCCGGACTATCAGACACGCATCATTGAGCGAATCCGCCCGAAAGAAAATCCAGGTAAAGGACACGAATAGAAACACCCCAAACTGCTTGAGCAGCTTAGGCACCCGTTCGCGATAGAGCGTCGAGCGTTCCAACTCACGGGTGATCAGGACTCCCAAGCCATGAAGGGCGCCCCAGATCATAAACGTCCAATTGGCGCCATGCCAGATGCCGGAGATGAAGAACGTGAGGAACAAGTTCCGGTACGTCAGCAGGGTGCCGCTCCGGTTGCCGCCGAGGGGAATGTACACGTAGTCTCGGAACCAGCTTGACAGACTGATGTGCCAGCGTGACCAGAAATCACCCAGGCCCGTCGCCAGATAGGGATTGTTGAAATTGAGGATCAGGTTGAACCCCATGACCTTGGCCACGCCTCGCGCCATGTCGGTGTAGCCGCTGAAATCAAAAAAGATCTGCCAGCCAAAGACAACCGTAGCCAAGAACAAGGCCGGGGCGCCGGAGGCTCCAGGGTCTTGATAGACCCGCTCGACGTAGAAAGAGAAATAGTTGGCCAGCGCCAGCTTCTTGAACAAACCCGCCAGGAACAAGGAGGCGCCATCGGTGAAGTTCCGCATTCGAATGGGCGGGAACTGGTTGAATTGAGGCAGGAGATGACGCGCGCGCTCGATGGGCCCGGCCATCAATTGCGGGAAGAAGCAGACGAATGTGGCAAATCGCAGCAGGTTGCGCTCTCGAGGGACTTTGCCGAAGTAGAAATCAATCGTGTAACTCAGGGATTGGAAGGTGAAGAACGAGATGCCTACGGGCAACAGATACTCGAAGCCCAGAGGCATGAGGGTCGAAGGATCAGCCAGTTTCAAGGGAAGGTGGACCCAGGAAAACGCCGCGTTGAGGTTCTGAATGACGAACCGGGCATATTTAAAAAAGAGCAGCAAGGCCAAATTATTGACGAGACTGATGAGCAGCCAGATTTTGCGACTGCCATAGAGCGCCCCCAGGCCCATCAGGAGGACGAGCACGCCCAAGCCCGCCATCGCGGGGCGAAGCGTCCTGACCCCCACTCCTGCCAGGACGAGGATTGCCAGGGCGGCGAAGATGGATCCCAGAAAGGCAAATTTCAGCACCCGGTCGCCAAAGTCCAATCGCATCAAGCGCGCTTTGACGTCCACCCCGCCTCCTTGGGGCGGGCAATGGTCCATGAGCGCCACCAAACCGAAGTCCAGCAGGGTGGAATACAAGACCAGGAGCAGGTAATAGGGATTCCACCAGCCGTAAAAGAAATAGGAGGCGAGCGTCAGCCACGGCAGCCACAACCTGGTGTTTCGCAGGGCAAAGAAGCCCGGCAGCACCACCATCAGGAAGACCAGGAAGGGCCAGGTGTGGAAGAGCATTGGGCAGGCTGCGATGGCAGGTGGCGGCTAGAAAGTGTCCAGAACATCACCCGCCTGCTTCCGGGCCTCGCCAGAGCCGGATTCGAACTTCCACCAGTTGAACGCAAACAGGCTGCCGCTCTCGCCGGTGAAGTTCAAATACAAGTCATGCACCCCGGCGGCATGGCGGACTTTGCAGGACTTGGTCACCCAAGTCTGCCAGCCGCCGGTGCCTGGAACTTGGCAAGTCCCCACCACCGTCCCGGTTAGGCTGTCCAGGCGGAGCTCAATCTTCCCGCCCTTGGTTGCCGAGGCCACTCGGGCTTCGAAGGATTTTGCGCCGGAACCAAAATCCACGCCCTTGACCTTTATGTAGTCCCCGTTTTCAATATGGCACACATCCATTCCGCCCTCGCTGCAGGGTTCCGTCTTGACGCCTGATGACCAGCAAATGGTTTCCGCTTCGGTCCGGACATACGGATTCAACGTGCCGATCTGAGGCGCCCCCTCCTTGCTCCACCACGGAACCTTCGGAATGGTCCCGTCGGCGTTATAGGTCATTTCTTCCACGCAGATCGAACGCCTTTCACGATGGACGTTGGTCAGCGCGAAATTCACCGCGTAATTGAAGCCGAAAACGTATGACTTCCCCTTGTAATCAATTATTCCCGGATGGTTCCCGGAGGACTTGGGGTTCGGATCCATGATCGTTCCCTTGCACTTCCACGGCCCCGTAGGACTGTCGCTCATTCCATACCCGATGCCTTCGGGACAGCAGCGGGACGCCCAGGCCAGGTAGTAATGGCTGTTGTTCTTCCACAACCACGGGCCTTCCGTGTAAGACGCCTCGGGTGGAGTTCCGGTGAAGTCGATGGAGGCCACGTTGATGCTGCCCGAAACAGAGATCATGTCTTCATTTAACTTCACATAATAACAAGGACCATTCCCCCCCCAACAGAGATAGGCCTGCCCGTCATCGTCGATGAAGACGGTAGGGTCGTAGCTGCCCACGACCAAAGGTTTTCCCAGAGGATCAGTAAACGGCCCGAAGGGACTCTCCGACACCGCCACGCCGATGACCATCTGCCCCTTGTAAGGAAAGGGGCAATACAAATAAAACTTGCCGTTTCGGTCGATGCACTGAGGAGCCCATGCATTATAGCCGTCCGCCCAGCTGAATGTCCTATAGGGGGCCGCCACACCCCCTATGATTCCATGATCCGTCCAGTTGACCATGTCTGTTGAAGTATAGAGCAGCCAATTCAACATCTTAAAACCTTTGGCATCGTCCTCGTCATGGCTGGTGTAAAGGTAAACCGTGTCCTTATAGACCAGCGGAGCCGGATCGGCGGTAAACTTCGTTTGTATGATTGGATTATCCGCATAGCAGATCGTCCCTAGAGCCGTTGCGGCGGCCGCGGCGGTTCCCAACGCGAGTTTCTGAATTCCAGACTTTTTCATGCTGTTCAAGTAGCCCGAAGGCGGGTGATTCTGTATATGACATCTGTCAGGTCGTTGCCATGCCGCCATCCTCGGTTTGGTTTCAAGAACCGGAGCCGTCGCCGAGCGCCGAGCTGCGATAGTTCACGCCCAGTTGATCCAGGCGATGCTCGTCGGCTTTCAGGCGGTGCAGAAAATCGTCGTAGTCGCGCGCCTCTTTGGGGGACCAGGTCGCTTCCGCAATCGCGAACACCCGCGGGAAAATCATGTATTCGGCGTGTTTCAAGTTTGGAACAACTTCCGTCCAGAGGTTGCCCTGGCCGCCGAGAATGTGTCTGGCAAATTCCGGCGCAAGGCCCGGGGGCACCGGCTCAAAAGCATAGACTTTGCGCAACGGCATGAATCCGCCGCTGGCGCGCGGCTCGGTCTTGCGGTCACGAGCCTGGTATCCATCAAAATAACAATTCGCAGTCGGCGACATCACCACGTCATGGCCTGCGCTGGCGGCTTCGCGGCCGCCGCCAATCCAGTCCATCACCACCGCGTTTTGCGCCAGGCCGCCCTGGAGAATTTCGCTCCAGCCGATGAGGGTTTTGCCGTGCGCGTTGATGAATGTTTCCATGCGCCGCGTGAACCAGCTCTGCAATTCCTCCTTGCTTTTCAGCCCCTCGCGTTCCATCAGCGCCAGGCAGGCGGGGTCGTTGGTCCACGACCCCTTTGGCACCTCGTCACCGCCGATGTGGATGTATTTTCCGGGAAAAAGCTCAAACACTTCCGTCAGCACGTTCTGCAAAAACTCGAACGTCTCCGGTTTGGCCGGAGAATAGATTCCGCGAAAGACGCCGCCTTTGAGCGGAATCTGGAACGGTCCCGGCCCGGCGCCGAGTTCCGGATAGGCCGAGAGCGCCGCGAGCGAGTGGCCCGGCATTTCGATTTCGGGCACGATGGTGATGTGCAGCTTCTGCGCGCAGGCCACCACCTCGCGGATGTCTTTCTGCGTATAAAATCCGCCGTAGCGGCCGTCCTTGCGGCAGGCCGTCGTTGAGTTGGTTGGCAAACCAAACCCCACGCCTGCGCGCCACGCGCCGACGCTCGTGAGCTTGGGATATTTTTTGATTTCGATACGCCAGCCCTGGTCGTCCACCAAATGCCAATGGAAGGTGTTCAGTTTGTGCAGTGCCATCACGTCCATCATTTTTTCCGCTTCCTGTTTGGTGTAAAAATGGCGGCTCACGTCGAGCATCAGCCCGCGCCAGGGAAAGCGCGGCGCGTCGGTGATTTTTACGCAGGGAATTTCCCAGTCGAAGTTCTTCACAACCTTGGCGGAAAAAATTTCCGGCGGCAGCAGTTGCAGCAACGTTTGCGCGCCGTAGAACAAACCCGCCTGCGTCGGTGCCTGAAGGGTGATGACGCCGGGCACGACAGTTAATTCGTAGCCTTCCGCGCCCAGGCCGGCTTTGGCATTCTCGGCAGTCAGAAAAATCACACTGCCGCGGAACGTTTGGTTTGGCCCCTTCCGCACCTTGGTCTTGATGGAATAACCCGTGGCCGGCCGCAGCCGTTCCGCCAAGAATTTGGCGGTGTCTTTGGAAGCCGCGTCGGTCGCAATGACCAAATCAGGCGCCAACTTGAACTCGCCTTCCGTGCGCTCCATCTTTTGCGGCTTCGGAATGACCGCGGGTTCAGTGGCCGCCAGTGCCGTTGCCGCCAGCCAGCACGCAGTCAGCCCGATGGCGATGGCAGATTTCACTTGCTGTCCAAAGGATAATTTTGCGTAAAACGATTTGAGACGCAGGGGCCGTGGGCTACTTGACACGAACCGTGACTTCCGCGGCCGAAAGGCCGTCGGCCTCGGCACGGAGGGCCAGTTTGCCGGTCGGACCCAGCGGACGCAGAATTGCCAGGCAGCGTCCGTGGTAGGCGGTGTGCTGGGGCTGGCGGAAACTCTCTGGCACATTGGGGGCGCCGCTGCCGACGCCGGCCAGTTCGCCTGGACCGTTTAGCGTGAAGCGCACCAGGTTCGAAGCGTCCGGCAGAATGTTACCGGAAGCATCGGTGATTTCCACCGTCACATAGGCCAGGTCGTTGCGGTCCGCGCGAATGGCAGCGCGGTCAACATTGAGCCGGACCTTCTTCGCAGGGCCGAGGGTGCGCAGAGTCTGGGTGGCGACGGTCTTTCCGTTCTTGAGGCCGACGGCCTTGAGTTTGCCGGCCGCGTAGGGGACCTCGAAGCGCGCGGTCAATCTGCCGCCGTTGTTGATTTGCTGAGTGGCGATTTCCTTGCCGTTGAGTTCCAGCCGCACTGTGTCGCACCGTGAATAGACGGCAACCTGCATCGGTTTGCCTTCACAGTCGGGCCAGGTCCAGCTTGGGAGTTCATCGGGCCAACCCCAGCCGCTGACGACCTCGCGGCGGCCTTGCGGGATCGGGCGATGGACGAACACCTCCAATTCGCTGCGGCCCCAAACCACGTCGCGGTAGTAGGACGGCGCTTTCTTGAAACCGCACAGGTCCAAATCGCCACAAAAGGCGTTGAACCACGGCCAGGAAGTCCCGCGCTGGTTGTCGAGGCGCGCGTTGCCGCAGCCGGCCTCACCGAGGTAATCCATGCCGGTCCAGACGAAGTCGCCGAGCACGTACGAGTTCGTTTCCACGACGCGCCAGAGAGCCGCAATGGAGCTGGGATACGACTCGGTGCCGACAATGATGCGGTTGGGGAATTTCTGGTGGTCCCCCTCGTATTGCCCGAATTGGTAGTTGTAGCCGCCGACGTCGAGGAAGGTAAACGCTTTTTCGGTGTCCGACCAGGGGCGGCCGGGCTGATCCCAGAAGTCGCAGATGGCTTCGGTGACGGGGCGAGTGGGGTCCAGGCGGCGGATCTCATCGCTCAACTGCTTGGCGATCACATAGCCGCGCTCTTCGGCGCGCTGGGGGATTTCGTTGCCGATGCTCCACAGGATGACGCACGGGTGATTGCGGTCGCGCAGGATCATCGCATCCAAGTCGCGCTGCCACCAATCATCGAAATACTTGCCGTAGTCCTCGGGATTCTTGCCCTTCTCCCAGCAGTCAAAGGCCTCGTCCAGGACCAGGACGCCCAGCCGGTCGCAGGCGTCCAGAAAAGCCGATGAAGGCGGATTATGGCTTGTGCGGATGGCGTTGTAACCGCTCGCTTTCATCAGCTCGACCCGGCGTTCTTCGGCGCGGTCAATCGCCGCAGAGCCGAGCGGCCCGTTATCATGATGCATACAGCCGCCGCGCAGTTTTTCCGGCGCGCCGTTGAGCGTGAAGCCGTTCTCCAAGGAGAATTTGATCTCCCGGATGCCGAAGGCCGCTGTGGTCGCGTCCACCGCTTGGCCGCCGGCCAGAAGCTCCACCTCGGCCTGGCAGAGGACCGGAGTATCGGGAGACCAGAGCGGGGGCGACTTGACCTCGAAGCCCAGTGGGACTTCCGCATGGCCGCCAGCGGCCAAATGGACGTTGGTTTCGCCAGATTGCAAGGTCCGCCCGGTTGGACCGCGCAGTTTTATACGCAAGGGGATGTCCATTTCGGCGTTCCGCCCGTTCTCCACGATCGTCACCACGTTCACTGTCGCCCGTTCCTTCGAGACCTGGGGCGTCGTCACGCTGAGGCCCCATTGGCCGACGCGCAGCGGGTCGGTCACCCGGAGAACGACATGCCGGTAAATGCCCGAACCGGAGTACCAGCGGCTGTTCCTGCCCAGATTGCGCACGCGCACGGCGAGCACATTCTCCTGTCCGGGCGGATTCAGGAACTCCGTGAGGTCGTAAGCGAAGGCGGTGTAGCCGTAAGGATGGTTGCCGAGAGGGTGGCCATTGAGCCACGCGTCGGAATTCATATAGACGCCGTCGAACTCGATGTTGACTCGCTTTCCGAGAGTCTGATTGTCGAGCACGAAGTGCTTGCGGTACCAGCCGGTGCCGCCGAGCGTGTAGCCCGTGGCCGTGCCGCCGGGGCTTTCCGGTGAGAACGGCCCGACCACTTCAAAATTAACGCGACCGCGACCGTGACCGCCGCCAGTTGCGGGGGAGTTCGTCGGTTCCGGCAGGACCGAACGCGCAACCGGGGACCCATTCCCGGCTGCTGGTTGCAGGTCTTCAAGGCTCCAGTCATGGGGCAGGTCGAGGGTTCGCCAGGCGGAGTCATTGAAGGCGGCGTTTTCTGCGCCGAGTGCATCACCTTTTAGGAAGCGCCAGTCGCGATCGAAGTTGGTATCGCGCTTCAGCTCCGCAGGCGCGGCGGAAGACGCAGTGAAGGCTTGCACGGCGATCAGGCAACCGGTGGCTGCAGTGCAGAATCTTGCAGTCAGCGCCTTCCACAGCTTTTCCGGGGTCGTGCGAATGTATGTCAAATAAACGAATCCGACCTTTTTCATGCTGTTAACTGTCTTTCTTTTCTTTGCGGCCGTTCATCAAGTCGCTCAACGCCTGAAGGCGGTGGCGTTCGTATTTGCCAAGCCGGCGCTCGTACAACAGAGGCCACGTCCCGTGCCGCTTACCGGACGATTAGTGCATCGACCGCCACCGGTCCGGGACCCCGGTTGACAATGCTAATGGCATGTTTGCCCGCAGTCAGACCGGTCACTTCGCACACAACCTGCTGGGCCTGGCGCGTGCCGGGAGTGGACAGATCCGCCGTCGCACGGCTTTGGCCGTCAATCTGAATTTCGATCTTTCCGGCTCCTGCCTCTCTTGGAGCGATGACCTTGAGACTGCTGCCCGTAAACGAACAACTCCAAACATCCCCCGGTGTGTCGCTGAGGGTCAGGTCGTTGTTGAAGTCGCCGGTGCCCAAGTTGCAGCGGCGAACCCATCCGGCGGCTACGGCACCCGGGTCGTCGTCATTGAACCAGCCCTTGTCATGGGTGATGCGCAGGACCCGGCACCCCGATGCCAGTTGCTGGTTAGTGATTCCAGCCAATGGCTCCGCCGGTCCGGCAGGTGTCACCTTCAACCCCTGGTCGTCTTGAACGAACGTCAGCGCGAGATCGGAGCCGAGCAGTTCGACTTTGGACACTTTGCCCAGGGTCGCCCCGCCGGCGCACAGAGCCTTGAGGGTGATCGGATCACCTTTCCAGTCCAGGAGCGTGGCGTATACCTTGCCGTTGTTGCGAGTATAACAAACCGAGTTTTCGCCGAAGACTTCAAACGGCCGGGATCCGTAAACCGCTTCGCCGTTGATTTTCAACCAGGCGCCCACGTCTTTGCAAATGCGGATCAACTGCGGATCCAGATCGCCCCGGCCGTGCTGGGTGAGGTTGAGCAACATTGTGCCGTTGCGAGAGACGTTTTGCATCAGCGACCGGATTACGCTTCTGGCATCCATGTATCTCTGCCCGGTTCGATAGTGCCAGTCGGCGATGCTCGTTTCGGTCTGGAATGGATACGCCATGATCTGCGATTCGATGATGGCCTCGGTGCTTTTGACCAGGGACCGGTCAACGTAAGGAAGCAGATCAGGGCTGTTTTGGAAACTGTTGTAACGTCCGCCCACGCCCTTAAGATTTATCACGACATCCATTTTCCCTTGGTTCCACTTCAGGGACTTATTGTAGTAGTTAGCGGCCAGGGGCGGAGCGAGAAAACCCAGTCCCATGTGGACGCCCAAATCCACTTGCGAATCGCCCGCGTGCTCGTCGAAGTAAATCACATCCGGGTGATACTTGGTGATGGCGTCATCCACCCGCCACATGAATTGGTTGGCAAAGGGCGAATGCAACGGATCCTTGTCGGTGTGAACCGGCCCGTAAAGGTCCACCGGATCCATGCCTTCCCACCATTTCCCTTTTCCGTCCAGAATCGTTTGCAGCGCATCGTAGGGCACGCCCTGTTTCGGCCCCTCCTTGTCGTGGGTGTAGCGCACCGGCATAAACTGGCCCCAGGTTCGCCCCGGAGTGTTGTGAAAACCGATGCCGAACCGCAGACCGTGCTGGCGCGCGACTTTTTCCCACGTGCCCACGATGTCCACCTTGGGGCCGACGCGGACGGAGTTCCAGGGCTGATAGGCCGAATCCCAGCAATCAAAGTTGTCATGATGAACGCCCATGGCCATGAAATACCGCGCTCCCATTTCGACATACAAATCCATCAACTCATCGGGTTTCCACTGGTCAATCACCCAGTTATTGCAAATGTCCTTGTAACCATATTCCGACGGATGGCCGAAGTGGGTGCGGTGGTAATTATATTGCGCATTGCCCTCAATATACATGCCGCGCGCATACCAGTCGCCGTCTTCGGGCATGGACTGCGGGTCCCAGTGCGCCCACGCGCCGAACTTGGCATCGCGCCACCACTCCGGCACGGTGTAAAGCCGGCTCAACCCCTTCCAGTCGGCGGGATAAGGCCCGGCGGCCACCGGTAACGCCGGCAAGTTCCAAATGTCGGGTGGCAGCCCCAAATCTCCGTCGCCGACAACGATCCGGTCAACGTTCACCGCGACATCGTTGGTCGCCAGACTGACGGTCAGAATGGCGCCGGCGGGAATCGCGACGTCAATGATCGCATGGAGAAAGGAACCGGTGACAGCCCCGGAAGAATGAACGTTTAACTTGCGTGCCGGCTGGTCGTTGACGGCGACACTGATCGTGCCCACTTCGACGGACGCATAGCGGATTGCCAATTTGCCGGCAACCGGAAGTCCGCCGAACTTGACGCCTTGGCCGGGCTTGCTCAATCCGACTAGATACCCTCCTGAGGCCGCACCGTCAGCCACCTTGGATGCCCCGCCGATAAGTTCGGCAGTTTCCGCCTCGAACATCTGCTTTTCAGCAGCGATGGCTGAAGCCGGGGCCGAGAATGTTAACAAGGAGCCAACCAGGAAAATCCGGAATTGGTTCATTGTCTTGCCCGCCAGAACAGAACGGCATATCCTGCGGAAACATGACAAATGCAAAAGACGACCAATCATGTCAGCCTCTTTTTATTTTGATTTACTCAGATTTCCACCAATGAACGGCTGCCGGACTGGCGACGACGGAAAGGCTCTTGAGCGCCGGCAGCTCGGCTGCACTGCCGTAGGTGACGCGGACAATGTCCTCCGACCAGAACTGGATGCGGAGCGTGCCGCCATTAACGGTGAACTGCGCCCCATCGGGCAACTCCTTCGATGCGGTAACCGCGGCCTCTGCGGAGGCAACGGACATGGCCAAAACTCCAATGATCAAAATGAAGGACAGACGTTTTCTCATGTAGGGTGTTGTTTGAATTCAGGTCGTAGGTGCGATTCTCCATGAACGAGATTTCGACTTTAAACTCCGCCGCCCCCACTCACCTCATGCGGCACCAGGGCGGCGGACCAATTGTGTTCGAAGCATATTAACATTACACGATTTATTGCAGTGCGACAATATAACATTCGGCAGATGGAGGTGTTGTCGAAACACAATTGTAACCGCAGCCATGAACCAGATTCATGGGAGTTTTTCCGGCTGGCCAGGTTTAGCTCTGCAACACAACAGCTCCGCACTTGCTCGCCGTTCAAAGCGGTGCGAGCCAACCCTGACCAAACGTTCTGTAATCGCCTTGCGAAATTGCCGAGTCAGCAGACCCGCGGCAAATCCAACCATCAAAAACTTCCCCGGTCCCGCCTGCCGCCCTGTCAGAGCACTGCCTGTGATCAATTCTGTGCTTTCCACACGCAGGACGATTGCGCCGGCGGGGGAAGCGACGTCAGGGTCTTTTCTGAGTCGATGCCGCCACTCGGAAGTTATTTTCAGCTTGCCTGAAGCGGACACCAGACCGCTATATGTCATTTGTCATATTTGCTGAAACGTGACTTCACCTGAACATGATAGGGTAGATTTAGTGTTATGAATGGAGGACTTTCACGCGCATCATGACGATATCAATCGCCGTTCTGATTTCATGCGCGCGCGGAGCGCCTCCACGCCTCCGGCACGAGCCGCAGCGGTTCTATCTGCTGCGCCAGCCATAAGCATCGAAGCGGCTGTTGCGGCTCACAATGAATATGTCTGACATGAAGATGCTGACGATTTTGACTGTTAACGGCAAATGAAATGAAAGGAAAACCACAAATGAAACGAACAACATCGATCATTGAATTAGGCAGGAAAATGAGACAAGCCTTTGTCACTCTGGCGGGACTTCTCGCCATGCCTGGATTTATAATGGCGCAACCGCTTCCAATCATGCCCCCGTCAACAAACTATGACACGGGGGGCCTTTACCCGGCGGGCGCGGTTAATACCATCACCTATTATTCGTCGGTGTATGGGACCAACGTTCAGATGATGGTTTACACGCCGCCGGGGTATAACACGAGCCAAAAGTACGGCGTCATTTACGCCTATCAGGGCATCGGCGCCGGCATCGACACTATCTTCGACGACTGGTGCGTCTATTCGGGTGTTGTGGCCGATAATCTCATTGGCCAGGGGATAATCAAGCCCCTGATCATAGTGGCAGTGAACGATCAAGTCAACGGAAGTCCCAGCGCTGATACGATCAACTGCGTTATCCCTTACATTGATTCACATTATTCCACTTATGCTGACGCCGATCATCGGGGGGTTTACGGCTATTCCTGGGGCGGCATGTATTGCGCAGATATAGGGTGTGCAAATCTGAACACATTCCACAATATCAGCCCGTCTTCCCCGGCGTTTTTCAGCAGCGGCCAGGGTCCGGGTTTGTTTCCTAATGGCGGGGCCCAGGCTAAACAGGTGCTGAAATGCCTGCTTCTTACCTGCGGGACTGCGGATTGGGATGGCTTTTATCCTCCCAGCCAGGATTTACATAACTATTGCGTTTCCAATAATATTCCCCATGGCTGGTTGCCCGTCTTGGGAGAAGGCCACGATGCCGGCGTGTGGAGACCTGCCATGTGGAACTTTCTCCAAATGGCGGACGCGGCTGGATTCAGGTATCCGCCGTGCCCGCGTTCAGCCTATTCGCAGGTCGCAGCGGTGACTTACGACATTCAAGTGGGAGGAGTCGTGCCTGAAACTTGCAGCGAAGGCGGGCAGGACGTCGGAACTATTCAGAATGGGAACTATCTTGTCTTCAACAACGTTGATTTCGGCGTCGGCGCGGTTTCCTTCAATGCCAGAGTGGCCTCGGCCACCAGTGGCGGGAACATTGAACTCCGCCTCGACAGCACCAACGGGACGCTGGTGGGAACCTGCGCCGTGCCGGGCACCGGCGGCTGGCAAACTTGGGTAACCCGATCCTGTGCAGTCAGCGGCGCTGCCGGGATACATGACTTATACCTGAAATTCACCGGCGGCAGCGGTTACCTGTTCAACGTCGAGTGGTGGACGTTCAATTGCACCACCCTGCCGACTCCACCGCTGGCGCCAGGCAGTTTAGTTGCAAGAGCCGGCGCCGAGCAAGCGGTGTTGCGATGGACTGCCATCACCAACGCCACCACTTACAACGTGAAACGGGCCACCACCAACGGCGGGCCTTACACCCCCGTCGCCAACGTGGCGGGGACGAACTACACCGACACCGGAGTGATTGGTGGCACAACCGTGATCGGTGGCACAACCTATTACTACGTGGTGTCGGCGCTGAACCTGGGTGGCGAGAGCGCCAACTCGGGCCAGGCCAGTGTGATCCCAACCGTCAATGTGCCTTCTCCCTGGCTGACGCAGGACATAGGCGCGGGGGGGTTGACGGGCGGGGAGAGTTTTACCAACGGCGTGTTCACGGTGATTGGATGCGGAGCGGACATCGGAAACACGGCCGACGCATTCCGTTTTGTCCATGTGTCCACCAACGGCAATTGCACCATCATTGCCCGCGTTACCTCTGCCTCGGTTGAGAACATTAATCCGTGGTCAAAAGCCGGTGTGATGATCCGCGAGAGCCTGGCGGACAACGCGGCCAACGCCTTGATCGCCGTGACGCCGGGCAACGGCGTGACCTGGCAATACCGTTCGAGCACCGGCGGCGGGACAAGCTCGAACAGCGCGAGCGGCTTGACCGCGCCCTGCTGGGTCAAACTCGTCCGCAACGGCAACACGTTCACCGGATACTACTCCACAGATGGCGAGAGCTGGACACAGCTTGGAAGCACGACGTTGGCCATGGCCTCCACGGCGTATATCGGTTTGGCGGTCACCGGCCATGACGCCTATACCTTATGCACGGCAACGTTTGACCACGTGACTGGGCCAGGCTGGGCGCCTCCGCCTGCGCCGACGCCGGCCGGATTGGTTGCAATAGCCGGCATCGAGCAGGTGGCCTTGAGCTGGAGGGCTTCCACCAACGCCACCAGTTACAACGTGAAACAGGCCACCACCAGCGGCGGGCCTTACACGACCATCGCCAATGTCACCACGACGAACTACACCAACACCGGGCTGATCGGACGCACCACCTATTACTACGTCGTCTCGGCGGTCAGTAGCACCGCTGGCGAGAGCGACAACTCGGCCCAGGCCAGTGCGACCCCAACCGTCAATGTGCCTTTGCCCTGGATGACGCAGGACCTGGGCACAGTGGGCGTGTGGGGCAGTGCGGGTCTCACCAACGGCGTGTTCACGGTGACCGGGTCCGGGGACGACATCTGGAACGCGGCCGACGCCTTCCGCTTCGTTTATGTGGAGACCAACGGCGGAAACTGTGACATTATCGCCCGCGTCGTCTCTTTGCAGAACATCGATCCGTGGTCCAAAGCCGGCGTGATGATGCGTGACAGCCTGGATCCCGGCGCGGCCAACGCGTTCATTGCCGTGACGCCGGGCAACGGCGTGACCTTTCAATACCGTTCGAGCGACGGCGGGGACTGCAACAACAAGAACACGCCCGGCCTGAGCGCGCCCTACTGGGTCAAGCTCACGCGCAGCAGCAACACGTTCACCGGATACTATTCCCCGCATGGCTCCAACTGGACGCAGCTTGGAAGCACGACGTTGACCAATGTCTCCACCGCGTATGTCGGTTTGGCGGTCACCAGTCATAACAACTCAGACTTATGCGCGGCAACGTTTGATAACGTGAGCGCGCCAGGCTGGCCGCCTACGCCTCTGGCGGCCGATGCCCTCGCGGTGTCCGGCAGCCAGGTCAACCTCACCTGGAACGCTCTGACCAACGCCACCAGTTACAACGTCAAACTCTCGACCACCAGCGGCGGCCCTTATACGACCATCGCCACCGGCGTCACCACCACCAACTACACTGACATCGAGGCGCCTGTCAGCGCCGGATGCTATTACGTGGTCTGCGCCATAGTCGCCGGCCGCGAAACCCCTGACGGCCCCCAAGCGGCGTTGAGCTTCCCCAAGCTCACCGGCGCCATCATCGGCACGCCGGGCTCGTGGGACAACGAAGGCAACACCATCACCAATGTTTTTGACAACAACCTGGCCACGTTCTTCGACGCTCCCACTGCAAACGGTTGCTGGGTCGGGCTGGATTTTGGCGCGGGCGTGAGCAACGTCATCACGGAAATCAACTATTGTCCGCGCGCCGGTTCTGAATCGCGCATGGTGGGCGGCATTTTCCAGGGCGCCAGCCAGGCGGCCTTCAGCGGCGCGGTCACGCTATGCACCGTGACGGCGCAGCCGGCCACGGGCGTGTTCACGCCGGCAACCATCACCAATACCGCGGCGTTTCGCTATGTCCGCTATCTTTCGCCTGCCGGCGGTTATTGCAACGTGGCCGAGTTGCAGTTTGATGGCTATCAGTGGTCCATTCCTGTGTTCCCTCCGAGCGGCCTGAGCGCGCTGGGCGTATCCGCCAGCCAGATCAATCTGGCCTGGAACGCTTCTTCCAACGCGACCAGTTACAACGTGGAACGCTCGCTGACCAACGGCGGCCCTTACACCACCGTCGCCAACGTCACCACGACGAACTACGCCGACATCGGCCTGATCGGTGGCACAGCCTATTACTACGTCGTCTCGGCGTTAAACGCCTTCGGCGAGAGCGCCAACTCGGCTCAAGTCGGCGCCTGGGCGCTTCCGCAACCGCATATCGTCAATACTTCGATTGCCGGTGGCAATGTGGTGTTCAGCGGCACAAACGGTTGGCCGGGCGGCACCTACGGGGTTTTGTCCTCCACCAACTTGGCGATGCCACTCAGCAACTGGACACAAGTCGGCGCCGGCAACTTTGACGGCAATGGCTGCTTCAGCGTTTTTAACGCCATCAACGCCAACGAGCCGCAGCGGTTCTATCTGCTGCGCCAGCCGTAAGCCAATATGGCGCAAAACGTGAGCTTTACCCGAAATTGATTCAAGAGATTCAGCGTTGCGGATGGAGGACTTTTACCCATGTTTAATGGAGGTAAGGTGAGCAATTGGTGGGTGCCCGTCAACGGTAGCGCGTTCATGACCAAAGAGGCTACCCATTTGAAACCGTTGCGTCCGGCTTTTTGTGACAAACACAGTTTTTCGTCCTATTAACCTGGATTCCAACCACTTATACAAAAACTCGTAACCCCCTCTAATACAATCAGAAAGGCAATCATGAAAGCGGTCCCGCAGAAAAATAACGGCATAGATGGGTGGGGCGTGGAGTTCCCCAAGGTCAATGGAAAGCGCGATCGGCGCTGGTGGAAGGATGAGGGGGGACGCAAAAATCATCTTCAGGGAGCTTCACGTTCGCTGCCGAACCGAGGCGGCCGCCAAGTATCTCCGCACATGAATAAGGCGGAACCGCACGCACGGATGGGGCAACCGGCAGGGCCAATGGGGTAAACGGCAGGGTCAATGGGGTAACCGGGCGGAATATGACACATGTCATATTTTCTCCAGTTCGGAAATCTGCTTATCATGTCCATCAAGTCCAGTGGTGCCATATCGTGAGTGACCCGCGGTCACCACTGGCGCGACGAACGACATGTGAAAGTTAGGTTAAACAATAACGCAAAACACACTATGAAACACCGAACCCACACTCTGCCTTTACCGGATCCACGTGGCGTGCCCCAACAGCGGGCAGGCTGGCGCCGATTGCTTCCCTTGATAACCGGTTTTGTTTTGGCCGCCGCCATACAGACGGTTTCATTTGCCCAATCAAGCTTGAACTTGATCGATATTTACTATACCGCTGGTTTTACGATGAGCGGCGCCGGCGCGTTGGGTCTTCCCGGTGATATCTGGCAGGGAATGGGAGGCGGCGGCGACGTCGTCCTCGGCCCCCTTTTGGATGTGCAGGGGAATACCACGGGTGTTACGGTCGAGATCTCAGGCGGCACTGGGTGGGGGGGCACAGATCCGTTGGACCCGACGGATGCCACAGTCGGCGTGCTGGGACAGTACACGTTTGGAAACACAAAAACAGTGATATTCACGGGCCTGATTCCAAACACAAATTATGTCGTGATTAATTACGGCAACGGCAATGGCAACGGGCAAGGCGCCATGGTCACTTGGACCAACGACGCCGGCACCGTAACCAATGTTTGTTGGACCACGAACGCCAATCTCGTCAACAATTCACACTTTATTGACGGCCAGAATTTCGACGAAACCGTAATGGCATCGGACGGCGCCGGCACCGTCGTTTACACGGTCGGCGCTGGGGTGGGGGGTAACGGCTGGGTGGCTCCTTGGAACGGCTTGCAGCTTCAAGTGGCGCCTTCCAATCCTGTTATCTATCTGCCGCCAGTGAACCAGACGATATACGCAGGGCGCACGGTGCATTATGCGACCATCGCCGCCGGCGTTCCCAATATACTGATGACTACCAGCCAACCCGGCAACCCCAACAATCCCTTCTACAACGGGCTGGCATACCAATGGCAGGCAAATGGAGCTAACCTGACCGACGGCGGCGGGGTCTCGGGTTCACAAACGCCCGTGCTGGTTTATGCCAATGTTCCCGCCGGAGCTACGACCGTCAGCTTGATCGTCAGCAATGCGAACGGCTCCGCCACCAACTCCAGCACACTCACCGGGATTTCCCCCACCGGTTACTCTATGGCGGTCAATGCAGCTAATCCGGTGGCGTACTGGCGGCTGAATGATTCCGTCGGCAGCGCAATTGCCTTGGATTACATCAATGGTCTTAACGGCAGGGTCGGCAGCAACGCCACGTTGGGCGCAACGGGCGTGCCAATCTCGCCTTATAGCGGATTCGAGGTCGGAAACACCGCGGGGAGCTTTGTCTTCAATGAGACGGGTTCGTCCATCACGGTTCCGCCGCTGGATTTGAACACCAACACGGTTACGATTACCGCCTGGGTCAAGCCGGCTGGGCCGCAGGCTCCCGGCACGGCACTGTTGCTGACGCGCGTGAAAACCAGGGGCGCGGGTCTGATTTACGGTCCAGCGACCGATACCCTGGGCTACCTTTGGAATAATGGCGATCCGAATACCTCGAAGTGGAATTCCGGTCTGATCGTGCCGGAAAACACCTGGTCGTTCGTCGCCCTCGTTGTTGAACCGTCCAGAGCCACGGCTTACGTTTATAACAACGGTTCGCTTGCCGCCAACGTTTTTAAATATGGCAACGCCAATGAACCGTGGAGCGGAAGCGCTTTGATCGGGGACGATCCGGCGGACGCGAGCGGCACCAACAACTTCGACGGCTCCATTGCTGATGTCGCGGTCTTTGGGCAGGCTCTGTCGTGCAGCCAGATTTACTCGCTTTACGCCTCGTCTGTGGGCAGCCCGCCGGTCGCCCCGAGCATCATTTGGGGTCCCGCCGATCCGGCTGTCAGCCTCGGAGGCATCGCCCGGTTCCACGTGGTGGCCATCGGCTCGGGGTTGAGCTATCAGTGGCAGTCGAACGGAGTGGCTCTCAGCGATGGTGGCCGCGTCACCGGCTCACATTTAGACACGCTGGACATTAACGGAGTCGTCGCATCCGATGCGGCGACTTACACCGTCACGGTCAACGGCACAGGGGGCTCCCCGGCAATGAGCAGCCCTGCGACCCTGACCATTAGCGGCCGGCCGTTGCTGGTCAACATTGCGATCAGCGCGGACTTCAATAACCCCGTGTCTGGAGGGCAGCAGCAGGTGCTGGGCCTGCCGAGCGACGTGTGGAATGAGGTCGTTAGCGGGGGTGGCAATGTCAATAGCGCCTCCAAGTCCTACCTGGAGGATTACTCAGGTGGTCCGACGCCGCTGGGGTTTTCGGTGGTAGCCGGCGGTTACGTTGACGATCCGAATAACGCCGACACGACCACAAACAACTTAATGGCGGGCTACGCCGATGGCACGGAACTTAAAGTGACTATCAGCGGCCTGAATCCCAACGCCGCCTATGAGGCCGTCTATTATAGCGCCGACAACGGAAGTTCAACCGCTGAGGGAAGCACGTTCAGCGGCGGCGGCGTTTCCGGGGTTGTGGCGGGGATTCCCCGCGACCCGTTGACCCTGGGTGCCAACTACTTTGTCAACACCAACATCTCCGACGTCTCTGGAAACCTGTCCTTTACGGTTACCGGCTCAAACGGCATCTTGAACGGCATCCAGTTGCAGACGGCGAATCTCGCCGGACTGCCGCCTTTCATCGGCATCCCACCGCTGAGTGCCACGGTTTATTCCACCTTCTCGCAGACGTTCGTCGTGCGGGCGGCCAGTGATCCGTCAGCGCCCATCACTTCCTACCAATGGGAGTTGAACGGCGCCAACATCCTGAACAATACGCGCATCTCCGGCGCCAACTCCCCGGCGCTGACCATCAACCCGGTCGTATTCGGTGATGCCGGCACTTATACGGTCACCGTGAGCAACGCCAACGGGCCGAGCGTCAGCCTGCCCGCCACGTTGACTGTTCTCAACGGCGTCACCGGCATCCACTTCTCGCCGCCAGCCCCGATTATATATTCCCCGAAGTATCCCAACCCCACTGCGGAAGCGACACTGCTGGCGCCTCCTGGGCTGATAGTGGGGGCGGAAGCCCTCGGCAACACTGCCGAGACCGTGTATCTGGACAACAGCAATATAGTGGTTAACTTCGTGACTGACGGTTCAGTGGCCACTTTGACCCCAGGGGGGAGTGCCGGCGTCGGCGGGTCCTTCAACGCCGAAACAACCGGTGACACCAACTTTGACGCGGTGTTGGATAACTTCGTTTACCCGCCGACTGCCAGCGTTGTACCTCCATCTTTTGTGGCCCAATTGCAAAACCTCACGCCTGGAATACGGTATTCGTTCCAGTGGATCGGGCTGGACGATCGCGGCGGCCCCATTAGCCTCCCCGCACAGCAACTGCAAGATACCAACAATCTCGCCAACGTCTCTGCCCAGTGGTCAATGGGCGCCAATATGTATGTGGTGGGCACCTTCACGGCCCCAGGCACCCAATTCAGCTTCAACGTGCTGTCTCCGCCAGTTTACTATACGAGACAGAACCAGACGTTCTCCACCCAAGGCGGCAGCGTCGAGGCAGTCATCGTTCGGGTGCTGCCACCGAATGTGACGATCGTCAATAACAAAAACGGCACGGTCACGGTAACCTGGGACCAGACAGACGGCACAACCGGGCCGGGCACCCTGTACTCGGCGCCAAGCGTGAACGGGCCGTGGACCAGTGTGAGCGTGTCGGGGTCCTACACGACTTCGACCACTGGCGTTGCCCAGTTCTTCCAGGCAGGGCTATAATAGCCCTGTAGCGATGGGCGTGGATTGAGGTTCGGGGTCTTACGTTGGGAGAGGCAGAGGACAACAACTCTGCCTCTCTTTTTTACTTGTCCGGGCTGCCGAACAATGCGTTCACGGCCGGCTTTTGCACAACGGCAAAGTGCCCGGCGGCCTTTCAATTCGCCCATTGGCTTGGCCAAACGCCCTGAGTGTCATGTTGCGGTTTCGGCAGGAGGCGCTTGGACTTGCACCCAACAATCTGTTTGCGCCAGGATGAATATTCCTGTTTCATTGTGTTCATGCGTTCCAGTGTGAGTGTCTCCGTAAGAATCAAATCCATCGCGACGGAAAATCGCCGATGCGGATTGTTGTGGTTGGCTCTTCTCGCGGTCCTGTTTTGGGAAGCGCCGGCCATCGCCGCGGGATTTCAATGGCATGAGGAGACGGGTTTTCGTTGGGCCGAGCTTCCTCCGGAGCCCCCGGGCAAGCCCGGTTTCACTCGCTTGCTGCCCGACGAAACGGGCCTCTATTTCACCAACCAGGTGAGTGAACGCGCGATCGCCGAAAACCGGATCCTGGCCGAAGGCTCGGGGGTGGCGGTGGGAGATTTCGACAAAGACGGCCTGCCGGACATTTTCCTTTGCGCGTTGGATGGACATTGCGCGCTTTACCGAAACCTTGGCGGCTTCAAGTTCAAAGACGTGACCGCGGCGTCGGGCATCGTTTGCACCAACTACATTTGCCGGGGAGCGGTTTTTGCCGACATCAACGGCGACGGCTGGCCGGATCTGCTGGTCGGCACCATGGGACACGGAGTGCTGGTGTTCACCAACAAGCACGATGGCACGTTTGCGGACATCAGCGGTTCCGCCGGCTTGCTCTCGGATCATTGCGCGGCCACGCTGGCGCTGGCGGACGTGGACGGCAACGGGACGCTCGACCTTTACGTGGCTGATTATAAAAGCTCTTCGGTGCAGGACCGGGCAGACGCCACACTCCTTGTGGTCAACGGCCAACTCAAGGTTCCGCCGCGGTTGCAGAATGAGGTGACGACCGCTCACAATCAGGCTTATCCGTATGGAGAACCCGGACAGCTCTACCTGAACGACGGCCACGGGAATTTTTCGCCGGTCTCCTGGACCAACGGCGCTTTTCTGGACGAGGCCGGAAAACCGCTCACCGAAGCGCCGAAAGATTGGGCCAATGGCGCGCAATTCCACGATGTGAATGGCGACGGCGCCCCGGACCTTTATGTCTGCGACGATTTTTGGACGCCCGATCGTTTTTGGATCAATGACGGGCACGGACATTTTCGCGCCGTTCCGAAAACCACCCAGCGCCACACCAGCGCCAGTTCCATGGGGGTGGATTTTGCCGACCTCGACCACGATGGCCATGAGGACTTCATCGTTTCGGACATGGTGAGCCGAAGCTGGAGTGTGCGGAAACAGCAGAATCTCGACGAGATGAGTTATTTGTTCGGTCCGGGCGCAGAGGACCCCCCTCAAGTGACGCGCAACACGCTGTTTCACAACCGCGGCGACGGGACTTTTGAAGAAATCGCCGCGTTCGCCGGTGTGGCCGCCGCCGAATGGTCCTGGCAACCGGTCTTTCTGGACGTGGACCTCGATGGCTGGGATGACATTTTGGTCATTACCGGTTTCTTTCGGGACGTGCAGGACCGCGATGCGTCAGCCAAAGCTCTGGAGTTGGAGCGGGCCAAGCGTCTGGTGCCGCCCAAGATCGGACCCGATGGCCATGAGATCGAGCGCTCGAAGCAAGAACGCCTCACCGAGGGGCTGCTGCGAAACAATTCCATGCGGGAGCCGCTCACGAACCCCATTGTGGCCTTCCGGAATTTGGGGAAGCCGGGGCTGCAATTCCAGGACTTTGGCCTGCAATGGGGGCTTGCGGACCCGGGCATCCGCACGGGCTTAGCCTTGGGCGATTTGGACGGAAGAGGCAAGTTGGACTTGGTGGTCAACGGCTTTAACGGGCCGGCCGAAATCTATCGCAATAACGCAACCGCGCCGCGGGTGGCCGTGCGCGTAAAAGGGCGGGCGCCCAATTCACAGGGCATCGGGGCGAAAATCAAACTGTTCAACGGCGCCGTGCCGATGCAAAGCGCGGAAGTGAAGAGTGGCGGGTTATATCTTTCCGGCTCGGACCCGGCGCGCGTGTTTGCCGCGGGCAAAAGCCAGAGCATGGCCCTCGAAGTGACCTGGCGCGATGGCAAGGTCAGCGCCGTCCGCGATGTCCGCCCGAACCGCATCTATGAAATAGACGAAGCGGGCGCAAGTTCCGTCAAACCGGCCCCGCCAGCCGAACCGCTCAAGCCTCTGTTTGAGGATGTCAGTTCGCTCATTGGGCACCAGTATCAGAAGGCGGATTTTGACGACTTCCAGGTTCAGCCGCTATTGCCCCACAGGCTGAGCTGTGACGGCCCCGGGGTCGCCTGGGTAAGCTGCGACACCAACGGGCACGAGGCGCTGGTCATCGGCTCGCCGCGCGGGGGGCGATTGGAGGCGTTCGCCGCGGAAGGCAACGACCGGTTCGTGCGTCTGGAATCGGCGCTGACCAATGCCGACGATTTGACGAGTATCGTGGGCTGGATTCAACCCAACGGCGCCCCTTTCTGGGTGGTCGGCCAGGCCAGCTATGAAATCCGCGGCGCCCTCCCGTCGGGTTGGGTATTTTCGTGCAATTCGAACCGCCTGGATCCGATTGCCAATTTTCCCGGACAGCGGGCCAGCACCGGGCCGGTGGCCGTGGCCGACGTTTATGGCGACGGGCATCTCGACGTGTTTGTAGGCGGGCGCGTGATTCCCGGCCATTATCCCGAGGCGGCCAGCTCGAAGATTTATCGCGACGATGGAAAACAGCTTGTGCTCGACCTGGAAAACACCCGGGCCTTGGAAAACGTCGGCCTGGTAAACGGCGCGGTCTGGAGCGATCTGGACGGGGCCGGGTTTCCCGACTTGATCCTGGCCTGCGAGTGGGGCCCGATTCGCGTCTTCAAGAATCAAAAGGGCCACTTGCACGAAATTACCAGGGAGCTCGGCCTGGACCAATACACCGGTTGGTGGCGCGGGGTGACGACGGGAGACATTGATGGCGACGGCCGGCTGGACATCATTGCCGGCAACTGGGGATGGAACTCGGATTATCGGGCCAGCGCCCAACATCCGGCGGCGTTGTATTATGGCGATTTCTCCGACACCGGCGTGGATGACTTGATTGAAACGGTCTATGATCCGCTCCTCAACGCGGTCGTGCCCATGCGCGACCGGTCCGCGATGGCGGTGGCGTTTCCGTTTTTCGTGACCGCATTTCCCACCCACAAGGAATACAGCGAAGCCTCCATCGAGAAAGTCCTGGCGGCGCTGCCCAAGGCGGCCAGCCGCGTGGAGGCCACGACGCTGGCGTCCACGGTGTTTTTCAACCGCACGAACGGTTTCGAGGCCGTCCCGTTGCCGTATCCGGCGCAACTGGCCCCAGCCTTCGGCGTCAACGTGGCGGATTTCGATGGCGACGGAAACGAAGACGTTTTTCTAAGCCAAAACTTTTTTCAAGTGCGCCCGGACCAGCCTCGCCAGGATGCGGGGCGGGGCTTGCTCTTGCGCGGGCTGGGCGGCGGGAAGTTGGAGGCCATGCCGGGACAGGAATCGGGCATCATCATTTACGGCGAACAGCGCGGAGCGGCGGTGGGCGATTTCAATGGCGACGGCCGGGTGGACTTGGCCGTGGCCCAAAACGGCGCAGAAACCAAGTTATTCAAGAACAGGGGCGCCAAACCGGGGTTGAGTGTGCGATTAATCGGGCCGCCGGGGAATCCCCACGCCATCGGCGCCGCCATCCGCCTGGAGTTCGGCCAGCGCTTCGGCCCTGCGCGCGAAATCCATGGCGGCTCCGGTTACTGGTCGCAAGACAGCGTCGTACAGGTCCTGGGTTGTCCGGAACCGCCGACGAAAGTCTGGATCCGCTGGCCCGGCGGCAAGATTACCGAGAGCGACCTGCCCAACGGCGCGGCAAAGGTCACCATCAATGAAAGCGGCCAGGTGACGGATTCGTCCGGGTCGCTGGAGAATCACGGAAAGTAATTGGATGCTCGCTGGAGCGCGGTTATTTTACCCGCTTGCTGAACACCATTGGCCCCACCCAACGCGTGTTGTATTTCTCAACCCAATCCTTCTCGGCCGCCGGCGGAGATGGATGAGCGTATTTTTGATCGTCCATTCCGTGAAACGGCAACGGTTCGACACGCCAGCCCTGGGCGACATGGAAATCAGCGTCCTTGTCCCAGCCGACAACGTAAAGATAGAAGTCCCGAACAAAACCTGCAGGCTTCACCGGCAAACGATCGGCTTTGAAAGACAGCGCAAGCTCATCACCGCCGTTTAACAACACCAGAGCGTCGTCACTGTTTGCAATCAGCTCGTCCACCGGTCCGTAGCGTGTGCACCAGCCGGAGGGCGTGCGCCGCCAGGGCGGGTCGGATCGAACCTTCTCGTAATCCGGCGTGAGCGGCAGCCAGTCGGGCAACGGCATGAACTCGCTAAATCCCCGCCAATGCAAATCCGTTTGGTCCGGCGCGAGAGTGACCTGACGGTTATTTTCAGCCGTGATTTTTTCCGCGAGGAAGGCGGAATCCCAGTAAATTTCAAAGGCGGTGGTCAGTCGCAGCCGCCGGGCGCCCGGCGGAAGCTTGTGCTCCAGATCAACCAGAATCGTTTTGGTTTTTCCGCAGGGCGCGCCGACGACGACATCCACATTCGTCCAGGAACCATCGCTCAATTCGGTTTCAAGGGTGGGGAAGGGAAACGGGAGATTCGGATCCAGCGACGCGGCCACATTTGCCATGCCGCCCCCGAAACGCAACCAGCCGTTCAAAACCAGAACCAGCGGAAGATCCGTTCCCAGTTCGCCGAAATCCATCGTGACGGAAAAAGGCTCAGCCAATCCGCGGAGTTGGGGCTCGCGCAAGCGGACCGGCGAAACCATCTCGCCATCCGTCGCGCTCAAAGCTCTCGTCACATCAAGACCGTCGCTACGGGTCGCGCGTTTAAGTGGGGCCAGCGGACGCAACGTCCAGAGTCCGTGCGGTGGAAACGGCCTGCCGGGCGCCAATTTGCCCGCCGGACAAACGAGCGTGCCGGCAGGATGATCCACCACGACCAGCTTGGCTTCGTCGAGGTAAAGCACTTCCCGAAGCTCTTCGGTGATTCGAAGTTCGTAGCGGCCGTCCTTCGGCAGACATTTTTGATCATCTCCCAAGGCGAGAAACTCTTCCGGGTCAGCGTCGGAATAACGCGTTTTGCTCGCGGGCAAGCCGAGCGGGGCGGCGCCAAGGATGTCGGTCACGAACTGGAAACGTTTTCCGTTCCAGGCGTACAGATAAGGACAGGAGCCGGTTGGCACGGTCAATTCATCCACGGTCAGTTGATTCGTTTGAACGGGCACGTCCACCAGGGTGCTCGCGGTGTCGAACCAGCGGATTTTTAGCGCGTCAAGTTTGTCGTGTTTCCCCACGCCGATCTCAAGTGGAAGCTGCTGCAACGTGCGAAGCGTCCTCCAATTTCCGGCAGCCAGCTCAACGCGCACCCCCAGTGCGCTCGCGTTCGAGCGATTGCAGGCCAGGTGCAATTTCAATTGCCGGTTGGCGTTGCCGCCGTCGTTGCGCCAGAACTGCAAGCCGTTGGGCCCGCTCAACACCAGATCGGTGGCCCCGTCGTTGTCGATATCTGCGGCCACCAGTGCGTCCACGGAATTGATTTGGTCGAGGCCCAGCTCCTTGGTCACATCAACAAATCCCGCCTTCCCCAAGTTTCGCCACACCCGCACGCCATTGCCGTAGGCGATGATATCCAGCCAGCCGTCATTGTCGTAGTCCACGAGCAGAAGCCCCTTTACCCGCAGCCCATCCAGAGGAATGGTTGTCCGCTCTTTCAGGCCGCCGAAAACGATTTCCAGGTTGCGCTCGCCCGCCACGACCAGGTCGGGTCGAAGATCATTGTTCAGATCCCCCGTCGCAATACATTCGCCCACGGGCCAGTCCGGGGGCGTATTCGTTGCGGTAAAAGTTCCGGCGCGCTGTTTTGGGAAAAAGAGAGGCGGCTTGCCGGCACGCGTCACGAAAACGCCGGGCACGTCCTCGTTGTTCCAATCCTCGACCGCAACATGCGCGGCACCGTCCACCGCCGCCGGCAGACCCGAATTGGTCTGGTTTTGAAAATAAAAATTCCCGAGATTTTGGTAAAGGCTCAGGCCGGTTCCGTCCGGCAGAACCGCCAGCAAATCAAGTTTTCCAGTAAAGTCCAGGTCAGCCAGCAGGCCGTCGCGAGCTTTTAGATTCTTCAGGCCGGCAAACGTCGTGACCTCTCGTGCCTGGCCATTGGTGGCAAATTTGAACGCGTGCGACACTTGCTCGCCCAGAACGATCACATCCTCGAAACGATCATTGTTCACGTCACCAACCAAGGCACGTTGATACACCGCCCCCGACCGGCCCGGCAAAAGTTCACTCAATGGTTCAAACCGCCCGTTTTGATTGTTCAAAACGCGAAAACCTTTGTCGCCTTCGCAAACGAACAAGCTGTTGCGTCCGTCATGGTTGAGGTCCAATACCGCCAGCGGCGCATGATAGTTGGAAGCTAGCGCACATGCCGTGGCGGTGGCGTCCACGAAATGCACGGGAACTCCCCGGCGATCCGGTTGTTCCAGCACAAAGGCGATTCTGGGTTGCGTATATTTGCATCGTTCGAAAGCAGCCGGGCCACTTGCGTTGGCGGCATGTTTAGCCAAAACTTCCTGGTGCATCTGCATCTCACGCGCCGCGTCGTCGAGGCGGCCCTCATGTTGATAAAGCTTGCTGAGTTGATAGTGCGCTGAAGGATGGTCCGGATCGAAACGAACGACCGTTTGAAATTGGCTGATCGCGTCCTGCACATGGCTCAGGGCGGCTTGGGCCAAACCAAGTTGGAAGTCCAGCGCAGTAACGGCGGGATCAATCTGTTTCGATTGTTGAAACGACTGGACGGCTCGCTCCGCCTGATTTTGCCGCAGATAAGCGCAACCCATCAGGTAGTAGGCCGCGGCACTGTTATGGTCGATAGCCACCGCCTGCCGGCATTGCTCGATCACACCCGGCAAATCTCCGGCGAGCAAATACGCGTTGGCGAGGTTCAGCCGCGCGTCGAGATTTTCCGGCGCCAGCTTCACGACTTGCAAGCAAGCGCTGATGGCGTTGGTCGCGTCCCCCTTTTCCAAATAACCATTGCCACGAACCATCAAGCGCGTGAATTGCTCCTGAGCACTTCGGGATTGGCGAGAGAGAAGGACAATCACCGCCAAAATCAAGATGACTCCGACTCCAAGGGCGATTAAAACGATTCGCTTTGACATATCCGGCGCCTACTTAACCTCGAATGAGAAGAAAGGGAAAGTGAAATGCACATAAAGCAGGACGGAGCAGGACGAATTGTCATTTCCAGCTTGATACACTCCGTTTATCCCAGAAAACGAGCCGTCCGGCCCGGCATTCTTTTTTTCATCACGGTTCCACCGCTAATCTGAACGCGCGCGTAGCTTAGTGCGCCTAATGTCAGATTAGGTTTTCGTTATGGGCTTGAACGGCAGTGGTTTCTTCGCGCCGCGGAAATGTCAACTATGAACCAGCAAAAAAAAAGTTCTCGCAAGATCGGGGTCGCCTTGTTGCTAATTCTGGTTGTGGCGCTGGCTGTTGCCGGCGTTAAAACGATCACGCGGCGTTCGCCTTCCAGCCCGCCCCAAGCATCGCCGAGTCGCGCGACAACGCCTCCGATTCCCGCCGGGCCGGACGATTTGTTCGAGGATGTCACCGCCAAGGCCGGCATCAAGTTCGTCCACCAGTTCTGTGATTCAAAAATTGCCAACATCCTGGAATCCAACGGCGCGGGGGGTTGTTGGCTTGACTATGATGGCGATGGTTGGCCCGATTTGTTCCTCGTCAATTCCGGGCCGCTGGACGGCGTCACGCATCACCCGCCCGGCACCGTCCGCCAGCCCAATCGTCTTTACCGCAACCGGCATGACGGCACGTTCGAGGACGTCACAGAAAAAGCCGGTTTGAGCGGCATGGGCTATTGCACGGCCGCGATCGCCGGTGACTACGACAACGACGGGCATGAGGACCTTTTCGTCGTTGGTGTGGGGCGCTGCTATCTTTATCACAATCGAGGCGACGGCACTTTTGAAGACGTGACTGAAAAAGCAGGGGTCGCCAATCTCGGCGGCACAGGCATTGGCGCGGTCTGGCTCGACGCGGATAACGATGGCAAGCTCGATCTCTTCGTTGCGAATTATCTCGCCTTTGATCCTAATTACCAGCTTTATTACAATCCCGACGCGTATCCCGGCCCGCTCTCCTACAAGCCTCAGTTCAACAAGCTCTATCACAATCGCGGTGACGGCACGTTCGAGGACGTCAGCAAATCTTCCGGCATCGAAATTGCCGGACACCGGGCGATGTCGGTGGCGACGTTTGATTGCAACGGCGACGGCGCGCCGGATCTTTATGTCTCCAACGACGGCACGCCGAATCTGCTGCTGGTCAACGACGGCAGGGGCCACTTCAAAGACATCGCGCTCCAGGCTGGCGTGGCCTTCAACGCCATGGGCGAGGCCGCCGGCTCAATGGCGGCTACGATAGCCGATTTCAAGGGCGACGGCCTGCAGGACCTGCTCATCACGCGCCTTGGGTATGGTTCGCTTTACATGGGCAGAACTAACGGAATTTATGACGACCGCATGATGGCATCCGGTCTCGGCGCGCTGACCGCGCAATTCGTCGGTTGGGGCGGCTGTGCCCTCGACTTCGACAATTCCGGCAAGCTCGACATCTTCATTGCCAACGGCGATCCGCATTACCTGGTCGGCTGGGAAAGTCTGCTGTTGGAAAACCGCGGCGACGGCACATTCACGGATGCCGCGGCAAAGGGTGGCGCTTATTTCAAAACCAAGATTAATGCGCGAGGATCTGCGGTCGCCGATTATGACAATGACGGTCGAATGGACATAATAGTCACCACGATCGGGGACCGTCCGTTTCTGCTTCACAACCGCGATAAATCCGGCAACCACTGGCTGACGCTTGATTTGCAGGGGGTGAAGAGCAATCGGGATGGCTTTGGCGCAAAAGTGAAGCTCACCGCGGGCGGCAAGACCCTCTTCAGTGAAGCGCGCTGCGCGTTCGGTTTCCTGATGCAGAGTGACCGGCGCCTGCATTTCGGTCTCGGCAAAGCGACGATGGTGGATCGCATGGAAATTCGATGGCCGAGCGGAGTGGTCCAGGAGTTGACCAACGTTCCTGTGGATCAAATCTTCAAAGTGCGTGAACCCGCCGAACAAAAGGCACCGTGAAAGCGGAACGTATTTCCCAAATCGAATGCTCTGCCGTTGGTCTGCTCCTTCTCGTTGGCGCCGGATGCGACCGGCCCGCGCCATCCGGCTCGCTGGTTTTGACGAAGGCGCCGGCTTCGGCCGCAATTCATCCGGCAACGGATGTTCTCGAGGCGCGTTATCCAATCGGCAGCCGCGTGGTTCTCCGGGAAGCGCCTTTTGACGCAAGACACGAGAAAATCCTTTCGGAATCTCTCGTTGCCGCCGGCAGTCCGGTTGTTTCGTATGACGGAGAGCGCATTTTCTTCGTCGGCAAGGCCACAGCCGCAAGCGACTGGCAAATTTATGAAACGCTATTGGCAGGCTGGGGTCCGCGCGTTTTGACCTCGATGCCTGGCGGCGCCATGAGTCCGACACTCTTGCCCAACGGGAGTCTCGTTTTCATTTCACCGGTGCCCAAAATCGATGGCGCAAAAGCAAGCCGGCGCCCGTCGGCGCTGTTCGTGCAATCGCCGGGCGGCCAGCCCCGCCAGCTCACGTTCGGTTCGAGTCCGGTCCTCGACTCCACGGTGCTCTCGGATGGCAGAATTCTGTTCGCCGCCCTGCAAAGTCCGTCGCCGGGCTCCGCGCCTGAATGCGCGCTTTACACGATCAACAACGACGGCACGGAGATTACAGAGTTCGCCGAACAAAAACTTCCGGTGTCACTGATGGCACAACCCCGTCAGATTTCCGGCGGTCGGGTTGCCTTCCTCGTTCCCAAAGCCGGCTCCGGTTCGCCGGAGGGTCTGGCGGAATTCGTCCGCATGGCACGACCTTGCCAGGATGGTTCGCTGTTGCTCTCGAACGTGATGGCGCGTCTCCTGTCGGTGCAACCGGCCGGCGATGAGGATTTCCTGGCTTGCGCCGCGGGGCTGCCGGGCAATTGGACTTTACCGGCGGTGTTCCGCCTCAGCGCAAGCGCCACCACTTTAGGCGCGCCACTCGTTGCCGATCCGAAGTGGGGCTTTCTGGAGGCGGTCGAAGTCTCTGCTCATCGCCCGCCCCTGGGACGGCTTTCAACTCTGGATTTCACAAAGCGGACCGGAAAAATTCTTTGTCTCGACGCGAACTTCACGCGGGACTCTTCTGACAATGATGGGCCGCCGCCTTCGGCAACTCGCGTCCGTGTGACCGCGGAGATCTCGCCGGGAATTGTCCGGCCGCTCGGAGAGGTTCCGGTGCAAGCCGACGGCTCATTTCTCGCCGAAGTGCCGGCGGATATGCCTTTGGGCTTTGAAGTGATTGGCGAAAGCGGACGAACCCTTCGGCGGCAGCGTCCCTTCATGTGGGTGCGTCCGGGCGAAAACCGCTCCTGCATCGGCTGTCACCCACCTCCCAATCGCGCTCCGCACAACCATCGCCCGCTGGCCGTGAACGCGCCTGTGCCGTGCCTGAGTTTGGAAACGGCAAAGCTGGCCAAGGCCAAATCTGAGAAATGAAAAGACGCTGCGTTTCATTCGCATTGATCTTGGCGGGATTTGTCGGGCCGGGTCTTGGGCTTAAGCACGACTGGACAGATCACATGCGGCGGATGTCGGGTCAAAAAGACCTCGCGAAGGTCACCTGTTTCAACTGCCATTTCGTTTCAACTGCCCGTCTTCCGTGGGCGAAACCCAGGCCCCACCACGATGCCCCTGCCGGCCTGGCGGTTTCGCCGGACGGAAAGAAGATTTACATCGCCCTTGATGATCGCGATGAAGTGGCCGAGGCGGACATTGCCTCGCGGAAGGTGCTCCGCCGGGCCAAAGTGGCGGGCCGGCCATTCGGACTGGCTTTGGATGCGGCGGGCAAAAGCCTCTTCGTCACCTGCCGGGACGGCGACCGCCTGGCGGTGCTGGACACGCAAACTTTGAGCGAAACCGCGTCGGCGCCGGTGGGAATGGGGCCTGTGGCGGTGGCCTTTTGCCGCACAGCGTCCGGCGACCGGCTTGTGGTGGCCAATTCCATGTCGGATGACATTTCGGTGCTTTCCGTCTCGCCATTGCAGGAACTGGGCCGGCCCCTGGCCGGACGCCAGCCGTATGCCGTGGCCATCACTCCGGACGGAACTCGCGCTTTCGCCGCCAACCGCTTGGTCAGACTGGGCCCGGTTATGGCAGGTCCCGCGTCGGAAATCACCGAGATTGACCCGATGACAGCGCGCACGGTGCGGCGCGAATCATTGGATTCGGCCCATCTGTCGGAAGGCGTTTGCGCCGTGCCCTCGCGGCCATGGATGCTGACGTCGCTGGTCAAGGTGCGCAATCTTGTCCCCATCACGCAGGTGGCCGGCGGCTGGGTGATGTCCAGCGGACTGGCGGTCACGGACATCAAAACCGGCACGGTCATCCAGATGCCGCTCGACGAGGCAAACAATTATTTTGCCGATCCGTCGGCAGTCGTGACGGACCCGGCTGGCCGCCGCGCCTTCATCGCCTCCGGCGGCGGCGACGTGGTCACGGTCGTGGACTTGGAGAAACTGGCGGCCTGGCTGGAAAAAGCGGACCCGGCCACGAAACGGGAGGCGGTTTACGACCTTTCGCTTTCACCCGAATACGTCACGGCCCGCATTCCCACCCGCCGCAATCCGAAGCAACTGGCGATCAGCCCGGATGGCGGCACGCTGTTCGTTGCGGAGCGGCTTGCCGACAGCATCCTCGTGTTGGACGCCAGGAGCCTGTGCGCGCGGGGCCGGATCGTGTTGGGCGACGGCGGATTGAACGACCCGATCCGGCGTGGTGAGAGGGTTTTCACGAAGGCGGGTTACACGTTCCAGAATCAGTTTTCCTGCCGCTCCTGCCATCCCGACGGCCACGTGGACGGCCTCAGTTATGATTTTGACACCAGCGGCATTGGCGACAACCTGCTGGACAACCGCAGTCTGATGGGCGTGGCCGGAACCGAGCCGTTCAAGTGGAACGGGAAAAATCCCAGCCTCGAAGTGCAGTGCGGCCCGCGATTCGCCCGGGTGTTGATGCGCACCGACCCGATTCCGCCGGGAGATTTGCGGGACTTGACGACATTCATCAAGTCACTGCCGCCGTCGCGCGTCGCAAGGAGCGCGGATGGAAGGTTGACGCCGGCGCAAGAACGCGGCAACGCGATTTTCTTCGCCACCAGGACCCCGGACGGCAAGGAGATTCCGCAGGAACGCCGGTGCTCGACCTGCCATCGTCCGCCGCTTTACTCGGTGCGGCTCTCTTTCGATGTGGGCACCGGAGGGATGTTCGACACCCCGCACCTGTTGGGCATCGCCACCACCGCGCCGTATCTTCACGACGGCCGGGCCCAGACACTGGAGGAACTCTGGACCACCTACAATACGAACGACATGCACGGCGTGAGCAGTTATATGAACAAAATCCAGCTCAACGATTTGATCGACTTTCTGAAAACACTGTAAACCCGGAGGAATGCATACCATGAAAACCAAGTTAAGTTCACTAATCCTCACGGCCGGGTTGGCGTTCTGCCTGTTCCTGGTCGCGCCCTGCGTCCGCGCCGCGGCAACGGGCACGGACGACCTGCCCTTCCCGTTGATTGACCGGTTTGAAAACTTCCAGATGAAGGACGGAATGCCCACCCACAAGGCCCACTGCGTCTTGCGCGCCAGCGATGGCAAGCTCTGGGTAGGCACCTACAACGGCGTCTTGGTGCGCGAGGACGGAAAGTTTCGCCGCATCGGCTTCGAAGACGGCCTGAGCCACAAGATGGTTTTGTGCATGGTGGAAGACAAGCGCACCGGCGACATGTGGATCGGCACGATGCGCGGGTTGAATCGCTACAGCGCCGGACGCATCACCAGCTATCTGCAAACCGACAGCGGCCTGCCGAACAACGTGGTTTATGGAGTGGACATCCTGGACGACACGCTCTGGGTCGCCACCGCTGCGGGCTTGGGAGCATTGAATCTCAAGACCGGGGAATGGTCCATCTTTGACCAGAGCAACACGGTCATGCACGAGCCGTGGGTCTATGCGGTGAAAGGCGCGAAAGACCGCATCTTCGTGGGGGTGTGGGGCGGCGGCATTCTCGAATACGAACTGGCCAATAAGATTTTCAAGGAACACCGCGACCCCGACCGCGATTTTCATTTCGAGTTGGTGCATGACGCCGGCCCGATTAGCGACATCACTTCCTGGGTAGCCTGGGAGGACGGCATTCTCTGGCAGGCCACCTATTTTGGCATGGCGCGCTACGACGGCTCGCGCTGGCGCACCTGGGAGGAGAAAAAATCGCCGCTCGTCTCCAATTTCGTCAACTTCATCTGGCCGCATGGCCGTGTCGCCTGGGTGGGCACCGACCGCGGCCTTTCCGTGACCGACGGCGACACCTGGGTCAATTATCGCACCAACGAAAAGGGCGAAGGCATCGTTGAAATCACGCGCCCGGGCCAGACCGTCGAGACACGGACGATGTCCACGAAGCTGCCGAATGATTTTGTCCTCGGCATCTGGGTGGACGACCACGAAGCCTGGTTCGCCACTTCCGACGGGCTGTCGCGCGCCTATTTCGCGGCTCCGCCGAAACCCGCCAAGGTCGCGGACGCCAAATAACGATGATTCAAGAAAGGTCAACGAACATTATGAAAACGAACTTTGTCATTCCCGGCAGTCAAGCGGACCGGGTTGTCAACTATTCCGACGCGGAAAAAATTGAGCGCCGCGCGCTCGGGCTGCCTCCCTGCGAGCCATCCCCTCCCCGCGCCATCAAGCGTTTGCCAAAAGGCCGGACCCCGGTCGGCAAGAAAGCCATCGCCGAGCCGAAGGTCTTGAACGAAGCCCCGGAATATGGCGCGGCCTTCGTGCGCGGCCTGCGCGTGGACCTGCCCGGCGGCATCACGCAACTTTACTTCAGTGGCACCGCCAGCGTCGGCCCGGATGGCGAGACGATGTATCCCGGCGATTTCCGCGCCCAACTCTGGCGCACCTATCACAACCTGACCGGGCTGCTCGAAAGCCAGGGAGCCACCTGGCATGACGTCGTCCGAACGACCTGCTACATCCGCGACATCGAGCGCGACTACGGCGAGTTCAATTCCATCCGCAACGAGTTTTACCGCGCGCTGGGACTGGATCCGTTCCCGGCCAGCACCGGGGTTCAGGGGAGACTTTGCCGGAGTGATCTGCTCGTGGAAATTGAAGCCATTGCCATTCTCGTTGGATAGGAGGCATCCATGAAAAAAGTATTCCTGATGGCGATCTGTGCGCTGGCCGTCGCGCCGGCCGGTTGGTGCGCCTACGAAGACAAGGAGGATACCAACACCAACTATATCGCCGAACCGGTCCTGCCGCCAGGCGCGCCAGCAGCGCAGAAGCCCGACAAGGGCTATCCGTTCTACGGAGGTGTCTATCCCTTCTACGGAAACGTGCCGGAGGAAATGTTGCCCTATCGCAACATCGAACCTTATTACCGTTACTGGCTGACGCGCCTGAATTTCTACGGGCCAGGCCGGGATTATCCCGCTCCGCCCGACTTGAAAACGCTCCGGGTCGGGCTGCTCAGTCCGGCACCCGATGGCCCGGAAGCCGCGCGCGGCGAAATGACCAAACGCGGTGTCACGCTGGCCCTCGAGGAAGCCAATGCCGCGCGCCAGCCCGGCGAACTGCCTTTCGAGCTTATCGCCAAAGCCGACTCGCCGCAGTGGGGCAGCGCCGCGAACATCGCGGTCGAATTCGCCGACACTAATGTGCTGGCATTCCTCGGCACGATTGACGGCGACGCCACCCACGTCGCGCTCCGCGCGGTGTTGAAAATCGAGACGTTCATGGTGAATTGTTCCGACCCCGATCCCTCGCTGACCGAGACGCAGATTCCCTGGCTGTTGCGCGTTTTTCCCGACAACCGGCAGCAGGGTTATCTGCTGGCCCGGCTGATGGTGGAGGAGCGCGGGCTGACCAACATCGTGGTGCTGCGTGGCAACAGCCGTCCCGGCCGCATGGGCGTCCGGCCCTTTGTGGACGCCGTGCGCCGGCTGGGCCATCCGGTGTTGCAGGAAATCAATTTCAAGGACGGCGACCGCACGTTCGACACGCAGGTGGCCGTCATCAAACAGGCGAACCCTCAGGCCGTCGTCTTTTGGGGCAATGCCGCCGAGACCGGCCCGGCGGCCGCGCAACTGCGGGCGGTGGGCGTGAAGGCCGCGTTCTACGGCTTTGACCGGCTCGTGGACCCGGATTTCGTCAAACTCGCCGGCTTGGCGGCGGAAGGAACATCCGCAGCCTACTTTTTCGACCCGGACAAAACCGACCCGGCGTGGACGGGTTTTGTGGCGCGCTTCGAAAAGCGTTACGGCATCAAGCCGGATATCTACGCCGGTTTCAGCTACGACGGCGCGCAAATGCTCATCGCCGCGATCAAGAAGGCCGGGCCGAACCGCTACCGCATCCGCGACGTGATGGCCGCCACGGACGAATACAACGGCGTGACCGGTCACATGCGCTTTGACGGCCGCTGGGACAACATCGCGCCGATTGTCTATGCCGAATACCGGCAAGGCCGCTGGCATTACTTCCCGGAGCCGACCTCAAAGCCGGTCAAGACCGCGGCGAAGTAAGGGATGCACTTCAACGCGCGTTCCACCGTTGCCGCCATTGCCCTGATGGCAGGCGCGGCGTGTTTGCATGCGGGTGAAGCGGTTGCGCAAAATCCCAACCTCGTCATCGGCCTGCTCGTCCCGCCCGAGGAACCCCAGGCCGCCGGCCTGCGTGAGGGCGCGACGCTCGGTGTGGAGGTGGCCAATCAATCTCCCGGACCGCGCGCGAGCCTGGTGATTCGCGGACGTTCCGGGCAATGGGGCGCGGACGGCGTGGAAGCCGCCCGGATGGTCACCGACGACGGCGCGCTGGGCTTGATTGCGCCGCCGGATGGCGCGGCCACGCATTTGGTGTTGCAGGTGTCCGGCCGCACGGCTGTGCCGGTGATGTCTCTCTGTGCCGACTCTTCTGTCAGTCACACAGGCGTCCCTTGGATGGCGCGCGTTGTTCCCCGCACCATCGAGGAGGCAAAAACGCTGTTCACCCGCATCCCTGCCCGCCATTGGACCGCCGTGGTTCGCGACGGACGCGGCGGACGCGAATCGGCCCGCGACCTTGGGGAAACCGCGACCAACAGTGATTGCACCCTTGAGATAATAATTGACCTGAATCCGTCGTTCACAAACCTGGCCCGGCTTGACAAAAAAATCCTGGCGACTCATCCCGACGCCGTTCTGCTCTGGCTGGATCCGGCGGCGGCCGGGAAACTGGCGAGAGCATTGCGAACCGCCGGGTTCACCGGCACGCTGGCCGGGCCGGGCCGGTTGCGCGCGGCTGACTTCGCGATAACCGCGGGTGACGCCATGGAAGGATTTGTAGTATCCGCCCCCGTTTTGGAACCGGATGCTACTGCCGCGTTCCACCGTTTCACCGCCGCCTTCCGCGGGCGTTTCGGCCACGAGCCGGACGCGACGGCTGCGGCGGCTTACGACGCGGCGGCGTTGTTGATCCGCATACTGCGGCAAAGCGGCGGTCGTCCGGCGCATGAGGCTTTTCCAATTGACTTTTCCTTCACCGGCGCGTCCGGAATTTTTGTTTTTGACTCGCAGGGCAATCGAGAGGCAAACCTTCAGTTGTTAAAAGCGCATGGCGGGCGGTTCCTTCCTGCGGAAGCGAACAACGAACAAAGACCATGAACAAAATAAAAACAGCAGCCAATTTCCCCGGTTTCACCCTGGCGGGCCTGGTTTTCCTGGCCGGCGCCGGTTGCGGGCAGCAACCAGCCAAACAGGCCCCGCCGCCGCCGGAACCGGCGGTGGCATTCAAGCCGCAGGAGATGGCCGATGCTCTTCATGCCGTGATTGCCGCCGACCAGGAAACCTATGGCCGGCTGGTCTTGCAAGCCTGCCCGCCGGGCGGCGCGCCGGGGCCGGACGAAGTCCTCATGGCCATGCACGCCCGGATGCTGCGCCAGGCATCCGAAGCCGTTCAACAGCAGGGTGCTGAGTTCCACTACGTCCTTCGCTCCCTGTGGCCGATCAATCCAAAGAACGGACCGGAAACCGACACGGAAAAAACCGGCTTGCGATTCGTCGCCGATCATCCCGGCACGAATTATTATGCCGGGGAATCGCTCGGCGGCCGCCGTTATTTCACCGCCGTCTATGCCGAGGCGGCCACCGTCAACGCCTGTGCCGATTGCCATAATCGGAATGCCGCCAACCCGAGGAAGGATTTCAAGACCGGCGATGTCATGGGCGGCCTGATCGTCCGTGTGCCGCTGGAGTTTTAGCCAACCAGAAGCGAGTATAACTCATGAACACAGTCACCGCCGCTCACATTCATTTGCTCCTGTGTCACGCGCCAATTATGGCAATTCTCTTTGCATTCGTCTTGCTGATCATCGGTCTGTGGCGCGGCAATTCTGAAGACCAAAAGATCGCGCTGGCAACAATCGTGGCGGCAGCCGTCTTGACTTTGCCTCTGTATCTGACGGGGAAACCAGCGTCAGGCGCCGTGAAGGGCTTGCCGGGATTTGTAGATACCATTCTTGAACGGCATCAAACGGTGGCAGCATTGGCATTGGCAGGTTGCAGCCTGCTCGGCGTCATCGCATTGGCCGGATTGCTTCTCTTTCGGGACAGAACCCCCGCTCGTTGGTTCGGGATCACGATGTTGTTCGCAACAGTGATCGTAGGCCTTATCCTGATCTGGACGGCAAACCTCGGCGGACAAATCCGCCACTCGGAAATCCGCGCGCCAACGCCTACGGACGCTCGGTGACCGCCATCGGGTGATCCACCGCCACCGCTTCGACTTTCTGCTTGATCCCGCTAGGCCAGAGAATTTCGACGTCGTCTGGTTTCACCGCGTCGCCGAGGCCAATGGTGACCGGCAATTCGGATTGGGAGAGATAACTGCGCGTCGGCATGACTTGGCGCCGCAGGGTGCGGCCATCGACGCGCACCGTGATCCAGGCGCCGATGGCGTCGCGGTTGCTTTTCGTGCCAACGAGTTTCAGGCGAATCCAATGGTGGTGAAGATCTTGGTCATTGCGCAGCAGCAACGGCGGACCTCCCACCTGCGTGAGCACAACGTCCAGGTCGCCATCGCCGTCAATATCAGCAAAGGCTGAACCGCGCCCGACGATCGGCTTGAAAAGATCGGCGCCGGCCTTTTCTGGTGGAACGACAACGAAGCAACCACGGCTCTGATCGCCGGCGTTCCAAAACAATTGCGCCGGTTGCGCGTAGGTCTGGCTCGCTTGAATTTTGCTGATCTCTTCTTCCAAATGCCCGTTGGCGGTGAGCAGGTCGAGCCTTCCGTCCAAGTCGTAGTCGAAAAAGAACAGGCCGAATTTAAGGAACCGCCGGCTGTCCGGACCGACGCCTTCGGTGATGGCCTCGTCGGAAAAAGTGGCCGGCGAATTTTGCGCGACGTAAAGAGCCGTCATCTCATTTGCGAAATTGCCGATGGCGATGCCCAGCTTGCCGTCGTTCCGGTAATAAGCCGCGTCAATGCCCATCGCGCCGCGCGTGTTGCCGTAGCTGTCAAAGGCAACGCCGGATTCTGCGCCGATCTCTTTGAAAGTCCCGTCGTGCTGGTTGATGAAAACAAGATTCGGCACAGTGTCGTTGGCCACCACCAGGTCAACCCATCCATCGTTGTTGACGTCCACCGGGGCGACGCCGAGAGTTTTGGCGGCGGGCACGCCGGTCGCGGGATTTTTGACCTGTAATCCGCTTTGGGCGGAAACCTCGGTGAAACGGCCGTGGCCGTCGTTGTGATACAATCGCGGAAAAGCGCCCTGGAAATTCATCGGCTGACCGTAAGCGCGCGTGCGGCCGTCAATTTTGTAGCCGACCTCGGCATCAATCTCGCGCGACCATTTGACATAATTGCCGACAAAAAGATCAAGCTTGCCGTCATTGTCATAATCAAAGAACGCGGCGCACGTGCTCCAGTCGTTGGTTGAACCGCCCACACCCGTCTCCGCGGTGACCTCCTTGAATTTACCGTGGCCCTCGTTATGGAACAAATGGTTGCCGCCAACGGCCGTGATGAACACGTCGTCCAGCCCGTCATTGTCGTAATCTCCGATAGCAACCCCCATCCCGTAAAAACTCACGTCCAGCCCTGAACCCTTTGTCACATCCGTAAAGTGACCATGCCCGTCGTTGTGATAGAGCGCCATAGTGGGCGCGGGCTTGCCTTCGGGCGTGTGCCACGGCCAGTAACACGAGTTGATAAACAACAGATCCTGGTTGCCGTCGCCATCGAAATCAAAGAAGGCCACACCGCCGCCCATGGTTTCCGGCAACAGTTTTTCGCCATAAGCGCCGTTGACGTGAACGAACGTGATGCCGGCTTCTTTGGTGATATCCGTGAACTTCGCGACCGGAATCCCGGCCTGCGGCGTTTCGGGAGCGACGGGAGCGCTCAACCGGGTGATCTGCGGCGGGCGCGGCGCCGGTTTTCGTTTGAGTGCCAGGATGGTTGCTCCCACCACAACGGCAACGAGAACAAGCCCGCACAGAGACCAGCGAACCGCTTTGCCAATGATTCTGTCATCGGCGTGAACCAGTTCTTCTTCGGTTTCGGGTGAAGTTGGAGGCGATGGCTTATTGTTCACAACTCAATCATTTCAGAGCCGCCGGCAACGCGCGATAGGACTCATCCAGTTCCGGTGCGCCGGGCCGTTGCAGCGGATAGATCACTGTTGCCTGGGCGGCGTGATCAGCGGCGGGGTCCGCGCGCCGGGCGAGGCTGACCGCCCGGTCTTGCGCGTTGTAGTCCGGAAGATACTTCCTATGCTCTTGCCTATGGTAGGAGGCCTTCTCCTCGTCGCCGAGCTGCGCATAAATCAGCGCCAGCGTATAGTGAGCCGTCAGGTTTTCCGAATCAATCGCCAGGGTTTTTTTGAAGGATTCGACAGCGAGATTCAAAAACTCCTTTTGTCGTTCCGGATTGCCGCGCTCCATTTTTGCCCGTTCGTAGCAAGCCTGGCCGAGTTCGTTGAGAACTTCGTAATCCTTGCTGAAATCGAAGCGCCGTTGTTCGAGTTCGTCGTAACGATCTTCCAGAATGCTGCGGAATTCGGTAATGGCTTTGTCGAGAAAACCGTTTTGTTTGTCCACCAAGCCGTTGAACCACGCCACGGTCCATCGTGGAGCCGGTGGATCAAAGCTCGCGGCGCGTCGCAGCGCGGCGACAGCGTCGTCCAGGCGGCCTTCCTTGAAGTAAACCCGCGCCAAATTCACCGGACCGTCGGCTCGGCCGAGCTTCTCCACCTGCTCGAAAGCCGCTTCGGCCTGGATTAATTCGCCTTTTTCGGCGCCGACGTTCCCCTCGGAAAACAGACCGATGCCGTAATCATTCCAGCGCTGCCACCCCGGAATTTTGGAATCTTCATTGGTTACGACTGTGCTGACGCCTTCGACGGGGAAAGTGATCTTGTCCATGGCGATCGTTACGATGGGCAGGTCATTCGTCACCGTGAACGGCGCGCCGCGGGTATAGTTCGTGTTGAACACGTAGTTCATGTAGATCGTGTCGAACTTGCGGTATTGCAGTTTCACCTCCAGAGTCAGCGGCTCGCGTTGATCTTCGGGAACGACGAATTCGTAATGCACAGTCTGGCCCGCGCCGGGCGGAATCTGGTGATTGTAGAGCGGCGTGAAAATGTCCTGCGGGTTTCGGCGATCCACGCGGTTGCCGTCGCGATCGAGCGTATAGACATTCACGAAATGAGACCACGGATCCACTTCCCTGTGAGGTCCAAGCCCGCCGCTGCGCCCGACGATTTTTCCGCCGCTTTTTATTTTGCCATCCGCCCATACCTCGTTTGAATCCACCGTGCCCTGGGTGAACGGATGGCCGACCTTCATCGTGCGCAGCACCACTTCGAGCAAATAGCGCTGTCCCCGTTTGAGCATCGGCACCTTGGGCCGCAAGGGCGCTGTCAACGGATCATCAATCGAACCGCCTTCCTTGAGGCCGAAGATATCGACGCGCAACGAACCTTTCAGGAATTCCTCCTCGGCTTTGAGGGTGTTGGTGTCGCTGCGAATGAATGGAATGCCCGTGTTGGCTCCCGGGAAAAGATGATCGTGAATGTAGCGGGCGGAAGGGTTCGTCGGATTGAAAAAATTCGCGCCGAAGTCTTCGGATTCTTTCAACGGCATGTGGCAGGCGGCGCAGTTCTGTTTCGCCTGATCGGGATAGTAAAAGCTGCGCGCGCCGTGCCCCGAGACACCGCTCAACAGATAGGTGTCGTAATGATTCTGGCCGCGCAGGAAATCCTTGTAGTGATTCAGATCGCCGGGGATGCTGACCTTGTGGCAGGTGGAACAGAACTCGGCGCTGCGCATGAACGGCTTGAGGAACGTCTTCTTGTGGAACTCGGGCTTGGCTTTCACCAATTGCTGGTTGACGTATTGCAGCACACGATTGGTGCTGTAGGCGAACGGATAGTGAATCGGCTCGTCAATGGTGTAATCCGCGTTGCCTTTTGTGCTGTTGACGTGGGTGATCGCGTGGCAAGCGGTGCAAGTGATTCCCGCCTGAGCCGTGGGATGATGCACATCGTCGAAATTGGGGTCGTCAAAGGCGCCGCTGAAGAATGGCACCACGTCGTGGCACCCGGCGCACCAGCGGGCTGCCTTCACATTGCCGTCGCGCTTGAGTGAAACCTGCCGGGTCTCGCGCACGCTGAAGAGATACGGCGCGTTGTTGAACGAGCTGAAATGGTGCGCGCTGTGAAACCACCCCTTGTACGCGTCCTGATGGCAATTCAAGCAGTAGCTGTCCATCATCAAGGTCCGTGCCGGAATGAAATTCCCCGATGCCGTCCGGGCCAGCGACGGTTCAAAATATTTTTTGCCTTCGGTTGAGCCGATTTGGTTTTTCCTCGGATGCGCCGTGTGCAACAACACCATGCCAACCGTGAGCGCCCCGACGGCGCCACCCCAGCGCAAGCCGAGTTTCCATTTGATCCGCGGTCCAGCCAGCCGATGCAGGATGTAAAGCCAGACCGCCGCAAGAGGTGTGATCACGTGCGCCCAGTAGGCGATGGAACGCAGGCGCGGGTCCTTCAGCCCCACGTTCTTGAAATGGAAGAGGTCAACGCGCGTCAACAGCAGGCCGGTGACCAGGACCACCAGCGTCGTGAAGAAAAGCAGGTAGCCGACCTTGGCGGCGCGGCGATTCGGGCGGTCATGCGCATTTTTGATGTGCAAGGCGCCGAAGACGACAATGGGCAGGACGATCAACAGACCGAGGCCAAGGTGCGTTCCAAACATCACCATGTAGAACCAGTTTTGGTAGCTGGTGTCGGGGTCGCTCTTGAGCCATTCGAGAAAGGTGACGGCGCTGAGATAGACGGAATTGGCGGCCAGGATGGCAATGAGGCCGAAAATGAAATACAACAGCACGCGCAGGCGCGGGCCAATGGCGCGCACATATTTCTTCCTGGCCGGTCCGTTGGCGGGTCCTATTTCAGCATCTCCCATGGATTCATGATGTCACGTTAAAAGTTGAATTCCACCGAGGCCCAGAATCTTTGAATGTTCGCTCCCGCCGCGGGGAGCGCCGGCGCGGCTGCGTTTTTACCAAGATAATCGGCGCATTCAACCAGGGCCGACCAGTATTTGCCGAATTTTTTGGACGCCATCACGTCAAATTCCTGGCCGTAGTCGCCACCGCCGCAGTCGGCATCATACTTGTGATAGAGGAAACGAACCGGGATCTGCCCCGGCAAAGTTACTTGTGCGTATTCATAAATGTCCTGCAAACCGTTGTTCGGGTGGGTGACGAAGACCTCCGCCCAGCCGTTGAATGGATGCGGGCTCGCCAGCGGAGTTTTGAAGCCGACTCGTCCGCCGCCCGCGCCGGAGTTGGCGCCGCTGCCCAGCAGCTCATAGCCTGCGCCCAAGGCCACCGGTTTGATGTTGGCGCCGAGTTCAAAGTTGCAATATTCCGCACTGTATCTCTGCGGATTGTCGGCGTATTGATCCTGCCAGGCGAACTCAGCGCGGTAATCAATCGTCACTTTCTGACTGACGGGCGCGGCGCCGGCAAAGTAGCCGCCGTAAGTGGCGCAGGAGTTCGCGTCTCCGGCGGCGTTGTGCAGGTCCAGCAAATAGGCGTAGCCGACGAACCGGCCATATTCCCATCCCGAATACGAGACGTTGATGAGGTGCGAATGCGAGTCAAAGTCCCCGTTAGCCGCAGGCAGGCCGGACACATCGCCGAAGACGCGATGAACGTCCCAGACATAGAAGTAATCCAGGTCGAGATCCTTGACCGGCGAGCCTTGCACCTTCGCCGCGTCATAGGTTTGCATGTTCTGCCGCCAGCCCGCATCGCCGATGAAACGCTGGTTGTCCAGGTTGATCTGCTGCTGGCCCACTTTGATCCCGAAGTAATTGCTGTGCGCGTACGCCAGCCATGCCTGATCCAGCCGGGTCAACGGCGGGTCACCTACGGACGGACGGGCGCCCTGGCCGTTGGATCCGGCGGCGTTGTAATTGTGTTCCGGACCCAGCACGGAGACATTCACCGCTTCCAACATGCCTTGAAATCCATCCAGTGGCGCCGAGGTGTAGCCGAATCGTGTCCGCAACGTGGGTGCATACGAGTTTTTGGCAATGCCAGGCGTGCCATCCTGATCCACCTGTTCATAACGCAAGCGCACGTTGAGGTTGAACTCGCCCTGCGCCAACGCGCCGGGAACCCGGCCGTTGAAAAGCTCTTCCACAGGATTGGCCGCGGCAGTGGGCGCCGCCATCCCCCCGCCGGCGGCAGACTCGGCAACCCCGGATGGCTCGGGAGGCGGAGGGATTTGCCCCGTTCCCCCCTGGAGGAACGGTTTGTCTTGCGCAACGAGCGTTCCGGTGACAGCCGTGAGCATGGCCCCGACCGTGAGTTTCTTTTTCATTTGGCGGGTGAGCGGCCCCGATCGTTTTGGTTGAACGGCAAACCGCAGACGCAGACCGATGCAAAATTCATGATTCATCATATCGGATAGCTTTAAATTGTCGTGTGATGGACAAGAAATGTACAACAGCGGAGAGGAACACACGTTCATTGGGATAAGCGGTTCGGATTTGGGGACAAAAGGTCCGCCGAAGGTCCAGTGTTCCCCGCCGCTCCTTCGGGATAGAGACGGCTTAATCAATGCCCAGTTGCCGCAACTTATCCCGATAACGCCGGCTCAAGGTCAGCTTGGTGCCGTCCTGAAGCATCAGTTCGTAACCACCGTAAAACAACCGCTTCAGTTCTTTGATGCGCCCGAGATTGACGATGACGGAGCGGCTGATGCGGACAAACTTGTCGGGCGCCAGTCTTGTTTCCAAGCTGGCCAGCGTCTCGCGCAGCAAATGCGATTTCGGGCCAACGTGCAACTCGGCATAATTGTCGGCGGCGCTGATCCAGTCCACGTCCTCAAGCTTCAACCAGGCAATGTGCCCGCCCGATTTCACAGCCAGACGGTCGGTGATCTTCGGGGACTTCAGCTCGGCGATCAAAGCGGCCTGCCGCTCGATCAGTTCGCCGTCGCCGTGATGCTTTACGTGCTCGACCGCGCGGTGCAATGCTTTCTGAAACCGCTCGCGATCGAATGGCTTCAACAGGTAATCCACCGCATGGATCTCAAAAGCGCGCAACGCGAATTTGTCATGGGCCGTCACGAACACCACGACCGGTGCGCAGTCCGCGGCGATCTCTTGCACCACGCCGAACCCGTCCAGTTCCGGCATTTGGATGTCGAGAAAAATGAGGTCTGGTTTCAGTTTCTGGATCGTCGCCACCGCCTCACGGCCGTCCGCGCATTCACCAACGAGCTCAACGTCCGGTTGGTTCTCGAGCAATTGGCGGAGCCGGTTGCGCGCCAGCGATTCGTCATCTACGATGAGGGTGCGGATCTTCATAAGGGTTTGTTCGCGGTTCGAAAAGGAATGGTCAGGCGGACGAGCAGTCCGCCTTCGGGCGACTGGCGAAGCTCGAAACTGTGGGCCTCGCCGTAAAGGGTCCGCAATCGCGTTCGCGTGTTGGACAAGCCGACGCCTTCGTTGATCGGTTCGCGGGACGGCAATCCCGGCCCGTTATCAGACACTTCCAAGGTCAGGGTGCCGTCCGCCCGTTGAGCGCGCAGTTCAACGCGTCCCCGCTTTGCCCGCGGCTCGATGCCGTGGCGGATCGCATTTTCGACCAGCGGTTGCAGGATCAGATTCGGCACCTGCGCGTCCAGGATTTCCGGGGGCGCATCGATCTTCACATCCAGCCGGTCACCGAAACGAATCTGTTCGATGGCGAGGTATCGTTCAAGCAGATCGAACTCCTGGCGCAAGGGGACTTCCAGTGTGTCAGAGCTGTCGAGCGCGGCGCGCAACAGGTCGCTCAACCTTGCAATCATGCTGTCGGCCCGCTCGACATCCTCGTGCATCAGCGCGGAGATCGAGTGGAGGCTGTTGAAGAGGAAATGCGGGTTCAGTTGCATTTGCAGCGCCTGCAGTTTCGCGTGGGCGAGTTGTTTCTGCAGTTCCGCCGCGCTTAACTCGCGTTCGCGGTATTTGCGGTAATAGTCAAAAGCGAAACTCACTGCAACAATGACCCAGTAGATCAACAGGTTGAAATGCCAGGTCTTCACCAGCAACGGCCGGAAGGCCTCGGAGAAACTGCCGCCGCTTTGCCATCTCCCAACCCAGGCGCGCAAAACCATGTACGCCAGCGAGAACGCGATGCTGCCGGATACATGCACGGCGGCGCTTTTGACCCGGGTTCCGGATTCAAAACGAAACCGCCGCGCGAGCGAGGTGACCGGAATGGACAACAGGGCAAAAACATACCAATCGCCCAGCGCGTAGCTGACCGCCTGCCTCCAGCTCACATCCAGACCGGCCTTCGCGCTGGAAATATAAAACTGAAAGGCAAACGACAGGCCGATGAACGTCCAAAAGACGAATCCCAACAGCCATCGGATTCCGCGTTTTCCCAGGGTCTCGTTGATTCTCATGTTCCTGGCCGGCTGGCGTTATGATAAAAGCCATCTGTTCAAATATGCAAAACAAATCCTCCGGGTTTGCATTTTGAACATTTCAACCGCTGATATCGGGGCTGATGCTTCCCTAAAACCCTGGCACGGGCGAATCTCATTTTCAAACGGTTCCGAGCCGGATAGAATCACCGTCCTTTGGCAATGCATCCAGTTTTTTCAGACCGCGAGCAGACTGCATGGATTACCGCGCTTCGCCCGCAGCGCAACCGCGTCGATCCGTTCAGGCCGCACGGCTTTTTCCTCGAGCAGGAGCGGACACGCGCGGGGCGCATCGTGAGTTCGGGCGTCATTTGGCTGACGAACAAGGAATGCCCGTGGCGTTGTTTGATGTGCGATTTGTGGAAGAACACAACGACCCAAACCGTTCCCCTCGGCGCGATTCCCGGACAGATCCGTTACGCGCTGTCGCGGCTGGAGGGCAGCCCGAAGCAGATCAAACTGTACAACAGCGGCAGTTTTTTCGACGCCGCCGCCATACCGCCCGGGGATTATTCCGCGATTGCGCTGGCAGTGTCATCGGCGGAGCACGTCGTGATTGAGTCACACCCGCGACTGGTGGGGGAAAAGGCCCTGAGATTTCGCGACTTGCTGCCCGGCTCGCTCGAAGTTGCGCTGGGGTTGGAAACGGTGCATCCGCAAGTGCTGCCCCGGTTGAACAAGAGATTTTCCCCGGACCATTTTGTTCGCGCGGCGGAATTCCTGCGCGAGAACGCAATCTTCGTCCGCGCCTTCGTCCTCGTGAAACCGCCGTTTATGGACGAAACAGAAGGGCTGGATTGGGCAGTCAAATCCGCCGAGTTCGCGTTCCACTGCGGTGCGAACGTGGTTTCGCTGATTCCGACCCGGGCCGGAAACGGCGCGCTGGAGCGCTTAATGGAGACGGGTGAGTACGCGCCGCCGCGTCTTTCCACCCTGGAAAAAGCTCAAGAGCTGGCTCTCAATATTGCAGGAAGCGGACGGGTCTTCGCCGACACTTGGGACCTGCGCCGGTTTTCAAAATGCCCGGCGTGCCTGGAAAAACGGCGCCAACGAATTCACGCCGTCAATCTGTCACAACAAACTGAGCTCGCGGTCCAGTGTCCGGAGTGCGGCGGCAAATGACCAGGCGGCGTTTCCAAATCATCCGTCGTTCAACCGGATGTTTCCGCCTTAATTATAAAGCGCCAGGAAGCTCTTTCGGTATTCGGATTCCCGGCCGGAAGCGTGTTGTCGCAGGCGTTCCATGTCAACGGCGCCGTGCTGGAATCGGCGCTTGGGAAATACCGGGAAATCGAGACCGGTGACGGCCTTGACGCCGCGCGCGACGATTTCACCTTTCAGCGCATAAAGCTTTTCCACCGACATCCCGGTCAGGGCGGCAAACGGAATGCCCTCCGCCACTTCAACGACGTTCGGACGAGTGAACGGGCTGAAGCCTTCGAAGCCATAATGGCGGGCCGGGGCATAGGTCCGGGAGTAGCTCCGGCTCAACCCGCCGCTGTAAGTGAGTGAATGTTTGATGCGGCCCACACCCCAGCCTTCCTGATAAAGCATCAAATTGTTCACTACACTGCGGATGGTCAGCTCCGGATTTTCCTCGATGGGATAGTCTTTCAAGTTCTCGTCTCCGCCGTCGCCATCAACGAGATGCTTCCACTGCGGATAACGCGCGCGGACGCCGCCGCACAGCGCAAGGCCCATCGAAGCGCACTCCACATCCAGCGGTTTGTAATCTTCAATCACGCGAAGCGTCTCGGTGATGTCCAGTGACGCCAGATCGCCTTCGATCGGTTCAAGAAACAAGCCCAGGCCCAGCCGTTCCAGAAAGTCGCGCGCCTGCTGCAAATCCGGCCCCTCGCCCAAACTCAAGGTAAACGCTTTAAGCCGGCCCGGACTCATTCCCAATTGCCGCAGGACATGATACGTCACGAGGAAAACGGCGCCGCTGTCCACGCCGCCCGAGAACGCGACGCCGATCGGTTCCATCGGCGGAATTCGCCTCAGCCACTTTGCAATCTCATCCGCCAGCGCGCCGATGTACCTCCGGCCAATCTCATCCAGATCGGCCGAAAGCGAATCGCGTTGCGGCGCAAAATAACGTGTGTAGATCGGATCGGGATCGGGACATCCAATGAGCTGAAGTTCAACCAAATAATGCGCCGGCACCATTCGCGTGTAGCTGGGATGGAACTGTCCTTCAAGCCCTTCCGCCCTGAGCTGGTTGAATAGGGCATCGATCCGATCGGCGACAATGAGCGCCGGTCCTTCGGCGCGCTTGGCCAAAAAGTAACGCATCGGCCGGTCCATCGAGCGCGCCATTCGAACGGTCTTGCCCTCGCGCGCAACCAATGCAAAGGAGCCGTCGATTTCCCGCACAGCGCCGGGTTGACCTGAGAGGACTCGCTGCTGGGCCTGCTCAAGCGTCATGTTATGGATCCGGTTCAGGGCAGGATCGAGCAGATTCACCACCCGTTCGATGTAGTCGTTCATAAGCGATTAGCCGCAAAATTTCATTATGGGATCTCGGTCACAGTCGTCAAGCGATCAATCAACGGAGTCACCTTCTGGATTATGCCCGAGGGCCAATGGATTTCCAGACTGTCCACCTTGTCAAGATTGCCCAAGCCGATTGTCACCGGGAGTTCGGATTGGGACAGGTAACCGCGCGTAGGCATCACCTGCCGCCACAGTGTCCGGCCGCCGACGCGCGCTTTGATCCAGGCGCCGATCGCATCGCGATTGCTTTTCGTCCCGACCAGTTTCAGACGGATCCAGTGGTGCCCCAAATTTTGGTCGTTGCGCAACAGCAACGGCGGCCCTCCGATCTGCGTGATGACCACGTCGAGATCGCCGTCGCCATCAATATCGGCATAGGCCGAACCGCGTCCGACGATCGGCTTGAGCAGATCACTACCACATTTCTCCGGCGGAACCACCACGAATCCCGAACGCAGGCTGTCGCCCCGGTTCCAGAACAATTGCGCTGGCTGCCGATACTGCTGGTCCGGCTGCGCACGGCTGATGTCAGGCTCCAGGTGTCCGTTTACGGTGAGCACGTCGAGACGCCCATCGAGATCGTAATCGAAGAAAAAGAGTCCGAACTTCAAAAGTTTTTGGCTGGGCTCACCCAGTCCTTCCTTGGTGGCCTCGTCGGCGAACACCAGGGCGTCCCGCTGAGCCACATAAAGCGCGTTCATTTCGTTGGCGAAATTCCCAATTGCGATGCCCAGTGTGTCATCATCCCGGAAACGCGCGGCATCAATTCCCATCGCGCCGCGAGTCAAGCCGTAGGCATCATAGGCAATTCCGGAACGCGCCCCGATTTCTTTGAAGGTTCCATTGTGTTCGTTGTGAAACAAGAAATTCTGCACTGTGTCATTCGCGACGATCAGATCAATCCAGCCGTCGTTGTCCACGTCCACCGGTGCCACAGCCAATGATTTCGCCACCGGCAGGCCGGTCACCGGGCTTCTGATTTGGATGCCGGCTGCGGCCGAGACATCGGTGAAGTGCCCGTTGCCGTCGTTGTGATAAAGCTTGGGAAAGGTGCCGGCGAAATTGCGGGGCGGACCGTAAGCCCGTCCGATTTTTGGGTAAACAAACGTGGCGGCGTGATCAATTTCCGGAGACCATTGGACGTAATTGCAGACGAAGAGATCGAGCTTTCCATCGTTGTCGTAGTCCACAAAGGCCGCGCCGGTGCTCCAATCTCCGGTGGAACCCGCAAGTCCGGCTTCCCTGGTAACATCACGAAATTTCCCGTGGCCTTCGTTGTGAAACAAATGATTGCCGCCGACGGCGGTGATGAACACGTCGTCCAGACCGTCGTTGTCGTAATCTCCAATAGCCACACCCATGCCGTAAAAACTCACGTCCAGCCCCGAACCTTTCGTCACATCGGTGAAGTGACCGTGGCCATCGTTGTGATAAAGCGCCATCGTGGGCGGCGGCTTGCCTTCGGGCGTTTGCCACGGCCAGTAACAGGAATTGATAAACAACAAATCTTGATTGCCATCGCCATCGAAATCAAAGAAGGCCACACCGCCGCCCATCGTTTCCGGCAACAGCTTTTCGCCATAAGCGCCGTTTACATGAACGAACGTGATGCCGGCTTCCTTCGTGATGTCCGTGAAGCGCACGGTCGGCATTTCGTCGGACGCAGCGCCAACTTGCAGGCCAATCAGAAGGTTCAGTGCGAAGACCGCCGACGCACCGCCGAAGCGCGCATGCCTGAGAGCGTCGGTGATGCGGCCCGATCCGTCCGCGAGCATGCCTGCGGTGGCTTGTTGTCGCGCGACCGGAGCAGTTGACGGGGTCATAAGCGGCTCGTTTTGGAAATTAAGCGAAACTGATTCTCGACACCGCACCCCTCCGTGGTTTGAACTGACCACTCGCCGATTGACGGCTAGCCCCGAATGGTTCAGGCAAGCACAACTGTTAAACATCCAAGCGGCTTTAATAAATTATGCCTGCAAATATGCCGGAAAACGCCCCGGCACGAGTATATGACATTTGGCATATGCCAGCCTGCCCGCGTCCTTGCTTGCGGTGGGCCTCCCGGCAGCCAAAGGCACAACGCATTTGGTTTTCGACAGATCTTCCCCTGTGCAACCATCTTCGGCCTCTGCCGAAGGGCACCCAGGAATCCCGCATGGTTGCACCCGCCGTCGACCGGCGGCCCCTTGGGATATCCTTGCATAAGCACTGTATTATCAACGCTTTGCATGGATGCTCGCGCCGGGTTTTGCATGCCCATCGGGCGGCAGCAGTCACCGTAAAATAAACGTATACAAAATCGTATATTTTCGATTCTGGTCCGACGGCGGCGGGAGAGGCTCCAAGCCTCTTTACGAGGGTAAAAGTGGTGCCCCGGGGGGGAGTCGAACCCACGACCAACTGATTAAGAGTCAGCTGCTCTGACCAACTGAGCTACCGAGGCACTTTTGATGGCCTTCTTATTTCGCACGGGCCACGGCCAAACGCAAGCCCATTTGTCGGTTCAATGGCGGACATGCCGGAGGACGGGGCAGGATAACCATCTGTTATACTCAGGGGATAAGAATTGTTTTCGGTGTCCAAAATATACCAGCCCGAGCCGGTGAAGTTTCCGTTGCTGTCAACCGCCAGGGTTGCGGTTTCCCCGGCCAAAACCATGGTCCAGGTTTGGGCGCTGCCGTGGGGGGTCGATTTGGGTGTGATTACCAGGGTCACGGCAACTTCCGCATGGTTCTGCACCGCGGCTGAATCGCGCAAATTGCGGGGTTCCGCCTCGAACTCGCGCGGAAGGCGTTGCTTGTGTGGGGGTTCCGAACTCCAGCCGCCGCAAACCCAACCGCTAAACGCTTGCATTTGGCGGCTGTTTGAGGTGTGCTTCTGAGTTTATGAAGCTGGAGTTCCTCCCCTGCAACTTGAAATTGAGCCACACTTGGACCATTGCCAGAGGCGCCAAGAGCGGCGGCGGGTCGAAGGTGGCCGCCACCGTGTTGGTGCGTCTGAGCGACAAATCAACGGCGGGATTGGGCGAAGCGCCGGTCTCGCTCCGTTATTCCGAAACCCCGGCCTCGATCCAGGATTTCTTGCGGCGCGTCGATGCCGGGAAACTTTCCTTCGACGACATTCCCGCCAGCATGAGTTACCTGGAAAAGGTCGCCCCGAAGAATTACTCGGGCAAATGCGCCCTCAACGTGGCGCTGGCCGATGGCGCGGCGCGCAAGGCCGGGCTGGCTCTGTGCGATTTTCTGGGGCTGCGTTTTGCCGAGAACCAGCATGTCACCTCCTTCAGCATCGGCATCGACTCGCCGGAAATGGTCCGGCAAAAGACGGCGGAAGCGGCAGCGTATCCCATTCTCAAATTGAAGATCGGCGCGGAGGGGGAGCGCGAGAACCTGGCCGCTCTCCGGCAGATCGCGCCCAGGAAGAGGCTGCGCGTCGATGCCAATGAAGGGTGGACGACCAAGGAGGAGGCGTTGCGCAACCTCGAATGGCTGGCCAAGGACCCGCACATCGAGTTCGTCGAGCAACCGATGCCGGCGGCGACGCCGGTGCAGGAATTGGCCTGGCTGAAGATCCGGTCGCCGCTGCCGTTGTTTGGCGATGAATCCTATCATCACGCGAAGGACATCGCCGATTGCGCCCGGTGCTATCACGGAGTCAATGTGAAACTTCTCAAGACCGGCGGCGTGACGCCGGCTTGCGAGGCCCTCAAAGCAGCGCGCCAGGCGGGCCTCAAAACGATGGTCGGCTGCATGATCGAGACGAGCATTTTGATCAGCGCCGCCGCCCACTTGGCCGAGTTGACCGACCACCTGGACATCGACGGCAATCTGCTCATCACCAACGATCCGTATGCCGGCGTCACGGCGGAACGGGGGTTGATTTCCTTTGCCGCCGCGCCGGAGAAAACGGGCCTGCGGGTCAGAGCCAGGGGCGCCGATCCGTTTGCCTAATCCGCGGACGGATGTTCCAACCGCGCGATGCGCTCTTCCAAAGGCGGATGGCTGGCGAAGAGCGCCAGGAGACCGCTGCTCTTCCCGGAGATTTTGAGCGCTTGAAAGGCCGGCTGTGGCGCGCCCGCGATGTCGGCGCCTCCTTCGTGAATGGCCTGGAGGGTTTTGAGCGCCGAAAGCATGTGGTCGCGCCCGGCGAAGCGGGCGCCGCCGGCGTCGGCGCGGAATTCGCGCCAGCGCGAGAACCAGTTCACCACAATCATCCCCAGCATCATGAAGACGACCTGGAAGAGATTGATCAGCATCCATTCGACGAAGAAATTGCCGCCGCGATTGTCGTCCCGTGAGGAACCGCGCGAGAGCGCAAACGCCAGCACGCGGGCCAGGAACATGGCGAAGGCGTTGACCACGCCCTGGATGAGCGTCATCGTGACCATGTCGCCGTTGGCGATGTGCGCGGTCTCGTGGCCGAGCACGCCTTCAACGTCGTATTGGCGCATGTGAGCGAGCAGGCCGGAAGAGACGGCGACCAGGGCGCGCGAGCGGCTGGGGCCGGTGGCAAAGGCGTTGACTTCGGGCGAATTATAGATGCCCACTTCGGGCATGGCCGGCAGTCCGGCGGCGCGGGCCAGGCGATGAACGGTTTGCACCAGGCGCTGTTCGTCCGGGTCGGACGTATCCGGATCGACCACCTGGACGCCCATCATCATCTTGGCCATCCAGCGGGAGAGCAGGAGGGAGATAAAGGCGCCGCCCATGCCCCAAATAAAACAAAAGAGGAAAAGATTCTGGTATCCGCCCATGCGGGCCACCGGGCCGCGAAAGACCAGGCTGACGATGACGCCAATGGTCAGCATCACCAGCAGGTTGACCAGCAGGAACAGCGTTATTCGTTTGGCAATCTGTGCAAATCTCATAGCTCAATTCTTTCCTGAACCGTTCGGTTTGACTGCAAAGGCCCCGAAACGTTCATCGCCGGTACAATGGGGTTTTTTTGGAAAATTGCAAGCAGGAGGCCAGACGAAACGCACGGCGTAAGGCACAGCGCTGCAGAGCCGCAACCAAAGCGAAGACGGAGGATGGAGCAGCGAGAAGGCCGGAGGTGTCAGGGGAATGATTGGCAGGGGAATAATCCTGCAAACTGTTCTTTCCCTTTTTCTGACAATCATTCCCCTGACTGCTTCCCCAAGAATCTCAAACTTACGCTCGACGGCGGCCCGGCGCATCGAGTCAGCGGCGCAACTCAAATCTCCAGCGTCTTCTCGAATTTGGTCAGGTTCCGCGCGCCTTGCGGGGTGAGGACGGCCACGTCTTCCAGGCGCACGCCGCCGATGCCTGGATAGTACAAGCCTGGCTCGACCGTCACCACTTGGCCGGCGGCCAGCATGTCCTGGGTTCGCGGGCCGATGCGCGGAGCTTCATGCACGTCCAGGCCCAGGCCGTGGCCGGTGCCGTGGAAAAAGCCGTGCATTCGCCTGTCCTTTTTCCCGGTCTTGTAACCTTGGGCGTCGAAATACTTCTGGACGGCGGTGTGAACGTCGATGGCGCGCGTTTTCGGGCGCAGTTTGGCGAAGGCGACCTCCTGGGCGTGGGAGACGGTCTCGTAGAGGCCGCGCACGGCGTCGCTGGCCCGGCCGCGCACAACGGTGCGGGCGATGTCGCCAAAATAACCGGTTTTCTGGGAGCGGGGGAAAACGTCCAGGATAATCGGCTCGTTGGCGCGCAACGGGCCGTGGCCCGGCTCGTGAGGGTCGCACGCCTGCGCCCCGCCGGCGACGATGGTGTGAGTGGCCAGGCCGCCCGCCTGGAGGATGGCAATATCAATGATGGCGCGCAGTTTTTCCGAGGTCAGCGGCACGCCGTGGTAGTTTAATTTGCCGTCGCGCCCGATTTTGGCCGTTTTGAGGGCTTGGATTCCCTCGGACAGGCCCACCTCGGCCATGATCAGGGCGCCGCTGATCTTTTTGATTTCGTCGGCCCGCTTGAATTCGCGCTGGGGAAAGACGCCGTCTTTCTTGACTCGCACCTTGATCTTGTAATTGCGCAACTCGCGGGCCAGGCCGTGCGGAAAATTGGCCGGAACGAAAACCTTGCGCAGGCGCCGTTCGCGAAAAAGGAGGTTGATCACCGCGGCCATCCCCGGACGCTTGATCTTGCGGTCCAGTTTATCGAGGCACTGATTATAGGAGATGATCCGGCAATGCCGCGCTTTCCGCCGCGCCCGGCCGATTTCCACGTCGTTGAGCACGATGTGGCTTTTGGCGTCGAGGCGAAAGTAGATAAAAGGGTCGGGCACGAACAGGCCGGCGGCATAAAGCATGTCGGCGTCGCGCTCGCTGTCCGCGACGATCAAAAGGTTGTCAGAATCGTTCATTATCTCGGCGAAGGCTTCGGCGCTTCTCGTTGGTGTTTCGGCCTGGCCCGATCAAAACAATTTCCGGGCGCGGATGCAACAGGATTCCAACGATCGCGCTCCGGTAGCGACGCGCTGCCGCGCGTCCGGGGCGCCGATGGCCGCGGCGCCCTCAGTGCAAAACCGTCATTGGGGCGATAAAATAGAGGCGGCCCGCTTCCAGGCGGGGCAATTCCACGCCCAAATCCACTTTGATCGCCGGCGCCTCGGTCTTGCCGAAAATATGGGCGAGGACCGAGCCGAAATCAAAGGGCATGCGGTATTCCACCAGGCTGGCGCTGGGGACATTGGCCAGGATTTGGGCGCGTTTGACCGCGGTCTCGAAATCGCCCAGCTCATCGACGAAGCCAAAGGCGAGGGCCTGTTTGCCGGAGAAGATGCGGCCGTCGGCGTAGTCCTGCCAATCGTCCACCAGGGTTTTGCCCTTGCCGTTGTTTTCCTTGGCGGCGTGTTCGCGGCCGGTTTTGACGACCTCTTTGAATTTGTCATAGGTCTGGTCGATTAACGACTGCACCATGCGGTCTTCCTCGTCGCGGGTCTTGCGCTCCTCGGGGGAAAGTTTCTCGTCGTCCGGTTCCCGTTCGCCGTTGAGCATGTCTTTGAAACGCCCGCTCTTGAAGACCTGGGGGCGGATGCCGATTTTGTTCATCAACTGGCGGTAATTGTAACCATGCATGATGACGCCGATGCTGCCGGTGAGGGTCAATTCGTCGGCCACGATCCAGCGGCAGGGGGCCGAAATGTAATAGCCGCCCGACGCCGCCAGGGTTTGCATGGACGCAATCGCCGGCTTGTGCGAGCGCTCCTGGAACTTGGCCAGGGCTTGATTGATTTCATCGGAGGCCAGGACTTCGCCCCCGGGGGAATTGACTTTGAGAATGACCGCCTTCACGTCGCTGTCGTGTTCGGCCATCTTCAACTGTTCCTTGATGTAATCGACCATGTTCATGTCCGTCCGGTCCACCTCGCCGCTGCTGATGACGCCTTCGACTTCAATGACCGCGATTTTGTTGTTGGAATTTGTACGTTCGAGAACGATCTCTTCCAAAGCGCGGGAGCGGTCAGACACCACCCGGCTGTGGGAGAACAGGCCATGAGAGAAGCTCAGCGCGTTGCTGAGCAGGCTCAAGACGAACAGCACGATGAAAAGCATGGCCAACGCCTTCCAGACCGCCTTGCCCCGTCCGCGCGGCGGCGGCGGCGGCGCCGTAATGATGGGGGGCGGCGCTATCGGCGGCGGCGGGCCTGCGGGCAGCGCGTGGACGGCTTCTGGAACTGGCGGTCGGTCATCCATATCGAAGCCAGATTAGCGCAAGCCCGCACGACGAGCAAGCGACTTCGAGGGACCCAAATCCTAAGAACCGTTGCAGTGCATCCCGGGGAACGCACGCGCCCCCGCCGACCGCTTCTTCGCTCTCCTATCCAAATTGTATAGATCATCGCTCGGCGGTGAGGCCGCGTTAGGCGAGGGCGGGGTGGGGGAAGGGGAAGAGGGGGATTACGATTACGATGACCAGCGGAAGCGGATGGATGTCGGCGGCTCAGGGCGGTTGCGGAATCGCCGCCTGACTGCCGTTGCCCTCGTCGAGGTAAGTGACGCCGTTGACCACCGAAGTGTCCAAATACTGGCGCCAGACAAAACCGTCCCCTTTCCACGACGCCTCCTGATGGCGCGGAGCGGTGGAAACCGGCGCGGGTCCCGCGGTGGCCAGGGCTTCGACCAGCACGCGGCCGGACATTGGTTGCTTGGGCGTGACGCCCAGGATCCACAGAATCGTCGGCGCAATGTCGATGTTCCCGGTCGGCAGGGTATCGCGTAGGCCGCGCGCAAAATCGGGGCCGAAGGCGATGCCGGTGTTGTGCATTTCCGTCGGGCAGAGCGTCGAGTGCGAACCTTTGTTGGGGATGTCATACGCGCGGTCGCAATAAATCATTCCGGGCACGCCGTAGTCGCTCTTGTCCAGTGTCCAGCGCAGGACCACCACGATGTCGGCCGCGTAAGGCGAATCCAAATGGGCCTCGGCCAGCGGAAACGTCCCGGCGACGGGCGCCCGGCAAAAGATGACGCCGGTCCAGGGTTGGGCCTGGAGGCAGTGGACCGCCTGCTCGATCTGCTGTTCGTCATGGCCTGTGACGTAACAAAGAACCACCCCGCCGTCGCTCACCACCAGCACGTCGCCGGGGCTGGGTCCGGCGGCGGGAAACTTGTGGAACACGTGGAAACCGCTCTTTTTCAACACTGCGCCGACATCGACGACCTGCTGCACGGTCGAAAACCCATGGTCGGAAACGACGATCACGTCGGTCGAATCGAGCGCGTTCTTTTCTTTGAGGGCTTGGAGGACGCGGGCCAGGCAATCGTCGGCGTTTTTTATGGCCTTGAGGGGATTGGGCGCGCCGGGGCCGTCCTTGTGCTGCGAATAATCCGGTTCAGCCAGCCAGAGGAGCGAGAAGGCGGGCACGCCGTCGCGCCAGAGCGGCCCGGTCAGGGCTTGGATCGTCCAATTGTCAAGTAGCATTTTCGTGGAGCCGGCGGCGGGGAACCGGCCCAGGGCGGCGGTCAGTTTGCTTTCCCATGACTCCGGCAGCGTCTTCCCGGCGAACAACGTGACGCCCGGCGCGCCCTCCGCGCGGGGGGCGCGGTCGTGCAGCAGCGCCACCGCCTTGGAGCCGGCGACGGCGGTGCGCAAGCCGTTGTCATGCAAAATCTCCGCGACGGTTGGGAAGGCGAGGTAATGATTCGCGCCCAGTTCATCCCCTTTGCGCACGGAAGCGAGGGCCTGGGTTCCTATGGGTTCGAGCGGATCGATGGCGGGCCGAAACTCGTCATTGGCCACGATCGTGTTCTGGCCGGGATAAACCCCGGTGGCGAGGGCCGCGCCATTGACCTCCGTCGAGCTGGGATAAACGGGATGATGATGCAGAAACGTGACGCCCTCCCGCGCCGCTGCAAACAGGGCGGGCGTATTCTCCTCAGTGACGAAATCCGGGCGCATGCCATCCCAGACCATCAGAACGACATGCGAAGCCTTGCCCGCCGCCGAAGCCGTCTGGCAAAGAAAAATCAAACCCAAGACCGCAAGCAAATGTTTAACCAATCGCATCGTCTGACTATTCCCAACGCTACGCGGTGGAATCAAGCCAAAGGCGCGGCCGCTGTGTAAAGATTCGGTGACAAACCGTCAGTCGGCCGGCATCGGCGGCGCGGGACTTGCCGGTGTCTGGCGCGGCGGCGAAAGTGTATGGAAGCGTTGGAGGAGCGGCCGAAGGAGGTTGGAGTGAGGAGTTTTAAGTTTGGAATCACATCCAAACTTTCTGCAGTTTAATTTGTTTGCGACAGAAAACGGGAATGTTTCGATATGACCCCTATGGCCGGGATGATAGTCCTGCCGGCCCGAAACTCAACTTTGCGGTCATCCGCCGGTTGATGGGGACAGAGCATTCGATGGAGGTTTCTTCTCGCGATCCAAAAGAGGACAGTGCGGGTCCAACCTGCGGGCCATCGCAAAGTAACTGAGACATTCGGATGGGTAACCGCGCCGAGTTGCGGCAATTCCCAGGTAGCATGCGTTGATGGCTTTACCCCACTTTTCAGGATGTTTCCGCAGTGCGTCCTCCAGCAGAGCAACGCCCTCCTCGAATCGCCCCAATTCGACGAGGACAATGCCACGCGTGCCCTTGAAGTAAACCGTCCACGGCGCACTTTCGAGCGCCCGACGGGAAAAATCGTCAGCTTCCGGCAACAACTCAGGTCGGCCCAACAACGCGTCCACGTAGGCAATGTTGTTAAGCAGAAGGGGAAAGAGATTGGGGTCGTCTGCAAGCTCAGTCAGCAAGGCTCGCAGCGCGTTCCGGGCCTCATCCAGTTTGTTCTCAAAAATGAGGGTCGTGGCTGCGCTGAATGCCAGCAAATGGTTGCCGGGAAACGCGCACAACCCCTCGCCAAGCCACTTTTGGGCATCCGTGAATTTTCGATCGCGACAGCATTCGTCCGCCTCGAAAAGATAGGAGTAGGAAAATGTGGCCGCAATTTTTGCGCGGTCCTGCCGCCAAGTTTGCCACAAAAGCAGAGCGTCATTCGGAATCTTGCCGTGCGCGGAGATACCTCGATGCGGCCACAGACTGAAGGCCAACAGCAGAGAATTGGACAACAGGATAATTCCCATTGGTCCGAAGCCGGCGATTGGGCTTGGCTCCAGAAGTTTATCCACCCAAAGAAACTTCCAGGCGATTAATGCCAGGAGCACAGTCGCCACCGGGCCTCCGAGAATGAATAGGGACTGCTTGACCCGGTAGCAGTTACGGCGCTTTGGCAGAGCCCGAACGATTCCGCCAAAAAGAATGGTCCGAAATCGCCAGCGCACACCAAGCCATTTGAATTCCAAAACCGTCGCCCCTTTTCCGATTTCAATGCTGAACATTCGATGACCGGCCAGCGTCCCTGCGGCAGCATGTCCCATTTCGTGCAGAACCGTGCTCGCCAAGACGACTCCCAACACAACGCCGATATTGAGCAGCCATATCCCCACAACCAGGCGCGGAAAGGCGAAAACCAATAAGAGACCAACCAGACCCAAACCGGAAAACGACCAGAACATGGTTTTGAGGACCGCGTCATCTTTATCAAGGAAACATGCAGGGCAAAGTGATCGGGCTTTGGAAGTGAAGGTCCGCCGCACGGTGTGAAAAAACTTCTCGTTCTTGGATTCAATTCCACAACCAGCGCATTTCATACCCCCCATCATGCCAGAAGCGCTCTTGGGAGGCTATGAAATCATGGCGTATAGGGCTAAGGTGCAAGCTGGTCATACCCCCCTCAGAGGGGGCAAGTCCGGAATTCGGAATGAAATTCGTATTTAAGACGGGGCGGCGCCGTCCTCCACCCGCCCTACGGGCGCACGACAAAAAACTTCGCTTGGCCGAAATCATCGGGTTTCGGCAGAATGGTATATGCGGTCCAAATATATTCCCCCTTGGACGGCCAACCTAATAGAGGAAACCGGCCTTTTCGCGCAGAGCCGCAGAGCGCGCAGAGAAAAACTGTTTTCTTCCTCCCTCTCTGCGCTCTTTGCGCCTCTGCGCGAGTATTCCCACTCGGAGCGTGGTGCATGATGACCACCGTCTTTTCAGGGTTGCACGTTCGCAAGTGATGCTCCAGACAACGAGCGGAGGCCACAGGCATCATCAGTGAACAGGCATTGAGCTTGGCCCCGTGATTGACATTGGACTGGCAACAGATTGAATGGGGCGGATGAACCGGGATGAAATGTATGTGGACATCTCGCCAATAACTGATGCCGACCGCGATTGGGCAGTGCGCCTGTTTGCCGAAACAGACCCGTGGCGCCATCTCGGCACCACCCTGGCGCAATGCCGCGAGGTCTGCCAGGATGCAGCCTATCTGATTTTTGTGGCGCGATGCGAGGGCGAGCGGTGCGGGGTCGTGGTGCTGCAGCAACGGGGCGTCGCCGGGAGTCCTTACGTCAAGTGGATTGCGACAGCTCCGGGGCAGCGCAGCCGCGGAGTCGGCGCGAAGTTGCTGGAGTTCGCCGAGAATTACTTCCGGCCCAAGGCCCGGCACATGTTCCTCTGTGTTTCTTCTTTCAACCCGCGGGCGCGCGCGTTCTACGAACGTCTGGGCTACAAGCAGGTTGGCCAGTTCGACGACTATATCATCCCTGGCGCCGCCGAGGTGCTGATGCATAAACGGCTGGCATGAAACCCGGCGCCAAAACATGGACCCTGGTCCTGATTCTCTCGGCCACCGCCACCGCGAGCTACATCTGCCGCGTCAACGTCTCCACCGCCGCGCCGTTGTTGATGAAGGAATTCAACCTGGACCAGGTGCGGATGGGGCGGGTCTTCAGCGCGTTCCTGCTCGGTTACGCGCTGTTCCAGATTCCGGCCGGGGCGCTGGCAGACCGCTGGGGCGCGCGCCGCGTGCTGGCCGTGGCGGCGTGGCTCTGGGTGGGCTTGACCGTGCTGCAAACCATTGTCGGCTGTGGTCCGTTCCAAACCACCGCCGGAACCACGTTGATGGTTTTCATGGCCTGCCGGATGGCGCTTGGAATTGCCGAGGCGCCGACTTTTCCCGGCGCGGCACAAGGCGTATCACGCTGGGTGGCGCCGCCCCTCCAGGGCCGGGCCAACGGCATTGTCATCGGCGCAATTGGTGTCGGTTCGGCAATCGCGCCGCCGCTGGTGTCCCATGTCATGGTGCATTTTGGCTGGCGCACGGCCTTGATCGTCTCCGCACTTCCCGCCCTGATCATGGCCATCGTCTGGCAGCGCATCACCGCCCCTCCTGGGACCGCCAGCATCCCGCAAACCCCTGCGGCACCCGGCGACACGCCGGCACCCGCGCCCGCATCTCCAGCCGGATCCTCGCGCCTCTTCCAACCTGGATTCATTTTTCTCACCCTCAGCTACACCCTTCAGGGCTACGTCGGTTACATCTTTGTGAGCTGGTTCTATCTCTACCTGGTCCAGGAACGGAACTTCGATTTGTTGAAAGCCGCCTGGATGAGCAGCCTGCCGTGGATTCTTTCCATCATTTCGATTCCACTCGGGGGATTCATTTCCGACCGCCTTGCCGCCGGACGGCTCGGGCAGGTTTGGGGCCGCCGGGCCGTGCCGATTTTTGGCATGACCATGTCCGGCATCCTGATCTCCATCGGGGCACACACCGGCAGCGCCATCATTGCGGCCATTTCCCTCGCCTTTGCGACCGCGTTTGTCTTGTGCGTGGAAGGTCCCTTCTGGACGGCCATGATGAACATTGCCGGACGCCGCAGCGGCACGGCCGGTGGCATCATGAACATGGGCAGCAATCTTGGCGGATTGATCTCACCCGCCCTGACGCCCATCCTGGCCAGGCAGATCGGCTGGGAAAACGCCCTGCACGTGGCCGCCGGCCTGTCCATCGTGGCGGCTCTGTTGTGGTTTGCCGTTCGCCCCGTCCCGACTCCCGCCAGCAGCCGCGGCGTTCTCGAATGATCCCCCACACCCACTTTATCGCCGGCCAACCCAACCAGGAACCAGCACAACCCGGACAAATGCTGGGTGATGGTGGAAGTGCGCCCCTTCGTGGTGAAAATTGGGTTGCGGCTGCCGCGCTGCGCCCTTTGCGCCTGCGTGAGCATTCCCGCTCGGAGCGTTTCTACGCGGCGGAAACGCCTCATTCCCAGATCGGCACAAGACGAAGAAATTTGTCCTGCACTCGCGGGGATTTAAAAGTTACAAAAAAGCTTGCAAAAGCTCCACACTGTGTCATATTCGCAGCGTGCGAGGACTCGCTCTTTGACATGAAGCGCGGTCGCCGGGAAACCTCCTGTCCCTCGCCGCAGGAAAAGCCCCGGGGCTATGACGGGATTTGAGACGGGGTTGCGGCGAGAGGCCGAACGAACCCATCGTTGGTCTGATCCGTTCTCCATCGGTTTGAGGCCAAAACGGAGCAAGACGGACTGAAACGGAGTAAAACGGAGCGAAACGGAGTACTTTTTTATTTTTCATGCCCGCCAAAGGAAAACGTCAGCACCCAATCCCCGAAGACGGCGAACCCATCGTTGGTCCGATTATCAACGTGCTGCGCAATTCAGGCCACCTACGTCCCGCCTGCGCCCATCGGAACCGGACTTCTTCCTTCATCCTTCTGACTTCATACTTGCCCTGTGTCACTTCACCTTTACCGGCAGGCTGGCCTGGCCTTGGCCTTTGGGGCCGGTGAAGGTGATTTGGGCCGTCCAATCGCCCGCCATTTGCGGTTCGAGTGTGGTTCGATATTGGCCGGGCGTGGCGGTGCGCAACACCTTGCCGATGCTGTGTATGACCACGTCGGGCATTTTCAGGCCCAGTTCCAGCGAGACGTCGCCCACATCGACCAGCTTTCCCGCCGGGTCGCGGAATTCGAGGAAAAGATCGTTGCCCGAGGCCCGCAGGGTGTCGCCCTGGGTGAAGAGGTTGGCGGTCAGCCCGTTGAGGGCGACGGTGGCGAACGGCTTGGCGGAAATCTGGCGGACCGGCGGGGCCTGGTGGGTCAGGCGGGAGTAGGCCAGATAGCCGAAGATGCCCAGCACGCACACAATGGGCAGCGCGTAAAACGCCTGCAACAGCGTCCGCACGCTGGAACCGGCCTTGGGAGTTGGTGCTTTGTCCGCCACGCGGCAAATGATGTTTGCGCCACAGAATGTAAAGGACCGGGTCAATGAGCAATCCCAAAACCGAAATGTGTAACCAAACGGCGCCCTGGCGCGTATCCCTATTATATGATGAAACAAATTCTTTTGATGGCAGGCGTTGTCCTTGGCTGTGGGACGGGTTGGAGCGCGCCGCTCCAGCGCGCTGATGTGGCGGCAGGCCCCGCCGTGGTGGCTCACTTCGATTGCGACGGCTTGCGCGCCACCGCCATTGGCAAGGCCATTCTGGCCCAATTGGACGCGCCGGCGGTGGCCGGCAAGCTGGCGGCGTTCCAGGCGATCTTCAGTTTCGACCCGCGCACGCAGTTGCACGGCCTGACCTTCTACAGCGCCGGCCAGACACCGCAGAATGGCGTGCTCTTGTTTTATGCCGACTTCGAGTCCAATCGCCTGATCACTCTGGCCAAAGCGGCGTCGGATTATCACTGCATCACCAACGGCTCGCGCCTCATCCACTCGTGGATTGACGAGAAGAAAAAAGCGGAGCGGGGGGACAAGGGCCTCTTTTATGCCGCCATCCAGGGAAACCGTGTTATCTTCGGCCAGAGTGAATCAACCGTGGCGGGGGCGTTGGACGTGCTGGACGGCAAGGCGCCCAGTCTGGCCGGCGGCAAAACGCAGCCCGAATTGGGCGCGGCGGGCGCGGGGACCTTTCTCCAGGGAATGGTCAGCAAATTCGATTTCGCCAGCAAAGACCCGAATTCCGCCATGTTGAAAATGTCCAAAATGGTGCGCTTCCAGGTCGGCGAAGCCAAGGACCAGCTTCGCGCCACCGTCAGTTTCGAAGCGAACGATGCCGACACGGCCACTCAGATTTCCGCCATCGCCCAGGGACTCATCGCGCTGGGAAAACTTCAGCAGGGGAATCCGGGCGCTTTGAAACTGGCCAACTCCGTCTCCGTAAGGCAAGATGGCGTCAATGTGATCGCGACTTTGACCATGCCGGAGGCGGACGCCGTGGATTTGATTAAAGCCGGCGCCGCGGAAAAAGCCCGGGACAAATCGGAGGAGACAAATTCCGTCCCCTCGCCGTGACTGTGGAGATGGATCTGAAATCGGCCGCCGATGAGGAACTGGCCCGGCAAAGCCAGGCCGGCTCGCTGGAGGCCTTTGAAGAATTGGTGTCGCGTTACGAGCGCCGCATTTATGCCTTCACCGCGCAATGGCGGTGTAATCCGTCCGAGGCTCGCGAGGTGACCCAGGACGCCTTTGTGCGGGCGTTTCAAGCGATTGCGCAATTCGACACCCGGCGGCCTTTTGCCCCGTGGCTCTTCGCCATCGCCCGGCGCCGATGCGTCGATTTGCACCGCCATTTCCGCCCGGTTTCCGAGGACCCGCTGCCCGACCTGCCGGATTTGGACGATCCGGCCGAAGTGCTGGCGCGGCGCGAGGAGGGCGAGAATGTCTGGCGGCTGGCCCGGCGGCATCTGGGCGACGGCCAGTACCAGGCCATCTGGCTGCGTTACGCCGAAGACATGAACGTGGCGGAAATCGCGCAGGCGCTCGGCAAGACCCAAACGCACGTTAAAGTGCTGTTGTTTCGCGCGCGCCAGAAACTGGCCGGGCCGTTGCGGCGGGCCGGGCGGGAAACGCCGGCGCTGGCGCCCGCCACCGAGGGAGGCAGCCCATGAAGATATTATTGACAAAATTCAGGATTTCCGATGCGCTGGACGCGGGCCGGCCCTTGCCGGAGGCCGCCAGGGCGGAGATTGCCGCCTCGCCCGAGTTGCGCGGCTTTGCCGAACAGACGGCGGAGATGGATCGCGCCTTCCGGCGCGCCCCCGGCGTCATGCCGGCGGATGCGCCGCTCCACAATTCCATCATGCGCGCCGTCCGCGCGGCGGCGGCGGAGCGGGCGCCCCGGCGCGCCTCCCGCGTTCTTTGGCTGGCGCCGGCATCGGCGCTCGCCGTGCTGGCGGCGCTGGCCGCGATCAGTTTCTGGCTGGCGGCGCCGCGTCCTCCGAAACCGGCCGAGGTGGCGGGCACGCCGGCCATGGCGGCTGTGAGCGCGGCCTTTGAATTCAGCGGGGAGATGTCGCGGACGATGCCCGCAGAAATGATCGCGCCGCTTTCCAATGAATGGGCGCAGGTCGATTCCGATGTGCGCGGCGCAACGCGGTTTGTCTTGGAGAGCCTGCCGTAAGAGCGGCGTCAGGTCTTCAGCCAGGAGCGGAGCGTGGCCAAATCCTTGCCAAAGGCGTTGGCCAGCGCGTCTTCCTTCTTGCCGTCGAGATATTCGACGTGCAGGCAAATCGGCCCGGTGAATCCCGACTCGCGGAGCATCTTGAAAAACTTGCGGTCCACCTGCCCGTCGCCCAGGGGCACACTCTTGACCTTGCCCTTTTCCCAGACAAAATCCTTCACATAAACGGCCGCCAGATTGGGGGCGATGAGCTTGAACTGGATCGGCCACGACAGCCCGCCTTCCACCGTGGCGTGGTGAATATCAAACCCAATCCCAATCGTTTTCGGATCGTAATCCTTGAGCAAACGATAAATGTCCCACACGGGCGCGCCGACCATCTCCGCGCCGGAATGATTTTGGTAAATCGCCGACATGCTCAACTGGCGCGTCAACCGCGCCAGCGGCGGCAGCCTGGCTGCGATCTCGTCCAGTTGCGGGAGAATCGGTTTGCGCGCGTCGTAGCGGTACCACTGCATCCGATAGCGGCGAATTCCCAGCTTGGCGGCGGTGCGCAGGACCAGTTCCGCCTGGGGTTGATCGGCGGCGTTGATGTCCGTCGCCATGATCGTGATTTCCAGCCCGCGGTTTTGGAGGGCGTCGTGCAGGCGCGGCAGGTCGTCCTCGACGTTTTTTGGCAGAACATGCCCGCCGGCACGGACGGTTGCCTCGATGCCGCTGAAACCGAGCATGGCCATGGTATCGGCCAGCTCGGAGTAGCTGAGAAATTGCAGCGGCTTTTCAAAGGCGCAAATGCGCTGGCCGAACGCGGGCGCGGCGTCCAACTGCATCGCAGCGCACAGCAGGCCGGCGGAGGTCCCGGCCACGAATTCGCGGCGGGTCATGGAGGGCGGCATGGCCGGACTGTAAATATCAATAGGCCGCCTGGACGCCTTTGACGGAGCGCTTCTTCATCCAGGGCATGAGGGAGCGGAGGCGTTCGCCGACACGCTCGATGGAGTGCTTCTCGCCCGCTTTGAGGAGGGCGCTGTACTTCTTGTAACCGCCGTTGTATTCGCGGATCCAGCCTTTGGCAAACTTGCCGGACTGGATGTCCTTGAGGGCCGCCTTCATCCTCTTCTTGACGCTGGCGTCGATGATCTTCGGGCCGACGCTGACGTCGCCCCACTTGGCGGTTTCGGAAACGGAGAAGCGCATGCCGCTGATGCCGGCTTCGTTCATCAAATCGACAATCAGTTTGAGTTCGTGCAGGCATTCGAAGTAGGCCATTTCGGGCTGGTAGCCGGCTTCGACGAGCGTTTCGTAACCGGCCAGGATCAGGGCGGTGGCGCCGCCGCACAGCACGGTCTGTTCGCCGAAGAGGTCCGTCTCGGTTTCCTCCTTGAAACTGGTCTGGAGGACGCCGGCGCGGGTGGCGCCGATGCCCTTGGCCCAGGCGAGGGCTATTTTTTTGGAGTTCCTGCCCGGGTCCTGATAGACGCCAATGAGCGCGGGCACGCCTTTGCCCTCCGTGAATTGGCGGCGGACGATGTGGCCCGGCCCCTTGGGCGCGACGAGGATGACGTTGACGTCTTTGGGCGGCACAATGGTTTTGAAATGAATCGAAAAGCCGTGCGAAAACAGCAGCGTCTTGCCGGGCGCCAGATTGGGGGCGATGTCGCGCTGGTACACCGCGGGCTGTTTGGTGTCCGGGATGGCGACGAAAATCACGTCGGCGCGGCGCACGGCTTCGGCGGTGGAGACCACCTCAAAGCCGTGGGACTTTGCGACGGGAATGGATTTGCTGCCTTCGTAGAGGCCGATGATGACGTTGCAGCCGCTGTCCTTCAAATTGAGGGCGTGGGCGTGGCCCTGGGAACCGAAGCCGAGGACGGCCAGGGTTTTGCCTTGGAGATGTTTCAGGTCGGCGTGTTGATCGGAATAGACTTTTGCGGGCATAGGAGTGTTTTTGTTTTAGGTTTGACTTAAAGGATTCATTTGCGCGCCAGGGCGATCTTGCCGGTGCGGGAAAGTTCGAGCACGCCGAAGGTGTTCATCAATCCGAGGAACTTTTCGATTTTGCTTTCGTCGCCGGTGATCTCGATGGTCATGGCCTTGGGCTGGACATCGACAATTTTGGCGCGGAAAATATCGGTCATCTGCATGATCTCGGCCCGGGTCTTGGCGTTGACCGCCACCCGCACCAGGATCAACTCGCGGTCGATGAATTCGGCCTCGCTGAAGTCGTGGACCTCGATGACGTTGACCAGTTTGTTGAGTTGTTTGACGATCTGGTCCAGGGTGGCGTCGTCCCCGCGGGTGACGATGGTCATGCGCGAGGTGTTGGGCGCCTGGGTGGGGGCGACGTTGAGGGTGTCGATGTTGTAGCCGCGGCCGCTAAAGAGGCCGGCCACGCGCGTGAGGACGCCGAACTTGTTTTCCACGAGCACGGATATGGTATGTCGCATAAATCAAAAAACCCGCGTCCGAGTGGGACGACGGGCGGCCTGTGAGCCGGCACAATGCCTCAGGCCGCGCTAGTCAACAACGACGACGCAGACGACTGACGGCAGGCCGGCCAAAAATTTCATCGCGGGCAAGGTAGCAACAGGCCTCTGACGGGTCAACATTCATTTTTAAGGGATTTGATCCTTGGTCCTTTCCAGGAAGAGCTTGCGGAAAAATCCAGGCGTAGTACATTTTGGGTATGACACATGATCTGAAGGTGTTATCGGTCAAGCTGCCGCTCTCGGACGTGCGCCGGATTCCGGGCAATCGCAGCGAGTTCGTCCGCCAGGCGGTGGCGGAAAAACTGGCGCGCGAGTCCGGCCCGGCCTGGCAGCCCAAAACGGCCACCGGCCGGAAGTTGCTCAAGCTTCGCCAGCAGTTTCTGGCGCAAGGCGGCGAACTGCTCGACAGCGACGGCATTGCCGAAGAGTTGCGGCAGCGGCGCGGAGGGCTGGCGTGAAGACGTTTCTGGATTCGGGCGTGTTGCTGACGGCGTGGCGCGGAAGGGATTCCGAGGCGGCGCTGGCGGTGATGGAAGATCCGCGACGCGAGTTCTACACGTCGCAACTGGTCAAGCTGGAGTTGCTCTCCAAACCGGCGTTCTTCAAGCAAGAGGCGGAACTGGAGTTTTACCAGACGCATTTCCGCGCGGTGAAAGGCGAGGAGCCGTTGAGCCGTGAATTGGGGGAGAAGGCCGGGGAACTGGCGCGCCAATACGGACTGGCCGCGGTGGACGCGCTGCATTTGGCGGCGGCCATTGGCCAGGGCGCGGAAGAGTTCATCACGGCGGAGAAACCGGGCAAACCGATGTTCCGCGTCCGTGGCATCACCGTGACTTCCATCCATACGCAGGCGGCTTAACCGGGATTTGGCTTTGGCGGCGGGTGTCAAAAGAACGGATTGTTCGCTTTTTCCTGCGCGACGGTGGTGAGGGGGCCGTGGCCGGGGCAGAGCAATGTCTCCGCCGGGAGGGTGAGAATCTGGTCGCGGACTTTTTGCCGGGCCAACTCCCACGATTGGTTCCCGCGGCCCATCGAACCGGCAAAAATCGCGTCGCCCACCAGCGCGACGTGCGGGGCGTCGTCCGGCCAGCCGCCCACGATATAGGTGACGCCGTCCTCGGCGTGGCCGGGGGTGTCGCGGTTGGTGATGCGCAGGCTGCCCAGATGCACGAAATCGTTGGCCCGGTTGCGATGCTGCGGGGGCGAGCTTTTGGAGTTGCTGTGCAAATGGATTTTCGGAAACTTCGCGCGAATGTCGCCTATCGCTGCGATGTGGTCTTCGTGCGAATGAGTGAGGAAAAGATGCCGCAAGGCCAGGCCGTTTTCCTCGATCAATTGGAAAATCGGGGCGGCGTCCCATCCGGTGTCGAACAACGCGGCGTCGCGGAAAACTTCATCCCAAACGAGATAGCAGTGGACGCTCAGGCCGTCGGCGGTTGTGGTGATCTGGCGGAATTCGCGCCACTGCGCCAGGTCGGGCACAGCCGGCAGCCAGCCGCGGGCGATGCGTTCGAGTTTGGCGGCGTCCAGGCCGATGGCGGCGGCCAGGGCCGGAAGGTTGGCGGGGCGCGAAGGTTGGCCGGTCTCCTCCAGCGCGGTGAGTTCCGGTTCGGTCAAGCCGGCCGCCCGCGCCGCCACGCCCGGCGCGACGCCGCCAGCCAGCCGGCCCTTGCGAATAATGTCGCCCAAATGATCTTCCAAAGTCATGCGTTTACTGAACACTGGAAAGGGGCCAACGGCAAGCGAATCAGTGAGTAGAAGAATTAGTGAGTCAGTGAGTGGGCGAGGAAGGCGGAAGGACTGAGGGCCGTGGGTGCGCAGTTGGCGCAAGTGTTTAGCGATTTCGGGGACACGACACGAGTAATTCGCGCGCCTGATAAGCTACATAAATCGCGGGTTTCGCGAAGCCTGTCAGCGCGTGTTGGAAATCTCCCCACGAAATCAGGGCGGAGTCGTCGCGCGGAAGAATCCGGCCTGCGCGCTGCTGGTGGACGGTCCGGAAAAAGTCAGCGTGTTCGAGCTGCTGACCGCCGAGGCCAGAAACGACCAGTCTGTCAGGTTGGTTGAAGAGAAAAGCACGTAATGCGTCCAAGGCTGGACCGGCGCGCTGATCGTCGTCGCTCCCATCGGATTAAGCGTGAGAGGAGCAAAGGCCAACGCCGGCTGGCCCAACGCGCCAAGGTTGTTGGTTGACATCGTCACCGTGCCGTCCTCCCGGCCGCACAGGAAAAGGTTGCCATTCGGTGAATAGGCAATGCTTGATGGCCGGACGGTTTCCTGAGTGTATGTTTGGTTGAGCGTACCCGCAGCCACGTTCCAGAATTGAACCGTGTTCTGGTCCACTGCCGCCAGCGTGGCGCCGTCCGGGGAGAACGCGACAGCGAAGACGGGATTGGTGTCGCTGCCGAAGGTGCGCGACGAACCGTCGGAAAGCTGCCAGACCTTGAGCGAGTTCGTTCCACTGCTGCCGGAGGCGACCCTGGATCCGTCGGGCGAGAAGGCGACAGCCTCGATGTTCCAGGCATGGCCCCACAACGTTTGCAGCAAGTTGCCGGTAGTGAGGGACCAGATTCTGACCGCGTTGTCGAACCGCCGGCCGCCTGAAGCCAGCATGGTGCCGTCCGGAGAAAACGCCAGCGCGGTCACACCGTTGGTGTGGCCCGCAAAGGTGTAGAGCGGGCTGTCGCCACTTGTTGTGCTCCACAATCGGATTTTCTGCTCGGCGCAATCCCCGCCTGAAGCCAGCATCGTGCCATCCGGCGACCACGCCAGCGCCATCACCCCGTTCGTCGTCGCTGGAATCGTGTTGAGCAACGCGCCGTTGCTTATCTGCCAGATTTTGATGGTGGGTTCCAACGGACCCCCACCCGAGGCCAGCCTCGCGCTGTCGGGCGAAAACGCCAGACTGCTGACAAAATTCGTGTTTGCGGCCAGCGTCCGCACGAGCGAGCCGCCGCTGGTCTCGCGCACCTGGATGGTCTCATTGCCACCGGCGCTGGCGCACAGCGTGCCATCGGGAGAAAAGGCCACAGCACCGATGTAATCCCACTGACCGCCCAAGGTGAGAACTGCGGACCCATTGGTCGCCGACCAGATGCGGATGGTGTCATCGTCGCTCGCGGAAATGACGCGCGCACCATCGAGCGTGAAAACGGTTGACGTGACAGGAAGCACGTGTGCGGCAATCGTCAGCAGGCATGTGCCGGCCGCCCAGTTCCAAATCTTGACAGTTCCATCAACGCTGCCAGAGACGATCTTTTGTCCATCAGGACTGAAGGCGACAGAGGAAGCACCATTGGTGTGTCGGCCCATTGTATGCAAACATGCCCAGTTGGTCGTTGACCAGACCTTGATGGTTTGATCCAGGCTTGCCGTGGCCAGGAACAAGCCGTCCGGCGAGAAGGCCACTGAGGTGACATTGGTCGTGTGCGCGTTGGCGGCGTTGGTTGACGTCCACAGCAGGTTCCAGGACGAGTCAAAGACGCAAATCGTGCTGTCTTCGCATCCGGACGCCATCATGCCTTTCGTAGAGAAGGCAACGCTGGTCACCGCCGCCGGTTCCACCCAGGTGTTGTAAGCCGGGCGTGTAGCAACAAAGGATCCATTCGCGACCGAGGTGACGAAATTGCTGCCCGTTTCACATCCGGAAGCGAGCCGGAGGCTGTCGGCTCGAAAAGCCAGGGCGGTGACCTTGCCGTAGAGGTTGGTGCTGATGCGCACCAGGCTGACGTTGGCGGCAGTCCACCCGCTTGGCGCCTGCCAGAGGTAAGTCAGACCCATGCCCGCGGCGCCGAAATAGTAACCGCCGTAGTAAGTGCCGGCGGCGATCTTCGTGCCGTCCGGCGACCAGGCAAGCGCGGTGAGGGGACAGGATTGCGCGGTCAGCGTCCTTAGAAGGGTCCCGTTCGTGGACCACAACTTGACAGTGCCGTCCTCGCTCGAGGATGCAATCATGGCGCCATCGGGCGAGCAGGCCATGCCGGAGATTCTGGCCGAATGCCCACCTTGCATCCACTGCGGCGCCGGGAGAGCTTCGACGGTGGCGGGAAGAATGGCCAGGCACACGCTGGTGGCAAGGAGGGCCTTCTGCACCCGGTTGGAAAGGAAGAAATTCAGCTTCATAAGGAGTTGGAATTGAGTTGCGCCAAAGGCATCGCGACGCCGGCCGCTTGAATCAGGTGATCTGGTTAACAATGGTTCCTTCTCGCGGAGTCGTGCGCATTCCGAGTTGCGAAGACTGGTTGTCATTTGGCTGGTAGTTGTAAACGCTGGCATTCCCCTTAAGCGAATAGCCTGTCATGTTGCCGAGGTCGCCAATGACTTGGATTTTTCTATCGTCCCATTCACCCAGGCCCGCCTGCCAGCAGTAGTTCAAGACGGCCGGATATGGCATTTCGTGACCGTCTTGCGTATGGTTGAGCACAACATAAACGTTCGTGCCCATCAGTGTCAGCCCAATGCGGTCCGCCGCCAGCCAATCGCGGGAAACCACAGCGAGTTGCTGGGGATTGGCGATGAAGGAGCCGAGGTGAGGACCATTGTGCTCCGTTCCCTGATAGGCGTCGAGGACGGCCAAGTGCGGGCGGATATTATAGATGGCCAACATCTTATAGACGTTGTCATTCAGCGCTTGAAAGTCTCCCGGAGGATACGCCGTGCCGCCCGCGTAGCCGTGCATCCAATACTTCGGGGTCATCGGATACCACGACCCGCTTTGCGCCCAATTGAAGCCGAAGTCAATCAGGGGCGCGCTCATGCCGATATTCTTCCCGGACAACGTCACGACGACGGTGTTGTGCGTCTTGAGCGGGGTCGCGGAAATAATGAAATTGTTCGGGTTGAAATACATCTTGCAGAGGCGAATCGTCTTCTGCGTGGTATTCGATGAGCTGCCATATTGCCAAATCGGGGCGTTGACAAATCCTTCCTGATTAAGGTCCATCAGCTTGACAGGATACTTCTTGGTGAGGGGCCAATATCCGCATTGGTCATAGCCGGAGATCGTGTTGCCCCCGGCAGGCGATTCCGCGACGACCACGTCCCGCTTGCCAATGGACTTCAAGAACTCCAGAATCCCCTCGACATGCTGCACACGGGTGTAGGCGCAGTCGTTGCCGGATGATGGGAGCGCCACGAAATTGACCTTGATGACCACGCGCTTGGTCCCGATGGCCGCGGCGATATCTTTCTTGAACAACTGACACGCCCGGAACGCATTGTCCGCCCGGTCCGGTCCCTTGGAGATGCCGACCGTCGCTGTGATAGTAGTCGGGTCGTAGCTCGCCATTGCAACCCCGCCGAAGGTGGCGGCGCGCAAACCTGCGCCGATGCCGACGCCGGTGACGGCGGATTGTTTCAGGAAATCTCTGCGAGTGGTTCGAGTGGCTTTCATGGCGTCAAAAAGCGAAAGATCTTCAAACTCTAACAGACAACGGAACACGTTTCGACAAAAATCGGACACCCAGATCCCGGCGGCCCGCGCAACGAAATCCAGCGCCTGGCCCGTCAATTCAAACGCAGTCGCAAGAATTTCTCGGCATTTGTCGGGGACAAATTCATTAGGTTCAATCCGTTGGTGACTTGGGGCGAGTCGGTGACATTTGTCCAGGCTGCCTGGGCACCCAAGGAATCCGATGACTGCAACTTGAATCCCGTGGATGGCGCGGGCCACGACACCACGAGTTGGCCTCCATTGCTGCAAGCGGCCAGCTTCCGAATCGAAACCGCGCCCGCGACCAGCACTGGAAACGAGCACACGTTGGGCTGGCCGACCGTGAACAGCGTTTGATATTTCGACCCGGCAAAACAGAGGTTGTTAGGGCGGCTGCCCATCAAAATTTTTCCAATCCGATGTCCGTCTGGCGCAAAAATTTCCACGCCGTCTCCGGCGGTGGACCAAATCCGCCCATCCACGTCACAGCGGAATCCGTCAGAAAAGCCGCCGTTGACGGTGCAGAAAATCTTGCCGCCAGTCAACGTGTTGCTGCTGGTGACGTTATATACCATGATGTTGGTCATATTCCAATTGATGCCATCGTCGGCAACATACAATTTGGTTTCATCCGGCGAAAAACAGATGCCATTAGGCCTCTGAAGACCATTTGTAATCACCGGCACCACCGTCGCATTGCCGTTGGTTTCGTAAAAGCGATACACATAGTAGCCGGGTTGATACCCGGAAGTGCCCGCAGCAATGCCACTATCGGATCCCGTATCGGTGAACCAGATGGAGCCGTCAGATTTAATGCAGACGTCGTTGGGCGAAATAAATTTCAGGCCATTGCAGCTTGTCACCAGCGAAACGATCACGCCACTGGAGGTCCCTACTACCACGTTCGTAGTCATTACCACCTTGAACCCGCTGCTGCCGGATTCGCAGGAAATCAAACGCTCCTGCCAATCCAGAATGTTGCCATTGTATTTCGCCCCTAAAGGCTCCAAAAAGTAATCCGAGAGCAGATTGTTTGACGGATCCAGCTTCTTAAGCTTGTTGTTGCCCATGTCGCTGAACACGAGAAATTGGCCGTTGGGAATCCATACTGGTCCTTCAATCTGAGAGTTGATCGTGGCGTTGGTGATGAAGACGGCATTGGTGTCAATGACTTTGCTGAATTCGGTCGCGTCAGAAATCTGGAATTGGACCGCGCCGGCGGTTTGGACAGCAATGAGGATGAATCCACCGAGCATCAAAGCTGGAAAAGGCGAGGGACGCAAGTCAGCAGGCATATAATCCGTTCCAATTTTGGTTCATCCTGGCCCAAAATGGCGTGCCTGACAAGGAGATTGCCGCCACGGAAATCAAACAGGCGGCTCCGCGCAACGAAATCCGTCGCCGGGCCCGTCAATTCAAATCCTGCCCCTCCCGGCAAAATCAGATGAGGCTTCTTCGGCCAATTGTTCGAGCAGGCGCGCGGCCAAGGCCCGGGCGCGTTGCGGAGTCGCGTGATCCGTCAGCGCGCGGATGTCGGAAAAGAAGCGGCTCTCTCGAATGGATTTCTCCACAATGCCCGCCAGGGCCACGCACGGCACGCCGCACCGGGCGCAAAGGCGCGCGATTTGGCCGACGCCTTTTCCCATCCGCGTCTGCTCGTCAATCGCGCCTTCGCCGGTGATGACGAGGTCGGCGGTGCGGATGCGCTTTTCCAATTGGGCAAAGCGCGCGAATAAATCGAAACCCGACTCGACCTTCGCATCCGCGAACGCCATCAAACCAAAACCCAAGCCGCCCGCCGCGCCCGCGCCGGGGATGTTTGCAACGTCGATGCCGTGTTGCTCTTTCATGCGCGAGGCCAATCGGCCGAGACATTTTTCCGCAAAAGCAAAGTCCTGGGGGCGCAGTCCTTTTTGCGGCCCGTAAACGCGCGAGCAACCGGCGGGGCCGAGCAGGGGATTGCGCACATCCACGGCGACGACCGTGCGCAGGCTTAGCGCGGCGGCAGGTTTGCGCGCGTCGGCCAACCCGCCCAAACGCCACCACTCGTCCAGTTCCCCTCCCGACCGGTCCAGGAATTTCCACCCCAGACTGCGGGCCAGGCCGAAGCCGCCGTCATTGGTGGCGCTGCCGCCGATGCCGACGATACATTCCCTGGCGCCGGCCTTGGCCGCCGCCGCCAGCAGCTTTCCCAGGCCGAAAGTGTCGAGTTGAAACGGGTGGAATTTTTTCGGCGGCAGCATGGCCACGCCAATGACTTTGGCCGATTCGACAATGGCCGTTCTTTTCGTGGCCTGCCACCACCAAGTCGCGTGCAAGGGGCGATGGGCGGCGTCGAGCGTGGCTGTCTTTCGCGTCCGCGCGCCGAGCAGGGCGCTGAGGATTTGGCCGAAGCCGTCGCCGCCGTCGCTCATTGGCAGCACGTCCAGAGAATCGTCGGGCCGCGCTTTGCGCCAGCCGCGGGCGATGGAGCCGGCCGCCTGTTGGGCGGTCAGGCTGCCTTTGAATTTATCCGGGACAATGAGGACATAAGCGGGCATCGGGAGGGGAATGTGTCAGGCAAACGCATGACGCGCCAGCCTCATCTTTTTCTTGCATTTGCCGGCCAAGGGATTAAACAGAGCGCAATCTAATATGAAACATGCCACCGCCTTAATTTTAATTGGAGTTGCCATGGCCGCCCTGCCGGCTGCCGCGCAGAACGAATGGGACATCAGCAAAGTCGATGTCAGCAAGCTGCCGCCCGCCGCCGATAAGCAGGGCCTGACCTATGACAAGGATATCCAGCCTTTTTTCCAGGCGTCCTGCATCCGATGCCACGGAAAAGAGAAGCCCAAAGCCAGCTTCCAGCTCGACAGCCTTGCGGGCGCCCTCAAGGGCGGTCACGACGGCAAGATGATTGTGCCGGGCGAGAGCAAGAAGAGTCTGCTGGTCGCAGCCGCCGCGCGCATCGATGACAAGATCGCCATGCCGCCGCAGCGCAAACCGCGCGGTCCGGGCGGCCCCGGTGGTCCTCCTCCCGGCGGCCCCGGCAACGGCCCACCGCCCTCCGGTGACGCCGGCGGGGCGGGCGGCCCAGGCGGACCTCCTGGTCCCGGCGGCCCCGGTGGCCAAGGCGGCCCTGGCAGAGGCGGCCCGCCGCCAAAACCGCTCACAGCGGAGCAAGTCGGTTTGATCCGCGCCTGGATTGATCAAGGGGCGAAATAGGCCGTCGTCGTCCGGGGCATGGCAGCGCGACAGCGGCTCCATCGCCAAGGCGGCCGGAGGCTTCCACTTTTCTTTATGAGCATCGAACAGACTTCCAGATCAGGCAAAGTTTAATTTATTCTGACAGACCCGGCGCAACGCCGCTTCACGGCGGAACGGTACTGTTTCAGAGGATCGGTCGATGATTGGATCAGTTTGGGGCCGCCGGCGACGCTTCCCGCGCTGCTAAAGAAGTATGTGAAGCACCTTGGCCGGGAGTCGTTCTACGAGTTGTGCTGAACTCGGAACGCGGGGCGATGGGCCGGTTTTCCGTCCCTTGTCTTCAAGGTCCGACGAAACTGCTTGCCTCTTCGCTTTTGTACGGCATATTAACGGCCCGATGATTCGGGCAGGGACAGGTTCTCCGCGACTTTGTGAAATGCCGGTGGCGCGACAACTGTTGGAACTGTCTGAATTCCGGCCTGTTGGGTTGGTAGCTCAGTTGGTAGAGCAGTGCCCTTTTAAGGCATTGGTCCGGGGTTCGAGTCCCCGCCAACCCACCATCTCGCCAATCCGCTGCATCGCGTTAAAAAGGACCTCTCACGGCAGCAGGGCGACGCGGTAGAAGCGTTGGTGGCCGGCGATGGTGTCGGATGTGGTCATGACGGGGACGATGGCGTTGGTGCTGGGGCCGAGGTTTATCCAGGTGGGATGGGCCAGATTGGTGGTATATTGCACCTGGTAGCTTTGACCCACTTGCGCCGTCCAAGAGAAGGAAAATTGACCGCCGGCCACGGTGAATGAAGGGCCGCTGATTTGCGGCGGCGTCCCCAAATTGCCCGCCACCACGTTCGACACGCTGATGTCGTCCAATCCAAACGCGCCGAACTCGTTTTGAACGTCCAAGAGCAGCACGCTGTTGGTGGTGGAAGCGGTGACAATGAATTGCGGATTGAGCCATGTCTGATACCCCATGTTTTGCTGATTGTAAACGGTGCCGCCATTCCAGGTGATTTGGATGGCGTTGGGAGGAGTAGCGTAAGGGTTTGCCAGCCAGACAGAGAGCAAATAGGTCCCGCCCGGCGTGGTCGGCACCGATTGCGAGAGCAGCGCGCCCAACAAGCTCGGCGGCCCCATCTCGGCCCCGTACGTGCCGGAGTGGACAAAGGGAGCATAACTGGTGACGAAGCTGTCGTTGGTATCGCCGGAAAGCGTCCAGCCGGTGAAATCACCCGTTTCGAAGCCGCCGTTCTGCACCAGGTTGCTGGCGCCCGGCGCCGGCGAATAAACGGCGAGCACCGCGGGCGCGCTGGCGGCCAGGCCGAACGGGTTTGTGATCGTGACCGAATACACCCCCGCGTTGGAGGCCGCGATCGCGCTGAACGTCAGATTGGATGTGGCCGACCCGGAGAGGTTGCCGCCGTCGGTCAGTGGCAGGCCGTTCCGTTGCCATTGGTAGCTCAACGGCGCGCTGCCGGTGGCAGCCACGGCGAGTGAAACCGGCGTACCTGCGGGGACGATCTGGCCGGCGGGTTGGACGGCGATTTGCGGCGGAGCTTGCGCCGGACCGATCAGCACGTTGTCCATCACGAATTGGTAGCCCGGATAATTCCCGTAGGCCAGATGCGGTGTGCCGCCGGATGAAATGAAATTCACTTCGTCCACCCCCATATAATTGAAGTTGACTAGCATCGGTTGCGTCGCGCTCAAGGTATAGGTGGTGTCGTAAGCCAGCTCGCCGCCCGCGAATCCGATCACTTCCACCTGCAAATTATCGTTCCAGGCGGCGGTGAGATAGGCGTTGAGCAGGTTGAAAGGCCCGGCGGCGATCAGGCCGGCCGGGTATCCGCCCGCATTGAACGCGATATTGTTCGGCGAGACGACACCTGCGCCGTAGCCGCTGGGCTGGCCGTAGTTGACGCCGTCCAACTCGGCAAAATTGTTCCAGATCAGGCCGTGGTAGCCGTCCGGTATGTAAGCTCCGTCCGCGATATCCTCCAGATCGTCAAAGGTAATCAGGTCGGTGCCGGCCGGCAGGAGGGTCAGGAGCGCATCGGAACTGGTGGCGGCGCCGTAAGAATTGCTGACGACGACAGAGTAAGACCCCACATTGGCGGCGGTGACATTGCTGATGGTCAGCGCGCTGGAAGTGGCGCCGGAGAGGGCGCCGCCGCTGGTGAGATTAGCGCCGTTCATTCTCCATTGGTAACTCAGCGGCGCGCTGCCCTCGGCGCTGACGTTGAACGTCGCCGTCGTGCCGGCGGGCACGGCCTGGCTGGCCGGCTGCGTCGTGATTTGCGGAGGACCGGCGGCAGGACTAATGACGACATTGTCGATGACGAATTGGCTGGCCGGCGCTTGAGAATAAGGCAAATGGGGCGTGCCGCCCGAGGCAATGAACAGCACCTGATCGATTCCCTGATAGTTGAAGTCAACCAGCGCGGGAGCGGTCGCGCTCAAGGTGAAGCTGCCATCATAGACGACCGTGCCATTGTAATAGCCAATCGCTTCCACCTCCAATTCGTCATTCCACGCCGCCGTGAGGCGCGCGCTCAACAGGCTGAAGGTGCCGCCGCTGATGGCGGCAGGGTAGCCGCCGGAGTTGAACGCGATGTTGTTCGGCGAGACGACCCCGGCTCCATAACCGCCGGGAATTGGAAAATAAACCCCGTCCATTTCGTCGAAGTTGCTCCACGTCAGCCCGTGGTAGCCGGCGGGAATCGGCAGGCCGGAGGTCGTTTCCGCAAGATCGTCGAAAGTAATCAGGCTGGCCGCGGGCGGCAGGACCGTGAGCGGGACCATGGAACTGGTGACGCTGCCGTAGGAATTGGTGACGCTCACCGCGTAGCCGCCGGCGTTGGCGGCGGAAACGCCCGCGATGGTAAGATTGGAAGTAGTCGAACCAGTGATGCCTCCGCCATCGGTAAGATTAGTGCCGTTCAATTGCCAGTGGTAGGCCAGCGGCGCGCCGCCCACGGCCACGACATGGAAAGCGGCCTGGGCGCCGGGCGGGACGGTTTGGAGGGCGGGCGGGACCGTCACCAGGGGCGCGCCGCCCACCGTGATGTTGCTGACGCTGACATCGTCCAGTCCCAAATAAGCCAACTCATCCTCGAACTCGAATTGGAGGAGAGTAACGGAGGATTGAGCTGTGACGATGAATTGGAGATTCTCCCAGCCCTGGCCGGTGAGGTTGGTCTGGTTGAAGACGGTGGCGCCGTTCCAACTGACCAGAAACAGATTGGGCACCAGGCCGGTGGAATTCTCCAGCCAGAGCGACAACCGATAGGACGTTCCCGGCGTTGTTGACAAGGGTTGGGAAAGCGAGCCGCCGTAACCAAAATTGTAGGCATTATCCCCAAGTTGCGCGCTGTAGTTGCCCGTGTGCGCGTAGGCTGCACCGGAGGCGACATACGAATAAGACGAATTGCCGGCGAGTGTCCAACCGGTGAAATCACCCGTTTCGAAGCCGCCGTTCTGCACCAGGTTGCTGGCGCCGGAGGCGACGGCATAAACGGTCAGGTCCGCGGCGGCACTCGTGGCGGACCCGAAGGCATTGCTGACAACGACCGAGTAAGCGCCGGAATTGGCCGCGGCCACGTTGCTCAGGGTCAGGATCGGGGCGGCCGTCCCACTGAGGCCGCTGCCGTCGCTCAAGCTGGCCCCGTTTCGGCGCCAGTGGTAGGCGAGGGGACCGCTGCCGGCGGCCGCGACCGTGAATGTCACTGTCTGGCCGGCGCAAGCGGTCTGGCTGGCGGGTGGCGTGAGGATCGACGGGGTCAGGTCGATGCTTTGCAGCGTAATGTCGTCCAGGCCCAAATAGCTTGGAGCGTCAAGGAATTCAAATTGCAGGACGCTGGCGGCGGAGGCGGCTTCGACCACGAATTGCAGGTTGGTCCAGCCGAGCGCGCCGAGGTTGGATTGGTCAAAGAGGACGGCGCCATTCCACGAAACCAGGAACTCGTTTGGAGTCAAGCCATCGGGACTGTCGAGCCAGAACGAGAGCAAGTAAGCCGTCCCCGGCGCTGTGGACAAGGTCTGCGAGAGCAAGCCGCCCGGAGGGCTGCCCGGCCCAAGTTGGGCGCCGTCGCGGCCGGAATGCGCGTAGGAGGAATTGGTGCTGATGAAGATGTCGTTGGTGCTGCCGGAGAGAGTCCACCCGGTAAAGTCGCCGGTCTCAAAGCCGCCGTTTTGCACCGTGTTCGTCGCTCCGGCGACCACCGAATAGACGGTGAGCGCGGCCCCGGAACTGGCCGCCGCGCCCGCGGAATTATTGACAGTGACGGCATAAACGCCATCGTCCCCGGCGGAAACCGCGGTGAGAGTCAGCGCGGCGGTGGCGGAGCCGGAAACGTTGCCGCCGTCGCCCAGCGGCACGCCGTTCTTTTGCCATTGGTAACTGAGCGGAGCCGCGCCCGTGGCGGACACGGAAAACGACACCGTCGAGCCAACGGGCGCGACTTGGCTGGCAGGCTCCGCGGCAATCTGCGGCGGAGAGGCGGACACGAGAAGAGTGACGTTATCCATGGCGAACTGCTCGCCGGTGCCCGCGTATCCGGCATGCGCCGTTCCGCCGTAGGAAACGAATTCAACGGTGTCCACTCCGGCGTAGTTAAACTGAATGAGCGTCGGTTCCGTGGCGTTCAGAATATAGGTGTTGCGATTCAGCAACGCGCCGCCCGCGTAACCGCTGACCTCCACCTCCAATCCGTCCCGCCACGCGGCCGTGAGGTAGGCGGAGATAAGACTGAACGGTTGCTCGTTGGTGATCGTGGCGGCGGCGCCGCCTCCGTTATAGACAACGTTGCTGGCGGAAACCACCGCCGCGTTGTAGCCGCTCGGACCTGGGAAGTTCACTCCATCCAATTCGTAGAAGTTCGCCCACCCGAAGCCCTGGTAGCCATTGGACACGGCCAAGCCCGACTCGGTGTCGGGTAAGTCGTCAAACGTGAGCAGATTAAAAATCTGGCCGGGCGGCGGCAATGACAACAGCGCCGGAGCGCTGATCGCCGTGCCGTAGGCATTGCTGATCACGACCGTATAGGTCCCGGCGTTGGCCGGAGAGGCATTGGCGACCGTCAACGCGGAGGTGGCGGACCCGGTGATCCCGCCGGTGTCGCTCAGATTGGTTCCATTGAACTGCCACTGGTAGCCCGGCGGCGGGCTGGCCAGCGCCGTGACATCGAAGACGGCGCTGCCGCCGGGCGCGACCAGTTGGCTGGCGGGCTGGCTGGTAATCGTGGGCGCGGCGGCATCGATAATGACATTCGTCGCGGTCACGTCGTCCAATCCAAAATAGTCGTCGTAATACTCGAAGGAGTAACCAAACTCCAACACGCTGTTGCTGCCGGCGGCCGTGACAAGGAACTGGAGGTTGGTCCAGTTCAAGGAATCAAAATTGTCCTGGGAGAAAATGGGATTGCCATTCCAACTGACCAGGAATTGGTTTGGGGTCTCGCCAAAAGGATTCTCCGCCCAGAAGGATACCAGGTAGGACGCGCCGGGTGTGGTGGAAAGCGTTTGGGAAAGATACCCAAAACCATTCCCCCCGGTGCTCAGGGCCGCGCCGTAGGCGCCGGAGTGGACCCATATATAATAGGAGCCGACATAATCGTAGTTTGTTTCTCCGAAAAGTGTCCAGTTGGCAAAGGTGCCCGTTTCAAACCCTCCGTTTTGCACGAGGTTTGTGGCGCCCGGCGCCAGATTATAGAGAACCAGACCCGCGCCGGCGCTGGCCACCGACCCGAAGACATTGGTGACAAGCACCGAATAGATTCCAGCGTTCGCGGCCGCCACGCCGGTCAGCGTCAATGTGGCGGTGGCGGAACCCGCAATTGGCCCGCCGTCCGTCAGCGCGATCCCGTTCCGCTGCCATTGATAAACCAAGGGCGCCGCGCCGTTGACCGTGACGCCAAACGTGACCGTCGCTCCTGGCGGCGCGTTCCGGCCGGCCGGCTGGGAGATGATTTGCGGCGCCGACGAGATCGCCACCGCCACGTTGTCCATCGCGAATTGCTCGGTGGGGTAATCGGCGTAGGCCAGATGCGCGGTGCCGCCGGAAGCGATGAAGTTGACTCGGGTCACTCCCGCATAGTTGAAATTGATCAAGGTCGGTTGCGTCGCGCTCAACGTATAGGTGTTGTCATAGATCACGCGCGCGCCGCTGAATCCCTGGGCTTCCACCTCCAAATTGTCATTCCAAGGGGCGGTCAGGTAGGCGCTGAGCAGCGTAAAGGGATTCGCGCTGGAAATGCTGGCGGCTTCTCCGGACGCGTTCACCGCGACGTTGCTGGCGGAAATGACCGCCGCCGCGTAGCCGCTCGGATAGGGGTAGTTGATGCCGTCCAGTTGGAGGAAGTTGCTCCAGGAAAGTCCCGCATAGCCGCCGGGCACCGGCAAGAGGGTTTCGTTGTCGGGCAGATCATCAAAGGTAATCAAATCCACGGTTTGCGTTGCCGGGAGAACGGTCAGCGTCGCGCCGGAACTGACCGTCGTCCCGTAAGCGTTGCTGACCACCACGGAATACGTTGCGTCACTGGCGGCGGACACGTTGCTCAGAGTCAGGGTGGCGGTCGTGGCGCCGGCGACGTTGCCGCCGTTGTTCAGCGTGGCGCCGTTGATTTCCCACTGGTAACCCAGCGGCACGGTGCCGGCGGCCGTGACCGTAAACACAGCCGCGCTCCCGCTGCCGGCTGATTGGCTGGCGGGTGGGTTGACGATGGCCGGCGGCGCGGCGGAAATGGTCACGTTGCTCACGCTGACATCATCCAAACCCAGGTCGCTCGACTCGTCCGCGTAGCCGAGTTGCAGGATGCTGGCGGCGCTGGTGGCCGTGACCAAGAATTGAAGTTGGGTCCACGGGCCGGCGCCCATGTTCGTGGCGCCGAAAATCGTCGCGCCATTCCAGAGCACGTCGAATTGATTCGGCGCCACACCGTCGGGGCTGTGCAGCCACATCGAAATCAGATACGAGTTGCCCGGCGTCGTCGAGAGGGTCTGATAAAGGAATCCCGGAACGGTGTAGTACTCTCCGAGCGCCGCGCCGTAGGCGCCGGAGTGGACATAGAGCGGATTGCTGCTGACAACAGCGTAGTAATAGTAGCCCGCTTCGTTCCAATATGAAAAATTGCCGGTTTCAAAGCCGCCGTTTTGCACCAGATTCATGGCACCGGGGGCCAACGCGTAAAGTTCCAGCGTGACCGCCGCGCCGGCCGCCGTGCCGAGAGAGTTGGAAACAATGACCGAGTACACCGCGGCATCCGCGGCGCCGGCGTTGGCCACAGTCAACGCCGCGGTGGCCGACCCGCTGATATGGCCGCCATCCGTCAGGTTGGTCCCGTTTTTCTGCCATTGATAGAACAGGGGCCGCCCTTGCGCGGTGACGTTGAAGACTGCGGTTGCGCCGGCTTGGATGACCTGGCTTTGCGGTTGCGCCACGATCAGCGGCGGCTCCAGCGGCAGAATCTCCAGCGTAAACCGTCTTGCCTGCGCGAGGTGATCGTTCTGGTTGGTGAACCAGAGGGTCGCGTTGTAAATTCCCACCGCCAGATTGCTTGCGAGAGAATTCAAACTGACCGTCACCGTCCGGGCCGGGCCGCCCGCAACCAATGTCCCGCCCGTCAACGACGCCCGCAGCCAGGCGGTCGGATTGCCCAGCGTCCAGTTGAGCGCCGCCCCGCCGCCGTTGGTCAACGTCATCGGCTGGCTGGCCGCGTTAAACGGACCGCCGGGAACTCCCTGAAGAAACACATCGGCGATGGGACTGACCAAAAGCGGGTCCGCCGGCGTCACCAGGGCGGCGATGGTGTTACTGCCCGTCGGGGTTCCCCAGCCCGTGCAAAGATCGTATCCCGGCAGGGCGAAGAAAGCGGTTGGACTGCTGTAATTGGTATTGTTGCCGGTGGTGATGTCGTGAAACGTGGCGCCATAACGGCTGCTCGTGGCCAGCGCGTAAATGGCCGGGTTGAGAAAGCCCACCGGCGGCTGGTTGTTGGCCGCCTGCTGTTCGTTAATCAGCGCCGTCAACGCCGCCCACAACGGCGTCGCGCAACTGGTCCCTCCCACATACCACGTCTGCCCGGCGGCGATGACCAGGACGTTGTCCGCCGTCAGGGCTACGTCAGGGATATTTCGCATGGTGGCCGATCCCTGGCTCTTGGAAAGGTCCAGGCCCTGTTGCCAGGCGGGAATCGGATAAACGGTGCTGACGCCCCCGCTGCCGGCGGCTTGACCCAGGCCGGTTGAAAACCAATTCCACACCGTTTCCGACACCCACGGCCCGCCGGGGCCGGCGGTCGTCAACGTGGTCCCGCCCACCACCGTCAGGTAGGGATCGTCGGAAGGGGGCGGGATCGGTCCCACGTAAGCCCCGGAATCTCCCGAAGCCTGGAACATCGATTGACCCTGCGCGCCGAACTGCTGGAAAATCTGTTCGGTTGTTTCATCCATCGGCGCCCAGGACCACGAGGAACTGAGTTGATTGGCCAAATCATCCGTCGCCATCCGATTCAAAATATCGTCGCTCATCTCCCCTTCATAAACAATGACGCTGGCCAGACCGGGCGCCATCGAAATGGCCATGGAGATGTCCAGCGACACCTCGACTTGCCCGTCCTGGCTTTGCGGTGTTCCATCGAAGGCATCGAGCAAGACGTTTGTCAGGGCGACATTGGGCAGGCTGGCGTTGGATTCGTATTGAAGAATGTCGCTCGGATCGTAGCCGTCAAATTCCAGCAACGCGACCGACTGATTGGAGCCGTTGAGGGCCACGCCGGGCACGTATGCGGCCCGGAAATCATTTCCCATGTAAAGGCCTTCCAGGCCCGAACCGGCGCGGGGCCGGTTGGCCGGCGCCTGGCTCAACGGCAAGTGCCGGTGGTTGGGGTGCGGCAAACTGTAATTGTCCAGACCCTTGACTCCCAGCAACGGCACACTCAGATCCGCCGCAGGGTCCCTGTCCGGCGCGAAAAAAGTGCGCGCCTCGGTGGGGTGCTGATAGCGTTGCAAGCGGACGTGAAACGCGCTCTCGACGGCGGACGCGCTGCCCCGCACCTCCAGCAACGTGCGATTGGAATGTTTGGCCCGGACGTCCAGCCCGTGCGTTTGCGCAAAATCGACCACCGCCTGGTAATCCGCCTCCGTCGGCCCGAATCGCGCCGCGAACTCCGCCGGGGTGAGGTAGCGGTGGAAGTTCGGGCTGGCCGGATCATAAAGTTGGCCCAGGAGATTGGTCAGCGCGGGTTTATTGCGCAGCGGCAGGCTCAACGTGAGATTGAGACGGCTCGCGCCGTCCACGGCGCCGAGCGGCTGCAACCCGCCCGCCAGCGCCGCCGCCCGGCTGTGGAGCGTCTGGGCGGCCCCGCTCCTGGCCGGAGCAGTGACGCCCGCCAGCAGGACGGCGATTGCGGCGGCGAAAAAGCGTTGGAACACGCGCCGCGGGGAGCGGACGCCAGGGTCAATGGAAGAATTCATGATGAACCGGATTTTTTCAAACCGGGCGACTGTATCAGAACAAAGTTGAGGATGTCTATGGGATTCGTGTGAAATCCATCTCCCGCCAGGATTCTTAGCGGGCGCCGTTTATGCGCTTGCATACCCTTGGGATCGGAAAAGCCGTCACACCGTCACAACCGTTGATAATAAGGGGCTTAGACCGTCACATTGGCCGTCACAAACCGTCATCCAATGCCGTCACAACGCCAAAGAAGGCCCAACGCGAAGAGGGCGCGCGGGGAAGATGAGGCGCACTGCGTGAAAGCACACGCCAATCCTTGGCGCAACTCGTTTGCTCAAACCGCTCGGAAACCCGCTGCAAAACGGGATCAAGTTCTTTTCGACGGCAGAGGTCACGGAAATGGCCAAAGACCGGGCATGGCTGGCAAGAATGACGCAAACGATCAGCCGGCATTAGCATAAAAGAAATGGGCGTCAAAAGGAGAATGCTCGGAATGGATTACAAAATGAGCAACTTGCGCTCGCTGCCCGATCTGCAGCGGCGTGATAACTTCGTGACCGTTTTTGGCGAGTAAAACCGCAAAAATGTGTCATTTCTCGTCGGATTATTATTGATTTCGGTTGGTGGGTTGCAGAATATTCCAATCGAATGAAAGGAATCGTCCTCGCCCTGTTGGTTGCGTTGCTCCTGACCGCACCACCGCTGGTGCAAGCCGAATTCGAGTACGAGACGAACACCGACAGCGTGAGCATCACCATAACCAGTTACAGCGGGCCCGGTGGCGATATAACGATTCCAAACAACATCAGCAATTTGCTGGTCACTGGGATTGGCGTTGGTGAGCCTGTTTTTGGTCACAACGTGACTAGCGTGGCGATTCCCGACAGCGTCACCAGCATTGGGGATTATGCATTCTATTTTTGTTACAACTTAACCAGCGTTTCAATTCCTGGGAGCGTCACCAATTTTGGAGGGGGTGCGTTCTTCAACGACTTTGTGCTAACAGATGTCACCATCGGTAACGGCGTAACCAGAATTGGTGCCAATGCGTTCGAGGACTGCAGAAGTCTTAGCAGCATCACGATTCCAGATAGCGTCACCAACATCGACGTTGGCGTGTTTCAGAGCTGCACGGGATTGACAAATTTGCTGATTCCCAACGGCGTCTCAGTCATCGGTGAAGAGGCGTTTTACGGTTGTACCGGTCTCACAAGTGTTACGATTCCTGCTAACGTCACCAACATCGGGAATTCTGCATTCGCTTCGTGCGCTGCGCTGACGGCGATTACGGTGGACCAAGACAATCCGAATTATAGCAGCCTGAGTGGGGTGTTGTTCGACAAAGGCCAAACCACTCTTTTTCAATATCCAAATGGATTGAGCGGAAGTTATACGATACCGGACGGCGTCAGCGCGGTTAGTGACGGCGCGTTCGATTACTGCACCAATTTGACGGACATCACGATGCCTGGGAGCCTTATAAGCATCGGGGATTATGCGTTTTTTTCGTGTACTGGTCTGACGGACATCACCATTCCGAGTGGCGTTACGAGCGTCGGTGATTATGCCTTCGCGTACTGCTCTAACCTGACGAGCGCCGCAATTTTGGGAGCTATTACCAACTTTGGAGTGAATGTTCTTACAGTCTGCGGTAGCCTGACAAATGTGACGATTGCGACCGGCACCACCGACATCGGAGATGGCGCTTTCGCCGAGTGTATTAATCTGGCCAGCGTTGCGTTGCCTGACAGTGTGACCAACATTGGGGAGGCTGCGTTTGAATTTTGTGGTGGCCTGACGAACGTCACGATACCCGACAGCGTCATTACCATTCAGAAGGCTGCGTTCGAATACTGTACCGGCCTGATGAATGTCACTATATCGGATAGCGTTACGAGCATTGGCCAAGCTGCGTTCGAATACTGTTGTAACCTGACCAACATCGCCATACCAGGCAGTATTGGCGACATTGGGAATTCGGCATTTAAGTTCTGCACCAATCTGGCCGTTGTGACGATTTCCAATGGAGTAATGATCCTCGAACCGTCTGCCTTTGAAGGATGCAGTCACCTGGCCAGTGTGGCAATTCCCGTCGGCGTCACGAACATTGGAGATTACGCCTTTCGAGGATGTGAAAGCTTAAGCAATATCGAGATCCCTGGCAGCGTTACCACCATTGGGATATATGTTTTCGATTCCTGTTCAGGTTTGACCAACGTAACGATTGCCAACGGCGTGGCCAGCATTGGCGACTACGATTTCGATTCCTGTACCGGCCTTGCCAGCGTCATCATTCCCGGTAGCGTGACCAACTTCGGAATGTACGTGTTCACGAACTGCAATGGCCTGAGGAGCGCTGCGATCGAGTATGGCGTGACGAGCATCGGAACCGGTGCGTTCGACTACTGCACGAACCTGACGAGCGTTACAGTACCGGGTAGCGTCACGAATATTGGGGCGTATGCGTTCAATCATTGCGCGAGCCTGACGAACGTGAACATACCCAAAAGTGTCTCCACCATAAAGAGTGGGGCATTCTGGTCGTGCGTCAACTTAACCGGCATTTATTTTGCGGGCAATGCTCCGAATGTTCCCACCGGCCCTCCCGGCGCACCTACTTCTGCGTTCTACTTGGACCAGTACGCGATAGCCTTTTATCTTCCCGGAACCGTTGGTTGGGGTAATTTTTTCTTTTATGGCGGTCTTCCGGCCGTATTGTGGAATCCGCTGATTCAAACCAGTGGAACGAACTTTGGAACGCAGGGCACTCAATTTGGATTTAACATTACCGGCACCCCAAATATTCCCATAGTGGTGGAAGCCTGCACGGATTTAGCCAATCCTCTGTGGAGCCCGCTCCAAACGCTCACGCTCACCAACGGTTTGGTGTATTTCAGCGAGCCGTTGGAAGTCGGTTATGCGGCGCGCTACTATCGTATCAGCGCGCCGTGATAGAAAATTGTTGATTCACCGCCATCGGCATGGGGACGACTTTCGTCTCGTAATCCTCCAGCGACGGGACAATAACCTTAGCCTTACTGGAATACGCCCGCGCAAACGGCTTGGAACTGTGCCCAAGCGCCTGCTGTGCGAACCGTTCGGGCATCCCGACTGTCTTGGCTCGTTCCGCCCAAGCGTGGCGGTGGCTGTGCAGGGACATGCCGGTGATTTGACCCAGAACTCTCGCTTAACGCGGCTTTACCGCCGAGCGATGACCTATACAATTTGGATAGGAGAGCGAAGAAGCGGTCGGCGGGGGCGCCGACCGCTGCACGCGAGGGCGCGCGCGCTCCCCCGGATGAACTGCAACGGACCTTGGGCGTGAATTTGGAAGTGTGCGAAACCCTTCCCGAATTGTGCTCCGCCAGGCGCAGTTTCAAATCGCAAGTGATCCCGGTATAAATCTGGTTCCGCGACGATTCCAGTGGAATGAACAGCGACGTTTGGAGGGTCGTGATTGGTTTTGCCAATCCCAACGGGATTGAATCTTGCAGCCCAGGGTTGCGACTGGCCGCGCCGTAGCGCAGCGAAGGCGGGGGCACGAGCTACCCTGGGTAAGATCAGAGAAGAATCACAACCCTGCAAGGGTTGACTCTGTTTCCTAAGCCATTGATATTCAACCCTTTCAGGGTTGTGTCACTCGAATGCAACTACCCAGGGTAGGCCTCTCGGAATCGGCCAACCCTGGGCTGAGTCATTCAATCCCTTTGGGATTGTAGAACGGTTATTGGCTGCGATTGGATGAACGCACCATTTCCATTCCACTGAAAACGTCGAGGAACCATAAATCTGGTTCCGATGGGAGAGCGATTGCAGGACGTAAACGTAATGGAATTTGGTCATGATTTGAAACCCGCCGTCGCGCTGCGCGAGCTTCCGCCGCCGTTAAAACTATGGCGGACAAGACGGCGGGCAGCCTTCGCGCTTTCAAATTACCAACGCCGCCATTACCTGCCATTGCCTCAATCGAAGGCGGGCTTGCCAGCCGTAGCGCGCAGCGCGGAGGCTGGAGCCAGTTGCCGGACTTGAACCGGCGACCCATGCTTTACGAAAGCATTGCTCTACCAACTGAGCTAAACTGGCGTCCCAAGGAGCCATAATCTAATTTCCCCCGCCCGTCCTGGCAAGAAGTTTTGCGGCCCCCAATCGCCTGAGGATTTTTTAAAACCGCGAAATATGCGAAATACTCAGCGCGGCAGCCGCAACCCAATTTTTTTCAACCACGGATGGACACGGATTAACACGGATAAGACCATCCAGATGGGCCTATTCCAAACTTCGCGAGTATTTCGCGGTTGACTCGGTTTTCCAGATTGGCGTCAGGGCAGGGCAGGGCGGGGGACGGCCGGTCCGGCGGAAATCCCGGCGGTGGCGGAGCTGAGTCCTTCGGCGCGGGCGGTCAGGGCCAGCGCGCCGGGTTCCGTGCCGGCTTGAATTATCACCTGGGCCAGGCCGTTGAAGACGCTCCGCTTCCATTGCGGCTCGATCGGTTGATCCTCAATGTCCAGCGAAACGCCCTTGTTGACGCCGCCCGGACCGTCGTGGTTTTTCACCGCGACCGCGATCGAATTCGCGCCCTCATGCAGAAACTTCCGCACCTCGAACGAGGGCGACGCCGTCCAATCGTGGGATTCCCCGGCCCGCTGGCCGTTGACATAGACCCAGCCGTCGTCGTCGATCATTCCAAAACTGAGGGCCACGGATGGCGCGGCCAGCATGTCCGGCGTGGCCGTGAAGGTGGCGCGGTACACGGCGGATTCGTCGGGCGCGAGCGGGCCTTCCTGGCTGTTCACGTCCACGGTTTGCCATTGGCTGTCATCAAACTTTTCCGCCACCTCGGCCCGGTCCCGGGCGCTGGGCACCCGTATCATGCGCCAGTCCTTGAGCGCGACCTGGTGGCCCGGCGGCGCGGTGACATAGACGTCAGGCTCGTGGCAGCTCGGATCGCCGTTGCCCACGCCGATGATCTTGCCGGGGCCGCTCAAGGCGAAGTCAATAAGATTGTTCGCCACGGGCACGAGGCGTCCCTCGGCGTCTGTGACCGCGACTTTGAGGATGGCGATGTCTTCGCCGTTGGCGTCGATGGAGGCGCGGTCGGGGGTCAGTTTGATCGCCGCCGGCGCGCCGGTGGTTTCGACCTTGTCTTCCGCGATCACCTGGCCGGCCTTGTAGCCTTTGGCCAGCAGGACGCCGGGGGCGTAGGGGACGTTCCATTGCAGGTGGGAATTCCTGGGCATGGCCTTGCGGCCAAGGCTTTGGCCGTTGAGGAACAACTCGACCTCCTCGCAATTGCCCAGGCAGCGCACGTCGATTTCCTGCCCCTCCTTGCCGGGCCAGTTCCAATGCGGCAGCAAGTGCAGGACCGTGCGGTCGCTCCACCAGGATTGGTAGTAGTAGAAATTGTCCTTGGCAAAGCCGCACGTATCCAGGATGCCAAAATGCGAATTGATGCACGGCCAGCCATAGGGTGTCGGCTCGCCGCGATAATCGAAGCCCGTCCAGACAAACGCCCCCGACAGCCAGGGCCGGGCGGCATAGATGGTCCACCATTTCTCCGCGCTGTTGGCCCACGAGGGCGCGTTGGTATCGTAGGCGCTGACATACCCGCGCGCCGGGTCGTTGGCGTAAATGCCGCGCGTGCCCACGGTGCTGGCCTGCTCGGTGCCGATCTCCGGCTGCGCGGGATGCGCTTTGTGGTACGCATCCACGTCATCCGGATAATAATTCCAGCCCCGGACATCAATCACGCTGTTGACGCCATCGAAAACATTGCCCACGTTACCGGCCGCGGTGCAAAGGCGAGTCGGGTCCAGGCGGTGTGCCAGGCGCTGCATGGTTTCGGTGACGCGCGCGGCGGCGGGAGTGGTTTGCCGATCTTCCTCGTTGAACAAGGACCAAATAAAGACGCACGGATGATTGCGGTCGCGGCGCAATTGGCCCTCGAAGTATTCCAGGTTTTGGGCGTCGCTGCCCAGGAGCCGATTCTCGTCCATGACCAGCAAACCCAGGCGGTCGCAGGCCTCCAGCAATTCCGGCGTGGGCGCGTTGTGCGAGGTCCGAATGGCGTTGCCGCCCATCTCCTTCAACCGGCTGACGCGAAAGTATTGCAGGCGGTCGGGCATGGCGGAGCCGACGCCGGCGTGGTCCTGGTGATTGCACGTCCCTTTGAGCACGTATGGCTTGCCGTTGAGCAAAAAGCCCTTGTCGGCGTCGAAGGCTACGGTGCGCAGGCCGAATTCCGTCTCCGTTCGGTCCACGACCGCGTCGTCGGCGAGGACGGTGGTGATGAGTTTGTACAATTGCGGGGTTTCGGGCGACCAAAAGGCGGGCGAGGCGATTTGGATTTCCTGGCGCGTCTGCCCGGACGACCACGGTTCGAGTTGCGCGGCCTGCTTGAACTGCGCCACGCGCTTGCCCGCCGGGTCCAGGATTTCGCAGGCCACGGTGGCGTCGGCGCCGTTGCTCCCGGCGTTGCGCAAGAGCGTTTCGACATGCACCGTCGCCGCGTCGCCCGGCACGTTATGAGGAAATTCGCTGTACACAAACGTGCCGTCCGGCGCGATGTGGAGCGGCGCGGTCTTGACCAGCCAGACATGGCGGTAGATGCCGGCGCCCTCGTAAAACCAGCCCTCGAACTGCGAGGCATCGACCCGCACCGCCAGGGTGTTGTTCCCGCCGCAATTGGCCAGGTCGGTGATGTCGTAACGAAAACTGCTGTAGCCGCTTTCATGGTGGCCGATCAAATAGCCGTTGAAAAAGACGCGGCAATCCCGGAACACGCCGTCGAACTCCAGCAGCAGGCGCCGCCCCTTGTCGGTTTCGGGCAACGAAAAAGTGCGGCGATACCAGCCGACGCTGTTTTGAGGGAAGCCGGGACCGAAAGGCTTGAAGCCGTGATCAGCAGCCGCCTTGGGATCGAAAGGCAGTTCCGGGAGCCAGTCATGCGGGAGATTGACCGTGCGCCAGCGGGCCTGGCTGAAGGAAGAGGCGGCCGGGCCGGTGCTGACGCCCGCTTTTTCCAATCGCTCGGCCAGGCCCCATTCGTTGCCCAAGTGGAATTTCCAGCCGAAATCCATCAGCAGCCGTTGGCGCGGCGAGCCATCGTCGGCGAAGAGTGAGGAACTTAAGGCCAGGGTTAGAGCCGCCGCCGCGGCGCAGGCCGGCGCGCGCAGTCTTCGTGCGAGTGAGGGAATAGGATTCATCGTTCAGATTTGGTCACAATTCAGGTTTTTTCGTTTGATGAGCGGAAATGATGCGGGACTGGAGGCCGGGAGGGAAGTCAAAAAGCAGTTGTTTGGGAGTCGCCCGGGCACACCTCGTCAATGTCCATTGAGTGAGAAGGGACTCCACCAGAGCAATCCTTTTCCGCCGGGACCACCGCCCCTGTCGTTCGACAAGTGCTGGAACATGTTGGTCGTCAGGAACTGCACGTGGCCGTCCACCGCAAGAATATTCCCCCCTCTTTTGTTGTGGAGAGGACCGATTCCCTCTCCGCCAGTAGGCGGTGCCCAGGGGTAATTAGCTCCATCGTTGAACTCGAAAGGTCCCGGGTTGTTCGGTCCCAAGGTGTTCTCGTCCGGCTCCCACATGAGATAGCACCCCGCGCTCCAAATCTGAGTGGATTTACAGGTGGTATAGGGAGGGCCGCCGCTCGGGTAACCGCACGCCGCGCCGTTCATGACATAGCTTGAAAGCTTGTTGTTGCGGCCGGGTCCGTACGCTCCTTGCGGCTCCGCGGTGTAATCCTTGCTCATGATATCCTTGGGGCAGAGGAACGATTTCGGGTTATGGCAATTGTGGAACCAAAGCCCGCTCAGCCAAGCCGAATCCCCACCCGCTCCCAACGCAGTGCTTCCTCCGTACTTCGGTAGAAACGGATCCGGGATCGTTGCGGTGGTGGCATTGAGCGTATAAAGCCAGCCTCCGCCCGGCCACAGATACTCGCCGCTGTCCCAATTGGGAAAGGCCATAAGATCGCGGTTCTCATCGCAATACATCCGGTTGGCATGTCCCATTGTCTTCAGATTGTTGACACAGGTTGTTCTCATGGCGTTATCCTTGGCCGAAGACAGGGCCGGCAGCAAAAGGGCGGCGAGGATGGCGATGATGGCAATTACGACCAGCAACTCGATGAGGGTGAATCCGACCCGTTTGACGGGTCGCCGCTCGTCCGGAGGCGTCATTTTTGGCTTCATATTCTTAAGCAACATATAGGGCCTCTTACTCACCACTTTCCGAAAACCCGCCATCGCCCTGCCAAGGACTCCACCAAAGCAATCCTTTCCCGCCAGGCCCGGGGCCACGATTGTTGGCAATCCTGTTGAACACGTTTGTCGCCATGAAATCCACGTGGCCATCCAAAGCGAGAATATTTCCGCATTTTTTGGTGTGGAGCGGGCCGATTCCTTCTTCGCCATAAGGCGGCGCGGACGGGAAATTTGCGCCATCGTTGAATTCATGCGGCCCTGGATTCCCAGGACCCAAGGTGTTCTCATCCGGTTCCCACATCAAATAACACAACGGACTCCAAACCTGGGTGCTTTTGCAAGTGTTGTAGGGTACCGTGGTGGCCGCCGAGGCCTCCGCGAAACCGCACACCGCGCCGTTCTGTACATAGCTCGAAAGCTTGTTATTCCGCCCGGGTCCGTTGTCGCCTTTCGGCTCTTTTGCGTAATCGCTGCTCATAATATCCTTCGGGCAAAGGTAGGAGTTCGGGTTATGAGTGTAGTTGAACCAAAGTCCGCCTGGCTGGCCATTCATTCCGCCCGCCCAAGCCGTCTCCGGGGAAGCTAACCACGGGGCCATAAACGGATCCGGCATGGGATATGTAGTGCTGTTTGCCCAGTTTTTAAGCGTATAAAGCCAGCCTCCGCCCGGCTGGTCCGCGCCGGCGTTTCCCGCGTCGTCCCAATTATTAAAGGCCAGAAAATCGCGGTTATCATCGCAATACATCCGGTTGGCGGTTCCCATTTGTTTTTGATTATTGGTACACGTCGTTTTCACAGCGTTGTCCTTCGCGATAGACAGGGCCGGCAGCAAAAGGGCGGCAAGGATGGCGATGATGGCGATTACAACCAGCAACTCGATAAGGGTGAATCCGACCGGTCGCTCATCATGAGGCGTCATTTTTGGGTTCATATTCTTAAATAAGATAGGTCTGCGATGCTCCAATGTCACGTCATTTAAACTGACGACAAAGCCCGTCCCCACAGTCGGAAGCGTTGGGCAGACGACCCCGCCGGCGCAATGGCGCTCGCGCCGCCGATAGAACCTCCGTTCCGCAATTGACGGGCATGGACACAATATGCGCCTCTTGGCGGGAGGTTGCAATAGGATAGTGCCCGGATGACTATAACCAAAACAGGTGCCTGTGATTGGCACGATCCCTGCTGCGGGCTTGATCTGGCGGCCCGGTCAAGCATGGGGAAAGTTTTGCCGGTTTGAACCGCCGCCGAAAAATCCTTTACGAATGAGTGGCGCGCCTTACCTTTGTGCGCTTGATGAAAATGGCAACCTGGTATGGGCAAACAGATTGTTGAAATGGCCGTCGAGGCGGCCACGATGGAGTTGCCGGACACCAAGACTTTGAAGTTGAAGTGGCCGGAGGGGTATGATGTCGAATTCAAAACCGGCCAGTTCATCACCCTTTACTTCGCCGACGCCCCCTCCTACAAACGCGCCTATTCCCTCTCCTCCTCCTGCCTCGACCGCGGCTTTTACGAAGTGACCATCAAGCGCGACGGCAAAATGGGCACCCGCATCGTCGATTGGGTCAAACCCGGCGACCGGCTTTGGGTCATCCCGCCCACGGGCAGGTTTCTGCCTGTCTTCGAGCCGGACAAGCACCTGGTCTGCATCGCCGGCGGTTCGGGCGTGACGCCCTTCCGCGCATTCGCGCGCGAGGCGGCGCGCCGCCGGCTCGCCACGAAAATCACCGTGCTTTACAGTGTGCGCACGGCATGCGACATCATCTTCGGACCGGAATTCCGCCAGTTGGAACAGGAGAATCCCCATTTCAAATTCCTGGTCACCTGCACCCGCCTGGCCCCGGACGATCCGTGGGCCGGACGCCGCGGACGCATCGATGCCCCCTGGATCCGCCAGCACGTGACCGACCTTTCCCAGACCGTCTTCTACGCTTGCGGGCCGAACCCGCTGGTCGAGGCGACCGAAAACCTGGTGCTGGAAGAACTGCGCGTCTCCAAGGAACAGATGAAGACCGAGAAGTGGGGATAGAAAACCGATTTATGCTCAAAAGAACTCCCCTCTATTCCGTCCACCAAAAACTGGGAGCGCACCTGGTGGAGTTTGGCGGCTGGGAAATGCCGCTCTGCTACACGAGCATCCTCGAGGAGCACCGGGCGGTCCGCTCGACCGCCGGGATTTTTGACATTTCGCACATGGGCGAGGTCTCCGTCCGCGGCGCCGGCGCCCTGGATTTCCTCAACTCCGTCCTGACTAATGACGCGCGCAAATTGCAGCCCGGCCAGGGCCAATACACCTTGCTGTGCAATCCGCGCGGCGGCGCCATCGACGATCTTTACCTTTACCAGCTTGGCGCCGGGGATTATTTGCTGGTGGTCAACGCCTCGCGCCTCCAGGCCGATGTGGCGTGGCTGGAGAGCCAGTGGGCGGGCTTTGCCGGCCGGCGGGCGGTCGCACTGCAAAACCGCTCGGAGGAACTTGCTGCCGTGGCCGTGCAGGGGCCGCGGGCGCACAGTTTTATTGACAGTTGCTTTCCGGCGGCCTCGCCAACGGCGTCGGCCTTGCGGAAAAATGAAATCACCCGCCTGAGCTTCGCCGGCCAAAGCGTCCTGCTTTCGCGCACCGGCTACACCGGCGAGGATGGGTTCGAGGCGGTGGCCCCGGCGGAAACGATCGAAACCCTGTGGAACACCCTGTTGGAGGCGGGCCGCCCCTTCGGCCTCAAACCCGCCGGCCTTGGGGCGCGCGACACGCTGCGCACCGAAGCTTGCTATCCGCTTTACGGGCATGAACTGGACGAAGAGACCACGCCGCTGGAAGCGGGTTTGGGCTTCTTCGTTGCCCTTGGCAAAGGCGACTTCGTCGGGCGGGCTGTGTTGGCGGAGCAAAAGGCCAGAGGCCCCGCCAAAAAACTGGCCGCCTTCAAAATGGCCGGGCGCTCCGCTCCGCCCCGGCCGCAGTATCCCATCTGGAGCGCGTCGGGCGGGACCGCGCCGATTGGGCGCGTGACCAGCGGCACGCAAAGTCCGTCCCTCGGCTTGGGCATCGGAATGGGATACGTGGCTCCGGCATTCTCTCCAGCCAACACCGCCATTGCCATTGAAATCCGCAGCCAGCGTGTTCCTGCCGTCATCGTCTCGCGGCCAATCTATCGGCCGGCCCGCGCCGGCGCTTCGGGCTAGGGGTTGTTTTGAGTTTCCGTTCTTTTCGGTTTTACAGTCCTTCGTTCCGGCAGTAAATTACCGGTATGGCGAACACTTTTGACCAAATTGAGGCGCAGGCGATGGCGTTGGCAGATAATGAGCGGGCAGAATTGGCCGAGAGGCTGGTGGAAAGTCTGGCCGTCCCGCAGGACGCAGCGGCGCAGACAGCATGGCTCGCCTTGGCCAGGAAACGGCGTGATGAGATTCGCTCAGGCGCGGTGGCTGGGATTCCCGGTGAGGAGGGTTCGGCGATGGTTCGAAAGCTGGTTGGCGGATGAGGTTCATCTACCACCCCGGCGCCCTCGGCGAGTATGCCGATGCCGCTCTGCATTACGATGAACGCGTGCCCGGTCTTGGGGCTGATTTCACAAAGGAAGTGGACGCGGCAATCGCGCGGATCCTACAGGCGCCGGATCGATGGCGTTGTCTGGAAGACGATATCCGCCGATGCTTGGTGCATCGGTTTCCTTATGGCGTTCTCTATACAATCGAGGAGGGATATGTCCTTATCGTGGCCGTGATGCACTTGAGCCGTGAACCCGGCTACTGGAGAGATCGGATTCCCTTCCGTCCGCCTGGGGCCTGAGCAGGGCCGCGCGTTTAAAAAAGATTTCCAAGCGGTTTTAATCGCATAAGCTAGGGCCGAAAAATATGAGCGAAAATATTCCGGCTGATTTGAAATACACCAAATCCCACGAATGGGTCCGCCTCGAAGGCGAAACCGCCGCCATCGGCATCACTGATCACGCCCAGCGCGAATTGACCGATGTGGTCTTTGTCGAGTTGCCCGCCGTCGGGCGCACGTTCAAGGCCGGCGAAGCCTGCGCGGTGGTGGAATCGGTCAAGACGGCCAGCGATATTTACGCGCCGGTCGGCGGCGAAGTCGTGGCCGTGAACCAGGAACTGGCGCGGCATCCCGAACTGGTCAACCGCGATCCTTACCAGGCCGGGTGGTTTTTCAAATTGAAACTGGCGCAGCCGGCGGAACTGGACCGTTTGCTCAGCCCGCAAGCCTATGCCGGGCAAATCGCCCCGTGAGACGCCTCCTTTGCCCCTTTGCGCCATGGACGTACACTATAAAATAATCGGCGGCGACGGCGCCGAATACGGCCCGGCCACGCTGGACGAAGTGAAAGGCTGGATTCGTGACGGGCGCGTCGCCTGGATGAGCCGGGTCTGGCGCAGCGACTTGGCCGCCTGGGCGCAGGCCGACCGCTATACCGAGTTGCGGGCGGATTTGGCGCGTTTGCAGGCCGCCGCCGCGGCGCAAGGCGTCCGGCCATGCGGGTTTTGGGCAAGGCTGGCGGCCCGCATCCTGGACCAGTTGATCTGGGGCGCGATCTTCTTCGTCATTTGGACCCCCATCGCCCAGGCGCACCATTGGACGCTGCCCGTTTTCCCGCAGGAACTGACCGACGCCGCGGTGGAGCAATTCCGCCAGCAACTGGCGGTCTGGATGGACCAGGCGGCGCCGGTGCTGTATCCGGTGTTTTTGCTTTATGAAGTTCTGCTCACCGGGCGCTACGGGGCCACGATTGGCAAGATGGCGGTGGGCGCCCGCGTCACGCTGGAGGACGGCTCGCCCATCGGCTACACCCGCGCCTTGCTCCGCTGGCTGGCGGCGCGCTTGAGCGATCTGACATTCGGCTTCGGCTACCTTCTCATCGCCCTGCGACCGGACAAGCGGGCGTTGCACGATCTGCTGGCCGCAACCCGGGTGATTTACAAACGATGAACTGGACTCCGAATCGCCGCCTGGGGGGAATCGCCCTGGCGGTTTTTGTGCTCGACCAAGCCGCCAAATGGGTGGTGCTGCGCTTTCTCGGGCCGACCCAGGAGCGGGTCATGATCAACGGCTTTTTCAAATTCGTCCACTGGACCAACACCGGCGCCGCCTGGAGCCTGTTTCGCGACCGCAACGATCTCCTGGCCATCGTTTCCCTCCTCGCCTTGCTCGGCCTGTTCTTGTGGCGCCACCATTTCTACATTCAGACCCTTTCGGGCCAGATTTCGCTGGGCCTCATTTTTGGCGGCATCGCCGGCAACCTCTTCGACCGGTTGCATTACCATCAAGTCATCGACTTTCTCCGTTTTTATCTCCAGCGCCGCAGCGGCGCGGAGATTGGGTTCCCGGCCTTTAACATCGCCGACAGCGCCATTTGCGTCGGTGTCGGATTGCTCCTCCTGATTTCCTGGAAACAGGAGTCCCAAGGCGCCCGCAGCGGCGGGGCGAAGGTGGCGGCCTGAGGCGGATGGCGCAATTACTCAAGAAAGTGCGCGCCCCCACGAACCTTCCCCAACAAATAATAATTGACAAATCGCTTCCCCAGGAACGGTTGGATGTCTTTCTCCGCCGCCGCCTGCCCGCCGTTTCCCGCGCCGCCCTCCAGCGCCTCCTGGCCCAGGGCGCCATCCGCGTCGATGGCCGCATTGTCAAACCCACCCACCATCCCCGCGCCGGCGAAACCCTCACCCTGCAATGGCCGGAGGCCCGTCCCGCCTTGGCCCAGGCCGAGGACATCCCGCTGGACATCCTTTACGAGGACGACGATATGGTGGTGCTGAACAAACCGGCGGGACTGGTCGTGCATCCCGCCGCCGGCCATCACGAGCACACCCTGGTCAACGCCTTGCTCCATCATTGCGCCGGCCGCCTCAGCGGCGTGGGCGGCGTGGCCCGGCCCGGCTTGGTCCATCGTTTGGACAAAGACACCACCGGCTGCCTGGTGGCGGCCAAAAACGATTTTGTTCACCACCACCTCAGCGCCCAATTCGCCGGCCGCCAGGTCGAGAAGGTCTATCACGCCATCGCGTGCGGCCGCATGACGCCCGAAACCGGCCTGATCGACGCCGCCATCGCCCGCCATCCGACACAGCGCAAACGCATGGCCGTCGCCGTCGCGGCGGGACGCGAAGCCCGCAGCAGCTACCGCGTCCTGGAGCGGTGGCGCGAGGCAAGCTGGGTGGAAGTGGGGTTGCATACCGGGCGGACGCACCAGGTCCGCGTCCACTTGCGGCACCTGGGATTCCCGGTCGTGGGAGACCTTGTTTATGGCCGGCGCGCCAATGCGCTGCTCAAAGAATCGACCGGTTATGCGGCGCCGCGGCAGTTGCTCCATGCCCGGCGGCTGGCGCTGGTTCACCCCCGCACGGGGCAGCGCCTGGTTTTCGAGGCGCCGTTGCCCCCCGATTTTGCTGTTGCTCTGGACTTCTTTCGGTTAAGAATTGCGCGCTAGTGCGAGGACGGTTATGGAATCTTTCAAACATTCCTGTCCGTATTGCGGGCAGCATGTCGATTACACTGCCGGATACTGCGGCCGTCAAATCCAGTGTCCGATTTGCGGCAACACCATCACTTTCCCCGCCCTTCCGCCCAAGGGCGGCGCCCAAGCCCTGCGCGTCAATCAAAAGCCGGCCAGAAAATGGGCCTGGGTCCCGCATGGCCTCTTCCTGTTTCTGCGCGATTTTCCTCATTGGAAAACCGTCGCGCAGTGTGTTGTCCCCTTCTTGATCGTCGGCGCCTTGCTGGCGGGGGCGGCTTACGTCAAGACCAAGTTTATCGAGTCGCCGGCCCCGCCGGAAGAGCCGATCGTCCAAGCCGACCCCGGCGCCTGGCAGAAAATGACCGACTTGACGCGGGCCGAGCAAGCCGTGCGCCAGCAGATCAACGTGGTCGAGCAAGCCCGCGTGTGGGCGGCGACGACGGAACGAAGCCGCACCCTGGCGCACCGCCAATTTCCGGGAAACTCCAATCCGTTCGCGGTGAAAAGCGCCGACGAAACGGCGCAGAAGGCTCAAAGCGACTACAACAAGGCGCGCGAGCGTTTCAGCGTCCTGCTCAGAGAATATCAACAACTCGGCGGGACGAAGGATTACCACCCGCTTAACTGAAGGAAATCGAAATCCCGCTCACGGCCAGATGGCTTCCAGCGTCGCCGCCACTCGATAGCCGGCCTTGGTCATTTGCTCCTCGGCCGTCTTGCAGGACCAATCGAGGTAGGCGGGGGAGAGGTCCTGGATGTGCCACTGCGGGCGCGGCTGGCCGGTGCGATAGTCCACCTGGCTGTCATCTTCATCCACCACCGTGACGTCGTGGACTTTGGCCGAGAGAGCGAGGCTTTCGTTGGCCCAGGCCCGGTCCCACTCCAGCAACGGCCCCGAGGTCTTCCAGGGCGGAGCGGGTCTGGCGAGCAGCTTGGCGGCATAGTCCTGCGGGGTCGGCGCGTTCGCGTTGGCCATGTTCCGCTGCACCACGGTGATGTCCCAGTAAAAGTGCAGTTTGTTGGTGCCGCCGAACAGCAGCCGGTTCGCCCCTTGGTCGTCCTTGTAATGGCCCGCGTAGCCGTTGGGATCGACGAATTTGGTCTTGTCAAGATAGCCCGCCCCGACGTGCAGCGGTTGGTGGATGTCCCCGATGTAATGCACCAGCAGCCGCAACGCCACGCGCGGGCTGACGTTGGTGAAGAGCGTTTGCGCCTCCGGTTTCCCCTGCAAAATCAAGATGCACGCGGGAATGGCGTGGACCACATCGACATTGGTCGCGCCGATCGAGTCGTCGCGGTATTTCGGTTCCTCGAACGGGATGTCCGTGTAATGGAAGACGAAGTGATTGGGGTTGGCCGCTTTGAATTGGAGCATTTCCTCCGTTTGATCGTTGCGGCCTTTGACCACGTCGGCCCAGACGGACGCCTCGCAAAGTGTCTCATCGCCCAGGAGCGCGTGGACGTGTTGGGCGGCCGGCGTGCCGGCGATCAACGTGTCGGCCATGGCGCCGGTGGTGCGATGCCCCTGGTCGCCCCAGGCAAAAGCGGAGGACGCGACGCAGACCAGCAACGAAGTCAAAACCCGGTGAACAGTATTCATGGCCGCAGAGTATGCCGTGAAGAAGTTCAAAACTCAAAGTGCAAAGTTCAACATTGCCATTTGCGGTCCCCTCGTAAATCGTGAATCGTAAATCGTAAATCAGGATGCGTCGTTCATTATGGATTTGCCTGGCCCTGGCGGCCCTGACGGTGGCGCTCTATGCGCCGGCCCTGCGCTGCCAATTCCTGACCTTTGACGACCAGGCTTACGTGACGGAAAACCGGCACGTGCAGGCCGGGTTGACCCTCGACGGCCTCGCCTGGGCGTTCCGCGTCACGACGGCGGGCAACTGGCATCCGTTGACCCTGCTCTCCCACATGCTCGATTGCCAGCTTTACGGGCTGCGGCCCTGGGGCCATCATTTAACCAGCGTTCTCTTTCACGCCGCCAACAGCGTCCTGCTTTTTCTGGTGTTGACTCGCATGACGGGGGCGGTCTGGCGCAGCGCCTGCGTGGCGGCGCTCTTTGCGGTGCATCCGGCGCACGTCGAATCGGTGGCGTGGGTGGCGGAGCGCAAGGACGTGCTCAGTTCCTTCTTTTGTCTGCTGGCGGTTGGGGCGTACCTGCGCTATGTGGAGGAGTTCAAATTTCGAATTTCAAATTTCAAATTCTTCTATTGGGCGGTGGTTCTCCTCTTCGCCTTGGCCTTGATGGCGAAACCGATGGCGGTGACGCTGCCCTTTGTGCTGTTGCTGCTGGATTTCTGGCCGCTGCGTCGCGCGCGGGGCCTGGACTGGCCATCATGGCGGCGTCTGGTGGCGGAGAAATGGCCGTTGCTGGCCTTGAGCGCGGTTTGGTGCGCGATCACGATCTGGGCGCAAGGCATTGGCCAGGCCGTCGCGACGGCGGCGGAGTTGCCAGTTTCGGGGCGGATCACTCATGCGCTGATTTCTTATCTGGATTACCTTCGCGTGCTGGTGTTTCCGTGGCATCTGGCGGTGTATTATCCCTATCAACATCGTGAGCCGATGGTTTGGGGCGCGGAAGCGGGCGCCGCCCTGGCACTGATGACGTGGCTGGCCGTGGCCGGGGCGCGCCGGCGGCCTTGGCTGGCTGTGGGCTGGCTGTGGTTCCTGGGGATGCTGGTGCCGGTGATTGGTTTGGTGCAGGTGGGCGGGCAGGGATGGGCTGACCGCTACCTCTACCTGCCCTCCATCGGTTTCTTCGTGATCGTGGTTTGGGGCGGAGCGCAATGGGCGGCGCGCCAGCCCGCCGTCAAACTATTGGTTCCGCTGTTGGGCGCGGCGCTCGTGGTTGCGACTTCCGCGGAACTTCGGTATTGGAAGGACACGCGCACGCTTTTCGGGCGGGCGATGGAAATCACCTCCAACAATTACCTGGCGATGACGCTGGTCGGGAGCATGGAGGCGGACAAGGGGAAACTGGACGACGCCATCCGGCTCTACCGCCAGGCGCTGGCCTGCAAACCCGAATACCCGGAAGCCCATTTCTTTCTCGGCCGCGCGCTGGAGAGGAAAGGGCAGACAGCCGACGCGATGTCGGAATACGGCAAGGCGCTGCGGCTGAGGCCGGACTTCGACGCGGCGCACATCATGGTCGGGCTGCTGCTGGCCAAGGAGAACAAATTCGACCAGGCGGTGGCCCATTATCAAGCCGCCCTCAAGACCGACCCGGAGTCGGCCCCGGCCGAGAGCGATTGGGCGATGGCGCTCATGAAGCAGGGACGGTTGCAGGAGAGCATCGCGCATTACGAGCAAGCCTTGCGCCTGGACCCGACCCTGGCGGAGGCCCATAACAACCTGGGCGTCGCTTACTTGCAGACCGGACGGCTGGCCGACGGCGTGACGGAGCTTCGGACGGCGCTCAAACTCAATCCCGGCGACGCCGAAACCCGGTATAATCTGGGGCAGGCCCTCAACCAGCGGCAGCAGTGGGCCGAAGCGGCCGAACTTCTGAAGCCGCTGGCGCGGACACAGCCGGCCAATTTCAACGCGCAATTCCAGTACGGCCTGGCCTTGGAGCACCTGGGCCAGACGCGCGACGCCATGAGCCACTATGCGGCGACGCTGCTGCAAAACCCGGATTTCCCGGAGGCCTTGCAGCACCTCGCCTGGATCGCCGCCACCGACGGCCAGCCGGAACTGCGCAACGGCGGCCAGGCCGTCGAGATGGCCGCGCGAGCGTGCGAACTGACGGGCCGGAAGCGGCCGGCGATGCTGCTGACGCTGGCGGCGGCCTATGCCGAAGCGGGCCGATTCGCCGAGGCGCTGGCCACGGTGGGGAAGGCCGAAGAACTGGCCAAAGCGCAAGGGCAGAGAGACTTGGAAGCAGAAGCCGGGCGATTGCGCGCGGCATTCGAGGCAGGCCGGCCATTTCATGGGCAAGCCAACTGACAGAAAGTCCGGGACGGAAGCCGGCAACTCAGAAACCGAGGGAAGCTCGATACGGCCAATCCCAAATAACATCCGGCAACAAGGGTTCAAGCTCGCCGCCGGTGGAGGGATTGTTTTGGATATAGGCGGTTTTGAAAAAACGGGCGTGGCCGTCAATAAAATTGATAATCCCGCCTTGGTTATGACGCGAGGCATAGCTGTTTTGCCGATCAGCCGGGTTGACCGAATTATACTGGGGCGAACCGTTGACAACTTCAGTGAGCGGATCAAAGACTTCGTCATACATGCAGACCGTGGCGGCCGGTTTTGGAAGCCGGGTCATCTTTGGCATGGTCGGCCAGGGCAGCGCCGAGGTGTAGCCGCCAGTATCTGCCCTTTTCAAGTCAATGTTCATGACGTAACTAAAGAAGCCGTAATCACCCTGTCCAGCCAAAACATTGGCTACAGTACCCAAGGTCATGTTCGCGGAAGGACATTCCCAGATAGGGCCAAGGCCGCCGGGAAAGGGCATATAAAGTGTTGCTTTTGTCGCGCTTCCGCCCCGCGCATTTTCGAGAGCGTTGTAAAAAGTGAGCAGGGTTTTTCCGCCCATATACGGAGGGAGAAGGTTAAACCAACCGCTCGGGTCCTCGGGAGTGCCGGTGTTAACCGCAACACCATAAGGATTTCGAGGATCGCTTGCCGCTACAGTACTATCTGGAGCGTAGTCTCCGTTTACTCCCATTCCATCGCGCGGTATTCCGTTATTGTTGTCCGGGGAATACATCTGGATGGCAAGCCCCCATTGTTTGATATTGGAGAAACAGTGCGCCTGCTTGGCTTGTTCCTTGGCTTTGGCCAGGGCCGGCAGCAGCAGGGCCGCCAGAATGGCGATGATGGCAATGACGACCAGCAACTCAATGAGCGTGAATGCGCGCCGCCTGCCGGCCGCATTCACGCCCACTGCACTGAATTTGTTACGCATATTGCAAGGCCAGTCCCCGGCAATCAGGGGCTGGTGACATAATACAACTGGCTGGCGGCGGAATTGGTTGTCGTATAAACGCCGCTGCTCGGATAATAACTCAAACCAAAGGTCCGCGTCCAGGGACTGGCGGCGTCGGTGGTGCTATAGACGCTGTAAGTCGAGCCGACCACTGCCGGCCAGCTCAGCGTTGAAACTCCGTTGGTGTATGAGAGGCTGAGCGGGAAGGACGCCGGCGGGTTGGTGACAATGTCTTGATAACGTGACGGATAGATTTCGGGCGAGGTCGGGTTGTAGAGCGCCATCGCCCCGGTTATTTCATAAGCAAAACTGGGGATCGCCTTGCCGAAGTAATTCGTGTTTAGGCTCGAAGCATTAGTATAGGTATAAACATAAACTTCCATATACGGCTGGCCCGCGGAATAGGGCTGGTTGAACGCATACAGCGCCTTGGTGCTGTTATTTGGGTAAGTGCCACTGACCGCAGCGCCCTTGGATGAGGAATAAAGCCACACATTGGTAAGGGTGACGAGGGAACATTGGATGCCAAGCCCATAGGCGCTCATGGGAGTGGCGGCCATCAGTGGCAGGTTCAGCGGCACGGGCGCCGGCACCGGGTTGCCGGAACTGATTATGCCTACGGTGCTGCTGCCGTTCGTCACGTTGGGAACCATTTCTAATTCTCCATAATATTGCTGGGCCGGACCCGTTACTGTGACGAGGCTGCCCACGGGCGGCGTATTGGAGGTGGCAGGATTAACAAAGACCAGCGCGCCTCCGGTTGCATCCTGAATAAAGTATTCAGAGTAAGTTTTCGACCCAATTTGGCCGACAGTCGTAACCACACCCTGAACAGTGTATATCGCTCCGTTGTTGATATTAAGAGTACCATTAGGGGCATTGGGAATCAGCAAACTATGCATATAGCCCAGAGTGACCAATGGCGGGGGAATCACCTGCACATTGACGGTGGCGCTGTTTTGGCTGCCGTCGCCGCCGGTGGCAGTAACGTAATAGGATCCCGATTGGTTAAAATTGACGTTGGCCAGGGTCAGGGTGGGACCGGTTCCCACCGAAACATAAGTACTGAGATTGGTCTCTTCAAAAAACCATTGATAAGTCAACGGCCCGGTGCCATTGGCAAGCGCAGTCAAGGTGATGGTGGCGCCGATGCCATTCGTCACGCCCACCGGTTGAGTGATGAAAAACGGCTCCGTGGGTGTGTTGGTCACCGTCACCAGCGCCGCCATGCTATTGGTGGTGCCCGCTGTGTTTCCGACGATAACGCCGTAGCTGGCGGTGTTTTGCAGGTTGCTCAAAACGAGGATGTTCGAGGCCGAACCGATCACCGTGATGCCATCATCGGAAAGCGGAACGGTGTTGGAAAGCCACTGGTAGGTCAACTGGCCAAGGCCGGAAGCCGCCGTATAAAGCGTCAGACTGTTGCCGGAATAAACACTGCCGTCCTGCGGCTGGATGCCAATCACCGGAATCTGAGGAGTATTGGTGAAAACATCGCCGAAGCTGGTGCCGACAAACACATCGCCAATCCCCGCCACGCCTTGATTGTCGTACTGGCTGAAACCAATCTGCGAATTTGTTATAGTCTCTTGGCCTGGCGTGGGGGAGTTATCAGTGCCAAAAGCGGGGCTGGCGTCATAATCAGCCACCGTTGCCGGGTTGACAACCAGAGTGGCGCCAGGATACGGATCAGTTTGAACGGTGTCATAGCTGAAGACCACATAATAGGTGATGTTGGTGGACAGGTCTAGCGGATAAAACTTGGCCTTGGCGGTGATGGAAGAGGATGCGATATAATTGTTAATGCCCAGGCGATAAGTCCCCGGAACCGAGGTGCCCGTCGTGGCGATGAACACGTGGGCGACCTCATTACTGTTGCCAGCATCCTGGAACTCGCAAAAATAACCGCCGTTCACCGACGGCAACGTGGTGACATTGATGGTAAAACTAGCGAAGATGACTGAGCTGGCGAGATCGTTGGTGAAAGGAGCCTCCACGCAGTCATTGTTGTTTTCGTTGAGAATCAACAAATCATTCGTGATAAATGCGTCCCCATAGGGAGCGATCGGGGGGGCTGGCGAATAGACCTGCCACAAACCGTCGCCTTCAAACAATCCGTCGGGGTAATTCAGGAGATCCTGGAAAATCACATCCGCCCGCACGGACAGGGAAGTCAGAAAGGCAATGGTGAGGAATGCAGCTAATTTTTTCATAAGGTGGCTTTGCTGTTTGTTTGTTAATCGATGTTTTTTACGATAAAGGGCCTGGCGATCCGACAACTGACGTTTCAATTGACGCTCCGATCCCGTTGAAAAGAACGCGGCAACCGGTTTCCGCTTGGGTTGCCTCAAGAAAATCGTCGAATTTGACCTTCTTCCCATTCATTAACGCGGCGAAACTCGCAGAATCGGGCGCGTTTGTCAACGGGAATCGCGTCACGAACCCGTGAAAATTTCAAGTCGCTTTGGTGTCGGCCTATTTCTCCGCCGCTTTCCAGTCCGGTCCAGGGTCGTAAGCCCTCATTTTCCGGGCGATGGCGTCGGTTTTTGGCCCCAGGTTCCGTTCATAAACCTTGCCCTGCTGGTTGACGATGAACGTCATCACGCCCGAATTCCCCCATTGCGCCGGCCACGCCACGAAGGCGAACCCGGCGATCATGCGCCCGTTGATGATGTAATTGTATTTCCCTCCGGGAGCGCGCGCGCCCTGGCGGGTGAGGATTCTGAAATAATAGCCGTGATACGGAACCTGCGCCTCCGTCATGATCTTGGACTCGTGCCGGTACCCTTCCCCGCGCGCCTGGGCGATCAGGGGGCCAAGCGGACTGGCGTCCTCGCCCGGCCCGGCATGCCAATACAAACCGTCGTGCGCGCCGGGCGTGCTGCGCAGTTGCTGCGCGTAAGCCAGCACTCCCTCGCCCAACCGATCCTGGCTGGCGTAAGCGCGTTGCGCCTCGACATAAGCGTGGCAGACGCTGATCGTGTCCAACTCGTTCCGCCCGATGCGCCGATTCAGAATTTCCTCCGCCCCGGCCGCCGTGTCGAAAAACCATTGCCCATTCTGCATCACCAGCGGAATGGGGAAGGGCCAGGCGTCCGCCCCCAAGTCCAGTCGGACCTTCGCATCCGATTGGCGGACCGGCTCGACTTTCTCGGCGACGCGCCGCGTGAATACAGCAAAGGCGTTGCTCGCCTGCACCGGATCCGCTGAAACAAGGCCGTGCAGCGTCGGGCCGAAAATTTGAGCGAAAGCGTTGGTGTCTTTGTTTCCGGTGGCGGCCGTCAGCGCCTTGACCGCGTCATCAGAAGTGGCAAACCGCTCCTGCGCAACGGCTTGGAGGCTGGCCATCACAAGAAGCGCGCCAACGGCAGCCACTCCGACTCGGAGACTGTGGGATAAAGAATGAGGTTTCATGCCTGGAATTCAACGTCGCTTTGAGCCACCGCCACCGCCCCCGCCGCCCCCACCGCCGCCGCCATGCGACACCGGGGCCGAAAAGGAGGGGGCGCTCGTGGCGCGGCTGGCCTGCCCGCGGGAACTCGACTCCTGCGTCTGGCGTCCGCTCTGGAAGCCGCCAAAAACCCCGCCAGCCGACTCGCTGGGCGCAGAGGCGCGACGTTCCACCGGCGCGACCGCCGGAGCGCGACGTTCCACCGGCGCGACCTCGGGGGCGCGAGCGCGAACTGTTTCCGCCGGGTGGACGGTTACCACGCTGGCCGCATGCCCGCGCGGCACCACAGGCTGCGCGACTGAGCGGGGAACCTCCGGCTTTTCCAAGCCCCGGTCATAACGGTTGGCCGGCAGGACCGCCTTGCCGCCGTCGTGCCAGCCGGGCGCCGGGTGTTGGCCGATGTAATCGTGACGTTCGCGGGGTGTTTGATGCCACCAGTTGCCCGGACGCGGATGCCCCGGCCCCCACCAGATGAGATGACGGTCGCGCCAGTTCCAATCATATGCCAGCCAGATGCCAATCGGAAATCCGATGCCGTAGGTGCAATAAACGCCGGGCTGATAATAAATCGTGTCCGGCGAATAATCGGGCACGTAAATGTCGTCGGGATTCGTCGGCTCGATTTCGATGGCTCCGTCGTCACTGGCCACCGTTTCCTGCGGGGTGTTGGGCAGGTTCCCGAGGTTTTGGGCTTGTGCGCGAAGGCGCTGGATCGCATCCATCACGTCACTTTGCTGGCTTTCAAAGGCCTGCCCCAATTGCGTGGACCAGGCCAGATTATCATCCATCCATTTGAGCACGCTGGCGTAATGCGCCAGACCCTGGATGCTTGGGTCCCACCCCTGGCTGGCGATTTGGTTGGGATCGCCGCCTTCGCCGATATAACGGTCCGCCATCACGATCTCGCTTGGGAACGTCGAAGCCGGAAGGATTTCCGCAATCAACGGATCGGGATAAAGCGCGATGGGACCGAGCAATTGATCCAATTCCGCCGCCGAGCGCAACGGCGTGTCCGGCGCGGGCGGAGGGACCGGCTCTTGCGCGGGAATGGACGTTGCCATGCTGAAGAAAAACACCATCCCAGCCGCCATGCCTGCCACTTTGCTCATAAGATAACCTTTACCCCGCGATTCTTGTCCCGCCGCGCCTCGGCGTCAAGCCCATTCCGGCTACTTCAACTTCCCGTGGAAAAAATCGTCCTCGTACCGTTCCAGTTGTTTATTGAGCTTTTTGATATCGACCTGTTGCGGAAGGATGTAGGCCGTCCACCCCGGCCGCTGGGGCATCTTGTCGATCGCCTCAAAGAGCGCCCGGATGCCCTCGGTGGACAGGGCGCAATTGAGGGCGTCCACCGTCCCGGCCTTGACCGAAACCTCCCATTCGTCCGGCGTCAAAAAACTGTTGATCGGAACCGGTTTGTCCCCGGCCCCGGCCAGCTTGGGAGCGTACTTGGTGTAATGGCCCAAGTAGTGATGCGACAAGTTGATGGCCATGGCCACGGCGATCATCTGATTGAAGTAGCTGATTTGGTCGTTCATGACGTCCTCGGCCCAATAGCGCGTGTCCACGATATTGGGCGGCTGCACTGAACTGTTGCTGGTGCAGAGCAGGGCGAGATTCTTGACGTATTGCTCGAAATAACCCGGTTGGACGTGGTCGATGGCTTTGGCGTGGGCCAGATGATTGACCAGGTCGATGAACCCGGCCGAGAGGGAAACCTGGCGCAAGACATGATTCTCCTCGGTGATCGCAATTGGCGCCACCAGGGGCAAATCCTGGGTTTGGAGGGTGACAACCTGCGGGTCCAACTGCTCGCCGTACTGGGCCGGCAACGCCTCGGACAACTCCCGTCCCAGCCGGATGGTCATGCTGAATCCGCTGGTGTAAACCGGCGGCGGCGCGACATCGCCCGCCAGCGGCAAAGTGACGGCCAGCAACACAAGTCCGATTTTGGTTCTCATGCGGGTTGTCTGGGTCATTCCGCGCACAAGCTCAAACCGCGCCGGTCTCTGCGCGACTTTGGGCGGAACCAACGGCCAACCAATTGACTGTACACTAATCCAGCCACATCCCAAAAGCAAACCCATTCCCCCTTTTCCCCGCCGACTTTAGACCTGGGTTCCTATATCACCCGTTTTACGGCGTCGCGGATGGCGGCGAACTTGCCAGCTTTCAACTCGCCGACTTGTCCGGCCACGAGGCTGGCATGGGCCGTGAACAATTTGCCGGGGCGCGCAAAACTCGTGAGCCGCAATGAACCGCTTGCAAAGTCGCCGTCCTCCAACCTGATGGCGCGTGTGTCGCCGTAAGGCTTGCTCGTAATTTGGCAGAGAATCCAATCCTCTCGCCCCGCATCCGCCAGCACCACCGCCGGCCGCAATTTGGAGGCAGTAAGATCGGAAAAGGGGAAGTGAACTATGACGACTTGGCCGGCTGCAAGTGTGCCCACGCCGCATCCTCCTCGGGACGATTCCAATCCTCCGCCAACGCGGCTTCACTCAAAAGGGCTGCGTCCTGCACCTGCGGCTCCTCTTCGAGGATCGTCACCAGCGCGCGTCTGGGAGACCGCACACGCACCGGCTCGACCAGCCGGACCTCGCCATTGGGCTGGATGATTGCTTCAACCGTTCTCATGTTGAAGAAAAGTCTAACACAGCGACGGGCGCCTGCAAAGAGGAACTTTCAAGGCTCAGGGCGGCGCTTCCATCAGGCCGCCTTTGATTTTGACCGGTTTGGATTCGAGCCGCGCCGTGGCCGGTTCCAGGCCCGCGCGCGTGGCTGTCAGCGTCACCGTTCCAGGCTGGAGGGTCGAGCGAATGGCCACGCGGTTGAAGCAGGCGTCAGAGCACCGACGCCCTACCGGGTAGATTTTGCCGCCGGATTTAGATTCATTGCACTTTCAGGGTTATCAAGGTCTGCGGCGCATTTGAGTTGATGGCGTTGGTAAACGCAAAATTGCCGGAGGCGTCAAACGGATTGGCGGCGGCCGTTTATTGGTACAGATTGACTGGATGTTGAAATCCAATTTGATCCAACTGCTCCAGCAAGCGGTCAAAGAATTTGAGGCGGGAAAACCCGCCCAAGCCGTTGCGCTGTGCGAGAAGGTCATTCAGCACGAGCCTCACAATATTCTGGCGCTGAATTATCTGGCCCTGATCGAGCACCAGCGGGGTCGCAGCGAGCAAGCCCTCTCATGGGTTCAACGAGCCATTAAAATCGCTCCCTCCAACGCGGAAGCGCACCGGTCGGCAGGCAGCATCCTGCTGGCCCTGGGGCGGTATGCCGAGGCGGCCGAGGCGACTCGCAAAGCTGCGGCGCTCCAGCCGGATTTGCCCGGCGTCCACGCGCAACTCGGAGCGGCTCTGACCAAGTTGGAACGTGGCGACGAGGCCATGGCCAGCCTGGAAATGGCGCTCCGGCAAGAGCCGCATCCAAACGCCGACTTGCTCAATACCGTGTCGGCGGCTTTGGAGCTGAAGTGTGACTTTGTCCTTGCTGAAGAGTTCGCGCGGCGCGCTTTGCGGTTGGAGCCGGGTTCCAATGCCGCCTGCAACAGCCTGGGCAATGCCCTTCTGGGCCAAGGCAGGCCCGGCGAAGCCGTGCTGGCCTTCGATCAGGCACTGGCCATCAAAGGGGACGATGCCAACGCGCGTTACAATAGGTCCCTGGCGCTGCTGGCCGGCGGCGATTTTGTTCGCGGATGGGCGGAGTATGAGTGGCGTTGGAACAGGCCCGACGCGCCCGCCAAACGTCCGGCCTTGAAAGAGCCGGCCTGGGATGGCCGGGACCTCGGAGGCCAGACCATTTTGCTCTACGCCGAACAAGGCGTGGGCGACGTCATCCATTTCCTCCGCTACGTCCCGTTGCTGGCCGGGCGCGGAGCGCGCGTGCTGCTGGTTTGCCCGGCCCCCTTGCATGCTCTGGCGCGCCATGTCCAGGGGATTGATCAACTGTTTGGTTCGGGAGAACCGCTCCCGCCCTTTGACACCCACGCCGCTTTGATGAGCCTGCCGCACCTGCTGAAAACCACGCTTGAAAACGTGCCGGCGCGCGTCCCCTATCTTCCCATCCCGCCCGCCGAAACGTTTCCGTTAAGCGCGGGACCGGCGGGAACTTTGAAAGTGGGCCTCGTCTGGGCTGGCGGCGAACAATACCGCAAGAATCGAATCCGTTCGACTTCGCTGGATCAGTTTCTGCCGCTGTTGCGGATGCCGGGCGTTCGTTTCTTCAGCCTTCAATGTGGTCCCCGCGCGGCTGACTTGCGGCAGTTGCCGGAGGACATTCAGGTTGAAGACCTCGGCAGCCGCGTGCGCGATTTTGCTGATACCGCTGCGGCGATGGGCCAGATGGACCTGGTGATTTCTGTCTGCACCGCGACCTTGCACCTGGCCGGCGCGCTGGCGCGTCCAGTGTGGGGAGTTCTCTCTTACGCCCCTTGTTGGCGCTGGATGCAGGGACGCTCGGACAGCCCCTGGTATCCCACAATGACCCTCTTTCGCCAGCCCAAGCCCGGTGATTGGGCGGGGGTCATCGCGCAAATCGAAGTGGCTCTGCGCGCTCTTGCACGGCCTGCGAATCAATCTGCTGATTCGGGATTCAATTCTGTCGCGCCGCCGGCAGGCGTCCCCGACTCAACCCCGCTTTACTACGCAGGACAACCGGGCCACGGCTTCGGTTGGGGCGTCTGCAACCGGCATTTGTTGGCGGAATTGTCAAAACTGGTGGAAGTGCGCCCTTTGGAGAGCAGCGACCCCATGTTCCAATGCAAAGCGCTGCCCGGCGATCTCTTCACGCCCCTGCAAGGGTCTGCTTTCACTCCCTTCACCACCGCGCGGGGACGCAACAATTTCGGCTATGCCTTTTTTGAAAACGAGTTGACGTCCGAGTCGGTGGAAAACGCCCGCCAGTTCGACGTCGTTTTTGCCGGCTCAACCTGGTGCCTGGAACGTCTGCGAGAGAAAGCCATTTCACGCGGCGCCTTGTTGATTCAAGGCGTGGACGGGACGGTGTTTCACCCCCAAGCGGCCGCGCCAGGCGGGCGTTTCGTGCTCTTTTCCGGCGGGAAATTCGAACTGCGCAAGGGCCAGGACCTTGTGCTCAGGGCTTTCGCCATCCTCAGCCAAAGGCATCCCGATATGATATTATTGACAGCATGGCACAACCCGTGGCCGGCCTCCATGGAGACGATGAAGGCGTCGCCTCACATTCGGTTTGAATTGTCCGGCCGCCATTGGGTCGGGCAGATGGAGCACCTCTATCGACTCAACGGGATCGACCCCCGGCGAGTGATCACCATGGCGGATTTGACGCCGGAACAAATGGCCCGGGCCTATGGCCAATCCGACCTTGGATTGTTCCCCAATCGTTGTGAGGGAGGGACCAATCTGGTCCTCATGGAATACATGGCCTGCGGCAAACCGGCCATTGTCACCGATGCCACCGGGCACAAGGATGTCTGCCATGAGAACAATGCCTTCCTGCTCAAGAGTCTCCGGCCTCTCGCCATCAACGACCCGCAAGGACAATTGGTGGCTCAGTGGGTTGAGCCTTCGTTGGACGAAATCATCGCCAGCATTGAATACGCCCGCGAGCATCGCGCCGAGGCGCAAGCGCGCGGCCGGGCGGCCGCGGAAGACATGAAGCAATGGACCTGGAAAAGGGCGGCTGAGACAATTGTCTCGACGATGCGCAGTAAGTGTCAAGAAAGGCGCCTCCTCCATTCGTGCGCGCGCTGATTTGCATTCAGTAGTTTGTCCCGGTGAATACTGTTTCGGATGACGCGGAGAGTTTTTTCATATATAGAAAACCGAGTCAACCGCGAAATACCCGAACGACGCGAAAAATCCAATCCGTTCGCATATTTCGCATATTTCGCGGTTTAAAAAAATCCTTGGGCGAGGAGGGTCTTCCCATTATGTTTTGCAAAAACCGCGCCCCTGTCGTAATTGTTTCAGTCCGCCGGCGGCGGGTTGGTCCGGGCCGGCGGAAATGTATGAAACCCGATGTCGAAATCTACGATACGACCTTGCGCGATGGCAGCCAGGGCGAAGGCGTTAACTTTTCCCTCACCGATAAGTTGCGCATCGCCGAACGGCTCGATGCCTTCGGCGTCCATTTCATCGAGGGCGGCTGGCCCGGCTCCAATCCCAAGGACATCGAGTTTTTCCACGAGGCCAAACGCAAAAAATTCAGGCGCGCCCAACTGGCCGCCTTCGGCTCGACCCGCCGCAAGGATGTCGCCGTGGCCGCCGATGACCAGGTCCGGCTCCTCCTCGAAGCGCATACGCCTGTCGTCACTATTTTCGGCAAGACCTGGCTGTTGCATGTCCGCAAAGTCCTCCGCACCACGCCGGATGAAAACCTGGCCATGATCGCCGACACGGTCCGGTTCCTCAAGCAGCACGGAAAATTCGTCGTTTATGACGCCGAGCACGCTTTCGACGGGTTCAAGGACAACAACGCCTACGCGCTGGCCACCTGGCAGGCCGCGGAAAACGCCGGCGCCGACAGGGTCGTTTTGTGCGACACCAACGGCGGCAGGTTGCCCGGCGAAATCGCCGCCATCACCCGCGCCGCCCGCGCCGCGCTCAAGGGGCGCATCGGCATCCACACTCACGATGACATCGGCCTCGGCGTGGCCAACGCCCTGGCGGCGCTGGAGGCGGGCGCCACGCAGGTGCAGGGCACCATCAATGGTTACGGCGAACGCACCGGCAATTGCAACCTGACCAGCGTCATTCCTAACATCGCGTTCAAATTGCGCAAAACGTGCGTGCCGGCCGCTTCGCTGCCGCTGCTCAAGGACCTGTCGCAATTCGTGGATGAGATCGCCAACTTCCGCCACAGCCCGCGCCAGCCGTGGGTCGGCTCGGCCGCCTTTTCGCACAAGGCCGGCATGCACGTCAACGCGGTCCAGAAAATTTTTGGCAGTTACGAGCACATCGACCCGGCATCCGTCGGCAATGCGCGCAACGTGCTCATCAGCGATCTGGCCGGCCGCAGCAACATTCTCCTCAAGGCCCGCGAGTTGGGCATCCGCCTGGCCGACGACGCACCGGAGTTGAAGGAAATCCTGGCACGCGTCAAAACCCTCGAACACCAGGGCTACGAATTCGAGGCCGCGGGCGGCTCGCTCGCCGTTCTCATCCACAGGATACTCCATCACCAAACGCTGCCGTTCGAGGTGACCGTCTATCACGTCTCGATGCGGCGCGACGGCGGCTCCTCGATTTGCGAGGCCACGGTCAAGGTCCGGGTCGAGGGCAAGTCCGCCCACACCGTCGCCGAGGGCGACGGCCCGATCAACGCCCTGGACTCCGCCTTGCGTGCCGCCCTGGCCGGTTTCTATCCGCAGCTCAAGCGCATTCGCCTGACCGATTACAAGGTCCGTATCCTTGACTCGACCGCCGGCACCGCCGCCAAGACCCGCGTCCTCATTCAGTCCAGCGACGGGACCGAGGAATGGGGCACCGTCGGCGTCAGCGCCAACATCATCGAGGCCAGTTTGCAGGCCCTGGTCGATTCCATGGAATATCGCCTGATGAAAAAATAATTTAACCACGGATAGACACAGATGGACACGGATGAAAGACCGAACTTGAGCAGCAGCCGCGAATCAAAATTGATTCTCAAAGCCGAAACGGAGAAACTTATTGGCTTTGCGTTCGAGGTGCTTAACGAGATCGGGCACGGACTTAACGAAAAAATATATGAGAACTCACCGGTTTTATCCGTGTGAATCCGTGTCCATCCGTGGTTGAAAATTTATGTCACGGAGTATCGCCTGATGGAAAAAATAATTTAACCACGGATAGACACAGATGGACACGGGTGAAAGACCGGACTTGAGCAGCAGCCGGGAATCAAAACTGATTCTCAAAGCCGAAACGGAAAAACTTATCGGTTTTGCGTTCGAGGTGCTTAACGAGATTGGGCACGGACTTAACGAAGAATATATGAGAACTCACCGGTTTTATCCGTGTGAATCCGTGTCCATCCGTGGTTGAAAATTTATGTCACGGAGTATCGCCTGATGAAAGAATAATTTAACCACGGATAGACACAGATGGACACGGATGAAAGACCGGACTTGAGCGGCAGCCGGGAATCAAAACTGATTCTCAAAGCCGAAACGGAGAAGCTTATTGGTTTTGCGTTCGAGGTGCTTAACGAGATCGGGCACGGACTTATCGAAAAAATATATGAGAACTCACTGGTGGTTTTGTTCAAGCAAAACGAGATTGCGTTCGACCAGCAAAGAAGATTCCCGGTGTGTTTCCGGGGTGTTCAAGTCGGCGAATTCATTCCAGACCTTATCGCTTTTGGTTCGGTGATTGTGGACACCAAAGTCATTGATTGCATTACCGACCATGAACGCGGCCAGATGCTGAATTATCTCCGCATCTCCAAATTGCGGGTGGGGTTAATCGTGAATTTTAAGCGCGCCCGAATGGAATGGGAGCGTGTGGTGCTCTAGCTTTATCCGTGTGAACCCGTGTCCATCCGTGGTTGAAAATTTATGTCATGGAATATCGCCTGATGAAAAAAACAATTTAACCACGGATAGACACAGATGGACACGGATGAAAGACAGAACTTAAGCAGCAGCCGCGAATCAAAATTGATTTTCAAAGCCGAAACGGAGAAACTTATTGGCTTTGCGTTCGAGGTGCTTAACGAGATCGGGCACGGACTTAACGAAAAAATATATGAGAACTCACTGGCTTTATCCGTGTGAATCCGTGTCCATCCGTGGTTGAAAATATATGTCTGTGTCCATTCGTGGTTGAAAATTTATGTCCGAAATCCCAAAAGCCTACGAACCCCGCGCCGTCGAGGAAAAATGGCGCCGGTTTTGGCTCGACCAAAAGTGCTTTGTCGCCCATCCGCGCTCGGCCAAGCCGGCCTATTCCATCGTCATCCCGCCGCCCAACGTCACCGGCGTGCTCACCCTCGGGCACGTCCTCAACAACACCATCCAGGACATCCTGGCCCGCCTGGCCCGCATGAGGGGGTTTGAAGTGTTGTGGCTGCCCGGCACCGATCACGCCGGCATCGCCACCCAGGCCGTTGTCGAGAAGAATTTGCGCCAGCAGGGCCTGATGAAGTCCCGCGAGGACCTCGGCCGCGAAAAACTTCTGGAGAAGGTCTGGGAATGGAAGGAAAAGCACGGCGGCATCATCATTCAGCAGCTTGTCATGCTGGGCGCTTCCTGCGATTGGACGCGCGAGCGCTTCACCATGGACCCCGCCTACAGCCGTTGCGTCCAGGGCGTCTTCGTCGATCTCTACAACAAGTCCTTGATCTATCGCGGCAAGCGCATGGTCAATTGGGACCCCGCCGCCCGCACCGCCTTGTCCGACGAGGAGGTCGAAATGGTCGAGCAGCACGGGCATTTGTGGTACTTCAAATATCCCCTCGTCGGCGAGGAGGGCTTTGTCGTCGTGGCCACGACACGGCCGGAAACGATGCTGGGCGACGAAGCCGTGGCCGTTCATCCGCAGGACCCGCGTTATGAGAATTTGCGCGGCAAGAAGGTCCTGCTGCCCCTCCGCAACAAGCCCATTCCCATCATCCTCGACGAATTGGTCGATCCGAAATTCGGCGCCGGCTGTGTCAAAGTCACCCCCGCCCACGATCCCGCCGACTACGAAATGGCGCTGCGCCATCATCTGCCCCTGACGGTCGTCATCGCCCCCGACGGCTCAATGACCCAGGAGGCGGGCGCGGAGTTTGCCGGATTGGACCGCATGGCGGCGCGCAAAGCCGTGCTGGCGAAAATGGAAAGCCTCGGCCTGCTGCTCAAGACGGAAAAATACGTTCATCGCGTCGGCCACAGTCAGCGCAGCCACGTGCCCATCGAACCGTATCTGAGCGAGCAATGGTTTTTGCGCTACCCGTCGGTCGCCGCCTCGACCGCCGCGGTCGAGAACGGCCAGATTCGCTTCCACCCGGAACGCTGGAGCAAGACCTACCTCCATTGGATGGTCAACATCAAGGATTGGTGCATCTCCCGCCAGCTCTGGTGGGGCCATCGCCTGCCCGTCTGGTACAAGGACGGCGAGACCCGCTGTCAAATCGATTCTCCCGGTGACGGCTGGCGGCAGGACCCGGACGTGCTCGACACCTGGTTCAGCTCCTGGCTCTGGCCCTTCGCCACCATGGGCTGGCCCGACCAGACGGACACGCTGCAAAAGTTCTATCCTACAACCGACCTGGTCACCGGCCCGGACATCATTTTCTTCTGGGTCGCGCGCATGATCATGGCGGGCTACGAATTCACGGGAGAGCCGCCTTTCCGCAACGTCTATTTCACCGGAATTATTCGTGACAAGCAGGGCCGCAAAATGTCCAAGAGCCTGGGCAACTCGCCCGATCCCCTCGACCTCATCGGCCGTTACGGCGCCGACGCCCTGCGCTTTGGCGTCATGCGCTCCGCGCCCCTGGGACAGGACATTCTTTATGACGAACAGCAGGTCGAGCTGGGCCGCAATTTCTGCAACAAACTCTGGAACGCCTGCCGCTTCCGCCAACTCCAGGCCGGCCAGGTCCAGGGCGAAATCGCGCCCCCCCTCCTCACGCGCGACGACCGCTGGATTCTCCTCCGCCTCGACGCCGCCATCCGCGAATTGGACGCCGCCTTCGCCGAATACAAATTCAGCGACGCCGCCGCCACTCTCTACCGCTTCTTCTGGAGCGAGTATTGCGACTGGTATGTCGAGGCGAGCAAGGCCGTGCTGCAGGGCGCCGACGCCGCGCGCAAACAGAACACGCTGGCGGTGATGGATTTTATTCTGTCCCACACGCTGCGCCTGTTCCATCCCTTCCTGCCTTTCATCACGGAGGAATTGTGGCACGGGATGGGTTACGCCGAGGACATGCCGGACGACCAGGGCGGCCGGACGATTGTGTTCGCGCCGTGGCCCAAACCCTTCGACGCCGATTTCAAGGCCCACTACCTCCTTTCCGAAGACGTCCTCAGTTTTATAGATGACAGACAGAAGCTGGTCATCGCCATCAGGAACATCCGCGCCCAATACCGCATCCCGGCCGGCCAGCGGCTCAAAATTGTTTATCACGCCCCCGCGGACATCGATCCCGCGGAGAAGGAAGTGATCCAATTGCTGGCCGGGGCTGAAAGCATTGAGCATCGCCCGGAATACCAGCCCTCCAAAGGCGAGCCGGTGATTCATCCCGGTTTCGGCGGAAAACTATTCATCCCCCTGGCCGGCCTGGTCAATGCCGAGGCGGAAAAAGCCCGCCTGACCAGGGAACTTCAAAAAATCGACGCGGAAATCGAGAAGGTGAAAACCAAGCTGGCCAACCCGGACTTCGCCCGGAAAGTGCCGGCGACCGTCTTGCAGGAGCACGAGCAGCGCTTGGCCGATTGGCAGTCCAAACGCGCTCAGACCCGCGCCGCTCTGGACGCCCTCGATTCTTGACAGCGCGCCCGCCCTTTGCCTTATGAACATCCGCCAATCCACCATCCGATACGAAGCCTGGCTCGGCCGCCAAATCCGTCTCCTCAAAGGCGACCTGCTCCTCAAGCATCAGCGCATGCGCGCGGACCCGTTTTTCTTCCTTCGCGCCACCTATTACCGTTGGGCGCAGGTCTGGCCGCAGGCGTGCCCCAAATTTTGCGAAGGCCCCCGCGTCCTCTCCGTCGGCGACCTGCACGTCGAAAATTTCGGCACCTGGCGCGACGCCGAAGGCCGCCTGGTCTGGGGCGTCAACGATTTTGACGAAGCCAGCCCGCTGCCCTACACCAACGATTTGATCCGCCTGGCCGCCAGCGCCTTTCTGGCCGTCGAACAACTGGACGTCTCGCCCGAAGACGCCGCGGCGGAAATTCTGCGCGGCTACCAGGACGCCGTCAAAGTGGGCGGCGCGCCGTTTGTCCTGGTGGATCGCGGCACGGCGTTGCGCGCCATGGTGCGGCACCGCCTGCGGGAACCGGAGAAGTTCTGGAAAAAGCTTCGCCGCCTGGCCCCGCTCAAAACCCGCCTGCCTTCGACTGTCCTCCCGGCCATTCGTTCCATTCTGCCGGACCAGAAAATTCAATTGCGTTTCGCCCATCGCATCGCGGGTTTGGGCAGCCTGGGGCGCGAGCGCTACCTGGGATTGGCCGTCTGGCAGGGCGGCTGGCTGGCGCGCGAAGCCAAGGCCTGGGCCCTCTCCGCCTGCCTCTTCGCCGAGGGCAAAACCGCCGGCCCTCTTTACCTTGAGGACATTCTGCGCCGCGCCGTCCGCGCGCAGGACCCTTATTGGAAGATCAAAGGCGCCTGGATCGTGCGCCGCCTCTCGCCCGATTGTTTCCGGCTGGAGCTAAGCCATCTGCCGGAGGAGCGCGACGAATTGAAACTGCTTTATTCGATGGGCTGGGAAACCGCCAACATTCATCTGGGCAGCGGCCAGGGCGCGGCCCTGCGCCAGGACCTCAAGCGCAAGCCGCCCCGCTGGCTTTTCCAGGCCGCCACCCTCATGCGCGACGAAGTCTTCAGCGACTGGCGCGACTGGCGCGGTTGATGTGGCATCGGACTGGAGTTGAATGGCGTTTGCCGCGAAATGGATTGAGGCGTCAGAATTCCTCACGGCATTTTGCTTGAAAATCGCCGGTTTTTGCGTATAAAAAAGGTATGTCAACTTTGATTGAAATCGAACAGGCTGCCGATGCCCTGCCGCTGGAGCAACAGGAGAGCTTGTTCGAGTGGCTTTCCGAGCGGATGCGCCGCCGGCGACTCAAGAGCGCTTTGCCGCATAGTGTGCTGGACATCGCACCGGTGAGTCTTGGCCGGGTGATTCGTCCGTTCAGCCCGGATGACGACTTGCTGGGTGAGATGCTGGAAGGGCGCCAGTGAATCACGGGATCGACACCGGATTCCTGGTCGCCGCCGAAGTTGTAGAGCACACCAGTCATCAAGCCGCGCGGGCGAAAATCGCCGCACTTGTTGCCGCAGGGGACGAATTCGCGCTGGCTCCGCAAGTGCTGGCCGAGTTTATCCACGTGGTCACTGACGCCAAGCGGTTTGCCGCGCCACTTAGCATGGAGGCGGCGCGCGATTTGGCGCAAAAATGGTGGACTGCCCACGAGGTAACACACACCATTCCCGGCGACGCCGCGATGGCACAATTCTTTGTCTGGCATCGCGGCCACGGTCTGGGACGAAAGCGAATACTGGACACACTGCTGGCCGCGACTTACCGGAGCGCTGGAATCAATTCATTGCTCACGACAAACGCGAATGATTTTGCGGTCCTGGGCGCATTCCAATGCGTTACGCCGTAGTGTTATTGGCGATGGCCGGATTCGCGGGCCGCCACCCTCATGCGCGACGAAGTCTTCAGCGACTGGCGCGACTGGCGCGGTTAGTCTCGACAGCCGCCGCCAACGCTCGTAATATGCTTCCATGAACGCTGTGGTTGAAGCGCCGAAAAAACTCTGGACCGAGGCCGAGGTGCAGGCTTTGCCCGAAGACGGCTTCATCCACGAAATTGTCGATGGCGAACTGGTTATGAGCCCCAAGAATGATTTCTTTCATGGCGACATCTGCACGCGGCTGTCGGCGGCGCTTCTTACTTTTGTCCGATCCGGCCGCCTGGGGGCGGTCCTGGATTCCAGCACCGGCTTCTGGATGAACAATCGCAACTGCCGCGCGCCGGACATTTCCTTTGTCAGCCGGGCGCGTTTGGCGTCCCTGGGATTCCGGCGCTCGACGCGCCGTTTCTTTCCCGGCGCGCCCGATCTGGCGGTGGAGATTCTTTCGCCCGGCAACACGCGCGGCGAGATCGACGACCGATTGAAGGATTTCTTCAGCAGCGGCGCGCGTCTGGCGTGGATCATCGATCCCGAAGCCCGGCACGTGGAAGTCTGCCGCTCCCTCACCGACCGCAAACTGATTGGCAGCGGCGGTTTTCTGGAGGGCGAAGACCTCCTGCCCGGCTTCCGCTTCCCGATCTCGGAATTGTTCGAGGAGTGGGACTGGGAATAAACCGGTTTTGGCGGGCGACAGCCGCGCCCGTGCTTCTTCTCTGTTAAAAGCGTTGCGGCTCATTCGTCGCACAATTTTGCATTAACAAGCCAGAAAGTCAAAAACCGCCAGTTTGGCGCTGGCAAAAACAGAGTTGGGCGGCATAATCAACCCGAAACTTCAATGAATACTTGTAACTTGACGGGAAAGATCGCCCTAATCACCGGCGCCGGCAAAGGCCTGGGCCGGGCAATGGCCACCACTTTGGCGGAGGCGGGCGCGGACGTTGTGCTTGTCTCGCGCAACCGGGAACAACTGGAGGAAACCGCGCGCGCGGCACATGCCTTTGGCGTCAAGGCTTGGGTGCATCCGGCGGACGTGACGAATGAGGCCCAGATTGCCCGGCTCGCGGAACTCGTCGTCACAGAGGCCGGTGTCCCGCACATTCTCATCAACAACGCCGGTATCAATATTCGCAAACCACTTATCGAACTTTCTTCCACTGAATGGCGGCAGGTTTTGGACACCAACCTGACCGGCGTCTTCCTGATGTGCCGTTATTTTGTGCCGCAGATGAAAGGCCGGCGCTATGGGAGAATCATCAACATGACGTCCACGATGAGCCATGTTGCCATTGCGGGCCGCACCGCTTATTGCGCCAGCAAGGCTGGCTTGCTGGGCTTCATTCGCGCTCTGGCTTTGGAACTGGCCCCGGACGGCATCACCGTCAATGGCATCAGTCCCGGCCCGTTTGCCACGGAAATGAACCTCCCGCTCATGGAGAATCCGGAGCTGAATCGGCAGTTCCTCGCGGCGACTCCGTTGGGCCGTTGGGGCGATCCCAAAGACATCGGCCAACTGGCGCTTTATCTGTGTTCAGACGCCGCCGCCTTCATTACCGGCACCGACATCGTCGTCGATGGCGGCTGGACGGCACAGTAAAAATATGCCTTCAGGGGAAATGGAAATGGGGTCACGATGGAAATGGGGTCCCCCAAGAGCGGATGGTTTTGCGTTCTTCACGCATCGCACCGTAAGAGGTCCTCGGAAAAAGGCGCCGCCGATGGTTTTGTCCAATGGGGGACGCGTGCTGTGTGGCTACATCACCACAAATAATACGGGCTTGCTCGGATCATCAAGGTTTGCCATTCGACTTTCCAATGAAGCCAGCGACAACCCGTGCTTGCGAGCGAGATGAAGCAGGTAGGCATCGGTCCACTGCCGATGCCCTTGCATGGAACGCAGACCCAGTTCCGTGAACTGGGCGTCGTCGGAAAGAAACACGTGCCCGGCCGCGTTGGTAAATTCCATGAGCTTCGACTGCGCCTCCGACATGCTCAGACGAGGCGGCTGTTCAACCTTGCGGTGGTCCTTCCAGGGGCGCGTTGCGAAACGCAAGAAGCCGCCCTGCGTCATTGGCGTGGTGTGAAAATGGTCGAGTCTATTGACGAATCCTCGCGCAATCCCGTGCTTCACGTGGTCTGCAAAGGTTGCGGCGATAACCACGTTCACGTCCAGCAGCGCTTCAGTCGGCGTCGAGGGCATCGTCAATCTCCTCTTGCGTGATCGGATGCCCGGTCGCCGGAACGAGCGGCAGGCGGCGCCTCACGTCCTCCCCGATTTGCAGGCGTTGCGTCAAATGCTCAAACAACGCCTTCTGCTCGGATAACGGCAGAGCATTCACCGCGGCTTCAATTTCACCAAACGTACTCATCGGCCAGAATCTAGCATGTTCCGTCCGGGAAGCTCAAGCCTGTAGATGCGCCATCGTGCGCCGCAGCCTGGCGACGTAGGCCCCGTCCACCCCTTCGGCGAACGGAAGCAGTTGGCGCTCGCTGTCCAGTTGGAAGCCGGGCTGCTCTTTGAGAAAACCGCCCACCACCTCTTCGTTTTCCTCCGGTTCCAGGCTGCACGTGCTATAGACCAGCGTGCCGCCGGGCTTCAATTTCGGCGCGGCCTGGGCCAGCAATGCCGCCTGCGCTTTCCGCAGGCGCGGAATCTCGGACGGCTGCAGGCGCCAGCGCAAGTCCACCCGCCGCCGCATGACGCCGGTGTTCGAGCACGGTGCGTCAATTAGAATTCGGTCGAACTCGCCGGGCGCGGGCGGGGCAGGGGAGACCTCCACGCAGAGGGCGCCGAGCCGCCGGCAATTCTCCCGCAGCAGCTCCAGCCGTTCGGGTTGGTTGTCCTGGGCCACGACCCGTCCGCGATTCCGCATGAGCTGGGCGATAAACGTGGTTTTGCCGCCGGGGGCGGCGCACCAATCCAGGACCGTCTCGCCCGGCTGCGGCCCCAGTTGTTCGACCGCCAGCAGCGTGCCGGGGTCCTGCACGTAAAAAAGTCCGTCCTGAAAACTGGGGCAACCGGCCAGCGGCGGGTGCGAGCGCAACTCGAAGACCAGCCCCGGCCCGGTCCAGTCCCATTGCCGTTCCTCGAACTCGATTCCCTCCTCCTTCCACCGGGCCGCCAGGGAAGGGAAGTCGGTCTTCAATCCGTTGCGCCGCGCGCAGGTCGGCGGCGGGGTGTTGTTCCATTCCAGCAACCGCCGGGTTTTCTCCACGCCCCAGCGGGCCTGCCATCGCTCGACCAGCCAGGCGGGATGGGAATAGCCCAGCGCCAGATCAGTTTGTTTCAGGGCCTCCAGCGATTGTTTGGTTTGTTCGCGTTCGCGGATAAACCCGCGCAACAGGGCATTGAGGAAGCCGGCCCGCGGCCCAAAACCCAGACGTTTGCCCAACTCGACCGTTTCATGCACCGCGGCATGGTCGGGAATGCGTTGCAGCCAGAAAAGCTGGTAAAGCCCCAGGTGCAGCAAAAGGCGGACGGTGGCGTTTTGGGCGCGGCCCGCCGTCTTGCGGGCGACCAGCCAGTCGAGGGTGCGTTGCCAGCGCACCAGGCCAAAGACCAGTTCCTGGCACAGGGCGCGGTCCGGGTGGGAAAGCGCATGGGCGGCCAACTCCCGCTCCAGCAGGACTTCCACGTATTGGCCGGGCCGTCCGCGCCGGCTCAAGACGCGCACGGCAATTTCTCTTGGATTTTCGCCGTTCACGACCTAATAATGATCGGACACTTATGGGACGCGAGAATATACCGATGAAAGAAGAATTTGAAAAACTGGCGGCCGCCGGGAAACTCACCCGCCAACACGTGGACGCTTTGGTGGAGTTGACCGACAGCGGCTACTGTTACCACCGCAGTTGGGGATTCGGAAAAATTGTGACGGTGGACGCGGTCTTCTCCCGCTTTGTCATCGATTTTCAGTCCAAACCCGGCCACACCATGGACTTGGCGTTCGCCGCCGAGTCGCTCAAGCCCATTTCCAGCGATCATATCTATGCCCGCAAAGTTGCGGACCTCGACGCCCTGCGCCAAATGGCGGCCCTGCACCATCTGGATTTGATCAAATTGGTTCTGCAAAGCTTTGGCAACCGCGCCACCGTCGATCAAATCCAGCAGGTCCTCGTCCCCGACGTCATCAAGGACGACTGGAAGAAATGGTGGGAGGGCGCCAAGCACGAACTGAAAAAGGACGGCCATTTCCAGGTGCCCGCCAAAAAATCCGATCCCATCCTTTATCAGGCCAAGGAAGTCGCCTTGCCAGACCGGTTGATGGGCGAGTTTCGCGCCGCCAAGGGCCTCAAGGCCCGCGGCGCCGTCGCCCATGAAATCTTGAAAAACCTTTCCGACATCCAGGACAAGGCGGCCCTGGCCAAAGAGATCCTTCCCGCCTTGAACGCCGAGATTGTCACCCATCAGCGCACCCAGCCCGCCATCGCGCTGGAGGCGATCTTTGTCCGGGACGAGTTGCGCGACACTTTCGGCGTTGCGCCGGCTCCCGGCGAAGTGTCCGCTCCCTCCCTTTGGCTCCAGGAATCCAACCGCGTCGGAACCATCCTCGAGCAAATGCCCGCCTCCAAACATCGGCGCGCCTTGCAGTCCTTCAAGGAGAGCTCTCCCGAGCGCTGGGCCGGCGCGCTGCTCGCCTCGCTCAACCACGTCTCCGCCAAGCTCGCCTTGGAAGTGGCCCATGCCCTCATTTCCGGCGGCAACCTCGAGGCGCTCAAAGAGTTGCTGGCCCGCCTCATCAGCCAGCATCAGGCCAGCAGCGATCTGCTCCTCTGGCTGGCCCGCGAGCGCTCGGATTCCTTTGCCGACATCCTCGGCCCCGAAGTGTTCCGCGCCATGCTCACGGCCATGGAACGCGACCAGTTCAACGAGAAACGCTCCAACAAGCTGCGCGATTATGTCCTGGACGATCCAACCCTCCTCGTCGAATTAATCGGCTCGGCCGATCTGGAGGTGATCAAGGACCTGACCCGCGCCTTGCAACTTTCTCCCTGTTTTAACGACATGGACAAACGGTCGCTCCTGGCGCGCATCGTCAAGAGCTACCCGGCGGTGCAGACCATGATTTCAGGCGACCAGACCCGGCAGGAGAATTCCTTCCTTGTTTCCTGGGAAAGCCTGGAGCGCCGCAAAAACGAATACGCCGACCTGGTGCAAAAGGCCATCCCCGCCAATTCCAAGGAGATTGCCCTCGCCCGCAGCTACGGTGATTTGCGCGAAAACCACGAATACAAGGCCGCCAAGGAAATGCAGAAAATGCTCATGCGCCGCAAAGGCGAACTGGAATCCCAGTTGGTCCGCGCCCGCGGCTCCGATTTTGCCAACCCTCGCACCGATGTCGTCAGCATCGGCACCCAGGTGGCCGTGACCGATCTGGAACATCAGCACGCCGAACACTTCGTCATTCTCGGCGCCTGGGACTCCAATCCGGAAAAGGGCATCATCAGTTACCTGACTCCGGTGGCCCAGTCTCTTCTCAACCGCAAACCCCTGGAAGAGGTCGAAGTGTCCATCGACAACGCCAGAAAACGCTACCGCATCGACAGCATCGGACCTTACCAAACTGAGAAATAGACCCGTGGCGAAAGAAGAGCCAATCGAATTGACTGGCACGGTGACGCAAGTCCTGCCCGGCACCATGTTTCGCGTGGCGTTGCCCAACGGACACGAAGTGCTCGCGCACATCTCCGGCAAGATGCGCAAGAACTTCATCCGCATCAGCGTCGGCGACAAGGTCAACGTCGAGATGTCCCCCTACGACCTGGGCAAGGCCCGCATCACCTTCCGCCACAGTTAGGCATCACCCATAACAACAAGAGAAACAACTCCAAATCCTATGAAAACATGTCCCTTCACTCCAGTCGCTTTGGCATTCCTGACGGCGCTTGCGCTACCCTGCCTGCCGGTTGCCGCAGGCGAGACTCTGGTGGCGGTGGATGCGAGCATGGTGTCTGCCTCGAGTTGGTACGATGGTTACACCCCCATCACCTCATTCGAGGGCGACCAGGGTGAGAACACCGGCTGGTGCGCCGCCGGCGGCCAGCAGGAGGCCTGGCTGGAGGTGGACTTCGGCACCAACTTGTTCCTCACCCGGTTTCGCTTGGTGCCAGACCGCTACATCGCCACCGATCCGAGCTACAGTTACCTGGATAGTTTCATTCTCGACATCTCGCAGGGCGGGGCGTGGGTGGCAGCCAGCGACCAGATCAGCACGCCGGAGGAGGTTTGGTATGAAGTCACGCTCAACACGAACACGACCGGTCTTCGCATCTTGGCCTATAGCAGCGGCAACGGGCCGCAGATCAAGGAGGTGGAAATTTACCAATGGGTGGGCCAGCCGCAGTTGCAGATTCAGTCTCTGCCTGCATCGGCCCAGGTGGCCCTTTCATGGCCGGTCATCCCGGTGCCGTATCAGCTCGAATCTTGCACCAATCTGGGCGGGGTGGATCAGTGGCAGTCTGTGGTTCAGCCGGTCGCGCAGTCCGGGGGTTGGAATTTCGTGACCAACAGTGCCCTGGGTGCGGCCTCATTTTTCCGCCTCCGTCAACTTTGAGGGCGTGAGGTCGGGCCTTGCTGGCCAGCGGTTCTCACACATCAAAGGCCGCAAACCCTGGCATTGTCCGAAACAGCAGTCCGTTGCGAAATCCACCGCCAAGGAGGATCGGGCGAAAAATCGACGCTGCGACAATTTCCGTGTGTTTAATCCGTTTCCTGTTACGCTTGGACAATCATGATTTTAACGAAGGAAGAAGCCGACAGTCTGATCGCCCTCCGGCATCGTTCGCCCCATGAGCTTTTGGGCATGCATCCTCTGGGGGATGGGTCCGGGGTGGTCGCGCGCGTTTTCCGCCCGCAAGCCGCCGCTGTGGAGATTGCGCCTGTCCACGAGAAAAAGAAGCCGCGCTTCAAATTGGAACAGGTCCGTCCCGGCCTTTTTGAGGGAACGACTGCGGGCGCCAAGGCGGTCTATGCCTACGACCTGATCATTACCGACCAGGACGGCTCCAAGGTCCAGACCCGCGATCCCTATTCCTTCCTGCCCTCTCTGGGCGAAACGGACCTTTACCTCTTTGCCCAAGGCAACGAACGCCGGATTTACGACAAATTGGGCGCGCACCTCCAAGTCCTCGACGGCGTGGCCGGCGCCAGTTTTGCCGTCTGGGCTCCGACGGCCCAGAGCGTCAGCGTGGTGGGCGATTTCAATAACTGGGACGGACGCCAGCACGCGATGCGCAACCTGGGCGCTTCGGGTGTGTGGGAGATTTTCATTCCGGGCGCGGTCGAGGGCGCTCATTACAAATTTGAAGTCAGGACCGCCGCCGGCGCCGTCATCCTCAAGGCCGACCCCTATGCTTTCTTTTCCGAGACCGCCCCCAAGAACGCGTCGATTGTCTGGAACAACTGCAAATTCCGCTGGGAGGACCAGGCCTGGCTGGAAAAGCGGCGCGCCGCCGATCCTTTCCGCGGCCCGATGAGTATCTATGAGGTGCATCTGGGGTCGTGGATGAAGAAAAACAAGTTCGAGTCCCTCAGCTATCGCGAGATGGCCGAGCCGCTGACGGCCTACGTGCAGAACATGGGCTTTACGCACGTCGAGTTTTTGCCTGTGGCCGAGCACGCTTTCTATCCCTCGTGGGGCTACCAGGTGACGGGGTTTTACGCGCCGACAAGCCGGTTCGGCACGCCGGACGATTTTCAATTCCTGGTCAATCAACTCCACCAGGCCGGTGTCGGCGTGCTGCTGGACTGGGTCCCCGCGCATTTCCCGCGGGACGACTGGGCGCTGGCGCGCTTTGACGGCACCGCCCTCTACGAGCACGAAGACCCGCGCAAGGGCACCCACCAGGACTGGGGCACGTTGATTTTCAACTACGGACGCCATGAAGTGCGCAATTTTCTTTTGGCCAATGCCCTCTTCTGGTGCGACCGCTTTCATATTGACGGTCTGCGCGTCGATGCCGTGGCCTCGATGCTCTACCTGGATTATTCGCGCAAGCCGGGCGAGTGGGTCCCCAACCAATTCGGCGGGCGCGAAAACCTGGAGGCGGTCGAGTTCCTCAAACAGTTCAATCATCTGGTGCATACCGAGTGCCCGGGGGCGGTGACCATCGCCGAGGAATCCACCGCCTGGCCGCTGGTGACCCGGCCGCCCTACCTGGGCGGGCTGGGCTTCACCTTCAAGTGGAACATGGGCTGGATGCACGACACCCTGGGTTATTTCAGCCGCGACGCCATCTTCCGCAAATTTCACCAGAACGATCTGACCTTTGCCATGCTCTATCATCAGCACGAGAATTTTATTCTCCCGCTCTCCCATGATGAAGTCGTGCATGGCAAAGGCTCGCTTCTGGGCAAAATGTCCGGCGACGAATGGCAGCGCTTCGCCAACCTCCGCGCCTTGCTGGCTTACCAATGGTTCTTTCCGGGCAAACAATTGCTCATGATGGGCTCGGAAATCGGCCAGAGCGCCGAATGGAACGCCAACGCCAGCCTGGATTGGTGGCTGCTGGACGAAGGCCCTTACCATCGCGGCGTCCAGCGCCTGGTCCGCGACCTCAATCGCCTCTATCAAAACGAGCCGGCCTTATGGGAGGGCGATTACAACGTCGCCGGCTTTTCCTGGATCGATTGCGGCGACGCCGACAACAGCGTCCTTTCCTTCCTCCGCCAGACTTCCGACGGCAGCCGCCGCGTCGCGGTCATCCTGAATCTGACGCCGGTGTTGCGGCACCAGTACCGGGTCGGGTTGCCGTGCGGCGGTTTTTGGCGCGAGGTGTTCAATTCCGACTCCGGCTTTTACGGCGGGAGCAACCAGGGAAACTTCGGCGGCGTCACCGCCGAGGGGTATCATATCCACCGGCAACCCTTCTCGGCGGTCATGACCTTGCCGCCTTTAAGTGTCGTGGTCTTCCGTCCCGAAGAGCCGCGCTAATTGCTGCCCAGGCATTGTTCCTTCAAGTCGCCGAAATAAAGAACATTCCGCTTCCTTTTCTTATCCTGCAAATAGCGGGCCATCTGTTTGTCATTTGTCAGGATGAGCAGAGGATCATGGGCAAGCTCAATGATCACAGCGTCGGCCAGCCCAAACGTGGCAAAGTGATTCTGGCCAGACAAGCGATAGGCTCCAATTCTTGGTTTGTCGAACCACTCATCCAAATCCCCGATCAGGATTCGAATCGACCTGAGGAAATGAAAGTGGTTCAGTTTCATATCCTCGGAAATGTTCGACAGTTCCGTTAGAAGGTGCGGCGTGGTCAATACCTTTCCTGCCTTCTTAAAATGTTCAATGGTCTGGGCGAGCAATACGAATTCCTCCTCCACGAACGTGCCATGCCTGGGTGCTTGGAGATTCGCCTTATAGAAACAACCCTTGAAATACAAAAGGAGCAGGTTGGCATCGAGCAACAGTCGCTTGCCGTGGAATTTACCCAGAAAGCGCCCCAGAGCATCCGTCTTCATTCACCGTTGGGATTCTTCATGGACAACACCCGCCCGGTGGCGGCGTCCACCTTGAAAACCTTTAACCTGCGCAGGGGCACCTGCAAAAACTTCGGCAGGTTCTCGTTTTTCCGGCGCGATTCGCTGATCCCCAGGGTGATCAGCCAATATCGGCCGTCCTTGGACATTTCGATCTCCTCCAGACTCGGATCGGAAACTCGCAGGAGGGTGTTGGGAACAAGGGCCCGAAAATAGTTGAAGGCCGACTCGGCGGCTTGTCGCGCATCCAGTGGGCGTTCCGCTTGGGCGGGCGCCGGCGATTTGTGCGAAATTGTTGGCACGCCTGAAAATAAACCACAACCTAACCGACAAGTCGAGTCGAGAATTGCGCTTTGGCCGGAGTGGTTTAAGTTGAATCGCGTATGGAGAAACGATGTGTCAACGGGCCGCCCTCACCCGAAGAGTTCCAGCGCCAGTTGCAGGAATTCATGCGCCAGCATTTTGCCGGCGCCGCCCAGGCCAACCCCGACACGGACGGCCCGCTGGAGCCTGCCGCGCCGACGCCGTCCGGCAGGGACTTTTCCTTCGCCCGCAAGCCGCGCGAGGTCAAAAGCTACCTGGATCGCTTTGTCATCAAGCAGGATGAGGCCAAGAAAGTCCTCAGCGTCGCGCTCTGCGACCACTATCACCACGTCCGCCTGGCCTTCGAGGGCAAGGATCAGCCCAATTACGCCAAGCAAAACCTCATTCTCCTCGGCCCCACCGGCGTCGGCAAAACCTACCTCATCCGCAACGCCGCCGACCTCATCGGCGTGCCATTCGTCAAAGGCGACGCCACCAAGTTCTCCGAAACCGGCTACGTCGGCGGCGATGTCGAGGACCTCGTCCGCGAATTGCTCCGCCGCGCCGACGGCGATTGCCAGCGCGCGCAGTACGGCATCATCTACATCGACGAAATCGACAAGATCGCTTCCGTCTCCAACGCCAGCGGACGCGATGTCAGCGGGCGCGGCGTCCAAACCAACCTCCTCAAACTGATGGAGGAAACCGAAGTGCCCGCCCGCTCGCCCAACGACATCGGCGCCCAAATCCAGGCCATGATGGATTTTTCCCAGCGCGGCAAAAAACAGCCCGCCACCATCAACACCAAGCACATTCTGTTCATTGTCAGCGGCGCTTTCGACGGTTTGGAAAAGATTGTCAAGAAACGGCTGCGCGAAGCTTCCATCGGTTTTGCCAGTCCGCCCGCCAAAAGCGGTTCCGACAGTTCCGTGCTGGACGAGGCGCAGACGCGCGATTTCATCGAGTTTGGATTCGAGCCGGAATTCATCGGACGCCTGCCCGTGCGGGTGGTGTGCCAGCCCTTGAGCGTGGAGGACCTGTTCAACATCCTCAAGACTTCGGAAGGCAGCATTATCCGTCAATACGAACAGACCTTCGCCGCCTACGGCATCGAGGTGCTCTTTCGCGATGACGGTCTGCGGCGCATTGCCGAGCTGGCCGGCGACGAATCCACCGGCGCCCGCGGCTTGATGACCGTGTGCGAACGGGTCTTTCGCGACTTCAAATTCGAACTGCCTTCGACCCTTGTCCGCCGCTTTGTCGTCACGCGCGAATTGGTCGATGCGCCGGCCGTGGAACTGGCCAAGCTGCTGGCCGAGCACGAGAAGGAGGAACGCGTGGTGGCGCGGCAGTTGGTGCATGATTTCGCCCGGCGGTTCCAGGACAGCTACAAGCTCAACGTCCGTTTCACCGCGCCCGCCGCCGATCGGCTCGTCGCGCTGGCCCTGGAGCAATCCGTCCCGGTGCGCGAGTTGTGCGCCGCCCGCTTCAAGGACTTCCAATTCGGCCTGAAATTGATCGCGCAAAACACCGGCCAGCAGGAGTTCATTATTGACACCGACGCGGTCGAGGCCCCGGAGAAGACCCTGAGCGAATGGGTGGTCAAGAGCTACCGCGCCGGTTAGAACAATTTCATGAAAACTGTAGCCGCTGAGGCGTAGGGTTTTGGGGAGCGCGGGCGCCCTCGCCCGCCGTGTTCGGCGCCTCGCCGAACACATCTCCCGTCGAACACCGGCTACACTATTTCTTAAACCGCTCTAGAACGGTTTGGAAAACGTGTTAGGTTCCTGAAGTGAGAAAAGCCGCTCCATTCCGCCTCGTGCTGGCAACCGCGCCCAATGTGAAGGTCGCCCGCCAACTGGCCCGCGCCGCCTTGCGGGCGCGCCTGGCCGCCTGCGCCAATCTGATTCCCCGCCTCGAATCCCATTACTGGTGGCGGGGCAGGATCGAGACGGGCGCGGAGGTCCTGATCGTGTTCAAAACACGCGCCCGCCAACTGGCGAAGCTGGAAAAACTCATCCTGGAAAAGCACCCCTACGACACGCCCGAATTTGTGGCGCTGGAATTGGCCGGCGGAACGCCGCGCTATCTGGATTGGCTGGCGCGCGAAACGGGTCAGTGATGGCAGCCGCAGCCGTCCCCGCACGAGCCGCCTTCCAGGTCCTCCCCGGACGGAACGCGGCCGAGTTCAAAAGTCTTGTTGACAAATTGCTGGACGCCCTCCTGCAACTCGTGCATTTCCTCCTGCGCGTCGATAAAGCCCCTGGCCACCGGGTGGTCGAACAGGGTCTGGCGGCCGGATTCGAAGGCGGCGATTTCCCCGGCATCGAGGGGGAGGCCCTGGTGCTGTTTCTCGTGCAGGGCGCGGCCTTTTTCGGTCAAATTCCGGTAAAGTTCCTGGGCCTGGGCATCGGCCATGAACGAATCCACCCGCCGGCGGATGTCTTGAAATTGAGGCTGCTGGACGATGGCTTCGCAAAGTTCCAGCGTCTTTTGGCGCACCGCGTCGTCGATCTGAGTAGTTATCGGCATGGACGGAATTTGGCAGTACTCTGCACCAAATGCAACCGGATTTTCGTTTGAGGCGTAATGACTCAGTGACGGCGGGCCTGGGAATGGTAGGGTCGCCTCGCCGAGGCGACCACCCGGCAAGAACCACCCTCGGACGGCTCGGCGAGCCGTCCCTACCATCCGCCACTGACGCATTACTTTGAGGCGACTCACGCCGCCGCCAGGACTTTAACTTCTTTGTCGAGCCGGCCGGCCAGCCGCTCCTGTTCCTGTTCGAGGTCGTAATGGGATTGCAGGTTGAGCCAGAACTGCGGCGACATGCCAAAGTAGCGTCCCAACCGCAAGGCGGTGTCGGCCGTGATGGCGCGCTGGCCTTTGACAATTTCGTTAATGCGCCGCGGGGGCACGCCGATGTCTTTGGCCAGCCGGTATTGCGTGATGGCCATCGGCTTGAGGAATTCTTCATCCAGGATTTCGCCCGGCGTTATGTTGGTCAGCAGTTTGCTTTTCATAGTCAGCGCTAATCGACATAACGCCAGGCGTTATTAGTGTCAAGAGCGGAGTTTCGGGAAGTGCCTTAATTCGAAATGATTTCGCGGTTTTGGACCCGTTGGCATGGCAAATGGGTGCAGGACAAATTTCTTCATATTGTGCCGATCAGGGAATGAAGCGTTCCCGGTGCGTGACAACGCTCCGAGCGGGAATACTCGCGCAGAGGCGCAAAGGGCGCAGAGGGGGAGGAAGAAGACAGTTTTTCTCTGCGCGCTCTGCGCCTCTGCGCGAAAAGGCTGGTTTCCCCTATTAGGTTGGCCGTCCAAAGAAGCGAGCGCATCGCCTTGCCCAATTCTCGTAAATCGCAAATCGACAAACCGGCTTTCTCCTGCGAAGCTACGGCCCATGACCGAACGCCCGGACCAACCCGCGCCTTCCGCGCTTTTCCGGTTTATTCCGGGGCTGGCGCTCTTTCGCGATTACCAGCGCTCCTGGCTGGCCGGGGACGCGGTGGCGGGGGCCAGCGTTTGCGTGGTCATGATTCCCTCGGTGATCGCTTATGCCCGGCTGATGGGTTTGCCGCCCGAGCACGGCCTTTACGCCGCGTTGGTGCCGCTGATCATTTATCCGCTCTTCAGCAGTTCACGGCAGGTCATTGCGGGACCGGACATCGCCATTTCTTTGCTCATGGCCAGCGCCATCATTCCATTGGCCGGCGGCGACGGGCACCGGGCGGCGGCGTTGGCGGCCATGTTGGGCGTGTTGAGCGGATTGTTTCTGCTTCTGGGCAGCCGCGTCAAACTGGGAAAAGTGGCGGACTTCCTGTCCAAACCGGTGCTGGTCGGTTACATGACGGGCGCGGCGTTGATTCTGGTGGCGTCGCAGTTGAGCGGGTTGCTCGGTGTGCGGCTGACCAACAACGATTTCTTCCCGCGTGTCTTCGAGGTGGCCGGCAAGCTGGACCAAATTCACCTCCCGACCTTCTTGTTTGGGTTGAGTTTGCTGGCCTTGCTTTTCACGCTGCGCCGGCTGGCGCCGAAGATTCCCGGACCGCTGGTGGCGTGCGTCCTGGCCACCGCAGTCTCCGTCGCCTTGCGATTGGAGGGGCGGGGGGTGGCGGTGGTGGGAAGGTTTCCCGGCGGGCTGCCGGGATTTGCAGTGCCCGAGGCCGATTGGCATGACATCCACAGCCTGTTGCCGGCGGCCATCGGCATCGCCTTTCTCGCCTATACGGAAGGCATTCTGCTGGCCCGCGCCTTTGCGGCGAAAAACGGCTACGAGATTGCCCCCAACCAGGAATTGGCGGCCCTGGGCGCGGCCAACGTGTGCAACGGGTTTTTCCAGGGGTTTTGCGTCACCGGCAGCCAGGCCCGCACGACCATCAATGACGCCGCGGGCGCAAAATCGCAAATGTCCAGCCTGGTCGCGGCGCTGAGCCTGGCCCTCTTCCTTTTGTTCTTGACTCCGGTGCTGTCGCATTTGCCCATCGTGGCGCTGGCCGCGATCCTCATTTACGGCGGTTCGACCCTGGTCGAATTCGAGGCGATGAAGCGCATTTACCGGTTCTATCCCACCGCCGCGGGGATCGCGGCGCTGACGACGGTGGGCGTGCTGGCGGCCGGCGTGGTGGTGGGCATTCTCCTGGGCGTCGTTCTTTCCCTCCTGGGCCTGATCAATCGAATCTCCCATCCGCCCGACGCGGTGTTGAGCGAGGTCCCCGGTCACGGCTTCCACGACGTGGGCGAGACGGCGGGCGAAACCGTGCCGGGTCTGCTGGCTTACCGTTTCTACGCGCCGCTGTTGTTCTCCAACGCCGGCTACTTCGCCGAACGCGTCCACAATTTGATCGCGGCCCGGCCCGAGCCGATCCGATGGTTCCTGCTGGACGCCCAGGCGATTACCGATATCGACGTGACCGCAGTCGAAATGCTGCACACCTTGCACCAGGAATTGAAGGACAAGGGCATTGCCTTGAAATTCGCCCATGCCAACCGGCCCTTGCGCGAACTGCTCGAAAACACCGGGTTGGCGAGCGAGATCGGCGAGGAATCTTTCTTCCCCTCGGTGCATGAATGCGTCGAGGCGTTCTCCCGCGCCAAGTTTTAGGAAATGGACCCATTTGGCTCAAAATAACGCCACTACAGGTGGAACCAGATTATGAAAGACGAACCGGCAAATCCAAACGCCGCCTCGGCGGGAACCATTATTCCAGCGCACCCTTCCAACCACATCAGTTGGCCTGTGCTCATGCCGCTCCTTATTTTCCTTTTGCAGACAGTCGAAGGCATGCCCTCCGCGCAACAAACCGTTTGGCATGAGGCTTCAGGTGCCCCACTGGTTGCTTCGTCCGCGTCTGCCCAAACAAATAAGGTTGGGGAAGCTGATGACAAGGTGGTTCCTGACGATCCGGCGGGCAGCGCGATGCTCCAGGAGGCGCAACGGATTATCTCCGCCTACCACCAGGGCCAGCCGCGTGCAAAAAGCGTGCTGCGGGTGGTCTATTTCGTTCCCAAAGACTGCGACCCGCTCCCCAACTTCGCCGAGCGGCTGGATCGCGTCGTAAATGACGTCAGCGACTTCTATCGCGATGGGTTCCGGCGCTTCGGGATCCAGACGGCCGGGCTGCCGCTCGAGCGGCAGGAGGGAAAGCTGGTGTTGCATCTCGTTCGGGGGCAGTTGCCGGCCAGCGAGTATCATTACAAGTCCGGTGACCGCACGGCGCAGGAGATCCGCCTCGCCCTCAAAGGAACGATGGACCTGGATCGCGAGCATCTGCTGGTCTTTTACGCCCTCTGCCGCAAGGAGGCCGACGGGCGCTACGTGTTCGACGCCCCGTATTACGGCGGCGGTTCGGAGCGCAACGGAATGTGTCATGCGGCGGATTGCGAACTGCTCGATCCGCTCCTGCTGAAGGAAACGAATCAGCCGATGGTTTTTACCGAGCACTACTATCCGCGCGTCGAGACCACGGTCGCCAAATTCAATTCCATGTATCTTGGGGGCACGGCTCATGAACTGGGCCACGCTCTCGGCCTCCCGCACGATGACGGCGGCGAACCGGAGAAGTCCTTCGGCGTTTCGCTGATGGGCGGGGGAAATATCACCTATCGCCAGGAATTGTGGGGCGGAGGACCGCCCACCTATCTGGGCCGCGCCTCCGCGCTTCAACTCCTCTCGCACCCGCTCTTGACCGGCTCGGACCGCGGACGATGGGACGCGCTGGAGAGCGGTTTCAAATCCCTCCACTTCTCCGCCACGAACGGCACGATCAGAATTCAAGGCGTGGTCACCGGCGCCGTTCCGCCTTACGCGGTCATCGCCTATGTCTGGCCGGTGGACAAGGGGATAGACGACCATCGGGCGCGCACCTTTCCTTGCGTGCTCAAAGACGGCGCCTTTACCCTCGACTTGGACGGGCTTCGCAGGGGCAAGTGGGATCACTGGCATCTCATCCTGACAAGGCTGCATGTGAACGGGGCCTCAGACGGGGAAGGTTTTCCCCTCTCTTACGATGCCTCCTCCGCGCCCGATCTTGCCGCCTTGAATGCGGAATGGATCGTCGATCGGGCGGAAAGCGCGGTTTCGACCGGCCAACCGGACGCGCGAAAATTCGTGAACGATGAGGTTGTGGCCGCCGCGCCCACGCCTGAGGCGGCGCGCAAACTCCGCCTGCTGCGCGCCGTGCTCGATCCCGCCGCCCCATTCGCCCTCGCCGCCGTGCAAGGCGACAGCGCCTTCCTTTCCGATGCGGCGTGGACCGACGCAAAAGTCGGGTGGGGCCAGGTCGCGCGCAATTATTTCTGGTTCGACCAGCGCATTCAGGAGGGCGTTTTTCTCACGCTCGGCGACCGGTTCTATGACAAAGGACTCTACGCGCACTCGCCTGCGCGGTATGTTTTTCCCGTGGATGGCAAATGGAAGACCTTCACCGCCACGATCGGCTTGCGCGATGGGGCCAACATCCAGGGTTCCGCGATTTTTACCGTGCGCGGCGATGGCCGGGAGCTTTATCGCTCCCGCCTGCTGCGCGTCGGGGAGCAGGAGGACGTGAAAATCGACATCTCGCAGGTGAAGGAACTTGAACTGCTGACCGACGGAGGTGAAGGGCACAACCACAGTTCCTGGGCAATCTGGGCGGAGCCAAAGGTGCAACGTTGAAATAAAAGGAGCACTGGGAGCATTGAGGGTTTTTTTGGCATCATTGGCTGCTGAAAAGGTGTCCCCTTTTCTCGTTGGCGGGAATTCATAATTAAATGACATTGCACGCTATGAGCGATTGGGAATTACTTCAGGCTTACGCGAAGAACCGTTCGGAATCGGCGTTTGCCGAACTGGTCAGGCTCCACCTCGACTGGGTTCACTCCGTCGCCCTCCGCCAGGTGGGCGATCCGCATCTGGCCGAAGACGTGGTCCAGTCGGTCTTCTTGCTGCTGGCTGGCAAGGCCCGGGAGATCCGTCCCGGCACCGTTCTGGGCGGCTGGCTCTTTCGCACGACCTGCCACGTGGCTGCCCATGCCCGGCGCGCAGAACAGCGGCGCAAAAGCCGTGAATCCACTGCCTGCACTATTATGACCCACGATCCCAATTCTCCCGAAAACGACGAGATCCTCTGGCAACAACTGGCGCCTCACCTTGATCTGGCCGTGGCCGCTCTCTCTGAAACCGACCGGTCTGCAATTCTGCTGCGATTTTATGAAAAAGCGCCCATGCGCAAAGTCGGTGAGCATCTGGGCATTAGCGAAGAGGCGGCCAAAAAGCGCGTCAGCCGGGCTGTGGAAAGGATGCGGGAGTTTCTGGTTCATCGGGGTGTTAAACTGGGGGGTGTCGCGCTCGCCGGGGTATTGGCCGAGAAAACGGTGCAGGCGGCTCCGGCAGCGATGGCCGCGGCCGTCACGAAGATTGCGTTGGCAGCGACTTCGGCATCTGCTTCCGCGATGCTGCCGCCATTGGCACGGGAGACTCTCCGCGCCTGGCACTGGGCAAAGGTGAAGTTTGCCGCGGGCCTCGCGGGGGCTTCGCTGGCTTTAATTCTCCTCTTCGTGAGTGCCGGGGGTTTGTTTACTCCCCATTCGGCGTCACCATCAGCCACCGCCAATGGCTTCCCTGGCGCGGATGCTGGCGTGCCCGCCCAGGACCAGAACAGGAAAGGCCTTTCGGCCCTCACTATGAAAAAGAGATCAAGCGCGCCGGAAGAGACGGGTGCGGTCACGGATACCCTGTCCTTCACGGGAAGGGTCATTGATAAACTCACCCATGAACCCGTCCAAGGCGCAACGGTGCGGGTGCGGCGCGAAATTTCCTCTTCCACCGAACACCGCGTGCTTGAGGAAACTGAACATCTGACCGATGCGAATGGCCAGTTCATCTTCGGCTTGACGCCCGAGCAGTCCACTAACCGCTCAACTTACTTGAATTTTGAGGTCACGCACCCGAACTATGCCCGCCGCCCGTGGGACGGTTATAGCTTGAGCATGATTCGCACGAACCAATCCCTCGGAGAGCGTCCGTTTTTCGAGCATCTTGACTTGGCTTCTGCGGAAGACATCAGCGGGACATTAGTGCGCCCGGATGGCACGCCCGCCGCCGGCGTTAAAGTGCTGACATACTCGAAAGCCGTCAAAACAGATATGTCCGACTATGGTTCATTCGCGGACACTAATACCGACGCCGCCGGCTCATTCCATATAAACGTCGTCAAAGGCGGCGAAGCAGTGCTGTGGTTGCTACCCCAGGATTTCGTTCCCTCTACGCACCTGATCCATCAGCAACGCGGGGATCTCGGCCAGTTCATGCTCGAAGATGGAGTCCGCCTCTCGGGCCGGGTGTTCGACAGCGATGGCTCGCCCGTGAGCCAAGTCTGGGTGAATGCCGAACTCTCCGGCGGCCCCGCCAAAAAGTCAATCGGCATGCCGGTGGCCGACGCACTTGCCCGTTCCGCCCTCACCGATGAGCAAGGTCAGTTCGCCACCGGGCCGCTTCCGGCCGGTGACTACCATATATTGATCAGCGAATATCCGCGGGACAATCTCGCCCAAGACCGCACTCGTTATCCGGTTTCGGACGTGTTCCTGCATCAGAAGCTGCAAATCCAAGCAGGGCAAGCGACTCAATCCATAGAGATCCATGCGGTTCCTCATATCCTTCTCGGCATTCAGCAACTCGACGGACAGGGCCACCCGCACAAGACCCACGAGGTGCATGTTTCAGGTCGGTTAGGCGACACAGCCTGGTGGGGTGAGGGGCGTCCCGATCAAGACGGCCGGATTGTGGTGAAGGTCCCGCAAGGCCTTGCCGATGTCCGAATCGTTCTTATGGTGAACGAACACCAATCAACTCGATATCGTTGGTCCAACGATTCCCCCTGGCGGAACGAGAATGAGATGACGGCCGCGATTCTCGATCACGATACCAATGAAATCTCCGTCATGTATTACACCGCGCCGATTCTCCTCATTCGAGCAGTAGCGGAGGACGGTAGTGCTATTTCGGCTTTCAAGTGCCAGGCAACCTATGCGAACGACAGAAAACCATACACGCAGGCGCCGCACTGGATTAACGGCGACTCCGGTGACGTCAGGTTCGAAAAACAACAAGATGGACGCTGGCGTTCGACGTCTCTGTTGCCCGATGAAGATCTTCTACTCACCGTCGAGGCCGAAGGCTTCCGAACCTGGTCCCAGTCACTCAACCTTGCTGAAGGTGCGACCCGGGAGATGGAAGCAGAGTTGCAGAAGCAATAATATCGACATCACAGGGGGCATACATCCGCGGGATCGTCCAGGAGCAAACCGGTGAACAAAGGAATCGGCCGCAGAATAACTCCAGTCGTTTATGAGCGCTGAAAAGAATCACGTCGGCTCGCTTCGTCTTCGCCATGCGACCAGGAAGAAAACGAGAATCAGCATGAGCAGCGACACCCAGCCGTCGATCAACTTGTCGGAACCCCAGAAGGCTTGATCAACGCTCGACGAGTGGAGGAGAAAACGGCAGGACTTGAGCCAAAAAATCCAGCCCGCGTGCAGGCCGATGGAGAAAAACAGGGCGCCGGTGCGTTGATAGGCCAGCGCCAGAATGGCCCCGGCGACAAACAGGGTGAAAAACGCGGGCACCAAATGGGGCGGATGCCGCCACATCTCCCTCAGCAGCGTCAGGCCGGAAAACCATTGCACCCGCTCCGCCGTTTGCGCCTCTCCGATAAAGTGGACCAGCGAATAGATCGCGCTGCTCACGGCCAGCGCAGCGGGCCACGGCATGGCCTTGCGCAACAGGCCGAAAAGAGCGCCGCGGAACACAATCTCCTCCAGAACGGCCACGAGGACCGCCGCCAGGGTGGCGTTGAGCAAATGCCGGCCAAGCTCGGCGGGGGAAGCAGCGGGGATCAGCGCGCGCGCGCGGCAGACTAACGCGAGCAACGCGACGCACGCCAGCGACGCCCAGCCGAGGGCGAAGCCGCGCAGAAGCTCCCTCCCCGGCTGCTTTTGTTTGACAAAGCCCAGATCGCGCCACCGGGCCATGCCCGCGCAACGCAGCAGCGGCCACAGGCCGAGCAGCGCCAGACCGAGCAGGGACCGGCCAAGGAAGCGATGGAACGGGTTTGCGGCCAGCCGCGCCAGCGGGGGGAAGTGACCGGCCGCCCACTGCGCAAACCAGTAAAGCCAGGGCGCGAGCAGGGCGCCACCGAGAAAAACAACGATCACATAAACCAGCAGCGAAACGATGGGCCGCATCGCCCGCCATTAAAAAGGGGTTTGCCTCTTGCGCCAAGAACAATCATAACTGTGTCCAACGCATGGCGAATCGGCCGGCCACAATCGAGCGTTTTTTCGCGACGTCCCGCAATTATCTTCGCCAGCATTGGCAAAAAGCGTTGCGGGTGCGCGAACGCCTGTGGCTCAGCGAGGAGGCCTTCCACTTTTTGCTCGCCAGTGTCGTGGGGATGATCGGCGGGGTCATCAACGTGCTTTTCTACCTCTCGGTCGAGGGGATGCAGGACTTCCTGACGGGCCGTCCGGGCCAGACCATTGTGCAGGTGGCGCGGACGCTGGACCCGCGCTGGCGATTATTGACCCCGGCCCTGGGCGGATTGGCCGCCGGCGCCGTTTTGTATTGGGGCCTGCGCCTGATCGGAACGCAACGCTCGACCAACCTCCTGGAGGTGGTGGTGGCGGGCGACGGCCGCCTGCCTTTTCGCAGCGGGATTGTCCGCGCGGTTTCCTCGATCATCAGCATCGGCACCGGCGCGTCCATTGGGCGGGAAGGGGGCATCACGCAATTGTCCGCGACCCTGGCCTCGAAGTGGGGCCAGTTGGCGAAGTGGCAGCCCTATCGCCTGCGTTTGCTGGTGGCGTGCGGCGCGGCGGCGGGCATCGCGGGCGCCTACAACGCCCCCATCACCGGCGCGATTTTCGCCGCGCACATTGTCCTGGGCAATTTCTCCATGAACCTCTTTGCGCCGCTGCTCTGCTCCTCGGTCGTCTCCGCCGTCTTGTCGCGCAGCTTTTTCGGCATTCATCGATGGTATGAAGTTCCCAATTTTGACTTCACCAGCATCGCGCAACTGCCGTGGTTTTTGATCCTGGGATTCTTTGCCGGGGTGCTGGGCGCGATGTTTCTCAAGCTGCTGCAGGTGAGCAAGGAGTTCTTCCAGCGTGTGCCCCTGCTTTACACGCGGATGACCGTCGGCGGCCTCCTGGTCGGAGGCATCGCGCTGGCCTTTCCCGAGGTCTGGGGCAACGGCTACGAAGTGACCAACCAGATCATCCGGGAGCCGATGAAGTTCGACCAGTTGCTCGGAATCTCGCTGGCCAAGCTGGTGGCTACGGCGATCACGGTCGGCTCGGGCGCGGTGGGCGGTGTGATTACGCCCACGCTCTTCCTGGGCGCGGGCCTGGGCAGCCTGCTGGGGATCGCCCTGCAACACGGGGGATTGGCCCCGGCGCATTTGCCCATCGGCATTTTTGCCCTGGCCGGCATGGGCAGCGTCTTTGCCGCCACCACGCGCTCGCCGCTGCTGGCCATCGTCATGGTCCTGGAGATTTCACTCAACTATTCCCTCATGCCCGCCCTCATGCTGGGCTGCGCCGTCTCCACCCTGGTCTCGCGCCGGCTGCACCCGGATTCGGTTTACACCGAGCCGCTCAAATTGCGCAGCCTGGAGGTGGAAGGGTCCCGGCTGGGCGCGGCCACCGAGCAAACCATCGGCGACCTGATGCGGGCGCCGGTCACGCCGGTGCGGGAAACCACGACCCTGCCGGACATCGGCGGGCGTTTTCTGAGCAGCGCGAACAACTTCCTGCCGGTGGTGGACGCGCGGGACCGGCTGCTGGGGGTGGTGGCGTTGCAGGATTTGAAGGAATACTTGACAGCAGGGAGCGAACTGACCGCCATCATCGCCGGCGACATTATGCGCCCCATTCCCCCCTGCCTGCGCCCCGGCCAGAAACTGCTCGACGCCCTGCCGGTCTTGCTGGCCAGCGAGCAGCGGAATGTTCCGGTGGTCAATACCTTCGAGGAAAAACGGCTCGTCGGCTCCATCCTCAGGGCCGAGGCGCTGGCGGCGTTGTCGGAGGCCATTGCTGCCGGCGCGACCACCACTTCATCGACGGAGGTTATTGCAAAAGAAAAGCCAGCGCGCCCGCCAGACCGGCCAGCGCCCAAATAAGAATCACCGCCCGCGCCGGCGTGAGGTTGCGCCGCACCAGCCGGTGCGAAAGATGGTTGGTGTCGCCGACGTAAAAGGGCCGGCCCCGGCGCCAGCGCAGAAGCACCACCCAGACCAGGTCGCCCAAAGGCACCGCCAGGACCAGCAACGGCGTCAGCACTGCCAACGGTTTCCGATGATGAGCCGTGTAATAGTGAGGCAGGATGGCCAGCACCGCCAGAAGGAATCCCGTCAAATGGCTGCCGGCGTCCCCGAGGAAAACGCTGGCGCGGGGGAAATTGAACGGCAGAAAACCGGTCAGCGCCCCTGCGGTCAGGAACGAGATGGCCCCGACGAGATACTGGCCCTGAGTGGCAGCCATCAACCCGAACCACGCCGCGCCGATGGCCCCCAAACCGGCGCACAGTCCGTTCATATTATCCATGAAGTTGAAGGCGTTGACGACGGCGAGAATCCAGAGGGCCGTGATGCAGTAGTGGAACAGGAGACTGGGCACGAAGAGCGTGATGCGCACGCCCGTGGCGGCCACGATCAACGCGACCAGAAGCTGGCCGCCGAACTTTGCCGCCGGCCTGAGCTCCACTTGGTCGTCGCGCAATCCGATCAACAGCATCCCCAGCGCGCCGGCCAGGATGCCCAAAAGCTGCGTCGCCCGGACGCTCAACCCGTACTCGAACAGTCCCGCCACGCCGGAACGGGAATAGGAAAAGGCCGCCACCGCCCCGGCCAGCAGCGGAACCAGCAGGCCGGTCATGACCGCCAGGCCCCCGGCCAGGGGAATCGGGCTGGCGTGAATTTTCCGATGGCCCGGTTCGTCGATCACGCCGCTTTGCCGGCACCAGCGCCGCCACAAGGGGAGCGAGGCGGCGCTGGCCAGCGCGGCGGATACAAAGGCCGCAGGATAGACCACAATGATGTTCACGTCGGCTCCGCGGGCGCCAGTTGGCGGTACAAGTTGTAAATGTTTTCCACCATCGTTTCGACGGCGAAATGGCGGCGGACAAATTCCTGGCCGCGCCGCCCAAGGCGTTCGCGCAGCGCCGCGTCGCCGCCCAGTTCCACCAGCCGCGCGGCCAGCGCCCCGGCATCGCCCGGCCGGATGAGAAATCCCGTCTGCTCCGGCAGACAAACCTCATTGGCGCCGTCGCAGTCGCACGACACGACCGGGCGGCGCGCGGCCAGAGCTTGCGGCAAGGCCCTGGCCAGCCCTTCGCGGCGGGAGAGGTGGACCACCGCGTCCATGATGCCAACGTACTTGGGTATCTCGCCGGGCGGAACCAAGCCCGCGAAAATGAAATTCCCCGCCAGACCCATGGCCCGCACCCGGCCCTCCAGTTCCGCGCGCAAGGCGCCGTCGCCGACCAGTAGGAACTTTGTTTGGGGATGCCGTTGCAGAACGACCGGCGCGGCCGCCATCAGGTCCTCATGGCCTTTGAGGTGGAAGAGGCGGGCGATCTTCCCGACGACAAAATCCGCCGGCGCGATTCCCAGGCGGGCGCGAAATGCGAGGTCATTGCGCGCGGCCAGAAAAGGCGCGAGCACGAATCCGCTGAAAATGCGCGTGTATTGCTCCGGCCGGCCAATGCCGGCGGCGAGGTATTGGCCCGTCATGGCGTCGGCCACGCTCACGAAATGGGTCGTGACTTTGGCGGCGGCGCGTTCGGCCCCGCGAAACAAGCAGTTGGCCCACGGCCCTTGAAACGGGCCGAACGACGGGCCGTGAATGGTATGAACAATGACAGGAACGCCGGCCCAGCGCGCGGCCAGGCGGCCCAGAATCCCGGCCTTGCCACTGTGCGTATGGACAATTTGCGGCCGCGAGGCGCGAAAAATCCCGCCCAGCCGCCAGTAGGCCTGAACATCACGCCACGGATGAACCGGCCGCACCAGCGACGGCAGGACTGTCAGCAGTTCGGGTTTGTCGGCAAAGCAAGACTCCAACGAGCCTTCGGGCCCGGCGGTGGGGCCGGCCACGAGAGTGACTTGCAGGCCGGGACGAGTTTGGAGGCCCAGAACTGTCGCCACTGTGTTTTCCTGCGCGCCGCCGACGATCAACCGGGTAATGACGTGGATGACCCGCATCCGGTTCTTCGGATTAGCGGCCCTCCAGCTTTTGGAGGCGCAGCTTGACCTGATTATACTCGGCCGTGTCGTCGGGCGCGGTTTTCAGGTAATGCCGCAGGCATCGCTTCTCCTCCGCGCTGTCTTTTTCCGAGGCGGCGATGTCCGCCAAGCCGTAATCGACCACATACAACTCATTGGGCAGAAGTTTGCGCAGGGCCTTGTAATCGTCTTTGGCCGCCTTTGTTTTCTTGAGCTGCACCTCGGCGATGGCGCGGTTGAGCAGGGCGGTCGGATTGGAAGATTGCAGTTGCATGATCTGATCCAGGGTGGCAATGGCCGCCTCGTAAGACTTGAGCATCATTTGCACTTCCGCCTTCTTCAGCAGCGTTTCCGGCAGATCATAGGCGCCGGTGTCGGGCGCCGTGGGCGCCGCCAACAATTCCAATTCCAGGTTGATATTGGTCAGCGCGCTGTTGAAGCGATGCGTGGCCTCCGCCTCTTTGTGTGCGCGCAGCGCTTCATAGGCCGTCACCCGGTCGAACTCAGCCAATAGAGCAACGCGGCCGGGGTCGTTCGGGGCGGCCTTGATGGCGTCGTGGAATATTTTTTCGGCGGCCGGGTAATCATTGTTGGCGACATAAGCCAGCCCTTCCACGCGGGTCAACTCCCAGGGGTTGATCTTGGCGGAGTTGCGCAGGCGGCGCACCGACTCCAGCGCCTTGTTCCCCTGGCCAAGGTCCACATAGGTTTTGGCCATCGCCAATTCGGCCTCCGCGTCGCCGGGCAGCAACTCCAGCCGGCGCTCGAACAACGCCGCCGCCTGGCGGAAATTTTTGCCTTCGGCCAAAAGTTGGCCGAATTGCAGATCCAGTTCCGGCTCGTCCATCGGCCCGTTGAGCTTGAGAACAGGCACCAGGCCGCGGTAAAGACTCAAGGCCTTGTAAAGCAACTCCGCCGAATCGATGGGCCGGTGGTCCCCTTTCTGCAGGTGAGTGTTGTATTCCAGGTTGATCTTGGCGATGAAATTGTCCGGATTGATCCGCACCGCTTCCCGAAAACGCGCGTTGGCTTGCTTGAGGTGATTGGCCCGCTGCAAATCGGTGCCCCAATAGTCCAGCGCCACCGAGTAATCGGTCGCCACCGCTTGCGCGTTGCCGCCCCATTTGGCCAGTTCCGGCAGCGGCAACAGAGGCCCCTTTTCCAGCCGGGTCCAAAACGCCTCGTTGGCGGCGATCTCGGCCTCCGACGGCAAGGGCGGTTGGGCGGCGTTGTTGGTGAAGTTCTTCAATTCATACACGACGCCGTGAGGTTTCATGTAGAAGGCCTCAAAGTAGTATCCAAAACTGGGGTGCAGGTAATAGATCGGCTGCCGTTGGCCGGCTTGCGACATGAAATTGACCAGGGATTCGGCCGGAAGAACCCGGCGCAAGTGCTCCGGCGGGGTCATTATTTTTTTGAGGTCGGGATGGCGCGCAGCCAAATACTGGATGTATTGCCGGTGCGGGAACGAGGCCGTCTCGATGAGGATGTTTCGATTGGCGATGCCGCGGCGCTGGCAGGTCGCCTCGAGCAAAAACAGGCGCGCTGGATCATCGCTCAGAACGATTGCCCCTTTGGCCGGCAACCCGCCCAGGGTTTCATCGGCAAATTGCGCCAGCGCCGGGCTGCTGCCGGCCCGAATCCGGGGAAAATTCTGCCAAAAAAGCCCGGCGGTCGCGGCCACGGGCAGCAGCCAGACCAATGCCAGCATCACCGCCTTGAAGCCCTTTGTCAGCGGGCTGAGATTCTCCCAGCCTGGCGCGGGCTTTCGGCCGAAGAGCAACAGAACGTAACCGGTGAAATACCCTATGGCGAGCGCGGCCACATAATAGAAAGTCAAAAAGCCGATCGGCATCTCCCTCATGCGCAGGCCGGGGCTGTATCTAAAATCGAAAAACGTCACCAGCGCCAGCAGCAGGAACGCGACGTGCAGCACGCGCAACATCAATTGGGTCAGCATGTTTCCCGCGGCGCTGATTTCCCCCGCAAAGGAGGGCCAGCGCACGCCGGCAAACATCAGAGGCAGGATCGTCGTCATGGCTGCGACCAACACGATATAGTGCGGAATCAGTCTGAGGCCGAAGCTCTGCGCCCCCAATTCCTGGTGCAGAAGCGACCAGAAATTGTCATGGTCGCCGCCCAGGCTGCCCAGCAGCGGAATCAGCAAATAGAGCAGCAGGCCCGCCAGGCCGCACCCCATCATCCGCGCCAGAAACCTTAAATTGAAAAACCCGATGCCCTTGATCCAGACCAGCGCGATCAGGAACAACGGAAAGAAGCCGATCAGCGCCCAATTATTGGTGACTCCCAGCCCATAAACCAGCGCCATCCCCAGCAGCCATTTGTCGTTCTGCGAAATGCGGTACTGCAGCAGGCAGAAGATCACGAACGCGAAAACGGCCAGGTCCAGCATGTCAGTGCTGGCGGCAACGGCGTTTTGCCAGAAATTGCTCTGCCCGGCCAGCATCAGCACCGCGAACAGCGGCGGCAGAAAGGCCGTCCGCACAGAGAGGAGCGCGAATTCCCCCGGCTCGCGCTGCCGCTGGTCCCGCGTGCGGTCGTGGGGCAGCAATCGCACCGAGCGCGCCAGCAGGCCCAGTGTCGCCGCCGCGCAGACCGCCGCAAAGAGATTCAGGGCCAGCGGTTGCCAGGCCGCGGGCAGCAGCCGCACCGGCCAGGTCAGCGCCAGGAACAGCGGCGCCATCGGCTCCGGCCGCCAGGGCAGCGGGAGCGGATGCCAGTCCCACCCCGTGATTTGCGAAACCAGCGGCAGGCTGGCCAGCGTCACCCAATGATTGAGCATCACTCCAAAGAGCGCCAGCGCCGCCACGAACACCAGCCACGGGCAGAGCACAATCGGCTTGGGTTGCGGCGGGCTGATCTTTTCTTCGGCTGTCATGGACGTAATCAGTTTGGAGGAGCGGACCGCTTGTTGGCAAGTCTTATGCGCCGCACCCCGGCGGCGCGGGCGCATCTCGCTTTTTGGACGGTAGTCAACGCTGCGGGAGGGCAAGGGTCGATCCGGCGGGGAAAATGACTAATGACGAAGCACCAATGACGAAAGAATGACGAATTCCTAATGACGAAGCCAGGACGACGGTGTTGGTCCATCTTGGTCATTGAGTCATTTGAGCATTCTTTAGACATTCGGATTTCGTCATTCGTCATTTTCCACGGTCGATTGAGGCTGGCGCTCCCGCAACGTTGACGAGTGTCCAAATAGTGAGATGCTCACCGGCGGCGCGTTCCATCGGGCGTCGGCGACACATTCCACGTGTTGGGTTTGCGGAAACATATCCAACGGGACAATTTTCGATACTTCAAAGACATTCTCCGCGCACAAAACGTTCAAGTCCCGCGCCAGGGTCGCCGGATGACACGAGACGTATATGACCTGCCGGGGCGGCAACTTCCGCAGGGTTTGCAGCAGCGCCGGCGGGCAACCGGTGCGCGGCGGGTCCAGGATCACCGCCGTCTGGCGGGCGTCGAACCGCCCCAGCAGGCGCGGCAGCAACTCCTCGGTCCGTCCCGCCAGGAACTGGCCGTTGTTCCGCCCATGCGCCGCCGCGTTTCGCCGCGCGGCTTTGATCGCGGCCACGTCCACTTCGACGCCGACGAACTCCTCCACCAGGCCCGCCAGCTCGACGCTGAAGAACCCCACCCCGCAGTAGGCGTCAATTAGAAAACGCGCCCCGCTCTCGCGCAAGCGCCCGCCCACCGCCTCCACCAGGGCCGGGAGCAGGAAAAAATTGTTCTGAAAAAACGAGTCCCGCGGCACTTCCCAGCCTTCCGGCGCCACCCGCAGCACCACTTTGAGCCCGCCCTTGGGCGGGGGGTGCCGGCGGACCTGGAGGATTTGCTCGTTGAGGGCAGGCTCGGCGATCTTGCATTCCTCGATATCGACCACCAGCCGGTTGTCCGCCCGGATGAAACCGATGTTCAAACCCTGTTTGAATTTGTCCCACTGGCTGCGAATCATCAGCCGGTTGCGGTAGCCCAGCGGGCTGGGGCAGGGGATGACCGGATCGACCACCGCCGCCGCCAACCCGCCGATCCGCGCGAACAAATCGCCCACCTGCTTGTGCTTGATCCGCAATTGCGCGGGATAGGCCAGGTGTTGGTATTGACAGCCGCCGCAATCCCCGAAATAACGGCACGGCGGCGCCACCCGCTCCGGCGACGCCTCCAGGATTTTCAGCAACCGCGCGCGGCCAAACCGTTTCTTGACCTCGGTTAATTCCGCCTCCACCGTTTCGCCGGGCGCGACAAACGGCACAAACACGACAAACTCCTCCACCCGCCCGACGCCTTCCCCGCCAAAGGCGATGTCGTCGATCTTGAGGCGCACCGTATCGCCCACAGCGGGAATGCTGGCGCCATTCATAAGATTGTCGTGGCGACGAAACCGCAATTCACTTCCGTGCGCATGGCGGAGACTGAACCATCATTTGCCGTCGAGGGCGATCCCGCTTACCCCACCGCCGTTAATCGCGCGGGTTCTTCCTTCGCCAGCAGGGCCTTGACCTGCTCCACCGCGCGGGCGGCGGTCAGTCCGTATTTTTCCCGCAGATGCTCGACGGTCGTGGCGTGCTCGATGAATTGGTCGGGCCAGCCGATGCGCGCGACCGGCGTGGCGATGCGTTTCTCGCTCAACAGTTCGAGCACGCTCGCGCCGTAACCCCCGGCCAATACGTGGTCCTCCAGCGTCACCACCACTTCCGCGGCGCGGGCGAAAAACTCCGTCGTCCCCGCGTCCAGCGGCTTGGTGAAACGCGGGTTGATCACGGCGCAGTCAAATCCTTCCGCTGTCAACTGCACGGCGGCCTCTTCCGCCACCCGGTGCATGTTGCCCAGCCCGAACAGCGCCACCTTGCGGCCGGGCTTGCCGGAAAAGTTGCGCGTCACCTCCGCCTTGCCGATTTCCAGCAGCGCGGGCTGCTCTTTGACCGCCACCCCTTCCCCGGCCCCGCGCGGATAGCGGATGAACGTCGGATGCTTCTGGTGCGTGGCCGTGAACATCATGTCCGCCAGTTCGTCCTCGTTGCGCGGCGCCATGGCAATCAGGTTGGGCACGCACCGCAAATAGGCGATGTCGAACAACCCGTGATGCGTCGGCCCGTCGTTGGCCGAGAGTCCGGCGCGGTCCATGCAGAAAATCACCGGCAAATCCTGCAAGGCCACGTCATGCACTATGCAATCGTAAGCCCGCTGCAAAAACGTCGAGTAGATCGCGCAAACGGGGCGGAACCCCATCGTCGCCATGCCCGCGGCGAAAATGACCGCGTGCTCCTCGGCGATGCCGACATCGAAGCAGCGCTTCGGCATGGCCTTCTCCAACGCCTTCAGCCCGGTGCCGGTGGGCATCGCGGCGGTGATGCCGACAATCGAATTGTCCTTCTGGCACAGCTTGACCATGGTCTGGCCGAAAACGTCCTGGTAATTGGGCGGCGTGCCGGGTTGGACCGGCGGGGTGTTGCCGGTGACGGGGTCGTAGGGGCCAAGGCCGTGGAATTTTTCCGGCTGGTTCAAGGCCGCCTCGTAACCCTTGCCCTTCTTGGTCAGAACGTGCAGCACCACCGGGAATTCGCTCGCTTTGGCAAACTCCAGCGCCTTGATCAGCAGCGGCAAATCATGTCCGTCAATCGGCCCCAAGTAGCGCAGGCCCATTTCCTCAAAAATCAGGCTGCTCCCATACCCGCCCCGCCCGTCGGCTTCCCGGTTCTCCGGGTTCTGTTCCAGGGCGACCTCGGCAAAAACCCCTTTGATGGCTTCCTCGGCCTTGTGGCCCAGCCGCACGGCCAGCTTCCCTTTGGGCATGCGTTTGACCCACCGTTCCAGGTCCTTCTGCAATTGGTTGTAGCGCGGATTGGTGATGAGCTTGTTGAGATAGGACGAGATGGCCCCCACGTTCTTGGCGATGCTCCATTCGTTGTCGTTGAGTATCCCGATGAAGCGCGGCGTGGTGTGGGCCAGGTTGTTGAGGCCCTCGAACGAGATGCCGTTGGTCAGTGCCGCGTCCCCAAAAATGCAGACCACATTCTCGTCCGAACCCCGTTGATCGCGTGCCGCGCACATGCCCAGCGCCGCCGACAGCGCCGTGCCGGCGTGTCCGGCCCCGTAGCAATCATGCTCGCTTTCCGTCCGCGACGAAAATCCGTTCAAGCCGCCGGTCGCGCGGATGGTGTGAAACCGGTCCTTCCGGCCGGTGAGCAATTTGTGGACATAGCTTTGGTGGCTCACGTCCCAGACGAATTTGTCGTGCGGCGTGGAAAAGACATAATGGAGCGCGATGGTCAACTCGACCACGCCGAGATTGGGGCCGAGGTGGCCCCCGTTCTTGGCCAGCTTGGTGATCAATTCGACTCGGATCTCGCCGGCCAATTGTTGCAGTTGCTCCAGCGTCAGCTTCTTGACGTGGGACGGATGATCGACCATATCCAGATAGCGGCTCATACGGTTTCTTGGGGGGGGTTCACGGGTTTCAAGCTTAATTCGCCCTTGGCGTTTTTCTCCAATTGCTGCACTTTCAATTCCGCCTCGCTCAACTTGGTCTGGCAGAGTTGCGCCAGCCGGGCGCCTTCCTCATAACGGGCCAGCAGCGTTTCCAGCGGCAATTCCTGCGATTCCATCGACTCCACGATGGCCTCGAGCCGTTTGATCGCTTCTTCGAATGGCAGGTCCGCTGTTTCGGCCTGGGTATTTTCGGTGCCCTTTGCCTTTGACATTCCCGCAGCTTAGTCCCGCCCACGCCCCGCGTCGAGTCCGAAGAATGGAAGCCAGCCACACCCGAATTCCGAGTGACTTTCCGGGAGCGCGGTCGTCCCGACCGCCCCCGCCGGCGTCCCGCCGGCGGAACCCCTATTCGGTAGGAACGCGGTGCCACGCCGCTGGCGTCTCAGCCGCCGGTGGAATTCGTCCCGCAGCGAGATTCACCGTATGGTGAACAGAATGAAGACATCGCTAAGGATTGGAGTATCTGGAAAAAGAAGGGTTCCTCGACGATTTCAGTGGAATGGAAATGGTGCGTTCATCCAATCGCAGCCAATAACCGTTCTACAATCCCGAAGGGATTGAATCACTCAGCCCAGGGTTGGCCGATTCCGAGAGGCCTACCCTGGGTAGTTGCATTCGAGTGACACAACCCTGAAAGGGTTGAATATCAAAGGCTTGGGAAACAGAGTCAACCCTTGCAGGGTTGTGATTCTTCTCTGATCTTACCCAGGGTAGCTCGTGCCTCGCAACCCTGGGCTGCAAGATTCAATCCCGTTGGGATTGGCAAAACCAACCATGACCCTCCAAACGTCGCTGTTCATTCCATTGGAATCGTCGAGGAACCTAAAGAAGCCGGATTCCTGTTGAGTCAAGGCCCGGTTTTTGATAGAAACTTGCGGTACACAAAAGGAATCTGCGTATGCGTATTGTCCGGCATGCCCATCGATCAGGTTCTGGCGGCTTTTCCTGGTCGCGCGCCGTTTATCTTGCGGCCATCGCTGGCGCATGGCTGCTCACCGCTGGCCACGCGGACGCCGACGGGTGTTTTGTCTTCGGCTGGAACAAGGAAAAGGACATCAACGAGCCGACCCAAAAGGCCATTATCCTCCATGACAAGGGCCGGGAAGACATGGTTTTGCAGGTCAAGTATGAAGGACCGGCCGAAGACTTCGGCTGGTTGATCCCGGTGCCCGGCTTGCCCGAAGTCCGGAAGGGTTCGATGGATTGTTTCTACGAGTTGAGCCGGCTGACGCAGGAGCGGTTCGGTTTTGGGAAGTACAGCATGGTCATGTCCATCGGAACGAGCCGGGGCATGAGCGCCGATGCGGGGGTCAAGGTGATCAAGGTCAAAACCGTCGGCGCGTACGAGGTGACGGTGCTCTCAGCTACCAATGGCGCCAGTCTTGGCGCATGGCTTGAGTCCAATCACTTCACTTTTCCAAAGGAAAAACAGGATGTCCTGGATGGCTATATCAAAAAGCAGTGGTATTTTGTCGCCGCCAAAATCGACCCCAGCCATAACGGTTTCCTCCTGCAACACGGTTCACCAAAAAAGGGGCCTGACCGAAAGGCGATTTCTCCGTCCACGCGGAAGAAGCTTGCCGGTGGAGAGTTGCATCCGTTGGTCATCAGTTTTCCCTCGGAAGAATGCATGTTCCCATTAGCGATTTCAGCCGTCAACGGCAAGTCCTCCGAGGTCTCGCTCTACGTGCTGTCATCCGAACCGCTGGCGAGTCGCGAAATTCTCGACAAGAAGCTCGCCGCTGAAAGCCGAAAGCGGGCGAAAGCGCTACAGACAGCAATCGATGGGCAGAAGCAGGAGGAGGCGAATAGGAAGGCATTGGATGACCTGCTCGATAAACACATCAAGGAATATCGGCAACGGCGTGAGGAGCACCCGAACGACCCCCGCTTGTTTGGCGGTGGCCGCGCGATAGAATGGACACCGTGGGATAATGATCCGGACGACCCCGAACCTGGCATGGCAATCAGGCGCCGGTCCGAAGGGATAGTTTTTCATTCCATGAAAGACTTTCTTTCCAAGGGGCTCCACGGGGAATCTGAGGATGGATATTACGGAGGAAGCGATTTAGTCGAGAGCATGGAGGCTGGTCCCAAAGACCTTCGTGCATGTTCCAAAGAGATGCCCAGGCTGGCGGCCAAATCCTGGTGGCTGACCAAACAGGTCGAGGTGTTCGCGCCGGAAGAGATGCGTGATCTTGAATTCGAGCCAGCCGTTTCGATATTGGCGGGAAAACTTCGCGAAGCCGATGGTCAAGCGGCCGCCTCGTGTTTGCCGCAGTTTGGTGCGCGCGTAATTCCTGTCTTATTGGCAAGCTCGAAGAGTTCCAACCCCATCGAGCGCAAGTTCGCTGCCTCGGCTATGGGCAGAATGCAGGATGGCCGGCTCCCAGAGGCCGTGTCCAGGTTGCTGGGGGATACGGACGAGGGAGTCCGCCGCAACGCCTGCTATGCCGCCGCAAGGAATTGGGACGCCTCCTTTTCCCATCGCGTGGCGGAATTGTTGTATGATTCAGATGAGGAGGTCCGCGCAGCCGCAATAGGCTGTTTGCGCGCACATCCGGATGACTCGCAAATTCCGGTGTACAAGAAGATTGTCGAGGAAGACCGTCCGGGTGCGTACCTGGTCTTCACCTTGCTGCCTACCAACACTTTCTCGCGGAAACAACTGGTTCATATTCTGTCCTCGACGAACTATTTTGTGCTCAGAATCGCCCTTGGCCAATTGCGATCTCAGAGCCTTGAACGGAATGAGTTCGAGCCGCTTTTAACTAATTCTCTCCCCATAGCGCGGGTGTGGGGCCTTGCACGGCTGACTAAAGTCGGGGATAAAGAGGCGGTTGACCGGATGGTGGCCATGCTGCGGGACCCCGACGAATACGTCCGATGGGACGTGCGTGCCAGACTACGCCATCTTACAGGGCAGAATCTCGGCCCGGACCCGGCTGCCTACGAAAAATGGTGGGCGGAAAACAAAAACGATTTCGCGCCGCACCCGCCTTCCGTTCCCGGTTTGGAAAAGCATTGACCTCCTTTTCGGCTCTTTTCAGTCGGCTCCAGAGCTATCCCCCTTGCACTTTAACCTTTTAACTTTGCGCTTTAAACCTTAAACCGCCCCAGGACATGAAGCCGGGCAAACCGCAAAAGTTGGCGCCTCAACACCTGCTCAACCGCGAGTTGAGCTGGCTGGAGTTTAACCAGCGCATCCTCGACGAGGCCCTGGACCCCTCCACCCCGCTGCTGGAGCGCGTCAAATTCTTCTGCGTTTTCAGCGCCAACCTCGACCATTTTTTTGAAACCCGCGTCGCCGGCCTCAAACTTCAAATCGAAAGCGCCGCCGCCGGCCCCGACGGCTTGACCGCGACCGAAACCTTGCAGGCCGTCCACCGCCGCCTCCGCCAGATGGTCCAGCGCCAATACCAGTGCTGGCGCGAGCAACTCCGGCCCGCCCTGGCCGGCAACGACATCGCTTTTCTGTCCTTCAAGGACCTTTCCAAGACCGACGCCGCCTGGGTGGACGACTTCTACCGCGGCCAGGTCCGCCCCGTGCTCACTCCGCTGGGATTGGACCCGGCTCATCCCTTTCCAAAACTGCTCGACAAATCGTTGAACATGATCGTCCACGTGGAACTGACGGAGGCGGGCCAGCGCCGCCGCCGCCTGGCCGTCGTGCAAGTGCCCCGCGTCCTGCCCCGCCTGGTCAAGCTGCCCCGCCTCGACTCCCGCGAGCGGCACTACGTTTTTCTGGGCGACTTGATCGGGCATTACCTTGCCGACCTGTTTCCCGGCTCGTCCCTCCTCGGCTGCTGGCATTTCCGCGTCACCCGCAACGGCGAACTCTACGCCGACGAGGAGGAAGCCGCCGCCCTGCTCAAAGGCGTCGAAATCGAATTGCGCCAGCGCCGCCAGGGCGACGCCGTCCGCCTGGAAGTCCAGGAAGGCTGTCCGCTGGAAATCCGCTCCTTCCTCCTCGAACACCTCCGCCTCCACGAGGACGACCTCTTTATTATTGACGGCCCTGTCAACCCCATCCGCCTCCTCGCCCTGGCCGAGGGCGACCATTCCCCGGAACTGCGCGATCCCCCCTTCGTCGCGCCCGTCGCCCCCGCCTTGCGGGAGGAAACCGACCTCTTTGCCGCCATCCGCCGGGGCGATGTCCTCTTGCATCATCCTTTCGAGAACTTCAGCAGCGTGGTCGATTTCCTCCGCCAGGCCTCCTCCGACCCCAAGGTGCTCGCCATCAAACAAACCCTTTACCGCACCGGCGGGGATTTGCAGATCGTCAGCGCCTTGATGGATGCGGTGCGCAACGGCAAACAAGTCACCGCCGTCGTCGAACTCAAAGGCCGCTCCGATGAAACCGCCAATCTCGCTTGGGCGCGCCGCCTCGAGGAAGCCGGCGTCCACGTCGTCTATGGCCTGGTCGGCTGCAAGGTTCACGCCAAGATGTGCCTGGTCGTGCGCAAGGATGACGACGCCATCCGCCGCTACCTCCATTTAAGCACCGGCAACTACAATCCGGCCACCGCCCACCTTTACACCGACCTGGGCCTGCTCACCTGCCGGCCCGATTTCGGCGAGGACGCGACCAATCTGTTCAATCTGCTCACCGGCATCTGCCAGTTTCCCGGCGCCACAAAGCTGGTCGTCGCCCCCTTCGATTTGCACGCCCGCATCCTCGCCTTGATCGAGCGCGAGGCCGGCCATGCCAGAAAGGGCCTGCCCGCCCGCCTCATCGCCAAGATCAACTGCCTGGACGACCCCCAGATCATCGCCGCCCTCTACCGCGCCTCGCGGGCGGGCGTCAAGATCGACTTGATCGTGCGCGGCGTCTGCTGCCTGCGCCCGCAAGTCCCGCGCTTGAGCGAGAACATCACCGTGCGCGCCATCGTGGACCGCTTTGTCGAGCACAGCCGCATTTTCCATTTCGAAAACGCCTGCCAGCCGGAACTCTGGCTCAGCAGCGCCGATTGGACTCCCAACCATTTCTTCCGCCGCATCGACGTCGCTTTCCCCATCGAAGACGGCAATTTGCGCGAGCGCCTGCGCGCCGAAGTCCTCGAAACCCTCCTGCGCGACAACGTCAAGGCGCGCTTTCTGCAAGCCGACGGCTCTTACGTCTGTCCGCGCTCGCGTCGCGACGCCATCCTGCATCGCAGTCAAGTTGAATTGCTCCAGGCGGCGGAGGCCCGCCCCGAATTTGATCCCGCCGCCGCCCAAACCAAGCCCGCCTACCCGCGCCTCAAACTGGCCCCCAGCCCCTTTTCATCCAAACCAAAATAGCATCGCCACAATGAAGTTATGACACACGTCGGCAATTCTTTTAATTCTTTGGGGAGCGCGGGCGCCCTCGCCCGCCGTGCCCGGCGCCCCCGCCGGGCACATGCTTCAGAATTTCCATGCCGCCGCAATAATTTATGCTCCACACTGAATTCATCGCCGCAACCACCGGCACCGACCGTCGCCTCATGATCGTCCTGCACGGACTAGGCGACAGCCTCGAAGGCTATCGCTGGCTGCCGGACGCCCTGCAATTGCCCTGGCTCAACTACCTGCTCGTCAACGCCCCCGACCCTTACTACGGCGGATTCGCCTGGTACGACATAGACCACGATCCCGCCCGCGGCATCGAGCGCAGCCGCCAATTGCTCTTTGCCTTGCTGGACGAACAGCGCATAAACCGTTTCCCGTCCGAAAAGACCATCTGCTTCGGCTTCTCGCAGGGGTGCCTCCTGGCCATTGAAATCGGCGCAAGATACCCTCACCGCCTGGCGGGGATCGTCGGCGTGAGCGGTTACGTGCATGAGCCGGAAAAGCTCGTCCACGAACTCTCCCCGGTCGCCCGCCAGCAGCGCTTTCTCCTCACGCACGGCACGGCGGACCCCCTCATCCCCATCGCCTGGACGCGCCCGCAAATGGAACTGTTGCGCAAAGCCGGCCTGCAAATCGACTGGCACGAATTCAACAAAGCGCACACCATCGCCGGCGAACCCGAGCTGGCCGTCATCCGCGACTTCGTTTGCGCCAGCTTAACCCCCTGACAATTATCGCTTTGAACACAATTATCGCTCTGAACTTGCCCCTGTGGGAGTTGGCAAGGCGGCTCGTCGGACCTCGCCCGGCCTCCTGCGGTTCGCCAGTGTAAAATAGGCGTGCGATTATCGTTTGCTTTGGAATTGACAACTCCAAAACCAACGACCATGCTCCAGCCATGAAGTTTGTTGGCCGGAAATCGGAGCTGCAGATCATGGAGGATCATTACGCCTCCACGTCTTCTGCTTTCCTCCCCATCTACGGACGACGCCGCATCGGGAAAAGCCGGCTCATCGACGAATTCGTCCGCGGTAAGCCATGCATTTACTTCCTGGGCAAGCGCACCGCGGCAGAGTTACAGCTCCGGGAATTTCGTGAAGCCGCCCAGCAGACATTGCAGGACGAAGCGCTGGCTCACGCCCGTTTTGAAAACTGGGAAGCCGCTTTGCGAACCGCCACCCGCCTCTGGAAGAAGGAGCGGAAGCTCGTTTTGGTGCTCGATGAGTTGCAGTGGACGGCCGAGGCATCACCCGAGATTCCGTCCGTCCTGCAAGGACTGTGGGACAGGGAATGGAAGCAGCGCCCGGACTTGATGATCATCCTTTGTGGATCCCACCTGGGCTTCATGGAACGCGATATCCTTGGCCAGAAAAGTCCTCTGTTCGGCCGACGGAGCGACCAGATCAAACTGGGACCCTTGCCCTACCCGGAAGCCGTGCAAATGCTCCCTCACTATGCGGAGGTGGACCGGGCTGGAATCTACTTCCTGGTCGGCGGGATTCCCGCCTATCTGGAACGGTTCCAGGCAACCAGATCGTTGCACCGCGCCATCACCGAAGAGTTTTGTTCCGAGTTGAAGTTTTTTGCGCTGGAGCCGCACTTTCTCCTGCGCGAGGAACTGCGGGAGCCGTCTCGTTATTTCACCATTCTTACGCTGATGGCGGCTCACCGGATTCGGCACAAAGATTTGGCCCGGCAGAGCCACCTCGATCCCTCGGTGTTGGCGGGGTACTTGGAAACGCTTCTCAGCTTGGGATACATCAGCAAGGTTTATCCAGTGCTGCCGGGTAAAGTCAGCCCGAAACGGGTCCAATACGAAATCGCCGACCCGATGCTCCGGTTTTGGTTCCGATTCATTTTTCCCAATCTGCAACTTTGCCGCCCAGGCCAGGAGCAAGCCGTGTTTCATCAGCGCATTGCGCCGCAATTGGAGTCGTATTTTGGAACCCGTTTCGAGAAACTCTGCCAGGAGGGTCTGGTCGAGTCTTACAGGCGGCGGCAGATTCTTTGGCAGCACGTGGGGCAGTACTGGGACGACGCGATGCAGATCGACGTCGTCGGGATCCGCCGGGATAAATGGATCGATTTTGGCGAATGCAAATGGGGAGAGACTGAAAGCGTCTCAAAGCTGTTGATAGATCTCGAAGCGAAGTGCGCCAACTATCCCAAAACAAACGGCTTCAGCCGGGGTCTTCACTTGTATCTGAAGCACAAGCCGCGGGGCAGCCCACCGCCCAATGTCCAAGTTCACCACCTTGCGGACCTTTCCGGCTGACTGGTCTTCCAGTCTTTCCACGTGAACAGAATGGCTCGCTTTCCGGTTCTGCTCGTTTTACTTTGCTGCTGACGGATTATGGAAAAGCTCGATTTTCGCCGCGAATTGGGATATTGACCGGGTAATGCCGCCAGGGAGACTGGATTTTTGTGTTGCGATAACGATCAGGCGTTTGTATATTAAAACAAGGCTTGCTGATTATGAACAACTTTCGACCTTCGATTTTAGTCGGAGACTGGTTCCAACATACGAACTACCGTTCGTATATCAATAGTTAGACGCATCGACCACATGAACCGCAAGACCACACTACTCTGCTGCCTGGCCACAGCGTTGGTCCTAGTCTTAGTCGGTTGCTCTACCGCAGGGCCGCTTTGTCGGTCCGATGAGAAAGTTCGTGCGTCGCTATTGAAGCGGACGCCGCTGGGATGTTCGAGCGATCAGGTTTATGCGTTTATCAAGGAGCAGCACTGGTCTGTTCATTCTGAGAGCCATGACAAAGGATTTGTGATGCGTCGTCCGGGTCAGAATGAAGCACATTCAGTCGAGGTCGGCAGCAGCTTCGTGGCATGCGAGCTTGGCACGACGCATTTCACGATGTTTCCTTTCGAGACCACAAAGTATGCATATTGGGGTTTTGACAAGAACGGTCACCTGATCGATGTGTGGGTCGATGAGGATACCGATGCGCTATGAGAGATGCGTCTAACAAATCGCTGCAGGCAACGCGGGACGGTGCCTTCAGTTTGTCGAGAAGTCGCTGGTTGGCGTATGTCACCAGTGCCGCGTGCCTGATCTCTGGGAAAGGGGTCAAGCCCGGAATTCGGAATGACGTTCATTATTAAGACCGGGCGGCAAGAGCGCAGCACCGTTCCAGCATTGCAGTTTTGCGCCCTATTTGCCCCTGTCGCACCAGAGCCTAATCGTAATCCGCCTCAATTTTTCGGGGTTTGAAACTTTTTCCAAAGCGGGTAAAGTAACGGCATGAAACGCAAGAAGGCGCGACTCGAGAAGGCGTCCACTGGCACGGTGCTCGCCGCACGGGCGCGGGCCGACGGCAACAAGTGGACGGACGCGCAACGCGAAAAACTCGGAGAAGGATTCATGAAGCTTTACTATGGCGGCGAGACCAAACCGGCCACAACTCGTCGCCGTTGCTCGGACGCTTCATGCTCTTGACCAGTGATGAACACTTGCGCGTTCCTCCATAGCGGATCGAAACTCCGGCGGAGTTTATGCAACGATGGAGAAATACGTATGGCAACGATGACGATTCGAATTCCTGAAGCCAAACACAAGCGCCTGCGACTGCTCGCCCAACGCCAGGGCATCAGCCTCAACAAACTGGTCGAGGAATGGGCCAGCGTGGCCCTGGCACAGTTCGACGTGGAAACGCGCTTTTTGAACCGGGCGGCGCGCGGCAGCGTGACGCGGGGCTTGGCTTTGCTGGACAAGCTCGACCGAAGCTTCGCGTCGAAGACTGGCTCAAAAGATAACATGCACTAGAAAAACGGTTCCTCGCTGTTTTCGGTGGAATGGAAATGGTGCGTTCATCCAATCGCAGCCAAAAACTGTTCTTCAATCCCGAAGGGATTGAATCACTCAGCCCAGGGTTGGCCGATTCCGAGAGGCCTACCCTGGGTAGTTGCATTCGAGTGACACAACCCTGAAAGGGTTGTATATCAAAGGCTTAGGAAACAGAGTCAACCCTTGCAGGGTTGTGATTTTTCTCTGATCTTACCCAGGGTAGCTCGTGCCCCCGCCTTCGCTGCGCTACGGCGCGGCAAGTCGCAACCCTGGGCTGAAAGATTCAATCCCGTTGGGATTGGCGAAACCATCATGACCCTCCAAACGTCGCTGTTCATTCCACTGGAATCGTCGAGGAACCCAAAAAAACTCCATAACTCCTTGTCTGTGTAATCGTTGCGCATTTTCGCGGCAATCTCCCGCCTCCATTGCCCCACTCACTCATTCACCCTGTCCGCCGTAGCCTTGGCAAAGGCGGATGATTCTGACTTCACAATTTTTCGATAATCTGCCTTGCATATTCCAAATAACGGTGGTAATCCTTCTTTCGATGAAACTTAGAATCATCACATGGGGAAAGACGGGGTTCGGCTCAAGGCGATCCGTCGGCAACCCGCCGGCCTGCCTCCGGGCCGGCCCTCTCCAACAGCTTCCGGCCAAGGAAAATCAAACCAAATCAAACCAAATCAGACTAAATCAGACTAAATCAAACCCCAGAACAACAGGGGGGTGGGGGGGTATCCACCACTCGCCGATGGCCAATTTTGACCAAAAACGCGAACATGACCCATAAACATCAAGCCCAGTGGACGGCTTGGCCCCTTCATCCTTCCTTGTCGCGCCAGAGCCTTGGCGACGGCGGATGCCTTCATCCTTCATCCTTCTTCATCCTTGCCCCACCTCCCCAGACCGCATACCATTGCGGGCGAATCCGAGTCGGCGGTCATCCGCGGCTTTGTTCGTGAAAGTTATGCTTAGGCGGCCCGGTTTATGGGGTGGGAACAGGAGGTTTTTGTTTGCTCTGCCGGCGGCGGCGGGGATGCTCTCGCTTTGGCTCCCCTTGGCGGCGCGCGCGGCGGCCATCTCCGGCTTTTCCCCCTCCTTTGGCCAGCCGGGCAACGTCGTCACCGTCAACGGATCGGGCTTCAACGGGGCGACCCTCGTGGAAATCAACACCTTCGCCCCCACGCCCGCCGATTTCACGGTCATTTCGGACGGCGAATTGCAATTTGTCGTGCCCCTGGGGGCGGCGAGCGGGCCGTTGCAGGTGTACATCGGCTCCAGCCCCGCCACCAGCGCGGCCAGTTTCCTGGTGGCGCCGGTCATCACCAATTTTACTCCAACCAGCGGAACCTCGCCCACCGTCGTTACGATTCAGGGCGCCAATTTCATCACCAACGGCACCACCGTCGTCTTTAGCGGCACGAACGCTTCCGTCGCCGGAACGGTCGTCGCCCTGACTGAAGTGGTGGCAGCGGTCCCGGCTGGCGCGGCCAACGGCCCCATCACCGTCATCACCAGCGCCGGAACCAACGTCAGCACCAATAATTTCATCACCTCCACCGCGCCCACCATCACGGGGTTCTCGCCCGTGGCGGCCGCCCGCGGCGCGGCCGTGGTCATCAACGGGGGAAACTTCTTTTCGCCGGTCACTGTCAAGTTTAACGGCACAACCGCCAGCGCCACCGTCGTCTCGACTACGCAATTGAGCGCCACCGTCCCTATGTCGGCCACCAGCGGCCCGATAACCGTTTCCACCACCAACGGCGCCTTCACCACCAGCAGCAATTTTCTCACCGGCGTCGGCCCCATCATCACAGACTTCGCGCCCACCCTCGGCACCTCCAATACGGCTGTCACGATCGACGGCCTGAACCTGGCCTCGGCCACCAGCGTGACCTTCAGCGGCAAGGCCGCAACCATTACCGCCGATACCGCCAGCCAACTCCAGGTTTATCCCCCCGTCGGCTCCGGCATCGGAACGATCAAAGTGACCACGGCCCAGGGCAACTTCACCACGAGCACCAACTTCACCAACAGCGCCACCCCGCTCGTGACGGATTTTTTCCCCGTGCTGGGGCCGGTCGGCTCGACGGTGACCATCGACGGGTTGAATTTTGCAACCGGAGCCACTGTCACCTTTAACGGCATCACTGCGGCGTCTTCCGTAGTGGCCCCCACGCAAATCTCCGCCACAGTCCCATCGACCGCCTCCACCGGCCCGATCAAGGTGACAGTCGGCGCCTCAAGTGACACCACCAGCAGCAATTTCACCGTCACCACCGCCGCCCCCGTCATCACCGGTTTCACTCCCGCCGGCGGCGTGCGCGGCCAGAGCGTGATCCTGACCGGCGGCAATTTCACCAACCTGTCCAATCCCGCCGTCAGGTTCAACGGCGTCGCCGCCACTTACCAGACGCCCACCTCCACCACGGCTTTGACCGCGACCGTGCCGGCCGGCGCCTCTTCCGGGCCGGTGAGCGTCACCAGCAGCGGCGGCACCGGCACGAGCGCGGCAAACTTCTATCTTCAGCCCTGGATCACGTCGTTAAGCTCCAATGCCGCCATCGTCAACGCCACCCTCACCATCACCGGGCGCAATTTCCTCAACACCGGCGCTGTGCAGGTCAACGGAGTAAATTATAATTTCAGCGCGACCGCCACCCAGATCACCGCCGCCGTCCCGACCAACGCGTCCACCGGCTTGATCCGCGTCACCGCCCCCGGCGGCGTCATCATCAGCACCAACGCCTTCGCCATCCTGCCCAAAATCTACAGCTTCACCCCGACCATCGGCCCGGCCGGCACCGTCGTCACGATCAGCGGCACCAGCCTCTTCGACGTGACGAACGTGCAATTCGGCGGGGTCAACGCCCCCGTCTTCACCGCCGCCACCAACCAGTTGCAGGTCACCGTGCCGGCGGGAGGCAAAATCGGCCCGATCACGGTCGTCACCCCTTACGGGAACGACGTCAGCTCCAACAATTTCACCGTGACCCAGCCGAGTTTATTAGTCTTGACAAAAACCGCCAGCCCCGTCATCTCGGGGCCGGGCACCAACGTCACCTACACCCTGCTGGTGACCAACGAAGGGCCGTCCACCGTCACCGGCCTGCTCGTGACCGACACTGTTCCGAGCACGCTCTCGTTTGTTTCCGCCGCGAGCAGCGTTGGGAGCTGCCTTTACAGCAACAGCCAGGTCGTCTGCGACATCGGCATTTTCTCCAATAACGCCAGCGCCGCCATCCAGGTCGTCGCGGCCGCCTCGGCGCCCGGCTCGGCCATCAACACCGCCAGCATGGGATTCGTGGAAGGAAACCTTGCCGGCTACAACAACCTGGCCTATGCCTACACCTATTTCATTTCCGCCGCCCAACGCACCTTGAGCATCGCGCTCCTGACAAATCCCCCGGAGCTGCTCATCACCTGGCCGCAGTCCTCGGTCAGCTTTCTCCTGCAACGCAGCACCAATCTGGCGCTCACCAATGGCTGGCAGTTCCCGTCGGAGGAGCCGTTTGTCACCAACGGCCTGAACTCCTTTACGGACAGTCCCGCCGGCTCGGGCGCTTTCTACCGGCTCAAGTCGCCCTGATCGCCTCTCCTATTGCTTTTCGTATTCCCCCTTGCCCAGGCGCTTGAGCACCGTGAAGCCGGCCTTCTTGGCGTCGGAAAACGAAAGCGGCTTGAGTTTGACGGGGGAACTGAAGGTGGAAATGAGTTTGCGCACGGGCCGGCGGCAGGCCGGGCAGACTTTCAATTCCGGCGCGTCCAGCGGGCGCCGCAGCGTGAATTTTCCGCCGCACGCCGCGCAGTCGCCCTCGCACAGTTCGTATTCGTATAAAGGCATGTTGCGCTCCTGTTTGTCAAGTAATTTTATCACCCTTTGGCCCGGCTGGCAAGGGCCGAAAATACTTGAGGTACACCGCGCGGATGCCGGCGCGGATGTCCCGCAGTGCCCGGCTGAATTGGCCGGCGTCGGCAAAACCGCATCGCACCGACACCCGATGAAAGGGCGCCGCCTCGTCCGGCAGCAGGGTTTCGCCCGCGAAACTCCAGCGCCGCAAAATCTCCTCGATCCGCCGCAATTGGCCGTAGTTCCGCAAGAGCGATTCCCCGTCCGCCTCCGCCAACGCTCCCGTTTCCCGCGCGCGCCGCAGGGCCTGCAACGTGTTGGGTTCGTGCCAGCCGTGGCCCAGGCAAAGGGCCTGCGCCAGAAACTCCGCGTCGATCAACCCGCCCGTGCCGGTCTTGATCGCCAAATGGTCCTTGCCGGGCGGCGTGCGCTCCCTGGCGATGCGCTCGCGCATCTGGTCGATTTCACTCATCCACGCCGGCGTATAGGCCGCCGGGACCGCCCCGGCCGCCACGTTTTGCGGGGAGAAATCGGCCAGCGCCCCGGTCATCCGTTCATACTTGGCGCCCACTTCGCGGTCTCCGGCGATGGCGCGCGTTCGCACCAGGGCTTGAATCTCCCACAGTGCCGCCCGCCGCCGGTAATACTCCTCGAACCCCTCCAGTGTGTTGACCAGCAGGCCCTTTTCCCCGTCCGGCCGCAGCCGCGCGTCGGTCTGAAAAGTTGCCCCCATCTCCGTTTGGGCCGAGAGCAATTCCATCAACTCCGCCGCCAGCCGCTGGCATTGGGGCAGGTTCGCCGCCCCGGAGCGCGCGACAAAGACGATGTCCAGGTCCGACCCGTAATTGATCTCGCGCCCCCCCAGTTTGCCCAGGCCCACGACACAGAAGGGCGCGCTTTTCAATTTGTGCCGGCGCATCAACACGTCCACCGCGTATTGCAGGCAGGCGTCGGCCAGGCAGGAAAGCTCGAACAGGTTCCGTTCGAAGTCGGCCAGGCCCAAAATGTCGCGCAACCCCAGGCGCATGAGTTCGGCTTGATGATAGAGCCGCAACCACAGCCGCTGGTCGGCGTCCTCCGTGCCGTGGCGCAAGTCCGCCAGCGTTTCCTCCGCGCTTTTGGCCCGGTTGAGCCGGCCGCTGGATTCCAGCTCATCCACCAGATCGGGCGCGCGGATGGCCCGTTCAGCCAGGAATTCCGAGCGGTCGAACAAGAGCAACAACAACTCGAACAACGACGGGTTATGCGTCCACAACTCGTAGAGCGCCGCCCGCGCGCCGTAGGCCTCAATGTAACTGGCCAGCCGCACCAGCACGCGGTCCGGGTCGGACAGGACCCGCTCCGGATTGGGCGCGGCGCCGGACGGAGGCCGCGGGCAGAGCGCCAAAAAGCGCGGCCACAGTTCCCGCGCCAGTTCCACCGTGCGCGGGGAAATATGGGCGTAGTCCGGCCCCCGGATAAACAGCCTGACCATGGCGAAGGCGCTCTCCGCGTCCCGGAAGCCGCTCTTTGTCAAGACTTCCTTCCACGGCCCTGCCGCTTCCGCCGCGTCCACCGGCGGCAGGTCCGGGCCGGGCGGCTCGTCTCCGGCCAGGAGCTGGTTGAAAATCCGGCGCACCGCCGCGGCGCGCTGCCGGCGCGCCTCCTCGAACTCCGCCAGGGTGGCGCACCCCATCAGCCGGGCCAGCCGCTCCCGCGCCCGGCGCTCGGTGGGGATGGTGTGGGTTTGCTGGTGGGCCTCCATCTGCAAGCGATGCTCGACCTCCCGCAGGAAAACATAAGACTTGGCCAGTTCCGCCGCGTCGTCCGGCGTCAGCAGCGAGTATTTGACAAGTTTTTCCAGCACCGGAACGGTCGCCGCCCCTTGCAGGAACGGCAGGCGGCCGGCGTGCAGCAGTTGCAGCGTTTGCGCCAAAAACTCGATTTCGCGGATGCCGCCGCGCCCCAGCTTGACGTTGCGGTCCAGTTCCCCCGCCTTGACGATCTCGGTTTCTATCCGCGCCTTGATCGCCGCCACTTCCCGCAGAATCCGCTGGTTCAGCGAGCGGGGATAACGAAAGGAGTGGATCATTTCCAGGAATTCGGCCCCCAGGGAAACGTCGCCCGCTACGGGCCGGGCCTTGAGCAGCATCATCCGCTCCCAAGTTTGCCCCCATTCCGCGTAGTAATTCTCGTAACTCCCCAGGGAACGCGCCAGCGGCCCCGCCTTGCCTTCCGGCCGCAGGCGCAGGTCGATGCGATAGAGCGCGCCTTCCGCGGCCATCTTCCGGATTTCGGCGATCATCATTTCCCCCAGGCGCAAGAAGAACTGGTGATTGGTCAGGCCCCGGCCCGTTTGCTCGTGGAGGCGGGGCGGAGCTTTGAAAACATTTCCCTCCTCCGTATAGACAAAGAGAACATCGATGTCCGAACTGTAATTCAATTCCTGTCCGCCGAGCTTGCCCAGGCCCAGCACGCAAAATTTTGTTTCCCGCCACTGCTCCTGCGCGTCGAGGTGGTACGGAGAACCGAGCCGTTCGAGCAAACGCTTCTGGCAAAGCCGATAGACCGCTTGGAGGCAGACATCGGCCACGTCGGAAAGCTCCCGCGTGATCTGGAAGAGGTCGCCCAGCCGGGCCAGGTCGCGCGCGGCGATGCGCAGCATTTCCCGCTGCTTGAATTGGCGCAAACAAGCGAAGGCCGCCTCGTCCTCGCCGCGTTGGAGCATCGGCGCCAGCCAATGCTCGACCTCCCGCCGGAAACCCTGCTCCCGGCGCGGGTGCTCCAGAAACCCCGGTTCCAGCAAAGGCGGCAGCCAGTCCGGATGCGCCCGCAGCAACTCGGCGGAGGCTTGCGACCCGCTGATGAGCGAGACCAGCACGCGGGCTTGGGCGGCGGACAGTTTTTTCCAGCGGATGCCCGAGCCGTCGGCCGGCCATTGTTCCAGCCACGCCTTCACCCGCAGCGGATCGGCGCAGTTCTCGATGATTGGGCTGGGGATGTTTATTCGCATCGATTAGGAGGAGGCGGATCACCCGCGCCGGGGTCTTCCCGCGGATTTACTTTCCCGGCGAATTGGGGAACGATGGGCCGATGATTGCATTGTTTGACATTGGCAATACTCACACGCACATCGGCCTGGCTGATGCGCGCCGCGTCGTGCGCCAGGGCGATGTTCCCACACGCGGCTGGCGGGCAGGGGAGGGGGAGCGGGCGGCGGCCCGACTGCTCCAGACCCCGGCGCTCACCGGCGCCATCCTGTGCAGCGTCGTGCCGGCCGTCACGCCCGTGGTGGTGAAGTTCGTCAAGACCAACTTTAACCTGCCTTGCCTGGTTTTGACCGCCAGGACGGTGCGCGGCGTGGGCATCGATTACCCCCGGCCGGAAACCATCGGCCCGGACCGCCTGGCCAATGCCGTGGCGGTGCGCCGCCACTTTGGGGCGCCCGCCGTGGTGGTGGATTTTGGCACGGCGGTTTCCTTCGATGTGGTGGACCGGCGCGGCAACTACGTCGGCGGCGTCATCGCCCCCGGCCTCAACGCCATGACCGATTATCTCCATGAAAAGACCGCGTTGTTGCCGCGGATTCGCATCCGGGAAGTGACCGCCGCGGTGGGCAGAAACACCGGGCAAGCCATGCTCATCGGCGCGGTGCATGGCTATCGCGGACTGATCCGCCAACTGGTGGGCGACTTGAAACGCGCCTTGCGCTGCCCCCGCCTGCCGGTCGTCGCCACGGGCGGTTACGCGCGGCTCATTTCCTCCAAACTCCCCGAGATCACGGCGGTGGAACCGCTGCTGACGTTGGAGGGGCTGCGCCTGGTGTGGGAAGCGCACGCGCTGGAACGCGAACCCAAAGGGGGCCAGCGGCCCTGTTCCCTTTGCGCGGAGGACTTTTGAAGGATTGCCCGCCGCCGCCGTTTCTCTATAGTGTCTCATGCCGAAAATCAGTTTGTCCGTCCCGCACCAACTGGGCCAGGAGGAAGCCAGGCAGCGCATCGCCCGGTTGATCGCCGAAACCCGCGCGCAAACTTCCGGCCAGGTGAGCGACGTCGCCGAAACCTGGACCGGTTACGTGGACACGTTCAGCTTTCGCGCCCGGGGCTTCTCCGTCGCCGGGAGGCTGGAGGTGCAGTCGGCCCAAATCCGGGTGGATATAAATCTGCCTTTCACCGCCCTCCCGTTCAAAAGCCGAATCGAACGGGAACTGCTGGCCCACGCCCGGCAACTGCTGGCGTAGCCGCAAAGCGCGGGCGTTTCTCATCGTCGTTTTCGCCCGCCGGCCAGGCGCGCCGCCGCCGACCAGCCATGCGCGTCGAGACCTTCCATTTCCGCGAATTTTTCCACGGCGCGGAGAGCCTTTCCCAACGCCGGCTTTTTGTACTCGACGATGCTGGTGCGGCGCTGAAACTGGTCCACGGTCAGCCCGGCGAAGCTGGCGCCGGTGCCGCCGGCGGGGAGCGTGTGGCTGGGACCGGCCACGTAATCGCCCAAAACCGTGGGGGATTCGTTGCCCAGAAAAATCGCGCCGGCGGTGAGCAGCGACCGCGCCAGGCGGGCGGGTTGGCGGGTCATGATTTCCAGGTGTTCCGGCGCCAGGCGGTTGGCCAGTTCGACACCCTGTTCCATGTCTCTGACCTGCACCAGCCAGCCGTTGCGGGCCAGGGCGCGCTCGATCAAATCGCGCCGCGCCAGTTTGGGCAGTTGGCGCGAGATTTCGCGCCGCGCCGCGCCCAGCAGTCTGGCCGAAGGCGTCAGCAGCCAGACGCGCTCGTGGCCGGAGCCGTGCTCGGCCTGCGCCAGAAGGTCCGCCGCGACGAAGACCGGATTGGCCGTGTCATCGGCCAGCACCAGCAGCTCGCTCGGGCCGGGCAGCAAATCCATCGCCGCGTGGCCGAATAAAAGGCGTTTGGCCGCGACCACGTAGGCATTGCCGGGGCCGAAAATTTTATTGACTTTACGGATGGTCGCGGTGCCCAGGGCCAGGGCGGCGATGGCCTGCGCCCCGCCCAGCCGGTAAATCTCCGTCGCCCCCGCGCGCCGCGCCGCGAAAAGCAGCGCCGGGTTGACCTGGCCGTCGCGGTCGCAGGGCGTGCAAACCACAATCTCGCGGCAACCCGCCACGCGCGCCAGGGGCACGGTCATCAGCGCCGTCGAAACCAGCGGGGCGGCGCCGCCGGGGATATAGATGCCCACCCGCGTAAACGGATCGAATTTTTCCCCGACCATCGCGCCATGACTGTTGCGCATCGACCAGTCCTTGCGCCGCGACCGTCTGGCGAAGCCCTCGACATTTCCGGTCGTTTCGGCGAGGGCCGCGCGCAAGGCCGCATCGGCCTGCAAGAACGCCGCCATCAATTCCGCCTGGCTGACGGCGAACTGGTCCGGCTCCAGGCGGGCGCCGTTGAACCGTTCGGTCAATTCGATCAGGGCGGCGTCGCCGCGCGTTCGCACCGCCTCGATAATGGCGCGGGTCTGCTCTTCGATGGCCGGATCGAACAAACTCGACGGCGCCAGGAGGCGCGCGATTTGGGCGGCAAAATCCGCGTCGCGCCAGGAGATCACATTCATACGGCGAGGACACTAGGTGAACGCGGGGCGAAAGTCAAAAACGCCGGTTGGATTTGGGTGATTTTGTCAAAGCGCTTCGTCCCACAAACGCGAGTCGTTGAGCAGAAGCGTCCGCAGCAGCGGCACCGGCGGCATGCCGTGGCGCAGGAATTCATTGTGAAATTTCTCCAGCGAATACCGTGCCCCTTCCTGCGCTTGGAAATCCCTGCGCAGTTTGAGAATCATCAGCTTGCCCAGCGTGTAGTTGGCGTAACCCGGATCGAACGTCCCGCGCCTCGCCTCGGCGTGGGCGGGTTTCTCTCCGTAATAACAGTTGTCCTGGAAAAACTTCGTTCCCTCCTCCAACGACATCCCCTGGCAATGCATCTTGATCGCCACGCAAAGGCGGCAAACCCGCAACATCGACTCGTCCAGTTGCGCCAGGCGGAATTTCGCCGTCTTGAGCGCGACGGGCTGGCTGCCCGCCGCCGGTCCGACCTCGCCATACCCTTCATCGATCAACATTTGCTCCGAGTAATGCGCCCATCCTTCAATATAAGCGTAGCTGCCCAGAATTTTCTCCAGTCTCGTGGCGGTCGAGGCGTTCATGGACAAGAATTGAACGTAGTGCCCCGGATAAACCTCATGAATGGAGACCACGTCGCTGGTGTAATAATTAAACGCGCGCAACCAGTCCTCCTTTTCTTGCGCCGTCCAGTTGGTCTCCACCGGCGTCACATAGTAATAGGCTTCCGTCGCATTCGTTTCAAACGGGCCGGGGCTGTCCATCGAGGCGAAGCTGTCCGCCCGTTCAAACGGCAGCGTTTCCTCCACGCGCGGACGCACCTCCGAGGGGATCGAGACAATGTGATGGTCAATGACGAATTTCCGTATGGCCTCCAAGTCTTTTCGCGTGTCCGGGATCAATCCTTCGGCGGTCGGATGATCGCGCTGGATTTGGTTGAAAACGTCAATCGGCTTCTGCGTCGCATCAATCTTGGCCGCCGTTTCCGCGAAAAGAGCCTGCTCCCGACGCAATTCCGCCAGGCCGATTCGCAGAATCTCTTCCGGCGACTGCGTGATCAACTCGCCCTCGCGCAGCATTTTGGCGAAGTTGGGCGCGCCCAGCGCAAACGGGCTGCCCGCCCTGGGCAATTTCTCGTCCTTCAGGAATTTCACAAAACCGCGCATTTCCGCGACGGCCTGCTGGTCGGCGGCGTTGAGTTCCGCGCGCAAGCCCGCGTCCTTGACGCCCTGGAGGGCGTCCATCAGGTCCTTTTCCAAAAACTTCGCCGAGCCGTCGCCCACTTCAATGGCCGCTTCCAGCCACGGTTTGGGCAGTGAATCCTCGAGATTGGCGCGGCCCGCGGCCATAACGGCCGGCGCCAGTTTGAGAATGGCGATGATCGAGCGCGCCCGCTGCTCCAGGGGCGCGAAGTCACGCTTGATATACGGGCTGACATCCAGCGCCCCGGCGTAAGTCATCGGGTTGCGCCAGAAGGACCCCATCTCTTGCAGGCCGAACAACTCGCGCCGGATTCCCGCGCGCAAATTGCGGAAATCGAAATGCGACTGCGGACTGAGCGCCGCCGTATTGATCCCGTCCAGCCGGCGATCAAACGCCTTGAGCCGGACAATTTCCCCTTCAATGGAAGCCCGGCTGCAATCCGTGAGCTTTCCGTCGTACTGGTGGAAGCCCAGTTGCATTGCTTGCAGCGGCCGCCAGGCCAGAAAACCTGTCAAGTATTCATCGGCAAGCTGGTTAAAAGCCGCGTCCCCGCTGCCGGCGGCGGCTGATTCAAGGGGCAGTCCGCCGAAGGAACACCCCGCCAGCGCAACACACAAGAGGAAATGAATTTTTTTCATGAGCGCAATTCCGGTCCTCACCATAGCGCCGCGCCCGCGCCGTGAGCAAGCCCGCAATTGCTTCCTGGAACCCGCAGGGTTAAAAAACTCATCCGCGCCGGATCTCTTTTCTTCTTGCCTTCGCGCCGCCGGTCAAATTTGCTTTGGGCCGTTTATGCGCCAGCTTTTCCGCCGCAAGTCGCTTGACCAGCTTGTGAGCGAGACCATCGAGCCGCAACACCGGCTGAAGCGAGTGCTTGGGCCGGTGCATTTGACGTTATTTGGCGTGGGGGCGATTGTCGGCGCGGGGATTTTCTCCACGGTCGGCACGGCGGCAGCGGGGGGCGCGGACCACACCGGGGCGGGACCGGCGATCATTGTTTCCTTCCTGCTCATGGCGCCGATCTGCGCGCTGGCAGGGCTGTGCTACGCCGAATTCGCGTCCATGGCGCCGGTGTCCGGGTCGGCTTACACGTATGCCTACGCGACGCTGGGCGAGTTGGCGGCGTGGATCATCGGCTGGGACCTGATTTTGGAATACGCGGTGGGGAATGTCGCGGTGGCAATTTCCTGGTCGGGGTATTTTCAGGCCTTGCTGCATTATCAGTGGCCCGGCTGGCTGGGGGTGGACTTTCGGTCCGCGTTCCAAGCCGCCGCCGCGGTGGCGGACGCCACCGTCCGACACGTTGATCTTTCCACGCTGGATGCGGGCGTGTTGCGGGCCGCCCAGGCCTGGCATGAGGCGCCGCGTTTGCTCGGTGTGCCGATTATTTTCAACCTGCCCGCCTTTGGCATCGTCATGCTGCTGACCTGGCTGCTGGTCAGGGGGATCAAGGAAAGCGCCTGGTTCAACTCGGCGATGGTCGTCCTGAAACTGGTCATCCTGTTGTTCTTCATAATCCTGGGCGCGCATTACGTGAAACCGGCCAACTGGACGCCCTTCGCGCCGCATGGGTTGAAGGGCATCGTCAGCGGCGCAGCGATCATTTTTTTCGCTTACATCGGATTCGACGCGGTCTCGACGGCGGCGGAAGAAACCCGCCAGCCGAAACGCGACATGCCCATCGGCATCCTTGGCAGCCTTGGCGTTTGCACCGTCATCTATATCGCCGTCGCCGTGGTGCTGACCGGGATGCTGCCTTCAAGCAAACTCGACACGGCCGAGCCGCTGGCGACCGCGTTCACCGGCCTGGGCTTGAACTGGGTGGTTGTGATTATCTCAGTGGGCGCGCTGCTGGCCACTTCGTCGGTGTTGCTCGTTTTTCAATTGGGTCAGACGCGCATTTTTTTCAGCATGGCGCGGGATGGTTTGCTGCCGCCCTGGGCCTGCGCCGTGCATCCCAAATATCGGACACCGCACCTCTCGACCCTCTTGACCGGCATCCTGGTGGCGGCGTTCGCCGGGGTGATGAACATCGATGAGGTGGTGGAGCTTTGCAACATTGGCACGGCCTTCGCCTTCATTCTCGTCGCGGTGGGCATTATCATCCTGCGCAAGACCGAGCCGGACCGCCCGCGCGGTTTCAAGACGCCGTGGGTGCCCTGGGTGCCGATCAGCTCGATCATCACCTGCGGCTGGCTGATGGCCGCGCTGCCGCGCGTTTCCTGGCTGAGATTCGGCATCTGGTTGGTGGCGGGCCTGGCGCTCTATTTCTGCTATGGTCATTGGCGGAGCAAACTGAGGGATTGAAACTGGCATTCTTCAACAGAGAATGTGGCGCGCCGCGTCACCGGATTTCATCGGGGCGGCGTGCAACGCCAGGCGGTGGATCCGGCGGATGAACCAGGCGACGCCGGAACCTGGCTCCCGTCCCGGCGGGCCTCCCCGCCACCCCCACCCGTTCCACTGGGATAATCCCGGATTTCGACCACCCAAAGTTTTCCATCCGCGCCCCACTCGAAGGCGACGGGACTTTCAATCAGCGGCTCGCTCGCGACGATCTCGACTTTGAAACCGGGCGGAACACGGATGCCAGCCCGGGATTCCTCCGCCGATTTTGCGATTTGTGTTTGCGATTTGGGGTGTTGCGATTTGGGGTCAACTTCATACATTCAACATTTCGCCGATTTTGTTCAGCCCTATCCGGCAGCCTACCGCACGTTAACTCAATTGTTGAATGTATGAAGTTGACCCCAATGCTTTCCCATTTAGCCAATGAAGTTGACCCCAATGCTTTTAGAATAATGAAGTTGACCCCAATGCTTTTAGAATAATGAAGTTGACCCCAATGCTTTTAGAATAGTGCAATTACGGACTAGAAGTGGTATAAGGGTGCGCGCATCATGGCATGGCAGGTGTTGGGCGACGTGGCGGAAGCTGTCAAGCTTTCGCGCGAATCCTGGCTGGATAAGCGCGGCAGATTGGTCTGTCCCTGATAACTGACGACCCCTTCGAG
>JBEKYR010000003.1:0-253268 GCA_049510745.1 Verrucomicrobiota bacterium | reverse complement strand
GCCAGATGGCAAGCGAAAAAGAAAATCCTCTGCCAATGCGAAAGTGCCCCTCCCGATCTTAACCCCTTGATTCTTATGGCATAAGGTAAAAACCGCTAAATCAACTTACGAAATCGATGGGGGAGAGGGGGGCTTGATTTACCTTAAATTACCTAAACTACCTTAAATTAGCTTAAATCACCTTAAATCGGCTTGATTTGACGCGGGGCCAATCCGCCGTCGCTAAAGCTATGGTGGACGGGTCCGCCGTCGCTCCGGGGGACTGAGCTTCCGCCGTCGCTCGGCGGGGCCGAGCTTTGGCGGACTGGATGGCGGACAGGGCGGCGGACGAGGAGCGCGTAAGCCGCAGAGCCGCAAGCAAAGAGGAGATTGCCGCAAGTGATGACAGAGATCACAAAGAAAAGAATATAAGTTCCTGCCTATGTGCTCCTTATGTTCCTTTGTGGCAAAACTCATCTCCCTGGCTTGGGCCATTCAGGCATCTGCACACCCTTGGGGTCGAAAAAGGCGTCACACCCGTCACAATCGTTGATAACAAGGGACTTAAACCGTAACATAGGCCGTCACAAGCCCGTATCAAATCCCGTCACATGCCTGGGGCTTTTCCTGCGGCGAGGGGCAGGAGGTTTCCCGGCGACTCCGCTTTATGTCAAAGAGCGAGTGCTCGCACGTGTGGAATATGACACAGATTTCTGTATAAACAAGTCTTTTTGTACCTTTTTTGAAGGGCGCAGAACAACCCAGCGCGGCCAGCCGCAACCAAAAAAAGACGGACAGGATGAACAGGATTAAGAATGGATTCAGAAAAGAGAATTCCCCCTTCATCCTGTCCATCCTGTCAAAACTCTTTTTCCGCGCTCTCAGCCTCTGCCGGAGAAAATCTTGCCGGAAATGCTTGATTCTGATGGATTGCAGTGCAAAGATCACAAAGAAGGAATTCTTGAATCTATGTGTTTGCGGCTAATCATCCTGTTTGCTTTTGTGGGCACCCCCGCATTCGCGCAGATACAACAGGCATGGGTGGCAAAATATAACAACGGGATTGCCAATGGCAACCACCAGGCGTTGAAAATGGCGCTTGATTCCTCCGGAAATATCTATGTGCTGGGAGTTTCGGCAAACGCTAATACGAACACGGGATATGTCGTGGTAAAGTACACCCCCAGCGGCAGCCAGCTTTGGGCGGCGCGATATGACTCGACAAATTTTCCGACAGCCAGTCCGACGGGATTTGCATTGGACAGCGGCAACAATGTTCTTGTAACTGGAAGTGCAGTGACAGTGAAATATGATGCCAACGGGAATTTGCTGTGGACCGAGCCGTACAGCGGGCAAGCTATCGTGGCCGACCCCGGCCAGAACATCTATATCACTGGCGCCTCAAATAACTTTACGACGATAAAGCTGAATCCAACAGGAAGCAACTTATGGTCACAGACGAGGACCTACCAAGGATTGCCGAATTTGTCACAGGCAATGGCGGTGGATTCGTCCAGTAATGTTTATGTCGCTGGAATGGAGGGCGTTACTGTGCCTCGGTTTAACGTTCAAACAGACATGTGGATGATAAAATATGACATGAACGGCCAACAGCTTTGGGAAGTGGATTCACCTGGCCCCGAAGAATATGATGTTCAGGTGGTTGGAGTTCTGCTTGGCTCATTCAATAACGTTTACATTGAAGCAAATTATATCGGCGCACCTTCATTGCCTTATGTTACATATGTATACAATAGCAATGGTGTAGGTGGAGCCATTGCTGATAATCCAACGGGGAGCATTGCCAGCGTGGCATGTGGAATTGCGCTCGACAGTCAAGGCAACCTCCTCTTAACAGGAGGATTTGCGTACACATACCCGGATCAATATAGCTATGCAACCTACAAGCTGGACACGAACGGAGGCTACGTATGGACAAACTTTTATCCGACGACTCCGGTGGGGAATGGCACGGCCACTTCCATTGCCGTTGATCAGGGCGACAATGCCTACGTGACGGGATTCTCCACGAATGCGACTACAGGCAACGATATTGTCACGATCAAGTATGACAGCAACGGCAATCAGCTTTGGGTGCGGCGGTATGACGGCCCCGGGCATGGGAATGACGCGGGCAACGCGATTGAGGTGGACAACGCCGGAAGCGTCTATGTGGCCGGGTATGAGACTGAGACAAACGGTTATACCGAAATGGTGCTCATCAAATACTCGCCGGTGACGATCCAACGCCGTTCGGACGGCACGATCCTTTTGCAGGCGCAAGGGTTGTCCGGCGAGAGCTTCGACGTGCAAGCCAGCACGAACTTGCAAACCTGGCAGGACCTCGGCAACGTCACGGCCGACACCAACGGCGTGGCGCAATACGACGACACGAACGCCCCCGCGTTCGACCGGCGCTTTTACCTTATAAGAGAATGAATAAGCGAATCAGTGAATCAGTGAATCAGTGAATCAATGAATCAATGAATGAAAGATTGGATTAGAGCGGTTTAAGAAATAGTGTAGCCGGTGTTCGGCGGAAAATGTGTTCGGCGAGGCGCCGAACACGGCGGGCGAGGGCGCCCGCACTCCCCAAAACCCCTACGCCTCAGCGGCTACAGTTTTCATGAAATTGCTCCAGCCGCAACCGCCGACGCCGGGGCGCTCATTCATTCAAAGGAAATTTTTTCAGGCCCGCAAACTGGCAGAAGATGCGCCACACGAACAACGGATTGTTCTTCAAATAGCGTTTCCAAAGACGGCGCGGCTCGCAGCCCAGCCGGAATAACCATTCCAGCCCGCAACGCTGCATCCAGCGCGGCGCCTGCCGCACCTTGCCCGCGTGAAAATCGAAGGCCGCCCCGACGCCAACCATCAGCGTCGCCTCCAGCTTCTGCAAATGCTCGGCCATGAACCGCTCTTGTTTTGGCGTGCTCAACCCGATCCACATCACGTCGGGCCGGGCCAGGCGGATGCTCTCTTTGAGGCTCTCCTCCTCGGCCGCGTTCAAGGGCCGAAACGGCGGCTCATGCGTTCCCACGACCTGCAACTTGGGAAACCGCTCCAACAGTCTTTGCCTCAATGCTGCCGCCGTCCCATTGGCGCCGCCGTAAAAGAAGTGCCGCCAACCCGTCTGTTCCGAAAGCTGCATCACCGCCAGCATCAGGTCCGGCCCATAAACGCGGTCCATCTGCCGTTGCCCTTGCCAGCGGCCCACCCAGACCAGCGGCATGCCGTCGGGCGTGCAAAGAAAAGCCCGGTTGAGGATTTGCCGAAACCCGGCGTCCGACTGCGCTTCGGACACGCCATGCACTCCGGTCACACAAATATAACCCTTCTCCCTTTTCTCCAAGGCCCGCGCGATCCGCTCGACCGCGATCTCCATGTTGATCGGGCTGACCGCGACTCCCAGAACATTGGCGGTGTTGGCCTCAATCATGGCAATGGATCGGTCTTCCGTTGAAATTTCCGTGAGACATACGTTTAAATCACCGCGTTTGTCCCCGCCGCGAAAAGCTGTCGTTCTTAAAAACTGGAGGATGGTGCATGCGTCACACAGCCAGGCCTCGCGAAATCCTCTTCAAATCCGTGAGCCATGCATCCACCAGGCGCAGTTCCTTGCCGGGAAATACTGCCTCCCGGACCAAGGCTTCGTAACAGCGCCTCAGGTTCGCGCCCGCCGCCTCTTTGCCGGGTTCCAGTTTCACGCCTTCCAGCACCGCGCAAATGCGGGCATTGTTGATGTATCCGGGCACTTCATCCTGAAAATCCCGCAGCAGGTTGTGCTCGTTCCGGTCTTGAATGACATCCGGGGCGTGAAAGGCCAGCGCGCCATCCATTTCCCAAAGGCAGCGTTGGGCCACAAAACTCCGCCAAATATCCGTCATGCGGAAGGTGCAAAAACTTGGCAGATACATCAGCGCGTACGCCTCGGGCCACCACCACGTGTTTTGGCTGTTAAACGGACACCACGCCCCGCGCCCCAACGCCAGGCTGGACCTGCTCTTGAACCGAACGTCGCGGGACAGCAGCAATCGCCAGACTGCATCCACATCAGGGTTGCCGTCGGCCAATCCCTGCTGGATCGGGCTGTTGGCCACCTTCGCGGGGGAACCGGCGCGCGGCTTCCAAGCCCGCGAGGCTTCCACCTCTTCCAACGGAAACCCGCGCGGCCAGACATGCTCGCTGCTGAAATGGCCATACACGTTGTGCCAACCCGAACCGCGCACCGGAATTGCCTTCACACTTCGGACGCGTGGTCTCCATCGGGCCGTCGGGGCGTTGTCGTCATCGGTCTCGTAAATGCAGGGCGCCTGGCGGCTCATTGCCAGGAGATAGCCCAGGTTCTTCCGCACGTAATGACCGACCGGAAGCAGGCGCGGCAGACGCAGCGGCATCTTCAATTGCTGCTCCAGCGTCACCAACTCCACCTCGCGAACCGGGTAAGCCGCCGGCCCCTTTTTGTCTCCCACCACGACCAATCGCCCCCCGCATCCGCCAACGACCCGCGCGAGCCTGCGCATGGCGGCCGTCGGCGCTTGAATGGTGGTGACGACCGCATAAAACTGGTTTTGATTCAATGGTTCCTCCATTTGATTCGTGCCGTGGCGCGTAGTTTCCACAGAATCCGAAATGCTTCGCGAATGCTGCTGCGCCCGATTCGATAATTCTCATTGTGATAGCGAATCGGCACCTCGTGCCAGCGCAAATCGTGCATCATGTGCCGAATTTCGGTTTGAAAGAAATTCGCCTTGCTCTCGACCCCTTGTCGCAGAACCACTTCCATGGCCTTGCGGTTGAAGCACTCGAATCCGCTGGTCATGTCGCTCATTTTCGATCCGAGAAAAAGCTTCGCCAAAACCGTGCCGCCCCGGCTGACGATGACCCGGCTCACCGGGCTGTCGTGCCTGCCTCCCGGCAGGTAACGGCTGCCCCCCACATAGTCAAAACCCTGCTCCATCGCCTCAATAAACTGCGGTATCTGTTCGGGCAAATGGCTGAATCCGCCGTCCATCTCCAAAATCCATTCGCAACCCTCGCCAAAGGCCGCGCGGTATCCTGCAAAATAGGCGTCCACCACGCACCGGTTCCCGGGCGACCATACTAACAGTACCCGCGGGTCCGCTGCCGCCCGCTCCGAGATGATCGCCTTCGTCCGATCCCTGCAAACGTTGTCCATCACGCAGTAGAGCCGGTCTTGCCCCTGTAAATGAAGCAGCACCGCGTCCACGAAGCGATTGATCGTGCCTTCTTCATTTGCCAAGGGCACTGTCACTCCAAGTTTGGGTCGCGGTCCGGGGCCGTTGCCAGGGTTCATTGCCTGGATATTCGAGACGCATCGTGGTGAACGCAAGAATAATTGGCACCCAGTCCGCAGAGACAGACTGTGGCACAGGGCGGGGCCAACAGAAACAGGGCACAAAAACTGAGGAAAGCCTCCACACTCCGGGCGAGGGAGAAGGCGCCTTAATCCCCGCTGTTTGACAAAACCATTGACGGCCCCCCTCTTAAACTGTTATTGGGTGTTCATGTCAACCGCGCAGAATAGTAGTCTCGGCTCAAATCGCCAATCCGGCTGGCTGGAACGGCCTCCGCGGTTGGACGGGCGCATGATCGTGGCCGCCGCGCTGTTCTCGTGCGTGGTGATGATCTGTCTGGCAGGGTATGGCGGTGTTGCCGTTAAAGCCTGGCGTTGGCTGGGTGTCGAATCTCGAAGTCCGGGGTTTGTGGACGCGCGGTCCATCACGGGCGCGTGGGAAAGCGTGCGGATGGGGCGGGACCCGCTTTATGACAACCCGGGAGACCCTTCCGGCACGATCCTCAATTACCCGCGGCTTTGGCTGCTCCCATCCCATTTGGGATTGGGAGTAAGGCATACCGTGATGCTGGCCTGCTGTGCAGTGGCCGCGTTCTGGCTGTCGGTGTTCTTGGTCATAGGCCGTCTGACACCGGGCGAGGGGTGGTTATACGCGCTGCTTTTGTGCTCGCCTGCGGCGATGCTGGCGGTGGAAAGGGGCAATTGTGATCTCATCATCTTCGCGCTTCTGGCGTGTGTTGTCTTATTGCTACCCTCTCGCCGTCCCATTGCATATGGCCTGCTTTTGCTGGCCGGGTTTCTTAAGTTATATCCCATATTCTCACTTTTGGTGGCATTGCGGGAGCGAAAACGACTGGCCTTCATCACTATCAGTCTCGTGGCCGTCATCTTTTTGGCCTACGTTCTTTTTACCCTTCCCGACATCCGTCAGATATCCAAGTCAACTCCTCGTCCGCCGTTTGCCGCCTATGGGTGTCTCACGTTCGCTTACAAGATCGAGGATTCACTTCGTTTTCGAGGCCAGCATCCTGGATATCTGCCCTGGATCTTTGCTCTCGGTCTTGGAATGACGGTCATCGTTTTGGCGTGGTCCGTCCTGTGCGGTTTGCGACGATGTCAGCCAACAACCGCCCCCACCCGGCAAATGGACGCCTTTCGCATCGGCGCCTCGGTTTACGCGGGCACTTTTCTGCTGGGAAGCAACTTCAATTATCGGTTCATCTTTCTATTGCTGACCGTCCCGCAGCTGCTCAACTGGATCAAGGATGGCCACGCGCCGAAACGGCTGGCAACCGGGGCTCTTTGGTGCGTCATTGCCGCGATGTGGACCAACTGGATTGCGCTTGCTGGCCAGCTTTTTCGAAGGTTGACCGTTCCATTCGCCGCGCTTTTCAGTTGGGCGCTTTTTGCCATGCTCGTGATGCTGCTTGTTGCGACGATTCCGGCTTGGATGTCGGAAATGATCAAAGGGAGGTTGCCAAACTGCGGCCAACGCGCTGCTGCGATCAATGCCGAGCCATGAAAGGCGATGTGCGACCGGTTCCGATGGACCGCGTTCTGAATATGAAATCAACACCGCCGGCGTCCCAGTCAACGTTCGGGCGCGTCGGCGCGTTTGTTTAATTCGCGCAATTCGACCTCGAATCCGCCGGACAGTATCGGAAACCGGCACCAGGTCTTTGGGTCCAGGTTCTCGTCGTCCAGGTGGAAGGACGGCGCGTAACGTTCCCGCTTCCATTGGTTGCGGCACCACAGCTTGAAAAAGCGGTTGATCCAAAAGACCAATTGCTTGGGCGTCTCTTGTGGATACTGCAACACGAGCACCTCAAAAACCTCCGCCGGCGAACGGCGGTCCCGAATCGCCGCCCGCTCGATCGCGTCCAGCACGTCGTAAGGCATCAAGTCCTCCTCATCGGTTTGTTTGCAACTGGCCGGCCGCAACTCGGCGGTGGGCGCCTGCTCATTGACCGCCGCCAAGGCGGGAATCGGATACAAACCGGCTAGCCCCTTGGTTTCCAGCCATCTGAGCCACTGCCGCAGCCAGGCCTTGTCGATCCCGGCCAGCGGACTGAGTCCGCCACTGGTGTCGCCATCCATTGTCGCGTAACCAACGGCGGCCTCCGAGCGGTTGCTGGTGGACAAAAGCAGCGCGTTCTTGAGATTGGCCACCAGCCAGATGCCGGGGGACCGCACCCGGGCCTGGATGTTTTGCAGCGGAATATCGTGATCCTGCCAATTGATGCGGATGCCCATGGCCGCCTCGACGATTTGCACGTAATCCCGCACCAGCGTGCCAATGCTCCATTGATAATGGCACGCCCCCAGCGCCTCCGCCACCGCGCGCGCGGCCTCGCGCGTGACCGCGCCGCTATTGTCGGCGCTTTGATACGCGGTGGTGAGCAGCCTGCCGGTCAGGGCCTTGACAGATTTCTCCCCGTCCAGCGAAGGCACGTAACCGAGCCGCCCGGCGAACTGCTCCGCCTCAAGCTCCTGCACGGCCAGCGCCACCATCAAATGCACCAGGCACGCCACCGACGCCGAATCGGCCCCGCCGCTGAGCGAAACCACAAAACCGTGCGAGCGCGACTTCCGCAGGTAATCGAAGAGCGCCAGCGCCTCGGCCCGGGCGAATTCCTCTTCCTTCACATCAGGGCCGGTCTCCCATTCCGGCGTTTCGATGTGCGGCGGTTCCAGGCGCGCTTTCGGAAAAACAAACGGCACGTGGATCCTGTTTTCATCCACACCGGTGATTTGAGGTTGGAAGCTGGCCGTCCGCGCCTGGCTCATCCGTATGGCTTCCACATCGACCACCGCGGTGGTCACTTGCATTTCCTGGAAACTAAAACGCGGCCCGGCCGCCGCCAGGTTCCCGCCCACCGCAATCAGGGCGCCGCCGTCGTAAATGGCCCGTCCGGCCTCGTTGCCCAGCAGGTTGGCATAGACATAACTGGCGCCGAAGGCGCGCGAACCCTCCAGGGCAAATCGCTTGCGCACCTCCAGCTTGCCAAAGGCGAAATGGCTCGCGCTGGGATTGAGGATGAAGTCCACCCCCTTGAGCGCCAGGGCCGCCCCGGGCCGGTTGGCCACCCAGGCATCTTCGCAAATCTCGAATCCGATCCGGATGTCCCCGCAACTGAACGACAAGTCCCCGATCGGATAACTCCGCCCGTCGATGCGCGCCTCGCTGCGCACTCCGGGTGGCCACGGTTTAAACCAGCGCGGCTCATAATGGATGCCGTCGCCCGCCAGGAATCGCTTGGCCACGAACCCGGCAATGACGCCGTCGGCCACCAGGCAGGCGCAGTTGAAAAGGCCGTTTTGATGCAGCACGGGCAATCCAAAGGAGACGACCATGCCGCGCGTCGCCGGCAACACCTCCTGCAGGCTGAGCCAGGCCATCCGCGCGGTGTTGGCCGAATGAAAAGCGTCTTCGCAACCGTAGCCGGTGAGGCACAGTTCGGGCAGGCACAAGAGGCTGACCCCTTCCTGGCGGGCCTGCGCCAAAGCCGCCAGAATGCGCCTCCGATTTCCCTCCCAATCCAAAGGCGTTTGGTTCAAGACCGCGGCGCCGACTTTAATCAGTTTCATAATCCGGGAACGACAAGCCTGCAGGCTCGTTCGCGAGAACTTCGTTCCCGAGGGCGCAAGGATACCGGGCCGCCCGGCGGGTTCAAAGGGTAAAGTTGCGGGACATTGGCGACCAAGTTGGGACGTCGCTTCGGTGGGAAAACTCACGCTTCCGGTTTGGGCGGCCCGCGTTTTCCGTCGAGGGTGGTCCGTTCTTTGTTGTAGTCATAGAACGGTTCGCGGAAGAGATAAAGGAGGCGGTGGGCCAACCCGGCGAGAGGGGAACGATAGCCCAGCCAGGCCAGAAAGGAGTTGTTGAAACAAAAGAGACCGGGCAGATCGGTCCACTGGCGGGTGAGATAAAACTGAACGCTTTTGAAGGCTTCCCAGTCCTGGTTAAGCGCGATTTCGGAAAAAGCGGTCCACCAGCCCTGGCGGCGGAAATACTGCAAGTAGTGGACGCTCCGTTCGTCAATTTGCATGATTTTGCAGCAAAGGCGGTCGGCGGCGACCAAATCGTTGGAGACCAGCAGCCAATTCAGATCAACGACGTCGCCGCGCATTGGGCCGGTGCCGTTCAAGCCAAAGCGGCCATCAATGATGGAGTGGGCCTTGGGGAGCCGGCGGTTGACTTCAAAGATGACTTCGGCAAAAAAGGGATGGAGTTTCAGCCGCTCGGCGGGGTTCTGGATGCAGCCCCATTGGTTTTTGATGGACATGGAGACGCGGGTGTTCATGTGGATCTTGGGCACAGGCATGGTGATGAAAGCGTCTATCTCATGCAGGAGCAGCTTGGGCATGGGGATGGAGAGTTTTCGGAGGCCGACCTTGATTTTCAGGATTTCGGGTTCGGTGTAGCTGATGTTGACGAGGCGGGCGCCGGTTTGCCGGGCCAATTCGTTCATTCCCATTTCCTCGAAAACGGCATCCATGGAGAAGGGGTTGTAGCCGCCGCTTTCGGCCTCGCCGATGATGACCTTGTATCCGTGCTGCAGCAGGCACTCGGTGGTGGCTTTGATGCACGCAAAGGAGGTCATGACCCCGGGCCGGTAGGTGGGGAAAGTGAAGTTTGGCTTGAGAAAAACGGTTGCGCCGGGGCGGACGGCATCGAAAAAGCCGACGCCAGCCAGGCCGGCCGCGACGGGTGCGGCATAACCATCGGCAAGTTTGCTGAGAAAGACTTTCGGTTTGGCGATCATAGTAAAGCATCAAATTAATTCGCGGGCTGGCGCATGCATTTGCCGTAAAGAGCCTCAATTTTGCGGATCATTTCTCCAACAGAAAAGCGTTCCATGACCCTGTTCGGTCCCGCTTGACCCAGCCGCTCACCGAGCTTGGGATCGTTCATCAGCAACTCGATCTTGTCCGCCAGCGCTTCCGGGTCCGCGGGCGGAACCAGAAAGCCGGTGACCCCATCCTGCACCACCTCGGGCGGACCGCCGATATTGGTGGCAATGACAGGAACCCTCATGGCCATCGCTTCCATTATCACGGCCCCCAACCCCTCAGGCTGGGCCGAAGCCAGCACCAATACATTCATGGCCGCGTAAGCCGGTCTGACATCATCCAACTCGCCCGTAAGAATGACCTGATCCTGCAAACCCGATTCGCGGATGAGATCCTCCAGGCTCTGCAAATGGCTTTTGTTGCCTGGGTGGGCCGTGCCAATGATGAGGACCTTCGGGCGGAGTCCTCTGGCTTTGAGGATGGCAGCGGCGCGGACCAGCACCTCCTGGCCTTTGTGGCGGAGTTTAATCCTGCCGACACACCCGACGATAAAATCCGTTCCCAGTCCAAACCGGCGGCGGAAGTCCCGGCCCGCTTGAGCATCGCTTGATTGAAACTCATCCACGCAACAACCGTCATAAACAACGGTGATCTTTGAGGGGTCGGCGAACTGGCTGGCGACCGCTTGCGAAATGGCGACGACGGCATCCGAAGACCACAGGATATAACTGGAATAAGGCTTCCACAACTGCCGAAAGTCCTGAAATGATTCGCGGATATGCCACAAATGCGGCACCCCGGCCAGCTTCGCGGCCAATCCCGGAGAAACCATCGCGCCCGTATTTGTATGCACCAGATCAATCTTCCGCCGCCGGATCAGCCGCCACAGGAACAAAACCGACGCGGGGAATTCGAGGCAGAAAACGAGCATTCGCCGGAAGCGGAAAGCGCGGCGAGTGATGATGCTGAGCCTGGGATGGAACACGACCTCCACCCCCAAGGCTTCAATCCTCTGCCGCAGAGGGCCGTCCTCGGGCAGCAGAACCAGGGGAATGTAACGTGTGCGGTCCAATGCCTTCAGCAGCCGGATCAAACACTGGCTGGCGCCATAAATATCAGCGCTGTTGTTCACGTATAGAACGCGACGCTCCGTCATAGAGAGGAAACAATCATTGGAATCATTATTGATTAAAGGGACAGGCTTGCATAGGCTTAACCATTCAGTCGAGTGAATTTCAACCGGTGAACACGCTGGGAGCGGGCACCCGCAGCAAGAACAGCGACCGGCTTTTCTGCATCGTGCGCCACTGGCCCGCCGATGGTCGCTTGCGCGTGCCTGTGATGGCGCAAGTGCGTCGGGCGCATCTGCTCGGCGGCAGCGGCACGCCAACGGTCAAAACCGAGGCGACGGGCTTCACCCTGGACCTGGCCGGCATTGAGCCTCCGGACAAGAACGCCTCGGTGGTGGTCATTGAGGTCGAAGGCGGGATGAACATTGTGAACGCCACGTCCCCTGATGGAACCCACTGAATCCGTCTCCGTCTTCCGGCCTGGCAAATTGGGCGCCTTGCTTGCGATTTGAAAAAACTTCTGGCCAATTGAGCGGTTGTGTGAAATGCTGTGCGGCCCTGGCGGTGGGGCGTTGCGCGTTCCCTCGCCGGATCAGAAATGAGACCACGTCAACTTACAGTTCTATTGACCTTTGCCGCCGCGGTTTTCCTGGCCCTTTGCGCGGGGATTTCGGTTGCGACGGCAAACTATGGGCTTTTAATACTTTCGGCCGGCCTGACTATTGTGGCCACATTGGTGATCATGCCGGGGTACGTTCCTTTGTTCGCTTTCGGCCTTCTGGTGCCATTTTCGCTTCCCGTGCCGTTTATCTGGAATTTCCCATTCTTGTTTATAGCGCTGGGTATTTGCGCTTTGAAGTATTGGCTCCAACGCGGCCTGCAGCACAAGACACAGTCCATTCAATTCAAGGCCCTGGATTTTTCCATGCGTCTGTTTTTTGCCTGGGTTCTCGTGCGTTACTGCATGAAGCCGTCCCTCCCCAACTTGATGGGCTTCGGAAGGAATGTCACCGGATTCCGTTCCTGGCTTGGTTACGCCCTTTCATTCGGCGTGCTCATCTTCCTGGGTCGCTTCGTCGCCAACCGTGCGGGCCTCCTGAAGCTCATGCGGTGGCTGGCTTATGTTTCGATCTTCTTTATCCTTCTCTTCGTGGCTTCGACGCTCAGCAGGAGCATGGCTTTGGCAATCCTCTTCACGCGATTGGGGATGTACGTCGATCGTTTCGATAACGGCTTTTTGCGCTTTGTGGTGCTCCCGCAATTTGGTGTTATCCTGTTTTCTCTGGCGTTGCTTCCCAATCTGCTCAAGCTCAAACGCCTCGCCCGGTGGGCGCTCGTTATGCTCGGATTTTCCGCCATCTTCTTCGGGGGAAATCGCGGTACGTTTGGCGCGGCCTTGATCGTTGTTATCGCCATTCCTTTGCTTCGCCGGCAAATCCGGCTGGCCGCAGCCACCGCCGGAGTGGTCCTCGCCGTTGCCGTTGGCGGGTTTTTCGCGGGAACCATGTTAAGCCGACTCCCTCAGACCGGGATTTTCCGCCCGCTTGCTCTGCTCAGCCCGGCCTTATCGAGAGTCACCGGCGCCGACGCCAACCTGGAATGGCGCGAGGTCCGATGGCAGAGAGCGGTGGATGAAATCCGCGAGCACCCTCTCATTGGCATAGCTTATGGCGGGCTTGAAAATGTGTTCGAAACGGACTTCCAATCGGAGGATGAGAGTCTGGATATGAATCTTGTGACAGGCGGTGTTCATAATGGCTACCTGGCGGGCGCCCTGGCCCTAGGCATTCCGGCATCGCTTCTTTTCATTTATATCTTGATCAGTCAAATCATCGCCAATGCGCGCCGCGGTTGGTCGCTCCAGAAGGCAGATCCCGAGGTGGCTGAAGCTTACTCTTTTGTTTGCGCCATGCTCCTGGCTTATGTGCCGTCCATTTTAATCGGGACGGACATAAATGACCCGTTTCTTTGGTTCCTTTTCGCGTTAGGCCTGTTCATCCGCCAACTGCGGCGCTGGGAAGCCAGAAGAGCCATAGCGCCGCCCGCTCTTGTTAAGCCGGCCCTGGCCGGCCAGCTTGCCTGACAATGAAAGCCGATGCGGATGACAAGGTGGGTGCATCTTCCAAACCCGTGCTCCTGCATCTGGTTGGAGGCGGCAATCCACGCGGCGGGTTGATGAGCTACGTGCGGCAACTTCTCCAAACGGACCTGGGGGGGATTCGGCAATGTGTTTGGAAACACGTCGAATACACTCCGGAAAACGAGAACTTTATTTGTTTGGGGAATGCCAAAACAATCGACGTTAACATACTTACGGACCTCAGGGGCGCTGTTCTTGACTTTCTTCCGTTGTATCGTTGGATTGGCAAGCATCCGAATTCGATCCTTTACGCTCACTCCCGGGCAGGAACGATTCTTACCCCGATACTCCGCCTGCTTCGCCGATGCCCTGTGCTGATCCATGTCCACGGCCACTGGCGCCAAACTGGCTTCCATCGCCTTCTTTGGCGTCTGGCCAAGGCCACTGTCATTTTCAACTCGCCGGCGACCTGCCGGCATTTTGGTGTTGCCCCTCAGACCGCCCACATTCACATGCCCACAATTCGGTGGCCAAATTGTCCCGAACCTGGCGAAGGCAGCCTCGTGGCCTGCGGCGCCATTCTCCCCATAAAAAACACTCATCTGATTATCGAAGCGTTTAACGCGGCGGGCGACGCCGCGCCGCGATCTCTTCATATCTACGGATTCTCGCCCGAGCCTCTCGACCCCGGCTATCAGCAACGAATCGTCGAACTGGCCAAAAAGAATCCTCGAATGTGTCTCCACGATTGGGATGAACGATGGTCGGAGCATCTCGGGTACAATGACATCTTTATTCATGCTTCACGGCTGGAGTCGTTTGGCATCGTTATGCTCGAAGCCTTCGCCAAGGGCTGCCGCATGGTTGTCGCTCATGATACATTTCTCAACGACCTGTCCCAAGAGGGCATTTTTCGCGCCGATCTGACGGCCGAAGGTCTCGCAAAAGCCGTCAGCCTCGCCCATTCCTATAGGCCGCCTTCAAGCCTTTGGGAGGCCCGGCGGACTTTCGAGAAACAGTTTGCCCTTGAGACGACCCGTCAACAGCTTTGCGCCATTCTTTGCCCAAACGTTGGTCCGAAGCCGCGCTTTAGGGATGCAACGGAGCTTTCCCAAAAAGTCCTTTGATCCGCCGCATAAACCGCCGAAGCCAAGGAATCCTTCGCAGCGGATCGGTGTAAATGTAAAACAGGATTCGGAATTCTCCCCGTGAAAGCCGCGGTTGATGGTAACGTCGGCGCAGAACCAGAAATCTCTTGAAAAATGTTACTGTGTTCGCGTCCATAATTGAACCAGGGCGCCGGCGATAAAACGCCAAAACATGAGGGATTGGCACGCACCGGTAATGATGCATCGCCCGCACCAGCCACTCGTAATCCATGGCGTCGCGAACTGAAACATCCAGCAATCCGATCTTTTGGTACACTTCGCGATGCACAAACGTTGAAGCCTGATTCATCTCCGTTTTGGTTCCCAATAAATCTTTCAGGTTGTAGTCCCAGCCTGGCACCGTTTGTTCGACCGACCCATCGTATCGCAGAATCGTCTCATCACCGCAGAAAATCCGAATGTCCGGATGCCTGCGTGTGTACTCCAGAAACGTCGCAAGGGCGTTGTCCGCCAAGTAGTCGTCAGCGTTTAACCAGATGATCCACTCCCCCGCAGCCCTTTGAATGCCTTTATTAACAGCGTCGGAAAGCCCCTTGTCACGCTCCGAAATCCATTTCACATCGGTCTCGCTTGATAAAATGTCGAGCGTTCCATCTGTGGATCCGCCGTCGATTACCCAATGTTCCAATTCGTTCGGGCCAAAGCCCTGTTTGCGAATGGAAGCGATGTTGCTGGCAATAAAATCCTTGCAATTGAGCGACGGTGTGACAATTGAAAATAACATATCGTTTATGAATGCTGCGCCAGTGAACCAGCCTTTAGCCGCTCCACATGATACTGTGAGGAGTTCGTCTAAATCATTCCTTCTTTCGAATTCAGGACCGCGCCATAGATCGTTTGCAGCCGCCGCGCCACGCCATGCCATGTGTAATCCGGCGAAAGTTCAGTTGCTGCTCCGCCATCCCAAACCTGCTTTAATGCGTCGGCCACAGCTTCCAACTCGCATGAAGAGGCTTGGGGAAGCCTCCGAAAAAGTTTGTCTTCCGCATAGGGCGCTTTGAGCAACAGAATCGGTTTTCGCGCCGCCATCGCCTGCATCACGCTGAGCGGTTGCGTTTCGGCGCTGCTGATGAGCGCGAAAACCCGGCAGGCCGCGTAAGCCGACAGCAGCAGCGCGTCTTCGTTGCGCAGGTGCTCTAACCACCGGCCGCCGAGCGGCTCGTTCTCTCGCATCGCTTCGCCCACGCGTTGAGCATATCCCCTTTCTCCAGGCAACACCGGCCCGAGCAAAAGCAAAGCCAGTTTCAGGCGGTTGCACACTTGTGCCAGGAGGAGCTGATTTTTCCGCTGCTGCACGGCTCCCACACATAGAACAAAGTCACTAGTTCCATAAGTTTTGTGCCAGGCCTCGGGAGTACATTTGAAAAAACCTCCGGCAACGCCATTAGCCACCACCGCGATCTTTCTCTTTTCCACACCGAAGATTACGTGAGCCGCCGTGGCGTCGGTTTCCGTGATCGTAACAATGGAAGCGGCGCGCGAAATCGCCTTGTCGCGATCCTTCTCGCCCGATAGCATAGAGCCTGCTAAACGCCGGGCTGCCGCCATCCGCAGGCGAAGCGAACTGCGCGGCCCCCCTAATAACACTGTAATAAGATAAGGTCGGCCCGCTTGATGCACCAGTTCGGCAATTCTATGCAAGTGACTTGGAAACCCAATAAAGTGATAGAGGTCAGGAGGGGTTTCCGTTTTCGACCAATCAAAAAGTTCCGCCGACATATTTCCATCCACGGAGGAAAGCGCCCGGCACGTTTCGACCGCCTGAACCTGCAATCCACCCGTCATCAGGCTCATCGGATACTCTGGAACGATACATACGCGCATACAATGACAACACTCCAACTTCTTCCATTATTTCGCCGGTGGGCGGGGAAGTCGAGCCTTAAAAATCACTCCATCGCTAGCGTGAGGAAAGAACAACCGCGATATGTCATCGAGGTACAGGATCTTCCGCGGACATATTGGCCGGATTTCCCTGCCGATCGGGTAATGTTTAAAATCGGTCACCTCCAGACCGCATCGGGTGATCAGTTTTCTGAGCACCATGGGCGAAAAGTAATAATTATGGTCTGGATGCACATCCTCTCGCCGCAATACATAATAAACGAAACGGAAGAAGCAATATGCGTTGATCGTAGTGATAATAAGCTCCGTGGTAGGGGTCATTAGCTTCTGGACGGCGCGGAAAAACAAGCCGGGGTTCTCCAGGTGCTCGATGATTTCTCCCGCAACTATCACGTCAAATGTCTCCTTGCAGACCGCCGGATTGGAAAAGACCTCAACATTATCCACGTAAGTTTCCGAGAACCCCAATTTCCGAAAAGCGTCCACACCCGCCGGATCCGCATCCACCCCCACCAGAAACGACGCCGCTTCATGGAGTTTCGGATGCAGCAAAAGGCCATTCTTGACTCGTTCCTCGGTCCAAGGCCAGTCTGTGCAGCCCAAGTGCAAGACTCGTTTACCTTTGCATTCGTTAACAATATAAGTGACCCGGTCGGTTATATTTCGCATTGGAAATTGAAGTGGCGGCTTAACAGTTTCATCAGCGTAATCGTCTGTCCCCGGTAAACCCCAATTTCGAGAGCGTTGGCTGGACGGAAATGTTCAAACAACAGAAACCACATGGCATGAAAGACATCTTCGCCGAACCCCCGGCCCGCTTTGGCGAAATAGGCGCGATGTTCGTTAAACAATTGCGGAAGAAAATGTTCAAAATAATAATCACAATACAAGTAGGTGACAGTCCGGGACAGATTCATCTCCCGCAACTGCGGCAGTTTCAACGGCACCTTGAGTTCCGCCGGCAGCGCACGGGCGTTAGACATCTTACCTGCCCATTTTTTAATTCTGGTTCGCAGTCCAAGCACGGCTCACACCCTCTCAAAACGCTCTGTCGTCGGCGGTCTCACAACTATCTCGCATTGCATCACGCACAAGAGCCTAATCCTCAGCGGGACGGTCGTCAAGGATCGTTTGACCGGCCCCTCCTACACTGCATCAACGTGGCCAATATGTTTTCCGTAAAAGCGACGCAGCCGGCGGGATAAAGCATATGCTAAAAGCAAGATTGGTCCCCCATACCACCCCCGCGGCTCCCCACACCCGGCATAAAATTATTTTCAGCGCCACCGCCACCGCGGTCGTGACCAGCAAGAAGACCAATTGTTGTCGCAATAACATCCCACCGTTGAGAACAACCGACAAGGTGCCGACTACGCTGTTGATCGGAATGTAAGCGGCAAAACTCAGCAGCAGCAGTCGGCCTTCCGGACCCTGCAGAACAGGCCCCACCCAAATCCGCACTATCCAGTCTCCAAAAAAATAGATGCCCAATCCCATCGAACCGCCCAGAACCACGCTTAACCACAGCGAACGCCGGATCGTTTTGCGCACCCAGTTGAAGTCCTGCCGGGCAATAGCCTCCGCGTAAGCCGGCCAGAGCGCCTGGGTCAGCGCCCAATAAAGAAACGCGATTTGTGAGAGCCTTTGGACGACCGAATAGGCGGTCACCTGACGGGCGCCTTCCGTGGGGCCAAGCACGTGGGCAATGACAAATGGATCCAACGCCTGAACCCCAAAAAGCGCCAACATGTTGAGCAGAAAAAAAATCAAACCCGTCTTTATCACCCTCCGCGTCGTTTCCAGGCCGCAATCAGCCCACGCCGGACGCGCCCACGGTTTGTACACAAAAAACTGACCGATGAAGATACCCAGGTTTGCCACCAGAGGCCCCCCCAGCAGACTCAGCACCAGCCAGGGCAACCCCAATTTCAACTTGACCACCATGAGCGCAAAAACCAAGGCCAGGATGTTCCCCGCCATATACGCCAGGTATGAATTGAACCCCTCCTGCAGCCCTTCCTGAAAGCGCAGCGCCACAAGCAACGGCATCCCCAGGCCGAATACCACCGCAACGACACCCACCGCCCTGCCCGCCTCGCTTCGCGCCAAGCCGGACGACACGTTGAAAACCCTGGCCATGGGGATGAAGGCCGGCGCCACAAGCAGCATCGCGGCGATTCCAACCCCAACCGCCAACAGCATGAAAAACCCGCTCGAAATGTATTTTTTTATCAGCTTCTTGTCGCCTTTTCCGCTGGCTGCGGCCACCAGGTTCAGCAAACCGTTGCCGATCCCCAAGTCAGCCGAATTCAACGTGATGAACAGACTGCTGATCATCGCCCACATCGCGTAGCGCTCCTCGCCCAGGTAGTGCAGCGTCATGGGGACAATAATCAGGTTTGCAAGCACCGATACCCCCTTGGCCAACCCGGAGGCGGCGGTTGACAAAACAATCCGCCGATGCCGTTCTCGCGCCAACCCTTCCGCGGTCGTGGTCTCAAACGGTTTCCACCGGAATAAAGACAACAGCCTGTTAATTCGACTCCGTGGTTGGACTTCGGTTGGCGCGAGGCACGACATGAAATAAGGCGTTTTAAACTTGCGCAGACTGCTCAATTCCAAATACTAAATCCAATGATATTATCTGAAGCCCTGGCGTTTTCAATGGATTAATATCAGAGGATCGATGCGTTAGTAGCGCAACACCCGGGTGTCGCCTCTCTTCATTAGGAGCGTGATGCGTGGTCCGTCAGCGACGAATTCATCCGTGAGCGCGTCGTGGATTGCCCCTTTACGGCCGGTGTCGAGTGTGATGGGACCGTCTTGGGCGGCATGCAGAGCCACAATTGGGCCGTTGGCATAAACATTACAATCGGCCTGCGTATAGAGATGAACGCCCGCCTTGCGCGCCGCGATTCGAAGCAAATCAGACGTCAAACCGGGCGCGCCCACAAACAGGGACCAACCGTCCGGGGTCTTGCGGAGCGCGACAGCGGCAGTGCCATCCGGGTAGGTCGCAAGAATTTCCGCGGGAGTTGCGTCATCCGCGGCAAACAAGGGAGTCACGGGCGCATCGACTCCGAATGAAGACTGCAATCCGAGGCGCCTGCCCTGGTCCGTTGGAGTGGCCCAAGCTTTGTCGGGGAACGCGCGTACCAAGCGGAACCCGGTAAGCTCCTGCATCGCTTCTGGTGAAGTGCGGTCACCGTCGTGCAGGCCGGGGGCGTAACACCAAACGCGGCAGGCCCCGCGGGTGTTCGCGCGGATGGCCTTTCGCTGGGCGGTCGAAAGCTGCCATGCGTTGAGAAAAACGCAGAGCTTCGCACGGACTCGGCCGCGGACAATGTCGTCGAGGAGGTACTGTCCGTACGGCGCGCCCATTCGCGCCAACGGCCGGCGCGCCTGAGAGATGCCGGGTTCAGTAACCGTCCAGGCGCTGGCTGAGGTTTCAAGCATGGAACGCTCGTCAATAATGGCGGCAACCTCGGGACGGTAAGGCACAGGCCTTTGCAGGAAGGCGTTGTCCACCGGGGCGAGCCGTCGCATCTCGTCCCAAAGTTGTGTGTCGTTAAACCAGCCCGTCATTTCCAAGTCCATCCACCAGGTTGCGCAGTTGCGGGTGGCTTCCTGCGCCACATTGCGGAGAAGGATCGATTTGGTCTCGGCAAGATCCTTCGCCTGGCCGAACTGGCCGGGAAGCACGCCGCCGCTCAGATAGGTCCGCGTATCATCCTCGAAGAGCCACATCTTGCCGGCGAGAGCGACGCTTTCAGCGGCGGTCATGGCTGGCGCGCTGCCTCCAATGCCGCGGTCAAAGTAGGAGATGGGGGAGCAGAGCACATCAATATCCGGGCAGTCCAGGACGCGGCGCAGCGCGTAATGGCCGCAAGTCGAAGGCCCCAAGCCGACCGGACCGAACTCGAAAACATAACCGTAGAAGAACACGACAAGTTTGCGCCGGTGCGAAGCCTGACGCGCCGCATGGGCCAGGTCACAGACCAACTCGGCCATGGCCTGTTGCTGGAAATCGGCAAAGTCAATGAGCGCCTTCTGGGTCGCGGGATCGCGCAGGACGCCGGCGGGTGAGGCGCGACGCTGGGATGGCGTCGGCACCTCCGCGCCGTTCAGCGTTGCGCCCGGATCGTGCCACGCGGCCTCGAGCGATGCGTCGTTTCCATACCGGGCGCGAAGCCAGTCACGCCAGGCAATCGTGTCGGCAGGTGCGTACCCATTCAGAAGGTTCCCCCATGTGCCCTGGTAGAACCACTCTTCGGTGTTCTGGCCGCAAGGGTGGTAGCCCGCCACATGGTCGCCGAACTTGCTCTCAAGGTGCTCGACCAAAGCCGCCACGCGTGCGGCGGCATCACGGCGGTAGAGCGGTGACGCGACAACCGCTTGGTGCTGCTGGGAACCATCTTCCCAGGTCATAACTTCGCCGGGGTGTTCCTTGCGCCACCAATCCGGCGGGTCCGCGACGAATCGCGGGAGAAGGAGAGCTTTCGGGTTTGCTTTAAGAACTTGCTCGCAGGCGTTATCAGCGAAGCTCCAATCGGCAGGCTCTCCTGGGGCAGGCCAAGGCATGCCCACAGGGAAACTGACGAAGTCCACGCCGGCCGTCGCAGCCATTTTGATTTGCGACTCGAACACACCCGGCAGACCGTCCAAATGAACGAATGAATCGCCCGGTCCATGGAGTGCCACGGCCAAGTTGCGCGCGGGTTCCGCCCGCGCCCAGAATGTGACACGGTAGTGTTTTCCTCGAACGATAGACAAATTGGGCAGGTGGTAGGTTTGCCAGTCGGGCCACTCTCCGGCAGGCGGCCGGCGGAGCGTCACGTGGAGGCCGCCTGTGCCGTAGTGACCAACGGATGGCTTGACCTTGGCTGTGCCAACTGTGTTCGCTGCTCCGGAAAGCCAGAAAGTCCAAGCACGAGAAAGCGAATCCGGACCGCCCTCGAAATTGGAAATCGCCGCCACGTTCTTGCCGGAAGCCACCTCCACAATGCGGATGTTGTCCAGGAACACATCCCCCGGAGTCTGGCCGAAGCAGAAGTGGAGAGTGCTGGCGCCCAGCGAATCATTCTCGGCGATGAACTCGAACTCGACGGACCGGCCCGCGGGTTCGATCTTGACCGAGGCGGAACCGGGTCCGCCAAAGAACATTCGCGAGCGCACGGGCCGACCGTTGACCATCAGACGCGGTGCGGCGGACAATGCATCGACGCGAACGGTGAGGCCTGCGGTCGCCTTGGATGAAACCGGCGCGGAGGGTGCGGTCACTTGAGCGCCAGAGACGATAATCGTCATGTACAGCAAAAGACCAAGTCCGGGAATCCGTCCGGGCCGTCGCACCAATAATAATGTGCCGGAATTTCTTGCTGACATGCTGTTTGTTCTTTTCAAGCTGTAGTTGCTTTCAAACCTCCCCACAACCAAAAAACCTCAAAGGTGCCTGCCCGAATTGGGCCTTGAATTCCGGGGGCAACTTGGCTTTCCTGATGGCAGCCCTGCCGGGCGAGGTTTGATAAATGAATAAAACGCTGGTGATCGTTCCGACCTACAATGAGCGGGAAAATCTTCCCGCCCTGGTTGACCGTCTCTCCAAACTTCCCGTCGGCGTGGACCTGCTGGTCGTCGATGGCAATTCGTCCGACGGCACCGCGCAGCTCGCCGATGAACTGGCCGCCAAGAGCGCCGCCGTCCACGTCCTGCATGAAACGGAGAAGAACGGGCTGGGCCGGGCCTATTGCGCCGGCTTTGCCTGGGCGTTGCAACGCGAGTTCGAGTTCATTATGGAGATGGATGGCGATTTTTCCCATAATCCCGACGATATTCCGCGGTTTATCGAGGCGGCCCAGGACGCCGATCTGGTTCTCGGCTCCCGTTATTGCAACGGCATTCGCGTCATCAATTGGCCGATGAAACGCCTCTTGCTCAGCACCAGCGCCGCCCGCTACGTGCGCCTCATCACGGGCATGCCGTTTACCGACCCGACGGGCGGATTCAAGTGCTTCCGCCGCCACGCCCTCCAAGCCATCGACCTCGACGCCGTCCTGTCCGACGGCTACAGCTTCCAGATCGAATTGACCCACAAGCTTTGGCGGCAGGGGATGCGCATCGTCGAAATCCCGATCATTTTCAGCGAGCGGTTTCAAGGGTACTCGAAGATGTCCCGGAGAATTGTCTGGGAGGCGCTGGCCATGGTCTGGCGGCTCTTGTTCCAAAACGGTTTGCGCCGTTCACCGCGCCGGAAACCAGGTGTCCAGAAATAAGGCCCGGCTGGCGTCCGGGCGGATTCTGCCTTAACTTGCCGCCATGACTTTGACTGAACAAATGACGCGCCTGGCCCGACAGGCCCGCGAGGCGTCGCGCCCGTTGGCCCAGTTGACGACCAGCCAAAAGAACGGCTGCCTTCTGGCCATGGCCGATGCCATCGAGGCGGACCGCGCGGCGATCCAGCAGGCCAATGATCTCGACATGGAGGCGGCCGCCTTGCACGGCCTCTCCAGCGCCATGCTTGACCGCTTGAAACTGGACGACAAGCGCATCGCCGGCATGGCCAAAGGCTTGCGCGATGTAGCCGCGCTACCCGATCCGGTCGGACGCGTGCTCGACGACCGCACCCGCCCGAACGGATTGCGCTTGCAGAAAATTTCCACCCCGATTGGCGTGGTGGTAATCATTTACGAATCGCGTCCGAACGTCACCGCCGACGCCGCCAGCCTGTGTTTCAAGTCCGGCAACGCCACCATCCTGCGCGGCGGCAAGGAGGCGCTGCAATCCAACCAGGCCATCGCCGAAACGCTGGTGCGCGCCGCCACCCGGCAACTGCCCGCCTTTCCCGCCCACGCCATCCAGGTCGTCCCCACGACCGAGCGCGAGGCCATCCGGGAATTATTAGCGTTGACACAATATGTGGATTTGTGCATGCCCCGGGGCGGAGAGGGGTTGATCCGCGCCGTGGCCGAAGTCTCGAAAGTGCCGGTCATCAAACATTACAAGGGCGTCTGCCACGTCTATGTCGATGCGGACGCCGACCTGAAAATGGCGGAGGAAATCGCCTTTAACGCCAAATGCCAGAGGCCCGCCGTCTGCAACGCCATGGAAACGTTGCTGGTCGATCGCGCCGTCGCCCCCGCCTTCCTCCCGGTGATGGGCCGGCGGCTCCAGGGAAAAAAAGTCGAGTTGCGCGCGGATGAGGCGTCGCGCAAAATTCTGGAATCGAGCCTGGCGCCGGGCGGCGGCGCCATCAGGGCCGCCTCCGAGCAGGACTTTTTTACCGAATACAACGACTACATTTTGAACATCCGCGTCGTCGATGGCGTCGGCCAGGCCATCGAGCACGTCAACCGCTACGGCTCCGCGCATTCCGACAGCATTGTCACGCGCAACGAGGCCCACGCGCGCGAGTTTTTGGCGGGGGTCGATTCCGCGGCGGTCTATTGGAACGCCTCGACCCGGTTCACCGACGGCGCGGAATTTGGCATGGGCGCCGAGATCGGGATCAGCACGGACAAGATCGGGGCGCGCGGCCCGATGGGCCTGGAGGAGTTGACCTCCTACAAATGGCTGGGCTTCGGCAGCGGGCAATTGCGTTCCTGACGTTCCCGCCTCGCCGGGGCTTAAATATGATTGACTCTCCCGCCAGTTTGGAAACGGCCGCCGCCGACGCTTCTTTTATTCGCGCCCGCCTGCCCAGGGAGGGGCTGTTCAGCGGGCAGGAGTGGCGCGTCGCCCCCGCGCCCTTTCCCCTGGGCCGGCCGTTGGCGGACGAACTCGAAGGCCTGGGCCGGCTGCTCTTGCAGTTCAATCGCAGCGTCAACCTGCTCTACCGCCAAAGCCTTGCCGGCAAACAGCCGCGCTGGGTCGCGCAGTGGCTGGACCTGGGCAAGCCCGCCGCCCTCCTGGAAACACAGCGGGACGCCGCTTTCAAAAATGACCTGCCGCGCGTCCTCCGCCCGGACATCCTCCTGACCGACACCGGCCCGTGCATCACGGAGTTGGACAGCGTCCCCGGCGGCATCGGCTTGACCGCCTGGCTCAACCAAACCTACGCGGCCCTGCCGGCGGGCGCCGGCCCGGTCATCGGCGGCGCCGACGGGATGGCGCGGGGCTTTGCCGGCATCTTTGGCGGCGCTTCCTCCGTCCACATTGTTGTTTCCGACGAGGCGCAAACCTATCGTCCGGAAATGGTTTGGCTGGCCGGCCAGTTGGGCGGGAGGTTCCAGGTGCGCGACGGGCGCTTCACCGGTTTCAAGCCCGGCGAGGCGGTCTATCGTTTTTTTGAATTGTTCGATCTGCCGAACGTTCCGAACGCGGATACTATAATTGACATGGCCCGGTCCGGGCGGATTCAACTGACGGCCCCGCCCAAGCCGGTTTTCGAGGAAAAAATGCTCTTCGGCCTGCTTTGGAACCGCCATCTGCGCGGCTTTTGGCGGCAGGAATTGGGCGAACGCTTTTCCGAGCGCCTGCGGCGCCTGGTCCCCTACACCTGGATCGTGGACCCGGCCCCGTTGCCGCCGCACGCCGCGCTGCCGGAATTGAACTTGACGGATTGGCACCAGCTCAAGGCCCTCTCCCAGCGCGAGCGCGATCTCATTCTCAAGGTGTCCGGCTTTTCCGACAAAGCCTGGGGCGCGCGCGGCGTCTTCCTGGGAAGCGATTTATCGACGGCCGATTGGGCGGCGGCGGTGGACGGGGCCATCCGTTCCTTTCCCACATCGCCGTATGTTTTACAACGCTACCACAAGCCCGCCCTGGCGCAGGCCAAGTGGTTCGACTTCGAGAAACAACAAGTGGTCGATATGCCCGGACGGGTGCGCCTGTGCCCTTATTACTTCGTCACCGGGGAAGGCGACGCCGCCCGCGCCAACCTCTCGGGCGTCCTGGCCACGATCTGCCCGGCGGACAAAAAAATCATCCACGGCATGAGCACCGCCATCCTGGCGCCCTGCTCGGTCTAATCCGCGCCGGGGACGACCGGTTGAGAGCTTTGCGACAGAGCGGCGCGGGTGAGCACGCAGTAGCGCGCGGACCATTGCCGGCCGCGGCCTGCAAGCAGCCAGACCCCCAGCAGAATGAGACCGAAGTTTTCCAGCAATTTTTCGCAGATATAAACCTCCCCGGTGCCGCATCCGCAATCGAACTTCACGGCGCAAAAAGAGAGGCCTTTGGCCGCCTGTAAAACCAGGGCGCGATGCCAGACGACCCCGGTAAAAGGAATCAAAATACTCACCAGAGTCAGCGCCGCGCCGCGCACGGCGATGCCCGCCAGCAGAATCACCCCGCAAAAGACCTCGAACCACGGCAACGCCGCGGCGATCGCGTTCAAGAGGAATGCGGTGTGGACCAGGTCATACTGCCGCACCAGTTTGAGGAAAGCGACCGGGTCCGCCACCTTCTCCAGCCCCGTATAAACGAAGAAACCGCCCAGATACCACCGCGCCGCCACCGCGCTGAGGTCCATCGCTTTGTCGGGCCAAAACGGAACGGCCGAAGGGGCTGGAGCATTGCCGTTCATTTGCTTTGGCCTGGCGCGCGGGCGCTGTTGCGCTCGCTTGGCTCCACCGGCAGATGGCGGTCGGTCCATTCGGTGAATCCGCCGCCAAAGACGAGAAGGTTTTGATTCGGGATGCCGGCGTCGCGCAGCAGAATGGCGGTCGAATCGGCGTCTTCACAATCTCCGCCTGTGCAGTAAACCACCACCTGCGCGGCGAATTGGCAGGCGGCCAGGACATTGCTCAGTTCCTTTTCCGGATGATACGGGTCCAGTTCGTAAGCGCCGGGAATGTGGCCTTCGCGGTAGTGGTCTGCGTCGCGCGCGTCCACAAAGACGACCAATCCCTGCTCAAAACGCGGGTCGCGAAAGAGGCGTTCCGCCCCGAGCCGGTCGATTGGTTGCAGCCCTTTGTCCTTCAACCGCTGCTCGATCTCGGCGGCGGCGGGGTCTGCGTTGGTTGTGGGCGCGCCGGCGGGTGGCGTCTGAGTGAGTTTCGGCGGCGAAACCGATTGCCGGGCGCCGCCGGGAAAATAATTGCGCCCCAACGCCAGTCCGCGCGGCGAGAGTTCATTGGCGGCAAAGGCGAAAGCGGCCCCCGCCAGCGCCACGACCACTGCTTCCAAAAGGATTCTGCCCGCGGTGGAAGTTCGGCTCGGCACGGTCCCAGTCCCCGCTGCCTCAGGGATGGCCCGCGGTTTGCGGGACCGCCTGGACTCCGCTGCTCCGCAAGACCGGCTGGGCGACGGCGGCGGTGCGGGGCAACTGCACCACCGGCACTTTGATCACCGGATTGCGGGGGTAATTTGATTTGACGCTGATTTCCACCTGCTGACCCGGCTCGATTTGGTAGTCAGGCGGCAAAGCGATCACCAAATTGTACATGCCACGAGTGCCAATCGGACTGATTTGAACGTGAACCCTGGCATCGCTGCATTCCGGGTCGGAGAGGGTAAGAACAGAGGCGCCATTGCCGCGAATAAAAAGGCGGTTGGTGGTCCAGACACTGGGCGATGGCCCCAACGTCAGTTTCTGCGGCGAAACCAAAATTTCGGGCTGGACCATCGCCGTGACGAAGACATTGAGAACCGGCGTGCTAGGAAGACTGGTTTTCACGCTAATCGTGCCAGGGGTGTTGCCGACGGGAAACGGCGGCACGGCCGTGATGACCAGTTCATATTCCTTGCCCGGTGTCGTGGTCTTCAGCTCGGCGGTGAACGACTTGCTGGAACTGGTTGGGTCGGAAATCGCAATCGTCTGATCGGATTGGTTGGTGATACGCACGGTGGTCGAGACGCTGTTGGTGGCATCGGGCAGGAGATTGATGGTCGCCGTTTGCGGGCTGACCTCAAGCACCTTCCAGACGGTGCCTTGCAGGGAGAGCGTTTCCTGCGGATGATCCTTGGCATTGGAATAGACGGCAATGGTCTTGGTGACCGAGCCGGAATAGCGGGCACTGTTGAACTCGATGGGGATGGTGCCCGTCTGGCCCGGCGCGATCTGGCGCGACCAATTCCCCGCCGTTGTGCAGCCGCACCCAGGATGGACGTTGGTGATTTCAAGAACTTGGGAACCGGCATTCGTCACGATGAAGACGTGTTTGACTACCTCGCCGGCTTCCGCCTTGCCGAAGTTGTATTCCTTGCCGTCGAACTGGATGAGCGGGCCGGAACCGGCATCCGCGGGCTGGGCAGAAGTCACGCTGGCGCCAGCCGCGCCGGGGACGGGAGGAGGCGCGGGTTGAGCCGCCAACCGCGCGGCGGCAGCGCCCAAGCCCAACAAAACCAAAGCAGCGCAAACTCGTGAGAATTTCATATTTCCTGTCTATTATCTCCTTCCAAAGAAGCGGCAAACGCGCCGAAAGTCAAGCCGTCTCCCTGCCTGCGACCCGGCGTCACGCCTCGACCTCCAGCCCCGGCGCGGGCTGGATGACCCGGATGCGCGGATGCCGGGCGCGGATTTGTTCCTCGAACCATTGCCGCGACGACAATTCGCCGTGCCCCAGCAGGACGACGCGCGGAGAAACCGAACCCACGAAATCCAGCAACGCCTCCCGGCTCGCGTGCGCTGTCAAATCAAATTCATCCACCTCGCACAACCGCGTCACCTCCCCGCCGCCGGCGCTGAACAAAAACGTGTCCCCCGGCTTGGACGCCTTGAGCCGACCGCCGGGCGTGTCGGGATCGGCGTAGCCGACAAAAAACACGGACTGCCGCTTGTCGCCAATCATGCGCAGGGCCAGGTCGTGGGCGGGGGTGCATTCGGTCAACATGCCGGCGGTGAGGACAAAAATGCGGCCGCCGGTGAGCTTGATGCTGTCAAGTTCCTCCTTCTCCAAAACAATCAACTGCAGTTCTTCGGTCAGTTCGAGATTGGGCAGTTGGCGGTTGGCCAGGTGGGCTTTCTGATCGTAAATCTCGGTGAACACCCGGCCCAGGCCGCCGATGTAAATGGGTTGGCGCGGGATTTGGCCGGCCCGCATCATCAGGGCCAATTGCGCCAGCATCTCCTGCGTCCGGCCCAGGGCGAAGGCGGGCATCAACACGCATCCCCGGCGCGCCAGGACCCGCAGGATGGATTGGGCCAGGCGCTCAATTTCCGCTTCGCGGGTAAAACCCGGCGTCGCCACACGGTTGCCCCGGGTGGTTTCCATGATCAGAACGTCCGCCCGAATCTCGCCGAAGCGGGCGGCCTTGAGGATGGTTTGATCGTGGAAACAGACGTCGCCGGTGTAAAAAAGGCTCTGGGACCCGCCGCGGACCAGCAGGCCGGCGGAACCAAGCGCATGGCCCGCGTCAAAGAATTCAAGGGTGGGCGAGGCCAGCCCGGCGCGGGTCTTTTTGAACCCGGCCCATTCGACTTCGCGCTCGTACTTGAATCCTTGGAAGCGCCCTTCGTTCTCCTCGACTTCGTCATGGGAAAACAGGGGGTAATCGCGGATGCCGTACTCCTCCCGCTGCCGGATCATGACGTTGACTGAATTGTGCAGCACGCGACCGGCCAGGCAACCACTCAACTCGGTCATCAGCACGTGGGCGGTTGGGCAATAGCGCATGGCCACCGGCAGCGAGCCGACATGGTCGTGATGGCAATGGGAGACGGCGATGGCGTCCAAGTCCTTGCCATCCAAATGGAAATAAAGGGGCAGGGCGTCGCGGCCATCCCGTTTGGGGTGCATGCCGGCATCCATCAGCAGGCGGCAATTGTCGAGATCGACCAGCCAGGCGCTGGCGCCGATCTCGGAATCGGGGTTCAGGTTAGTAATACGCATGGTCAAAAAGGCCGGGGCATTGGGTCAACAGGGCGGAAAACCGCCATTTTCGCGCGAATGCAGGCATCATCTCGGAAAAGGAACAAGGGAAGGCCGTTTTTGGGCCAGCTCCCGTCCCCCATAGTCTGCAAAAAATCATGCAAAAAAGTGTGAAAAAGAATTTGAACATTAGCCAAAAATGTGCGTCATATATTATAGCCTCAGTGAAGAGGCTGGGTGGGTTTTTGGTTTTCCCACCCAGTCATGCTGCTGAGGTCAAGGGTTGGTTAGTTTGGTTGTTGGGGGGCGGACGCTGCAATGGCGTCCGCCCTTTTTTTATTCCGGGTTTTTGCCTTGCCGGCGACCGTGTTGGTTTCATCAAGAGAGGATGCCTTTCCGCGCGCGCCGTCAGGGGTGCAGCAACGCCCAATACCGCAAGCCGCGCGTGCTGACGGCCAATCGCTTGAACCCAAACTGCTCCATGATCGCCTCGTAGATGGCCACGCCGGTGAGAATGACGTCCCCGCGCTTGGGCGGCATGCCAACAATGTTCTGCCTCTCCTCCAGGGTCATTTGCCAGTGCGACTCCGCGTGGGCGCGGATGCGATCGAGGGTCAGCGCGGTGGCTTCTATTTTGTCGCGATCGAAACCCGTCATCCGCGTCTCGATGCGGGCCAGAATGGTGGCCGTCCCGCCGGTGCCGACCAATTGAACGGGCCGCTGGCAGGCGTCCAAGGCCGGCTTGAGCAGCGGCACCACCTCCGCCCTCAAAAAATCCCGCAGCCATACCCGGCAGCCGATCAACGCCCGCAGCCCCGGCGGGTCGGAGGGCCGCAATTGCTCCAGCAACCGCACCGTCCCAAGGCCGTAGCTGCTGCGGAATTGCGGCACCGCGTGGTCGCCCACGATGAACTCCGTGCTCCCGCCGCCCACGTCCAAAACCAGCACCGGTGACTGCGCCAGCTTCGGGTTGGTGGTAACGCCGCGAAACACCCAGTCCGCCTCCTTGTCGCCGGAGAGGATTTCCATTTCCAACCCGCATCGGCGGCGGATGGCGTCGCTCAATGCTGAGACGTTGAGGGCGTCGCGGGCGGCGCTGGTGGCGATGAGGCGGACGTTGGACGCGCCCAGTTCGGCGGCGGTCTTGGAGAACTCCACCACGGCGTCCGCCGTCAAGGCGATGGCCGGCTCGAGCAACCGGCGAGTTCCATAGAACCCGGCCCCCAGCCGCGTCTGCTTGCTGGATTCGGAAACCGGCGCCAGCGATTGGTCCGCCAGATCGGCCACCAACAGCTTGACGGAGTTGGTGCCGATGTCGATAACGGCGCGGCGTTGTGGATTGGTGCGGTTCATAGTCGCCATTTTCGCTGGAAGGACCCTCGCGGCCGGCGATGGCGCCTTCAATGTCTGATGCGGGCGGTAACTCGTTATTTTGTGGCCCGGCGCGCCAGGACGCCGGCACCGATGATGCCGGCGTCATCGCCTTCCTTGCTGGCCACGATTTCGATGCCTTTGTTCGTGCCGCTCATGGAATAATCCTCGGCGGTTTCGACGATAATGGCCATCATCTCATCGCCGAGGGCGTCGATGACGCCGCCGCCCAGGACAACGATTTGGGGGTTGAAAACATTGATCAAATTGGCGACGGCAATCCCGGTGTATTCGGCGGCCTCTTCCACGATTTTTTCCACCAACTTGTCGCCCTTGCGAATGGCTTTGCGCAAATCCCCGCTGCGCAAGTCGGTCAAGTCCGGCCCGAGCATTTCCGTCAGCACGCTTTTCTGGCCGTCCTTGATGGCGGCGTGCAGGGAGCGGAAGATGGCGCCGCGGCTGGCCACGGCCTCAAAACAGCCGCGGTTGCCGCAACTGCATTTCGGCCCGCCCACCTGGATCACCATGTGTCCGACCTCCCCCGCCGTCCCGTTGAAACCGGAATACAATTTCCCGTCCAGGATGAGGCCGCCGCCGATGCCGGTGCCGATGAAGATTCCAACCAGGTGCCGCGGTTTGGATTGCAGTTCCTTTTCAAAAACTCCCAGCGTCGCGCTGTTGCAGTCGTTTTCCACCGCCACGGGCACGCCGCCCAACTGCTTTTCCAGCATTTTTTTCAGGGGCACGTCCTGCCATTGCAGGTTTGGGGCGAAGATCACCCGGCCGGTTTCGGCATCGACCGCCCCGGGCGCGCCCAGTCCCACTGCCCGCACTTGCTTGAGGTCCAGATCGCATTCATCGACGGCGTCGCGGACGCAGCGGGCAATGCGCTCGATGACCTCCTCGGCGCCGCGCTCGGATTTGGTGCTCATTTTGCTGCGCCCCAGGCAGTTCAACTTGTCGTCGAACACCCCGGCCAGAATCTTGGTGCCGCCCAGATCGACGCCGACGTAATGCTCCGCTTTGGTGGTGGCTTCGGCCATGTTAGGACAATGGAGAGGGGTGGATCATGTTATCCGGTCAGCACGCTTTCAATGCGCCGGCGCAATTCGACGTTGATTTCGTCGGCCGAACAGTGGCCATCGACGATGGTAAAGCCGTAGGTGCGCTGCAACTCCTTGAACTTGGCCGCGACCAGCGCCTGATATTGCAGAAAGCTGTCGAACATATCGCGCGACAATCCCAAGTCCATCCCGCTTTCCCAATAATCAAGCGCCTGCTTTTTGGCGAACGTTCGCTCCACCAGTTCTTCGGGCCGCACGTTCAAATAAAACACCACGTCCGGCACCAGCGCAATGCCATAAAGGTTCCTCAGCCACGCCGCGTCCATGCCCCGCACCATGTCGCGCACCATCAACGTGTAAATGTAGCGGTCGGCCAGCACCATGAAGCCCGAGCGCAGACTGGGCAAAATGATGTTTTCCAGTTGATCGGCAAAGTCCGTCGCGTAAAACAGGCTCAAGGTGGTGTGGCTGAGAATATTGCCCTGCTGCGCCTGGTCCAATTCTTCGCTGACCAGCGTGGACCGCTTCAGCCCCACCTGCACGGTGGCGTGTCCGCTGCCTTCGAGCCATTCGACCAGCCGGGCGATCTGCGTCGAGCGCCCCGACCCGTCGGCCCCTTCCACCACAATCAACTTGCCGGCCAGTTTGGAGAGGTCCACTCCCGGCACCCCCTGGCCGTAAAAGCGCCGCGGCTTGGGCCGCGGGACGACGATGCCCGGGTGGGGTTTTCGGGTGGAGGCGGGGCGCGTGCGTTTCATGGTTTTTGGTGGCGTTTGAGCTTGGCGAACTTGCCCAGGTCCAGCTTGGCCGCAATGAGGTCGCGCACGATGTTTTGCTGCGCTTCAATCGGCTGGCTGCCATCGACGACCAGAAACTTGAAATCCGCGCTCATGGCCAGATATTGCTCCAGGATGCGGCCCTGGAAAATCCGAAAGCTCTCATACGGATCGCTGGACAGCCGCAAATCCATCCCCGCCTCGAAGTACTTCAACTGCGGCCGCCCGTCCAGGATGCGTTGCAGGGAAATCTCCAGGGGCGCCTTGAAAAAGAACACCAAGTCGGGCATCGCGGCAAAATCGTAGATGCCGCGCACCCATTCGGACGGACAGCCGCGGACGGTGTCGCGGGCGAAGGCGGTAAAAATGTAGCGGTCGCACAGGACGATGTATCCGCCGCGCAAGAGCGGGACCAATTGGCGCTCGTAGCGGTCGGCGAAATCGGTCGCATGGATCAGGCTGAAGGTGGTGGGCGAGAGCAGCTCGCGCTTCTTTCCCTTGCTGGTGGCATTTTTGACCAGCGCCGAGGAATTCCATTCGCTGAAAAAGACCTTCAGCCCTTGCAGTTCCAGCCAGCGTTTGAGCAGGTAAATCTGCGTCGATTTACCCGAGCCATCCAACCCTTCGACGGCGATCAGCCGCCCTGGAAACCCCAATTCAGCGAATGTCTTCATTGCCGCCTGTCTTTTTAAGGTCTCCGCCGCCGAAAAGAAAACAAAATCCAACCGCCGCGAAACAAGATTGCTTTGGGACCGCCCCTCGGTTAGTGTGACACAGTCAAAACCTGGTCATGCTTGGCACATTAAATCCGGGCGAAGAGGCGCAATTGCGGCAGACGATTGAGATGTTCGAGGTCATTACTCAATCGCAGCCGCAGGATTATCAATCGCTGGAAATCCTCAAGGAAGCCTATCTCAAGCTGGGGATGGAGAAGGAAGTCATCGACACCTCCAAACGCATCGCCCAGGCCTATGTGCAGTTGGGCCAGCTTTCTTCGGCCATCCTCGAATTCGAAACCGTCCTCCAGCGCCACCCCGATGACAAGGACGCGGTGGCGGCCATGGCGCAAATCGAGAGCAAGGCGAACAATCTGACCAACCGCCCGCCGGAAGCGGAGGCGCCGGTCAAAAGCAGCTCCACCACTCTGACCAAAAAAGGCGCCGGCAAAGCCGCCGCCCAGCCGGAAGTCGATGATGGCCGCCAGCTCATGTTCAAGTATTTTGTCGAGGGCAAGATCATCTCGGTCGGCGATTTTGAGGCCTGCTGGCCCGTGCCCAGTCTGACGATACCGCCGACAAGAACGGTCGAGCCGTTCATTCACAACCTTGGGGAACGGCAATTGGTGCCGGTGGAGACCTCGCTCAGGCTGCTCTCGGACCGTTCGCGCCTGGCCTATATTCCGCTGGAGCGATACGAACTGGACATCGACCTGTTGCGGTCGGCCTCGCGCGAGATTTGCCAGCGCTGGTGCGTGGCGCCCTTTGACCGGATGAGCAAAACCATCATGGTCGCCACCGCCAACCCCTTCAACAAACAAGCCGCCGCGGACCTGGAGGAGAGACTCAAAACCCGGCTGCTCTGGTATCTGGCCGCGCCGGCCGATTTGCTGCGCGTGCTGGCCAAAGCCTATCGTTGATCCGTTATGCCGCCTGTCAAGTCACTTGGAGAACGCATCGCCGACGCCCTGGTCGAGGACGGCTTGCTGAACACGGCGCAAGTCGAGGAGTTGATGGAGAAGCAGAAAAAGGAGGGCACGCGCTTCCTCAAACTGGTGATCGAAAAGGCCTACGTCACGGACAACGACCTGGTCGTCTCGATGGGCCGGGTCTTGAACACCCCGCCGATCAACGTGGCCCGCCTGGGCCTGGCGCCGGAGGTGGCGGACTTGGTGCCGCGCGACATGGCGACCAACTACAAGGTCCTTCCCATTTCCAGGCTGGGCAACCGGCTCTTTCTGGCCATGGCGGATCCGCTCAACGTTTTGGCGGTGGACGACATCAAGCGCATGACCAAGTTGGAAGTCTCCACGCTCATCGCTTCGGAAAAGGCCATCCTCGACAAACTGGCCAACCTCGAGGGGGCCCGCTCCACCAGCATGGAGGAAATCATCCAGGACGCCGCCAAGCAGGCGGAGGCGGAAGCGGAGGCGGACAACCTGGAGGTGACCCAGGAGGCGGCCGAAACGACCGATCTGGCGCAATTGACCGCCTCGACCGAGGAGGCGCCGGTCATCAAGCTGGCCAATCTCATTCTGGTGCAAGCCATCAAAGACCGCGCCAGCGACATCCACATCGAGCCGTTCGAAGGCATGGTGCGGCTGCGCTATCGTATCGACGGCGGCCTGGTGGACATGCCGCCCCCGCCCAAGAACCTGCAGGTGGCCTTGACCTCCCGCATCAAAGTCATGAGCAGCCTCGATATCGCCGAGCGGCGCCTGCCCCAGGACGGACGCATGCGCGTGCGCGTCGGCGGCCGCGACGTCGATTTGCGCGTCTCCTTTCTGCCCACCGTTCACGGCGAAAAATGCGTCTTGCGCGTGCTGGACAAGTCAAACCTTTCCGCCAGCATGGACAAGCTGGGGATCGATGCCGAAACCTTCAAGCGTTTCAAAGCCGCGGTCGATGCGCCCCACGGCCTGATTCTGGTCACAGGCCCGACCGGTTCGGGCAAGACCACGACCCTTTATTCCGCCCTCAACGAGTTGAACGGGCCGGAATTCAACATCGTGACGGTCGAGGACCCGGTCGAGTTCCAGCTTCCCGGCGTCAACCAGGTGCCTGTCAAGAAGGAGATTGGCCTGACCTTCGCCAACGCCCTGCGCTCCATCCTGCGCCAGGACCCGGACATCATCATGATCGGGGAAATCCGGGACACGGAGACGGCGGAAATCGCGGTCGAGTCCGCCCTGACCGGCCACCAGGTCCTGAGCACCATGCACTGCAACGACGCCGCGGGCGCGATTGCGCGGCTGGATGACATGGAGATCGCGCCGTTTTTGATTTCGTCGGCGGTGATTTTGTCCTGCGCGCAGCGGTTGATGCGCCGGATTTGCTCCAGTTGCAAGGAACCGGTGAGCTACCCGGACAAGATGTTCGAGGATTTGGGCATTGATCCAAACTACTTTGCGGGCGCCCAACTTCACCGCGGGCGCGGCTGCGAGCGCTGCAAGAATACCGGCTACTCCGGCCGCCTGGCCATCATCGAGGCGATGACCATGAGCGATGAACTCCGCAAACTCATCATCAAGCGCGCCAGCGCGCAGGAACTGGCCAAAATCGCCATCGCCCAGGGCATGAAAACGCTCCGCACCGTCGGCCTGGAAAAGGTGAGGGACGGTTTTTCCACCCTGGAGCAGACCCTTCTGACCACCTCCTCCGAATAGGGGGATTGAGAATGTTGAGCCTGGAGCAAGCCCGCGAGCAGATTCTGGCCGCCGTCCAACCCCTGCCCTTTGAAACGGTCGAGCTGCGCGAGGGGCTGGGCCGCTTCGTCGCCGAGCCTCTGCTCTCCACGGTGGACCTGCCGCCCGCCGACAATTCCGCCATGGACGGTTACGCGGTGCGGGCGGCGGATTTGGTCTCCGCGTCGGCGGACTCGCCCGTGGCGTTGCGGGTCATTGGCGCCGCGCCCGCCGGGGTTATATTTGACAAATGCGTGGAGGCGGGGACGTGCGCGCGGGTGTTCACCGGCTCGATCCTCCCGCCCGGCGCGGACGCCGTCGTCATGCAGGAGGAGGTCCGGCTGAACGCGCAAGACCCGGCGCGCGCGCTCTTTGCCCAGCGCGCCGCCCCGTGGGAGAACGTCCGATTCCGCGGCGGGGATGTGAAAGCCGGGGCGCGGCTGGTGGAGGCCGGCGAAAAACTGACGGCCGCGCGCCTGAGCTTGCTGGCGGCGGCGGGAATTTCCTCCGTGCGCGCCGGGCGGCGTCCGACGGCGGGGTTGCTGGCGACCGGAAACGAATTGCGCGAAGCGGGCCAGCCCCTGGCTCCGGGCACGATCTACGAAAGCAATCGCGCCGGCCTGGCCGCCCTGGCGCAACAGGCCGGCGCCGTTCCCACCCTTTATCCCCTGGCGCCGGATGATCTGGCCGCGACCCAATCGGCCTTGGAAGGGGCGCTGGCGCAATGCGACCTGGTCATCACCACTGGCGGAGTGTCGGTCGGCGAAATGGATTGGGTCAAGGCGGCCTTCACCGCCATCGGCGGGGGGCTGGATTTCTGGACCGTGGCGATGAGGCCGGGCAAACCGTTTGCTTTCGGGCGATGGAAGGACAAGCTGTTCTTCGGGTTGCCGGGCAATCCCGCCTCCGCGCTGGTCACTTTCTTCCTGCTGGCGCGGCCGGCGTTGCTGCGGATGCAGGGCGCGCGCGATGTGTTCCCAAGGACGATTCCGGCGACGTTGTCCGAACCGCTGGCCAATCCCGGCGAACGGCGCCAGTTTGCGCGCGTCACGCTCGACGCCCTTGGCGCGATCCGCTCCGCCGGCGGTCAATCCTCCCACCTCCTCAGCGCGATGGCGCGGGCCAGCGGGTTGGTGGATATTCCCCCGAAGACCACCCTTGCCGCCGGCGCGACCGTGCCGATGATCCCTTGGGATTGAACGGGTCCGGGCGCGTCAAAAAACACCGGTGGTTTGCTATCCGCCCGCCTTCTCGACTTGCGCCCGCAACAAATCGTGCAGAGTAATCACGCCCAAAAACGGATGAAAAATCCAACCCTGAAAACGCCCTGAAATCGCTTGCCAATGATTTCGAGAACCTGTATTGAGAGCGCGATCCATCGGCAATGGAGTTTGCCATCCTGCAAGGGAAAACCGCCGGAGTATTTCCGAGCTGATAACTCCTACCAACACGACTGCGTGGACGGGAGATTTCCCCTTCCCACGCAAAATGAAAACACTATGCGCTCTGACATGATTAAAAAAGGCGCCGAACGCGCGCCGCATCGCAGCCTGCTGCGGGCCACCGGCTCCATCGAGTCAGAAGAGGACTTCAACAAGCCGTTCATCGCCATCTGCAACAGCTACACCGATTGCATCCCCGGCCACGCCCACCTGAACGAAGTTGGCATGTTGGTGAAGCGCCTGGTGCGTGAGGCGGGGGGCGTGCCGTTCATCTTTAACACGATCGGCATTGATGACGGGATCGCCATGGGCCACGGCGGCATGAAGTATTCGCTGCCCTCGCGCGAACTCATTGCCGATTGCGTCGAATCCATGGTCATGGCGCATTGTTTCGATGGGATGGTTTGCATCCCGAACTGCGACAAGATCGTCCCCGGCATGTTGATGGGCGCCATGCGCGTGAACATCCCGGCCATTTTTGTCAGCGGCGGGCCGATGGCTGCGGGCATCGCGGAAGCTGCCGCCGGGCAGGGCGAGCTTCCGGCGCATCTGCAACCCGCGGCGAAAACATCGGATCTCATCTCTGTCTTTCAAGGAGTCGGCCAGTTGCAGACCGGCAAAATCACCGAAGCGGACTTGAAGAAGCTCGAACAGAGCGCCTGCCCGACCTGCGGTTCCTGCTCGGGCATGTTCACCGCCAACTCGATGAACTGTTTGTGCGAGGCGCTCGGCATGGCCTTGCCCGGCAACGGCACGATCCTTGCCGTATCGAAAGAACGCGAAAGCCTCTACCGCTGGGCCGCCCGGCAGATTATCAAGCTGGTTGAGTCGGACCTGAAGCCGCGCGACATCGCCACACTCGAGGCGTTCGACAACGCCCTGAGCCTGGACGTCGCGATGGGGGGTTCCACCAATACCATTCTGCACACGCTGGCCATCGCGCGCGAAGCGGGCATCCCGTATGACATCGCGCGCATCGACGCCATTTCCCGGCGCGTCCCCTGCTTGTGCAAAGTCTCACCCTCTGCGAGCTACCACCTGCAAGACATCCATCGTGCCGGCGGCATCCACACCATTCTTGGCGAGTTGAAACGGGCCGGGGCCCTGAACACCTCGTGCAGGACCGTCACCGGCAAGACGCTGGGCGGGAACATCGACGACTGGGATGTGCGGTCGGAGAGTTGCCTGCCTTGTGCGAAAGCCGCCCGTGTCTCGGGCGCCTCCGCCATCGTGCTCGACCCGGCGGACAAACTTGGCCCCGCAGCCCGCACCGAAAGCGGCAATCTGGCGCCCAAGCCCATGATGTTCCTGCCCGCCGATGGCCACGCCATCACGCTTTGGCGCAAAGCCGCAGCTTGGAACGCGGGCGACGCCGAAACACAGTCCCTGCTCTTTACCGACGATGCCGAAGTGGTGGTTGCGCCGGAGACTGTGTTGAGGGGACGGGAGGCCATTCGCGCGGGGTTGGAGCAAAAGCTGGCGGAGGCCAAAGGCCTGGTGCGCGCCGAATTGGCCGCTCTCAAAGGCACGCCCGTGCTCCTCATGTGGCAATACTCCAAAGGCGGCTCCAAGACACGGCTCTGTTTGCAGCGCGTCTCGAAATTCAAAAACGGCCAGATTCACCGGGCCTACCTGGAATTCCGGCCTGACCGCTTAAGCGCGGCGCAACCGTCGGGACTGGTTCCTTACGATTCGGCATTCAGGTTCGACGCTTATGACTGCATCCGCACCCAGGCGACGGCTTATTCGCCGGACGGGGGCCTGGCAATTCTTTACGGTCAACTGGCGCCCGAAGGCAGTGTCGTTAAAACCGCCGGCATCAGCGCCGAGTTCAAGAAGAATTGCGGCCAGAACTTTGTCTTCGAGGGGCCGTGCGTGATTTTCGAGAGCCAGGAGGAAGCTTGCGAAGGCGTCCTGGCCGGGAAAGTCAAAGCGGGCGACGTGGTTGTCATCCGCAATGAAGGTCCGCGGGGCGGTCCGGGGATGCAGGAAATGCTTTCGCCCACAAGCTACATCGCCGGCATGGGGCTTGGCGACAAAGTCGCCCTCATCACTGACGGTCGCTTCAGCGGGGGCACTGCCGGCGCCTGTATTGGCCACGTCTCGCCAGAAGCGGCAGAAGGCGGCCCCATCGGCTTGCTCAAACCCGGCGACCGAATCCGCATCGATTTCCCCAACCGCCGCATTGACATCGGCGTGCCGGAAACCGAGTTGGCCGAGCGCAAGAAAGCCTTCCAACCCGTCAAACGCCAACTCACCGGGTGGCTGGCGCGCTACCGGAAGATGGTCGGCAATGCCAGCCAGGGCGGCGTGCTCGGTCAGGGCGATTGAGAATCACCGCGTGAGGTTGCGAATTCTCTGCCTTTGGCCCGGTTTGTTTCCATTTATTCGAGCAACAGGAGAACACACAGGCCCACAACTGTCGTCAGGATCGTGACTGGGATGCCGTATCGGGCATAGTCCCAAAAGCCAAATTGCACGTGCCGGCGGGCCGATTCCAGCACGATGATGTTGGCAACCGAGCCGAGGATGGTGAGATTGCCCGCGAACGTCGTGGCCAGCGCCATGACTTTCCACATCAAGTCCGGGTGCGCGAAGCTGTTCATCCATTTCCCCGCCAGGAGCACGTAGGGAACGTTCGAGAAGAGGTTCGATCCCAGCGCGGAGAACCAAGCCAGATTCCAGGCCTGACTCGAGGCGGAAACTCCAAAGACGCCGCGAAAATGCTGATAGATTTGGCCGGGCAACCCAGTGGCGCCGAGCGCCTCCACGACGACGAACAGCCCGGCGAAAAAAACCAACAGGTGCCAATCCACCAACTTGAGCACCTCGTGGGTGTCGCGCCGGCCCAGCACCATCAGCACCACCCCGCCCCCCAGCGCCGTCCATGACAAATCGAGGCCCGCGACGAAGCCGGCAAACACCAGCACCAGGACAACGCACGTCAACACCAGAAGCCGGCGATCCACTTTGGCCGGTTCGGCTTCCGGTCGGCAAAGGGCAGCTTCGCCAAGTATCTTGCGAAAGCCGATTCGCAGAATGAGGTACTGGACCACCAGTCCGGCGACGGCGGCCGGCAAGAGAGAGGCGGAGAACCGCGCGAAAGGAATTTTCGAGAGATGGCCGATGATCATGTTTTGCGGATTTCCCACCAGCGTCGCCACGCTGCCGACGTTGGCGCTCATGGCCAACGCCAGCAGATAGGGCGGCAGCGGCAGTTTGCCACGAACGATCACCGCCACCACCAGGGGAGTGAGCATGAGACAAACGGCGTCGTTGACCAGCAAGGCCGAGAGAACCCCGGAAGCCAGGAGCAAATAGAGCAGCAGGGCTTGCGGCGTTTGGGCGCGCCGCAAAATCCAGTGCGCCGCCCAATCGAAAAATCCCGCCAGGAAAAGATACGCGCTGATGAGCATCATTCCCAGCAACAACACCAGCGTATCATAATCGACGGATCGATAAGCCTGCTGCGGAGTCACGACCCCGCAGGCCACCATCAGGACCGTGCCCAACAACGCTGCCGCGGGCCGGTTCAGCGGCAATATCTTCAAGCTCCGCCCGCTGATGAGCAGATAGGTGACGCAGAAAATGGCGATGGCCAAGACTTCTTTCTGAGTGGCTCTCACAAATGTCAAACCCGGTTATTTTTTGCTTTGCCGGCGCGTTGCCTGATCCTGCCAGCGCCAGTCGTTCAATCCAGCGAAGGCCTCCAATCCTGAGTGTCAAAAATTGCCCGCCAGCCTGCCAAATGGCGCCGGAGGATTCAAGATATTGCATTATCCCGGCAGTTTTTTGCCGGAAAAATGAGATTTCCGATTGAAGAAGGATAAACAGAGAGTAATTTAGGCGTAGTGTGAGCCCGGCGGAGATCAAGGAAGTTGCGTGGCTCCTGATGCTGATTCCATTGGGGATCGTTTTGGGAGCCGGGATATTCTTCATCTGCTGCGCCTGGCGCCGGGCGTCGCGGTTGAAGTCGCAACCGTTCCCAGGCCAAATGCCGGCGTCGTCCGCCCTTTCCGGCGCGTCGCGTTCTTCTCCGTTTGAGCAGCCGAGCCGCTGGCTGGCCGTCAAAGCCTCCAGAGCGTCCGTCGTGCAAGCGGCGCTCAATCTGCACCGTCCGACGCCGTGCTCGTGGGAAGAGGGCCTGGCCGAAGCGCGCGAGGACAAGCTGTTCATTTCCCCGCCGATTTCCGGGTGGGTGCTGGTGGTCGGGCCGGGTTTGCCCGAACCGGCGGAGGATGTGGATGCGTGCTACCGCTTTTTGGCCGGCCTCAGCCGGAAGCTGGGTCATCTGCAGTTTTTCAGCGTCAGCCGGGTGGTCAACTATCATTGCTGGGCGCTGATGGAAAGAGGCCACGTCTTTCGCGCCTACGCCTGGGCGGGGGAAACCTTGTGGAACCAGGGGCCGGTCACGGCGGCGGAGAAGGAATTGCAGATGCTGTGCCTGGACTATGGCGGCGAGCAGAATCCGTTTGCTCTGCGCGAGGCGCTGGCCGCCACTGCGGAAAAGGTCAATCAACTTGCCGCCCGCTGGAGCGTGGACCCGGCTGCGGTGTCCCCAGCCATGTGGAATGGCCGGGGAATTGTCGGGGAATTCTCCCAGTCCAAACCCCACTGACGAGCCGGCATCGGGGCGGCGGCCTGCCGCCGCCGGCGAACTCCCGCGCGCATGACCCCGGAAAACTGTCCCAACTGCGGAGCGGATGTCCCCGCCGGCGCGAAGGCCTGCCCGGAATGCGGCGCGGACGAACAGACCGGCTGGTCCGAGGAGGCCTACGCCAGCGGCCTGAACCTGCCGGACGATTCGTTCGACTACGATGACTTCGTCAAACGCGAACTGGACGTAAAAAAATCCCCGGTGCCGCATGGGATAAGGTGGTACTGGTGGGCGATCGCAATCGCCGTCGTGGCGGTGTTCATTATCGGGTTTTTCCATCTGGTCCGTTGAGAACAATAGAAGAATCAGTGAATCAGTGAATCAGTGAATGGGATAGGCGGTTGAGCAGCCTTGACTGACCTTGACCAACCTTCGCTCGCTCGGCGCGAGCTATGGTTGGCAGGCCAGCCTTGACTGCCGACATAGACGAAAAAATGCACAGGCTGACTCCTACGCCGCTTTTTGAGGCTGCAAGATTTGTTTTGGTTCCGGGTTGGGTCGTTGTGGAGTTCGGGTGATTATGACGGGCGGAAAGGGCTTTCGGGGCGGGTGAGGGTCGCGGAGATGCCCGCTGAAGGTTTGGGAGATGTCCTCAAGGAGTCTGCCCAAGAGCGCCGCTTTTCCTTGTGGGGTGAGCCGGTTGTCTCTCTTGATGACCTTGGCGATGCGCAGGTCTGTGCGGTGGCGCGGGTGCATTCCTTGGAGCCAGTTGCGGACGGTTTTTTCGGTGTCGCTGAAAACCGGACGGCCAACGGTTATCTTCCAGATGGTGGCCAGGGATAGGAACATTTCGTAGGCGGCCTCCTCCAAGGTGATTCTTTGGCGGCGAAGCTTTGCCTTGACGTCGTTTGCGAGGTGCATGGCGCGGCGGTAGTCGTCCTGATAATGACGGACATCAGATTTTTTCATCTTTCTTTTTCCTTTATTTTTGGGGTTTCTGAATCCTACGCCGCTTCCATCACGGTTTTTTCGGCGACGTCCGATTTGGGGGTGATGTAGAAGAATTCGTCTTGCTCGAAGCGGATGCCGGCTTCGGAGAGTTGCCCGGCGGTCAGGCGGTCGCGGTCGGCCAGAAGCGCCTTTTTGTCCACTTCGGGATCGGGCGTGGTGATGTAGCGGACGCCCCAGTCCAATGCCTCGAGCCGCTTGGCGATGGCCGACCAGGTGTCTTTCTTGGAGCATTTCTCGACGCTGGGCGGCTCGGTGCGGTAGCCGACGGTGGCCAGGAGAAGGTCAATCGACTTTTTGTCCGGGAACAATTCCGAGCGGTGTTGCTGGCAGAAGATGAAGACGCCCGCTTCCCTGGATTCGATTTGTTTGCCCAGGGCGAGCAGGTGTTCCTGGCGCCGTTCCTGCACGGCGGCGACTTCCAGTTCCAGGGCCGCCTTGGCGGCGGCGTATTGAATTTTCAGGGTGGCAACTTCCGCCACTGCGGCTTCCAGCGCCTCGCGCGAGAGCACCAGGCAGGTCGGGACTTTTTCTTTTTTGCTCATTTTCAGGATTTCCTCCATTCACTGATGAATTGACTGAGTAGTTCTCTAATGGGCCGCCGTTCGAGGACCAGATGGGCGCGCCGGCGGATTTGGCGGGCTTCAATCGGCCAACGCTGATCCCAGGCACGGTAGGCCTGGGCGGTGGACAGGAGCACAAGCACGACGGGTGTCAGGTTGATGAGCAGCTTGAGGGTGTCGAGTTCCTCGCGCCCCAGATACTCGGCCTGATCGATGGCCAGGACGGGGCGTCCGCCGTAGAAACACGGGCGCATCACTTGCTCCAAGAGATGGCGCTGGCGGATCGATGCGGCGGTGACGAGGGTCGCGCCGCAGCGTTGGGCCAACGCGCCGCACAGGCGCGACCGGGCGCGGTCCGGCGGCGCGAGGACGACGACGATGCGCTGGAAATCGCCGGCCGGTTTGGCGCGGCATTCCTCCACGGCGCGAAGGACGGGGTCGAAAGAATCCGGTGAATTGGCAACCGTGTCCGTTGTCTCCAATTCACCGGGGTGGGATTCGGCCGCGCGCCGGTGGCGCGGGGCCGAATTGGGGGTTTGGGTGGGTGGGTCATGGGACACAGCCTCCAAAGATTTTCCGGTTTGAATAAGTTCATTCATCATAAGTTTCAGGCGCGCGTTGGGCGCATTGAAGTTGGAATTTGGAACTGATGGTCGCGTGTTGTTCGAGGTGTTCGAGCATGAGAGAGATTCTGCCGGCGTAGCGCGAGGCGGGGCACACCGTCAGCACGGCGGAGAGGAGTTGGCGGCGGGCCGCCACCGAATCCGGCAGGGCTGAGAGCACATGCCGGGCCAAAATGTCTGTCGCCTCAGTTTTTTTCATGCGAAAAGCCCCCGCCCGCGGCCGCGACACCGCGCCGGCCGCTGTTTTTTCCACTTTTTTTCATTGCATTCCGGCGCCGCAGCGTCATACTGTTATCAGGTAACAGATATTATGCGATAAAGTCAAGCGATTATTTGTTATCCGATAACATTTTTTTAAAAATGGACCCCGAAAAGGCTGAATTCAAGCGGTTGATCGACCTGATGGGATGGACGCAGAGCGAGGCGGCGCGGCGGTTGCGCAAAACCCCCAGCGCCATCAATCATCTGGTCAATCCCGATCACCCCAACAGGCCGACGCAAACCATGCTGCAATTGCTCAAGTTGATCATTGCCAGCGAGCGGCCGGACCTGTTCGAGGCGGCCTTTGAGTTGAAGGAGGGGCAGGCGGGGCCCAAGCCGGATCACGGCAGGCTGAGCCAGAGGGAGCGCGGCCTGATCGAGATGTTGCGGCGGGCGCCGCCGGAGGAGCAGGAGAGGGTTTATGCGGTAATAAGGGCGATGCTCAACCGCGGCGGCGTGAAGTACCCGAAAGGGAAAAAATAAGTTCTTACTTGGCCGGCGTCCGCTTTTGAATTTCCCGCGCGTATTCTTCGGCCTGGGCGGGCTGGTGGAGCCGGGTGGCCAGCGCCTGCAGCTTTTTGTAGAGGGCGAGGGAGTCCGGGTAGTCCGGGTTTTTTTTCAGGAAACTGTCGTAAAGCGCCAGGACTTCCGAGTCTTTGCCGGCGGCGGCGAGCTTGTCGGCCAGGCTGAACGTCAGGCGCACCCGTTGCTGCGGGGTCGGATCGAGGCGGAGGGCCTGGCGGCAGGCTGCGATGGATGCATCGTATTGACCCGCCGCCTGGCAGAGGTCCGCCAGTTTTTCGTTGAGCACGGCGCTGCGGCGGGTGGCGTCCTGTTCCTTGAGGTATTGGGCCAGTTCGGCGGGGGTGGAGCCGAGCGCCAGGTTCAAGTTGACGACCCGGAGATGGGACCATTCGATCAACGGGCTGTGCCGGCGGAGCAAGGCTTGGTGTTGCGCGCGCGGGTCCTTGCCGAAGGGCCGGTAGAGCGGGTCGCCGATCACCGTGGTCTGCCAGGACAAGGCGTGTTGACAGGCGTAGGCGGCCTCGCCAAAGCTGAATCCTTCCAGCAACCATCGGGCGAAGAAGACCGCCACGTTGGGAGTGCCGTCCAGATACGGCTCATCGACGCAGCCCATCGTCGCGGTCACGCCGGCGGCGAGCAACGGGCCGCACCAATGTTCGGTGCTGGTCCGCAGGGATTGCGCGCTGGCCGAGTGAAGATGGTAGGCAAAGGCGCCCGGCATGAACTCGACCTTGGGCCGCGCGAAGGGGCCGGAGACGTTTGCATCGTACCAACCGGCGTAGAGGGCAATCTGGCTCATGGGAAAGGCGGCGGAGAAAGTTTCCGGCTGGTTATCGACCACGGTTTCAAAGCCAAAACGGCGGGTCATGTCGGCGGCGGCCCCGATCCAATCGTCGCCTTTCCTGTAATCGCCGTTGGTCAGGCCGCGCAGGTCAAAGTAAGCGCGGCCCCAAAGGCCGTTGGTTTCCGCGTCGATCGCTTTGTCCACCAATTGGCGGGCGATGGCGGCGGTGGGACCGTCCAGGCGCGCGACCAGGAGCAGGCCGTTGGTCGGACTCAAAGCCAGGGGGTTGGTCGTCCCGTACCACGGACTGAGCAGCGGCCCGGCCAGGAGGCGGGCCGGGTCCCGCGATGGGAGGAGGCATAACTCGGAATCGACCGCCGCCCCGTTGCGGCGGACGCCTTCGGCAAGGGTGTCCGCGCCCGGTTCGCGCAACGAGGAGTCCTCGGCGATTCGCAGGGGCACACCAAAGCAGAGCACGGCGTAGCGCACTTTGGCTTCGATGGGTTTGACAGTGTTGGTGGAGGCGGCGGCCGGCGGAAAGACCATCAGCGTCTGGCGTTGGAGGAAATCCAGCAGCGGCGCCTCCAACTCACCGCGGTACTCGGCGCGCGTCATCGTCTCTCCGGCGGGCAGGTCCAGGCCGATGATTTGGCCGGGCGGAACATTTCGGACGGCCGCGTAATGGCGGGCAACGTCCCTGGATTCGGGCAGGAGCGAGTTGTAAATAAGAACGACCGAGCGGCCGGAATCCGCCCCGCAAAGCGGGCGGAGGCCCAGCGCCAGGCAAAGCAGCACAGCCCAAAAAACTCTCACGAACACATCGCTCACATTTCCTTAGACCAGATCGATACGCAAACCGTCATAGGCATATTCGACGCCCGGGGGCAGTTCGGCCTGGGCGATGTCATGGTCGTAATCGTGCGTCAAATGGGTGAAGCACGTGCGAGCCGCGCCAATCCGGCGGGCCGCCGTCAGCGCCTCATCCAGGCACATGTGCGTCGGATGCGGCGCGCGGCGCAGGGCGTCCAGCACGGCGACTTCCACGCCGCGGACCTGCTCGACCACGGGCGGCGGCACCTCCTTGCAATCGCTCAAGTACGCCAGCCGCTTCCTGCCGTCCTGGACGAAAAGATAGCCGTTGGTCCCGGAGCGCCCGTGCGGAACCGGCAGCGGGATGATCTCCAGATCGCCCAGGCGAAACGGCCCATCGACAATATGCGGCTCAGGCTTGAAGTAACCCTTTGGGGTCGTTTCGGCTTCGAAGGCGTATTTAAACACGCGCCGCAAATCGGCCATTGTCGGCTCGCTGGCGTAAATCGGCAGGGCCGCGCCGCCGCGCAAGTCGCAAAAGCGCCGGCAATCGTCCAGACCCATGATGTGGTCGGCGTGGGCATGGGTGAAAACCACGGCATCGAGCCAGCGGATGTTTTCGCGCAGGATTTGCAGGCGGAATTCCGGGGTGGTATCGACCACCAGTTTGACCTGCCCGGTCGCGACGTAAATCGAAGGCCGGGTGCGGTGATTTTTCGGGTTGGCCAGGAATTCCGGCGGATAGTCCATGCCAATGATGGGGACTCCCTGCGAAGTCCCCGATCCGAGAAAGACAAAGAAAAAAGACATGGAATAGCTCAGAGCACTTCCAGCACGACGACCGACTTGGGCGGGAGCGTGACGGAGAGCTTTCCGCCCTCAACGGTCGCGCCGTCCAGCGCCTGGGGCTGGACCGCGTTGGGCGCGCCGAAGGTGTTGTGGGAATTGATCGCCGGCGCGGTCAGGACGCGGCCCGTGACGGACTTGGCCGTCATCCCGTCCAATTGACAGGACAAGTTGGCCGCGCGGTGGGGATCGGCGTTGGTCAGGGAGATGTGGACTTTGCCGTCGTTGTCGCGCGAGGCGGAGGCGGAGAGGGCGGGGATGGCCTCCGCGCCGAGGCGGTAATCGGGCGACGCCAGTTCGGAGGGGAGCAGGATGGCGTCCTGATGGACGTTGTACATCTCGAAGACGTGGTAGGTAGGAGTCAACAGCATCTTTTCCTTGTCGGTCAGGATCATGGCCTGGAGGACGTTGATGAGCTGGGCGATGTTGGCCATTTTCACGCGGTCACAGTGGCGGTTGAAGACGTTCAAGGTCAGGCCGGCGACCAGGGCGTCGCGCAGGGTGTTTTGCTGGTAAAGAAAGCCGGGGTTGGAGCCTGGTTCGACGGCGTGCCAGGCGCCCCATTCATCGACGATGAGGCCGACGCGTTTCTGCGGATCGTAACGGTCCATGATTTGGGAGTGGCGGCCGACCAGATCCTCGATGCGGGCGGCGCTGTGCAGCAGGTAAATCCAGTCGCCCTCGGAGAACTCGGTGGCCGAACGGCTCTCGCGGCCGGTGCCGCAATAATAATGGAGGGAAAGGCCGTTCATCTGGCGGGCGGCGTTGGTCATGAGCACTTCAGTCCAGCGGTAATCGGCGCCGTTGGCGCCGCAGGCGATGCGAAAAATTTTGTTGCCGGGGTAATCCTTGACGAAGGTGTTATAGCGGCGGAAATTCTCGGCGTAAAACTCCGGGGTCATGCTGCCGCCGCAGCCCCAGCTTTCGTTGCCGACGCCGAAGAAGGGAAGTTTCCACGGTTCCTCGCGGCCGTTTTGCCGGCGGAGATTGGCCATGGGGGATTTGGCGTCGGAGCTGACGTATTCGACCCACTCCATCATTTCCTGGACGGAGCCGCTGCCGACGTTGCCGCAGAAATAGGGTTGGGCGCCGATCTGGGCGCAAAAGTCCATGAATTCGTGCGTGCCGAAGGCGTTGTTTTCGACCACGCCGCCCCAATGGGTGTTAATCATGGAAGGCCGTTTGTCGCGCGGCCCGATGCCATCCTTCCAATGATATTCATCGGCAAAACAGCCGCCCGGCCAGCGCAAGACCGGCACCTTCAATTTCTTGAGGGCGTCCACGACATCATTGCGGATGCCGCGGGTATTGGGGATGGAACTGTCCTCGCCCACCCAAACGCCTTCATAGATGCAATGACCGAGATGCTCGGAGAACTGCCCGTAGATGTTGCGGTTGATGACCGCGCCCGGCTGATTGGCTTTGACGATCAGTAAGGCATTGAAGGACGCCGCCGGCTCCTGGGCCAGCGCCGCGGAAAGACTGAGACCCAGTCCCAGAACGAAGCAAAATGTGGATTTCATAATGTGGCGCCAGTCATGCCCGAAATCCGGCGGCAAGTCAAACCCACCCATTGGGGCAAGGACCTGGGGCAAGCGCAGCGCGACGGAGCCGCAACCAAAAAGAGACGGACAGGATGAACAGGATTAACAGGATTAAGAATGGATTCAGAAAAGAGAATTCCCCCTTCATCCTGTCCATCCTGTTCATCCTGTCAAAACTCTTTTTCCGCGCTCCCAGCCTCTGCCGGAGAAAATCTTATCGGAAGGGCGCACGACAAAAACTTCGCTTGGCCGAATTCATTGGGGATTTGGCAGAATAGTGTATGCGGTCCAAATATACTCCCCCTTGGACGGCTAACCTAATAGAGGAAACCAGCCTGTTCGCGCAGAGGCGCAGAGCGCGCAGAGAAAAACTGTTTTCTTCCTCCCTCTCTGCTACCTGTGTCCTTTGCGGATCGTGTGGTTGCCTGTGTCCGCGACATAGACGTTGCCCGCGCTATCCACGGCCACGCTGTTGGGACCAATGTCAAACTCGCCTGATGGGCAAACCATGCGGGCACCAAATCGCGCCTTGCTCCCTTTCCCGTCCGCCTTGCCCGGATGGCCCGCCAGACCGGCAATGGTCGTCACCACTCCCATCCGTGTCACAAGCCGAATCGTTTGGTCACCTGAATCTGAGACAAAGATATTGCCGGCGCTGTCCAGTGCAAGCCCGCTTGGACCAGCAAAACGCGCTGTGCTTCCTTCGCCGTCCCTGCCGCTAGAAATGTTGCCGAGAGGGTTGAACTCCCACTCCTGTCCAGCCAGATTCGTCACTACTCCTGCTGGCGTCACTCTGTAGATGGTGTGTTTGTCGTCGACTACATAGACGTTGCCTTCGCTGTCAACAGCCACGCTCCAAGGCAGCTCGAATCGTAGGGCCTTCCCTGTGCCATTTGCATTGCCAGCCGAGGCCAAACCAGTCAGAGTGGTCACCTCTCCTGCTGACGTCACTTTACGGACTTTGTGGCTATTTTCGTCGGCCACATAAACGTTCCCCGCGCTGTCCACAGCCAACCCGGTAGGACCATTAAATTTTGCGGCCCTCCCCCTGCCATCCGTGCTGGCCCAATCATTATTGTCTGGGCTGAAAGGCTTCGGCGTTCCAGCCAAAGTGGTCACCATGCCTGCCGGCGTGATTCTGCGGATTGCGCTGTTGCCTGTATCTGCCACATAGACGTTGCCACCGCTATCCACAGCCACCCCGTAAGGGATATAAAACCGCGCGTTGCTCCCCACACCGTCATTGGTTCCAGACTGGCCCGCCCGCCCGGCGATGGTTGTCACTACTCCATCTGGGGTTACTTTGCGGATAGTGCAGTTCTCCGTGTCTGCCACATAGACGTTGCCCGCAATGTCCACTGCCACGCCGTGAGGATCGTTAAACCGCGCGGAACGCCCTTTCCCGTCCGCACTTCCGTGAGCGCCAGCCTTTCCGGCCAGGGTGGTGAAAGTATAAGGAGTCGCGTAATTAGCCTGGGAGAGAGCATCGAGAGGCAAGGTAAAAATAAGTGCCCCTATACTGCGTAGGAAGGACTGGTACACGGTTCGCCAAAAGCCAACCGAAGGAATGGCCAACCGGTGAAATAGAGAACTCGGTTGGATTTTCATCATCATTCTGAATCCAGCGCAGAATTTACGGGTGATTTTAGGTTTTCACAAGCTTTTGGCACGGCAGATTTTAGTGACGGGATCCAAACCGAAAAACTGTGCTTGGTTCGCTTATGGAAGGCGATCGGCTGTGGCGGCACGCGTTTCGTAGCGGGGTCCCTCAGCCGCATGCTGTGGAACAGGCTGCGCTGGAGCTGGCGGGCAACGCGATGCTCTGCGCCGTGAACCAGGCGGCCTATCTGCTCAAGCGCCAGATCGAAAGCCAGGGGCGGACTTTTCTGGAGAACGGAGGATTCACCGAGAAGCTTTACCGGGCGCGGAGTCAGGGGAGAGAATCTGACGGGTCGGACAGGGTGGACAAGTCCGACAGGAAATCCTGCCCGAAGTGCGGCAAGCCGATGCTGCTTCGCACGGCACGCAAAGGCACGAAGATCGGCCAGCAGTTTTGGGGCTGCTCCAGTTGTCCTGATTGCAAGGGAGCGCTCGCGACGGGGCCGCCGGAGGGATAAGCTCCTAAATCCCCTCGCCCAGATGAGGCTGCACCTCGTGGGTGGTGGCGACTTCATCCGCCAGCGGTTCGCCCTCCCTGGAGAGGACGCGATAGGCGCGGATTTGAAATGAAACCGGGCGTCCATCGGCCAGCCCGAGACGCGTGTAATCCTCCTTGCTCATGCGCGAACGGATGACAAGGCCGCCGGGCAGTTCGATTTCCAGGCGGAGCATGACGCCCAGAAAATAAGTGCGCCGCAAGAGGGCCGGATAGCGCAAGGCGGCCGGGTCGGCGGAGACCTGGACGGCGTAAGGACGGAAGCCGATGCGCAGTTTCTGGCCGTCGGCCAGGCCGTGGGCCGGGAATTCCAAGTCTTGACACCGGGCCAGCCCGCCGCGGACTTCCAATTCCAGAACGTTGAGCACGCCGACGAACCGCGCCACAAACTCATTGCACGGCTTTTCATAAACGTCCCGCGGGGTGCCGATCTGTTCCAGGCGCCCCTTGGAAAAAACCACGATGCGGTCGGCCACTTCCATCGCCTCCTCCTGGTCGTGGGTGACGAAAATGGCGGTGATCTTGAGGTCCTGGTGGAGGCGGACCAGCCATTGGCGCAGTTCCTGGCGGATTTGGGCATCGACCGCCGCAAACGGCTCGTCCAGCAGCAGGACATCCGGCCCCGGCGCCAGGGCGCGGGCAATGGCAACGCGCTGGCGCTGGCCGCCGGACAATTGATGGGGATAGCGCTCCAGCAGGCCGTCCAATTCCAGCAAAGCGACCAGTTCGCCGACCCGATCGACGATGCGGGGCCGGCCCCACTTCTTGATTTTCAGGCCGAAGGCGATGTTGTGAAAAACGGTCATGTTTTTGAACAAGGCGTAGTTCTGGAAAACGAAGCCGATGTTGCGCTGCTGCACGGGGACGCTGTTGACCTGGGCGCCGCGGATGAAGATGCCGCCGCTGGCGGGGGTTTCCAGGCCGGCGATGAGGCGGAGGATGGTGGTTTTTCCGCTGCCGCTGGGGCCGAGCAAGGCGAGCAATTCGCCCTCGGTGACCGCGAAGTTGATGTCCTCAACCGCAGTCACCTGGCCGTAACGCTTGGTGACGTTCTTTAATTCGATGCTCAAGCGGCGCGCTTGGGTTCTGACATGCCGTGCATTCTACTACGATTCGCGCCGGCTTCTCCATTCGAGAAATGCCTTGAGCAGCACGGTGGCCAGGGCGAGCAAAGCCAGCAGCGTAGCCACCGCGAACGGGGCGGCCGGATCAAACTCATAATAGAGCTTCTCCACCCGCAATGGCAAGGTGTCCGTCTGGCCGGCGATATGGCCGGAAACGACCGAGACGGCGCCAAATTCGCCCATGGCGCGGGCGTTGCAGAGAATGATGCCGTAAAACAAGCCCCATTTGACCGAAGGCAGCGTGACGTGCAGGAAGGTCTTCCATCCGCTGGCCCCCAAGGTCAGCGCCGCTTCCTCCTGCTCGCGCCCTTGCGCCTGCATCACCGGGATCAATTCCCGCGCGACGTAGGGAAAAGTGACAAAAATGGTGGCCAGCACCATGCCGGGCAGGGCGAAAATGATCTTGAGGTGGTGCGCCTCCAGCAATGGGGCCAGGAAGCCGCGCGCCCCGAAGAGCAGGACGAAGAGCAATCCGGCGACCACCGGCGAAATGGAAAAAGGCAGGTCCAGCAAGGTGAGCAGCAGGGCCTTGCCGCGAAAATCGAACTTGGCGACGGCCCAGGAAGCGGCCAGACCAAAAGCGGCGTTGAGAGGCACGCTGATCCCGGCCACCAGCAGTGTCAAGCGAATCGCGGAGCCGGTGTCCGGGTCGGACAGGGCCTTCCAGTACGGCCCCCAGCCGGAGGAAAAGGCCTGGACGAAAACATTGAGCAGCGGCAGGAGCAAAAAAACGGCGGAAAACAACGCGGCCACGCCGATGAGCAGCCATTTTGCCACCGGCCGGTCCGGCGGGGGCGCGAAACTCTGTGGGGCGCCGGGTGTCATGGTTCCTGGAAGTGGGCGGCCCAGCCCTGCAGCATGTTCAGAGTCAGAAGGAGGGCGAAGGAGAAGATCATCAGGACCAGGGCGACCGCGATGGCGCCGGTGTAATCGTATTGATTGAGGCGCATGACGATGAGGGTGGGGGCGATTTCCGTTTGGGGCAGGTTGCCCGAGATGAAAACAATCGAGCCGTATTCCCCCAGCGCCCGCGCGAAAGAGAGGCCAAAACCGGTCAGGATGGTGGGCAGCAAGGTGGGAGCAATGACGCTGAGAAAAGTCCGCAGTCGGCCCGCCCCCAGGCAGGCGGCCGCCTCCTCCACCCCCACCTCCAGCGTTTCCAGCACCGGCTGGAGCGTGCGCACGGAAAAGGGCAAGCCGACAAACGTCAGCGCGATGACGACGCCCAGGCGGGTGAAGGCCCCTTTGATGCCCAGGGGCACCAGGAATTGCCCCAGCCAGCCATGCGCGGAAAACAAATCGGCCAGGGTCAACCCGGCCACAGCCGTCGGCAGGGCAAAGGGAAAATCAATCAAGCCGTCGATGAGGCGGCGGCCGGGGAACCGGTAACGCACCAGCACCCAGGCGAGCAGGCTGCCAAAGAGAGCGTTGACCAGGGCGGCGGCGAGGGAGGCGCCCAGGCTCAATTCATAGGAGGCCAGGGCGCGTTGGTTGGTGGCCAGTTCCCACAGTTGCGCCCACGGCAGGCGCAAGGCCTTGAGCACCAGCGCCGCGATCGGCGCCAGCACAATCACTGTCAAATAAAATACCGTGAACCCGAGCGTCAGGGGGAAGCCGGGCAGCGGATTGGACGGCGCGGCGCTCTCACCGGCGGCTGCGCGCGATCTGGTCAAAGATGCCTCCCTCATCGAAGTGGATTTTTTGCGCCTCCTTCCAACTCCCGAAGACTTCGGCCAATGTAAACAGTTGCATCGGCGGGAAGTCCGTCGCGTGGCGGCGGGCGACCTCGTCGAGTTGCGGGCGGAAATGATGCCGGGCCACGATCTCCTGCGCGGCCGGGGTGTAGAGGAATCGCAAATAGGCTTCCGCCACCGCCCGCGTGCCGTGTGCGTCGGCAAACTTGTCCACCACCGCCACCGGCGGTTCCGCCAGGATGCTGCGCGGAGGATAGACGATGTCGAACCGTCCGCGCCCGAAGCGATCAACCACCAACCAGGCCTCGTTTTCCCAACTCAGGAGCACGTCGCCGATGTCGTGCTGGGCAAAGGTCGTGACCGAGCCGCGCGCCCCTTCGTCCATCACCGGAACGTTCCGGTAGAGTTGTTCGACAAAGCGCCGGGCGGCCGCGGCGTCGCCATGATTCTTTTTGAGCGCGTCGCCGTAGGCGGCGAGGTAAATCCACCGCGCGCCGCCCGAGGTCTTGGGATTGGGGGCGACCACGCTGACACCCGGACGGATCAGATCGTCCCAATCCTTGACGGTTGTCTTCCCGCCGTGACGCAGCAGAAAAACAATGGTGGAAGTGTAGGGGCAACTGTTGCTGGGCAGCCGTTGCTGCCAGTTTGCGGGAAGCAGTTGCGCCTGGTCATGCAGCGCGTCGATGTCCCACGCCAGGGCCAGCGTGACGACGTCGGCCTCCGAACCGTCAATGACGGACCGGGCCTGCTTTCCCGAACCGCCGTGCGATTGGTGGATGGAGACCTCGTCCCCGGTCTTTGCCTTCCACTCCTTGGCGAAAGCGGTGTCGATCTCCTGGTAAAACTCGCGCGTTGGATCGTAGGAGACGTTGAGCAGGGAGATGGAGTTGCCGGCGCAGGCGGCCACCGCCGCCAGCGCCACCGCGACCGTAAGCATGCATAAGCGTCGCGTCATGTCATCGGGCCGTCAGAATCCAAACTGCAGGCGTCCCAGCAAAGCTTTTTCGTCCTGGGCCGCGACGCCGGTGCGGTTGGGGCCGGAGAAGGCGGTTTGGGAGTATTCAAAGATGCATTTGACGTTGTGATTGAGGTACCAATTCAAGGCAACGCTCCAGGAAGTGGCTCTCTCAGGCGAACCGGCCTTGGCATAGAGCGGAAAAGCGGCGGGGTCGAGCGAAAGCTGGCCGAAACGGGCCGCCAGTTGGAAGGCGCCCCACCCGGAACCGTCAAAGCGGAACGGGCTGGCGACCGTCGGCAACACGCCGAAGACGTTCGATTCGCCGGTCAGATACCACGAGGCGTCGATGTCCCAACCCGTGTTCTCAAAGTAGGCCGCACTCTTCTTGCTTGGGAGAACGAACTTCTCGTCGGAAATGGCGTACTCCCAGTAGGTGCAGACCGGACCCCACCAATAATAACCTTGCGGGTCAAGCCGCAGGTGCTGGCCGCTTTCGCTAACCGTGCTGTTGTAACCGAAGAAAGTCTGGCGGCCGACTGTGGCGAAGGTCGGCGTGGTCGTGCCCGCCTGAATGCCATAGCTGCTGCCGATGCCGAAGCCAAAGTTTTTCAGCGCGTCGATCTGCGTGTTGCGAAATGGGAACGTGATGACGCGCCCCACCGCGTCCTTGTCGTTGTCCGCGACCTCGACGTCGCCGCTGCCGCCGTCGGGCACGCCGTTAAAAGCGCCGGCGGCATAGGTCAGCGCGCCGTTCCAGAGGTCGCCGTGGATTTCGGCGCCGACGTCGCGGTTGGGGGCCAATTCGGTGGGGAAGCCGCGTTCAAGGAACCACAGGTATTGATCCAGCGGCAGGATTTCCAGGCTGACCGGCTCCTTGAATTTGCCCACCTGCACCTGGAAGGCCTGCCACGGGTGGATATTGACATACGCGTCCTGCAGAAACGCGTTGTTGGTGGTCGAGCTGACGGTGCCCGAGCCAAAATCGACCTGCATGTAATAGTCGAAATCGTGATAAACCGTGCCGCTGGCGATGGCGCGCATTCGGCGGATGGTAAAGGTGTCCTTGGCTCCTATTGCCGGTGAGACGTAGTCGCGCCCGTCCACCTGGCTGAAGCCCGAGAGCTTCAAGACGAAATTCGAGTTGGCCGATTGCATGGAAAACCCGGTCTCGCCAGCCGTGATGAACGGGGCGGCCTTGTGCGTCTCGGTCTCCGCACCCTGCTTGAGTTCCAGTTCATCGACTTTCTGTGTCAAGGCCTGGATTTGCTTTTTCAAGATTTCAATCTCGTTGGTGGTTTGGTCTGTGGTTGGAGCCGCCGCCACGCTGAGGGCCAAAACCTGCGCCCCGGAGCAAGCGGCAGCCAGCCATGAGTTGATCTTTCTTTGTCGCCGAACGACATGAAGTAATGTGCTCATATTTCGGCGACAATAGCAGAAATCCCTATCGCGTCAATAGGGATTTTTAAATTCTTTTTTATCACCCGGGAATCCGCCGTTAATCTTGACCGAATTACTAGAATTGATATGATTCATTCAAATGAAACTTTCTGTGCGGGGAGAATATGCTTTGAGGGCGTTATTGGTTTTGGGTCTCCATTATGGCGAGGGCGTCGTGCGCATCGATGCCGTTTCGCGGGAGCAAAACATTCCGAAGAAGTTCCTGGAACAAATCCTTAACGACTTGAAAGCGATGGGAGCGGTGGAAAGCCGGCGGGGGGCGGCCGGGGGCTACCGTCTGGCGCGGCCGCCGCAACACATCACCCTGGCGTCGGTGGTGCGGCACGTGGAGGGGGCGCTGGCGCCGGTCAGTTGCGTGAGCGACCGGTTTTACGAGCGCTGCACCTGCCCGGATGAAGCGCGGTGCCCGATCCGGGAAGTGATGAAGGAAGTGCGCCAGGCGGTGGTGCAGATCATGGAACGGGTGACGGTGGCGGATTTGTGCGAACGGGCGCGGCGCCTGGAGCAGGCGCCGGCGTCGGTTCTGGATTACATGATCTGACGGGGTGGAGGGCGGCTAAAACCAGTTGAATTTTTCGGGAACGAAAATGACATCAAGCGGTTTGAGGGTAAAAGTCTCAGTCGGCTGGCCCCGCAATTCCTTGCTCAGATTGAGTTTGAACTGCTGCCGTTGACCGTTGTCGGTGTCGCGAATGACGGTGACCGCCTTTAAATTGGCCTTGTCATGGTCGATGCCCGCCTCGATGACGGCCTGAAGCGGGCTGAGGGGGCGGTCGGAAATGAGCTTGCCCGGCTTGAGGACGCAGCCTGTCACATAAACAATAAAAGTGGAGGACTGGACGGTGACGGAGACTTCCTTGACGACGAGTTGATCGCCGAACTTTTTGATCAGTTCCTCCTCCAGGCCGCGCGGCGTCAGGCCGGCGGCGTTGACTTCTCCCACCAGATCGAGGGTGATCTTGCCGTCCCGCCTGATGGTCTGAAGGGAATTGAGATTGGGCGCGCCGGGAAAGGAGATATGAATGGCATCGCCCTCCTGCAAAAGAAGGGACTCCGGATGGGCCGCGGGCTGGGCGGCGGAGGTTGCAGCGCCGGGCGAATGGGGCGGAGGGGTTGGAGTGGTGCTCTGACACCCCAGGAGGGCCGCCCACAGCGAGAGCGCCAGGACGGTGAGGCCGGCGCGATTCATTTTCTGATTCATACGGTTCAACATTTTTTTTCTCCTTCCAGCGCCGCCAAGGGCGCCAGACAAAAGGTTCAGGATTGACGGACTAAAGTCAAGAAGGCCCGGCGCAAAGTTGCAAGATAATTTGTCCAAGAAATGGAAAAGCCCCCGCGCGGTGGATGGTGGGAGGACACTCCAAAGGAGCGTCCAGCGCTCCAAAAAAAATAATAAATTCGCAAAGCTGCAGGGGGTAATCCGAGCCGCCCGCGGCCCCGTGCGCCCTCCGCCTGCGCCATCGCCTAATTCGCTCAAAATGAAGCGCTTGGGACGTTTGGCGAAGGCGGCTGGAGCGGAGGAATCGCTTCGCAAATCCGAGACGTAATTCCCCCAAAAATGCGAGCGCGAAAACGTGCCAGGGTTGGCATGGCCGGTGCAAGAGCAAAGGCGTATGGATGGGAATGCAACAAAAAACTCAAGCAGCGCCAGAACCGGGCAGGGGCGGACGTTGGCCGCGGCCCTGGCGTTGCTGCTGGTGTTTTGTTGGCGGACACAAGCGGCGCAAACGCTGTCGGTGGTGTGGAATCCCAGCCCGGACAAGAACGTGGCCGGTTACATGGTCTATTACGGTGAGAGCAGCGGCGATTACACCGGGCAGAAGAATGCCGGAACGAACACGAGCATCACGATCTCCGGGTTGCGGGAGGGCCAGACCAATTATATAATTGTCAAGGCCTATAACGCGCACGAGGTCGAAAGCCCGCCGTCCAACGAGATTTCCTATATCGTTCCGGGAATTCTCAACGTGGCGCCCAAAGCGCAGTTGCGGTCGCCGGCCGAAATCAGCTTTCCCGTCGCTCCGGGCCACTCCTACCAGGTTCAGGCTTCTGTCAATCTAAGAACCTGGAGCACCATCTGGCAGACATCGGCCACGACCAACGGGTGGGTGCAGTATCAAGACCCGCAGGGCGCCAACCTGAAGATGCGCTTTTACCGGCTGGTCATGAAATGAGGGCCGGTCACTTCAACTGCGCCAGAATGCGCCGGGCTTCGCCCGCCAGTTTGTCCGGCAGGTTCAGGGCCAGGGCGCGCTGCAAGGTCTGCTTGCATTCCTTGGGCTGCTTGAGTTTGTAGAAATCGAGGCCCAAATAGTAGAGCAACTCGGCGTCGTCGGGGAATTTCTGCGCGCTCCCCTGCAATAACTGCGCCGACCGGGTGGCGTCGCCCCGGCGGCAGGCCAGAATACCCAAGGCCCGCTCCAGCTCGAAATCATCAGGCGCGGCGCTGCGGGCCTTCTCCGCCAGGTCATAGGCCTTGTTGTCATTCTCCCCGCTGCGGGTGTAGAGGATGGCCAATTGGCGCAGGGCCGGGGTGAAGAGCGGATAGTCGTTAAGGACTTGCGTATAGATGTCGGCGGCTTCTTTGGAGGCGCCCTGCTGCTCGTCCAACAGAGCCGAGACCATGAGAGCGGGCAGATAGCGGGGCTGTTTCTGCAGAATGCTTTGCGCTTGCGCGCCGGCCGCGCGCGCCTGGGCCGGGTCTTTGACGGCGGCTCGCAGGGCGAGAAATTGCCGGGCGTCCTCCAGGGTGGGCAGGGCGTTGCTGAAAGCGACGGCCGCTTCCATGTTGGCATCCGCCTCGGCGGCGCGGCCGGCGGCATAATAGGCCCAGGCAAGGTCGTAGAGCACAGTGGGTTGATTGGTCAATTGATTGGCCGCTTCTTTCAGCAGGCTCAAAGCCCAGGGATAATCGCCGCTTTGAAAGACCAACTCGCCGAGCAGGCTGGCGGCGCGGGGATCATTGGGCGCCAAGTCATGGGCTGACTTGGCCAGGGTCAGCGCTTTGCGGGGGTCTTTGAGCGGTCCGGCAGAGAGCCGCGCCAGCTTGATGATGGCCTGCAAATCCCGGGGGTTTTGCTGGATGAGGGATTGATAGGCTTGGGAGGCTTTATCCAACTCGCCCTGGCGCTCCTGGATGGCGGCCAGGCGCGTCAGGGGTATGGGGTCGTGGGGGTTCTCATGCACTCGCTTTTGCAAGTCATCAATCATGGCGGGAGTGGCCTTCTGCGGGTCGATGGCCAGGAAGGCCAGGCATTGGCGCGCCTGCTCCTTGGCGGGGAAGTCCGTGCGGCTGTCCACCGCGCGCTGCAAATAGAGGCGGGCGAGGTCTTCCTCCTCCATCATGTAGTAGGCCATGCCCAGGTGCATGGCCACTTCGGGATCGTTGGGCTGTTTTTCCTCGCTCTCCTGCAGGAGGGTGAGGGCGCGAGGGTATTGGCCTTGCTTGAAGAGAATCCAGCCCAAGGTGTCGGCCGTGTAGGGGCTGAAGGGTTGCAGGTCCCGGGCCGATTGGGCCAGTTGGGCGGCGCGGTCGAGGTTGCCGAGGAATTCGGAGTACAAGTAGGCGAGGTTGTTCAAGGCCGCGGATAATTTAGGGTTGACAGCGAGCGCCTTTTCGTAGGCGGCGCGGGCCGGTTCGAACTGGCGCTGTTCCTGATGGATCATGCCGATCTCGATCAGGGCGGTGGCATCGTTGGTTTTGGCGACCAAACGGTTCAAGCGATCCAAGGCCTGCTCTTCCTCGTGGGCCGCCAGGTAGAATTGAGCCAGGGCCAGGTAAGCCGGGGGGTAATCCGGGTTGAGTCCCACGGCCTTGGACATGGCCGACTCCGCCTCGTTGGTCTGCCCTTGAGCCCAGCGGATGCGCCCCTGCAAGAGCCAGGGTTCAGCCGCCTTTGGAGTTCTTTTTATTTCCTCCGTCACCCGCGCATCGGCGTCGTCAAAGCGCTGTGCGGCCAAGTCCAGGTCCGTAATGTTCTCCAAAGCGGCCAAGTAACCCGGTTGCAACACGAGCGACCTCTCATAGGCTTCGCGCGCGTGGGCGATGTCTCCCTGGCTTTCATAAACGCGGCCGATCAAGAACGGGATTTGGGCGTTCCTGGGAAAGGACCGGGCCATGCGGACATAGACTACCAAGGCTTGATCGATCTGCCGCAGGGCCAAATAAGCCTGGGCCAGAAGCAAATGCGCCTGGACGTTCTCAGGCTGGCTCTTGATCAACTGGGTCAGGAGCGTGACCGCTTCGGGCGAATCGCCGGCGCGAACGTCCAGTTCCGCCAGCAGAAGGAGGGCGGGAGCGTAACCGCGCTCCAAGGCCAGGGCGGCGCGGAGGCTGGCCGTCGCTTTGGCCGTCTCCCCGTTGAGCAAATAAGCCAGGGCCAGATAGTACTTGACCTGCGGCGCCTTTCGATTGACGTTGGCGTCGAGGCGTTCGAACTGGCTGACGGCGTCGGCGACCTTGTGTCTGGCCAGGGCCAGGTTTCCGGATTGCAGGAGGGCGTCCATGTTGGAGGGGTCGCGGGCGAGGATTTTGGCCACGCAGGCGGCGCAGTCATCGTATTTGCGCTCGGAGTAGGCGATCTTCATCAGGTGGTTCCAGGCCGGAATATAGTCAGGGGCCTGGCGGGTAATGTCTTCCAGGATTTGTTTGGCTTCGTCCGCGGGGCCGAATTGCAGCTTGTATTCCACGTATTTGAGCCGGGTGGAAGAACGAGGAGGAGACAAGTCGGCCGCCGTCTTGAGCGCCTGCGCCAGGTTATTGGTGTCTTTGCGGGCGAAATAGACGCTGGCCATGCCGAGGTGAGCGGTACTGAGCTTGGGATCCAGGCGCAGGGCTGTTTGCAATTCGATTTCCGCGTCGGCCGTTTTTTGTTGCCGCAAATCGATCCAGCCCAGAGCCGCGTGATAGGCGGCGGCGTCTTTGCCCCCGTGCGCCCATTCTTCAATCTGGCTGCGAACAGTGGCCAAAGCAGCGGAGGAACGGGCCGAATCGACCAGAACCAGGAGGGCGTGCTCATTGGTGGGGTCAGTTTGCAAGTACGTTTGGGCCAGGTCCGCCGCTTCGGCGGCCTTTCCGGCGCCGAGATAGATTTGCGCCAGTTTGAGTTGGACGCCGGGATTCTTTGCATCCTGTTCGTGGGATTTGACCAAATAGGCGTAGGCTTTGGGCATCTGGCCCTCCTCGAAATAGATCAATCCCAACTGGCGAATGGCCACCGGATTGAGGGGCGACAAGCGCAGCACGGCTTCGTACTCGACCTCCGCAGCATCGTAGCGTTGAGTTTGAAAATCGCGTTCGGCGGAAGCCAAGAGTCTTTTGGCCCGCGCGGCCTTGGTGCATCCGGCACCCAGCGCCAGGCACAAGGCCAGCGCCAGGAAGCGAGGCCATTGACGATGAAACATCCTCATAATCATATCAGGGTTGCGGCTCCGGTTTGAGCGGCGGCCGCGCAGCAGGGTTGAGTCTTCTCAGAAAAACCAGAAACAACAAGAACGGAATGAGCGACAGGGCAAAGAAAATCGGCCCGCCTTTTCGATGGATGGGGGAGTTGATCATATCGGGACCGATATGAACGCACAACTCGCCGACGACGAAAATGCGGAAACCGTTTCTGAGGATGGCCAAAGGGACGACCGCCAGCACCAAAAGGGCGCGTTGCCAGGACCGATCCAAAAACAAATAACCCGCCATAAAGCTGGTCATAAACAGAACCAGAGTGGAATGAATGCCACTGCATTCAGGAGCGACTGTCAAGGCGAAACCCGGCAAATGCAGGTCCAGTCCGTCCCGGAGCACCGGGGTGCCGTAGAGGCCGAAGAACCCCTGGGCGGCGGTGGCCGAGGTGTATTGGAAGAACGTGTCGATGGGCGCCATCCAAACCGTCGGAAGCGGCACGGCAAAGATAAGGAAGGCGGCGGGAAAGAGCACCTGCCGCAGCATCTTCGATCCGAGCAGCGCCAGGCAGCCGCCCCAGAAAAAGCAAAGAAAGGACAGCGTCATCAATGAGAGGTAATCCTGCTTCGCCGGCAGCCACCCGGACCGGGCCGCGATCCAATACCCGGTGACGAGAGCCGAGCCGGCGAGGCCAAAAAAAATGGCCCCAAACCAACAAGGCAGGAGGTCGGGCACAAAACGTTGCCTGTTGATCCAAATGAAATAGGCGCTGATGAACGGAATCAGGGGGATGTACGAGAACAATTCGTCGTGCAGCGAGAACGTGATCAATTGCAGCAATGGCCGGCCAAAGCACAGGAGCAACAGCCCCGCGACCACCGCCAGCAGGATCAGTTGGCGGCGGAAAACGAGGCGGGCAGGGACGGCAGGTTCAGGATCAGGCATAGAATGACTCTTTTCTTTCGGGTATTGGTCTGGCGTGCCCGGCATCGCCGGGAAGTTTCGACCGACTATGTTGAGGCCGCGAGGCCCTTGCGCCCCCGCCTAGTGATAGGCCAGGGCCGGGTATCTGGAAACCGCATCGAATGTTCTTGCCGTCCGCGAAGTCAGACGCAGCCGGTCGAGGCAATCCTCAAACGCCTCGGAAAGGGGGCGCAGCTTGACGCCGGTTTTGAGCAGCTTGGCGGCGTCGAGGATGCAGTTGGACCTGGGCGATTTGGCCGTCTCCTGCTCTTCACCCGGCAGCACATGCGGACCGGATTTGACGATGCGTTGCATCTCGGCGGCGGCGTGGCGGAGGGTCATGGCGCCGGGATTGGTGACATTGTAAATGCCAAAGGGCGCCCGTATTTCCCAGAGGTCCAGGCAGGCTTTGACGCAATCCTCCAGGTGGGAAAACGAGTTAATGTTGTCATGAACCTCGTCGTTGCGCCGCACTTGGGAGAGCCAGTTGCAGGGTTCGTCCCGCTCATTGAAGGGTTGCCGCAGCCGCCAGATGTAACTTTGACCGAGGTCGCGGATGGCTTCCTCCGCCAAAGCCCTGGTTCCGCTGTGGAAATCGCACGGGGCGGAGCGGAAGGAGAAATTAGGCTCGTCCCATTCCGTAAAGCCGCGGAACCTTTCGGGATGCGTTTCAAAGAGGTCGAGCAGATCGGGCCGTCCGAGGTGTCTTTCAATTTCCACCGTTCCCCGGCGCAGGACTTTGGCGCCGCAATAGATCGACCCTGAAGACACATGCCCCCAGGGGGTGTTGGTCATCAGGCAGACGCGGGCGATCATCTGCGGCAGGATGGCATTGGCCGCGATCATCTTCTCCCGTTCTGCCGCCGTCACGTGTCCGTTCCCGCTGCCCGCATAACCGGCGGCGTTGACGAGAAAGACCGGCCGCATGGTGCGAAGATAATCGAACAGGAAATCAAACCGCGTGTAGTCGAAGGCGCGGCGGGTCAGCGGGATAAAGGAATGGCCCCGCCTTCGCAACTCGCTGGCGAAAGTCTTGCCAACGTATCCGCTGGCGCCTAATAACAGGATCATATCCTTACAAACCTTTAGTCTCTGCTCGGGGCATGAAACAAAATTACCGCGAAATAGCCGGAAACACCGTTAACAACGGTCCCGCGTGGGGTTTTACCGCAATCATCGTGCCAAAACTCTCTTTTGGCGGAGAAATGGCTGGCACGGAGCGGGCGTTTGCCTTGTATCCAACTCACGTTCAATCGCTAACGTCTTTTTTGAGCCAACTGCGATTTACGGGCCGCATTGCCGGGGAAACCCCTCGATGCTGTAAACCTGTAAGGTTTTCCGACAGCCTGGCGGGTCTAATTCTTCTGTTTTTTGACGCGCTGCACCCAATCCTGGTTGCCCAGATACCACTGAATTGTTTCTCGCAAGCCGCTCTGAAAAGTATGCGCCGGTTTCCATCCCAATTCCCGTTCGATTTTGCCGGCGTCGATGGCATAGCGGCGGTCGTGGCCGGGGCGGTCCCGCACAAAGGTGATCAGACGGCGGGAGTTGCCGCCCAAGTGCGGTGCCAACTCGTCCATGAGATCGCAGATCAGTTCGACAATGCGGATATTGGCCCACTCGTTGTGCCCGCCGATGTTGTAGGTTTCCCCGTCCCGGCCGCGGGTCAAAACCTGCCAGAGCGCCTCGGCATGGTCGCGCACATAAAGCCAGTCGCGCACGTTCAAGCCGTCGCCATAAACCGGAATGGCCCGGCGCTGGCAGAGGCTTTCGATGATGACCGGGATGAGCTTTTCCGGGAACTGGAAGGGACCGTAGTTGTTCGAGCAATTGGTCGTCACCACCGGCAATCCGTAGGTGTGATGATACGAGCGCACCAGAAAGTCGCTGGCGGCTTTGCTGGCCGAGTAGGGCGAATTGGGCGCGTAGGGGGTTGTTTCGACAAAGTGTCCCGCCGGTCCCAGGCTGCCATAGACCTCGTCGGTCGAGACGTGATGGAAGCGTTTGCCGGCGAAGTTGCCGCCCCAGGCGGCCCGCGCCGCCTCCAGAAGGTGGAACGTTCCCACGATGTTGGTATGGATGAAGTCACCCGGCCCGGTAATGGACCGGTCCACGTGCGACTCCGCGGCCAGGTGCAAAACGTGCGTGACCGAGTGCCGTCGCACCGCGTCCAGGACGCGGTCCTTGTCGCGCAAGTCGGCCTTTTCAAAAACGTACTTTGGATGACGGGCCACGGCCTCCAGGTTCTCCAAATGGCCGGCGTAGGTCAGGCAATCGAGATTGGCCAGAAGGCGGATTTCAGGCTTGTCAATAATATGATGGATCAGGTTCGATCCGATGAAACCGGCGCCGCCTGTGACGAGTAGATTCATATAAGAAGTAAAGTCCGCTACTTTGGGCTGTCAGCGGCTATTTCCTCCATGCGCGCGGGAAGGAGCGCGATGGCGAAGTGATCGCAGGCGGCGCGCATCCGGCCGTCGGTCGCACACATCGTGCCGCTGCGATGCAACTCGCACGTGGCGACGTGAAGGGCATCGAGGGTGCGCAACGGGATGCCCGGATGACACGCGAGTTGGATTTGGCTGGCGCGTTCGAGCACGGCACGATTAAGCGCCAGCAGCTCGATAATCCCGGCTTCCACCATCGAGTGAAGTTTTCCCGTGGCAGCGACGCGCTCGGGTGAGGTGATTTGGCCGTTGCGCTCTTTGGCCAGCAGGGCGGAACGGACCTCCGTCAGCGCCAGTTCCGAAGTCTCGAAACTGTGTCCAGCCAGAGCGCGATCGAACCATTGGCTGTCGGATTCGCGCACGAGCAATTTCACAATGATGGCGGAATCGAGGTACATCACCAGCCGCGGGAGTCGCGATCTGCCCGGATGACTTCCCCGGCGGACGGCCCGCGATGAACAGGCTGGCTGGAGAGAAAATCACCCATTCCCTGGAACGTCTTTCGTCCTTTGGCTTCCGCAACTGCGATCAATTTGGCCTTGGGCTTGCCGTCGCTGGTGATGGTGATTTCATGTCCGCCCGCCACCCATTCGAGCAGCGCGGAGAGATGGGTCTTGGCTGACCGCACATTGATGATTTCTCCCGTGCCTGGCGCCACGGCAATTTCTCTGAGCACCCTCGGCTGCGATTTGGCAGCGGTGTATTTCGCTGTTTTTGTTTTCACGGTTCCAATGTAGTCACACGCGACTACATTGTCAATTTTTTTTCACGTTTTTTCAGCCAGCGGCCTCCATAGCTGCAACGCCTCCGCCAGCGCTTCCTCCACCGGGCGCATGGGGACGCCCGCCGCGAGCAGTTTGGAAACGTCCAAAATGCAGTTGGAGCGAGGCGTTTTGGCGGCCACGCGGTAGAACTCCTTGTCGCTGGCCCAGAAAGTGAAGGGGCGGTTGGGTTTGAGGATTTTTTGAATCATCTCCACCACCTGGGCGGAAGTGACAAAGCCCGGATTGGTGACGTTGTAAATGCCAAAGGGCGCCCGGCGCCGCCACAGCAACAGGCAGGCGGCCACGAAGTCGCCCCGATGCGAGAGCGAATTGACGTTTTGATACACCTTGGGGTAATTCTGCAGCTTGCTCAGGTAATTGCGCGAGCTGTCGAAATGGTCGAAAGGAATGCGCAAGCGCCAAATATAATTTTGGCCCATGCCCTGGATGGCTTCCTCGCCCAGCGCCTTGGTGCCGCTGTAAAAACTGCACGGGGGCCGCCGAAAAGTGAAATTCGGCTCATCCTCTTCGGTGTAACCGTGGAATGCGCCGGGGTTCTTTGCGAGCAAGGCTTGGAGGCGCGGCTGGCTCAAATCCTTTTCCACGCGCGCCTGGCCATCGAGCACGACTTTGGCGCCGGAAAAAATACAGCCGGAGGAAACATGTCCGAAGGGAATGCCCAAACTGGCGCAGGCATGGGCCACGGCCGCGGGAAAGAGCGCGTTGCCGTGCAAAGTGTCCGCCTGGTTTTTTTCGCACGCGTCCACATTGGGCTTGCCGGTGTAGCCGGCGGCGTTGATGAGGAACTCCGGCTTGGTTTGGCGCAGGAACTCCCGCAGAAGGTCGAAGCGGGTGTAATCCACCTCGGAGCGGGAGGGCGCGACAAAAGGCCAGCCAACGCCGCGCAAGGCGGTCTCGAACTGGCCGCCGATGTAACCGGTTGCTCCAAGGAGAACGATCATATCAACGGGCGGCCTCCAGCAGGACGCGGCCGAGGTAGTCGCGGTATTCGCAGTTGGGCATCTGGGCGGCCAGTTTCTCCAAATCCTGCCGGCTGATGAATCCGCTCCGGAAGGCCGCCTCCTCCGGGCAGCCGATCTTGATGCCCTGGCGCTTCTCGATGGTTTGGACGTAGGCCGATGCCTCATGCAGGCTGCTGCTGGTGCCGGCATCCAGCCAGGCGAAGCCCCGGCTCAATTGATGCACCCGCAGTTGGCCGCGCCGCAAATAAGCGAGGTTCACGTCGGTAATTTCCAGTTCGCCCCGCGGCGAGGGACGGAGGTTGCGGGTGATCTCGACCACTTGGTTGTCGTAAAGGTAAAGTCCCGGCACGGCGTGATTGCTGCGGGGCGCCTTGGGCTTCTCTTCGATGGAAACAGCCCGTCCCGATTCGTCGAACTCGACCACACCGTAGCGTTCGGGATCGTGGACGCGATAGCCAAAAATGGCAGCGCCGCCCCGGAACTCCGCGAACGCGCGCCTGAAGCTGTCGGCGCCGTAGAAAATGTTGTCGCCCAAAATAAGGGTGACGGGGTCCGCGGCGATGAAGGATTCGGCAATGAGGAAGGCCTGGGCGATGCCGGCGGGGCGGGCCTGCTCGCAGTAGTCGATGGAGATTCCCCAGGAAGCGCCGTTTCCCAATAGTTGACGGAAGCGCGGCAGATCGCGCGGGGTGGAGATGAGGCACAATTCGCGCACGCCGTTTTCAATCAGGGTCGTCAGCGGATAATAGATCATCGGCTTGTCAAAAACCGGCTGCAATTGTTTGCTGGCAACCAGAGTCAGCGGGAACAAGCGCGAACCCGCTCCACCTGCGAGAATGATGCCTTTCATAAGACGACGCCGGCCGGGGCGGGCCGGGAGGAGAGATGTTTGACGTACCAATCCAAAGCTTCGTCCAGGCCCTGGGCAACGCTATGGGTTGGCTCATAGCCCAGGAGGCGGCGGGCCTGGCTGATGTCGGCCCGCGAATGAAGGATGTCGCCGGGGCGAAAATCCCCGTAGCGCGGTTTGAAGTCGCGCAGGTGAGGGTGGGTCGGCGCCAGGCGCTGGCGGAGCATGTCGCAGAGCGCGTTCAAGGTGGTTTGTCCGCCGACGGCGATGTTGAAGGCCTGGCCGCTGGCCTCGGGACGCGGCACGGCCGCCGCCAGCAGGTTGGCCTGGACGACGTTGGCGACGTAACAAAAATCGCGCGTGGTCGAGCCGTCGCCGTTGATGTGGACGGGTTCATTGTGAATCATGGCGGCAATCCACTTTGGGATGACGGCGGCATAAGCGCCGTTGGGGTCCTGGCGCGGGCCGAAGACATTGAAATAACGCAGCGCGATGGTCTCCATGCCGTAGCAGCGCCCGAAGACCCCGGCGTAGAGTTCATTGACGCGCTTGGAAACGGCGTAGGGAGAGAGGCAGCGCCCGGTTTTATGCTCGACTTGCGGCAACGTCGTGTCGTCGCCATAAACGGAGCTGCTGGAAGCGAAGACAAACCGCTTCACCCCGCTTTCGTGGGCGGCCCAGAGCATATTGACAAAGCCGTTCACGTTGCTGTCGTTGGTTTCGATGGGATTCTCCAATGACCGTGGCACCGAGCCTAAAGCAGCCTGATGCAGGACGTAATCCACACCCCGCGCGGCACGCCGGCAGACGGCCGCGTCCCGAATATCGCCCTGCATCCAGGTGAAATTCGCCCAGCGTTCCGGGCCGACGCTGTGGCGGACTTGGGCCAGGTTGTCGAGGTTGCCCGTCGAAAGGTTGTCCAAGGCGACGACCCGTTGCTCCAGGAGCAAGAGTTGCCCGGCTAGATTCGAGCCGATGAAACCAGCGGCGCCCGTGACCAGCCAGGTGGCGGGCGCGGTGGCCAGGGTCTTCTTGAGTTGGGTGAATTGGCTCACTGACGAGGTGTTGAATTCAAGCCTTGCGCACCTGGCCCTCCCTGGTCGCGATGCCGGCCATGGCATTGCGGGTATCGACGATGCAAGAAGCCCAATCGGCGAGGGCCGCGTAATCCACGCTGGCATGTTTGGTGGCGATAAGGACGAGGTCAAAGCTCTTGATCGTTTTGGCGTTCCAAGGGACAGATTTGACGCCGGCCCATTGGGGATGTTCGCGGGTCAATTTGATGACCGGAACATAGGAGTCGTAATAGGAGACGCTGGCGCCGCGCTCCTTGAGCAAGGTCATCAGGACGTAACTGGGGGATTCGCGGTCGTCATCGACATCGGCCTTGTAGGCCAAACCGAGCACCAAGACCTTGGCTCCGTTGAGGGCCTTGCGCCGGTCGTTGAGCGCCGCCGCGACCTGCTGGACGACGTATTCCGGCATGGCTGAGTTGATTTCGCCGGCCAATTCAATGAAGCGTGTATTCTGGACATATTCCCGCGCCTTCCAGGTGAGATAAAAAGGATCAATAGGGATGCAGTGGCCGCCCAGGCCGGGGCCTGGATAAAAGGGCATGAAGCCGAAGGGCTTGGTTTTGGCGGCGTTGATGACTTCCCAGACATCAATGCCCATGGCCGTGTAAACCACCTTGAGTTCATTGACCAAGGCGATGTTGACGCTGCGGAAAATGTTTTCCGTCAGCTTGGTGGCTTCGGCGACGCGGCAGGAGGAAACGGGCACCAAAGTTTTGATGGCGCGCCCATAGACGGCCTTGGCCCGTTCCAGGCAGGCGGGGGTGAGGCCGCCGATGACTTTGGGGATGGAGGCCACGACGCTGTTGGGATTGCCGGGGTCTTCGCGTTCCGGGGAAAAGGCGAGGTGAAAATCGGAGCCGGCCTTCAACCCGGAGCCTTCCTCCAGCACCCGGCGCAGGTCCTCGTCGGTCGTTCCCGGATAAGTGGTTGATTCCAGCACCACCAACAGACCCTTGCGGAGATGGGGAGCGATGCTCTTGCCGGTTTCGAGGATGTAGGAAATATCCGGCTCCCGGTTTTTGTTCAGGGGAGTGGGAACGCAAATAATGACCGCCTCGACTTCCTTGACCCGGCTGAAATCGGTGGAGGCGGCAAATCGGCCCGACTTGACGGCCTCGGCAATGGCGGAGGATTCGATGTGTTTGATGTAGCTGCGCCCGGCCATGAGCGACTTGACCTTGGCTTTGTCGATGTCCAACCCCAGCACGGTGGTGTCCGAGCGGGCGAATTGAAGGGACAAGGGGAGGCCGACGTAACCGAGACCGACAATGGCAATTTTCATAGTTTAAAAACTCTGAATTTTCGAGTGCGTTTATCATGCGTCGCAAGGGGAAGCAACGCAAAACCCGCCGCGAGGGATTGCAGAAACAACCGTTCTTGGATTAATAGTGATAGCTCAGTTCCACGCCCGTCTGGGTGCTCTTGTAAGAGAAGTTGACCTGGCTGCTGGCGTTTTTGCTGGCGTAGTAAAACACCGAGCCAGTCAGGCGCTTCCGGAAGGTGGTGGACAAGCTGATTTTGCCAAATTCTGTCGTGTCGGTCCGCACCACTGTCTGCGTGGAGCGGGGAGGGGCGCCCAGGAAGAATTCCGGGAGCGGCCCCGGTTCGATGGAGGTAAACGGCTCGGTGGTGTAACCTCCGTCGATTTCAAGATAGATCTCTTTGACCAGATGTTGACGGAGGGAGGCGCTGACGGTGGAAATGACGACCGCCTGGTTGACGTACAAGGATGGGGTGACGACGCGGCTGCCTAAAACCGAGAGCGCTGTTCCCTCGAAAATCTGGTAAAAGGCGGAGGCGTTAAACACCGGAGTGACCATCGCGGCAGAACTGGGATGGATGAATTGCCGGTCTTCCACGCCGCCGTCCACGGAGAGCAGCAGCTTGGTCCCCGATCTGAAAGTAACCCTGCCCCTGATCTGCTCGAAGGGCATATCGGAACCGGCGCTCAGTTCGTCATACCCGATGGTGGGTCCGAGAGCGAGGCCGAGCTGCGGTTCGATCTGGTAATTGAGCCAGTCGGCCGTGGACCATTCATGCATGGACGGATACGATTGGGAGAAGCGGAAGATTTGATTCAAGCCCAATTCCAGAGACAATTTGGCGCTCAGTTGACCGGCGGCCGTGAAGGCGGTGGCGTAGCCCTCTTGCTCCGTTTGAGTGCCCGTCTCGACGAGCGGCTGAGTTGTGGAAACGTAGCTCTGGGCCAGGCCCAGGACCCAATCTCCATTGGTCGTCGCGCCGTGAAGAAGCACCGCCTGATCAACGGTGTCTTTGAACAGGCGACTGGAATAAAAAGCGAGGGTTGGGGTGTAATCCAGCGTCCAATGGTTCCCCAGCGCCAAGAGAAGGCCCGGGGCCACCGTTTCTATCTCTGTGGTCGTGTTCTCTCCCGGCAGGGCGGCGACGCCGTCGCCGTAGGTGAAGCGGTAAAGCAGATGCGGATAAACGCCAATGGGACCCCAGGAAACCAGGGGAGGGCCGGTAATCTCGCTGCGGGAAACGGAGGCGGACGAACCGGCCAGGGCGCTGGTGCCCATGGAGGGAGCGCCGGCCTGGCCCGTGCCGGGGGTCGTTGGGCCGGAGAGGACCGGCGGGGTGGGCGGCGGGCCGAATTGATTGGTCACCGTCACCGGCGCCGGATACGGGTTGACCAGGGCATCGGTGTTCACGGGCTGTTGGGCCACGGCACCCCAAGCCAGGCATATCCAGAGCGCCGCGGCGGCAGCGCGACCACAAAAGACTGGGAGGACGTTTTTCATTCGTGTACCAGACGATTAAAATGGAAGGGGGACAGCGCAAGCAAGGAAGTTCCGCATATTTTCACAATCCGATGCTCTGGTGGAGATGGGCTGACCTTAAACGCTCTGGCGGCCAATGCACTTGTAGAGGAAGCCCATCCGCTCCATTTCCGCCGCGTCGAACAGGTTCCGGCCGTCGAACAGGATCGGGTGCGTCAACGCCCGGCGCGCCCGCTCCAGGTCCAGTTGTTTGAACTGCGGCCATTCCGTGGCAATGATCAGCGCGTCGCAGCCGTCGGCCACCTCGTTCATGTCGGCCACAAACGCGGCGTTCGGCAGAACGGCCTTGGCCTTCTCCATCGCCTGGGGATCATGCACGCGCAAGGCCGCGCCTTCCTTCTGCAAGCGCAGGCACAATTCGATGGCGGGGGAGTTGCGGATGTCATCGGTGTTTTGCTTGAACGCCAGGCCAAGGACGCCGAGGGTCTTTCCGCCGACGACCCAGAGGGTGTCGATGATCTTCTTGACGAAGCGGTCCATCTGGCGCGCGTTGATGCGTTGAACTTCCTTGAGCAGGCCGAAATCAAGGCCAAGGTCTTCGGAAGTGTGAATGAAAGCGCTGAGGTCCTTGGGAAAGCAGCCTCCGCCGAACCCGAGGGAGGCGTTGAGATACTGCCGCCCGATCCTGGGATCGATCCCCATGCCGTTGGCGACTTCCTCGACGTCGGCGCCGACCGCCTCGCAGAGGGCGGAGATGGCGTTGATGTAGGAGATTTTGAGGGCGAGGAACGAATTGGCCGCGTGTTTGATCAGTTCGGCGGATTTTATATTGGTGACGATGACCGGCGCGTTGAAGGGCGCGTAGAGGTCTTTCATCGCCTGAACGGGCCGTTGGGAGGAGACGCCGACGATGACGCGGTCGGGCTTCATGAAATCGGCCACGGCCGAGCCTTCGCGGAGGAATTCGGGATTGCTGACGACGTCGAAATCGATCTTTCCCCTGCAATGCCGCTGAATGGTTTCAGCGACTTTTTCCCCGGTCTTGACGGGGACGGTGCTTTTGTCAACAATGATTTTATAGCCGGTCATGGTCGAGGCGATGTCGCGGGAGACTTTTTCGACGAAGCTCAAATCGACGGCGCCGTCGGGCAGCGGAGGGGTGGAGACGGCGATGAAAATGAAATCGGAGACGGCAACGCCTTCGGGTGTGCTGGAAGTGAAGGAGAGCCGGCCGGCCGCGGCATTTTTTTGGACCAGTTCCTTGAGGCCCGGTTCGTAAATCGGCATGCCGCCTTGCTTGAGCAGGCGGATCTTCCTGTCATCGCTGTCAACACAAGTGACCTGGTAGCCGGCTTCGGCAAAGCAGGTTCCGGTAACCAATCCGACGTAGCCTGTGCCAATAATCGCTATTTTCATACGTTGTTCGCTCATCACCGGCTGTTGTGCGGGAAATCGGTTTTGGCATTGAGCAAGGTCAGACTCGTGAGGGCGTAAAAAAGCTGGGCTTGCGGCCACCGCAGATAGGGAAACCTGTGCTTGAGGCCGCCCTTATACACACGCGTCAGAAAATGCCCCGATGCGGTCTGGAATCGGTCCCGCACCGTGCCCGCCAGCCTGCGGGCCACGTCCAAGGCTTCCGGAATTTCCGGCCACAGCCAGCAGCCGAGGCTGATGGCTTCCGCAAAATCGTACAGCTCAAATCGCACAATTTGCGTGCGGGGCCTGATGGCGAATTGTTTCGGCATTCCAGATGAATCGTACAAGGCGCTGCGGTAATACTTGTAGCCCCTGGCCACGGCGCCGGTGATCTCGGCGCTCTTCAAGCGCCGATTGATCTTGGCGAGATTCTTAAGCACGAAGCAGGTATGGAAGTGATCGATAAACCTTTCGGAGGCATGATCGACCGCGTAAAGCCATGAGCCGTCCTGGTTCTGATTCTGGAGGATGAAGTTGAGATTTCGCGATGCCGTCTGGCGGTAGTCTTCGATTTGGAATCGGTCAGCCGCCTCGAACAGGACCATGGCGCGATAGGCGCTGGCGTTGACAACCTGGCTCGAATCGACCGGCGAGTAGCTTGCCGCCGCGGCGTTTGGCGAAGTGGGCGTGTCCCGGAGGTCCTTATGCACAAACTGGGCGATGGACCGGGCAATTGTCAGGAAAGCCGGGTCGGCAGTCAGGTCGAATAATCTCAAGAACGCCTCAAAGCAATAGGGCGTGGCGGTAATGAACGGGAGATTCTTTTTCCAGAGGCCGCGATTATGCTGCCAGTCAAATGGGTATCCCCAACAGAAACCACTGTAGCCGGGCACGCTGATTTGCAGCAGGTCGCGGGAGAGCGCCCGGGCCTTTTCCAAAAAAATGCTCCCGCCCTTCGCCTCGTAAAGATTGAGAAAACCGAGCAACAATTGCGCGTCGGCGGTGGCAAAGCGCCCTTTGCCAACCAGCCAGCGCCGCAGGGACGGACAAAGAACCTCCATCAGGAGGATGGGCGCGATCAGCGGCGAGCCGAGCAGGCGATGGCCATAGTATATCCGGCGCGAAAAAAGCCCGTAGCGGGTTCCCCAAATGTCATACGGATCGTAGCTCTCGTAACCGTTCTGATCCAGCCAGCGCAAAAACGCCTGGATGGAGCTCCACAGGTTGGCGGCCTCCGGCGGGCGCAAAGCCTCCTGGCCGGGCTTGGCGCCCGGGTCCTGGCCGGGAATGGCGGCGACGCTCATCGCGAGAGTTTACGCGGATAAATCCGGGTGGAAAAGTATTCTCGCATACAAGTAGGCAATGCCCTCTCCCAACACTTCGCGAACGCCCTCGCTGGACCGCCACCAATGCATGGAGTCATAATCCGGGTCCGGCGCGTCGATGATCCCAATTCTGACGGCAGGCCCAAAGGCCCTCTCGTAAAGCAGGCGCGTTCGACGGGCGTGCGCCCCGACGGTCAGAACGTCGAGGCGGTCAATCGCGATTTGGTTCGTTTGCAGCCAGTTCTTGATCGCCAGCGCGGAAAAGAACGTTCTGTCCTTTTTCTCGACCAGGCAGGGGACCGCCGTCACCAAATCCGGAGAAAGCCCCAGCCGGCGCAACTTGGAGGCCGCCCAATCCGCATAGGTCACCTTGGCTTGCGGCTCCCATTCGTCGCGGACCAGACAGCCGGCGGTCAGAATCTTGCGGTAGCCATCCGATTTCAGGGTTTGAATCGCGACTCTCAGGCCTGGAACCGGAACCCAGCCTTCCACGACAAGGTACTCTGCATGCACCGGACTGGTGATGGAAAGGAATGGAAAAAGAGCGAATCTGACCAGAAACACACAGCCCAGGACAGCAGCCAGGAGCAACCATTTTGTCCGCGCGGCCAGTCCCCACCTGGGTCTGCGGACCAGGAGTCCGCCCAGGCGCCGATCCGACGGGGTTGACGATTCAGAGGTCAAAGGATTGTGCCGTGATCACAGAGGCCGGGTTTCCGGTGAGAAGGCCGGCGCCTTTCTGAACCGCCGGCGCCGCTTGGCGAAGCGCAAGTATTGGTAAAAAGGCGCGTACGGGGTAACGATCTTATGAACGACAAATCTCCTGAGGAACTGCTGGATTTTTGCGCCAAACCGGTCCTGGGGATTGATCGGCAGTTGCAGCACTTCGGGCCACATGGAACGGATGTGTTGAAGAGAAACGTCCCAGCGGCGGTCCCGGCGATGACGCTCGTCCACTCCGAGCATCAGGCAGTGAAGGTGCCTGTTATTGTAGGGATTGAAGGTTTCGTGGGCGATATCATATTCGGCAAAAGCGGCCATGCACCAGCGCCCCATCCTCTGTTCCAGAAAGAACAGGGCCAGGATGTCGAGATTGGCGGCTTGACACGGGGAAAGGGCGCCGTCCACCCACTTTTGAAACTCGGTGATGGCGAAGGGATGCTTCAAGCCGCTCAAAATGGCGAGATTTTCGCCGTTGACCCCGTTCTTGGGCAGCCAGTAAATGCACTGAGCCACCTCGCTGATGTTGCTGTTCAACACCGTGGCCTCGGGTCCGAACGAGTCAAAGATGACATGGGCTATGTTCCCCTTCTTCTCCCGCGCGAAGGTGGCGCTGGCTTCGAAGTATTTTCTGAAGATGTCCGTCATGGGCTTCCATCCCAGGTTGTGGTGGACGATTCCCAGTTTGGGCAACAGCCGCGCCGGCACCAGAACGTCGTTGACGTCAAGGGCCGTCTCGGCAGGCGCATGGGAGAAGTAATAGATTTTGTCGCTAATGCCCCTGGTTGCGGCCAGGGTCTTGCGGCTGTCAATGCCCGCCGAACACCCCATCCTCAAATCAAACCGGTTGGCGGCCGCCTTGATTGAGTTTTTTAAAATGGGAGTGCAGGCTTCGATGCTCTCACTGACGGATAGCGGCTTGATGCAGCCGGGCACCGGCCAATAGCGGCGCGCGCACCCGGTGGAGAGGTCCAAAAAGTGATTGGGGAGCAAATTGCGCACTTCCCGGTACGGGGTCCGGTCATTGAGCAGCCAGAATTCGGCCCGGTTTTCTGTAAATACAGGCAAGTTCTTGAAGCTGATGACCTCCGGATCCAATTCGAACCCCAATCGTTCGGCCAAGGTCTCCGCTTGTGAGGCGCACCATGTTTCCCCCATCTTGTCCTGCGCGTAGTTGACCTGGCGCATCGCCACCGCATCGTGGAAAAGCCAGGTGTTTGCCTGGATTTGAAAGATCAGCACAAAGCGGCCGGTTAATCCCTCGATGAGAGGCGGCACATCGGCCCACTGCGAGGTCTTGGCCAGTATCCCGGCCAGAAGGGCCGCTTCGGGGATCTCCGGGCGCAGAGGATCGATGCAGTATCCGGCCATCGTCAACCGATTGCCCGCATTGGCCACCTGGACGACAGGCAAATCTGGATGAACAAAGAGCTTATAGCCATGGCCCGCGTCGTAGCGAAGCCAGCCGGGAAAGGCGGATTCCGTGGGGGCGAGAAGAAACTGCCTGCGTCGGAAAAATTTAATCTGGTCCATGCAATAATCTTGGTTGTCCGCCCCGCGAGGGAAGGCGGGTTGTGAATCATGTTGACGGGCTCCGCAGAAGTTTGAACGTGGCCCACAATCCCATCACTTCTTTCCGGGCGGATGGCCAGCTCGCGACGGCCCCCGCCGCCAGGAGAAATCCAAATAACGAGGCGATGATAATGCGAAGCAGCGGCCCGCTGGCTGCGGTCCAATGGCTGCAGAGCGAAGCCCCCAAAAACACCAGCGCACTGATGAAAGCCGGCCGCCAGACCGAGGCGAGGATGGTCCTGGAGTTTATGGGTGTGCCGCCCAAAAGGTAGTTCAGACCAAAGGCCTGGATGGTGTAGGAGGTCACGGTGTAACTGGCGGCAACGCCGACCACGCCCCACTTGGCGCCGACCAGGAAGGCCGCGCAGATGAGCGGCGCACTGACCAGCGACCATTGGCGCATTTCCCGCGTCTTGCCCTGGGCGGTCGCGACCCAGGTGACAGCGCTGAAAAGCGGTTGGGTCAGGGCCGAAAGCGCCAGCACCTTGAAAAGCAAGGCGCTTTCCTTCCAAGCAGGCCCCAAAAGGACAAGAATGACATCATCCGACAGCGCCATCAACGCCGCCACGGGAATAAAAATGCCGAAGGCGGCGGCATTGAGCGCCTTGCAGAAATAGTTTCGAAACCGCTCCCGGTCATCCTGCAACCGGCTCAACACGGGCACCAGAACCTTTCCAAACGGCAAAATGACCTGGCCCAGCGGCAGCAAGAGCAGGTAGGCGGCCCGGGTGTAATACCCCAGGGCCGCCGCGCCGCAAATGCGGCCGATGACGATTTTGTCGAAACTGCGCGCGAACTGGTTCAGAAAGTTGAACATCGTCACATTGCGCCCGAAGTGGAGAAAGGAGCGCAATCCGACCCCGCGTGTAGGGAGACCGGGCCGCCAGCGGTTCAACGACCACGCGGCGAGAGCGGAGCCTAGGGCGGCGACCACCGGTTGAGCCACCAGAGACCAATAGCCCGCTCCCAACAAGGCCGCCCCAATGGCCACGACCGCCCCGCCCACGATGGAAACGGATTGGATCATTGCCACGGTTCCGAATCGCATTTCCCTGCTCAACAGCGCCAGATGTTGGACGGCCACGCCTTGAAAAACGAACGAGGGGGCGATAGCGACCGAAATCAGCACCAGCCGGGGTTCCCTGTAAAACCAGGCCAGCGCCGGAGCGCTCGCGCAGGTGGCCAGCGCAAAAAATCCGCCGGAACAAACACTGATCCAAAAAAGGCCGTTCGATTGAGCGCGTGTCAGGTCCTTTCTTTGAATCGTCGCGTCCGTCAGGCCCAAATCGACTCCAAAATAGCCCAACATCGACGTGATGGAAGTCACCAGCGCCACCAGTCCAAAATCCCTTGGAGTCAAGAGCCGGGCCAAAATGACCGTGCTCACCATTTGGGCCGCGTAACAGACACCTTGGGCCAGGACGGTGTGAGCCCCTCCCAGAGCGGAAACCCGCTTGAGTTCAACCTCCTTCGGTGTCGTGGTGGAAACCATTAATGGACTGGGATCTCGCCCGGCTGTTGCAATAGGACATCCCGGTTCAAGGGCGTCGCCGTCGCCGGCAGCTTCGTTGTTAACGGTCAAATCCCCAGGTCAGCGCCAACGAATTCCGGCGCATCCACGCCGTATTTGCAAGACAATCATCGATCCATTTTAGCATGAAGTAAACCGGCCTGGCGCAGCGCAGTTTTTTGGGGTCCCAATTGAACAGCTTGCCGAAAAACAATTGCGCGACGCGCAGGAAAAAAAACTCGCGGATGAACACGAGCCGGCTGAAACCAGACGGCCCGACGAAGGGGGTCAAGGTTTCCTGGCTGATGCCAAAGCCGGAAGCGGACCGGACCGTGTCCAAGGAAGTCCTGGACTTGCGGAGAGCCTTCACCGGAAGCACGACGGTGCGTCTGACGGCTTCCCAAGCTGGCGAAGCAGCATCATCACCGAATCTACAAATCCCCCCCGGTTTCAAACAGCGCCGCACTTCCGCCAGAAAATCCGGAATACCAGGGAGAAAGCCCGCGAACTTTGCGCCGTAAATGACGTCAAAGGATTGGTCTGGAAAGGGCAGGCGCATGGCGTCCACCGCGTGAAATGCAATGGAATCCTGATACTTTTGGAAAAGCTCCGATTGGCGGAACTGGGTCTGGGCCTCGCGGGCGGCGACGAGTGAGATGTCGGTGAACACAACCCGAGCGCCAAGGAGAAGAAAGTAAAACTCCTTGAAGGAAGCGCCGTTGCCCAGAAGCAGCACCCGGCGGCCGGAAAGCGGCCCCAGACTCTGGAGCATGGTTTTCCGCCACGGCACGGTTTTATCGTGCCAAGCCTCTGTCACCGCCGCTTCGGTCAAAAAAGGCGTGTGCGCGCGCGCATAGGCTTCGTCATAGGCCTCTCTGGCCTGCCGCACATCGGAACTGGCCGTGACAAAGTCACAGCAGCCGTCGTGACACTGATGAACGATGCGTTTGTTGTCTGCCAAACAGAAGAAATTGCCTTCAGAATCGCTCTGAAGAGGCGCTTTGGTGTTTGGATGAACAAAGTTTTGCATCATGGCGCGTCTCTTTGGCGTCTGAGAAGGGGATTGAAAGGAGGGGTTCCCTCACCATATTGTTGTCAGGTTATAAAGATTGGCGACCTCGCCGGCTGAGAGGGCGCGGTTATACAGGCGCACATCATCAACCTCGCCTGTCAGATATTGACTTTGTGTGGTTGTCGCAGCGCACCCGACGGCAAACGCCTGCATGGAAACGGAAGGCGGGGTCATAAACATGCCGGTTTGAACCGGATTTCCGTCCACATAGAGCACAACCAAGGAGCTGGATGACCAGACGGCGGCAACATGATGCCACTTGCCGTCGTTGTAAGTGGACGGTGAAACGTCGAAAGTGCCGGAGTTGCCGGAAAACTCACATGCGGCGATGTTGCCGGCATTTATAGAAATGGCATAACAGTTGTAACTGCCGCCTCCGGTGTGCCATTCCCCCGCTATGTAATTGCTGCCCGTGGATGTCGTGTTGATCCAGGCGCAAAGGGTCATTGGAGGGGCGCTCACGGGGGCGCTGGCGATGCTGCAATACTGTGACGATGACCCGGTGAAACTCAAGCAGTTGCTTATGATGCCGGTCGTCCAGGCCGGCGAACCGTACAAGGTTCCGGTGTTGCCGTTGGTGCTGGAATCGATGGCTGTGGCGCCGCTGCCGGCGTCGAAAGTCCACCAGAGTTCAAGCCCGCTCGTCACGTTCGTAACAGGCGGCGGCGTTGGCGGCGGCGGTTGCGCCTGTCCGAGGATGCGCAGATTTGTCGGCGCGGCAGGAGGGGCTGGGGGCGCTTGCGCCGCCGCCAACGGATGGGGATAAACCAGCGGGGTATAACTTGTCATCTCAGGATTGGCCAACGGCGTGGGGCTCCAGAAAAGGTTGGTTCCGGGGAGAATAAACGCGGCATCGCTTGACGCCGAATAACCGACATTCGTGCATAGGTTTCCATTGACGATGTTGGCCCAGATGTTAAGCCAATGCTGGTCGTAGCCTTGATAGGTGACCAGATTGGTCCACCGCGAAGGGCCGTCCTCTTCCTGCATATAAAAGAAAGTGTTCATGTATCTCCCGATATAGGTGTTGGAATAAACGAGGCAGGTTCCACCGCGAAGGTGGACCAGCCGGTCAACGGTGGGCGCGGGCGAAACAAAAAGGTTGCCGTACACTTCAAACTGACGCGTCCCTCGTCCGCCGCCATAATTGGTTCCGACAGCGGTTGACGGCGTCCATCCAGTCACGCTGTTCGAGACCGGCAGCATGTTTCCATGCGCGTCGAGAATCGGATAAAAACTCAGGTTGGTGTTAAAATTGGTCCAGGTGTTATATCGGAAAACAGTCCTGGAACCGTTGCCTTGGGAAAAAGAGGCTCCGGTTGTGGGGGTTCTGTACCAACTGGAATTATAAGTGAGAAAAACACAGTTCTCCGTCACAACACAATTGGTTGTCCCCAAACTCAGGGGCTGCAAAAACGAGTCGTTCTGATAGCTTGTCGGCGTGACCTCAATCGGCATAACATCGTCTATAAAAGTGCAGGAGTTAATCAGTCCGGTTAGAGTACAGGGTTGGATGGCAGTAGCAAAAAAATGAGCAAACGAACAATTATCCACCTGAAAGAATCCCCACTCAGGGCCAAGGATGTAAATCCCGTTCGCCGTTGTGCTTCCGTCAAACCCGATGCCCGTTATCCGAGTCATCAGGTTTGGAGCAAGACTGACGATAAGCACACAGCCGTTCGCCGTATTTCCATTGCTTTTCTGGGTATTGGTTATGACTGTGAGAGCGCTTCCCGCTCCTTGTATGGTAATGCCTTTGTTGGTCACACCGCAATAGTTGGCCCAATTGGCGGTTCCCGCGGGAAGGACCACCGTGTCTCCATTGTTCGCGGAATTGACCGCCGCCTGAACATCGGAGAGCGCAAGGCTCGCCGCCTGTATGATATTCGCTCTCGTCTCGCCTGGGACAGCCAGCAGCAACAGCAGTGAAAGAGGAAATGCCGCCAGCGGCCGCAAAAGACGGCAATTCACTCCGCCTGTTTTCCGTCCCGCTCCCGAATGCTGGTTCTGTTTCATATATTCGTCAATCTTGATATTACAGCACATCACGTGCCAACAGTCAAATCCCAAGACGCGGACTGCTTTTGACCGTCGCTTTCTTGTTCCTGCCTGTTCATCCTGCAAACGCCAGCGCCACGCGGCAGCCAAGGCGATCCACGGCCAGTGGGTTGGAAGAAGCGCGATCCCCGGGAAACACGGTTAAGAGTGCCGGCAAAATGGTCAACGCATGCAAGCGCCACTGCCCGGTGCAAACCCGGCGAGCGCTGCCAGCGCTCAACATCACAAGAGAGGACGCGCTCAGACCGGCTTTCGTGCATGCGGATGATCGCCCGGATACCGTTTCACTTTTTTGGAGCAAATCGTGTCAGGCATTTGTTTTTCAGCGGCATTTCAAAGTATTTGTGAATGAAGAGACTGGCGCCGACGACGACGGCAAAATACAAAGCGAACCACCAAATGGCATGACGGTTATAGAGCGGCCTCAAACAGATGCTTAACCACCAACCCACGGGGTGATGAATAATATAGATGCCATAACTTGCGTTTCCCAAGGCCACCAAGCATCGATTGCCCAAAACGGCCTCAAGCATCCCGGAGCAATGCGCAGATGAAAAAATGAGACATCCATAAATCGGCACCATGACGGTGTCCGACAGGAAGACAGGTCTTATTAGGCCATGGAGAGAGAGCAGGATGCAAATTGAAGCCAGACTGGCGATCATGAGCGTATTGAAAAAAGCTGAATTCCGATCTTGCGTCGAAATCCTCAAGTAAGCTCTGCCCAACGCCATGCCAAAGACAAACGTCGCAAGATGAAAGATAGGAGAATAAGCAAAAAAATGATGGCTGCTGGTCGCCACCGGACCCGGCGCACCGGTCTCCGCCAACGGGAAAACGCAATGCTGCAAGGCATGGACCGAAATCGCAATCACCGCAGACGTGATAAGAAGCGAATGGGTCTTCCATCGAAGCATGGTTGAGGCCAACCATGGGAACAGAAGGTAAAAGAAAGCTTCCACAGAAAGCGACCATGCCGGTATATTCCAAGCCAGGCAAATGGGCGGAACCCACGCTTGCAGAAGCGCTGGCGCCAAACTCAACGTGAGGCCGATTTCCAGCGGAGACATGGATTTTTTGGAGAGTGCTGTCCAGAGAAAGACAGGCAACGCCAGGACCAGGGCGAGAGCGTAAACTGGATAGATTCGGGCGAAACGGGCGAGCCAGAAACGCCGCGGGGTGGTGTTCATTCCAGTGTGGGAGGCGGGATCATAATAAGTGTAAACTAAAACGAAACCGGAGAGGATAAAAAAGAAGCTGACGGCCTGATAGCCGTTCTTAATGATGCGGAGGAGGACTTCCGGACCGGCGGCAAACGGCTTCGCGCCAAAATGAAAAAAAACGACCATCGCCGCGGCGAAAAACCGCCAAGACGTCAGAACGTCGAGATTCCGCTTCTTAGTCGAGATTGGCTTCTTGATTGTGTCGAGGGGTTCCACTGTTTGGCTTTCGCGAAGCTGAGTCTGGGAATTGGCGCCGCCTTGGCCAATAGGCACACGTGCCGGTCATTCCGCCATTGATAAGCCCGTGGCCGCCAGAGCCCTTGAGCGCAGCCGCGGAACAGGCTCGTTGACAATTGGTTGACCGATCCCGGCCGCGTCACTGGATTCCGCTTCGGCAGCCGCATCGGCATAGGCTTCGCTCACGGAGATCGTCGAAAAGCAGATTTGTATAAAGACGAATGTGGACCACATCTGGGATGTCCTTAAAAAACTTGTCTCGGTGATATTGTGCAACAACAGGACGAGCATAAAAGCAGTGCCGAAACATCCGAAATAGAAATCCCGCCTCAGCACCTCTTTTGCCAGCCCCAAAAAGGAAAAGAACACGGCGGCCAATAAAGCCACCCCGACGTATCCGAGTTCAACCGCGACGTCCAAGTAACCGTTGTGCGCCTCGCTCACTTCAATGTGAATGGGTTTGTTGACCCAAAAGGCGCCATAGCCCACCCCCAAAAACGCGTGTTGTTTGGCGAACACCATCACTTCATCCCAGATATCCGTCCGCCCGGTAAAACTGCTGTCCCGGCCCAGACTGCTGGTGACGGCGGCGGTCCCAATTGTACCGAGATAAGGCACACTGACGCCGTAAAGGATACACGCGGCGGCCACGGCGGCAAAGACCGGCATGCGAGGGGGCAGCCCGCGGATATGAGACTTCAAAAGGTAGAGCATGACGCCAACGCCCATACACATGGAGATGATGGAGGTGGCGCTATAGGCCGTGCCAGGACCCCGGAAAAGCCAGAGGACCATGGCCGCAACGAGGACGGTGGTGATATTCTCGTGTTTGACGGCCGGGTCCTTCCGCTTCCAACGTCGAATAAAAGTCCACACCAGGAAAAGGGCGCTGATAAGACACAACCTGCCCAAGCCGTTTTTTTGCGTCGTCACCCCCACCCACATCCGTTCGCCCGTCCATCGGGCGTATTCAACGCCGTAGTCCGGGTAGTATTTGATGAGCAGGATGGAGAATGGGATCAGGACATAGATGGTCCGTCGAACAATGGTTTCAAAGGCGCTGGCGGGATCCCGCTCGGTGGCGACCATGAGCGCCATGAGAATCATGCTCCATTGGCGGATGTATCTCTTGAAGGAAACAAAAGTGTAATCCGACCATATTAGACTTACTGCCATATAGACAAAGAGCAGCAGCAGCCATCGGTTTGCGCGCAAGACCGCCCGGAAATTCCACCGGCGTGTGCTGAGGACGACGAGGCCGACGCCTATAAAAGCAAGCAAGATATTCCGGTCCACGCCGCTGCCTTCCGCCATATCGGCGCTCCTCCCCGCCAGCCACAGGTCCACCGGCTTGGAGGAGCAAAGCATCATCCAAATGGTTGGAATCCAAAGGCTGCCGGGAGCCGCCGGCGCCTGCCGGCGGTCCACGCAAAGCAGGAAGAGGACAAAAGCGGAACAGAACAGAAGTGCGACGACGGGGGGCATTAGTCAGGGATTGTTGACACGGTGGTTGATTTTATGACGAAGGTTCTCTTCCTCCAAATTCGGCCTCCAACTTCGCCAGGATCTCGCGGTCGTTTTCCTTCTTCCAGCCTCCGCCCTCAAAGAATTCCCAGCGGCCGTTATGTTGCTGGTAAAACCGGTTGTTCTGCGGCCTCTCCTTCTGAATCAAGCGTTGCTGAGACAAAACGACGACGCTGTTGGAAGGCACATCCGCATGCACTACGGCATTGGCGCCGATGCGGACGTTGTCGCCAATTTTGACCTTGCCAATAATTTTGGCCCCTGCGCCAATATAACAATTGTCGCCAATGACCGGAGCGCCCATGCCGGAGGAATCGACCAGCGTGTTGGAGCCGATGGTGACCTGGTGAAAGAGGATACAATTGCGGCCGACGACGCAGGCGCCGGAGATAAAAATTCCATAAGGGCCGTGAGGAAAGCAGGGCGCCCCGGCAAAGCGCGCATCATGGGAAATCCAGGACCCTTTCTTCTGCAATCCATGCAGGTAAAGAAAAAGCAAGAGCCGTTTTTTCAGGCCGGGTCTGGCGGCGCGGCACCGTTCCTTCAATTCCCAGGTGCCGCCCAGCATGTGTGTCAGCAATTCGGTGAGCATAGAGTCTGTTCGAGCCTGCCCGCGCGGGTTTCGACGCCGTTGATCTGGGAAAAAACCTCGTCCATGATTTTGGCGGTCAAAATGATGTCTCGATACGGGATGGGCAACGGCTCGCCGCCCTCGATGGACCGGTAAAACGCGGAGACCAGGAAGTGCATGCCGGAGTCGGCATGAAAGTCGCGGGCCAGGAACTTGCGGATGTTGCGAAAGCCGTTGGCCATGTACTGGCGCGCGTCAATGAAAGGAGGGATAAACTGATTGAGATAGCTCTTGTAGGCCTTGGCCGGCACCTTGATGAGGGTCTGGTGGTGGTGGTCGGAAACCAGCGAGTTGCGGGGGCCGAACACACGCAGTTGGTGCAGCGGCGGACTGATTTGAGAAGAGAAGGTGAAGTAGGCGGTGGTCCCGCTCTGATCCCGCAGGATGACCCGCAGTTCGTCTTTGATTTCCGTCTCGCCCATGCGCCGCAAAAACCCGCTGGTGAAGCCGTGGGCCTGAATGAAAAGATCGTCGCCCTTCATCAATTCGACAATTTTCCCGATGCCGTGGCTGATGATGTTATGCAACAGGCCGCCCGGCAGTTTCCGCACCCAATGATCGCTGTCGCCCAATAAGGCCTTGGCATAACGCTCATCGCCGAAGTCGTAACAGTAGTAACTTTCGATATGGACCGGCGGGCCGCCCAGATAGCCGGCGGCAATCATCTGGCGCATGGCCCTGGCCACGGGCGAAAACTGCGTGTTGTGGCCCACCGTCAGCTTCCTGGCGCGTGATTCCGCCAGCCGCACCAGTTCCACCGCCTGCGCGGCATTGATCGTAAAGGGCTTTTCCACATAGACATTGCAACCCGCCTCCAAACATTCGCGGGCCACGTCGAAATGGGCCTGCGGAGGGGTGGTGATATGGACGACCGTCGGGGAGCAGCCCGAAAGCATCCGGCCCACATCCGAGAAAGCGCCCACTCCCTGGAGCCTGGAGGCCAATTGTTCGGCCATCAATGATTCGCGGTCGCAGACGCCGACAATTTTACAGCCGGGAATGCGTTGAAGAACCTCCGCATGAGTGTCGGCAACCTTGCCGCAACCCACGATGGCGACGCGAATCACTTGATGCCTCCGCCGGAACTTTTCATGAAATCAAAATAGCGCCGGCAGGCTTCGGTAAAATCCACTTTGGGTTGCCAGCCGGTCAGGTCCTTGAGCTTTTGATTTGAATAGCGGTTGCCGCGCCAGTAGGCGACGCACCGGCGGCGGTTGAAGGCCGGGGGCAGTTGGCCCTTGGACCAGGCGGCGTACCGTTCCCAAAACCAGGAAAAGAAGTAAAAAAGAGAGTAAGGCACCGTGATCGACCGGAATTTCCTGATGTGGCTGCGGTAGAGACGCAGAAACTGGCGGCTGGTGGGAAGGTTGTCGTCCACGATGTTGAAAATCTGGCCCTCCGCCGCCCTGGCCAGCCCGGCGTAGATGATCGCCTCGGCGCAATTATCGACATAGGTCAGCGGAACCGGGTTGCCGCCTCCCAAATGCAAAAAAACGCCAAAGGTGTCGATGCCCACCCGAGGGGTGATCTTCTGGCGCACCCCAGGCCCGTACACCGCGCCCGGCCGGACGATGGCATAGGGAAGTTTTTGTTCCCGCGCGTAGCGCAGCACCAATTCCTCTTGTTTGACTTTGCCGAAACAGTAAGCATCATACCGTTCGTCGTGGTGACATTCAAGCGGCGTGTCTTCGTCGAGCACCGCGCCCCCGGCCAAATGGTAGTTGGAATAAACCGCGAAGGAACTGACATTCAGAAAGCGCCTGAGGGTTCCCGATTTCAGCCCCGCCTCGATCAGATTGCGAGTGGTGACGACCGAGTTCAAAAAGCAGCCGGCAAAACTTTTCTCATTCCCCGCCGCAAGATGGAAGATAATGGCCGCCCCGGAGACGGCCGCGTCACAGTCGCGCTGTGAAAGCAGATTGCCGCGTATGATTTCTCCGCACCCCCTGGATTGCAGAATCCGCTCCAATTCCGCGTGATTGCCAGTCGGGCGGACGAAGCATCGAATCTTCTTAAAGCCGTGCTCGGCCAGCGCCGCCACGACCCTGGAGCCAATGAAGCCGTTGGCCCCGGAAACGAACATCGTATCCTCGGCGGTCGCAATCCACCGCTTGTCCGGTTCGTTTCCAACCCGCGAACCGGCTTGCGCAACGGCGTTTGCGGGCAGACTATTGTTCAGTAACATAGTTCTCTCCGCCAACGCTTATCCGGCAAAACGTCAGGATTCTGCCCAGATGATCGCATAGCTTTATCAAGTACTTCATGAAGAGATGCTGCCCAAGGACGAAAAAAACCGGCAGGAGCACTCCGTAAGCCGCCACGGCGACAAAGGATTTGGATAGTTCCAAAAAACGGGAAGTGGGATGCTGCAACGAAATTTTGCCGCGGAGCAAAGCCCGTTTGAGCATGAAGCGGCGATTCCAGCGGATGGGCGGCACCACTTCGTAGGCGGCCGCTTCGTTGCACCACGTAAAGACGTGCCCCTGTTCGATCATCCGGCGGAAAAAGTCCTGGTCTTCCCCGGTGATGAAGAGCGGGTTGAAGGGCTGTTCCAGGCCCTCAATGATCTTGCGGCGAAAGAGGACGTTGCCCGTGCGGCCTTTGCGCCAGTCGATCACCAATCCGGTCGGATAAGTCGGGCGGTCGTAGAACTTCCCCTTGACCACCCAAGCCGGCGGCTGGACATCATAATACGGTTTAACCGGCCCCAGGACGCCCGCGACGGCGCGCTGCTGGCATTCGGTGAACAGGAGGAGCAGCCACTTTTTTATCGGCACCTGGTCATCATCAATAAAGGCCACGAAGTCTCCGGCGGCATTCTTGAGCGCCTCATTCCGCGTCAGGGCTATATTCTGCCGCGGTTGCGCGCAGTAAGTAATGGGGACCGCGCCCGTCTGGCGGAATTGAGCCACCGTTGCCTCCGCGCTTCTCTCGCGGTCGTTGTCGGCGACGACAATGGAAAAGGAGAATAGATCGTTGGTTTCCTGGAGGGCCAGCTCCCGCAACAGCTTGGCCAGCAGTTCCAGACGTTTGTAGGTGCAAATGCAGACCGCTATATGTGGCCGGGCTTGGGTCATGGCGAAATTAACCTTGTCCGGCGCCCGCCGAAGTCGGCTGGGCTTTGGGAGATTTGTTGGAGAACATTGGCAGGAAGAAGGCCTTGAGCCTCGCCATCTGTTCCTTTCTCCGCAGCTTGACAAGTTCAGGCCCGATTTGCCTTGGCACCCGCCGCAGGGCCGACCAAACATATCCTCCCAGGATCGAAAGTCCGCCCAGCACCGGCGGGCGCTGTTTTGCCATCTGATAAACCCCGCGAAATAGCTCCCACAGCGGATGGCTGCCAAGGCGGTAATCCTTCTCCCCATCGTGAAACCTGACCATGAGACCCTTGTTGACCGCGCTGCCCATGACGCGGTGATGGATGAACACCCGTTCGGCAAATGTCCTTGTCTCCCAACCGTGAAGCCGGGCGTTGAGCACCGCCGCCACGTCTATCCCTCCGCCCTTGACCGGAACGTAGCCGTTGAAGGATTCGAAACAGGCGCGGCGGAATAATTGACACTGACCGGACACATGCTCAATGCTGGTAAAGCGATAGTCATACCGGCTTTCGCCCTCGACAAACGCCGCCCCGACCAGGCCCAGGCGCGGGTTTTCCGACAACCGGGCCAGCAGGAACGAAAAAAAGTCCGGCTCGAACGAAATATCCGCGTCGATGTTCCCAACGAATTCAAAGTCCAGCGGCGTCACTTGAGCGTAGCCCGCGTTAAAGGCGAGCACTTTGCCGGCAAAGTTCCGTTCCTGCCGCTCGGGCATCCGCAACAATTGAATCCAGTCGTGCTCCGCCGCATATTTTTTGACTTTCTCATCCGTGCCGTCGGTGGAGCCGTCGCTCACAATCACCCACCGCAAGGGCCGGACCGTCTGTTGGACCACGGATTGAAGCGTCAACTCGATGTATTCGGCCTCATTGCGGGCCGGAGTAATAAGCACATAACGAGACCGCGCCGGGACCTCGGGTCCGACGGCCGGAGCGGCTTCCTTCCCGCTGTTTTTAAGATCGGCCATACGGCATCAGTCGATGGTTCTGCGGCGAAGGCTCTCCAGGATTCGAGCCGCCGTTTTGCCATCCCAAAGAGGGGGGACAGTCCCCCGCCGTCCGGGTTTGTTCAACAGCTCGGCGACATCCGCAGCCAGGGTTTCGATGGTGGTCAGGCGGTTGCTGCCGAGGGTGATGGTGGCGGGACGCTCGGTGTTGGGCCGCAGGGTCAGGCAGGGCGTGCGAAAGTAGGTCGATTCCTCCTGCAACCCTCCGGAATCGGTCACGACCACCGCCGCCGACTCCGTCAAACACAAGGAATCATGATAGCCGATCGGTTCGATGAGCTTCAATCGCGGCGAAGCGTCGCACCGTATCCCGAATTCCGCCAGCCTGGCCCTGGTCCGCGGGTGCATGGGGAACACGATCGGCACTCGTTCCGCCAGCTTCCGGAGTTCGTCCATGATGGAGGACATCGGGGCGCGATCGTCCACGTTATTGGGGCGGTGAAGGGTGACATAGAGGAACCCGCCCGCGGCCAGGCCCAGCCTCCCCAGAATGGCGCTCTTCCGCGCCTGGGGCAGGTTCTCCACCAGCGCGTCAATCATAATGTTTCCGACCCGTTCGATCTTTTCGGGGCTGATGCCCTCGCGGCGCAGGTTTTCGTCGGCGTCCGGCGACGGCGTCAAGAGGAGATCCGAGATCGAATCGGTGAGAAGCCGGTTAATCTCCTCCGGCATGGTGCGGTCAAAGCTGCGCAATCCGGCCTCGACATGAGCGACGCGTATGGCCAGCTTGGCGGCGACAATCGAGCAGGCCATGGTGGAATTGACGTCGCCCACGACGACCACCCAATCGGGCTTTTCCGCCAGGCAGACCGGTTCAAAACCGAGGATGATGTTGGCGGTCTGCGTCGCGTGGGAACCGGAGCCGACCCCCAGATTGACGTTGGGGGCGGGTATCCCCAGTTCGCGGAAAAAGACGTCGGACATTTGCGGGTCATAATGCTGGCCGGTGTGAACCAGGCGGCATTGGAACCGGGCCTGGCCGTCGGCGGCGGCATGGTTGTGGGCGTTGGCGGCCTTGATGAGGGGGGCGACCTTCATAAAATTCGGGCGCGCTCCCGCGACGATCAGCAGTTTAATGTCAGATTTCAAAGGACTCAAGGGGATGACTCGCGCTGTTGCTGTGCCAGGCAATGACGTCAGTAATGTGGTTGACAACCGTCATCAGCGCCGCGCGCGATTCAAAGCCGTGCGACGGGGCGCGAGACCTCCGGGTAAACTCAATTCGGTCCACGTCCGCCGTGGTTTCCAGCAACTTCAGGCGCCCCTCCTTTTCGAGCTGCCGGTCAACGGCGCCGATTTTGCCGCGAAACACACTATAAACCGGCACGCCCAGGGCGGCGGCTTCCCGATTCATGGTCCCGCCGCCGCTGATCACGAGGTCGGCGTGCCAGATCAAATCCAATCCATCGACGGCCGTCTGCGGAATAACGGTCCGCCCGCCGTCAAACCAACCGGGGAAAGCGGCTTGAAGCTCGTCGCGTTGCTTTTTGTTCCGGGGAACCAGGATGACTTTGACGCCGGCGGTGGCACAGGCTCGTTCCATGAAATGAGCCAGCAGTATCTCGGCTTCAGGGTTATGATAGTGAGCCTCGGTCGCGGGAGGGCGCACCACGACAATGATATCGCTGGCATCAAGATGGAGGCTTTCTAAAAACCTGTCATCGGGTTTAAAATTCGGGACATAAATATCTTCCTTGATCCCCGGGTATTTCTTGATCCTGTCTGGCGGGCAGGCAAGGGCGGAGTCTGGAATAACGTCCGGAACCATTTCCCAGGTGGGACGCATAAACGGCGGGAAGGCGGCGAATTCGTAATCCGTGATCAGAAGCGTGGGGGTCCCCAATAAATTGCAAATGATGACCTGTGCGCGCGAACCATGTGAGAGCGCGAGATCGGGTTTTTCCCGCCAGATCACCGGCGCCAGTTGGGCCGCCCGGAAGAACAAACCGAGAACCTTCCGCAGCCTGTTTTTCCCGGAGTGGCGGCCAATTTTGCGGCACGCCAGTCCCTTTTTCGCGGCCAACTCGCAGACTTGAAAGGCGTCGCGCGCCGTCAGCACGACTTCGTATCCCCGCTTTTTCAGTTCCGCCACAATGGGAATGAAGAGGGGCACATGGGGCGTATTATCGAGATCAATCCATACTTTCCTGTCCGCGGCGGCAGCCGGCGTGACGGGCTGCGGAATGCGAGCGGAAGCGACGAACTCCGACACCTCCCTGGGAAGAGCCGCCCATAACGCCCCGCCGTGTTTGTGGCGGGCATGCTCCAGCAGCCGCTCATAGTGCGCCACGGGAAAGGTATGCGGGCTTGGTTTCTCGCCAGGAAATTGGATGTAGTCCGGATGCACATTGACCAGGGCCATGCCACCGTGCCCGGCGACCCAGTCGAGCTTCCGCAGCCAGAGGTCCGGGTTGCGTTCGCCGAACAAAAGAAAGAGCGTGGAGTCCTGCGGCAGCGTGTAAGGCAGTTCGACATAGCCGTAGCCCGGCGCGCCGCTTTTCCAAAATGGGAAGATTGTTCCGACCCCGTCCGGCTGCGGCTCGAATGGATCGGTATCGAAGGTGGAGGCGTCATATTTGATGTGCAGGTCCCCCAACCAGTCGAGGTTGTGAAACATGAAACCAGACCGAAAACCCACCGCGCCCCATTCCTTCAGGTAGCGGTTAATTTCGGCCGCCTTCACGGCAAAGTCCTCCCGTCCGCGATAGAGTTTGCCATCATGGTGCAAATCGTGAACGCCCACTTCGAAGCCATTGGCCGTCAATTGGTCGCGCAATTCCTTCGTCACGCGATAGTCGCCTTCGGGAATGAAATTAAAGGAGGAACGAAAGCCCCACTTCGTTTCCAGTTCCATCAATTTCCGGCATTTGTCCACGCCACCCTGTCCCTCGACATCGTGAGTCAGGACGAAGGCGAATTCCTTCCCCCCCGGCCAGCCGGGCCAGCCCGGCGGCGGGCGCTCCGAGCCGGGCAGGATCGGCCAAGCGCCGCCGACCTTCCCGCGTTTGCGCAGGGCAAACCACCTCCGGACACCGCGCCGGACGGAAAGCGGCACAAGCGGTTTGAACCCGTAATAAACGCTGCGAGTGAACATGGAAGTATCGTTAGCCATTTGGCCAGCTACGACGCCAAAACACAGTCAATAATCCGATCCTGGTCTGCTTCACCCAGGAACGGGTGCATGGGCAGGCTGAGAACCTCGCGCGAGGCCCTCTCCGCGGCCGGAAAGTCCCCCCAGTTGCAGCCCAGCTTGGCAAAAACCGGCTGCTCATGCAGGCACTTGGGGTAATACACGGCCGTTGGAATCCCCTGTCCCTTTAACCGCTCGGCCACTTTGTCGCGGTCCGGGATGCGGATGGTGTACTGGGCATAGACGTGGGTGTTCGCGGAGGCCACCGCCGGGACGGCGCAGTGGTTTTGGAGCGCCGCCGAATACCGCGCGCCGATTCGGGCGCGTTCCCGCAGCTCCCAGTCCAGATGCGGCAGCTTGGCCAGCAAGACGGCCGCCTGCACGGTGTCGAACCGCCCGTTGGTGCCGAGAAAAGGATGATGATGGCGGCGGAGGCCTCCGTGAGTGCTGATGGCTCTCATTTTTTCCGCCAGGCTGCCGTCATGGGTAAAGAGGGCTCCGCCCTCGCCGTAGCAGCCCAGAGGTTTGGCCGGGAAAAAACTGGTGGCGCCAACCGTCGTCACCCCGCCACTGCGCCGCCCGCGCTGGGTGGCGCCGAAACTCTGCGCGCCATCCTCGATCACCGGCAGGCGGTGCCGGGCGGCGATGGCATTAATCCGATCATAGTCGGGCATCTGGCCGAATAAACTGACGGGCAGGATGGCCTTGGTTCGGGGAGTGATGGCCGCTTCAAGCAAATCGACGTTAATGTTGTAAGTGGCCGGCTCAATGTCCACGAAGACCGGACGGGCCCCGACCAAAGCCACCGCCTCGGCCGAGCTGATCCAGGTGTAGGGAACGGTGATGACCTCGTCGCCCGGTCCGATATCGAGGGCGCGCAAGGCAATTTCGAGGCTGGCCGTGCCGCTGGCCACAGTGAGGCAATGGGGGACGCCGACGTATCGGGCCAGGGCCTGTTCCAATTCGGCCACCTCCGGCCCCAGAACGTATTGGCCATGAGCCAGCACGCGGAAAACGCGTTCGTCAATGCCGGCCCGGTAGCGCCGATACTGTTCCTTCAGGTCGATGAACTCCATTAGGAGGCGAGGCTGGATGGCCCGTCCGGCTGGGACGGGCGCGGGGAGCGTTTTCAAATATCCTGTTGCAACCGCCGCGGCAGGTATTCCCGGCTCTTGTTGAGCACGACGCCGACGTTGGTCTTTGATTCCGTCAGGAGCGTCGTCGCCCGTTTGGCGATTTCACTGTCGGTCTTCTCCGCTTCGATGACGAGCAGGACCATATCCATAAAGCGAGCCAGGCGCGGAGTGATGCTGATCTGGCTGATGGGCGGCATGTCAAAAATAATGTAGTCATAGTCGCTGGCCCTCATCTTGGGCACCAGGTGGCTGAAGCGCTTGGGCAGCACCCGCGGCAGTTTGTCGTTCGCGTCGGTGTCTTTGGCAATGTAGAGATTGTCATGCACCATGGCGTCTTCGCGCTTGTCCTTCTCCAGCACCTCCTCCAGCCTGCAGGTGAGTTTGCCCTTGTAAAAATGGTGGGCTTCGCCGTCCCGCACATTCATATCGACCAACAGGACGTTGCCATCGCCGGTTTCGGAGAGGGAGGAGGCCAGGCCCGCCGCGGTGGTGGTCACGCCGGCGTTGTGGCTGCAACTGGTGACGGCGACCAGTTTGGGCTTGTGCGTCAGATTGATCATTTCAAAGTAAGTCATCAGACGGTCGCGCAAGGTTTCAAAAAACGGCCGCAAGGCGTGTTGGTCGTCCCAGGGGGTGATGGCGCCATTGGCCGGCGCAGCCGCCGCTTTCTCCGGTTCGTTGGCCGGGGCCGGACTGCCGCCGGCGGGCAGGAGCGGAACTTCTTTGGCTCCTTTGAGGGAGCGGAATTTGCCGTTGCCGGCGAGCTTGGGAAAGATGATGAAAGAAGGCACGCCGAGCTTGCCCTGAACATCGGAGGCGCGCTTGAAGGACTGGTCGAAATAGAATTCAATCAGGAACGGCAAGGCCCAGGCGAGCGCCAGACCGCCCAAAAGGATTCCGATGCTGGCTTTGGTAAGTTTCTTCAGGTCTTGAGAAACCCCCGTGGGCGATTCGACTGAGCTGATGCTGGAATTGCCGGGGCCGATGGCTTGGTCTGCCCGCGCCTCTTCCAGGCGTCCCCGATAGTAGGCCAGTTGCTTCTCATAAACCTCCTTGTTTCGCTGCAATTCGATGATCGTCCCCTCCGAACCACTGATGCTGGCGGACTTGGCCCTTTCCTGGGCCAATTGATTGGTCAGAACCTGATATTTCACCGTCAGGGCATCCGCCCTGAAAATCTCCTCGTTGAGCAAGATTCTGGGGTCCGGCCCCGCCGGGCCAGGGGCCGCGGTCACGGGTCCGGCCGCCGGCCGGACGGCCAGCAAGGAGGGGTTTTGCTCCTCCATCTGTTTGCATGTTGCCTCCGTCTGGGCGATCTGAGACTGAGTTGATTGCACCAGAACATTATTGGTGGTGTAGATGTTCAGGAGTTCTTGTTCCTTGGTGCGCAAGCTGACCAGCAAGGCGCTATTCCGCTGATATTGCGCGACGACAGCGGGAGAAACCGGCAGCTCCCGGTTGGTCAAAGCCGGCGCGTTAGCCGCGCTCCGGGGGGACATCGCCAAGGCCAGGATTCTCTCCCGATCCTTGATCATGCTTTGTTCCGCAGCCGACTCCGCCTCGGTTTCGCGAATCTCCCTTTCGATTCGGGCGGTTTCTTCGCCGGCCTGTTTCTCGCTGTCTTCCAGTGAGATGATGTTCGCGTTCTCTTTAGCCGCATGCAACTGCTTTTCCGTCTCGGTCAGGTTCCCCTTGACCTGGTCAATCTCTCCGCGAAGGAAATCGCTGAATTCGGGGCGGTGAATTTCGTTGTGCTTCTTCAAGTAGGCCTCGATCACACGGCTGAGGACCTGCTGCGGCATCGCCGGGTCGGGATGAGAGAAGGTGAGGGTAATGACATCGCTTCCTTTTGGGACTTCGGGAAGCAAGTGAAGGCGGATATACACGGCTGCGGACATGGCGTTGGAACCTCCGCCCAAACGGGCCAGGAGGTTTGAAGCGCCAATCACGTCCACCACCTGTGTAATCACATCCTGGCTGGTCAGAATCTCCAGTTCGGAGGTGATGATATTGGCTCCCCGTTCGTCCGGACTCATGGATTTCACGTCAGATGACATCTGGCCGGGAGCGCGGGTGTCCGTCACCCATTTGATCAGCAGCTTGGCTTCGGATTGGTACGGCACCGGCCAGGCAAAGCGGACGGCGATGGCCGCCGCCACCGCCAGGAGCGAAAGCGCCGCGATCATCCACTTGTGCCTAAAGAGAACATAATAAACGTCCCGCACCGTGATCCCGGGCGGCGGCAACGGCAATGGCTGTTTCATATTCATAGTTTTATCATTTCACCCGATTCGGCTTAAGAGAGTTGAGGGTAAAGGATCGCGCCCGCCAGCCGCAGCAGCGGCAACGGCAGAGCGGCGAACACACGGTTGAACCATCCTTCCACACGATCGACGTCCGTGACAAATTGTTTCGAGGCAAAGTCATATTTGGCGTACTGAAGTTTCTCTTCCACCGCTCCGAGTCCCAGCTTAAAGCGCCGCAGTCCCTCGTTGGACAGCGAAGTCCGTCCCAGGTTCAATGAGCGCAGCCCCCGTTCCGCGCAATGCTGGATGGCCGACCACATCAACAGATTGTTCGGCCGCAACTGTTGGAAGGCGTAATCCGAGGCCCCGTACTTGTAGAGCGCCTGGCGCCCGTGCCAAAAAAAAACCGCCGCGGCCAGCGGCTGTTTCCCCAACCGCGCCGTGGCGACAAATCCCTGCCCCGATTCCATCACGTGCCGCTGGATATTCTGGAAGAACCGCAACGGCTGCGGCGGCAGGCCATGACGGCGCCGCGTCCCGCAATGCAGCGCATAATACGTCCGCATCGCGTCCATCCCCGAGTCAAAATCGACGCGCAAACCGCCCTCCTGGGCCTTGCGCACCCCGCGGCGGATGGGGCCGTCGAAACCGCGGAAGAGCTGGTCTGGCCCGACCCGGAGGTCAATCGCATGGCTGTAAAAGGCGAGCGATGGCGAAGAGCCTTCCCAGGCCGCATCCCAGCCGCGGCATTCCAGGTATTTCCAACGGCGGCTTCGGCCCGTGGCCAGGGCTGTTTGATAGAGCGCCCGGCCATCGGAGCCTTCCCCGTGGAGTGAAAAACAGGAATCTGTAAAAGGAAGCGAGACACCGCGGCGGCCCGTGAGGCGGCTGGACACTTCCAGGAGCGGCAGCAGCCCGGCCAGGCGCTTTCCCTCGAATTGGGCCACGTAGAACGGCTGGTGGCCGTAAGTATCGCGCAAAACCCGCGCCCAAGCCGAGCCGTGGAAAAGAGAGCTTTGCGGATGCGCCGCCAAAAGCGAATCCCAATCCGGGTACTGCAACGGATCCACCACCGTTGGGGCGGCGTTTTCGTTTTTATCGGAGACGCAGGCGGCTGCTGGCGCGTTGACGGGCATCACTTCAGGCACCTATTGCAGGGTTTCCTGCCGCTGAGGCAGGACTGGAGTGCGCCGGCCACGGCGTGAATCTGCTCTTTGGTCAATTCCGGGAACATCGGCAGGGAGAGAAATTCCTCCGCGCACCGCTCCGCCACGGGAAATGAGCCTTGGTCGCAGCCCAGAAAGCGGTAGGCTTCCTGCAAGTGAACCGGGATGGGGTAATGGATCGCGCAGGAGATGCCCTGGTCGGCCATGGCTTGGAGGACTTGATCGCGCTCCTTCACGCGCACGGCATAAATGTGGTAAACGTGCCGGTTGTGCGGCGCCTCGAAGGGCGTGATGATTTCCGGCATGTCGCCCAAAAGCTGGTCGTAAAGCAAAGCATGCGCGTGCCTCCGGGCATTGGACGCTTCCAATTGCTTGAGTTTGACGCCCAGGACCGCCCCCTGGATGCCATCCATTCTGGCGTTCCAGCCCACCTTCGAATGATAATACTTCTTGTGCTGGCCGTGATCGCGCAGCACGCGGATTTTTTCGGCCAACTCCTTGTCATTGGTGTTGACGCCGCCGGCTTCGCCGAGCGCGCCGAGGTTTTTGCCCGGATAAAAGCTGAAACATCCCGCCACGCCCATGCTGCCGGCCTTCCGGCCTTTGTAGAGAGCGCCGTGCGCCTGGCAGGCATCCTCCACCACCGGAATCCCGTGCCGGCCGGCAATCTCCCGGATTGGGTCCATGTCGGCGCATTGGCCGAACAGATGGACGGGGATGATGGCCTTGGTCCGCGGCGTAATGGCGCGTTCCAGCAAGGCCGGGTCCAGGGTGTAAGTCTGTTCGTCGATATCGACAAACTTGGGCCGCGCGCCGCAGTAGCTGATGGCTTCGGCCGTGGCCATGAAAGTGCTGGGCACCGTGATGACTTCATCTCCGGGGCCAACCTCCAGCGCCAGGAGACTGAGCCAGAGCGCATCCGTGCCGGTGCCGACGCCGATGGCATGGCTGGTCCCGCAATAGCGCGCGAAGTCGCGCTCGAAAGCGGCCACGAACGGCCCGCCGGCAAAGGCGCTGGCGTCGATCACGTCACGAATCGCGGCGTCCAATTGCTCGCGAATGGGTTGATGATGCGCGCCCAGGTCCAAGAAGGGTACTTTCATATTTCTTTGATCTTCATTTTCCTGCCGGACTGACCATGCGGAGAACTCGAGCCGGGTTGCCAGCCACAATCGCGTCTGCCGGCACGTCGCGTGTCACCACGCTGCCGGCGCCAACCACGGCCCTGGGCCCGACGGTGATCCCACACAGAAGGGTCGCGCCCGAACCGATGGAAGCCCCCTTTTTGACGTGGGTGGGAACGCACTTCCAATCCGCTTCGGTCTGAAGCTTCCCGTCGCCATTGGTCGAACGGGGATAGAGGTCGTTGATGAAGGTGACGTTGTGGCCGACGAACACCTCGTCCTCCAAGACGACGCCTTCGCAAATAAAAGTGTGGCTGGAAATTTTGCAGCGGGACCCGATACGGGCGCCTTTTTGGATTTCGACGAACGTGCCAATCTTGACGTCGTCTCCGATCTCGCACCCGTAAAGGTTGGTGAAGCCGAAGATACGGACGCCCTTGCCCAACTTCACGTCCGCAGCGATCTGGCGGAACGGCTGCGTCTCCGGTTGAACGTGTCTCATACGCGGAAGGCCTTACAGAGCGACGCGGGATTCGGGCACGGTGCCGACCGGGATGTGAAACTTGCCGTCTTTGTCCTTGCTGATCCGGCCCTGGGCGGCCGCGCCGTTGCTGGCGGGCGAGCGCACCGGCTCCGGGTGGTGCAGAAGAACCTGGCCGCCGCCGAGCTTGAGGGACTGCGAGGAGGCTTCGAGGATTCTGACCAGTTCGGTGCCGCGGGCGCCGTTGGTCAGCGGTTCCTTGCCGTTCTGGATGCAATCCAGGAAATGCTGGCATTCGGTCTTGAGCGGTTCCTCTTGTTTGATGTACGGGGAATAAGTGTCGCCGTAGTGATAGGCGTAGTGGAACTCGGCAAAAGTGTCATAGTGCGGCGGACGCTCGACGCGGGCGTCAAAGACCCGGATTTTTTCCTGGAGCGCCACGTCATCATAGACGATCATCCGCTTGCTGCCGACGATGGTCATTTCGCGCACCTTGCGCGGGTCGAGCCAACTGCTGTGGATAATGGCGGAGCGGTCGTTCTTGAAAGTCAGGCTCATCGAGGTCACGTCTTCGATCCCCGGGGTGACGTGCGCGCTGCCGCGGCAATTAACGCTGATCGGAAACTGTTCGAGCAGGTGAAGAATGATTGAGATGTCGTGCGGCGCCAAATCCCACGCCACGTTGATGTCCTTCTGGAACAGGCCCAGGTTGAGGCGGCGGGCGCAAACGTAGCGGATTTCGCCCAAGTCCCCCCGGTCCACGATCTCCTTGATCTTGCGCACCGCGGGTGAATAGAGAAAGGTATGCCCGACCATGAGCACCAAGCCCTTTTGCCGGGCGATTTCCACCAACTCCGAGCATTGCTCGGAGGAGGTCGCCATCGGCTTCTCAATGAAAGTATGTTTGCCCGAAAGCAGGGCCGCCTTGGCCATGGGGTAATGGAGCTTGACAGAGGTGGCGACCACCACGGCATCCAACCCCACGCCGTTGAGCATGTGGTCGTAATCGACGTCGCCTTCCACATCCGGGTACAGGGAGGTCAAATGTTTGAGCCGGTCCTTGCTGATGTCGCACATCATTCTCAACTGGCAATCGGGCAGGGAGCGAAAATTCCGCACCAGATTTGGCCCCCAGTAGCCGCAACCAACAACGCCAACTTTTGTTTGCTTAGACATAGGTTTCTCTGTTTTGCGATCAATCACTCATTAGCAGGAACCGTTCCAGGGAATCGGGCAGGGGCCTTCTCCTGGTAAACCGGCCGATGTTCCACCACCGCGGGCGGCTGGCGCTTTCCGGCTTTGCCCAGAACCTTCGTCTCCCAAACCAACGCCAAAATCGCCAGAGGTGTCAGGGCCATGATCTTAAGGTCCAGCCACGGCGACATGCGCTCGACGTAACGCAGGTCCAAATTGATCATCTCTTCGAACGTCGTCCGGTTCTTCCCGCTGATCTGCCACAAACCCGTCAATCCCGGCGGCGCTCCGCAGCGCTGCTTGTGGCGCGGGGAATACAAATCAAATTCGTACGGCGTGCAGGGCCGGGGACCGACCAGGCTCATCTCGCGGCGGAGCACGTTGATCAGTTGCGGCAACTCATCCACACCCATCGACCGCAGCAGCAGTCCGCCCGGGATGAGCCGGGAATCGCCCCCGCAATCCAACTTGCGCGTCGGGCGGTTGGATGTCATCAACTGCTTCAGATGCGCTTGATGAACAGTGTCGTCGGAGTTGACTTTCATCGTCCGAAACTTCAGGCACATGAAGCGCTTGCCAGAATAGCCGACTCGCTGCTGCCGGAAAAAGGCCGGCCCCGGCGAAACGATTTTGATGAACACGCCCAGGACAATCCCCACCGGTATCAGAATGGGAAGGGACAGAAGGACGCAAGTGACGTCCAGGACCCGTTTCCACGATGGGAATTGCGCAGGCAGGACCTCCGTCTCCAGTTCAGAAGGCGTGGCCGCCTCCACGCAGGGTACGCGCGAGGTCGCAAGTTGATTTGTTTTAGGCATGAATTTGGTTGGAGCCCAGGCAAAATGGCTCCGAGGTGGGATCCGACGACCCCCGGCGCTTGAGCGCGTCCCGGCAGTCCGGAATAGTTTGGAATAAGATGTTTTCGTCCGGGATCGAGGCCCAAACCCGGCGAACAGAATAGTTCGCCCGGCAGGGTCCGCTCCGCGAACCGCCCGTCGATAGCTTCACGCTAATCCGCAAATAAGGCCGACAAGCCCACCGCGGGCAACAGCCTGTGTGCTCAATTTACGCGTGTATCAAACGGATTACGCCTTAGCGTTAACAGTATCACGAGAGTTCAAAAGCGCAAGAGAATAATGCTCCGCACTTGCTGGCGTGTCTCTATTTCGCCAACTTTTTCGCTCTCGGTTTGAACTGCTCTGCTTTTCCCCCGATGAAAAACCGGGTGTCTCTCTCGCCCCCGACATCACCCCGCTACCGCGACATCCGGCAAGCCGGCTGTCGCCAATAGTGGGAGGCGGTCGGCTGCGGTCCGATTCTCCACTCTCAACGATCTCCGATCAATTTCCGCTAAAGTAATGCGACCCAAGAAGTCCAGCAATATCTGTACCCTTTGCCCGGCTGATAAAGTCCGAACCACCATCCCGGAAAAACCCATCAAAGAACCCTCGACAATCGTGACTTCGACACCGGGCACCACCCCATCCTTAACCACCATAGGTGCCTCAGATTCAAAGCATTGCTTCAATTCTGCAATCGCCGCATCCGGCACCGCCGGTATCTTCTGCCCAAAATGCACCAAGCTGCTGATGCCCGTGACATGCCGAATCTCATCGGCATGACGTTCAAACAGACAGCGTACAAAGATGTAGCACGGAAACAGGGGTTCAACGACTCGCATCATCCCCCGCCGGGTGGCCCGCTCCAGGCGCAAGCGCGGATGAAAGACTTCCAAACCGAGCCTTTTGCTCACGTTGGCCGCCGCGATGTGTTCGTTCTTGGGTTTCGTTCTCGCGCAATACCATGATAGATTCGAAGCATGCATGTTTGGGGCAAGGAAAGACACTCGCTTAAAATCGGGCGCCGGGCTGTGCCGAAAGGGCTGTCGCGGACAGCCGCGCGCTTAATCCGGCTGAGCCTGGAAGATGTTGCCTCGCAAAGACTAACGTGTTTATCGCACCCATTCTCATCGCATTTTTTCAGGAAATGGCGGCCCTGACGGTCGATGTCAGCACTGATTTTCCTGTACCGGTAAATTCACATGAATTTTAGCTTACCGCATTACATCATCTTCCGCCTGGCCTGTCAAGCGTTCCGACCCGGTGGAACGCAAGTATAATCCAGACTTATCGCATTACATCAGGTCCCGCCGACTGCGTCAAGCGTCAATTCGGGCGCTTTCTCACGCTTTATCCGCGCGGGAAGTCATTTCATGCGGCCTGCCGGAAGCCCGGATGAGTTCAGAATTTTAAGGTTAAATCCAGTTGGAACAGTTGATACCGCTGGATGGGATTGACTTGGGGAATATCTTGATTGCTGCCGCCGGTGCCGAGTTTGCTGTCGATGCGGCTGGCGTAGCCGTAGCGGAAGGTTCCAATAAGGGCGTCGGTGAATCCGTAGGCGAAGGCGGCGTAAACCCCCTGAAGATTTGCACGGCCTTCAAAAAAGTCGGAGTCCATGAGATTGGGGTCCAATGCGTATTGCTCGACGTGCTGCCAATAAGCCCGGGCCTCCCAGGTGTTCTTCTTCACGGTGGTTCCATAAGCGATGCCCAAGGCGTCATCATTGCCGACGGCCAGGCCGAATTGATAGGCCTTGTTCTCGTATTTTTGCAGCGGGATCGTCACCGTGTATCCACCCGAATTGTTGACAAGAGCGTTTGCCCCCATCGCCACCGCCGCCTCCGCGCGTTGCTCGCCGTCCAGGTTTTCGGCAAAGTCGCCAAACATCCTGGCGCGATATTTGGCGATCTTAAAGTTCAGTTCGAACGGGAAGTCCAGGATGAGCAAATCGTTGATTCCGGTTTGGTTGAAGATGAAACCGTCATTAGGCCCGCTCGGGTAGCCGCTGGAGCCTGCGACAGAACTGTTTGGAGTGAGAGTGGATTCTCCGACAAAAATATCAGAAAACCCAGCCGTCGAATTGGTCACTCCGCCTCGTCCGGTATAATTGTAAAGCGTGGCGGCGGCCTTGAAGGATATATCCTTTGTAAAATTGAAATTGAAACCGCCCTGCCACGACAGAAGGAACGGCGTGTTTGCGTCCCGGCCGAACGGGACGGCCGGCGTCAAAAAAGGCGTCGTGCGGTTGGGGTTGACGTCCTCATACACAAACTGCCCGAAGGTGGCGAAAAAATCGACGGGGCCGACCGTGTACTTGAACCGCTCCGCCGCCCCTTCGGGATTGAGGTCGGTGTCCCAGGTCATGGGCGTGGTGTAAAGCGGGTTCGGCATTTTGCCCAGTTCGATGTCCACCCAGCTTGCGGGCCGCCAGCCGACATATACTTGGCCGAGGTTGATTCCGGCCGTGGATTTGCCAAACGGACCTTGATAGGGAACACCGCTGGACGAGGTGCCAAATGTGACCCAGGGCGAGCGCGGGTTGGATGCGGTTTCGAGCCGGAGGCCGTAATAGAAATCATCCACCAAGTCTCCGCGCAGGCCCAAGCGCAAAGCGTAGCGATAGCGGCCCAGCTCCAGCCGGTCGCCAATCGGCGTATGCACCTGGCGGTCTTCAAAGCGCAATCGGATGTCGCCAAAAAGCTCCACGCTGTTGATGCCGTTGCCGATTTTCCATTTTGAGGCGGAGGCGGACGGGTTGTTGGTTCGGCTGGCCTGCGCCTCGGCTCGGAGCTGCTGCGCTTCCTCCTGGGTCACGATCCCCTTTTTGACAAAGAGGTCCAAAAGCGCGTCGGATGATTGCGCGCCGGCTCCGATGCTCATCGCCAGCAGGGCGAACGCTCCAAGCCAACGGGCGACACGGGCGAACAGGGGGGGGTTCTTTTTATTCTGCATTGGCGCGATATTAAAAGTGGATTGTGGCGGAATTATGGTGACAATGTTACGTTCTTGTTACGATTCACGAGCGCCGGTGTGAAAATGGGGTGAAAATGCCGGTGTGAATATGCGGATGGATTTTTCGGATGCGGGCGTGGAAATGACCTGAAACCGGACGGAGCACGTCAGGCTTCAGCCGTCAGCTACTTTGCTTGAAGCGTCTCAGGGATTGGCCAGGCGGAAAAATAAACTTCCCGTGGGCGGTGTGATCGTGATGCTGTTGGTGCCAGCAGGGGAGTTGGTGGTGACGGGATAACCGCTTGTGGACCAGCCCGCCGCTGCCGCCAGATTGTTGTTCTGTTGCAACGTGTAGGCACCCGTATTCGGCCAGGAGACAATGACACTGCTACCGGAATGCGTGATGGTCAGGTTGGGCGCACCGACGGTTTGCACGACGGAAATAATGCTCCAGAAACCGCCGGTCACGGAGTAACTGCCGCCGCTCATGGCAATCCCGGCATCCGGCTGCCCAATCGTGCCGGTGACGGCATACTGGCCATTGGTGCTGGCGCCGCCGCCGCCGGCGATTTTATACCAGTTTATCGAAAAGTTTTGCGCCTGGCTCAAGGCCGGCAGCAGCAAACCAAATAAGAGAATCGACTTTTTCATGGATGCCTCATTTTCTTTCTGCGAGGGCTTTGACGGCGGCTTCCAGGTCATTCAAGCGGGCGGTCAGGGCGTCATTCTGTTTTTCCAGCGCATCCACTTTGCCGGCTTTATCCTTCAACGTTTCGATCTCCCTGCTCTGGGTTTCGACCTTTTTGTGTTGTTTGAGGAATTCATTCAGGAGCATGGCGTTGACGGCTTCGTAGCGGACGGTGAAAATCTGGTTGTGGCTGTCGCGCAACACGAGGTCAGGGTCAATCTTGTCCACTTCCTCGGCGACAAGGCCGAATTGCGGCCTGGCTTTGGGATCAAGGCCTGCCTTGTAGTGAAACGTGACGGGCCGGAGTGAAAGCAACTCGTCGCTCGCATCGTCCATGCTGCGGATGTCGTCCTTGAACCGCACCGAAGAGGTGGTCACGCCGAGCTGGCCGGTGGTAGGGTCAATGACGACTGGCGCGCCCGTGACCGTCGCTCCGTTGATGCCTGCGATGTAGGCCGCCGTCTGATTGCTGCCGATGCGGATGATGTTTTGATCGCCCGGCGAGCCGAGGTTGCCGATGACGATGTTGCTGCTTTCGTTCCCCCAGAAATTGAAACCGGCCTGATTACCCAGCGCGATGTTGTTAGAGCCGCTGGGGGTTGCGGGCACCGACGAACCGCCCAAATTGGAAAGCGCGTCACGGCCGACAGCCGTGTTGTTGTTGCCGCTAGTGTTAAACCCCAGCGCATTAAATCCATCGGCCGTGTTGCCGTTGCCGCTGGTGTTCTCGATAAGCGCCGAGTCGCCAATGGCCGTGTTGTACGAGCCGCTGGTGTTATTGAGAAGCGCCAAGCCGCCAACGGCCGTGTTGAAGGAACCGGTCGTGGTGGCAGTAAGCGCACTATTGCCGATGGCCGTGTTCTCGGACCCGCTGGAAGCTCCGAGATTGGTCAAACCGCCGCCGTCGCCGGTGATGACGCCCGCGATGTAGGCCGCCGTCTGGCTGTCGCCGATGCGGATGATGTTTTGATCGTTTATCGAGCCCACGTTGCCGATGACGATGTTGCTGCTTTCGTTCCCCATGTACCTAAAACCTGACCAAATCCCCAGGGCGATGTTGTTCGTGCCGCTGGGGAGTGGGGTGAGATCAAGATAGCCCATTTGGCTAAGCGCCCCAAAGCCGATAGCGGTGTTGCCGTTGCCGCTGTTGTTATTGAGAAGCGCCGAGTCGCCAATGGCCGTGTTGTACCAGCCGCTGGTGTTAAAAACAAGCGCCCCGTCGCCAACGGCCGTGTTGTCGGAGCCAGTCGTCGCCGAGTTGCCCGTGTGTGGCCCGACGAAGAAGTTACCCCCGCCGTTGCCAACGCTAGTCAATTGCTGGGCGTTGAGATCGGTCAACTGGTTGCCATCGCCCGAGAAGGCATTGGCCGAGACGGTGCCGTTAAAAGTCGGATTCGAGCCGACGTCGATGCCGTTGGCGTTGAGTGTAATCGTCCCGCCCAGCGCCACCGTGCCACCGCCGGAAAGCCCGGTGCCTGCGGTTATGGTTATGGAGCTATTGGCCAATTGAGCGTTGCCCACGGTGCCGGTGCCAAGCTGCCCATTGGCATTGATCACCACTGGCAAGGGGGTGGCAGAAGGGTTGACCCCGTAGATGCCCGCGATGTAGGAGGCGGTCTGGCTGCTGCCAATGCGGATGATGTTTTGATCGCCCGGCGAGCCCATGTTGCCGATGACGATGTTGCTGCTTTCGTTCCCCGAGAAACTGAAACCGGCCTGATAGCCCAGCGCGATGTTGTTAGAGCCGCTGGGGGTTGCGGGCACCAAACCGCCCAAATTGCAAAGCGCGTCACGGCCGAAAGCCGTGTTGTTGTTGCCGCTAGTGTTATCCTCAAGCGCACCAAATCCATCGGCCGTGTTGTTGTTGCCGCTGGTGTTATGGAGAAGCGCTGCGTTGCCAATGGCCGTGTTGTACCAGCCGCTGGCGTTACGGGGAAGCGCCGAGTCGCCAACGGCCGTGTTGTCGGAGCCGGTCGTGGTGGAATAAAGCGCGTAACTGCCATAGGCCGTGTTGCCGGAGCCGCTCGTGTTGGCAGTAAGGGCACCATTGCCGATGGCCGTGTTCTCGGACCCGCTGGAAGCACCGAGATTGGTCAAGCCGCCGCCGTTGCCGGTGAAGGTGCCGGTCAAGGTCAAGTTTGTTTCGCCGTTCGTCACCAAACCGGCAGGCAATTGCGACGCGCTGATGTTGGTCAATCCGGCTCCATTGCCGGTGATGACGCCCGCGATGTAGGCGGTCGTCTGACTGCTGCCGATGCGGATGATGTTGGCGTCGCTGGCAGAGCCCGTGTTGCCGATGTCAATGTTGGAACTGCCGGTGGTGATGAGGCTGCCGGCCAGATAACCCAGAGCGGTATTATAGGAGCCGCTGATGTTCCCCTGCAGCGCGTCAGCGCCGTCGGCGGTGTTGTAATTGCCGGTGAAGTCGGTGTAAAGCGCATCAATGCCATTGGCGGTGTTGTTTTGGCCATAGACGTTGTTTTGCATGGCATGATTGCCAGTGGCCGTGTTTCCGGAAACGATGTTGGAGTACAGGGCAAAAGCGCCATTGGCTGTGTTGTAGACGCCGTCCGTGTTGTTGAACAGCGCCCCGTGGCCAATGGCCGCGTTCTCGAAGCCGGTCGTGTTGTTCGCGAGGGCATAAGCACCATAAGCCGTGTTGACACTGCCGCTGGTGATGTCAGCAAGGGCATTAGCGCCGATGGCCGTGTTGTAAAAGCCGCTGGTGGTCGCATTGCCCGCCGCCGGACCGAGGAAGACGTTGCCATAGGCGCCCGCGTTGGTATTGCCGATGCTGATCAATTGCGCGGCGCTGACCGTGAGGTTGGTCAGTTGGCTGCCGTTCCCCGTGAAAGCGCCGCTCAAGGTCACGCCGCTTTCGCCATTCGTAATTATAGTGGGAGGCAAGGTCAGCGTGCCGACATTGGTCAACCCGGCGCCGTTGCCGTAGATGACGCCCGCGATGTAGGTGGCGGTCTGGCTGCTGCCGATGCGAATGGTGTTGTTTTCGCCCTGCACGCCGAAATGTCCGATGTCAATGTTGCTGCTTTCGTTCCCGTTGAAATTCACGCCGGCCTCATAGCCAATCGCGATATTGTTGTTGCCGTTGGTGCAGTCCTCCAGCGCACCCATGCCCAGGCCTGTGTTCTCGGAGCCGGTCGTGTTGGCGTTAAGGGAGTAGTAGCCGTCGGCCGTGTTGCGGATGCCGGTTGTGTTTTGTTCCAGCGCATGGGTGCCGATGGCCGTGTTCCCCTGGCCGAAGGTGTTGGCGGCAAGCGCAAAATCACCCAAGGCCGTGTTGTAGGAGCCACCCATCGTTGCATTGCCCGCCGGACCGACGAAAAAGTTGTCCATGCTCATTGAATGGGGAAACGAGCCAGGATTGCCGTTGCCGGCGCTGGTCAATTGCGACGCGCTGACCGCGCCCGCCGTGGTGGCAAAAATGGCGTAGGGCGAGCTTTGGATGGGTTGCAGAGGACTCACCTCAGTGAACAACCCGCCCGGCGCCGCGCTGCTGGCGCGCACCCCGATTTGCAGCCAGAGTGGCGCCCCCGTGAACGGGTTCGGAGTCCCCGGCGGGTTCGGCGGGCTGGCGCTAAAATCCAGCGTGACCGCAAAGAGGCCGTTGGTCACCGGCGTATTCAAGTTGGTGAACGTGACACCGACCGTCTGGCCGCTGCTGGTGCTGCTGGCGTTCCACAGCGTGAAGGTCAGGTCGTAGGTGTTATTGGCTGGCTGGCCGTTGTCGCTCAGGTTGCCCTGATAGGTGAAGGCCGTGACTTGGGCGCGCGCGGTGGTGAGTGCGGATTGCAGAATGCAGAGCGCCAGCAAGGCCGGCACGAGGACCAGATTGTGAAGTCTAGATTTCATAATAATCGGATCGGTTTGATTTTTCTCAGACTTCTTTTCAGTCAAATTCAATTAAACATGAACGGAACGGCGCTTAAAATGGACTCAATGAATTGTCTGGACGAGTCAGAGCGGGCAGATTCGCTTGGCAAAGTTCAGGCGGAAAGCATTTTATATACAAAGCCCGGTTCTGCTGCAACTTAAAAGGCAAAATGGATCAAAGTATAAGGTATTCTAACTATAATACATCATGTGCGCAACTGCATTAGCATCACTTAGTTTTAGAGGGATCCGCTGGAGGGAATACCAGGAGACGGCCCTGTCACGAGCCTCCTCTCAAATTCGAGGTGGAATCCAATCTCGAGGTGGAATCCAATCTCTCCGGCGAAAAAAACCGGGGCGAGCCTTGGGTCCCTTCGACCTCCTCAGGCTCGCCCCGCTGGCTGGCGTTAGACCCGAATGTTGGGTTGCGATTCTTCGACCCGCGGCATCAATGGACCCCCACCGTATAAAAACGGATCGGGTCGGTCGAGGTTTGCTGGAACGACTGGACGGACCCATTGCCGCTGATATTGGTGGAGACCGACGGCCAAGTCGAGACCGGCGCGGTCAGGCCCACCTCATTTGTGTAATAGAGCGTGTAAGTGCCGCCGGTGACGGTCGGAAACGAGATCGTGCTGACATTGCCGCTGACGCTTGCGGTCAGCGTCGGCGCCGGAAAGGTGGGGGCGCCCGCCACGAACACCAGCACTCCGTTGGTTTCCAACTCAAAATATCCCAGATACGCGCCGGCCGGCTGGGTGCCGGTGTTGTCGGGATAAAGTTGGTAGAAATCCGAGCGCGAGGACACGCCGTCGGTGGTGAAGGTGGGCGGCGTGGTGTTCTCGACGTCTCCCTGGAACGTGTTCTTGTAGTTTCCCAACGTTGCCAGGAAGGCGCCGGCTTCATGGCCGCTGCCGACAGGAACAACCACCTCGCTGGCGGTGTTGTTGACGGGGTCGGCGGCGATGGTGCCGCTGTAGAAGGAGGCGTTCTGCAGGACGGAATTCATTTCGCCAGCCGTGGCGCCCTGGGCGCTTGAACTTTTGCGCACCCACGACGCAGCCGGAGTTGACGGGTCAAGCCGCGGCGCGGTCGCCCACAACGTCTTGACCGGAACGGTCGGATCGCCGTTGTCCCCGGTGCCTGGAACAAAGGCGGCCACAGACCAGGACAGGTCGTTCAGGCTGTCAAAGGTGGCCGCGATTTGGGACGTGCTGAATTGGCTGATGGTGATCCTGCTTCCGGGCGTCGCGCTGTAGTAGGTCGAGACCTGTCCGATGTTGACCTCCAGGTCATTCGGGGCGGTCGTACCGCCGTCCGCGCCCGTTTTGCGAAACGTCACCATCACGTCGCGATTAGTGTAAACGAAGATGGGCGTGTTGGCCTGGACGCTCTGAAGGAGTCCAAGCGAACCGGCCACGGACCACAGAAAGACTGACATTCGATGAAAATTCAATTTCATAATTTTGAAGAGTTCTTGAGAATAATCTGGTGTAAATCACATCATCCTCCGGTAACGCTCAGTAATTGGGTGTGACAAGTCCGCCGTCCGTTGGCCGGCTGACGCGCATGGAGGAGAGGAGCAGGCCGGACGACGCGACGGCATCCGTGCCCAGGATTTGGCCGGCGAGTTGATCCGCCACAGCCTGGCCATTGGCATCGAGCGTGCCGTAGTTGCTCCGGTAATCCAAATGCTCATAGCCCCAGAAAGTGTACTGGCCTTCCTCAACAGCCGTTGGGCTGTACGCGACTCCGTTCCACATAATCGGCGCCGCGCCGCCGCTGATCGCTGTGTTGGCGTCGGAAAGGCCCAAATAGGTCACGTAGTAGCCGCCTAGGGCCGCGCCGGTGGTTTGTTCCATCGCCACCGCAAGGTCGCCGCCGCTGGAGTAGCCTCCTTGTCCGACATCATAGAAGATGCCGTTGATCGTCTCGGCGGGATAGAACTTTTGGCCGGCGACGGGGCCGGCGGCCGTCCGGGAGATAATTGCGCCCGAACTATTGGTGGGAACGTACTGCTCGACCGCGGTGAAAACTCCCACGCCGGTCTCGGCGAACGCGGTCATACGGGTGCCGGAATCGGCGTCGCGGCCCGTGGCAAAAACCCTCGTCCCCTCATCACTGGGCGATCCGGTGAAAAGGGCCAGGGGAAGACTCCCGTTAAGCCACATAGCCTGCGCGAGGTTGGGCGTCAGGTTGGTCAGCGTGGCCGGGGCGCCATTGTTGCGCACAAACTCGAAGGGCACGATGCCGACGATGGATTCGGTGAGGGCCGGAGTGGCATAGGGCGTGGAGGATTGATATACGTCCGACATGCAAACTTCAGGGACCGCGGGCGGATCATAGACGGCCGGAGCGCCGGAGGTTCCGCCAGTGCTTTGCGGCGTGGTGTTGGTCAGCCAGGTGGAAACGGGCAGTTGTTGCGACACGGTTTGCACCCCGCCGACGGAACCGGACCAAGAAGTCTTGATAATGACGGAAATGTTGTTGGTGATGGTATGGCCGGTGAATATCGCCTGGTTGGCCCCCGTGAAAGAACTGCCCGCATAGCCGTAGGTGAAGCCCGGCTGGAGAATGTGAGTAATGGCGGTGACGGTCGCGGCGCGGAACGCGGTGGAGCCGGTGATGTGAACCACGGTTTGAGCGTCGGCGATGCTGGCGGCGGACAAGGCGAGCAAGCCCGCCATCAATGTTTTGATTGATTTCATATTTCAGTTTTCGGTTTCGATTTTGTTCTCTGTCGTTAGAGACCGTGAATCTAGCAGGGCAGCGGGAAGCCGCGCATCCTGTTTTCGGACACGCTTACGCTGGTTTAAGACGCGCGCAAAATCTTCGCAAGAGGCTCGGCGCCAAACTGTTAGGGATGAAGAGAAGCAGGCGTGGCTGCTTTCCCGAAGACTTGTTGCAAAGACGTAACTTGGATCGAGCCGGAATAATCCCGGTTGCGCAACATCGGGACGGTTGACAACATATACCCTATACGGTATATGTTTAATGCGTTTATGAAGCTCCTGCAAATTTACCGCTGCCTCTGCGATGAGACCCGCCTTCGCATACTCCATCTATTGACTCAAGGCCCGCTTTGCGTCTGCCATTTCCAGGATATTCTGGAATTGCCCCAGGTTGCCGTTTCCAAACACCTGGCTTACTTGCGGGCCAAAGGCATTGTGGCGGCGCGACGCCACGGAAAATGGATGATCTACCGGCTTGCGGAACCGGCGCCCGAGGAACTTGACTTGCAATTGCGCTGTTTGCAGGACTGCGTGCAATCCCATCCCATCTTCCGCCAGGATTTAAGGCGGCTCAAAAAGATGCGGTGCGAATGCGCCTGGGTTGAGCACGCCACCCAGGCCGGCGGCAAATCGAAAGGCACGGAAACCTGACGCGGGTCACTGAAGCCGGCAGCCAGCCTATGAAAAAGAAAGTCCTCTTCATTTGCATCCACAACAGCGCCCGCAGCCAAATGGCTGAGGCTTTTCTCACTCAAATGTGCGGGGAGCAATTCGAGGTTCACAGCGCGGGCCTCGAACCCGGCAAACTCAACCCCGTTGCTGTTGAGGTGATGCGCGAGATTGGAATGGATATTTCGGGCAACCGGACCAAGTCGGTTTTCGATATGTTCAAATCGGGCAAACTGTTTTCGCACGTCATTTCGGTTTGCGACGCGGCGAGCACGGAACGCTGCCCGATTTTCCCCGGCGTCACCACGCGCCTGCGCTGGAGTTTTGCCGACCCGTCGAGCTTCCGGGGCACGCACGAACAGATTCTCAGCGAGACCCGCCAAGTCCGCGATGCCATCAAGGAAAGAATCGAACAATGGTGCCGCGAAGTGTGCAGCCAGGCGGCTTGTCAAGATCAAGATTAGGAATGACTGCCCAGCGCGCCCTTGCACGAACCGCTTATTGGTTTTTGGGCGGCGCGACGGCCACCCGGCCAGTTGAACCGCAACAAAGAACCGAACCATGTCCACACCCACTGCCGCCCCCAAACGTCTGGCTTTCTTCGAGCGCTACCTCACCGTGTGGGTGCTGGTCTGCATGGCCGTGGGCGTCGCCTTCGGCAAATGGCTGCCCGGCGTCACGTCCAGCCTGAGCAAACTGGAGTTTGGCCAAGGCTCACAAGTCAACGTGCCGATTGGGGTGTTACTGTGGCTGATGATTTATCCGATGATGCTCAAAGTGGATTTCAGCGCCCTCGGCGGCATAGCCAAGAGGCCCAAGGGACTGATGGTGACCTTGTTCGTCAATTGGCTGGTCAAACCGTTCAGCATGGCGCTGCTGGCGTGGGTGTTTATGCGGCATGTCTTCGCGGCGTGGGTTGATCCGGAGACGGCGAGGAACTACACCGCCGGCCTCATCATCCTCGCGGCGGCGCCCTGCACGGCGATGGTGTTTGTCTGGTCCTACCTGACCGACGGCGACCCCGCCTACACGCTGGTGCAGGTGGCGGTGAACGACCTGATAATGCTCGTCGCATTTGCGCCCATCGTCATGTTCCTGTGCGGCGTGGCGAAGGTGATTGTTCCACCGAAGGTGCTGATCACTTCAGTGGTGGTGTTCATCGTCATTCCGTTGACGGCGGGCTGGCTGACGCGCACGCTGTTGCTCAAATCGCATGGCAAGGAATGGTTTGAGAGGGAATTCCTGCCGAGATTTCATCCGCTCATGATTGGGGCGCTGCTCCTGACGCTGGCCCTCATCTTCGCGTTCCAAGCCGAAAACCTGACGACGAAATGGTTCGCGGTCATTCTGCTGGCCATCCCGATCTCGATTCAGGTCTATTTCAATTCCAGCCTCACCTACCTTTTGATGCGCTGGTTCAAAGTGCGGCACGACGTCGCCGCGCCCGGCGCCCTGATCGGCGCGAGCAACTTTTTCGAGCTGGCAGTCGCCGTGGCCATCACGCTCTTTGGTCCAAGCTCCGGCGCGGCTCTTGCCTGCGTGGTTGGCGTGCTGGTGGAGGTGCCCGTGATGCTTTCGGTCTGCAAAATGTGCAACTCCTCCCGCAACTGGTATCAGGCGCACGACCCAACCGGTTAAAGCCCGCTGCCCGCGCCCCTGGCCGATTCACCGCGCCCGCTTGGGGGGATGCGTCTGGCGCGGGTCCGGCGTTGGCCTCGCGCGCCGAAAGGTCACGCGGATTGAATGACCGTCTTGCTTCCAGTGCCCCGTCACTTTGGTGTGGGCCGGATTTACCCTCCCTTGGAATGAGCTGTCAACTGAAGGGGCCAACACCTCCACGGTGGGACGGTCGTAGATTACGCCCAGCGTTATACCCGTTGCGCCCTGGTCGGGGCTGTCCGCTTCCGCCCGGAATGCGCCCGGCGACGGCTCGGCAATCCTGACCGTAAGATGCGCCGTGAAGAACGGCCAGTACCAGGGCCGCAACGTCGCCTTCCAAACGCCTTGCAGGTCGGAATCCTCGCGCGGCGGACAATCGCCTTCGGCCAAGGGGGAAGCGGACGGTTGGAGAATCTGGCCGGGGATTTTCGCGCCGCGCCAGCCGCCGATGATCAGCTCCCTGGCCCGGCCGGTGCTGTCGTCGCGGACGAACGCGGCCCGGCAGTCAAACAATTGATTGTAGAAGTTGGTTTCCGATTGCGGGAACAGCTCGCAGCCCGGTTTCCCCCATTCTTGCAACAGCAAGCGGCCGCCCTCGCGGCGCACGGTCCAGACGCGGTGATCGGAATAGTATTGGCCGAGGTATTGGTCACAGACCTTGGCGCCAACCGGCGCGGTTCGGGGCGGCTTGGGAGACTGGTTTTTCAGCAGGGACCTGAGGTGGTCCATCAGACTATCCTCCCGGCAATTGGACAGCACCACCAGGGCGCGGCTCTGTTTTTGATCAAAGGCGAGCATCGTGCTGAATCCGAAGGTGCCGCCGTCATGGCCGCCGTTGGTCTTCTTCATCAGCGGCGTGAGCGCAAATGGGGTCAAGCCCAGTCTGGCGGAAGCGAACTTGAGCATGTCATTGGCCGTCGAGAACAAGGCGCCGGCGCCAGGAAGGGCCTGGAGGCCGATGTAGTCCGCGGGCTGGCTGGCGGGGGCATGGCCGACGGCCCGGCGCGCCTGGAGTTCGGGCGTCAGAGTGATGGCCGTGCTGTCCATCTTCAGCGGACGGCAAATCCGCTCGCGGACCAGCGTCTCATAATCCTGGCCCGCTTTTAAGGCAATCACGTGGCCCAGCAGCGCCATGCCGACGTTGGAATACTCGAACTCCTCGCCGGGATCGCGGCGGAGTTTGTGACTCGCGAGGAAGGCGTAGAGATGCTCGACGGTACAGGGGCCGTCCATGTCGCGTGGCAGCCCCGAGGTGTGCGTGGTCAGGTCCCACAAGGTAATCTGCTTGCCGTGGCGGGTGGGCATCCGCGCGGAGGCCGGCAGGTACTTTTGCACCGGATCGTCCAGGTTCATCTCTCCGCGCGCGACCATGTCATGGAGCAGCAGGCGGGTAAACACCTTGGTAATCGAGCCGATCTCGAAGAGCGTGTCCCCGTTCACTTCCGGGCTGTTCCCGTTATCCAACTTGCCACAACTGATGACCCGGCTTCCCTGGGCATCGACCAGCCCGGCCACCAAGCCGACGCCGAGCTTGTCGGCATCGATGCGGTCTTGAAGGATGGTTTTGATCTCGGCATCGGACAGCGCGGCGGACGGCTCGGCGGCTTTGGAATCCGCCTTGGCGGCCGCGGGCATTTTGAACGCTGCGCCGTTTACGCAATTCACCTGGACCGAGTTCACACGGATCACCCACTCAGATTCTTCCATACGGTAGCGGAAGCGCGTCGGGAACCGGAAGCCGGCAAACTTCCGGTATTCCAGAAAGCTCAATATGAGCCAAGTCGGTTTAGTCTCGACAGTGACCCTCTTCAACACGCCGGCCAGGAGATAATTACTCGCGTTATAGTAATGCGTCTCTTCGCGGTCCGACTTGGTGATCAGCTTCAACTCGTAGCATCTCGCGCCTTCGAACAAGGTTTCCCCGGCGTACGCCACCGAGCGGTAAGCGCGCGGGTCATCATAAGAGGATGCGAACCACGCCGCCCCGTCCCGGCTTTCCCGCAGCTTCTCGCCGCTTTGCGCTTCCGGGGCGCTCCCCGGTTGGGCTTCCCAAGCCGTCTGGCCATCGAAGGCGATTTCGAATCGGTTGCCGGCCCCGAAGTCGTAAATCGCGCGCGCCTGATTGGGCCGGGCGGCGAAGAATTCAAAGTCACCCCGCACACCCTGGGCGACATCCACAGTGCCCTTGCAGTGGAAGGACTGAATGCGCGCGGCGGCAGTCTCCCCGCCGCGGGCGTCCAAGGCTCGGCGCAGTATCTCGTCCGCCGAGATTGGCGTCTCCTGAGGCGCGAGGCGCCGACTGGGTTCTTCGGGCAGGGGCGGCACTTGGCCGGCCACCAAGTCGCCCGCGCACAGCGCGCCGAGGGCACAAAGAGACAGGAGATGGAAAGGGTGCTTCATGAAAATTGACGGGACCAGCCGGCTTCAACGCCGGGCATTAAACTCGCATCGGGCACGCTGCGCGCTCCGCCCTTCTGCCTCGTAACCTGCCACGCCGGAACAGCGCCGTCACCGTTCCCGCATGATCGGATGCGAATGGGCCGGGCCATCGTTCAACCAGATTAAATACCCCCGCTCCCCGCGGTCAACACCCGTCGCGTCTTTCAAATAGTCGAAGACCGTTTATTGGCGCGTGGGCAGCACGACGGTCACCCGGCCGGTGTATTTGGCCAGCAATGGCTGCCGGCCCGCGCGCTTCGCCAGGTCGTCGTCCGCGGAGACCGGCGCGTCCGACGTTTTGGCCTTTTGGGAGTCCGTCGTCTCGGCGGCGGCGGTTTGACTGGCGGCTGTGGCGGTGGCGGCGGTGGGCAGAGCCGTTTGCGCTCCCCCGCCCGAGACATTTTGCGAGAGCGCGACACCCTCAAACTTGCCGCTGGAAACACTGATGGCGTTGCCGGCGATGGCGATCCCGGTGATCGTGCCGACCGCGCTGAAACTGGAGGTGCCGCCGGCCAGGAACGTGCCGCTGACGTTGGCGGCGGCGTTGATCGTGGAATTTCCCTGCGCGATGACCAACCCGGAAATGTTGCCGGCGGCGTTTAAAATAGTGTTTACGCCGATGACGCCCGAGTCGCTGGCATTGATGTTGCCCGGATGCGCCACGGTGCCGTCGCTGTTTCTCGTGCCGGCAACGAGCGTCACGGTGGGGGCGAGGGAACTGTTGCCATTCAACGGTTCCTGGGCGATGCCTCCGAGGTTCGCATCAATGTCGCCCTGCGGGGTCAGCACTGTAATGTTGCCGACCTCCATGCCGCGGGGAGCGTTCGGCAGGGTCGTGGCCAGGATTCCGCTGCCGGCAATGGGTTGCTGCAGGGTGGAAACCGCGCCGGTCTTGGGATTGACGATCACTTCATTGACCCCGACCTGGGCGAAGTTCCCGCTGCCCGCATCGACGTTGCCTGTCAGCGACTCGACAAAGATGTTGCCCCCGTCGAAGGCGGCGATGCGGGCGCCGGCCACGTTAATGTTTCCTTGCGCGATCACGGTCACGTCGCTGTGGCCGGAAGTCCAGATGCCGTGCGGAACAAAGGCCTTGGAGAAGGGCAGATTCTGGAGGCCCGCGTTAATCGTTCCCCCGGCATGGATGTCGATGGCGCCGCCGTAATAGGAACTGATTTGCGAGGCGAACAAATCCAGGTCGCCCTTCACATTGATATTGATGGCGGCGCCCGTTTTTGCGAGGCGGGCCAAGGCGTGATTGATCGCCGGACCCTCTGAAATGATGCCGCCCGTCACACCCAGATCCAACGACTGCGCCGTGATGTCGAACTGGCCAGGCCCGCCGATCAAGTAACCCAAAGGCGCGCTGCTCGGGGGAGCCGAACTCTGGCTGGCCGCGTAGAGCGCCGTTATTTCCGAGGCGCCCACGTTAAAAGTCACCGGCTTGGTGACATAGTTGCCGTTGGCGTCCAGAATGGGTTTTCCATTGGGATAGAACGTTTTTTCGTGCAGGGTGCCCAATAACAACTGTTCCGTGGCCTGGTCCATCTGCCCGTAGTAACCGATCTGGTGGGTGGCCGGCAGGTAGAAGAAACTCAAGGTGGGAAACAAAGCTCCGCCGGCCGTCGAATTCGGCCCGGAGCCGGGAACGACGGCGTTTTCCAGAATCTGGAGGTAATCGGGCTTGGAGCTGGGATAGAGCGGCGGAGGCAGAGTCAGGGGCGCGTCGAGGGTGACGAACGAATAAACATTTTGGTTGAAGATTTTTCCGGCCACATTAATGAACGTCGTGTCGCCCGCATGAAGGTTCTGTCCGGAAAAACTGGTGTTGTTCATGTTCCCCTGCACGGTGATTTGCGTCTCTTTCGGCGTGATAATGGTCAGATCATCAAGGTTGCCGGAGATGTTGAACACGACCGGCTGGGGGTTGTTCAATTGCACCGGGTGGGCGGCGTGGTCGGTGGCGAAATTGCCCGCGCTCGTCCAACTCGTGGCGCTGCTGTCCGACATCGCCAGCGTAAAGTTCCCTCCTTCCAGTGATCCGCCGCCCGTGGTGGTGATGTTCAATTCCCCCGAAGCCGAGGGAAACAAGGTCAGATTGTTGCCCAGCGTCACGCCGCCCGCCCCGGCATTGATGGTCAGGGTCGGCGGATAAATGACCGGAACGGCGTCGCTGGTGTAGCGCGGCAGCAGTGTTCCTTCCAGGAAAACGGCGTTGCCGGCGTCGAGGTCCACGAACGAGTTTGGATCATAATCGAAGAAGTGTTTCCACGCGCCGGTCCCGCCGGTCGCGCCGTTGAACATCCCGTTGGGATTGCGCACTTCCTGTAGATAAATGCTGCCGTTGGGCGCGTTGACCTGCCAGCCGCCTATGATCAGGTTCAGGGCCAGAAGGTTTCCGGCGGCGCCCGCGTTCCCGTTTTGAGCGGTGATGGTGCTGGCCACAACCGTTCCATTGCGTTCGCTGTTGGCGGCCACGAAATTTCCATAGACGTTGCCCCCGGCCGTCACCGTCACCACTCCTGGCTCCGGCCCAAAGGCGCCGGAGCCGGCATCGGTCGGGCTGGAGCTGGTCGCCGTGGGCAGAAAGCTGGTCACATTCCCCCCGGCGGTGATGGTGACGTCGCCCCCGGCGGAAGTGCTGATACCCCCCAAGTTGCCGGAAATGGTGTACCCGGTATTCCTGAAAATATAGCCGTTTTGGTTCTGTCCCGTGTTGACGTTTCCGGACACCGCCGTGACATCAACGCTGCCGCCGCCGACGGTGCGGATGGCGCCGGTGCCAACCGAGACGCTGTTTCCCGCCGTCACATCGAGGGTGCCGTTCTGCGTTTGCACGTAGGCGGTCTTGGTCAAAACGACCTGGCCTGTGCCCGAAACGACACTGGTGGGCGTCTTAAAATCAGCGCCGGCAATCAGATTCACGTCCCAGTTCTGGCCCGCAATAATGCTTTGGTTCAGCGTGATGTTGTTTCCCGCCTGCAATGTCAGGCTGGCGGGATTGGCGCTGTCCGCCAGATTCCAGGTCGTGTTCAACGTGATATTCTGGGAAGCCTGGAGCAGAATCTGGGAAAAACTGCTGAAGGAATTCACGTTTAATATCAGGCTGTTGGGCGAATCGCCTTCGTTGACGGTTCCCGAAGTGGCGCTGGCGCCGGTGTAGCTCAAGGTGATGTTGACTGGATCGATCAGGAGATTGCCCCCCTTCCAACCGGCGGCCGCCTGGCCGTTGATTTGGGATTGGATGGCGTCCATCTGGATGGCGGAAATGTGAACCTGGCCGCCATTGCCGCCCTCGACGCCACCGGAGACATTGATCGTGGAAGTCGGGGTGTCGCTGAATTGATTTCCGGATTGGATGGTGACGTTCCCGCCTGGACTCATCCCCGTGGAATCCCCCTTCGCGTCAATCACTGAGGACGCGCCCAGCGTCAAGGAATCGCCGGCCACCACTTCGATGACGCCGTTCTGCTCACGGACGGAGTTGGCTTGAATCAGGCCGCCTTGATTGACCACTTGCGCGTGCAGGGCGATGGTGCCGGCGTCCGCGATCAGACTCCCCGAATTATTCACCGAACCTTCCGGCAGACTGACCGTGGCGCTTAAGCCGCGCCCATCCGGACGGCTCGACACCAACACCTCTTTGCCCGCATAAAGCCCGATCTGCCCGCCCGGCGCCGTGATCGAGCCGTGGTTTTCGACATCGTGCGCAATGAGAAAGACCGGCCCGGAGGCCCCGGCGCTAATCTGGCCATAATTGATAATGCGGGCGGCGGGCGGCGGCGCGTTGAATTGCCACGCGCTCCCGCTGGAAATGTCCGGCGGCACGACCGGCGTGGTGGTCATAATCAAACCGGCGGCATTGATGACAGCGTTGCCGCCGACGTAAAAGCCCGATTGATTTTGCAGAACCACATAGCCGTTGGCATCCAGATGCCCCAGAATCTGCGACGGATTGGGGTCATTGATATGATTCCAGACCACCGACGAGGCGGAAGGCTGCACGAACACGGTCGATTGACCGGCGCCGATGTTAAAGGTCGCCCAATTGATGCTGGCATTGCCGGAAGTCTGAATCTTCAAGGCAGGCCCCTGGGTGGTAATCACCGCGCTCCCCTGCGTGACCACGCCTTGCGTCGGGTTGGCTGCGGTGAAGAGCGGCGCCAGGAGGGCCATGCCGGCGGCCAGCCATGCCGCCGCGCCTGAAGACTTGGGTTTCATATCCGATTCGATTTCAAGTTCAGGTTAGCGGGACAAAAACTCAGGAAAAGCAATTGAATGTTAAATTCGTGTGACGACGGGGGCGCTTTGCACGCCGGCTTCGGCCGCATCCCGTCGCTTTGCCTGATTGACGGCGCAGATTACAGAGATCGAAGAAAATCGAAAAATCGAATATCCTGCATCTTTTTCTTGCGTCTGTATGTATGTTATATTATGGTTCTGTATTGCTTTAAAATGAAAAAGACTCGTCTCGATTCGTCCACAGCCCCGTTCTTTCGGGGGTTTACGTTGATTGAACTGCTGGTCGTCATCGCGATCATCGCCATTCTGGCGGCGTTGCTGCTGCCGGCTTTGAACAAGGCCAAAGAGCAGTCCCAAGGCGCCAAATGCATCAGCAACCTCAAACAATTGACGCTGGCTTGGGTCACGTACGGCGTTGACAACAGAGACTACCTCGCCATCAATGGAAACACCGACTACGAGCCCTCTGGCAACTCTGCCGGACCTAATCCCGGCGTAAATCTGCAATGGTGTCCAGGCGACATGGAAGAAAGCGCGCCGGTTCAGGGCGAACAAACCAACGTCGCCTGGCCCAAGGCGGGAGTGTTATATCCTTATGTCGGCAACCCCGGCGTTTACCGCTGTCCCGCCGACCGCAGCACCGTCAACCGCGGTAACGTTTATCCCGCAGGCGGCGGCGGCACAGACCGCGTCCGCAGCATGTCCATGAACGCCTGGCTCAACCCCCCTCCCATTGCCATCCAGAATTGCAGCATGAACGGGGCGTACCGCATTTACACTAAAGGCGCCAACCTGACGGTCCCGGGATCCGCCAATCTCTTTCTCCTCATCGACGAGAATCCCTACAGCATCAACGACGCCTTCTTTCTCGATTTTCCCAGCGACAAAGGGTGGGTCGATTGCCCCGCCTCCTATCACGCCGGCGCCTGCGGAATCTCCTTTTGTGACGGCCACGCCCAAATCAGGAGATGGACCGATCCCGTCGTCCTGTCTTGGCAACGCAGCGCCAGTCTTACTCCCTACGGCACGCTGACGAAGGACCTGATTTGGTTCCTGCAAAAAACCACCGCCGAGAAGACCCAGACCGGGCCTACACCCTAGCCTGACCCCATCGAGTCAATAATAAACAAAAACGAACCTGAAAACTAGGAAAACAAAAATCATCACACCCGTCCCATAACGGGAAAAGTTTTGCGCTGCCCCGTTGATTTGCACGGGTTTCATTGGCGTTCGGCGTGAAATGAGATTTTGGTTTTTTCGAGTTTGCTTTTTGGATTGGCATTGGCCTGCTTCGGTGCGTGTGGTGTCCCATAGCTTTAGAGGAAGCCGGGGAAATACGCCTACTCCGGCCGCGCCGGCCAGATCGATGACTCCCTGGCGGCGTTGGATCGCGCGTCGGCTTTGGCTCCGAAAGACCCGCGGATTCCGTATGCGCAGGCCGATATTTTGTTTCGCGCAAAACATTACGAAGAAGCGCGAGCAGCAGCAAACCAATCGCTCAGGATTGAGCCAAACTTCCAACCCGCGCAACGTTTGCTTCAAAGTCTGCCAGACAAATCTCAGTGAAAATGCCGCGTCCTGTGGTGATGCCTCAAAACTGCGCGCTGAGGGAAAAAGCCACGCGCAGTTGATCGGCCTCCGAACTCCCGGCTGTTTTGAGCGGCCAGGCGAATAACAAGCGCGCGTCCCAATCGGAACCGAGGGAGGCGGCGCCGCCAATGCCCGTGCCCCACAACGAGGTTCGGCCCGGGATGCGATTCGGGTCCACAAGATAGGTCCCCGCATAATCCATGAAGACCGAAGCGCGCACCAGCAACGGCCTGTCGGTTCCCGCCCCCACATACCCGATGCGGTACGGGGGCGTTTTCAACTCGGAGGTGACCCGCCAGCCCCTGTCGCCGAGCACTTCGCCCTCCCGATAACCTCTCACGCCGCCGACGCCGCCCACGCCAAATTGTTCGTTGCTGATTAACGGCTCGCTGGCCCATTGGCCGTCGGCCCGCAAGGCCAGCTTCCAATCCCGGGGGAAGGTCTGCTCGCGGGCCAGGCTGGCGGTCAAAATCTGCCAGTAGCCGGAGGCTTGGGCGGAGCCCGCCACGTTTTCGACATTGGTCCGGCCATGGGAAAACCAGACGTTGGGGCTGTAACCGAAACCGAAATCCGTCGCGCCATGTTCGTCTTGACGGCGCGCGTCCCAGCGGAGGTTCAGCGGCAGGTAGGAAAGCGATTTGATCGTGGCGGGGACCGGGGAAGGGGTCACACTCACCCGCGTGAAGGGGTTGCCGGAAGTGTCCAAAAGATACTGGGTGAAAATGAAATTGTTCGTCTCAAAGCTCTCCAGTCGATAGACCTTGAAGTCCAGGCCGGCCTGGAGGCGCGACCGGAAGCCGGACACGTCCGGCAGCGGTTCGGAGAGACGAAAACCGAGGCCCTCATTGAAAGTCAAATCCTGGTGATCGGTGTCCTCTTCAATGGTGCCGCTGGGGAAAGTGCCCAGGGTCTTGCGGTCTCCCGTCAGCACGCCTGTGTCAATGGTGGAGCGGCTGGCATAGATGTTCAATTCGGGCGCTTCCGAGGCGGGCGGCAATTCAAATTTTCTCGTGGCCTCGTTGTAGCCAAAACTCCCCGGATGGCTGGCGACGGTGTCCGCCATCGCTTGCGGCGCCGCCAAAGGCAGGCGATAGAAGGCGCTGTAATTGGCGACCAGCGGCCGGTCATAAAAATTCCATTGGTTCCCGTCCTTGAAATCCTCCTCCGAAAAGGAGTATTGGACGCCCATGGAATGGTTTTCCTGCCACAGATTGTTATAGACGACAGAGCTGTTCAACCGCATTTCGGGCGTGCCCGGGGAGCTTTGGTTGTTGGCCTCGATCTTGGCGTGGAGCGGCAGGCGGTCCTTGACCCTCAGAAACAGCGAGGTCGTGTTCGTCTCCGGCCCCGGATGGATTTCCGGATAGATTTGCCGGTCCTGATTGGCGTTGGCCCGGTCCAACTCGGCCTGGAACAATTTGCTGTTCAAAAAGACGTTCGTCTTCAAGCCGGGCAAGGCCCGCACCACGTTGTTGGAACTGTAGAAACGATTGCCGGTCACCACGATTTCGGCCAGGCGCCCTTCAAAAACGCGAATCTTGAAGACGCCGTTGGTCAGTCGTTGCTGGGGGATGGTGACGCTGATGGTGTCGTAGCCGCGGTTGTGGTACTCCATCTGGAGTTCCTTGACGGCGCCGGCCACGTCCGCGAAAGTGACGTTCGTGCCGGTGTGCCGGGAGAGTATGTCTTTGACAGTTTGCTCCGGGAGCAGGCTGTTGCCCGTGACTTCATATTCCTGCACCAGAAAGTGGGGCGCGGCGTTGGTCGCGGCGTCGGGCGCGGCGGGAGGGGCGGCCAGCGCCGCGGCCAGGCCCCACTTCAGGCAGACCAGGAGAACCCACCACCCGGCTTTCCTCCGTTGGCTCAAGATCATAGGGACAACCGCGGCAAAAACCTCCGCTGTTCCCGGTTCCTGTGGACGTGCTGCTGGCGCCATTTTCCGGGGCTGACGCCGAACTGTTTTTTGAACAACTGGCTGAAAATGCTGTTCGACTGGTAGCCGCTGGCCAGCGCCACCTCCACCATTTTGGCGTTGGAATGGGCCAGCAACTCGCAGGCTTTGGCCAGACGCAGTTCGGTTTGTTTTTCCCGAAATGACGCGCCGATCTCCTGGCGGAAGAGCCGGCTCAGATGCCGCGCGCTGCAATGCACCCTCGGTTCGAGGTCCGAAAGCGACAATTCCACGAATTCCGACGCCGGCATTTGATTGAGCAAGAGCCTCAGCCGCACCCGGCCATCCATTTCTTGAATGGCATCGGCCGGACTCTCCTCGATTTCGCTCCCGAATAGATCGACAAAGAGTTGCAGCAATTGCAACCGGAGCGCGACATTGGCGCCGGTGCGGTTGAGGCAGAGGTTTTTGAATCGTTCCGAGATCGGGTGGGCCGGAGGAAGCACCCGAATGTCGGCATGGTCGTGAGCAGCGGCCAGGGTCAGCGAGCGCTGCTCGCTCAGGCTCAAGAGGCCGGTCAGTTTTTCCGGCTCCACGCAAAAATAACTGATGGCCACTTCGCTCAACTGGCTGGCGCGCAAGCCCCCCTCGGCGTCTTTGGTCAGGAGCAGCGACGCTCCCGCGGGAATCTCCCGCGGTCCATCGGGGTGCTGCCAGTAGCTTACCCCGCTGATAATCTGGAGGAAACACCAGCCGCGGAAGCGGGGCATCCATTCATCGCTCTTCGGAAGGGTCAGCTCCTTAACCACCAAATGTGGCTCAAGCAGACGGTGTCTCGACTTCATCGGTGGCGAGGATGGCAGCGCCCTGTGACAAATTGCCGTCGGAAATGTTACGTTTTTAAAACGAATTCTTAACCCCCCTGGGTCGCCAGCCCGACTTTGGTGATGTCCAATTGCTGGAGCGCGTCCAGCACCTTGATCATGTTCTGGTAATCCACTTCGTCGGCGCCTTTGACCACGATCTTGGGGTCCGGGTCCGACGCCTTCAAACTTTGCAGTCTGCTCTTGAGGGCGCCGTCGGGAACGGCTTCGTCGTTGAGGAACACCTTCCCCTTGTCATCGACCAGGATGCGGTTGATCCTGGGCTTTGGTTCGTTGGGATTCTGCGGGGGCGGTTTGCCCGACGGGAGGGCCATCTCCAGGCTGTTGACCATTTGCGGGGTGGTGATGATGAAGATGACCAGCAGCACAAACACCAAGTCCAGCAGCGGAGTGATGTTCAACTCGCTCAACGTGCTGTGCCCGCGCCGGGATGTTTTCTTCATGGTCTATTGCACAATGGGTTCGGTCGCAACGACATCAAAACGCACCAGAACGCGCGGCGGGAAATTGGCGGGCGGCGGCCGGCTTGCGCTCCTGGTCCGGGCCAGAGCCTGGCGCACGGAGTCATCCCAGCGCTTGTCACCGGAACCTTTCTTCCAGACCGGGTTGGCGATCTGCCCGCTGTGATCGACCGAGACTTCCACTTCCGCCACGAAGGACTGGTCGTCGAGATCCGTCGGACGATCCCAACGGGACCGCAGCAGGTATTCCAGGGAACCTTTGTAAAGTTGCACGGGGTCGGAACTGGTTTCCACCGCCTTGCCCCCTTCGAAAACGAACGAACTGACATCGACCGGAGCCGGCGCCATCGCCGGGGGAGCGGCCATCGCCAGCGACGCCGGAGGGGGCGCCGTTTCTCTGGGCGATTCGATCTTTGGTGTCTCGGCCAGCTTGGGCGGCTCCACCTTGGGCGGTTCCTCCTTGGGCTTCTCCGGCTCCTTGGGTTTTTGCGGCGGCTTCTCCCTGACCATCTCGACGGCGATCTTCTTGATCTGCTTGCCCAGCAATCCCTGGCGCGCGGCAAAAAAGACCAGCGCCAGGATAATCACCCCGTGAAAAGCCAGGGAGATCAGCAGGTTGACCTTCGACGAGTTGCGCGGTTTTCGTTGTTTCGTTTGCGGGACCATGGCTGCCTCCGTTTACTTCTTGTCCGCCGCCTCGGTGGCCAGGTCCACTTTGACGACGTTGGCTTGCTGGCAAATGTCCAGGACGGCGCGGATTTGGCGGTATTTGGCTTTGCCGTCGCCGCACACAATCACGCTCAGGTCCGGATCGTCGATGCGCAATCCCACCAGTTTCTCGTGCAGGTCGGAAAGGTCCATCGCCGCCTTGTTGAGCCACAGCTTTCCATCGGCCTGCACGGTGATGTAGTTGGCCTTGCGCGGCGGGTCCTTCTCGTGTTTGGAGGCGGTGGGCAGGCTCAAGTCCAGGTCATTGACAATCGGCGTGGTCGTGATGATGAAGATCACCAACAAAACAAAAGCCAGGTCCAGCAGTGGAGTGATGTTCAGCTCAGTCAGCGTGTGATGCGCCGAATGGGAGCACTTTTTCATCGCCGTCGCCTTCGCTATTGACCGCTGGCGAACGCCTCAAGGACCGGTTCCGGCATGGTGTCTCTCTTGAGGGCGCTGACAATTCGCGCCGCCAACGCGTTGTTGGAGTCCCTTATTTCCTCCGACAGCGGGCGATTGTCCACGTAACGATGTTCGATCTGGTTGGCGTAGCGGCTGGCGAACCCGTCCAACTCCTGGGTGATGGCGCGGATGGTCGTGACCATGAAGTTATAGCTGAACATGGCCGGAATGGCGACCAGGAGGCCGATCACGGTGCAAATCAAGGCGGCCGCGACGCCCGGCGCCATGGCCGTGAGGCTGGCGGAACCCGCGCTGGCGATGCCGGCAAAGGTTTCCATCACGCCCCAAACCGTTCCCAGCAAGCCAATGAACGGGCCGCCCGCCACCGCCGTGGACAGCACGATCATCCCCTTCTCCAGGGCCATCGCTTCCGCCGCCGACGCCTCCTCCATCACCACCTTGACCGCGTCAAAGGAGGCGACGCTGATCTTGGTCGTCTTCGACCGGGCCAGATGGTCTGTGTTGCCGCGGCCCACGGCCGGATCGCTCTGCATCAGGAGGCGCCCTTCCACCCGGACGGGATTGTTCTTCAGATGGTAATCCACTTCGTCGGCGCCGCGAATATAAAGCTGGTAAGCGGGAGCGCCCTCAAATTCCTGGCCGCTCCGTTTGATGTCCATCGGATCGCGGGTGGCGTTGTAGGCGGCGAAGAATTTCCTGGCCCATTTCCGCGCAATGGCCAGTTGCCGGGCCTTGGTGATGATGATCGTCCAACTGAACAGCGACAAAAGCAGCAGGAACGACATCGTGATTTTGCCTTCAGGCGTCGCCTTGTTGATCGCGAACTGCCACGCGCTGCTGGCCAGGACAGGAGTGAGATGGAAGGTGAGCATAAATTCCGCCTATGATGTTGGTTGGTCTCCGACTAAAAATTGATTGATCTCCGACTAAATTGCGGGCCAGTTTAGCACAACCATTGTGACAAACAGTTGTCAGCCTGGAAACGATTGCGTGAAACCTTGTTGACCGGTTCAGCGCCAATTCGCGCCCCGCGAAAAAGACTTTGCAAACGCCGCTCTTTCCTTCAGTATGGACGCGGTTTAAACCAACCATCCGACATGGCGGAGTCCAAGACGACCAATGCGGGAAACATCCGGGTGCTGCGCCGGGGCCGGGAGACCCATCGCCACTCCCTGGAGCAATTGGAGGGCGAGGGCGCGCCCCGCGAGATCACCATCGAGGCCGGGGGGCTTGTCATGGGCCGCGCTGCCGACACCCAACTGCGCCTGGCCTCCAAACGCGTCTCGCCACTGCATGCCTTTTTCCGGGTGCGCGGAACCGATTGCATCCTGCGCGACAATGACAGCCGGAACGGCGTTTATCTCAACGGGGTCAAAGTCTATTCGGCGGTCCTGCGGGAGGGCGATCTCATCCAGGTGGCGGAGAGCTTGTTTGTGTATCACGAGGACTGAAATGGCCGCCTTCGTCAAGTTTTGGGGAACGCGGGGAGCCATCCCCACCCCGGCCAGTTGGACGCGCGTCTATGGCGGCAACACCTCCTGCGTGGAAGTCCGCTTCGACCAGACGGTCTTTGTCTGCGACGCCGGGTCGGGGATTCGGGAATTGGGGAAGGATTTGCTCACCCGCCAGCCGCCGCCCAAGGAACTGCATCTGCTCATTACGCATACCCATTGGGACCACATCCAGGGCTTCCCCTTTTTCGCCCCGGTCTATCTCAAGACCATGCCCATTCACGTCTATGGCCGGCAAACCAACGACAACAGCACCTACCAACTGCTCTCCGGCCAGATGAGTTCGGATTATTTTCCCGTCTCGTTCAAAGAAGTCGGCGCCACCATCGCCGCCGATTACTTCGAGAACGGCCAAAGGGAGATCGACGGCGTGCGCGTGCGGAGCTTCGCCCTCAACCATCCCGGTGGATGCCACGGCTTTTCCTTTGAAAAGGACGGGCGCAAAATCGTCTATGCCACGGACAACGAACTGGAGATCGAGCCGGGTGACCTGTTTCCCGATCTGGAAGACGCCGGCCCGCCACGGCGGGTCCCGGCGGCCCTGGTGGAAGTGGCGCAGGACGCGGATTTACTGATCATGGACGCGCAGTACGATGAAAAAGAGTACGCAACGAAAATAAAGTGGGGGCACTCGTGCTGTTTCTCGGTCACCGACCTGGCCACGCGGGCCAAGGTGAAAACGCTCGCCCTGTTCCATCACGACCCGGAAAGCACCGACCGCGCCATTGACCAGATGGTGCAGGCCTGCCGGCAGCGGGCCGCCCGCCACGGCGCGCCGGGGGTGATCTGCGCGGCGCGGGAAGGGGTGGAATTCAAGTTTTGATCGGGGCGGCAACGCCTCAAGCCGGTCTTCATCTCGCCAGCCGAAAGAACGGGATTTTAAGGAATGATTCCGCGGACGGCCCGCAACAAGGTGTCCGCCTCCGCCTCCGTCCCGATGGTGATGCGCAGGAAATCCCGCGTGGCGGGGTCTTTGAACCATCGCACCAGCACCCGTTTCTGGCGCAGTTTTTCCAGCCACTCCTGCGCGGGGAATTGGGGCGGGCGGGCGAAAATGAAGTTGGCCTGGCTGGGCGGGACGACGAAGCCCAGCGCGCGCAGTTCGACGGAGAGCCGCTCGCGCGTGGCGATGATGCGTCTGAAATTCCGCCGGTAATAGGGCAAGTCCTCCAACGTGGCCAGGGCCGCGATCTGGCCCAGGCCGTTGACGTTGTAACTGTCCCGGATTTTTTGCAGCGCCTCAATCAACGCGGCCGGCCCGACAAAATAGCCCACGCGCTGAAAACAGAGGGAATAGCCCTTGGAAAAGGTGCGCGCGACAATGACGTGCGGAAACTTCAAGGCGAGCGAGAGCGCGTTTTCCCGCGCGAAATCGGCGTAAGCCTCGTCCAAAATCACCACGCCCCGGTGCGCGCGGCAGAGGGCGTCCAATTCCCGCGTGGCGTAACCGCGCCCGGTGGGAGCGTTGGGGGTCGTGACGAAGGTCAGCGCCGCCCGCGCCTCCCACAGGCCTTCCTTTTTGAGCCGCGCCAGGCCGGGAAGGGCGAAGCCTTCGGCCAGGGGAACCGCCCGGCCGCGGGCGCCGTGGATTTCCGCCAGCACCGGATAGAGAGAATAGCCCGGCGCGAAAAACTGGACGGCCCCCCCCGGCTCGACAAACGCGCGAGTGGCCAGGGCCAGCAACTCATCCGAGCCGTTGCCAACAATTATATTTTCCGGCGCGCAGCGATGAAGTCCGGCCAGCTTCCCGCGCAAGGCCTCCGCCGTGGGATTGGGGTAAAGCCGCAACCGCCCGTCCACCGCCGCCTTCACCGCCGCCAGGACTTTTGGGGAGGGCGGATACGGGTTCTCGTTGGTGTTCAGCTTGGTCAGGCCCCGGATTTTCGGCTGCTCGCCGGGCACGTACGGACGCAGGCGCCGCACCAGCGGGCGGATGAGGGACGCGGGGTTGAGGGCTGGCATGGCAGGATTCACGGTTGGACATCGGCCCTCACCGCGAGCGGTCGATGGATTGCGAGATCAAGCTCGAATGCGGCCGGGCGCGGGAGCGGCGCAGCAGGAAAATGACCAGCACCGCCGCAATTGTCAATAATGAAAACGCAATGACAAACAGCGCCGCTTGCTGGCCGGTCGAGGCGACGGCCACCGGCATGGGACCCGGCCGCGCGGCGGGCGGCTTGGGCTGGCTGACGGGGGCAGCCGGCGCGGGCGCGGGCGCCATCGCCACGATGGGTGGCGGCGCCGGACGCGCGGGCGGGGCCGGCGGAGCGGCGGACGGCGCCGGGGTGGCCGCGTTATTTGTGATTTGAACCGCGACAGGCGCGACCGGCGCGACAGGCTGCGGCGGCGGGGCCGCCGGCGGCAGGGGTTCGGAAGGCTTGGCCAGGCCGGACGGAGGCGGCGTCACCGGAACGACTTGGTTGCTGACGGCGGCGGGCGGAACCGGCGCGGCAGGCGGGGCAGCCGCCGGAGCGGGAGCGGGAGCGGCGGCGGCTGGGGCGGGAGCGGGAGCGGCGGCGGCCGGGCCTTTCATCACAATCTCAATCCTGCGCGGCGGCTTTGGCTCGACCGGCGCGTTGGTCGCGGACGGCGCCGGAGTCGAAGGGGCTGCCGCGACCGGAGGCGCATTGGTTTCCGGCGGCGGCAGCGGGTCGGCGGTATGCGGCACGGTGATGGAGCCGGGATAATTGATGGTGTAATCGAAGAACTGGCCGTCGCGGGCGGCGAGAACCGTGACCAACGGCAGATGCGCGGCGCGAAATTCCCGGCGATACTGCTTCTGGAGATCGTTGATGTCCTCGTCGAAGGGGGTTCCGCGCAGCGTTTCCTCTCCGTCATATATAAATATCACCGTCAGCCGTTCCGATTTCCCCAGGACCTGCCGCACGGCGGGCCAGACTTTGTCCAGGCGCGCCGATTTTTCATAGCGGAGGTGGCGCAGGAAGCGCTGCACGGTCTCGGCGATCTCTCCTTTGTTCTGCTCCGACCAGACCTGCATGGGAAATTCGGGATGAAGCTGGTCGCGGTAAGACCACAGCCCCAGGGTGTCTCCCTTGCGCGCCTCTCCTTGCAGGCCGGATTTGAGCAGCCCCAACACCGCCTCCTCCACGCCGTTGGTGCGGCTTTTCATGGACGAGGAAGTTTCGATGACGAAGAGAAACCGGTTCTCCATCCGGGCCTGTTTTGGCGGAGCGTCCTCCGCGCGGCCCGGCGCGGCGGCCAGGGCCGTTGCCGCCGCCAGACAGAGGCGGGCGGCGCGGAAAAACCAACTCAAAAGGGCGGCTTGTTTCATGGGCGGATTCAGCGCGGTGCTTTGAAGGCCGCGCGCTGGCGGCGGTTATGATGAAAAATGTCGCGCTCCTGTTCGCGCAGCGTCCGTTCGACCGTTTCGATGAAATTGGCGCAACTGGAGGCCATGCCGCCGTGGAAAAACACCGTGTCGCGCTCGGCGTAATCGTCGGTCACGGCCAGCACCTCGCCAATTTCCTGCATCCGCGCGGCGACGCGCTCGATGATCTGGTCGGCCGTCTGGCCGCCGCGGGAATAAAGGATTTCCAGCTCCGGCGTGGACGGGAAGGCTGTGGCGGCGGCCTTGCCGGCGCCGTCAAAGACAACGGTCATGGGCGTGCCCGTGGCATCCTGATACAACATGAGAGTCCGGATCAGTTCGTCGCGCGCCTCCGCCGAATGGCGCGGCCGGCCCGGCGCCAATTCCGGCCACTGATGCAGGAGGCTGTAACCATCGACAAGTATTCGCACCAACGCCATGCTCTTCCCACCTTACCGCCAACCCGCCCCGGAAACAATCCGCAATATCAACCCGCCGCGCGAGCCTCTTTCATTTCCTAATCCTGCTCTTAATCATAATCCTCTTTCCGCCTGTCCGCCGTCTCATCCGCCATAGCGGTAAAATCGCCGGTTACGGCCAAAGTCAATTGTTTCGATTATTGAAATGACGACTCTCACCGGCTTTTGCGGCAGTTGCTTTTCTCTCTTCGAGAACGTATATGTTCCCGGAGAATGATGGCGCTGTCTGACAACGCACGATTTTGTCTGGTATTGGGTGGCTTTTGGTGCTTCTTAATTTTGCTTTCTGCCGTCAGGGCCGTAATCAGTTCGGGTCAGGCCAAATTCCATGAGCGCAAATTGGATGTCGAGTTGTGTCAACACGGGATCAAAGGTGGCAAAACCCGCCTCAGATGCGAACGCTGTAAGCAAGAAGAGGCAGAAAGGCTTCGGCAGGAACAGGAGAATTGGGAGCACGCAAAGAAAATCAAGGGAATTATGGCGGAAGCGGGTCGCTTGAGGAATGAAGAGCTTGCACGACTGACAAAACTTAGGACGCACAAGATTGATTTTCTGCTCAATTTTACACCTGGAGAATTTGAGGGAATTGTTGCAAAAATGTATCGGCAAATGGGCTACTCCGTGAAACAGACTCCCATGAGCAATGATTTTGGCAGAGATTTAATTTTGAGTCGAAACGGAAAAACCATTTTTGTTGAGTGTAAACGTTACGCAAGGGACAAACCGATCGGACGCCCAGCGCTCCAAAAATTCTACGCGGCAATTAAGACAATGAAGGCAGATTCGGGCATCTTTGTCACGACAAGCGAATTCGCGGCGACCGCAATGAAATTTGCAGAGGAAAATAGTATCGAATTGATTGACGGGCCGAAACTCGCTGCATTGATGATGCGTGCCTTTCCGACTGGCCCAGACGCACAAGAATATCGGTTGATGTGTCCAGAATGCGGGGACGTTGTTGTTTTTGACCTAAAAAACACGGTGGATTCAAAACGGTGTCGAAACGGCCACGAACTGAAAAATGACCTTTCGGGAGACGACCTAAGTTTCAAGGCACTTTCAGATGTTCCCTATTGCGACAAATGTGGCGAGGCAATGCGCCTTCGACACGGATACCGAGGAAAGTTCTGGGGGTGCAAAAACTATCCGAGGTGCCGGGGCACTAAGCCGTATCTCGGAACACGCAATAAATGAATCCACTTGGAATTTTGTGATTGTCAACTCAGCCCTTTTGCCCGAACATCGTCGCGGTATGGCGACCAAGTGTCACAACTGCGATAAGCCGGCGATGTATTTAGTTGGTCCCGAAGGCAATGAGTTTCCCTTGTGCCTAGATTGCAACGTGAAGCATGCGCAAATGTCCGCCATTCAATCTGACCAACTTGAACGCGACATGAATTTCGCTGCTTCAGAAATGGAGGCCGTTAGTGGATTGTCCCACGGAAGTCTGCCACGTTATCCACAACGCCAAGTCAGAATAATTCAAGGAGGTCCCATGACGCTCAATAATATCACTGTCAAAGATAGTTCTGTCGGAGTCTTGAACACGGGAAATCTTGAAATTGTGGACTCTGCCATTACGGCATTGAAGGCCAATCCACAGACTCAAGACGTCGCGGGTGCCATCTTAAAATTGGCGAGCGCAATAGCCGATTCTGAATTGCCAGCGGAAAAAAAGAATGAGGCAATTGAAATCCTCAGCACGGTGGCCACGGAGGCAACAGCCCCAGAAGGCAAGAGAAAATCATCTGTCGTAAAGAGATTGTTGGCGGGTTTTCCGACACTCATTCAGACTTCGGCAAGTGCGATTGAAATATGGAAAACGGTTGAACCAATCATGCGTGCAATGTTTCCCTGACTGAACCGTCAAAACGTCCGGAAAGCTTTGGAAATATGGGCTTTTTGGGTCTAGTTGGACTGCGATGCTTCAATCCGATAAGAGCCAGTCGATTCGCCGAGATTACCGAAGAGAACGAGGGAATGATGAGGAAAGGCACCAACGTGGTGGTTCTGGAACCGGACGTGGCCAAAGCGTTTCCCAGCGCCCAGGCGGTCAACCGTTCTCTGCGCGCCTTCGTCGAAATCATCGAGCACCGAAAGAAAGCGGGTTGAGCCTGGAGCGCCCGGTGACATCCGGGAAAACGGTCGCGCGACCATGCCGAGGTCAGCTTGTTGATGATGAAATCTGCCTTCAATTCTTTTGATTGCGGCTCTGCCGCGATGTGGTACGCTGCTTTTAGAAAGTTAAAGTATGGCCGCAACAATTGAAATCTCACTGCCGGATGAGTTGGTGAAGGCGTTGGGGGGCGGTCCGTCCGAGTTGCCGCGACGGGCATTTGAGTCGTTGGTAAGCGATGCCTATCGGGCAGGGAGGATCAGCCACGCTCAAGCCGGTGAAATGCTCGGGTTGGACCGCTGGCAAACGGATGCCTTTTTGCAGGAAGCGCGCGCCCATCGGGCAGGGGAACCCGAGGAATTTGCCGATGACCTTGCCATCATACGGCGGCTCACAAGCAGATGAGCGGCGCGCCATTGTGGCCGATGCCGGCCCGATTCATTATCTCATCCTCATTGACTGCGCGGACGCGCTCCCAAAACTGTTTGAAGTCGTCTTGATTCCGCCCGAAGTGCGCGATGAATTGCTGCACCGTTTCACTCCCCAAACAGTCAAGAATTGGATAACGAAATCGCCATCCTGGCTGAGAACTGAACCGGTGCTTCGGTCGCACGAGGTGAACGGTTTGCATAAGGGAGAGGCGGCGGCCTTGCAATTGGCCTTGCAGGCAAACGCATCCGCCGTATTGATGGATGACCTGGATGGCCGCGCCGCCGCTCGACGGCTTGGATTGACCGTCATCGGCACAATCGGCGTATTGGAAAGAATGTCGGAATTGAAATTGATCGACCTGCCGACGACCATCACCAAACTCCGGCGGACAAACTGTTTTGTATCGGCCGGTCTCTTGGATGCCGCGTTGGAGCGGGATCGACAACGGCGCGCGTCCTGATTCACCTCGCAATTATCCGGTGTCTCGATTGACGAAGCACGAACTTGGCGTTACGCGGACATCGCCCGCGCCAGGGCGTTCCACCATAAATCGTGCAGGTCCGTCACCGGCCATTTCACTTCCAAGGCGCCCAGTTTCACGGACAATTCGCCGCCGCCAACGGTCCCGATTCTCGCGGCGCTCACGCCCATGATTTTCGCCCGCTCCACCACTTTGACCACGTCCGCCGGCGCGACGGATATAATGACCCGGCTTTGGCTTTCGCCGAAAAGCAGCGCGTCCACCCGCGTGGTTTCCGCGACGGCGAAAGACAAATCGATTTGCGCGCCGATCAGGCGCGGGGTGTCGCGGGCGATTTGCTGCGAGATGCAGCTTTCCGCCAGCGCCACCGCCAAACCGCCTTCGCTGCAATCATGCGCGCTCCGGATCAGGCCGCAGTGAATGAAGCCGCGCAAGGTGGTGTGCAGGCGGCGTTCCTTTTCCAAATCGCAGCGCGGCGGCGCGCCGGTTTTCAAGCCGTGCAGGCATTGCAGCCACGCCGACCCGCCCAGGCCGCGCAACGGGTCGTCCAAATCCACCGCGTCGCCCAGCAGCACAATCGCGTCGCCCTCGTTCTTGAACCATTGCGTGGTGATGTGCTCCGGTTTCTCGATCAAGCCCACCAGCGCCACCGTCGGCGTCGGATCGATCGGGCCGTTGGGGCTTTGGTTGTAGAGACTGCAATTGCCGCCGGTGATGGGCGCGTCCAAGGCGCAGCAGGCGTCGGCCAGGCCGCGCACCGATTCCTTTAATTGCCAGAAAAGTTCCGGGTTGTGCGGGTTGCCAAAATTGAGGTTGTCCGTCGCGCCCAGCGGCGCCGCGCCGGAACAGGCCAGGTTGCGGGCCGCTTCCGCGACCGCGATCTTGGCCCCTTCGTACGGGTCCAGATAGACGTAGGCCGCGTTGCAATCGACCGTCAGGGCGAGGTATTTGTCGCTCACGGCTGGCGCGTTCGCCCCGCCCGTTTCCGGCAGCGAATCGGCCTTGAGCCGGATCACGGCCGCGTCCGAGCCCGGACAGACGGCCGATCCGTCCCGCACCATGTGGTCGTATTGGCGGTAAACCCAGTTCTTGGAGGCGATGGTCGGCCAGGCCAGGAGCCGCCGGAGCGCCTCGACGGGGTCGCCCGGCGGCGGGAGGGAGTCGGGCGAAAAGGCGCGGACGGCCTGCAAATAGGCCGGTTCGCGGGCCTCGCGCTGGTAAACGGGCGCTTCGTCGGCCAGTTTTTTCGCCGGGATGTCGGCCACGACTTTGCCGTTATATTTGACAATCATGCGCCCCGTGTCCGTCACCTGCCCGATGCGGGCGGAGGGCAAGTCCCATTTGTCAAAAATGCGTTTGACTTCGTCTTCGCGCCCCGCCCGGACGATGATCAACATGCGCTCCTGCGACTCGCTGAGCATGATCTCGTAAGGGGTCATGTTCGGGACCCGTTGCGGCACCAGCGCCAGTTCGATCTCGATGCCGGTGCCGGCGCGGGCGGCGGTTTCGCACGTCGAGCAGGTCAAGCCGGCCGCGCCCATGTCCTGGATGCCGGCGACGGCGTCGGTGGCGAGCAGTTCCAGGCAGGCTTCGCAGACCAGTTTTTCCATGAAGGGGTCGCCGACCTGCACCGCGCCGCGTTGCTGGTCGGACGATTCCTCGGTCAAATCCCGCGAGGCAAAGGCCGCCCCGGCCAGGCCGTCGCGCCCGGTGGCGGGGCCGACGTAAAAGACCGGGTTGCCCACTCCCTTGGCCGCGCCGCGGGCGATCTGTTCGTGGCGCAGGACGCCCAGGCAGAAGGCGTTGACCAGCGGATTGCCTTCGTAACACTTGTCAAAATAAACTTCGCCCGCCACGGTCGGGATGCCGAAGCAATTGCCGTAATGGGCGATGCCGCCGACCACGCCGGCGAAAAGCCGGCGGTTGTGGGCCGCGCCGCCGTTGACGCCTTCCGGGCCGATGGGGCCGAAGCGCAGGGAATTGACCGCGCAGACGGGCCGCGCGCCCATGGTGAAAATGTCGCGGATGATGCCGCCGACGCCCGTGGCCGCCCCCTGGAACGGTTCGACGGCGCTGGGGTGGTTGTGCGATTCGATCTTGAACGCGATCGCCAGGCCGTCGCCGATATCGACAATCCCGGCGTTCTCCTCGCCCGCGCCGACGAGGATGCGGGGCGATTGGGTGGGCAGGGTTTTGAGGAGCGGGCGGGTGTTTTTGTAGGAGCAATGCTCGCTCCACATCACCGAGAAAATACCCAACTCGGTGTAAGACGGCTCGCGTCCGAGGATGCTTTTGATTTTGCCGTATTCCCCGGCCGTGAGATTGTGCTGCTCGACCAGTTCGGGGGTGATCTGTGGATCGCTCATGGACATCGCCTGTTTCAGGCCGCTTTCGCCATCCGGTTTTCCAGCCAACAGACCATGCTCTCGAAAATGAGCCGTCCATCGACGGAGCCAAGAACCGCTTCGCTGGCGCGTTCGGGATGCGGCATCAGCCCCGCCACGTTGCGCGTCTCGTTGCAGATGCCGGCGATGTTCCAAAGCGAGCCGTTTGGATTGGCCGGCTCGGTCAACCCGCCCTGGGCGTCGCAATAGTGCCAGAGAATCTGGCCGTTGTTCTTGAGCTTCTCCAGCGTCGCTTCGTCGGCGAAGTAGCAGCCTTCGCCGTGCGCGATGGGGACCCGGAGGATTTTTCCCGCCGGGATTTTGCCGGTGAACGGCGTCTCCGGCGCAACCGTCTTGAGGAAGATATGTTCGCAGCGGAATTGGAGCGAACGGTTGCGGATGAGCGCGCCGGGCAGCATCCCCGCCTCGCAGAGGATTTGGAACCCGTTGCAGATGCCCAGCACCAGCCCGCCCTCGGCGGCAAAGCTCTGCACCGCCTGCATGATCGGGCTGAACCGGGCAATCGCCCCCGTCCGCAAATAATCTCCGTAGCTGAAGCCGCCGGGGATGATGACGGCGTCAAAGCCTGCCAGCGAATTCTCCTTGTGCCAGACCAGCCGGGCGGAGTGGCCGAGCACGTCCTTGACGGCGTGGAGGGCGTCCTGGTCGCAATTGGAGGCGGGAAATTGAAGGACGGCGAAATTCATTTTACTCGATGTCGAAGCGGTAATCTTCGATGACGGGATTGCTCAGGATTTTGAGGCAGGCCTCGTCGATTTGCCGGCGCCAGGCCTCCTTGTCCGCGCCGGGCAGCTCGATTTCCAGGTATTTGCCGACGTGGACGGCGCCGAGGCCTTTGTAGCCCATGTGTTCGAGGGCGTTTTGCACCGTTTTGCCTTGCGGATCGACGACGGCCTTCTTTGGTGTGACGATGATTTTCGCTTTCATTTTCGCCCGCGCCGACGGGGCGCGCAACGGCCCGATGTTAGAGAAGGCATTCGCCCACGCCAGTCTTTTCTGCGCAAATGCCGGTTGCCCGCGCGCGGGTTTGCTGATAACCTCTGGATATGGCAGCAATCGGCACAGCCCCACCTTCGCGGCCCCGCAGGCCGGGAAAACGGCCCCCATTGCCGCCGCTGGAAAGCGGCGACCGGCTTGGTGCGGCCGAGTTCTTGCGGCGCTATGAGGAAATGCCACAGGTCAAGAAGGCTGAACTCATTGAAGGAATCGTCTATATGCCCTCCCCCGTCCGTTTCTCGCACGGCGCGCCAGACTCACTCATCCAAGGCTGGCTCGTTTATTATTCCGCCCGCACAGCGGGCACGGAAGCGGCCGGAAACGTCACCGTCCGGCTGGACGCGGAAAACGTCCCGCAACCGGACGCGCTGTTGCGGTTGCTGCCCGAATGTGGCGGGCAGACGCGGCTGGACGCGGCCGATTATCTGGAGGGGCCGCCGGAACTCATCGTTGAAATTGCGGCCAGCAGCGTGGCGATTGATCTGCATGACAAACTCCGCGCCTACCGCCGCGCCGGGGTGCGCGAATACTTGGTCTGGCGCGTTCTCGACGGCCAATTCGACTGGTTTGTCCTGGAGAATGACGAATATCGCCCCAACGCGCCGGATGCCCAGCATGTCATTCGCAGTCCGCACTTCCCGGGATTGGCGCTGGCCGTCGATGCGCTTCTCGCCCGGGATTCCGCCAAAGTGCTGGATGTTCTTCAAAGCAGCCTGCAAGACGCGGCCCACGCCGCCTTCGCCGCCCAACTGGCCGCCAAAATGCGAGGGTAGGGCGCTGTTTGCGGCCGGGAGAAACACGGGCAGAACCAAGATGGAACTTCAGGCTTGCCATCCCCTCTGCCGTTGCCGAACCTTTGGCTCGTTGTATGTCAAAAAAAGCGCTGATTACAGGCATCACGGGCCAGGATGGCTCCTATCTGGCGGAGTTGCTGCTCGCCAAGGGCTACCAGGTCCACGGCCTCATCCGCCGCGCCAGCACCTTTAACACCGGCCGCCTCGAAAGCATCTATTCCGATCAGCACAACTCCAAAAACCGCCTCTTCCTCCACTACGGCGATTTGAGCGATGCCAGCGGCTTGAGCCGGTTGCTGGGCAAAATCCAGCCGGACGAACTTTACAACCTGGCCGCGCAAAGCCACGTCCGCGTCAGCTTCGACGCCCCGGAATACACGACCGACGTTTCGGCCACCGGCACCGTCCGGCTGCTCGAAGCCATCCGCGAAACCGGCCTGCAACCCCGTTTCTACCAGGCTTCCTCCAGCGAGATGTTCGGGAAGGTCCGGGAGATCCCGCAGCGCGAAACCACTCCCTTTTATCCGCGCAGCCCATACGGCTGCTCGAAGGTCTATTCCTTCTGGATCACTGTCAATTACCGGGAATCCTACGGCCTGCACGCCAGCAACGGCATCCTCTTCAACCACGAATCGCCCCGCCGCGGCGAGACGTTCGTCACCCGCAAAATCACCCGCGCCGTCGCCCACATCCAGGCCGGCTTGCAGGACAAGCTTTACCTCGGCAACCTCGACGCCAAGCGCGATTGGGGCTACGCCAAGGAATACGTCGAGGCGATGTGGCTGATGTTGCAGCAGGACCGACCCGATGATTACGTCGTGGCCACGGGGGAAACGCATTCCATCCGCGAGTTTCTCGATCTGGCCTTCGGCCATGTCAAACTGGACTGGAAGAAACACGTGGAAATCGATCCGCGCTACTACCGACCGGCGGAGGTCGATGTGCTCATCGGCGATGCCAGCAAGGCCAAACGCCAGCTCGGCTGGGAGCCGAAAACCAAGTTCGCCGATTTGGTGAAATTGATGGTCGAAGCCGACATCCAGCTCCTCAAAGACCACCGCGAAGGCCGCGTCAAAGTGACGGGATGATATGCCGGCCGCTCCTCTGGTCAGCCTTTTAATTCCCACATTCAACAGCGCCTTGACGGTGGCGGAGGCCATCGCGTCGTGCCGGAGCCAGACGTTTCGCGATCTGGAAATCGTCATTTACGACGAGGCCAGCCAGGACGCCACCCGCCAGATCATCCAGGCCGCCGCCCGGCAGGACCCGCGCATCCGTTTTTTCTCCAGCGACACCAATTCCGGCCCCGTCCGCGCCTGGCGCAAGCTCCTCCAGGAAGCGCGCGGAAAGTACGCCACCTTCGTTTGGGCGGACGATTTGATTTTGCCGCGCTATGCCGGGGCATTGGTGGAAGTTTTGCGGCAAAACCCATCGCAAGTCATCGCCAGTTGCAACGCCTATTCCGAGACGCTGCCGGCGGCGGTGGAGAATCCCGGCGCGAAAAACATCCGCACCGGCGAAGCCAGCCGCGTTCTGCTGCACCAGTTTCCCACCGGCAAAGTCAAAGGGGACCAATACGCCCTGGGCATCCTGGCGGCGGTTTTTCCCGTCAGCCAAATCTGCGGGTTATGGGACACGGCGGTGGCCCGAGAGGTGTTCGATCATTACATCGACTTTGAGAATCCCTACGGGTTTGACTTCTCGCGTCATGCCTACGGCAACGATGTTTCCTTCATGAGCGAACTGGGCCTGCGTTCCGGGGAATTGCTCGTGCTGGGCGAACCGCTGGTCGCCTGCCGCGCCTCGCCGGCCAGCATGACGCTCAACGCCCATCGCAGCCACCGCTGGCAGTACTGGCTGCAATACGTCTGGGCCATTCGTTCCGCCTGGCGCCGTTGCCGCCCGCTCTCCCCGCGCATGGACGCGCTGATTCGCGTGGTGGACGACCGCGTGTGCCTTTGCGATTTTGTCTATTCGCTCAAAAACAAGCGGCGGCCGAGGGAATTCAATCCCGTCAAGATTTCGCGCGCGCTTTGGTTCGCTTATCGCGAAGATTACCGGGTGAACAAAAAGGTCGGCCCCGCCAGCCTGGGCGCGTATTTGGAACGGCACGCGAAGACAAGAAGAGAATCAGTGAATCAGTGAATCAGTGAGTGAGAAAGGGGCCGGATGGGCTGTTAACAGCACCCTCATTCACTGATTCACTGACTCGCTTATTCTCCTCCAATTCACTGATTCACTCATTCTTAAATTCGCTTTTTTTTCCTTCCGTAGGTTTTTCGTCTTGATAGACCTGTGCTTAAATCGAGCCAGCATGAATGAGACATGCAAAAGGCAAAGTGCTCAGTGCGGCCCGGTCAACACCGGCCCGTGGCTCGCAGACCTCTCCCATCGCATCAGCCATTCGTCGCATTGGTCCCATTGGCTCACCAATCAAGCCAGTCAAACCTTGGACGGACATTTGCCGTCATTTGCAGGTGACAGACTTGACGCAAAAACTCAAATCTGGCGCGGCCCAAGCGCAGACCCGATGCTGCGCTGGCACCGGGAACTACCCCAAGAAGCGGCAAAAAATGCCGGATTCAACCCGGAAAACGAAGCCCCAAACCCGGACAAATCCGGAAAAATCCGGCCAAATCCGGGTAAATCCGGCTAAATCGGGCCAAAAAATGAAAATCCTAAAAATACCCGGAACCGGCGACGGCGACCGGAGACGAAAAACCTCACAAGCACCGCACGATTGCCGCTTGCCCTCCAGCCGCGCTGACCGGGGTCCAAATATTGAAATGCACCCGGGTTGCGCGGGCCTGCAATTCCGGTATGGCTTGTGGCGCTGATTGCGCCTACTCTGGCCCAACGTGCCTGGTCTTATTGCCATTGTCGGTCGGCCCAATGTGGGGAAATCCGCGCTGTTTAATCGCATCGCCGGCAAACGCATCGCCATCGTCCACGACGAGCCGGGCGTGACGCGCGATCGCGTCACCGCCGAGGTGGAGTGGCGCGGACGGCCCTTCACCCTCGTCGATACGGGCGGCATCGGGCTGGTGCGCGGGGAGAAGGCGCGCGATGCCATCGCCGAGGCGGCGTTCGCGCAGGTCCAATTGGCCATCGAAGCGGCCCAGGTCATTATCCTCGTTGTCGATGTCCGCGAGGGGGTTGTGCCGCTGGACAGGGAGGTCGCCCAAAGGCTGCGGCGCGCGGGCAAGGAGGCGCTGGTTGCGGTCAATAAGGCGGACAATGATCGGGACAACGCCGGCGCGGACGAGTTTTCCGCGTTGGGCTTTCTCGGGATTTTTCCGGTCAGCGCCATTCATCAGCGGGGCATTGACGCGCTGATGGACGCCGCCATGGCCGCGCTGCCCGCCGAGGCGGAGGGCGGGCCGGCCCCGGACGCCGCGGCCGGGCCGGCGCTCAAATTGGCGGTCGTGGGCCGGCCCAACGTGGGCAAATCGTCCCTCATCAACGCCTTGACCCATTCCCAACGGGTCATCGTCACCCCCGTTCCCGGCACGACCCGCGACTCGGTCGATGTCCCTTTTGAAGTCGAGACCGGCGGCGCGCGGCAGAAATATATTTTGATTGACACGGCCGGCGTGCGGCAGAAACGGCGCGTGGATGATTCCGTCGAGTTTTTCAGCGTCAAGCGCACGGAGGACTCGATTGCCCGGTGCGACATTGTCATTTTCGTGCTGGACGCGGAGGCGGGCATCCTGTCGCAGGACAAGAAAGTGGCCGACAAGATCATCGAGGAGCGCAAGGCGTGCGTGCTGGTTGTCAACAAGTGGGACCTGGTCGCTCCCGAAGTGGAGACGGCCCGCAAGGAATTGCGCGATCAGGAGAAGAAACGGCGGGAAGGGCAATCCAGGCCGCTCACCTCGCTGGGGGAGTTTGGCGGCTGGGTGCGGGAGCATCTCTTTTTTCTCGATTACGCCCCGGTCATTTTCACCTCGGCGAAATCGGGATTCCACCTCGAGCAGTTGCTGGAATCGATCCGCTATGTCGCCTCGCAATTGCGCCAGAAGGTTCCGACGGCGATCCTCAACCGCACCCTGCACGACGCCATCGCGCAACGGCAGCCGTTGAGTTCGGCGGGGCACCGGCTGAAGTTTTTTTACGCGACGCAAATCAAGCAGGCGCCGCCGATGTTTCTGCTCTTCGTCAACCGCGCGGATTTGTTTTCCGACGCGTACAAGAAATATCTGGCCAACGAGATGCGGCGGGCCTTCGGCTTTGAAGGCTGCCCGCTGGTGCTGGTGCCGCGCAGCCGCGCCAAGACCATCGCCTCCATCCGCGGACACGGGCGCGGGCGGAGCTCGAGTTTTGGACACTCGCCGGCGCCGCGGGAAGGCCGGAGTGGATCAACCGGGGAAAATGACGAATGACGAAGCTCGACGGATTTTTCGGCGCCGGCTTGATGGACGAACCCAGCCCGATTCCCTCGCTCCCGCTCCATGTCGATTCGGGCACGCTGGTGGCGTCGTTGATCTGGGGAGCGATCGGCGCCGGATTTTTCATTTACGGAAAAAAACAGCGATCGGCCCCGCCGCTTTTTGGCGGCATTGCCCTGGTGGCGGGTTCCTATTTCATCGGCTCGGCCCTTTGGATGAGCGTGGCCTCCCTGGGCATCATCGCCGGAATCTATTATTGGTCCCGCTGCAACTGAGCGCGAGATTTATGTTTTATAGCAGCAAAGGAGGATAGACGGGCCGTGTTGAATCGAACGGCGGTCATCAACGTGGCCGGCCTGGCGGAATCGCTCCTCGGCCCGGAGATGCCGAACCTCGCGGCCTTCCGCAACCGGGGCGCGCAGGCGCGCATCGTGCCGGCGTTTCCCGCCGTCACCTGCACCGCGCAAGCCAACTACTTGACTGGCGCCCCTCCCGCCCGCCACGGCATTGTGGGCAACGGCTGGTACCATCGCGAACTGGCCGAGGTGCAGTTCTGGAAGCAGTCCAATCACCTGGTGGGGGGGACGAAGATTTGGGAGGAATTGCGCCGGCGCGACCCGGCCTTCACCTGCGCGCAATTGTTCTGGTGGTTCAACATGTATTCGACGGCGGATTACTCCATCACGCCCCGTCCCATGTATCCGGCCGACGGGCGCAAGGTGTTCGACATCTATGCGTGGCCGCCCGGCCTCCGCCCGGCCATCAAGCGGGACTTGGGGGAATTCCCGTTCCAGGCCTTTTGGGGACCGGCGGCGGGCGTGGCCGGGCCGCACGGGAGCGCGGACGCGGCCTCGCGCTGGATCGCGGAATCGGCCAAATGGGTCGAGCAAAAATACGCGCCGACGTTGAGCCTGGTTTACCTGCCGCATCTGGACTACAATCTGCAACGGCACGGGCCGGCTTCGCCGTTGATCGCGGCGGACCTGCGGCGCATCGACAACATCGCGGGCGATTTGATTTCCTATGTTCAAAAGCGGGGAGTGCGCGTCATCATGCTTTCCGAATATGGAATTTCGGGCGTCGAGCGGCCCGTGCATCTGAACCGGGTGTTTCGGGAAAACGGCTGGGTGGCGGTGCGGGAGGAACTGGGATTGGAACTGCTCGATTGCGGCGCCAGCAAGGTCTTCGCCGTCGCCGATCATCAGGTCGCCCATGTTTACCTCAATGACCCTTCGCTGGAAGCGCGGGCGCGGGACGCGCTGGGCGCGCAACCGGGGGTCGGGGCGGTCCTCGGCGCGGCGGAAAAGCGGGCGCTGGGCCTGGACCATCCGCGCGCGGGCGACTTGATCGCGGTGGCGGCCGGGGGGGCGTGGTTTACCTATTATTACTGGTTGGATGATGCGCTGGCGCCGGATTTCGCGCGTTGCGTGGACATCCATCGCAAACCCGGCTACGACCCGGCCGAGTTGTTTTTGGACCCGAAAATCCCCATGGTCAAACTGAAAATCCTCTGGCGTTTGCTGCGCAAGCAACTCGGCTTCCGCATGTTGATGGATGTCATTCCGCTGGACGCCGGCCTGGTGAAAGGGTCGCACGGAAGGCGCGCGGTTCCGGCGGGGGAGCAGCCCGTGTTGCTCTGCGAACGCCCGGCGGGAACGATTCCGCCGCAGATCGACTCGACGGACGTTTTCAGTCTGCTCAAAGAGCAGATGTGACGCGCGGCGTCACATCTCGTAGGGCGGACGGTACATGCGGGTCATCAAGTCGGTCGCCGTCGGATCGTCAAGAATTTCTTCCCTGGCCGCGTCCCAGCGCAGTTTGCGCCCCACCCACATCGAGATCAGGCCGAGATGGCCGGGGAGGGTGGAGTGATGGGCGGTTTCGACGGGCGTGATGGTGGGCTGCCGCGATTTGACCGAGTCGATGAAGTTGCGGTAATGATCGGTCGATTTGATGAGCTTGATCTTGGCGTCCCGGTCGGAAAGTTCCTTGATGTCCCTCCAATCCTCATTCGAGGCGTCGAAACTTTCGCGGTTCACCCACACCCAGCCGTCCGAACCGATCCATTTTGTGCCGTTCTTGATGTCGTCGTGTCCGCCGGCGATGGTCATGCGGATGTCGTTGGGATACTTCAGTTCGATGCGATATTTGGTGCAGGTGTTCCAGATGGCCTCCTGGGGCGGGAAGTCGCCGTGGCCTTCCAATTCGTAGGGACCGCTGCTGTCAAATCCCAATCCCCAATGGGCGATATCGACATGATGGCCGACCCAGTCCATCAATTGGCCGCCGCCGGTATTGTAATTCCAGCGCCAGTCCAAGTGGCCGCGCACCTTGATGTAGGGTTCCATTCTCGAGGGGCCGATCCAGGTGTTGTAATCCAACTCGCGCGGGGCCTTCGTGACGGCCAGGTTCCACGCAGCAGTTCCCGGCAACACCTGGGCGGGGCTGGTGATGCCCGCGTTGAGCGCGGCGAGTTTCTTGACAAACTCCGGTTCAATGTGGGCAAAGTCGGTGTGGCCGGAGGGCAACCCGACTTCGACCCGGCTGATTTTGCCGATCAGGCCGTTGCGGACAATTTCGGCCGCCTTGTGAAAACTGCCTTTGGAGCGCTGCCACGAGCCGGTTTGCCAGATGCACCCGTTTTCCCGCACCGCTTGCACTATCCGCTGCTGTTCGGCGATGGTCTTGGCCAGCGGCTTCTCGCCATAAATGTCCTTCTTGCGCCGGGCGGCCGCGACTGCGATCAATTCGTGCCAATGGTCCGGCACCGCAATCATCACCGCGTCCAGGTCGTCCCGCGCCAGCATCTTCCGGTAATCGTGATACGATTTGCAGTCCTTGTTCTGGTAGAAGCCGTTGATGACATCGAGGGATTGTTTCAGGTGTGATTTGTCGATGTTGCACGAGGCCACCACCTGGCAATCCTTCAGGGCCATCAGCCCCTGCGTATTATCCGGCGCGATCATGCCCCAGCCGACGATCCCGACGGTGATCCGTTCGGAAGGGGCAGGCCGCCCGCCTCGCCCCAAGGCGGTGGCAGGAATGAAAGTGGGCAGGGCAAAGGCGGCGCCCGCGGCGCCGGCGACCTTGAGAAAGCGACGGCGGCTCAAGCGGGAGTGGCTTCCGTTACCGGTTGTCATAAGGACTCCATGATGCGACGGGCGCCAGCGCGAGGCCAGAGGAAAAATGAAGAATTCACCATTTGACGGCCCGCGTTCCCTTGCCCATTCTGGCGCCAAGAACGCGCCGCGGATGGATTTGATTGTTTTTGAAGATGAACACCTGCTGGCGGCGAACAAACCGGCCGGGTGGAACACCCACTTGCCCGCGCCCTTCGCCGGCGAGGGCCTCTACGAATGGCTCCGGCAGCGCGAACCGCGCTGGCAGGGCCTCTCCCTCCTCCACCGCCTGGACAAGGAGACCTCGGGCTTGATCGTGTTCGGCAAGACCGCCGCCGCCAATCGCGCCCTGGCCCGGCAGTTCGAAGAAGGCCGGGTGCTCAAAGAATATCTATTCTTGACTGATCGCCCGGTGGCCTTCCGCGAGCTGAAGGCGCGCTCCGCCCTGGTTCGCGCCGGGCCAAAATACGTCAGCCGCCCCCTGCACGCCGGCGCGGCGGTGGCGGAAACATGGTTTCGACCGGCCGGCGCGATGGTCGAGGCCCGCCCGCTGACCGGCAAGACCCATCAAATCCGGGTGCAGGCCGCCGCCGGGGGTTTTCCCATTCTCGGGGACACTCTTTACGGCGGCGCTCCGTACCCGCGCCTCTGTTTGCATGCCGCGCATCTTCAATTCGAGCATCCCGCCACCGGCCGGACGGTTTCCTTGTCGGCGCCGCCGGATTTTGCGCAGGAACCGCGCCTGGCCCTGCGCCGGGCGGTCATCGATCCCGCCGCGACCAACGCTTTCCGGCTGGTTCATGGCGCGGCGGACGGGTGGCCCGGCCTGTACCTGGACCAGTTGGGGGATTATTTGCTGGCCCAATCCGCCGCGCCGCCCACCGCGGCGCAACGGAGTCAACTCGAAGATTGGGCGCGCCGCGTGGCCGCGCGCGCCGTCTATCACAAGACCCTCCAACGCGAGGCCCGGAACGCGCCGGCCCTCTTGTGGGGCGCGCCCGCGCCGGGGGAAATCTCCGTGCGCGAAAACGGCGTGCGCTTCGCCCTGCGCCTGGACGAGGGTTATTCCGCCGGCCTGTTCCTGGATCAACGGGACAATCGCCGCCGCTTCCTCACCCGTTACGTCGCGCCGGGCATCGAAATCCCCGCCGGGGCGCAAGTGCTCAACACCTTCGCCTACACCTGCGGCTTTTCGGTCTGCGCCGCCCTCGGCGGAGCGCGCGCCACCAGCCTGGACCTGTCCAAAAACTGCCTGGAGTGGGGCCGGCGGAACTTCCTCCTCAACGGCCTCGATCCTTCCGGCCACGATTTTATTTTTGGCGACGTCTTCGGCTGGCTCCGCCGTTTTGTCAAGAAGAAGCGCGCGTTCGATGTGATTGTCCTGGACCCGCCCACTTTTTCCCGTTCGAGGGAAAGCGGCGTCTTTCAAGCGGAAAAGGATTACGGGGCGCTGGCCGCCGCCGCGTTGCCGGCGCTCAAACCCGGCGGCCTCCTCCTGGCCTCGACCAACGCGGCCGGGTTCGCGCCGGAGGATTTTCTCGAAGCCGTGACCGGCGCGATCACGCGGGCCGGCCGCCGCGTGCTGGCCCGCCCCTACGCGCCGCAGCCGCCGGATTTCCCCATCGAGCGCGCCGAACCGGCTTACCTGAAGACCGTCTGGATGCGGGTTGGTTAAGTGCGGAAAAGAACGTCCTCGCGCTGGAAGAGCGCGACGGCGGCGGCGACGGCCAGCGCGGCATAAAGACAGGTCGAACCAAAAACGAGGGCGATGTAATTCCAGTGCCAGGTTCCCGCCAGAATTTCCCTGCTGATCAGGTTGACGTTCAGAATGGGAATCAGAGCCAGCCGGGAATTGATCTCGATGCCCGGCAGCGCCCCCACCACCGCCGGGATGATCACCAAGATGAGGAGGGGTTGCACATAAGAGTTGGCTTCCTTGGTGCCGCGCGCGAACAGGCCGGCTGCGATCAGCAGCGCCGAAAGAAAAGCCGCCACCGGGACCATCATCACGCAAAAAGCGGCCAGGCAGAACGGGTCCAGCGCCAGCGGCATGGCGGCAGCCGCCTTGGCCGCCTCGATGCTCATCCGTTTCATCAGGAGCAGCGCCACGCCGTTGGAAGCCACGGCCAGGAAGCCGGTCGCCAGCGACACCGTCAGCACCACCAGCACCTTGCCCAGCACCAGATGGCGCCGCGGGACCGGGCTGCACAAAAGCGTCTCCAGCGTGCCGCGCTCCTTTTCGCCGGCCGTCAGGTCAACCGCCGGATAAATCGCCCCTGTCAGGCACATCAAAACCACAATGTAGGGCAGAATCATTCCGACGACGTTGCCGGTCACTTTCCTGGGCGACGCCACATTGGTCCGCTCGATGGAGAACGGTGTCAAGACTGTTTCCGGGAGATGACGCTCGGACAGCCCCCGTTTGATGAGGTCGTCGCGGCGATGCCGGAAGAATTGTTCGAGGGATTCCGCCGCGATGGTCGATCTCAGTTCGCTTTCATAAGTGTAAATGTGGACGGCCGCCTTCCGCCCCGCCGCCAGCGCGGCGTCAAAACCCCCGGAAATCTCGACGGCGGCGCCGATTTTCTTGTCCGAAATGAGGTTCGTGAAATCCGGGGCGGCCGGGACAAACTGGAACGTTTTGAGCGCGCGCAACGCCCCGGTCGTCTCCGGCGAATCCGCGCCGCCCAGCAGCATCACCTTGGGAGTTTCCTGCCGCGCCTTCCCGACCAGTTTCGTGGCCGTGGTCCCGACCGTGACCATCAAGACCGGCATGATGAGCACGGGCACGACGACCATGGAGATGATCGTCCGCCGGTCGCGCAACAACTCGCGCCATTCCTTGAAATAAACGATGGCGATGGGATTCAGGTTCACGGTTTTTCCTCCACGACTTTGATGAAAATGTCTTCCAGGCTTTGCAGGCCGGCTCGTTCCCGCAATTGCGCCAGCGTTCCTTCGGCCAGAATCCGCCCGCCGTGGATGATGGCGATGGTGTCGCAGAGTTTTTCCGCCTCGCTCATCACGTGGGTGGAAAAGATGACGGTCTTGCCCCGGTGGCCGCACTCGCGAATGAAGCCGATGACCGTCCGCGCTGTCAACACGTCCAAACCGAGGGTCGGTTCGTCAAAGATCATCACCGGCGGGTCATGCACCAGCGTGCGGGCGATCGAGGTTTTCTGTTTCATGCCGGTGGAGAGCTTGTCGCAACGGCGGTCGCGGAACTCGTTCATCTCCAGCGTCTGGAAAAGCGCGTCGATGCGCGGGCCTAGCGCGGCCTCGTCCAGGCCGTGAAGCCGCCCGAAGTACTGGACCACTTCATAGGCCGTCAGCCGCCCGTAGAGCGCGGTGGCGGTGGAAAGAAACCCGATGCTCGCCCGCGCCTTTTGCGGCTCGCGCACAACATCAAATCCGTTGATCGTGGCGCTGCCGGAAGTGGGACGGAGCAGCGTGGCCAGCAAACGGAGACAGGTTGTCTTGCCGGCCCCGTTGACGCCCAGCAGGCCGAAGACTCTGCCCGGCTCGCAACGGAAATCGACGTGATCGACGGCCGCAATCTCGCCGCGTTTCTTGTCGTGAAAGAGTTTGGTCAATTGCCGGGTTTCGATCATGGGGGGGCCTCAAAGCGGTAGCCGATATCGCGGATCGTCTGGATCAAGGCGGGGTTGTGCGGATCGGCCTCGATTTTCGCCCGCAAGGTCGTGACGCACCGGTCCACGCTGCGGTCATTGACCAGAATGTCCTGGCCCCAGACCGCGTCCAGAATGCTGTCCCGCGTCAGGGCGCGGCCGGCGCGTTTGGCAAAGAATTCGAGCAGGCGGAATTCCTTGGCCGTCAGCGGCACCTCGGCCCCGTTGCGGAAGAGTTTGTGCGCTGTCAAGTCGAGGCGGCAGCCGCCGAAGAGGTATTCGGAGGAAGCGGCGCCGCCGCGGCGGAGCAGCGCTTTGACCCGCGCCAGCAGCTCGCGGATGCTGAAAGGCTTGGTCACATAATCGTCGGCCCCCAGTTCCAGGCCGCGGACAATGTCGTCCTCCTGTCCCTTGGCGGTGAGCATGATGATGGGAAACTCCAGGCGGCGGGAGCGGGCGGTGCGGCAAATCTCGTAGCCGTTGACCTTGGGGAGCATCAGGTCCAGCAGCAGCAGGTCGGGCGGCTCCCGCAACAGGGCCTCCAGTCCCGCCTCCCCGTCCTGGGCCGTGCGGACCCGGTAACCTTCGGTCTCGAAATTGTCCTTCAAGCCGCGCCGCAGGGCCGGCTCGTCTTCGATGATTAAAATCCGGGCGGCGTTCATCGGCCCCCTTCCGTGGCGGCGGCCTCGCGGGCCGCCGGAATGCTGATGGTAAAGGTGCTGCCGCGGCCCGGCTCGCTCTCCACCCGCACCGTGCCCTGGTGGGCCGTGACAATGAACTGCACAATGCTCAAACCCAATCCGCAGCCGCCGCCTGTCCGCGCCAGGCGCCGGTCCACTTGGTAAAACCGCTTGAAAATCCGTTTGGTTTCGCGCGGGGCCAAACCGATGCCGTTGTCGCTGACCGCAAAGGTGACGCTGCCATTGCCGGCCTCGGCGCGCAGCGTGATTTCCTTCCGGTCGCCCGAGTATTTGTAGGCGTTGTCCAGAAGGTTGAGCAGCGCGGTGACCAGGGCGCCGGCATCGGCGGAGATGGGCGGCAAATCGGGCGCGGCCCGCGCGTCGAAACGGCATTCGGGCGGCTGGAACCGTTCGCGGACGGCGGCGGCGGCGCTGTCAACAATCTCTTTTGGCGGGGTCGGGGCGAAATCGAAGGCGCGCTTGTTCCGTTCCATGCGCGAGAAGGCCAGGAAATTGTCGATCAGCCGGCTGAGGCGCAGGTTTTCCGCGGCGATCAATTGAAGGTACTGGCGGGCGGTGGGTTCGTGGAGAACAGGGGCGTTGAGCAAGGTGTCCACCAGCAGGCGCATGGCGGAGAGCGGCGTCTTGAGTTCGTGGGTGACGTTGGCTACCAGATCGTTCCTGAGTTGGGCGGCCTGCACCTGCCGCCGAATCAACCGCACGGCAATGACGGCCAGGACGGCCACCGCCGCCAGCACCAGGATGCCCACCCAGAAGTAGGCTGCAATTTGCGCCTCCGCCGCCGCGTCGAACCGCCGGTCGTTCAAGGCCAGCGCCAGGCGCCATCCCGGCAGATTCGTCCCGGCGGAATCGGCCACCAGATAATTGCCGGTCTCCTTGCCGGGGGAAAGCAACGCCGTGTCCGGTCCAATGGCGCCGCGCAGCCGCCGGGGCAGGCTGTCCGTCCTGAACAGCAGGAGCACACGCCCGTTGCCGGCGGCAATCTGCCAGAGATTCGTCGGCCTCTCCTCCAGGTAAGCCGCCGCCAATTCTTCGGCGGCGAGGGTCGGAAAGGCCGGCTGCCGCGGAAACAGTTGTTGCGTCCGGCGCATGAGGAAACGCCGTTGCGGCGCGGGCATCGGGCGGTCGTAATCGAGCAGTTGGGCGCGCAATAGCTCCAGCAACGGGCGCGATTCGCCGGCGGCTTCCAGCGCCATCAACTCCGTGTTGGGAACAATCCATCTCCCGTCCGCATCGGCTGCTTGCGCGAACCGCGGCGCGGCCAGTGAATTGGTCACGACCGCGATCGCCTCTTCCTTTTTGCCCGCTTGCAGGAGGCACCGGACTTCGGCTTGCAGCGCGCGCGCGGCCAGGGTTGCGTTGGTGGCGTCGGCGGCCCTCCCGGCAAAAAGCTGCGCCGCGGCGGCCGGGTCTTTTGACTCGGTCAGCGGCCCCTCTTCCTCCCGTTCCAGGGGGCGGCCGGCGTCGGGATAAACCACCTTGCCGGCGGAATCCAAACAGATGACAGCGTCCGCCACATCCGCGCGGACGGCAGCGGCAAACAGGGCGGGAGCGGGCAGAGTATTCGTGTCGAAGGCGCGCGCGGCGTTGTTCCAGTAAGAGTCCAGGCGGTTGCGCGCCAGCGCCAGATTGTCGCGGTAGGCGTCCATCAATTGCTGGCGCAGGGCCAGGCGCTCGTTGCGCACGGCCTGGTTCATAAACCAGAGCAGGCACGCGGAGGGCACCAGCACCGCCAGCAACAACAGCAGCGTCAGCCAGCCACTGGCGGGCCGGCTGGCGCTGACGGAGAGATGGCGCAAAACCGCTCTCACGGGGTTTGAAAGGAATTAACCACCGCGTCGAATTTCGGACGGAAGCCGTCAAAATCCGAGGCCGCGACGTGAGTGTAGAAGCAGGCGGCATTGGTGGGACCAAAACTCCAAACATGGTAAAGCACCTTCTTCGCCTTTCCAACCATGTAATCGCTCACGACGCCGACCGCCGGTTGCCCGGCAACCGTCCGGTCCTGCCAGCTATCGGAGCGCACCTTGAAGTCTTTCAAAATCTTGGCGTCCTCCGCCAGCCTGGCATTGGCAAACGTGCGCAGTGAGTTCGTCTCGTCAGCCTTGAGCGTGCTCATCGTTTGCACGGCCAAATCGCTCGCCGCCAGGCCTTGGGGATCGAGAATAGTGACACCGGTCTTGTTTGTCTTGTCGATCTCCTCCTTGTCAAACGACCAGCCGGCGGGTGCGGTCAGGGAAAAGCCGAACGTGGAATCGCTGTAGGCGGCCTTTTCGCCGGGCGCCCGCTGCGTGACGCCGGTCAATTCGCCGATGACGCCGCCACCTTCAAATTTGACCAGATAATGTTTGGCATCGCTCGAATACCAGAAGGTCTGGCCAATGTTCAACTCGACCTTGTAACAATCGTTGGTCCCCGCGGGGACCTGGACCTGCTCCGGGCCGCTGACCTCGAATTTCAGCGGGACCATTTGGCAACCCAGACCGGTCAGAATCTGCTGGCTGGTCTTGTATCCGTCCGCCAGCGGCAGGCAGCGCATCCATTGCACCACCTCTTCGTTGTCAAGAACCGTGCCATCGAACTCCAGCTTCTTGGTCTCTGCTTTGCCGGCCGTCGTCAAGTCGGCGTGGTCCGGGTAATAGACGGTCTCGACTTCCCCGAGCAAGGAGTGCTTCCAAACGCTGTGCAGCGGTTTGAGCGTGCCGGCTTCGGCTTCGACATGGCTGACGGACTGGCTGCCGGCGGCCTCGACGCGCGAGCTAAAGCGCCAGGTTTTTTGGCCGTTGGTCTCGCCGGCGCGGACGCTGTAATCGGCCGAGCCGACCTTCAACCCGCCCGCCAGTCTGAGATCCAGCCGCATGTCCTCGTCATCCACCCAGGGAACCGGCTGGAGCGCGGTGGCGGAGGCGAGATACTTGCGGGCCAGGGCGACGATGTTTGTTTCGCCGGGATAATCTTTAATCACGGATTCAAAGGCCGCGTTGGCGTTGGTGAAATCCTGCTTTTTGTAATAGCAAGCGCCCAGATGATACTGGGCCTGGGCGGCCAGGGCCTGGTTCGATTTGGCCTGGGCGATGACTTTTTGATACAACTGCATGGCGCCGTCGAGGTCGCCTTTGGTCTGTTCCGAATAGATTCCCTGTTCGAGAAGATCGGAAGGTGAATCCGCCCGCGCCGCCGGGGCGGTGGCGAGCAGGGTTGCGGTGAAGGAAAGCGCGAGCAACGTTTTGGCTGCCCGCCCTGGCCGGAATGAATATTTTATTTTCATGCGCACAAACCTGCGGCCCGATTGTTACCCAATTATTACCGCCGCGTCCTTTGTTTGTCCAACTCCGCGGCGGTCCGTGTGAGTTCTGCGGAGGATCAGTCCGCCGCGCTCCCGGCGCGGAGCGTTTTGCCGCTCATCTTTCCACGCTGACTTCGTACCAGGTGGTCGCGGGCTTGCCCACGGGAATCTTCCAGCCCGCCGCGGTCTTCCTGGCAATAATGGGAGCGCCGATGGGCCGGCCGGAGCCGTCCAGGGCTTCGGCCGTAACCTTCACGGCGTGCTCCAGGTTCCGAAGGGTGATCGTGCCGGTCACAGGCTCGATCACAGTGGGTGAGCGCCCTTGCTCGGTCAGATGGGCCTGTCGGGCGTCCCACTGCAGGCCGGTGTTTTCAACGCGCGCACACGCCGTCAGGAGCATTCGGCGCGCGCGGGAAATGGGTGTGGGTTCGAGGGAATTGACGACAATGGCACAGAAGTCGTTTGTGACATCGGCAGCCAGATTTGACACGCGCCGGTGATTCGCTTTGACAAACCCGACCAGACCTTGCGAGCGCGGGCTGTCAATGGTTACCAGGCCTCCTTGCTCGGAGTTCGTGCGCCAAACCAGTTGCCCGGTATCGCTCCGGAACGGGCTGGAAGCGCCGGCCCTGAGGGCGGCGGTCGGTTCACCGGCAAGCGAGCCAATGCGCGACCCATGCAGCAACGGCGTCGCGAGCGGAAATCCCGGCGTGAAATAAGGCCGTTCCGTGGCTGGGAGGAGCCGGCTGTCCAGGACCTGCTCGCGCGAATAGGAACGTTCGATGGTTTGTTTCGCCGGTTCGAGGTCGCCGCGAATGAACATCAATGCGCCCGCCGCCATTTGCGGCATTTTGATTGGATCCAGCGACATGTCGAAGGGATCGCCGATGAACGGACTCCAGGTGGGATCGCGCTTCGGCTCGAACGTGTACCACACCACAGCGCTCCAATCCAAAAAACCGGCGTAGGCGGCCAGGATCGGAATCCCTTCGCTGGCGAACTGATTGGGGAACGGATGGTTCACCTCGCTGACCGTGTAAGGTTTCCCGGCCACCGCCGTGCGTGAAAGTTCCACGACGGTCGAGTTGAACGGATCATTGACCATCGGAGCGTTTTTGAAATCCCTCTCGCCCGGGTGCTGCCAGTAGGTGTGGCCATCGACGATATCCAACCGCGACGTATCCGCCACCAACGGGTAACCGGATCCCGAGTGGGAGTGGTCCGCGGTGGCAATGACCGGGCATTTCACTTTCAACGTGTCTTTCAAATAGGACCGCATTCCGAGAAAAAATCCCGACTCCAGCTCGCCGAAGAATTCGCACTCGGTATAATATCGTTCTTTCGGGGCGTTTCGTATCGCCGCACCCTTGAGGCGCGGGACCGGCTGATCATCGGCGGCCCCGGCCAGTTCGCGAAGTTTGCCCAACTTTTCGGGGCCGAGGTTCTTTTGCAGCCAGGCGTTGTAAAGGTCGGTCAGTTCCTGGTCGTAGGCGTTGTTCGCGCTCCAACCGGGGTAGATGGCGTCCTCGTTCACAATCTCAACCATCGCCACCCCCGGCTCATCCGCGTAAGCTCTCTTCGTGTAGGGGTTGGTGTGGGTGAGAAGCTGGCGGGCGTAATCTTTCTCCAGTTCAATCAGGCGCTTGTCAAACAATAAAGGCCCCTTGGCGATGCGGTTCTGGACGACCAGGACATTGTCGCCGGCCTTGGCGCCCCGTCCGACGTTGAGGTTCAAATCAACGTAGATGCCCCGCTTTAACAGTTCCGAAATGAAAAAATCCTCCTTGTCGAGTTGGGCCAGATCGAAATGTTGGGTGTCGTCGCGCGTCGCGTCAATCATCCCGCGGGGCGCGGCAAGATCGAGGAAATGGAGCCGGACAAGATTGACGCCAAAGCGCGCCAGCGTGGCCGCCCACATCGGCGCATCCTCTTTCGGCGGGATTTCGACCGAACCCCGGCTCCACTCCGTCAGATTGAATCCCCAGAAGCGGATGGGGCGGCCGTCGGGTTTGATCAGGTGGCTGCCTTGAACGCGAATGAAGCCGTCCCTGCCGGCGGGCGCCTCCAACAAAAAGGACAGATTGATGACCGAGTCCGCGCCCTGGCGGTGATTCATCGTGAAAGGCTGGAGTTGGATTCCTGGCGTTCCAAACACCGCCATGGGAGCAACGGCCTGCGTTTTGGCCTGGTCCATTTGCGCGCCCGCATCGCTCCTTGCGGGAGCGGCGGCTTTGGCCTTGGTGTGGCTCGCGCAACCCGCGGCGAGAAACAAAGCGATGGCCGCGAGAAACCACGCGCGAATAGAGGTCCAGTGAATCTCGAGGGGGTTCATTTTTCCATTTTAAAATTTCTTTTGCCGGGAGAATTGGCCGGTCTCCCAACGATCAGTCCGATTGCAGCCGGTAAAAACAAACATTGCTGCCGATCGGCAGGGTGACAGCAAACACCGTTCCTGTCGAATAAATCGAATCGGTCACAAACGACCACACCGCCGACGGCGCCAGATTGGTCGAGGTCATCAACTTCGAGGCCGCCCCGCTGAACGGCCATTGCAGGCACAGAGATGAGCCATCGAGGGAGGGGCTGAGCAAAAGAGGGGCGCCCATCCCGCCGACCGCGTCGGCCACCGGCAGCACATTGCCATTGGCGTCAAAAAACGACGCCGTATTGTAACCGGCCTCGTTGACGTCGCTGACCGCTTGAAACTCGGCTCCCCAATAGAAAAAGCCGGCCCCGAGTTGGTTGGGCACACCTTTCACGATCCGGGCCAGGGCCGCGATGAAGCTGACCTGGCCGGCGGGGGTGGGGGGGAAGCCGTAAAGACTGTTCGTCCAGGCGGACGGACAGGTGTTGGTCCAGGGAAAACCGTCCTCAGCCACGATGATGGGTTTGCCATAGCGGGCGGCCGCGTTGTTGAGGCAGTTGCTCAGACTTTCCGGTGATCCCTGGAAAAAGGGATAATAACTCTCGCCGATGATGTCGAAAGGAACGGATTGCGCGTTCAGATTGTCAAAAAACCACATGGTGCCGGCCCAATCTCCGCCCCGGTCAATATGAACAATGATTTGAGGCATGCGCGCCCCCGCCGCGTCCTGGATTCCCTGGATGGCCGCTTTCATTAACTGGCCGAGCTGCGACCAGGACGCGCTGTTGGTCGAAAGTTCTCCCAGGGGCCATAACATGCCGGAGCTGATTTCATTTCCAACCTGCACATAATCGGGCATCGCTCCCGCGGCGGCGAAGGCCGCGATGGTATTGCTGTTGTAAGCGCGCATCTGTTGCACAAGCTGGACAAAGTCAAGGTTTGTCCAGGCGGCGGGCGTGGCTTGATGACCGGGGTCGGCCCAAGTGTCGGAGTAATGGAAATCCAGGGAGAAGCGCAAGCCGGCATTCTTGACCCGCACCGCCAGCGGCACCGTGTAAGCGGCATTGTTGATGTAATCGTATGGGTCCGCCTTGGCCTGGGCGGCGCTGCTGGTGAAAAGCCGCAGCCGCACGCAATTGAGGCCGTGGTCCTTGAGAATGTGGATCCCGTCCTGAACCTGTCCGCCATCTTTATACGTGACGCCGCGGGATTCGAAGAACGCCAGGAGGGAAAAGTCCGCCCCGGCCAGGAAACTGCCGTCCGCCGAGGCCGTCACGGCCGGAAACACGGAAGCCATCGCCAATAGAACTCCAAGTTTTAACCGCATACGCTATTCGGCCTTGGCTCCGAGGAACTTGCGCGTGGCCTGGGTTCGTGAGCGCACATGGAGTTTGTGATAGACGTGCCGGAGATGCCAGCGCACGGTGCCGTCGGTCAGGCCAAGCCGGGCGGCGATCAGCTTGTTGGGAAGCCCAGCCGCCACCAATTCGAGGATTTCGTTTTCACGCTGGGAAAGACCCTCCACCTCCGCGGCGGCGGTCACCGGTTCCTGGAAGGAAACAATCACCTTGCGGGCAATTTCCCGCGACATGGGCGCGCCCCCCTGCCGCACCTCGTGGATGGCGGAAATGAGTTCTTCGGGGGCGGACCGTTTCAAAATGTAGCCGCAGGCCCCGGCGCGCAAGGCCTTGAAAATGCGTTCGGTGTCTTCATAAACAGTGACGATGATGATCTGGACGGCGGGCAGCAATTGTTTCAGCCGGGCCGTGCAATCGATGCCTGAAATATCAGGCAATTGAATGTCCATCAGCACGATGTCCGGCTCGTGCTTTGGCATCTCTTTGAGGGCTTCCTCGGCCGTCGCGCACGCATACACGCATTCGCATTCCGCATCCGCCTTGACAAATTCCATGAGGCTTTCACGGATGACTTTGTTGTCCTCGACGATGGCGATGCGGGTCATAACCTCTCAGCGCAAGGGCAGGTCAAAGCGCACCGTCGTTCCCTCGCCCGTTTTACTGGCGACTTCAAAACGTCCCCCCAGTTTTTCCAGGCGCGCCCGCATATTGGCGACACCGTCCATTTCTTCCGTTTGGCCCCCGTCGCCCCAGCCCCGGCCGTTGTCGGCGATGGTCAGGCGGACCTGTCCCTGTTCAAGCTGGATGTTCATGCTCACTTCCGTGGCTCCCGAGTGCCGCACAATGTTGGTCAGCGCTTCCTTGAAGGCAAGAAACAACTGGTGGCGATGCGGCGAGTCCACCGCATGGTCATCCGGCGTGAAGGGGCGTTCCAGCCGCCAGGCGATGTTCGCCAATCCCAGGAAACGCTCCGCGTAAAGGGAAAAGTAGCTGATCATCGAGGCCAGCGAGTCATGCGTGGGGTTCATGGCCCAGACGATTTCGTCCAGGGCCGTCACCATCTGGCGCGCTTTGTCGCCCATCTGCTCAAGATAACCGCCCCGCGTGGCCGCCGGCGCGGAGGCCGATCGCGCCCGGGCCACCAACATGGTCACTTCAGTCAGCCCCGATCCCAATTCGTCGTGAAGGTCCCGGGCGATGCGCGCTCGTTCCTGCTCCAGGGCGTGCTGCTGCTCGACCCGCTGCCGTTCCTGGATTTGGATTTCAAGTTCGGCGGTGCGCTGCTCGACCTTGCGGCGAAGTTGCGTAATCCAGAGCACCGTCACCGCCAGGATGCACGCTAAGGCGCCCAGAATGATTAAGAGCCTTTCCAATGTCCACCAAGGCGGCCGCGCCAGGACGGCGATGTCCGACGGCGAGTCGAGCAGCAACTCGAACGAAACGACGTCCTGGCTCGCGCCCTGGCTCGCATACGTTCCGGTCAGTTCGAGCTGACTCCCCACCGGGATCGCCCGAACGCCCTCATCGGTTCCGGGCAATCGGGCCAAAAATGTTCGCAGCCCCACTCGCATTACCAGGGCCTGCTCCGCCGGCGTATTCCTTTGACTCACCAGCCGCCCGCTCTGCTTACTCAGGCGGCAAGCAACCCGATGTGAGCTACCGAATTGCGGCCGACGTTTGATGTTAGGCGCAAGCGGGCGGCTTAGACGGCTGGGGAGCAGGGTGCCGGCTATGACCAAACAGTGCAGCAGCCAACACTATGCACGAGGCACGAGGTTCCTTTTTTGGCTGCGGAACGGTCCCGATATAGATGTGCTTCCCCATCCCCCTCCACCGGGCGGTGCTGACTAACCAAGCTGAGGGACGAAGCCTGTATGACGGATGCGCGCTGTGACGCCCCGACAGGTGATGACGTTGATGGCCATGTGACGACCGAGGATCATCCGTTTCTGGGCTGGAAGGGGCCGGAGAGTGGCGAAATTTATTTTTTTATTGGCGCGATTAGGCGCGAATAGGGGCGAATAGGTGCTATCCGCTCCCTTTCCCTACCTTGCGGAACGAGGTTTGCAAACTTGCAAAGATCACGCCGGTTTGACGGCCATGTGTGGAGCGTAGCGGAAAGCTCACGCGGTGACAAGCTGTTTTGCAGGGTGGCGAGTGCTGCACGGCTGCGGACACGAGCGCCCTGCGAAACAGCTTGCCACGGCGTGACTGATTGCGGTTTCCGGGGTGAGCCAGTGTGCCGCAAAGTGAGCCGGGGCCTTGACCGGCCAGCTTTGCGGCACTCTGGCGAAAGGGTCAGTAGTATTTGGGTTCGGTTTTGACGCCCCATCTGCGTTCGGCTCTGCGGTCCATTGCTTCGCGGTTCCGTTCGTAGGCTGAACCGCTGATGGCACGTTGGTTTTCAGCAAATTCGAGTTCTACTCCGCTGGCGTAGGGCGCAATGTAGCCTTGACCGGTTGCGTTAATCGCAAGGGCCAATGCCGTGCAGCGGTCGGCATGGCCGTCTGCCGTTTGTGCGGCGGCGTAAGAAAATTGGCCCTTTTTTGAGCAGGTGCGGGTGACGGAGTGAAGGTCCTCGCGGATGGTGCGTATTGGGGGGACGCGGAGTTTGAGGTTCTCGAATTGAGCGCGAAGGTGTTGGAAGAGGTGGCGTTTGCGGTCTGGCGTGAACTGAACGAGTTCGATTTTACCGTAGCGGTGGCGTTCGGGAGCCCATTCGCCGAATTCGGTAACGAGGTATCCGATTGCACAATGGGGTTACGCGGGGGAGGAGGGCAGTTTCGAATTCAACGGCAGTCTCTACGGCTTGAAAATGTCCATCGCAGGCCCGCTGCATATCACCCCCGTATTTGGTGACGGCATTTGGGATGGAACCACTCCCAATCCGACTGATCCGCCGCCCACAGCGCAAGGCCTCCAAACTCCCGTCCAGGACGGCGGCTTGAGCGAATTTTCCCTGGTGCGGCACGGCGGCAGGAATCCGGAGAATATGGCCTTCCTCGATTCGTCCGTCCGAGCCGTCGGCTTAAAGCCGCTGTGGTCGTTGAATTGGAATCCGGGGTGGATTTCCGATCCTCCCGTCCGCTGGCCCGTGTGGATGAACGCATATAATTAGCGGTAATTCGTGTCCGAGTTCCAAACCTTAGACTGATCCAATCAAATATGAAAAAATTACTGTCACTCATCGTCCTTGCCGCCGCCCTTTTTGGCGCGCTCCCGCATGCCTCGGCCGCAAGCACCATCGTTTATACAGAAGATTGGGGCACCACCAACGGAGGCGGGAATTTCGCGGCTGTGGGTTGGACTCTCATAGCGCCTTCCGGTGGCCCGCCGTGGGAGGGCTTCTATTCAGCCACGGGCGCGACCGACTCCTCCAGCGGCAAGCCGTTGCCCAAGAGCACGGCTTATTTCACCAGCTTGGCGGCGGGGCAGAACGGGATGTTTTACACCGTGGCGGGCGCCGGCGCCGGAAGCGGCGGCGACTCCTCGTTCACCACCATTGACCCGACGCAATTCCAGAGCGTGACTCTTTCCGTGGAAGCGAGCGACGAGGGCACCACCGCCACCAACTACTTTGCGGTGCAGGTGGGCGGAGCATGGTATGTGTCGGCCACCGCGCTGACAGGCTCCGATCCCAGTTACCCGCAGTTTACGCTCACCAGCACGCCCTATACCACCCTTGCCTCCGCTTGGAATCAACTGACCCTCAGCGCCAACAGCGTCACCATCGGCGCCGCGGCGACGGCGAATTTGTCCGGTCCGATCACCGGCGTCGGCATTGTCGAGGTGGGTCCCGGCGGTTGGAATTACAATGAGATTGTCATCTCAGCTACTCCGTCCCCGATCGTTTATACAGAAGATTGGGGCACGACCAACGGAGGCGGGAGTTTCACGGCTGTGGGTTGGACTCTCGTAGCGCCTTCCGGCGGCCCGCCGTGGGAGGGCTTCTACCCAGCCACGGGCGCAACCGACTCCTCCAGCGGCAATCCATTGCCCAAGAGCACGGCTTATTTCACCAGCTTGTCAGCAGGGCAAAACGGGATGTTTTACACCGTGGCGGGCGCCGGCGCCGGAAGCGGCGGCGACACCTCGTTCAACGCCATTGACCCGACGCAACACACGGGCCTGACTCTTTCCGTGGAAGCGAGCGACGAAGGCACCACTGCCGCCAACTACTTTGCCGTTCAGGTGGGCGGGGCATGGTATGTATCGGCCACCGCGCTGACAGGCTCCGATCCCAGTTACCCCCAGTTTACGCTTGCCAGCACGCCTTATACCACCCTTGCATCCGCCTGGAATCAACTGACCCTCAACGCCAACAGCGTTACCATCGGTTCGGCGGCGACGGCGAATTTGTCCGGTCCGATCACCGGTGTCGGTATTGTTCAGGTGGGTCCCGGCGGTTGGAATTACAATGAGATTGTCATCTCAGCGTCCGTTCCATCGACTTCCACCCCGCCCTCCGCCACCATCTATGCGGAAGACTGGGGCACCCCCTTCTTCAACGCCACGGGCACCCAGAACGGGGCCGCGGACTTGGCCGATGTTGGCTGGAGCGCATCCGGCATTGCCTACACCGGGTCGTACGCCGCAGCCGGGAGCTTAGACCCTGGCACGGGTGTGACTTTCCCTCCTCCCCCCCTTGGGAACATGAATGGCACCAATAATGCCCTTTATGCGTCCTTGGACCAAGCCAACTCCGTCGGAATTTTTTACACGACCGACACCAACGGCCCCGGCACTGACGGCGACTCTACGTTCACCGATATCAACCCGGCCAATTATCCGGGCGGAGTGGTCTTGAACATGGAGTCCCAGTTCAACGCCACCACCCATGCGACCAACTATTTTGCGGTTCAAATCGGCGCCGTCGCCGGAGTGGGCGGACAATGGTATGTCTCCACCAACGGATTTACGAACAACGCTCCCGGGAACCCTTTTTTCACGCTCAACAGTCTGGTGTTTAATCCCCTCGCCAGCTATTGGAACACCCTGACATTCCAGGAGGGTGCCTTGGACCCTGCTGGCTCCGTCATTATCGGCGGTCTGGCGACGTCCAATTTGTCCGGTCCGATCACCGGCGTTGGGATCGTGCTCGTTGGGGACCCGGCGTACGCGGGCGGCACCACCGGTTACGGCATCAATTACGCCACTTTTAGCGTTACGACGCCGCTGGTCAATCCGAGCGGCGCCGTCGCGCCAAAGATTGACGCGCCGGGCTTCAGCCAGACAGCCTATGCAGGGGGGACCGCGTCGTTTGCGGTCGATGCCTTCGTCGGCACACCCACTTTGACCTACACCTGGACATTGACGACGCCTGGCGGCTCCACTGTTCTTCATAACGGGGCTGCTGGAACCGGGTCCTTTGTCATCGGGGCGGCTTCCAACCTGATCACCATTTCCAATGTCAGCTCCGCCGACGCGGGAACTTATTCAGTCGAGGTCGGCAATCTCTATGGCGCGGATTACAGCACCAACTACACGACCAATACTTTGACCGTCAATCCTGTCCCGAGCGACGTTTTGTACGCGGAAACATTCCCCTTTGTGGGACCCTTCCCCGCCGGCGAGCCGCTGGCGGCGATCGGATGGTTTGGCGCCGTTCCCTCCGCGGACAATCCCAATCGTCTTGACGAAAGCGGAAGTTTGTATGCCTATGAAACCACGGCCACGACAACGGGCTTTTTCACCTCAACCGCCTCGGACGTTCCCGGGCTGTCAGGCTTGCCTTTTACGGCCATAAACCCCAGCAATTACCCCTTTGTGTCTTTTCGCGCCTCGATCGCCGACCCGACTGCCGACACCACCGCGAGCATCTACTTCGCGGTCCAGATGACGGGAGGCCAGTGGTATGTGAGTTCGTCCGCCATCCTGTTTGCCCCCAATCCCACTCTGTTCAACACCTACGGGCTGCAATTCAGTCCAGCCATGCAGGAGTGGAACACGCTGACGGTCGGCCCGAGTTCCGCCACCATCGGATCGGGCGCCGCGGCCGATCTTACCGGAGACATCATCGGCGCCGGGCTGGTCTTCGTTTTCGCCGGCACTGCCGCGGAGTACTTTGTCAATGATTTTGCCCTGGTCACGGATTCAACCCCGCCCGTTCTGGCCAGCTTCCCCTCCCTGCCGGACGTGCCTTATCCGCAGACGGTTTACGCGGGCGGCGGAGCGTCCTTCTATTTTACGGAGGCCGGCACGCTTCCGCTCACCAACAACTGGCAGTTCAATGGCGTTTATCTGACCAATGGCACGACCGCCACGGGGTCCATTATTAGCGGAGCACAGACCACGGAAATCACCATCCAAAATGTCAGCAGCGCGGACGCGGGAGCTTATGATCCGACTGTCTCCAACCCGGCCGGCACGACGGATCTTGCCAGCAGTCCAAACGATACCTACGGGCTTCCCACCTTGACGGTGAACCCTCCGCCGCTCGGCCTGATTTACAATGAGTCTTTCCCTCTTTATAAGCCAATCCCTGCGGGGAGCGCGAATAATCAGCCCCTTGGCCTTATTGGCTGGACGAACCAATCGGATTTTCCGGCTCGCGTTTTCCAAATCGGCAGCGCCTTGGCTGGCACGGGGGCGGCTTACGCTTATGAAGGAACCCCGACCAATTCCCTCTTTTACGCTTCGACGGCAAGTGACACCGGCTTTTCGGGACTGCCGTTCATCGCCTTCGACCCTGCGAACTATCCGGCCGGCAGCATCGGGTTTTCAACGAGTATGGAGGCGGGCAACGCGGCTTATACCAACGCCTCCGCCTCATTCGCCGTGCAGCAGGGGGGCCAATGGTATGCCATGGCCACACCGGTGGAGCCGGCCACTTCTTCCCCCGCCACTCCCTTGTCCACAACGGCTTACACCACTCTTCCCGCTTCAGGCCCGCAACTATACAGCCCCTTGGCGTCGCAGTGGAAGACTCTCACCCTTGTTGGCACGGCGGGCGTGATCGTGGGGGGGCCGCCGGCCCAAAACCTGAGCGGGCCGATCACGGCCGCGGGCTTGCTGTTCCAGCATTTTGGCACGTCCGGCGCGGACCTTAATTACAATTCTTTCACCATTCAAGCCACCGGTCCGGGCAGCCTCATTGGCGGCCTCAACATCGGCCCCCTTGTGAACGGTTCGGTCACGCTGACTTGGGTCGGAAACGCGGCGGTGAACCTGCAGAGCGCAACGAGCTTAAGCCCGTCGAATTGGCAGGATGTGCCCAACACGCTGGGGCAACATTCGCTGACAGTGTCCGTTGCCGGGTCCCAGAAGTACTTCCGGCTTATTGGGCGTTAAATCACTCAAACTCCAAATCCAGAAAGGCTGCAAGCGGTTGACCCCGCTTACAGCCTGGTTTGAACCGCGAGTTTTCGAAACTGATGAACCGGGCTTTTTTTTGTGACTGGATTTGACCTGCGGAAACTTGGGTTGACAACGTGCCTGGCCCTTCTGGCTCCCGCGATCGCCTTGGCGGACGGCCACACCATCACCATTACCGCGCCAAAGCCTCCTGTCACGGAAGGCTTCAACATGGGCGGCGCCCGCCGCCCGGACGGCGCCACGCTGACGCTTGATAGCGGCAGCCTCCTGCTCAACGGCAAGCGGTGGACGCCTGTGATGGGCGAGTTTCACTTCGCCCGCTACCCGGAGCAGGAGTGGCGCGAAGAGCTGCTCAAGATGAAGGCCGGCGGCGTTGACATCGTCTCCACCTACGTTTTCTGGATTTTTCACGAAGAGATTGAAGGACAATTTGATTGGTCGGGATCGCGCAACTTGCGGCGCTTCATTCAACTCTGCCAGGAAGTCGGGCTGAAGGCTTTTGTGCGGTGCGGTCCCTGGGACCACGGCGAAGCGCGCAACGGCGGCTTCCCCGACTGGCTTCTGAAAAAAGGCTGGGAAACCCGCGCCAACGATTCGAATTATCTCGACAAGACAAGAATCCTCTACGGCGAGATCGCCCGGCAGCTTGACGGGCTGTTCTGGAAGGACGGCGGACCGGTCATTGGCATCCAGTTCGAAAACGAATACAGCGGCCCCGCCGAACATTTATTGACGCTCAAACGCATCGGCCGGGAAGCGGGGCTGGACGCCCCGCTCTACACGCGCACCGGCTGGAACCAACCCTCGGGGCGCCTGCCCTTCGGCGAAATCGTCCCCCTCTACGGCGTCTATGCGGAAGGTTTTTGGGACCGGGTTCTCACGCCCATGCCGGCGGGCTATTGGAAAGGGTTTCATTTTTCCAATTTCCGCATGGATGATGCCACCGCCGGCGGGATTCCCGGCGAAGGCGGCGCGGAAGACCCGCCGGACTCGGAACAATATCCGTATCTCACCTGCGAAATTGGGGGCGGCATGATGAACAGCTACCACCGGCGCATTCTTGTCAATCCCAAGGACGTCGAGTCCACCACGCTCATCAAGCTCGGCTCGGGCAGCACCTTGCCCGGCTACTACATGTATCACGGCGGCGTCAATCCCGAAGGCAAGTTGACCACCTTGATGGAATCGCAAGCCACCGAGTACTGGAATGACATGCCCGTCAAGAACTACGACTTCCAGGCCCCGCTCGGCCAGTATGGTCAAATCCGCGGGCAATACCACCTCTTGCGGCGCCTCCATCTTTTCCTTCACGAGTGGGGTTCGGTTTTGGCGGGAATGCCCGCGGCCCTGCCGGATCAGCGCCCGCAGGGAAAAAATGACTTTGACACCCTGCGCTGGAGTGTTCGCTCCGACGGCGAGAGCGGATTCGTTTTCGTCAATAATTATCAGCGCCTGCAGGACATGCCTCCGAAAAAGGACGTGCAGTTCCTGATCCGTCTTCCGGCCGGCCCCCTGCTCTTCCCGCAAAACCCCGTCACCATTCCGTCCGGCGCCTGCCTCCTCTGGCCGTTCCATCTCGATCTTGGCCAGGGCGTTCGGCTGCTCTGGGCCACCGCGCAGCCGCTCACCGCCATTGACGACGGCCAGGTGCGCACCGTCTTTTTCGCGGAAACCGAAGGCGTTCCCGCGCAATTTGCTTTCGAAACAAACAGCCCGCCGCTGGAAGCCGTCACCGGCCGCCTCACCCGCGGCGAAGACGCCACCCTGCTCCGCGATATAACGCCGGGCGCGGAGGTCGCGGCCAGGGTCCGGCTGGCGGATGGGCGCTCGCTCCAGCTCGTTGTGCTTGATAAGAATGGCTCCCTGGCTTTGTGGAAAGGCAATTTGCGGGGTCGCGACCGGGTCTTTCTCACTCGTGCCGGCCTCGTCCTCGATGGAGACAATCTCCGCCTGGCCTCTGCCGACCCGGCTGACCTCACCGTGGCGATTTACCCGGCCCCCTCCGCGCTCGAATCCGGGGGCAGCGATCTTGCGCCCAAAACCGAGGGCGTCTTCCAGCGCTTTACTCCCCATGCCCCGCGAGCTTTCAAACTCAAGGCCACTTTCAAAAAGGTGCGGGCCGCCGGGCCGCCGCGGGAAATTCCCGTCGGCAAAATCAAGCAGCCCGTTGCCGCCGCTCCTTTGGATTCGGACTTTGAAGCGGCGGCGGTTTGGCGCGTGAAAATCCCGCCTCGTTTGGACCTCGGCGCCGATCCTATTCTTCGGTTTCATTACGTCGGCGACGTCGCCCGCGTGATCCTGGACGGCAAATTTATTACCGATGACTTTTACAACGGCAACGCGTTTGACGTCGGATTGCGCCGTCACGCTCCCGACGTTCTCAAGGGCGGCCTGCGCATTGCCATTCTTCCGCTGCGCAAAGACGCGCCCATTTATCTGGCCGAAAACGCGCGCCCGGATTTCGGCGAGGCAGCCGGCGTTGCCACGCTCCGGAGCGTCGAAATCATTCCCCGTTACCAATTGCAGCTCACGGCCCGATGAAGCGAGGCCCCTGACGGAGCGACTATCGCGCCGCTGAACACATAACGCTTGCCCTCCGTCGCGCGCCCCCTACGATGCCCGCGTGGACATGCTGAAAGTGAGCGGGATATCCAAGGCCTTTGGCGCCATCCGCGCTGTGGACAGCGTGAGTTTCCACGTCACCGAAGGCGAAATCTACGGCTTGCTCGGCCCCAACGGCGCCGGCAAGACCACCACCATCTCCATGGTTTGCGGCCTGCTCCGGCCGGACGCGGGCGAGGTCTTCATCCAGGGCAAACCTTTTTCCGCCAACCCCGGCGAGGCCAGGCGGTTGATGGGCGTGACGCCGCAGGAACTGGCGCTTTACGAGGAGTTAACCGGGCGCGAAAACCTGGAATTCTGGGGACGCATCGCCGGCCTGAAACCGGCCGAGGCCAGGAAACGCGCCACCGAACTGTTGGAGGCGCTCTCGTTGACTGACCGGGCGAAGGACGCTCTCAAGACCTATTCCGGTGGCATGAAACGGCGCATCAACCTCGGTTGCGCCCTGCTGCATCACCCCAAACTCCTGTTGCTGGACGAGCCGACCGTCGGCATCGATCCTCAGGCCCGGGCCAGGATTCTGGAATTCATCGTCGGCCTGCGCGCCGCCGGCACGTCCATTCTTTACACGACGCACTATCTGGAGGAGGCGGAGACGCTCTGCCAGCGCATCGGGATCATCGACCACGGCAAGCTGCTGGCGGAGGGCACCCTGAGTCAATTACAGGAACGGCTGGGCGAGGGCCTGGTGTTCACCGTGGACGCCGACTTCGGCGACAGTTCGCCCGCGCACTGGGGCGGGTTCGCCGAGCGCTTCCGTGTCCTGCAAAAATCCGGCCGGCAATTGATCGTGGCGGCGGTGGGCCGGCGCGATCCGTCCGACTGCTTGAAAGAGCTTCTGGCGCTGCCGGTTCCATTGCAGAACGTCTCGTTGAAACGGCCCAGTCTCAACGACGTGTTTTTGCAGTTGACCGGCCGGCAACTGCGGGAGTGACGTGCTGCGCGCTCTCCTCGCCAAAGACCTGCGGCGCGCCTGGCGCAACCCCCTGCCCTGGCTGCTGAACCTCTCCCTGCCCATTCTCATCACGGCGGTCATCGGGATGGTCTTCGGCGGCTGGAGCGGCAATGACAACAGCCTCGGCCGGATCAAATTCGCCGTCGTCGATCAAGACAAGTCGCCCCTGGCGGACTTCCTGCGCGGCGCGGCCAACCAGGGCAAAGCCGGCCAGTATCTCGAACCCGTTTTTCTGGAGCGCGACGCGGCGGAGCAGCAGTTGAAAGACGAAAAGCTCAGCGCGATCCTCGTCATTCCGCCGCATTTCGCCTCCAACTATCTGACCGGCCGGAACGTCCAGCTCGAATTAGTCAAGAATCCGGCGGAGCAAATTCACCCGGCCGTCTTGGAGGAATTGCTGCAAGTCGTCGTCAGCGCCCTCAACGGCCTCTCGCGCAATTTCAATTCCGAATTCCCCGCCTGGCGCGAAGTGATCGAAGGCCGGGGCGACTACCACGAGGCCGCCCGGCTCATCGAACAGACCGGCAACAAACTTCAGGCGGCGCGCAAATACCTTTTCCCGCCCTTGGTGGGCTACACCAACAGCGCCGCGCCCGCCGACGCCCCGGCGGACGCCGGCCCAAAATCCGCCGCTTCAACTTCAGGGCCGCGGGAAAGATCGGCGCCAAAGTTTAATATCTTCGCCTATTTATTGGTGGGTTTGGCGGCAATGTTCCTGCTCCTGCTCGCCAGCCAGGCGATGGCGGATCTGCACCGCGAATTGTGGCAGGGCACCTTCGAGCGTTACCACACCCTGCGCGACCGCCTGCTTCCCTTCGTGGCGGCCAAGGCGCTTTTTACGGTCGTCATCGTTTCGATGGGTGCGGCGATCATGCTGGCCGGCGGGCAGTTGCTCTTTCATTTCCGCTGGCCACGACCGCTCCAGCTCGGCCTGTTGACGCTGGCTTACGTGTGGTTTGCCACCGGCTTGATGGCCGTCACCGTCGCCCTCATGCCGGACGAACGCCGCGCCAACGCCCTCAACAACGTCTTGAGCATGGTTTTCAGCATGGCCGGAGGCTGCATGTTTCCGCCGGACCAATTGCCCGCCGCGGTTGGCAAACATCTCGCGCCGCTCCTGCCGACCTATTGGTTCGCCGCCACGGCGCGGGAACTGTGGTGGTCGGACGCCTCGTGGTTCATCCCCGCGGCCAAACTGGCCGCGCTCGGCGCGCTGGGCGTCGCCCTGGCGGCCTTTCTCTTCAAGCGCCGTTTCGAGAAAGGATTGCGCTGATGCGACGAATTCTTGACATCGGCCACAACGACCTGCGCATTTTCTTCAAGAGCAGGACGGCCTACGTCTGGCTCTTCGCCATTCCGACGGCCGTGATGTACTTCCTGGGCTACGCCCTGCGCGGGCCGGGCGATCCCTCCAACCGCCACCCGCCGGTTCTGATTGACAACAAAGACACCAATTTTCTCTCCCGCGCCTTGCTCGAAGAGATGCACGCCGAGGGCCTGTGGGTGGTCGATCCCACCAACGCCGCAAAGGCCGCCCGCGAATTGCGCATCCCCGCCGATTTCACCGCGCGAACGCTGCGCGGCGAAAAGACCAGGCTCCAGTTCCTGCGGCGCGAAGGCGCTGGCGAAGCGGACAGCGCGCTGCTGGAATTGCGCCTGGCTCGCGCCTTGATCGGCTTGAACGGACACCTCCTGGAGGCGATCACCAGGGAGGGAACGATCGCAACGCTGACCGAAGAGCGCCTGCGCGAAATCAGGGAAACGCCCAACCCGGTGAAGTTGAATTCGCATTTCGCCGGACGCAGACCCGTGCCCTCCGGATTCAATTTCTCGCTGCCCGGCAACCTGGTGATGTATTTGATGCTGAACCTCCTGGTTTTTGGCGGCGCATCGATGGCCGCTTCCCGGCGCAACGGAATCCTCAGAAGATTGACGACCTCAGCCGCCTCGCGTCTGGAGATTGTTCTGGGCAAGATTTACGGCAACACCTTGCTGGGCGCCGCCCAGGTCGTCTTCTTTCTGTTGCTCGGCAAATTCGTCTTTCACGTCAACCTGGGGGCGAACCTGCCCGGAGTCATTTTGATCCTGCTGATCCTCTCGTGGGTGGCGGGGGCGCTGGGCGTCCTGGTGGGATCGTGCTTCGCCTCCGAAGACCGGGTCATCCCCGTTTGCGTATTGACAAGCCTGCTGATGGGCGCGCTCGGCGGCTGTTGGTGGCCGCTGGAAATCGCGCCGCCGGTGTGGAAGACCATCGCGCTTTGTTTTCCCACCGGCTGGGCCTTGGCCGGCCTGAACCAATTGATCAGCTTCGGCGCCGGCCTCCAAGCCGCGCTCCTGCCCATGGCCGTCCTGCTTGCCTTCGGAGCCGTGGCCAATGTCCTGGCCATCCGGTTCTTCCGGCCTTGAGCGCAGGCGAACAGGTTTCATCAATCGGTGTATTTGTGAAAGAATGCTCAAATGACCCAATACGCCCTTCCGCCGCCGGTTCACCGCCCGGCGCCGGAATTCTTTTGCCGGAGACGGGCCGTGTAAATGGCGCAGACCTCGCCAAACACCTGGTCCACGCTGATCTGTTGCATGCAGACGTTGTTGCGACAGGGCGATTGCCGGTTGTTGTAGGCGTTGACACACGGGCTGCACGCCAGGCCGGCCCAGAGGGCGCGGCTGCGCGGCGTGCGCGCGGCGAAAAGCTCCGGCGTCTCCGGGCCAAACAGCGTCACCGCATCAATCGAAGTCAGCGACGCGAAATGCGCCGGGCCGCTGTCGTTCGTCACCAAAACCTCCGCCAGCGTGTACAATACCATCAATTGACGCAGCGTCGTCTTGCCCGCAAGGCAAACGCATCGCTCCGAATCGACCTGCCGCGCCAGCGCCTCCACCGCCGCCGCTTCCGCCGGCCCGCCGGTGAACCCGACGCAGACCTCCGGGAATCGCGCCAGGAGACGGCGGGCCAGTTCGACGTAGCGCGTCCCGGGCCATTTGCGCAGCGGGAGAAAATCGCCGGCGTTGGGATTGAGCAGGATCAGCGGCGGCGGCGGCGCGTTGGACTTGGGCAACATCGCCCGCAGCGGTTCGCGCTCACCCGGACGCGGCTCGAATGGCCGCAAGACACTCTCCGCCGGCGGCGGCTTGATGCCGAAGGTGGGCAATTGGGACGGGTCCACTGTCAACGCCTCCACCAGCACTTGAAACATGGCCGTCGTGTGAAGATGCGGGTTATAGAGAAGCCGATGCGTCATTAAATCGCCGCGATACGGCCCGGCGCCAAAAAAAGCGTGAAAGCCGACCCGCGCTCTCGCGCCACTCAGGAAAGCGAGGGCCGCCGAACCGCGCGCGAAAAACTCCATGTCAATAGCCGCGTCGAGTTTCAGCCGCCACATTTGGCGCAGCGCGCGCCAGGTCGTGGAAAGCAGCCGCGGCAGGCTCCGGGACGAAAGCGCCAGGACATTCTCCGGCGGCACCAGATCGAGCAAATCGAGAATGAACCGGTTCTCCTCGAACAGGACGAAATAGACCTGCTCCCGTCCCACCATCTGCACGGCGCGCGCGATGGCAGCGGCGGCCAGGACCGTCGAACCCTGCTCCGCCAATTTGACGAAAAGAATGCGCCTGACGGGCGCAGGGCCGGGGGGCAGCGCGCGGCCAAAAACCGCCCGCAGCAACGTCAGCGCCCCGCAGAGAGGCGCCCCCGCCCAGCGGTCAATTCTTTGCAGCAAAGCGACGTTCATCGGGGCCAAACCCTCTCACAAAACCCGCTCCAGGGCCAACTCAAACCGCGCTGCGGCGCCCCGGCTCGCCGGCCGCATCCCTCTCCAGGAAAAATAGTTGTAAATATATCTTGCTATTCCGCCGGATGGGGCCATCTTGGCTTCCTGTTCGGAAGCTTGTCACTTTCAAGATATGGCGAATCCTCAGGTGAACTCAGTTCAGTGATGATTTTAATCCCGATGACCGGGAACAGTCTGCAGAAAGCAACGGTTAGTAGGACAGTTAAACATCACATGAGTAATAAATTGTTTGTCGGAAACCTTTCCTTCAACACCACTGAAAACGACCTGCAGGACGCCTTTGCCGCCCACGGCACCGTCCTGGAAACCAACCTGATGATGGACCGGACCACCGGCCGTCCCCGCGGGTTTGCCTTCGTCACCATGAGCACTCCTGAAGAGGCGCAGAAAGCCACCGAAGCCCTCAACGGCAAGTCCGTTGACGGCCGCGCCCTGACCGTCAACACCGCCAAGCCCCGCGAAGAGCGGCCCGCCGGCGGCGGCGGCGGTCGTCGCGAATATCGCGGCGGCGGACGTGACCGCTACTAGTTCACGAGTTTAGCACGATCGAGGCCCGGATTGGCCGGGCCTCGATCCCTTTTCACGGCCGCTTGCGGATTTGCCGGTCTGCGGGGCGCGCCTTCGCCAGAGACCGGTTGCATGACGGAATTTGCCAATGAAGGAAGAACACATTGAAGTCGAAGGCTGTGTCCAAACCGTGCTGCCGGGAACGATGTTCCGGGTGGAACTGGACAACAAACATCTCGTGCTGGCCACCATCTGCGGCAAGATGCGCAAACGCTGGGTCCGCCTGACCGTCGGCGACCGCGTCAAAATGGAGATGTCCCCCTACGACCTGAGCAAAGCCCGCATTACGTGGCGGCTGAAATAGGCCCGCCGAAAATTTTCCGCGCCAGCCGCCCCTGCCGGACAAAAAGCTTCAGTCCGGCATTTCACATTAGGGATCGCGCAAAAGTAACAACCGCTGTGAGAGGCGTTATTCCCACCTAAAGAGGCGTACGAAACTTTGTCCCACGTGGGACAAAGTTTCGTAAGCGCCCTGGCGGGGTCTCGCGGAAAATCGGAGGTTGTTTTTGCGTGAGGCCTTAGAGCAAATTCGCCAGTTGATGCAGCACTTGGGCGTTGCATTGCGCCCACCCCTTGAACGCTTGCAGCAACCCGTGCCCCGTCAGCAGCGGCACGGCCGCGGCCAGCGTCAGCGCGTTTCCCAGAAAGATAATCACGCCGGAAAAAAGATAGCCCTGGCTCGTGATGTCGGTTTGGCGGGTTTTCAGAATCTCCCAGGTCAGCGTAATGTGAAAAGCGTAGGCGGCCCCGAGCAGCAAATGAAACCAGGGCAGGCACGCCTGCCGCCAGTTCCACAGCAGGTCGCCGATGACAAAGACGAGCACAACCAGCACCGCGTAGAACGGAAAGAAGTACGGCGCCAGCACGATGACGAAATTGGTCTTGGTCGTAATGACGTGCCCGCCGGAGGAAGCGGCTTTGATATGTTTGACGCTGCCCCCGAAAATCCACGTCCAGACCGCGTGCGTCAACTCGTGGCCCAGGACATAAACCCACATCGGTTTTGGCAGGAGCAGAAAAACGACGACCCAGCAGGCCGCCCCGGCCAGCAGCGGCAGCCAGACCCGGTCGAACCCGCCGGCTTGGGCCAGCTCCAGCCAAAGCGCCCTGGCCGTGCCGAGACACACCGGCAAAAGCGCCATCCCGACCAACATCTTCAGCCACTTTGGCACGTGGGCGGAATTAGCCGAAGCCATAAAGGCGGCGCGAATGATTCACCTCGCCCGCAGCAGGAGAACGGGCACGCGAATGCTGTGCCGGACGCGCCGCGACGCGCTGCCCAGAAACAGATCGGCGAGGAAGCCGTGGCCGTGCGTGCTCATCGCCACCAGATCGCAGCCCTTTTTCTCGACCCACTTGACGATCTCCGCCCCCGGCTCTCCATAGGCCAGTTCCGACTCAGCCGGAATTCCGGCGGATTGAAACTCCGCCCGCACCTTCTCCAAATACGCCGTATCCTCGGTGATCTCGGGGCTGACCGCGTCCGGGCCGTAGGTGCGCGCCGCCCAACCGTCCGCCACGTGGAGCAACACCACCCGGCTCTGCGCCCACTTGGCGAGCGGTTTGACGTGCTCGATAATCGCCCGGTCGGTGGGCGTCGCGTCCAAGGTTACAAGAATTTTGTTATACATGGCGGCCCTTTTGTTCGTCAGTGGCCCACGATCACCGCCCACGCCTGCCGCAGCGCATCGGGCAGGCTGTAGAGGTCCATGGCCGTGATGAGAATGGCAGTCCCCCAGCCGGTAATCAACAGGAACCAGCCGTTGCGCCATCGGCCCATGCGCTGGCGCGAACTGGTGAACTGCAACAGCGGGAACATCGCGAAGGGCAGTTCCAGACACAGGACCACCTGGCTGAGGTTGACCAGGTCGGTCACGCTGCCATTGCCGCGGACGCTGATGATCAGAATCGCCGGCACGACGGCCAGCGTCCGGGTGATGAGCCGCCGGACCCACGGGCGGATTCGCCAGTGCATGAATCCTTCCATCACCACCTGTCCGGCGAGCGTGCCCGTAATGGTGCTGCTCTGCCCGCTGGCCAAAAGCGCCACGGCGAACAAGGTGCTCGCCAGCGTCGTCCCCAGCAGCGGCGCCAGGGTGTAATAGGCGATGCGAATCCAATCGCTGTCCGGACTGAAGTGGACGATCTGGCCGCCCGCCACCGTGACGCTGGTCTTCCCGTAGAACACGATGGCCGCCAGCACCAGGATGGCCGCGTTGACGAAAAACGCGATGGTCAGGGCCACGGTCGTGTCAATCGTGTTAAACCGGATGGCGCGGCGAATGGACGACTCATCCTGCTGCAACTGGCGGGTCTGCACCAAGGCCGTGTGGAGGTACAGGTTGTGGGGCATGACGGTCGCCCCGATGATGCCAATCGCCACCACGAGCATCCCGGCCCGCGCGAAGTCCGGCCGCGTCATGGCGCGCCCCATTTCCAGGAAATCCGGCCGGGTCTGCGCCAAGCCAAAAATCTCGATGCCGTAGCAGACGCCGATGGTCAGCACGAAGACCGCGACTACCGCCTCGATGAGCCTCATGCCAGAACCTTGCAAGGCCAGCAACAGCAGCACGTCGAAGGCCGTGATGATGATCGCCCACGACATCGGGATGTGAAACAACAGGTTCAAGGCGACCGCGCTGCCCAGCGATTCGGCCAGATCGGTCATCCCAATGGCAATTTCCATGGACAGCCAGTTCGGCCAGCGCGTCCAACGCGGATACCAGTCGCGGCAGCACTGGGCCAGGTCCTTGCCGGTGGCCACGCCCAGCCGGGCCGAGATGACTTGCAGGAAGATGGCCATCAAACTGGCCACGCCGACCACCCAGAGCAGCCCGTATTTGAACTGCGCGCCGCCCGCCAGATCGGTGCCCCAGTTGCCCGGGTCCATGTAGCCGACGCTGATGAGAATGGCCGGCCCGACGAAGGCCCGCCATTGCCGCCAGAAACCGGCTTGATGGGGAGGCACGGAGACGCTGCCGTGCATCCCTTCGAGCGAAACGGAGCCGGGGTGCGAAACCACCGGGACTCCGTCCGCCGCCGGCTCGCGGGAGTTTGCGGGTGTGTGGTTGTCTTCGCTCATGCGGTCTTGTTCATTTGTCAATACTCCCAATGGAGTCTTGCGCCGAAAACCGACACCGGCCCGCGATCGCGGTTGAACGCCGGGTCGGTGATGAATTGGTAATCCAACGTGGTGTGGACATTTTTGCAGATTTGAAAGTCGTAGCAGAATTCCAGGCATTTTTCCCAGCCGTAGTTCAGCGCGCCGTCACCGGCGAGGATGCCCGTGCCGCCGGCGGCCAGGAACCGCTGGTGAACGCCGGAAAGGCCGTTCAGCGCGCCCCCCACGCCGAGCGTGTCATTTGGCCGATGCCACGATTCGCCCTTGACGCTCAAGCCCAGCGTCGCCGTGCGATCCACGTCGCTGAGCATCCACGCCTCGTTTTGTCCGTCGCTCCAACCCAAACGTGAAAAGAAACCGACGTTCTTAACCAACTCCTGTTCCACGTTCAACCCGAAGCCGTATTTGTAGCGGTAGGCGCGTGTGGCCTCGATGTCGGCGGGACGCGCCGGATTATCCAGTGCCTCCTCGTAACTGCCCATGTGGGCGTGGTTGAGGTAAGCCAGCAGACGGACGGCGCCGGGATGGCTTTCCACAGACCAACGCCGCTCAAACTCCGTGACCATTCCCCAGGCCGTCAAGAATTGCTGATCCAACGCCACACCGTTCGCGACCCGTGGCACTTGGAAGAAACCATAGCGAATCGTCCACTTTGGCTGGTTAAGTTCGGCCGCAAAGCCGGTGATATATCCCAAAGCGTCTGCCGGGAAATCCCAGGCTTCGTCGCTCATCAGCGCCCAGTTCATAAACTGGGTGCGCGGGTCGTTGGCGTAGGCATTGTTGTCGAAAATATCCTTGGCGCTCATTTTTCCCAGTGTGAGCGTGAGCCGCGAAACGTCCCGTTTGCCCGCCAGTTGCAACTGATTGTCTTCCACATCATCCTGTGCGCCGCCAAACCCGATGGTTTGGCGAATGAACAAGCGCGCGGTGTTCACATTGGGAACCTTCGTTCCGACTTTGAATGCTTCGCCGTTGGGAAACCCTTCCACCCCAAGGGTTTTGCTCAGGCCGAAGCCCTGCCACATCAAGCCATCCACGTGCGCTTCCGCGCCGCGCCACAAGCGGACGCCGGCAAAAAGGTCCAGTGACACCGTGTCGCGAACTTCGCCCCGGCTGTCCAGGCTATTGGGGCCGGAATACTTGGCGGGAAAACCGAAATCGCCTTGCACGATGTCCGTGTTTTGAACGTGCCAATTCCATTTCTGCTCCGCGGCCTTGGCCGCGGCGTTGGTCGTGACCGCGCGGGACGCGTCTTGCGCTTTGGCCGTGAGGCCGCCCGTCGCCAGCATCGTCACAATCCAGCGCAAGCCCTGGCCGGCCGCAAACGCGGATGTAGCCATAACTCTATTCTGTTGTTTAAGTGTCAGAATGTAGCCAACACTACAACAATCTGCTGGACTGTCAAGCCCGTTTGTGTTTTGCTCGCGGGGAAAGCAAATGGCATCGGCAAAAAGACAACTGTCCGACAAACCGCGCGCGGGCGGCAGCCCCAAACGCCAGGCCGAATACCTGTCCCAAACCCGCCGCGAACACGCCAATGAGATCGCCGAAGATTACGTCGAGGCCATCGCCGATCTGGTGGCCGAAACGGGCGAAGCGCGCGTCGTGGACCTGGCCAAGCGGCTGGGGGTCACCCATGTCACCGTCAACCGCACCATCGTCCGCCTGCAAAAGGCCGGCTTTGTCACCTCCCAGCCTTACCGCGCCATTTTTTTGACGGACCGGGGACGCGGTCTGGCGGCGACCTGCAAAAGCCGGCACGAAACCGTGGTGGCTTTCCTTCGTTCTCTGGGCATTTCCGAAGGCGTGGCGGAGATGGACGCCGAGGGGATCGAGCACCATGTGAGTCCCGAAACACTGGTCGCTTTCAAGAGCGCCTTGCGTAGCGCCGGCCGCTGACAGCTTGCCTGCTGCGACCGAAAGCATTACAACCTCCGCATGACTAATGAATTCCCGTTCCGCACCGCTCTCGCTGCCTCTTTGCTCGCGCTGATGACTCTGGCCGGCGCTCCGGCCGGGCGCGCCGCCGACGCTCCCAAACCGCTGCGCGTGTTGCTCATTTCCGGCGGCTGCTGCCACGATTACGCGGCGCAAAAGGACATCCTCAAAAAGGGCCTCGAGGCGCGCGCCAACCTGGTGGTCGATCAGATGAATAGCCCGGACAACAGCACCCACCCGCCGCTGGCCATTTTTGGCCGCGCCGATTACGCCAAGGGCTACGACCTGGTCATCCACGACGAATGCGCGGCGGACATCTCCGATCCCGCCGTGGTCCAAGCCGTGCTCCAGCCGCATCGCGACGGCCTGCCGGGGGTGAACCTGCATTGCGCCATGCACTCGTATCGGATTGGCAATCCAAACGACCCCGTCACGCCCGGCACGCCGCACGGGCTTTGGTTTGAATATCTCGGGCTGCAATCCAGCGGCCACGGCCCGCAGGAACCGATCGCCATCACCTTTGCCGACAAGGAAAGTCCCATCGTGAAAGGACTCGCCGATTGGACCACCATCAAAGAAGAACATTACAACAACGTCCACGTGTTCGACACCGCCCACGCTCTGGCCCGGGGCCGGCAAGCGCTCAGACAAAAGGATGGCAGCGTCAAGACCAATGATTTCGTCGTCGTCTGGAGCAACGAATATGGCCCGAATAAAACCCGCGTCTTCAGCACGACCATCGGCCACAACAACGAAACGGTGTCCGACCCGCGCTACCTGGACCTGGTCACCCGCGGCGTCCTCTGGGCCACCGGCCATCTGAACGACGACGGCACGCCCGCCAAAGGCTACGGCAAGGACAGGCAGTAAACCGCGCGCCTCCTTCATTGTCGGCGCTGCCCTGGGGCGGTCAACGGTTTTGGAGAAGCTCTTCGACTCTCAGCCCGATGTCCCGGGCAATCTGCCGCAGCAGCGACGGTGCAATGTCGCGCCCTTTGTGCATCGGAACGGTGGTGCCGCGTCCGTCGGCATGGCGGTATTGGATGTGCGAACCGCGCTGACGCACGGCGTTGAAACCCAGCCTTTCGAGCAAGCGGCAGACCTCGGCGGGCTTGAGGACCGGCACGGAACCCATACTCAGGCCACGGCAATGCTTTGGGTGCCGACGAATTCTGCTTCCAGCCGCGGTTCGCCGTCCTCCAACAGCATGGCGATCACTTCGCGAAGGTTGGCCTGGAGTTCGTCGAGCGACTCTGCCTGCGAATGCGCGCCGGGAAACCCTGGCACGTAGCCCACAAGCAGCCCGGTGTCCTGGTCGCGTTCGACAACGGCCGTATAATTCTTCATGCCCGCATTATCCTCCCTTTCAAAAATTACGCAAGCGCACTGAACCCCATGCCTGAAATGCGCCCGAAATTGCCGATACTGTCAGGCTGCGCTTGTCAAACAGGATTTTCCTGTGTAGGCTCGTTTTGGGTGAGCGATGAGCATCTTAAAGGCCATGATCAGCAGCACGGCGGTCGATCTGCCTGAGCACCGAAAGCAGGCCATCGAAGCCTGCTTGAGCACAGGCCTCCACCCGATTGGCATGGAGCATCTTCCGGCGCGGGATGCGTCGGGCGTTGCCGCTTCGCTGGAAATGGTCGATGAGGCGGATATATACATCGGCATTTATGCCTGGCGATATGGCTGGGTGCCGGACGGCAGCGATATTTCGATAACCGAAATGGAGTTCAATCGGGCCGTTGAGGGAGGAAAGACGATCCTTGTCTTCATCATGGACGACGATCACCCGGTGAAGGGAGGCGACGTTGAGGTCGGCAAAGCAGCGCAGCGAAAACTGAAGAAATTCAAGGCCCGTGCGAGCAAAGGACGGGTACATCAGAAGTTCAAGTCGCCCGATGATCTCAGAGCCAAGATTGTCCAGGCGCTTGCGGACGTAAAACTGCGCCTCAAACCCGAAACAGACCAGCGGTCTTTGTCTGCGCTGCATCAATTGCCGGCGGCGCCGGCGGCGTTCACCGGGCGCGAAGAGGAGTTGAAGTACCTGGAAAAGGCGCTGGCGGCGCAGGGCAACATCGGCGCAGCGATCTCGGCGTCGGGGGCGGGGATTCAGGGGATGGGCGGGGTGGGCAAAACGGCGCTGGCCACAGTGCTGGCCCACCGGCTCAAGACGCAATACCCGGATGCCCAGATTTGCCTGAATTTGCGCGGCTTTGATCCAACGGGCCACAAACCGATGCCGCCGGCTGAAGCCATGCAGAACATCATTCACTTCTTTCAACCGGAAGCCAAATTGCCGGAAACGGCGGAAGATTTGACATCCATCTACATCTCCGTGCTCAACGAGGCCGGGCGTGTGCTGCTCTTTCTGGACAATGCCGCCAATGCCGAACAAATCCAGCCGCTCTTGCCGCCGCCGAATTGCCTGTTCCTGGTCACCTCCCGCAACCAATTCTCGCTGCCCGGACTGGCGACGCGAAACATTGATTGCCTGCCGCCCGAAGAGTCGCGGGAACTGCTGCTCAAGCTCGCGCCGCGCTTGGCAGGCCACGAAGCCGTCGCCGCCGACCTCTGCGGCCATCTGCCGCTGGCCCTGGAAGTCTTCGCCGGCGTGGTCAGTGAGAAAGCTCTGCATTCGGTGGAAGAATTGGTGGCCCGGCTCCGCAAACACGAAATGAAGCTCGGCAAAGTGGAGGCCGCCTTTCAACTCAGTTACGACCTGCTGAAGGAACCTTTGCGCCGCTGCTGGACTTTGCTGGCCATTTTTCCGACCGGTTTTAATCTTCCGGCAGCCGCCGCGATTTGGGAAACGAAAACCGAATTGACGCGTGACGTCATGGAGGCGCTCTTGAAGGGGAGTCTGGTGGAAATTGATGACACGAAAGTTCGGCTTCGACTGCATGACTTGGTGCGACAGTTTTGCGATGGAAAATTGAGCGAAGCAGAACGGGACGCTGCCATGATTCGTTACGCTAAACATTACACCGAGGTCGGAAGGGAAGCCCAGGAACTCTATCTTAAAGGCGGCAATAACTTGCTCCGGGCCCTGGAAGTTTTCGATCGTGAACGCAATCACATAGAAGCCGCATACGAGTGGCTAGCGAATCGGCGCGACGCATCCTCAGCCGCCATGCTCGTAAGGCTCGTGAACTCGGTCGTTTATACTGGGCTGCTCTTGCGTTTCCATCCCGGCCAAAGCATCCGTTGGTGCGAGGGCCAGCGTGAAGCTGCCAAGATCACTAAAAATCGAGCGGCAGAGGCCAACGCCCTCGGCAATCTTGGCAACGCCTACGCTAAATTGGGCGATGTGCGCAAGGCTATTGAATTTTACCAGCAGGCGCAGGGGATCCATCGAGTGCTTGGTGACCGGCGCGGAGAAGGCAACGCCCTCGGCAATCTTGGCCTCTCCTACTCCAACTTGGACGAGCGGCAGAAGGCTGTCGAGCTTTTCGAGCAATCGTTGGTTATCACTCGTGAAATCGGCGACCGGCGTGGCGAGGGCAACGCCCTCGGCAATCTTGGCAACGCCTACGCTAAATTGGGGGATGTGCGCAAGGCTATCGAATTTTACCAGCGGGCACGGATTATCACTCGTGAAATCGGCGACCGGCAGGCCGAAGGCAACATACTCGGCTGTCTTGGCATTGCCTATACCAAGCTGGACGAAGGCCTCAACGCAATTGAGTTTTTTGAGCAACAACTGCTCATCACTTATGAAATCGGCGACCGACGCGGCGAAGGCATCGCCCTTTGCAATATCGGCATTGCTTATGCCGAGTTGGGTGAAATCCGCAAGGCCATCGAGCATTTTGACGAGGCTCTGGTGATAGACCGCGAGATTGGCAACCGACGTGGCGAGGCTGCTAATCTTTTCAACTCCGCGCTGGCTTTGGACAAAGTGGGCGAGCGCGTTCAGGCCATTTCCCGCGCCGAAGCCGCATTGAACATCTACGAGGTTCTCAAGATCCCTGGTGCCGACAAAGTCCGCGCCCAACTTGAGGAGTGGAAGGGAAGGAAGGAAGGGTAAGAACAGATTGAAGAACAGCGCCGGATTATCAAGAGGCGCTGTTGCGACGAATGAGTTCCCTGGCTGAAACGATGTGGAGTGGATCAATGTTGTTGATGAAACCCTGCTTGTCACGGATCGCAATGCTGTACTTCCCGATGAGGATAAATTCGGGATGCGGGACCTCGAACTCCTGGCCGTCCGTCGTGCGAATCGCAAAGGGCCGGAACCCGCCGCCGCTGACCTTCTTCTTTATTTCTTGCACACTCACGCTTTGAGTTTGGCGCAACCGACAGTCTCCGTCAAGGCCATCCCGCGCGACCTAATACGGTGGTGCGCATCTCACTATTTGGGCACTCGTCAATGCGCGAGAGCGCCAGCCTCAATTGACCGGGGAAAATGACGAATGCTCAAATGACTCAATGACGAAAAGTCGGCCCGCATGAGTTTCGTCATTGGTGCTTCGTCATTCGTCATTCTTTTGCGCATGCCTGCGGCCAGCCATGATCTCTCATTGTCCACAGGGTTGCCAAAAACCGGGAGGCGCCCCTCATTGCTGCCCGTACTTGCCAATCAGCCACCGCAACGCGGCCACCTCCCCGAAGGCCATCCAGCGGTCTTTGTAGCTGATCCAATCCTGGTCCGACAAGGATTGCATCAGCGGATCGGCCTGTTGATTGAGTTCTTTGAGCGTGGCGCGTTCCTGGATCAATTGATTGAGCTGATCCTGGACGGTTTGCCCGCTGTCACCGTAAGGGGCGGTGGGGTCCATCGCGCCGAGCGCGAACCGCTCGACCGCCATGCCAACAAGTTGACTGATCTCCGCCTCGCCTGGCGCCGTCGTCGTGTAACGCTGGCCCAGGGCGACGGCCATTTGCAGCGTGGTCTGCGCGGAGGCGCTGTCGCTGGCTTGCTGGTAGGATTTGGACAGATCAATGAGGTCCAATCCTAATTGTCTCACTTGCTTAAGCTGCGGCAGCTCCAATTGGGAGCAGGACAGCACTGTCGCCTCCCCCACCGAGTAACCGGCGGCAAGGTAGGCTTCTTTGTCGTCCATCACGCGGTCCGTCGAGTACTCCTGAAATCCTGCCTTGCCCGAGGCGGCGACCATCTCCTGGACGGCCAGGTCCGACTGGCCGGATTTGAAATAATCCAGGGCCGAGAGGTAATTGGCCAGGGAATTGTCCGGCGCGGACTTCTCGAAGGCGCTCAACCACTGGCGCCGCTCCTCGGGCGTGGCGTCGCTCTTGAACGCCGCTTCGAAATCCACCTGCGGATCGTTGGGATACTTTTGCATCGCCTCCGCCAGCAACGCGGGGTCGTGCGTGACGCGATAGGCGGCCAGAAGACTGGCGGCGTTGCGGTGATTTGTTTTGAGATAACCCTCGAGCTGCGCGGCGGTGATTTTGGGCGGGTTCTCGACGAGGCGGGCGTACAGATTGGTGGAGGGCGAATCCGCGCCCGGCAACGCCCCGCCGGATGCGTTGGCGCTCAGGGACGGCGCGGGCAAGTGGGGAGAGCGCGCCCGGCTCGCCCGCGCCATGCGGGTGGACAGGGCGTCGTTGTCCGCCTTCAATTGCGCGATTTGGCGGCGCAGGGAATCGTTTTCCTCGCGCGCGTTGAGCCACGCTTGATGTTCGAGCACCAGCGTCACCGCCGCCCCCGCGATGGCCAGGGCGGACAGTCCGATTTTGAGTTTGGTCGCAACCATAAATTTCAACAGGCCGAGGGTGGTTCCAGCTTCGGACGCCGCGCCGGCCAGCGACGCGCCCGCCAACGCCGCCGCCAACCCGGCCGGGGCGGAGCTGACCGCGTTGCCGGACAACGCCAGCGCCAAGGCCGCGCCGGTCGAAGTGACGCCCTTGCGAGCCAGGCAAAGGCGCAGTTTTTCGAGCGCGCGCTCGACGCGCATGCGGGCGGCGTTTTCGGTCAAGCCCAATTCCAGCCCCACTTGGCGGAGGCTTTTGTTTTTGAAAAAGCGGAGCAGAACGGCGACGCGGTCGGCGTCATTGAGATCGTGCATCGCGTCTTCGAGCACGGGGCGGAGATGTTCCCAATCCGGTTCGGCGGCGGGTGGGCGGAGGAGTTCGCTCATGGTGTGGGCCATTTGTTCGCGGGCGGCGCGGCGTTGTTCCGAGCGGATCGCGTGCCAGGCCATCTGCCGGGTCGTGGTGTAAAGCCAGCCGACCAGGGCGGGATGCCGGGCCAGAGGTTTGGCCCGCCGGGCCAGTTCAGTAAAGACCTGCTGGCTCAAGTCCTGCGCGCAATGCGTGTCGCCGTTGACCAGCCGCAGCGCGGCGGAATAAACCAAATCGACGTGCCGGCGGATCAATTCGGCAAAGGCGCTCTCCGAACGTTCCGTGGCGTAGCGGCGCAATAATTCGGCGTCCTCGCTCATCATGTTTCGTAAGATAATGCCCGCCGGCCCGCAAATCGCACAAAAAATGAGCGGGCGGCGCGGGATCCCGAAATTGGGGCCAGGGGAGGGATTTCAGGGCGACGCCAGGCGGTAAAAGCGCGCCGTGTTGGCCGCGGTGTTCGTGTCGGTGAAGGTCCAATTGCCGTTGGTGTCGGCGGCGTTGGTGACCAGCGGCTGCCAATTGACCGGCGGCGTGAGGTCGGTCGCCGCCTGCAAGACGTAGCTGGAATTCGCTGTGCCGCTGAATTGGAATTGCACCCCTTGCCCGGCGCTGAGGCCGGCGCTGAACGGCGGAAGCGCCACCGTCAGCGTGACCACCGCGCTGGTGACGGCCCCGTAGGCGTTGGACACCACTAGGTCATAAACGCCCGCACTGCCGGCGGCAATTTGACTGAGCTGCAAGATGGGCGTTTGGATACTCACTTTGCGGATGCGCCGGTTGGCAAGGTCCGCAATGAACAGGTTGCCATAGGCGTCCACGGCCACGCGGGAAGGAAGGTCCAGGCTGGCATTCGTGGCGGCGCCGCCATCGCCGGAGAAACCGTTCGTGCCATTCCCCGCCACGGTCGTAATGATTCCGTTGCCGTCCACGACGCGGATGCAGTTGTTGCCGGTGTCCGCAATGAACAAATTTCCAAAGGCATCCACCGCCACGCCCTGAGGAAGCGCCAGGCTGGCATTGGTGGCGGCGCCGCCATCGCCGGAGAAACCCGGCGTCCCCGTCCCGGCCACGGTCGTAATGATGCCGTTGGTGTCCACGACGCGGACGCAGTTGTTGCTCGTATCCGCAATGAAGAAATTTCCCAACGCGTCCGCTGCCACTCCGCACGGCGTGTTGATCGCGGCATTGGTGGCGGGGCCGCCGTCGCCGGAGTAGCTGTTGGTCCCGATGCCGGCGACGGTGAAGATGAGGCCGTTGTTTGGCACTCTGCGAATTCGGTGGTTGAATGTGTCGGCAATGAGCAGGCTGCCGGAGGCGTCCAGCACGACATCATAAGGTCCGTTGAGGGGGGTGTTCGTGGCCGCAACGCCGTCGCCGGAATAGCCATTGGTGATTTTGCCCGCCACGCCCGCCACGGTCGAGATGTCGTAGGGGCTGACGTTAGACACCTTGCGGATATGGCTGAAAAACGTATCCGCAATGAACAGATTGCCATAGGGATCCACGGCCACCCCACAAGGCAGTGCCAGCAAAGCCGCAATGGCTGGGGAGCCATCTCCGAGGTAACCGACGACACCGACGGCGCTGCCGGCCACAGTGTTGATGATGCCGTTGGTTCCCACTTTGCGGATGTTGTTTCGGTTTCGATCCGCAATAAACAGATTTCCAAAGGCATCCACCGCCGCGCCAAACGGTTGGAGTAGTGAGGCATTGGTCGCCGCCCCACCATCGCCGAAGTTGTTGGTGCCGCCGCCCGCCACGGTCGTAATGAGGCTGGGAAGATTGACGCCGTTGCCCTGCCATTGGCAGGTGAACGGGCCGGGGCCGGATACCGCCACTGTCAAGGTGAAGGTTCCCCCCACCACCGCCAGGCCGTCTTGCGGTTGAACACTAATCGACGGCGGCGGCCCCTGCACGGTCAGGACCGCGACGTCACTGGTCACGCAGCCGTAGGCATTGCTCACGATCACGTCGTAGCTGCCGTCGTTCCCAGCCGTCACCCCGTGGAGCGCCAGGGTCGGTCCCGGGATGGGGACTTCGCGGATGCGGTTGTTGCCGGTATCGGCGATAAACAAGTCGCCGGCGGCATCGACGCTCACGCCAGAGGGTGCGTATAATGCGGCGCCGGTGGCTGCGCCGCCGTCGCCGGGGATGTGGATTCCGCCGCCCGCCACGGTGGTAATGACGCCGTTGGTGGTCACTTCTCGGATGCGGTTGTCGCCACCGTCCGCAATGAAGAGGTTGCCGAAGGCGTCCACCGCCACACCCGAGGGATTGCACAAGCTGGCATTGGTGGCTGCGCCACCATCGCCCGGGTAGTCGATGCCGCCGCCCGCGACCGTGGTAATGATGCCGTTGGTCCCCACTTTGCGGATGCGATTGTTGTTAAAATCGGCAATGAAGAGGTTGCCCAGGGCATCCACTGTCACGCCTTCCGGATTGCCCAGTGCGGCATTGGTTGCCAACCCGCCATCGCCGGAGCAGCCATTGGTGCCATTGCCCGCCACGGTATTGATGATGCCGTTGGTGACCTTGCGGATGCGGTTGTTGCCGCTATCGGCGATGAACAAATTGCCCGAAGCGTCCAGAGCCGCACACCAGGGAAAGCGCAGCTTGGCGCTGGTCGCCGCGCCGCCGTCGCCGGAGAATCCTTGGGTGCCAGCACCCGCCACCGTGGAGATAGTGCCATTGGTCCCGATTTTGCGAACACGGTTATTAAACATGTCCGCGACGAAGAGGTTGCCGGAGGCGTCCACCACCACGCAATAGGGGTCGAGGCCGGCGCCGGTAGCAGCGCCGCCGTCCCCAGAGTAAAAATCGCTCCCGTTTCCCGCCACCGTGGAGATAATACCGTTGGTTCTCACTTTGCGGATGTGGCAGTTGCCCGCATCCCCGATAAACAAATTGCCGGAGGCATCCACAGCCACCGAGGTCGCATAAGTGAGGCTGGCATTGGTCGCCGGCCCGTTGTCACCGGCGTAACCGCTGGCGCCGTTGCCCGCCACTGTCGTAATGACCGTCGGAAGATTGGCGCCGTTCTGCCGCCATTGGTAAGTGAACGGGGCGGTGCCGGAAACAGCCACCGTCAACGCCACGTTGCTGCCGTTCGTCGCGGTGCCGCCTTGCGGCTGCGTGGTGATGCTCGGCGGCAGGAGCAAGGTCAGCGTCGCGACGCTGCTGGTGACGCTGCCGTAAGCGTTGGTCACGATGACCTCGTAGGAGCCTTGATCGGTAAGGTCGATCGAACTGAGCGAGAGCGCGTTCGTCTGCGAACCCGTTATCTGGCCGTTATCCACAAGATTGGTCCCGTCGAACTGCCATTGGTAGCCGAACGGGGCCGTGCCCGCCACCGCCACTGTCAAACTAACGTCGCTCCCGCCCACTGCCGCAACGGCTTGCGGTTGCGCCGTGATGCTTGGCGGCAAGAGCACCGTCACCGTCGCCACGCTGCTGGTCACGCTGCCGTTGGCGCCGGTCACGATCACGTCGTAACCGCCCGCGGTGTTCGAACTCATGTTATTGAGCTGGAGCGTTGGCCCTTGGATGAAAGCTTTGCGGATGCGGTTGTTATAGGTATCCGCAATGAACAGGTTGCCGAAGGCGTCCACGCTGAGACCCTGAGGAGCGTAAATGCTGGTGTTGGTCGGATTGCCTCCGTCGCCCGAGTAACCACTGCTGCCATTCCCGACTACGGTGGTGATGATGCCGTTGGTTGCCACTTCTCGAATCCGATTGTTTTGGGTATCCGCAATAAACACGTTGCCGAAGGCGTCCACGCTGACGCCTTGGGGACGGTTCAAGCTGGCGTTGGTTGCCAACCCGCCATCGCCGAAGTAACTCGCCGTCGCTTTCCCTGCCACGGTGGTGATAATGCCGCTGGTTCCAACTTCGCGGATGCGATTGTTTCCCGTATCCGCAATGAACAGGTTGCCGAAGGCGTCGATAGCGACACCGGCAGGGGAATTCAGCTTGGCATTGGTTGCCGCCCCGCCATCGCCGGAGAAACCGTTCGTGCCATTCCCCGCCACGGTATTGATGATGCCGTTCGTTCCGACTTCGCGGATGCGGCTATTAACACTGTCCGCGATGAACAGGTCGCCGGCGGCATCCACTGCCACGCCGGAAGGATCATTCAACTGGGCATTGGTTGCCGCGCCGCCGTCGCCGGAGAAACCCGACGTCTTCCCAGCCACGGTAGCGATGATGCCATTGGTTCCGACTTCGCGGAGGCGGTTGTTATTTGCATCCGCAATGAACACGTTGCCGAAGGCGTCCGCCGCCACGCCGGAAGGATCGCTCAAGGTGGCATTGGTGGCAGCGCCGCCATCACCCGAGGAACCCGGCGCCGTTTTCCCAGCCACGGTGGTGATGATGCCATTGGTTCCCACTTTGCGAATGCGATTGTTTCGCGAATCCGCAATAAACAAGTTGCCGAAGGCGTCGATAGCGACACCGGCTGGGGAATTCAGCTTGGCGTTGGTTGCCGCCCCGCCATCCCCGGAGTAACCGGTATTCGCATTGCCCGCCACAGTAGTGATGACTTTCGGTAGGTTCGTGCCGTTAAGTCGCCATTGGTAGGTAAAGGGGCCCGTGCCGGACACCCCCACAGTCAGTGTCACCTGGCTTCCGACCACAACCGCCTGGTCGGCGGGTTGCTGGGTGATGGCCGGGTCGGTTTGCGCGTGGGCCGCCGCAGCGGCCAGCCACGCGAACACCACCCCGCAAAGCGCCGGGGGCGCCAGTTGTTTGGGGACCCGTTTCATTCGTCGCCTCCTCAGGTTGTGATGGTTTGTTCTTTAGTGCTGTTCCGGGCAATTTCTCTCAGAATGGGACTGAATTGTCAAGAAACGAACGCGCGCCGGGGAGCCTTTTCAGCCCCGCCTGGTCTTGAGCATAAAGGGCTCCTCAGATGTTGATTCGCTTTTTTTTCCTTCCGTAGGTTTTTCCTCTTGATAGACCTGTGCTTAAATCGAGCCAGCATGAATGATACATGCAACAGGCAAAGTGCGCAGTGCGGCCCGGTCAACACCGGCCCGTGGATCGCAGACCTTTTCCATCGCATCAGCCATTCGTCGCATTCGTCGCATTCGTCGCCTTGGTCCCATTGCCTCACTAATCAAGCCAGTCAACCCTTGGACGCTCGCCCTCGTATGCAACATTGGCCGTCATTTCCAGGTGCCAAACTTGACGCAAAAACTCACTCCTGGACCGCTTCAAACGCAAACGCCATGCGCCGCCAGCACCAGATACTACCCCCAAAAGCGGCAAAAAATGCCGGATTCAACCCGGAAAACGAACTCAAAGACCCGGACAAATCCGGAAAAATCCGGACAAATCCGGGTAAATCCGGCTAAATCGGGCCAAAAAATGAAAATCCACAAAATGCCCGGATTTGGCGACTGCGATCAGTGACGAAAAACCTCAAAACTGCCACCACCGTCAGAGGGGGCCACCCCGGCCCGCCCGCCATAGCTCGCGCCGAGCGAGCGAAGGCGGATCAAGGTCAGTCAAGGTCAGTCAAGGCTCGTCAAGGCTGGTCAAATCAAGGCAACGGCGGCGGCCCAGTCCGTGCAGTCCATGCAGTCCATTCACTGATTCACTCATTCACTAATTCATCTATTCGCTCTCTCAGTCAAGGCCGGTCAGGGTCACTGCGGCGCCCGCAATCAGGACTTCATCCTTCATCCTTCAAACTTCATCCTTCTCCTGAGCGCTCCGGCGAGGCAAAGGACCAGGGCGGCTGTCGAAATGCCCGCGCCAAACCAAAAGGCGCGATCCGCATAGACCAGCCGCACTTCGTGCCGGCCCGCGGGAACTTCCACCGCCTGAAACGCGTAGTTGGCCCGCCAGAGCGTCGCCGGCTCCCCGTCCACCGTCGCTTTCCAACAACGATAATACGATTGCGCCACCACCAGCATGGCCCCCGCGTCCGCCACGGTTTTAAATACGCACTCCGACGGAGTCACCCGGCTGGAGAGGACGCGCGCGCCCGCCCCGGCCCCCGCCCGCACCTGGCCGCGCGCGGCGGCGGGCAAATACACCGTTTGACGCGGCGAAAACCCGGCCGATCCCACCGCCGCCAAAGCCGCGCTGTCCTCGACGAAGACCGGTTGCTGGCCCATGGTGGCCAGGGGCATGAAGTTGGTTTGCGCCTCCCACGTGAAAAGGCGCGCCGGCGAGGCGATTTGGGAAACGCCGAGAAATTCAGCCAGTTGCGGCGGCGCTTTTCCGGCGCGCAACAAGCCGGCCACCTTTTGCTGCCAGACCAGGTGCAAACTGAAGAAGCCATCCACTTTGGGAATACGCTCGAGCAGGTTGCAATCGCTGAACAGCTCGGCCCGCTGCCCCAGGTAGAAACGAAGCGGGTCGGGATTGACCAGGTGCTCCATCGTCTCCTCCGCGGCAGGGCTGAGCATGGCGCGCGACTCGCCCAGGCGCGGCAGCCGGCTCATGGGCGGCGGGTAATCGTCGTAGGCCCGCGCCACCACGGTCGGATTCTGCCGCGGCGCGTGCGTGCCGGCGTCCACTCCTGTCAAGACCAGGAATGCGAACGCCGCCAGGATGCGCAGGGACGGCCGGGCCGTTCCGCCCATTAACGTCAACACCAAAATTCCCGCCGCCAGAAAAAGCAGCCGCCCCAGCGCGTTGAGCCGGAGGGCGCTCGTGGAATCGGACGGAAACGGGAAGCGGACGCCGACCGCCAGGACCAGCAGGATCCCCAGGGCCAGCCACGCGCCCGGCAACGCCAGGCCGCGGCGCCCGGCCGGGAACGGCTGGCTTTGCAGCCAGGCCGCGCCCGCCCCGGCCAGCAACGACAGGCAAAAGACGGTCAGGACGATGAATTTCACCGGGTAGCGGATGTAGCCCAGCAGCGGACAGGCGCGCCTGAGAATGTCAAGAAGAACCCCGGCGTCGCCGAACGCCAGCAGAACCCCGCCCAGCGCCAGCGCGGCCAGCAGCGCGACCCGTTCCCGCCGCCACCTCGCCGCCGCCAGCAGCGCCAGGAGCAGGGGCAGGATGCCGACGTAATACGACGAGGTCCATTGCTGCTCCCCCTGCATGAAGACCCCCGTCACGGAGCCTTGCGAGTGAAAGAGCGGCACGAGAAAATTGGCCAGGCCCCACGGCGGCAGGGACCAGTCGCCTCCGCCGAAAGAACTGGAGCGGTCGCCCTGTGCCAGCAACTCCAGCCACGGCAGCAGTTGGGCGGCGCTGAGCGCGCTGACCATCAACACCAGAAACACCAGCCGCCCGGCGCCGGCCAGGAATTTCCCCTTCCGCCAAACGGTGTCGCATAAAAAATTGGCGGCGGCGATCAGCCAGGTGAACAGGATCAGTTCGGGCGAGCCGGTCGTCATCTGGCAGGCGCCGCACAGCGCGGCCCAAACAAGCGCCCGTCCGCCTTCCTTCGCCGCCCGGTCGCACCACAGAATGACCCACGGCATCCAGGCCAGGGCGGCGATGTGGCACGGCCACATCAGGCAATGCAAGGTCAGCCCGTTCCAGGCAAACGCCAGCCCCGCCACGCTGGCGCCGAAGCGCGTCCCGAACCAGCGCCGCCCCAGCGCGTACATCCCGGCGCCGGCCAGAAACACATGCGCCAGCAGGAAGACATTGAGCGACCCAGGCAGGGGAAACAGGAGATAAAGAATGGACGGCGGATACAGGGCCAGCGTGTTCCATTGGGCCAGAAACGGCAGGCCGCAGTTGTTGAAGGGGTTCCACAGCGGCCATTGCCCGCTCCGCAGACTGTCATGCAAATAATAGGCCACCGGATAGCTGAAAAGGCCCGCGTCCCGGTAAAAGAAAGCATGGGTGCCCAGAACGATGTCCGGGAAGAAGATCAGGAGCATCAGCCCCAGGAGCAGCAGGAGGCGCCCGGCCGAAAACCAGCGGTCAAAGCTCTCGCGGGCATCAGGCCAATCCACGTTCATGGATGCAGCCTTACAAGGCCCGGCGCGGGGTGACAATCCCCAAGTTAAGCCGGAGGCGTGTCTGGATAACGGGCGGAACGGGCGCGACGGCCCGAAAAATGCGAAACAGGGAGAGGACCGGCCTGGCCGCGCAAACGGTCAGGCCGGCGAAAAGCCGGATTAACGGCGTGAGTACTGACGGCGCTGGCCGCCGCCACCACCGCCTCGGGGAGGGGCGTTCTCTTCGCGCGGACGCGCTTCATTGACGGTCAAGGCGCGGCCCTGCACATCCTTGCCCGCCAGGGCTTGAATGGCGGCCTGGGCGCCTTCCGGCGTGGCCATGGTCACAAAGGCGAAGCCGCGCGAGCGGCCGCTCATGCGGTCGGTGATAAGATTCACCTCGGAAACGGGGCCATGCTGCTGGAACAGATCTTGCAGATCGTTCTCGGTGGTGTCGAAGGAAAGATTTCCCACGTACAATTTCGTATTCATTTGTCTTCTAATGGTTTTAGAATCGCTGGCGGCTTCCCGGAACTGTTCCCGTCTGTCGGGTTTCAAATCATCACTGAACCAAGTTCACTTGAAGATTCACCATGTTGGAATTGGACAACGCAATCTAAAGCTGACCGAAACCTGCCCCGTTCCCCGCCAAAATGCAAGCTTTATTTTTGGCCCTTTATTTTTGGCCCCCGCATGCGTCCCATTCGGAATTGCCATGCGGAATTGCTTTGCTTCGCGGACGGAATCTGTCTTTATATCGGCTTCGTATCTGAAGCCTGAATGAACGTTCCGAACAAATTGACCCTCTCTCGCTTTGTCCTGACCGGAGCGTTCCTGGCCGTCATTTTCACCGGAGCGCCCTATTACGAGACCCTCTCGCTGCTGCTTTTCAGCGCGGCGAGCCTGACCGACTATTTTGACGGCAAGATCGCGCGCCGCGACAATCTGATCACCAATTTTGGCATTTTGATGGACCCGCTGGCGGACAAAATCCTGGTTTGCTCGGCGTTCATCGCGTTCGTGGGCCGGGGCTGGATGCCGGCCTGGATGGTGGTCGTGGTGGTGGCGCGGGAATTGGCCATCACTGGGCTGCGCCTGCTGGCCGCGTCCAAGAACCTGGTCCTGGCGGCGGAACGATTCGGCAAACACAAGACGATTTCGCAAATCGTGGCCATCCTTTCCGTGCTGGTGTTGCACTCCTACCGGCAGGTGGGAGTGGTGGGCGAACCGTTTGGCATCGATCTCTTCGGGGAACCCTGGGTCAACTGGTTTACGACTCTTTCCCTCTGGGTGGCGGTGGTTCTGACCTTCACCTCCGGCGGGATTTATCTCTGGCGCAATCGCAAGCTCTACATGATGGATTTATGAAGCTGTGGATTGCCCAGGGCTTCGGCGTGGGCCGCATTCCGGTGGCGCCGGGAACGTTCGGGTCGCTCGTCGGTTTGGGCTGGCTGGCCCTGCTCTTGACACTGCCCTCCTGGCCGCTCTTCCTGGGCGCGAACGCCGCCGCCATCGCCCTTTCCATCTGGCTGTGCGGCGCGGCGGAACGGACCCTCAACCGGAAGGACCCCGGCTGCGTGGTGCTGGATGAAATCGTCGCCATGCCCCTCTGCTTCACCGGCTGGCTGGCCGTGATTTGCCTCCGGGAGCACCGCTGGCCCGGTCCCGGGTATTTCTGCGCGCACTGGCTGTCAACTATCAGTGTCTTCATCCTCTTCCGCCTTTTCGACGTGGCCAAGCCGTGGCCCGTGCGCCAAAGCCAGAGCCTGCCCGGCGGGCTGGGCGTGACTGTGGACGACGTGCTGGCGGCCGTTTACGTCAACCTGGTGGTGCTGGCCGTGCTGAGCCTTGGCTGAAAGGCATCTCTTGACGGGGCCGCTCAACCGCACACATTGAATAGTCACGGCGTTATGTGGAACTCCACATAAATGGCGATGACCCGGCGGGAAATCGCATGTCAACCAAGTTTGGACCAGAGCAAAAAAACAAACTCTGGGTGACCCCAGTTGTGCAGTTGTTCACAGCAGCGCGAATCACCGGTTGAATCGGAAGTGCCGACGGATTACGGTTGAGGACATCGGATTGAGAGTTAATTATGCGCGGTAAACTCATTTTGGCGATCGTCGGCCTGCCATCCATCGCGGCCCTGACAGTAGCGGGGATCAATCTCCATAGAAGGGCTGCAATGGAGACAAAGTGCGTGCAGCAAATGGGGATGCTCTGGGATATGGCGCGGTCGCACATGTTGGAGGCGAGTCTTTCAGTTGATACGCCGATCAGCCAAGCGGATTTGTGGCAATTCATGGGTGGCCCATTCTCGACAAATATGCATTGTCCCCTCGGTCCGTCCGAATATTCACCATTCACCTTTCGTAACGGGCCCAAATGCGCCTATTCGGAGGCTCACAACGAAGCACTGGGGAAGATGGTCGCCCGTTGGCCCGCTTACAAAATGATTGTTGAAAGGGAAGACCGGGAACGGAAAGCGAAATGATCCTCTGCTTCTGTCAGGGTTCACTCAACCGAAGAGATTGTCGAACTCGTTGTGCGTGCCCACCCAAACCCAGACCATGGTGTCGCCGTGGCGTTCGCCTATGGCGCGATATTGCTCGTTGATGCGGACAGACCAAAGGTGGTCGTAGCCGCTGAGTTTCTTGGTCATGTGAATCGGAGTCAAATCTAAACATTCTACATTTTGGCTGCCGGTTCCGGAAATTGAAGCCGTGCCGTTCACCCGTACGGCCTGTCCTCTAAAGCAAAATGTCGAATGTTTGGATGTGACCGCCAAGTCCTCCGGGATCGAATGCCTTCGGCGAGACGCCGAAGGCTGCAGGCGAGGACGCCCGCGCTCCCCAATCCTTCTGCATCGTTCCGGTTTAGATGTGACCCCAGATCGCGCGGATAATTCCTCAAATCTTCTTCAGCCCGCCCAGGCTGTAGCGGCCCGATTCCTGCGCGTAGGCCAAGGCGACGGCCAGGGCGTCGGCGGCGTCCGGCGCGGGCGGCTTGGGCAGTTGCAGGAGGCGCTGCACCATTTTGGCGACCGCTATTTTCTGGGCCGCGCCGTAGCCGACAATCGCCTGCTTGACCTTGCGCGGGGCAATTTCATAAATCTCCACTCCCGCTTCGCCCAGGGCCGCCAGCGCCGCGCCGCGCGCTTCGCCCATGATCAGGGCGGTTTGCAGGTTTTGCGCGTAAAACAGGCCCTCGATCGCGCACGCCGCCGGGCGGTGCCGGGCGACGAGGTCCCGCAACGTCTGGGCGATCCTGGCCAGGCAGCGGGAACGCTCCCAGCCGGCGGGACAGACAATGGTGCCGTGCGCCAGGGCGCGCGGGGCGGGTTTTCCGGTCTGGATGACGCCGTAACCGGTGGCCCGCATCGACGGGTCAACACCAATGATGATCCGGGCCTTGGCGGAGAGCGGCCGCAGCGCGCTCTCGAAAACCGGGACGGGCGAACGTTTCGGGCCGCCCAACCGGGCCTGGAGTTGTTCGAATTGTCTGGGCGTGATGGCCATGAGGCCAGTGTTGCAAAGATTCTTTCCGGGTTCAATGTTCGTTCTTTGCGGCGGATGGCGCGTCCCGGTTCTTGACAAGAATGACTAATGACGAAAACCGAATGACTAAAGAATGACGAAGCACGAATGACGAAGGTTTCGTCATTGAGTCATTTGAGCATTCCTTCGTCATTAGGTTTTCGTCATTCGTCATTTTCCCCGGTGGCTTGAGGCTTGGCTCCCGACGGCACTGATAAGCGCCCGGCGGCGGAGGGCAGCAGCCGCCGTGTGAGAATCGCCACCAGGAGCGTCACCGCGCAGCCGATCATCGTCTGCCACGGCCAATAGAGGAGAAACCCCCCGTGCGGACGGCAGAGCCAGGTCATCACGGCCACCGAGGAAAGCATGCCCAGAATGACCGGCTTGGCCGAGCCGCGTTTCCACCACAGCGCCAGAAACAATCCCCCCAGCAGCCCGCCGCTGGTCAGGCCGCGCAACAAAAAAGCCGTGTCGAGCACCCGCGGGGAATACCGGCTCAAGAAGGCCACCACAATGAGCACCGCGGCCCACAGCACGGTCGAGATCTTGCTGAACCGCAGAAAGAAGGCCTCCGGTTTGCCCGGCAACAACTTCCTGCCAAAATCCATCGTCGAAACCGAGGCCAGCGAGGTCAGGGCCGAGCTGACCGACGACATGGCGGCCGAGAGGATGGCCACGATGAGCAGCCCTTTCAAAACGTGCGGCACGACCGACATGATGAAAATTGGGAAGATGTAATCATTGGCCTTGATTCCGCTGCCGGGTCTGACTTCCGGCAGGGGAATGAGCATGGGGAATTTCTGGTAATAAGCCCAAAGCATCGCTCCGACGAGCAGGAAGATCAAAAAGAGCGGGAGAATGACGACCGCGCTTAAAATCAACGCGCACCGGCCGTCGCGCACCGTTTTGCAGGCCAGCACCCGCTGCACGATCAATTGATCGGCGCCGTGGGAGGACATGACCATGACCGTGCCGCCGATGACGCCCATCCAGATATTCATCGGTTCCTGCCAGAGCGAGGTCCACGAGACGGAGGCGTTGAACCAACGGAGTTTTCCGCCCGCCGCCGCCAGATGGCAGGCTTCGCGCGCTCCTCCCGCGAAGAGGTGCGGGATATAACACAAGGCGAAGACGCCCCCCAGCAGGAAAAGCCCGAATTGAACCGCATCGGTCCAGATCACCGCCTTGACGCCGCCCACGTAGGTGTAGAGCAGCGAAAGCACGACGAACAACACAATGGCGCCCAGGACCGGGTCCCCGCCGCCGAACGCGCCCAGCGCGTTCCGGCCCAACATCAAGGAGATGGGAATGCAGGCGACATACACGCGCACTCCCGCCGAAAGCGCGCCGTTCAGAAGAAAAAGCCCGGCGGCGGTATTGCGCGCACTTTCGCCAAAGGCGCCGGAAAAGAGTTGGTAAGGCGAGTAGATTTCCCCCTTGAAATAATAGGGCACCATCACCGCCGCCAAAATGACGCGGGCAATGACGTAACCGATGATCAATTGAATGAAGGCCAGGTTCCCGTTCCTGGCGTAGGCCATGGCCGGAACCCCGATGATCGTCAGCGCGCTGGTCTCCGCGGCGACAATCGACAGCCCGATGCCCCACCACGGAATGTCCTTGCCGCCGAGAAAATAGTCGCGCGTATTGTGCTGGTCCTTGCCGAACCAGCTCCCCAAAACAATGATGCCCCCCATGTAAAAAAGAATAACGGCCCAATCCGCCGTGTTCAGAAAGCTGGAGGGTGCCGTCGCCATGCGCGCGAGGATACAGCCGGGGGGCGGGAGGATGCCAAATGAATTTACTCCGGCCCGGCGCCCGGCGCCCCGTTCCCGGCCAGGCTGGCTTCGACGGCGGCAGGCACCCGTGCCAGCAAATCCTCCAGCGCGCGGGACAAGTCGGATTGCGCGCCGCCGGCCCCGCGGGCCGCCGCGCCCGCCAGTCCGGCAAGCGTTTCCTGCGCGTAGTAGAGCAGCCCCTGGCGCAAGGGCAGCGAATACACGGCCAAAGTCAACCCATAGACCACCGTGTGCCAGCCGTGGGCGTGGCCTGATTCGACCGCCGCCAGGTAGCGTTGCACCGTGCGATCATCGCGCAAGGGACGCATTCGGGTCAATTGCAGCCGTCCAATCTGCCGGCTCGGCCCGGCGAAGGGCGTCAGGCGCAGGGGCGCGTTCAAGCGCTGATCCTGGGCGATCAATTCGCGCAGTTCACCGCGCCGGGCGTGGCCGCAAGCCTCGACGATGGCCGGCAATTCCAAGGGCAGGAGGATTTCCGACAGGTAAGCCTCCAGGAACTCTTGCAGGGCCGGGAATTCCCCGGGGGTTGCGCCGCCCTTCGGGCTGGGAAGCGCGGCGCTGACAACGGGCGAGCCAATCTGCTGCAAGAGGGCGGAAAAATCGCCCAGCAGATTTGCCGCTTCACTCGGTGCGATCTCCGGTCCCGTCCCGACCGGGCGCGCGCTCTTTTCGATTGGCCTCACACAACTCGGACATTTGAATTTTCCCCAAGCCGCTTCAGGTCAGCCCGGGCTTACTTCTTGTAGGCCACAACCGATTGCGCCGTCCAGATGTAAAAGTGCAATTTGCCAAATTTTTAAGTTGCATTTGCGCCGGAACACGTTCGGCTTCGCCCCCGTTTTTCCCGCAACCCGGTCTGGCGTCCGCCCTGAAAACCGATATAATGGAGGGGAATGACTGAGACTCGACATTGCCACAATTGCGGGTGGGAGTGGGCAAGGCCCGGTTTCCCCGGACGCGGCGATACCTGCGACCGCTGCAACGCGGACTTGCGTGTCTGCCTCAACTGCGCCAGCTACGATCCGCGCTTCGCCCATCAATGCCGCGACCGCCGGGCCGAGCCGGTGATGGAAAAAGCCGCGGGAAATTTCTGCGAATACTTCGATTTTTTCCGGCGCGCCTTTGTCCCCAAGACCGACCACAACCCGCGCGAAGACGCCGCCCGCGACAAGTTGAAGAAACTCTTTGGGGATTAGACCGGGCGGCGCCTCGGGAAGCGGAGTATTATGCATGATTTGATGAACAGGTTTGCGTGGGTGATTTTCGTCATGGCGGCGTCGCTGGAAGTCGCGGGCGACGCGGCGGTGCGACGCGGTTTGCGGGGCGGCGGCGTTCTATCCATCCTGGCGGGATGCGCGCTGCTGGCGGGGTACGCGCTGCTGGTCAATTCCGTGCCGTGGGATTTCTCCAAGTTGCTGGGGGTGTACGTCGGGTTTTTTGCGCTGGTCAGCATTCTCTGCGGGCGCTTTGTTTTCAGGGAAACGGTGCCGCCCTCGACGTGGATTGGGCTGGCGCTCATTCTGGCCGGCGGGCTGCTCATCCAGTTTGGCCGGCGCTAAATCCACGGCGAGCCGGAAGATGACAAAACTGTCATGTTGGGTTTATGTGAGGTTCATGCGGAACGGGTAGCATTGCGCCCGAATGCTTGACCAACAAAAGGAGAAACAATGAAAGTGCGAACCATAATGGTTTTAACCCTCGCCGCCGTCGTGCTCGCCGGCTGCGAATCCGAACAAAAGGAACAAGCCCGGCTTGCGGCGCAGGCCAAGGTCAGCAAGGCCGACGCCCAAGCCACCGCCCTGGCCCAGGCCCCCAACGGCACCGTCAAGGAAGGCGAATTGGAAAAGGAAAAGGGCAGATTGATCTGGTCGTTCGACATCGCCACGCCGGGGTCCAAGGACATCACGGAGGTGAATGTGGATGCCATCACCGGCGCCGTGGTTTCCGTGGCGAAGGAAACGCCCAAGGACCAGGATAAAGAACGGGCCGAAGACGCGGGCAAGGGGAAGAAGAAAGACAACGATTAGACCAAACGACAGGCAGATGCCACCCTGGCCCGGCCAGGTTTGAGGCGGCGGCGGCCCCGGCTGGTTGCGGGTCGCCTTAAAATTCTTGTTTACGGGATGACGAAATGGCCGGCGCCCTCCGGCGCGGCGGGCGCGGAAGGGAGAGCAACCCAGATCATCATTGGGATTTCGCCGGCGTTGGTTTAAACTGCCTTTGTTATGCGCATTCTGGTGGTCGAAGATGAAAGGAAGACGGCGTCGTTCATCCGCAAGGCGCTGCAGGCGGAAGGGTTTGCGGTGGACACGTGCGGGAACGGAGACGACGCGCTGGCCCTGGCGCAGAGCACGCCCTTCGATGTGATCGTGCTGGACATCATGCTGCCGGGACGGGACGGATTGAGCGTGGTGCGGCAGTTGCGCAAAGGCAAAAACGCGACGCCGGTGCTGCTGTTGTCCGCGCGCGGCGAAGTCAACGAGCGCGTGGAAGGATTGGACGCCGGGGCGGACGACTACCTGCCCAAGCCGTTTGAACTGGCCGAACTGATCGCCCGCGTGCGCGCCTTGACCCGGCGCGGGGGCGAGAACAAATCCACCATGTTGCGCGTGGGCGATCTATTGCTGGACACGCTGACGCGGCAGGCGCAACGCGGCGGCCAGGCCATCACCCTGACGACGCGCGAGTACCGGCTGCTGGAATTCCTCATGCGCTCCGGCGGCAGGCTCTGCGGACGAATGATGATCCTGGAAAAGGTCTGGGACTACGACTTTGATCCCGGCACCAACCTGGTGGACGTTTACGTGCGGCGGCTGCGGGAAAAGATCGACGCCGGGCTGGGGCCGAAATTGCTCCACACCGTGCGCGGCTCCGGCTACGTGATGAAGGAGATGCCGTGACGATTCGCGCGCGAGTGACCTGGTGCAACGCGGCCCTGTTGTTGTGCTCGCTGGTGCTCATCGCCGTTTTGTCTCTGGCGGAATTGCACGAACGGCACGAACGGAGGCCGCGCGCTGCGGAACGGGGCATGGAGGAAATCATCGAGATTACCTTCTGGATCGGCGTCCCGGCCGTCTTGTTGAGCATTGGCGGCGGTTGGTGGCTGATGCGCAAGGCGCTGGCCCCCGTCACGGCGTTGAGCCGCGCCGCCGAACGGATCAACGAATTCAATCTCAGCCAGCCGCTGCCCCGCACCGGCAACGGCGACGAGCTGGACCGGCTGGCGGAAGTTCTCAATGGCATGACGGCGCGGCTGGACGGCTCGTTTGCGCGCGTTCGCGAGTTCACCTTGCACGCTTCGCACGAGCTCAAGACTCCCCTGACCATTCTGCGCGGCGAAACGGAGACCGAACTGCGGGACGAGTCGCTGTCCCCCGCGCAACGGGAGAGGGCCGCCAGCCGCCTGGACGAATTGCGCCGCCTCTCGCGCATCGTCGATGGGCTGACGCTGTTGACCAAGGCGGACGCCGGGCTGGTGCCGCTGGAGCTGGCCCCGGTGCGCCTGGACGACCTGGCGCGCGACAGTTTCGCGGACGCGCAGATTCTGGCCGAGACGCTGGGGCTGCGGGTGGAATGCGGCGAATTGCCAGCCGTGACGGTGGCGGGCAACGCCCATCGTCTGCGGCAGCTTCTATTGAATATTCTTGACAATGCCATCAAGTATAACCAGCCGCAAGGGTGGGTGAGGCTGGCGTTGCGGCGGGCGGGTGAAACGGCGGAATTGACCGTGGCGAACAGCGGTCCGGGGATCGCGCCGGACATCCTGCCGCGGGTCTTCGACCGGTTTTTCCGGGGTGATCCGGCGCACAGCAGCGCGGTGGAAGGGTGCGGCCTGGGGCTGAGCATCGCGCAGTGGATCGTGACGGCGCATGGCGGCTCCATTGAAATTGCTTCCGCGCCGGGAAAGTCCACCACGGTCACAGTCCGCCTCCCCTTTTTGATGACGACAGCGTAACGCCTGAAACCAGCCTGTTAAGCCGGCTTGTTTAAGTCCGGGCGCGCGGCGCAAGTGAGCTTGCGCATCCGGGCCACGGCGGCTTTGAGGTTTTTTTGCCCGAAGAGGGCGGTGCCGCTGATGAAGGTGTCGGCGCCGGCGGCCGCGCAACTGGCGGCCGTCGCGCCATCCAGGCCGCCATCGACGGCAATGCGATAGTTCAAGCCGAGTTTTTCCCGCCAGGCCGCCGCCTGCTGGATTTTTGTCAAACATTCGGTGATGAATTCCTGGCCGCCAAAACCGGGATTGACGCTCATGACCAGAAGCGAATCAATCCGCTCCAGGTGCGGCTCGACGCTGGCCATGGCGGTGGGCGGGTTGAGGGCTAATCCGACCTGCTTGCCCAGGGAACGGATTTTCCAAATCAGGGGGACGACCTGGCCGTCGAGTTCGACGTGAATGGTCAGGCGGTCGGCGCCGGCTTTAGCAAACGGTTCGAGGAGGATTTCCGGGCGCGCGCACATCAAATGCACGTCAAAGGTCAGCCGGCTCAACGGCCGAAGGGTCTCGACCACGGCGGGGCCGAAGGAAATGTTGGGAACGAAATGGCCGTCCATGATGTCGAGGTGCAGCCAGTCGGCCCCGGAGCGGTTGAGGCGCGCAACCTCGGCGCCCAGGCGCGCGAAATTCGCGGCCAGCAGGGACGGAGCCATAACGATTTGCGGGGCGGCAGCCTCAGTCATAGTCGAGCGCGCTCAAGCGCGCTCGCGGTGTAGAGTCGCGCAAGCCGGGCGTGGATGCAATAGCCAAGAAGGGCATGAGAGCATCGATGAGACCGATGACGGCCTTTTTGGGCGCCGACGACCCTGACTTTGCGGCCGTTGAGGAGGGCGAAGTGGCGGTCAGCTTTCTCAGAGTAGGATCTCACTCCGGCGGAAATCTCGGATAGCTCGTCTTTAATGGTGAATACTCGGGGCGATGGCAAATCAGCGTCTGGACCCATTCGCAAAGTCGTCGTCCGAGGCGGCGGCAGGCTTCGCGGTCGCCTTCGTTGCGGGGCCTTCCGGCGCAAATCGCTCCATAATGGAGCGTTTGTCCCGGCGCGACATAATCCGGAACGCCAAAGACCAGCATCCCGTAATTCATCATCACAATTTGCAATGCCAGACAGGTCAGTTCGCCTCCGCCGGCAAGTCCGCCGGAGGAGGTGAACGCACACCCGATCTTTCCGTCCACCTTGGGCCAGAGCGGTTGTGCGGTCACATCCCACCATTGCTTCATCTCCCACGGGATCGTCCCCATGTGCGTGGGCGATCCGGCGGCGATGCCGTCGCACCAAATCAAGTCCTCGGCGGCAGCCTGCGCGACCGTCTTGAGCCGCAGCTCGGTCATCGGAACGCTGCCGGCGCCTTCGGCGACCAGCTCCGCCATCATCTTCGTGTGCCCGTCCCGGCTGAAGTATAAAACCAGGATGCGGGCAATGCGTGTTCCATCGTTTTCCATGCCGCCAATCCTATCGCTCCGATGCGCTCGCGGCAACCCCGCCATTTCCGCCCGCCGGCCCTCTCTGGCGTTGCTCGTCGTCCTCATCTGGCCGCAATCGTGTCCGGGGCGTTTTTCTCTCGACTCAACGCGAAGTGATTGCAAGTTTTAGGCCGAGTATTTGAGCCAGCGGCGCTTCGAGAGCCTGCATCTGGCCCGCGTCCAATCTTCCCAAACGCCTGACAAATTTGATGGCAGGAACCGCCGCGGTTTGTTGGACGTCAAACACACCCGCTGCCAAGGCCGGATGGATGAGGGAAATCTCAAAGCGAGTGCCGAGGACCGAAGTGGTGTGAGGAACGACAATGCAGAGCGTGCGTTCGTAGTCGAGAAATGGGATGCTGACTACCGCAACGGGGCGGACCTTGCCCAAGTAACCCAGATCCACAAGCCAGAGTTCACCGCGCTGGATGGACGGGAGGGGCATGGCGGTCGTCTTCGTCCCAAATTTCGGCGGCCAGTTGGGCCAGCGCTTCGGCCGACACATCGCCGTAATTCTGTTCCAAGCGATTAACCCACACCACAAAATCGTGGCGCTCCCTTTCCGGCAGCGCGATTACAGTGTCCTTTAATTCAGCCAAACTCACCCGGAAAGAATATGCCCGGGCGGCATTGAATTCAAGCGATCATTTATCGTGCAAAAATTTAAACAGGCGCCGGCGACGGCGAGCCGAAGCCGGGCAGTTTTGGCGGAAGGGGTTTGGGCACTTCGGGCAGCGGCGTGGCCGCGACCGCGCCGGAGGGAGGCTCGACTTTCGGGGCGGGCGGCGGCGGGGTGAAAGCGCCGGTCTTGACGATTTCACTGACTTGCACGCCGTCGAGCGTTTCGTATTCGAGCAAGGCGTTGGCGATGATTTCCAATTTGTCGCGATGGGTGTCGATGAGGGCCTTGGAGCGGTCGTAGGCTTCGTTGATGATGCGCTTGACCTCGGTGTCGATCTCCTGGGCGGTGAATTCGCTGTAATCCTTGCGTTGCACCATGTCGCGGCCCAGGAAGAGCTGGTCCTGGTCGTTGCCGTATTGCACCATGCCGAGGATGTCGCTCATGCCCCACTGGCAGACCATGGCCCGGGCGATGGAGGTGGCCTGCTGGATGTCGCCCGCCGCGCCGCTGGAAATATCGCCGGAAATGATTTCTTCGGCGATGCGGCCCGCCATCATGACGGCGATGAGGTCGAGCATTTCTTTGCGGCGATGATTGAGGACGTCCTCCAGGGGCAGGGACATGGTCGAGCCGAGGGTCTGGCCGCGGGGGATGATGGTGACTTTGTGCAGGGGATGGGTGTGTTCGAGACAGACGTTGACCAGGGCGTGGCCGGCTTCATGCCATGCGGTGCATTTCTTGTTTTCTTCGGACATGGCCATGCTGCGGCGCTCGCGGCCCATGCGGACTTTGATGCGGGCCTCCTCCAACTCGGCCATGCCGATGGATTTTTTGCTCAGGCGCGCGGCCAGCAAGGCGGCTTCGTTCAAGAGGTTGGCCAGATCGGCGCCGGAATAACCGGGTGTGCCGCGGGCAATCACGCCCAGGTTGACCGACGGGTCGAGCTTCACGTTGCGGGCGTGGACCTTCAGAATGGCTTCGCGCCCGCGCACGTCCGGCAGGCTGACCATGATTTGCCGGTCGAAACGCCCCGGCCGCAGCAACGCCGGGTCGAGCACATCGGGCCGGTTGGTGGCGGCGATGATGATGATGCCGTCCTGGGTGTCGAAGCCGTCCATTTCCACGAGCAGGGCGTTCAAGGTTTGTTCGCGTTCGTCGTTGCCGCCGCCCCAGCCGTGGCCGCGGCTGCGCCCGACGGCGTCAATTTCGTCGATGAAAATCAAACAGGGGACGTTTTTGCGCGCCTGTTCGAACATGTCGCGCACGCGGCTGGCGCCGACGCCGACAAACATCTCGACAAAATCCGAGCCGCTGATGCTGAAGAAGGAGGCGTCGGCCTCGCCGGCAATGGCCTTGGCCAGGAGGGTCTTGCCGGTGCCCGGCGCGCCGACCATCAGGATGCCCTTGGGGATGCGGCCGCCCAGCTTTTGGAATTTCTTGGGGTCTTTGAGGAACTCGACCAGCTCGGAAACCTCCTCCTTGGCCTCCTCGACGCCGGCGACGTCCTTGAAGGTGATCTTGTTTTTCTCCTTGTTCAACATGCGGGCGCGGCTTTTGCCAAAACTCATCGCCCCTTTGCCCGCCATTTTGATTTGGCGGAAAATGAAAAAGTAAACGGCGCCCAGGATGAGGAGAAAGGGCAGGAACGTGTTCAAGAACACGCTCAACATCAGGTTGCTGTTATTGACGGCCTTGAATTCCCCCGTGTCGATCAGCAGGTCGGTCTTTTTCTCCGTCAGCGGGGTTTCGAGCTTGAAGGGGACCTCGACTTTTTTGCCCTCGGCGCCCAGGATTTTGCCGTGATCGTCGGTTTTGTAATAGCGGCCGGTGATGCGCTTGATGTCGGGCGATTGCAGGCCGTAAACGATGCGGCCGCTGCCGGGCACGATCAGGTTGTTGGTCAGCTTGCCCGTCAAGTCCGCGAACGACCCCATATCCTCGACGGGCGTTTCCGAGCCGTTGCGGACCAGGGCCAGGACGCTGACGACGGCGACGATGCCGATCCAAAGCAGGATGGTGCGCGGGGGCAGGCGCAGTTCGTTATTGCGTTTGTCGTTTTTATCCGGTTCGTTGGCTCTGTTTGGCTCGGGCATTCGTCAAATAATTGTGCCGCACTATAATACGAAGCGGCCCGGCCCGCAACCCCCAACATTTTGGCGGCTCCGGCGGGGCATGTCCCGGTTTTTGGCGGGGCCGGCGCGGGAGGCGATCTCAGATTTCAGATTTCTGTCGTGCCGCACCACCGTCAACGCATCTTCCTTGTCGGATTCAAGCCGGGGCGCGCGTTCGCGTTCCCGGAATTTCCCGCCGAAGGGCCGAAACTTGCCAGCATCCTCGACCCCGATGTGCCGGACAAATACACACTCACCGATCACCTGTGGAATTGAGCTTGTCGCTGGCAGCGCCATTGGCGCGACATCTTTGTAGAACCAAAACAAGAAAAGGATTTTCAAGCTCCGTCAGGAGCGGCATCTTCGGCTTATGGCCAATACCTACACGCAAATCTATCTCCATGTCGTGTTCGCCGTCGAAGGTCGGCAAAACCTCATCAAACCAGAACACAACGACGAACTTCAAAAATACATCACCGGCATTGTCTCTGGTCAGAAACAAAAATTGATTGCCATCAACAATATGCCGGATCACTTGCACTTGGTCGTCGGCATGAAGCCGGACATGGCGCTTTCAGATTTGGTGCGCGATGTGAAAGCGGGTTCTTCAAAATTCATCAACGAGAAGCGTTGGATGATGGGAAGATTTTCGTGGCAGGAAGGGTTCGGTGCGTTTTCCTATTCGCGCTCACAACTGGGCACGGTTATCCGTTACATTGAGAACCAGCAAAAACATCATGCCAGGAAATCATTCCGCGAGGAATACGTTGCGCTGCTGGAGAAATTCGGCGTGGAATACGACCCACAATACATTTTCAAAACCAACAAGGAATGATTTCCGGAATATGCCGCCCCGACGGGGCTGGGTTTTCTTTTGAGATTGGTTTTCTACAAAGATGTCGCGCCGATGGCGCTGGGCTTCAACTCCGGGAGATTTCTTCGCGGTGATAGCGAAGAAAAATCATGTCCGGCATTGTCTCTGGTCAGGAGTGATTTCCGGAATATGCCGCCCCGACGGGGCTGGGTTTTCTTTTGAGATTGGTTTTCTACAAAGATGTCGCGCCGATGGCGCTGGGCTTCAACTCCAGCAGATTTCTTCGCGGTGATAGCGAAGAAAAAAATTGTTCGCTCTCCGCGCCGGGCGTTGAAAGATTTCCTTGAAACTCATGCCACATAACTTTGTCCTGCTTCGATGCGCCTTGGAGACCTTTGATTCCGCGCGCCCGTTGAACCGGGTCAGCGAGTGAGTGAATCAATCTGATGGCGGCGAGGGAGATTCGCGCCGCCATTGCCACTTCAGGCGGCGGAGGGTGGCTGGCTCCAGCTTGAAGCGCTCCGCCATGCGCAGGCCCTCGACCCAGAAGATTTCGCCGCGGCTGGCCGCCGCCACGATCCGGCGCCGCCGCTGGGCGCGAGGGACTTTCATGTTGACGAACAGATTCTGGAGTTTCCGGGCTGATTCGCACCCAATCGGCTGGAAACGGTCGCCGGGCTGCCAATGCCGCAGCCAAATCGTCCTGCCAACCTTGTCGGCATCAAAGTATTCCACGTTTGGCTCCCGGCTGAAACTCGCCCCGGCGGCCCGGTCGATGTTCCAGCAGAGGGTCAAACCATCGAAGCTCGCCCGCCCTTTGCCGCCCCGCAAAAGCACCCGCCGCCGGGCAGGATCGAACTTCGGGGCCTGGATTTTCCGCAAGTGAAGCAAACCGCGGGCGTCGCGGGAAATCGTTTGCCCGGGATTGACGGCAAACGGCTCGCCGGGCGCGGCGCGCAACCGTTCCACGAGGTCAAAATCAGGCGCGTGACCCAGTTGAAATAATTGCAGTTGGATGACCCGGCGCTGCACGGCGATCGCCAGGCGTCCAAACTCAACCCGCCGGCGGGCGCGCCACCAAGTCTCCGCCGCGGCCGTCACGACCTCCGCCTCGGCGCCCGCCAGTTCCATCAGGCGCGGCACCGTTTCCGTCAGGGCGGACTGATATTTTTTGCGCAACAGCGGAATCAATTCATGCCGGACCCGGTTGCGCTCGATTTCGAGGGAGGAATTGGTCGCGTCTTCGGAGAAGGGGACGCCGGCGGCCCGCGCGGCCCCGGCCAGGGCGGCCTTGGATTGGTTGAGGAGCGGGCGGACCAGAAGAATCGTAGGATCGCTCGGGGAGGGGTTGCTCCATTTCATGCCGGCCAGTCCCTGGGCGCCGGTTCCGCGCAGGAGCCGCAAAAAAAACAATTCCACCTGGTCATCGGCGTGATGGGCCAGGGCCACGACCGGAATGCGCCGGCGGCGGGCGGCGCGCGCCAGAAACTCATGCCGCAAGGCGCGTCCGGCCATTTCGAGGGAAATGCCGGCCCGGCGGGCGGCTTGGCGGACATTGCCGCGGCCGACGACGACGGGCAGTTTAAGGGCGCGGGCGGTTTGGCGCACCAGGCGTTCATCGGCCTTGCCGGCGGCTCCGCGCAATTGGTGGTTGAAATGGGCGACGGTCAATTGCCAGCGATGAGTTTGGGCCAGGTCGCGCAAGCCATGAAGGAGCAACATCGAATCCAATCCGCCGGAAACGGCGACAAGGATTTTCCGGCCGTGGCGCAGAAGGTTGCGGGCCAGAATGGCCGATTCGATTTGACGGAGGAAAGCGGGCCAGGCCGGCGCCGGCGGCGGCCTTACAGGGAGCCGGTCCATAAACGCCGAATCAGCGCCCGGACTCTTGCGCGAAAGAGGATGAGGTGTTTTCTCCAGCCCCGCAGCACAGCCGGCTTCATCTGCTCGATCTTGCGGGCGGCGGCCTCGACGGCTTTTTGGCAGCAGGCGGCGGCGGTTTCGAACTCGAATTCCAGTTCGGGATGTTCCCGCAACAACTCGCGCAGGAGAAGATACGCGCGGTCATCGGCGGCGTTGAGCTGGGTGGCGGCGATAAAACATTGCGCGGCGTCGCGGTATTGGCCCTGGCCGGAGAGGGCGGCGCCGAGGTTTTTGTAGGCGTTGGGGCGGTTGGGATCGGTTTCGATCGCCTTGCGGCAGTAATTCTCCGCCTCGGCAAAGCGGTCCAGCGCAATGAGGCAGAAGCCGAGGTTGTTATTGATAAAATACCAGGTCGAGGTGTGCATCGGCTCCAGCGCCAAAGCTCTGGTGTAATAGCCGGCGGCGGCCGGGAAATCGCGCGCCAGTTCCATGGCCTGGCCCATGCTCAGGAAGCACCTGGCCCGCTCTTCGGGCGCGGGCAGCCACTCGATCAACTGCTGGAGGCGCGCCAGCGCCTTGTCCGGCTGGCGGGTTTGCTTGTAAAACTGGGCCAATTGCCAGAGGGCCTGGGTCGGGTCCGTCTCGGCCTCGTCGAGCCGTTTGAGCAGGAACTTCTCCATTTCCAGCGATGAAACCTCCAGCAGCGGTCCGCCGGGCGGCCGCGGGAGTTCAAAGCGGAAGTCCAACGGTGTTTCCATTTCCACGGAAAGTTTTCGTCTCTGCGGGCGCGCAATGCAAGCCCATTTCCGCGGCCGGCGCGGCCGGCGCCTTGCCGCCCAAACTTATTGTTTGGGCGTTATCAGTACGAAATCGTCGCGGCGGTTTTTCTTCCAGGCGGCCTCGTTGTGGCCGGCTTCAACGGGCATGGCGGCGCCGAACGTGACGGTCTTGATGCGGTGGACATCGACCCCCAGGTTGCCGAGGTATTCGCGCGCGGCCAGGGCGCGGCGTTCCCCAAGGGAAAGGTTGTATTTCTCCGTGCCGCGCTCGTCGCAGTTGCCTTCCACAACCAGCGCCTCGCGCTTCTCGTTGCCTTTGAAATACGCGGCCAGATCCTGGAGTTTGGCCTCTTCCGACGCCTTGATGGTCGCGCTGTCAAATTCGAAATAGATGGTGTCGGCTTTGAATTTCTCCCGGTCTTCGTTGTGCGGGTTATCAAAGAGATTGGTGTAGGGGCCGTAATTCTCCGCCAGGGGCGAGACTTCCACGGGATTGGGGTTGGGGAGCGTCCCGGTATGATCTTCGGAGGGAGGCGTGTTGACGGCCGGCTTGTTGCGGACCTCGGGAATCTGGGTCGTGTTGACGGGTTTGTGCTGACAACCGGTGACACTGGCCAGCAAACCGATGCTTAGAACGAACGTTGCGACTAAATTTTGTTTTTTCATCTTTCTCAATTCGTTGACAGGAAAGCCGTTGTTCACCTTGCCCACGAAGGCTCCGAACAGCTTCCCGAAAGTTGCCTGACATCCTTGACGTGTTTGGTGGGTACGTCAAGCAAACATAGGATTCGTTTGTTATTTGCCCGGCGGGTGAAGAGGATCGTGCGGGAATTGGGCGCCCAGCACGGGTCTTCTCCCGCAACTAATTTCTGCGCTTCGCCCCCCTCGGCGGGCATCACGCAAATGGTGAAACTGACGCTGCCGCTGGTGAAGGCGATCTTCTGGCCGTCGGGCGACCAGTCCGGCGAGGTGAGGTTGTTGTAAACGCCCGCCGCCCGGAGGGGCTGCGCCAGCCCGCCCTCGACGCTGATCGTCTGCAACCCCGCCCGTCCGCTCCGGCAGACAAAGCAAATCTTCCGGCTGTCCGGCGACCAGGTTGGGGAGGAATCCTCGTCGCGGGTGCGCGTCAACTGTCTGAGGTTGCCGCCGTCCCTGTCGCACACATACAAGTTGGGGCTGCCCCCTTTGCTCAAAATCATCGCCACTTTTTGGCCGTCGGGCGAAACTTCGGGGCTGAGGTCCGCCCCCGGAAAGCCGGCGAAAACGCGGCGCGAGCCGGCGGCGAGGTTGTGTTCCAGGATTTCCGTGCCGCCGTTCTTCCAGGAGGTGTAAAACAATACGTGTCCGCCTGGCGCCCAGGAGGGGCCGTTGACCAGCGCGCCGTCATGGGTCAGCACCACGGGATTAAACCCGTCGAAATCGGACACGCAAATCTCCGTCGCGCTCCCCGACTGTAGGCGAAAAGCGATCCGGCCCTGGAAGATCGGCAGCGTTTGCCGTATCTCCTTCACGATGTCGTCGGCGAAGGCGTGGGCTTGCGAGCGGGGCGCGCCGCCGGCGTAGGCCCGCGTCCACAAGGGGCGGCTGTTGCCGGCCGCGCTCAGGCTGCCCTCGATCCGGCCATTTTCGCGGCCGCTGACCAGATATTCCGCGTTCTCGGGCGGCGTGATCTCCATGCCCAGGACGGAAAGGTCGAATTTCAAGACGGAATCGGCTTCCCCGCTGAACCCGCTGACCGAAACGCGGATCAATCGGGCCGCCTCCTTGTGAATATCAAGAACTTCGTCCGCCAGCGCGCTCATCGCGCAGAGGGCCGTCGTTATTATGGTGATAATTCCTTTGAATTTCGTGCTCATCCCGATGCTTTCTTGACGTCCAAACTGAATCGTATCCGAAAAGTCCGTTCCTCGTCATGCGCGCCGGCGGGGAAAGGCGGCAACTTGGTCACCCTCCGCAACGCCCGGTCCACGGATTTGTCCAGCGAATCGTCGCCCGAAGGGGTGACCAATTCCGCCGAAACGATCGTGCCATCGCGGGCCACGACGATGCGGGCCACCGGGGCGGCCACCCGGTCCGCCACGCTGTCCTGGGTGATCCAGGCGCGGTAATAGATGCTCTTGACGACTTCGTTGTAACCGGCAAAAACCTCCCCTCCGCCGCCAATTCCCGGAACATCGACGGTCGTTTTCTCCGCGGCGCTGCTTTGCACGACGGACGATAACTGGGAAAGAGACTGCTCCACCTGTCTGAGCCGCTTGGCTTCAGCCGCGGAGGCGGATTGGGCCGCTTCGGTGGTCTCGGTCGTTTTTTTGTTGTTCGTCACGCCTGTGGCGGGGGTGTAGGAGGGGTGGATTTCGTGCCGCGGGGTGGGCTTGGCGGAGGGCTTTGCGACCGGGGTTTCACGTTGCGCAACCGGGGTTTCAATGCGCTTCGGCGCTGGCAGGGGGCGGACCTCCTGCTCTTCTTCCTTGGGCTTGGCATGTTCGACGCGGCCGACGACTTCAGTCCGCATGATTGGCTCCTGCGGCCGGGGCGGAACGGCCGCCGGTGTGCCGCCGCGGGCACCGGCGCGGTCCAGGATGTTGGCCGGGATGATGGAAAGAACCTCCAGGCCGGTCTCCGCGGGCCGGGTGCGGAAGCCGGCGCTGAAAATGATAATCGCCGCCAGCAGGCCGTGGAGGCCGACGGAAAAGACGAAACACTTTTTTTGCAGGCGCGTCATGGGTGCTGGGTGGGCGCGGTGCGCGCCGAAAACTGGGTGATGCTGTTGCGCAAACAGGAGTCAATCACGGCGATGACATAGTCCCATTGGGTGCGTTTGTCGGCGCGGATATCGACGATGAGCCTTGGGTTTTCGCGGTGGGTGCGCGCCAGTTCCCCCTCCAACTGCGCCAGCGAGAGGCGCCGGCCTTGCAGCCAGTATTCGCCGCGCGGGCTGATTTCCACCACCCGGATATTGTGGCGGTCGATGTTGCGCGTGTCGGGCTTGCCCATGTTTTGCGGCAATTGCATATCGACGCTTCCCTCCAGCAAGGGCCGGGTGATGATGAAGATGATCAAGAGCACAAACGCCAGGTCCAGCAGCGGCGTGATGTTGATCTCGTTGAGCGTCACCAGCGAATTGCGTTGGGAAAAGCGCCTCATTCTTCCTTCAAATACTCCGTTTCCATCTTCGACACCAAATCCTGCGCAAAATTGTCCAACTCCACCGTTCGCACGCGCAAGGTATGCACCAGCCAGTTGTAGCCGAACATCGACGGAATGGCCACCAACAAACCGGCGACGGTCGTGATCAAGGCGGCCGACACGCCCGGCGCCATGGTGGGCAAGTCCGCCCGCCCCATCTGGCCGACTTGCGCAAAGGTGTCCATCACGCCCCAGACCGTGCCGAGCAGGCCCAGAAAAGGAGCGCCACTGACGGCGATGGCCAGAAGGATCAGGCCCGATTCCAATTTGAGGCACTCGCGGGCCACGGCCCCTTCCAGGGTGCGCTTGATATGTTCCATGCTCTTGAGCGAGACCCAGTTGCGGCGGACCTCGCCGTTGTCCTGTCTGAGGCGCGCGTCCAACTCCACGCACCCCTCCTGATAGACGGCGAACATCGGGCAGCCGGAGACCTCCAGGCGGCGGTCGAAGATGGCCAGGACATGTTTCTGCGGCCGAAACTCGAACTCGAAGTGTTGGTTGAGCCTTTTGGCGCGGAGCATCTGCAGCCCCTTGGACACCATCATGTACCAGGCGAAGATGGAGAAGATGATGAGGAAAAAGATGATGAAGCGGGCCTCGATAGTGGCCCGGCCCCATACGAATTGCAACTGGGTCTCCGCAAAAAAGCAAACGGGAACGCTCATCCACACGACATTGCCGCAGCCTTTATGCTGCCGCTTTCCCCGGCCAAACGTGGAGGAATGAAATGGTCAATTTTTTCACGTCCGACCGGAATGTTCCGACCATCGGGAAGGGAGTGTAAGCCAAACCGTTGCTTTGGCAACGATTTTCCGAAAAAAAATTCAAACCCTGAAATCCGCCAAACTGATTCCACTATTTGCCTTTAGTCCGGCTTCCACTTACTCTGCCCCATGCAATTGATCCGGGACATTCATGCGAAAAAGGCGGCCTTGCGCCAGCCGGTCGTCTCCTTCGAGTTTTTTCCGCCCAAAACCGACGAGGGTGACCGCACTCTTTTGGAAAAAACCATTCCCGCCCTCAAACAACTGGGGCCGGACTATTGCTCGGTGACTTACGGCGCCGGCGGCGGCACGCGCGAGAAGACGCTTATGATCGTCGATCGCATCCAGCGCCGGCACCAACTCACCGCCATGCTGCATCTGACGTGTGTCAACGCCACGGCGGACGAATTGCGCGCGGTGCTGCTCCAGGCGCGGGAACTGGGCATCCGGAATATCCTTGCCCTGCGCGGGGATCCGCCGGGCGGCGGCGGCTTCAAACCCGCCGCCGGCGGCTTCGAGTTTTCCTGGCAACTGGTCCGGTTCATCCGCGAAATGGGCGGCTTTTGCGTGGGCGCCGCCGGCTTCCCGGAAGGGCACGTCGCCTGCAAGGAAGGGCGCGAGGTGGACTGGGACCGCCTGAAGGCGAAGATCGACGCCGGGGTGGATTTCGTCTTGACGCAGCTTTTTTTCAACAACGCGGATTTCTTCCGCTTTCGCGATTACCTGTCCAAGAAGGGCGTGACCGTGCCGGTCTGCCCCGGAATCATCCCGATTTTGAGCGCCTCCCAGATCCAACGGTTCACCGCCCTGTGCGGGGCGGCGCTGCCGGCGCCCTTGCTGGCCAGCCTGGAGAAATACGTCGAGAACGACGAAGCCTGCGCGGAGTTCGGCATCGAATACGCCACCCGGCAATGCGAGGAACTCCTGCGCGGCGGCGCGCCCGGCTTGCACTTTTACACCCTGAACAAAGCGCGCTCGACGGCGCAAGTCCTGCGCAACCTGCGCCTGGCGCCCGGCGCGTGAGGCCACGCGATGCTCTCCGCCCGCCAACGCGCCCTCCTCGAAAAAGCCGGCTGCGACATCGCCTTCGACAATCTGACCCGCCAGCTTTACGCCACCGACGCCTCGATTTACCAGGTGGAACCCGCGGCGGTGGCGTTTCCGCGCGACGCCCGGCAGGCGGCCGCGGCCATCACCGCGGCGGCGGAAGCGGAAATCTCGTTGACTCCGCGCGGAGCCGGCAGCGGACTGGCCGGCGGCGCGATTGGCGACGGGTTGATTCTCGATTTCGCCCGCTTCAACCGCCGCATCACCGGGCTGGACCTCGAACAACAAACCGTGCGCGCGGGCGCGGGCGTCGTGCTCGATCAGTTGAACGCCTTTTTGAAGCCGCACGGCTATGGCTTCGGGCCGGACGTGGCGACCAGTTCGCGCGCGACCCTGGGCGGGATGATCGCCAATAATTCCTCCGGCGCCCACGTTCCGGTTTATGGCTGCACCGCCGATCATGTCCGCTCGCTCGAAGTCGTGAGAGCCGACGGGCGGATCGAAACCCTGAGCCGGGAGCCGCGGCCCGAACTGGCCAGAATGGTTGCCGCCGCCGCGGATGAAATTGCCGGCCGCATGCCCGCCCGCCTCCTCAAACGCTGGCCGGGCTACGGCGTGGACCGCTATTTGCGCGACCCCAACGCCAGTCATTTGCTGGCCGGCAGCGAGGGCACCCTGGCCGCCGTCCTTTCCGCCGAGTTGAAGATTGTGCCGCTGCCCCGGCGCAAGAGTCTGGCCGTGATCTTTTTCGCCTCCGTCGCCGAGGCGATGCGCGCGACGGTCGAGTTGCTCGATCTCCAGCCCGCCGCCATCGAGCACGTGGACCAGGTGCTCTTCGACCAGACCCGCGGCCAGTTGCAGTTCAAGGCGGCGCGCGATTTGCTCGAACTGGACGCCCACCCCTGCCCATCGCTCCTGCTGGTCGAGTTCTTTGACGACGACGGCGGCCGCCTCGAAGCCGTCTCCCGCAAAAAACTCGGCCGGCGCGCGCTGCTCCTGCGGGACGCCCCGGACATGGCTTGCGTCTGGGCCATGCGCCAGGCCGGCTTGTCCTTGTTGACAGGCTGCAAAGGGGACGCCAAACCGGCCACCGGCATCGAGGACACCGCCGTCGATCCCCGCCAGTTGCCGGACTACGTCGCGGGGCTGTCGCGGATTTTGCGGGCGCGGCAAATCGAGGCCTCCTTTTACGGCCACGCCGCCGCCGGCCTCTTGCACGTGCGCCCGGTGCTGAACTTGCTGCAGCCGGGCGATTTGAAAAAATTCCGCGAGGTGGCCGATGAGGTGGCGGCGCTGGTGCGGCAGTTCAAAGGCTCGCTGGCGGCCGAACACGGCGTGGGCATCGCCCGCACCGAGTACCTGGCCGGGCAGATTGGCCCGAGCCTGCTGGACTTGATGCGCGGGATAAAAGATATGTTTGACCCCGCCAACCGCTTCAATCCGGGGAAGATCATTGCCGATGGCCGGTGGAAGATCGACACCCGGCTGCGCCAGCCGCCGGACCGCCCGCTGGAGTTGCCCTTTGCCCCCGTCCTGGCGTTCGCCGCCAAGGACGGCTCCTTCACCGCCAACCTTGAACAGTGCAACGGCTGCGGCGGCTGTCGCAAAGAAACGCCCACCATGTGCCCGACCTTTCCGGCCACCTGGGAGGAAATCATGTCCACGCGCGGCCGCGCCAACGCCATCCGGGCGGCGCTGGAATTGCGGGGGACATCCGATCCGTTGCGCGGCGCGGAAATGGAGGCGGCCCTGGGCAATTGTCTCTCCTGCAAAGCCTGCACCACCGAGTGCCCGTCCAATGTCAATCTCGCCCTGCTCAAAGCCGAGCTGTTGCACGCGCGCCACCGGCGCCATGGAATTTCCGCGCGGGAACGGCTCTTCAGCGCGGTGGATCTAATGGGCCGGCTCGGTTGCGTGGCGCCGTCGGTGGCCAATCGTCTGCTGTCAACGCCGCCGCTGCGCCGCTGGATGGAAAGCGCCCTGGGCATCTCCGCGCGCCGTCCGTTGCCGCCCTACGCGCCGGAGCGATTTGACCGCTGGTTTGCCCGGCGCCCGGCCCGGCGCGGCGCGGCGCGCGGGCCGGTGATTCTTTGGGACGACACCTTTGTGCGCTACCACGAGCCGCGGATTGGGCGGGCGGCGGTGGCGGTGCTGGAGGCGGCGGGATTTTCCGTGGCGCTGGCCGTCGGGCGAAAGTGTTGCGGGCGCCCGGCCTTCAGCCAGGGCTGCCTGGACCAGGCGGCGGCGTTGGGCCGCCACAATCTGCAATTATTGACAGCGCCGGATTCCTCCGCGCCGATCCTTTTCCTGGAACCCTCCTGCTACTCGATGTTCGTGGAGGATTACCTGGAATTGAAGCTGCCCGGCGCGGAAAAAGTCCGGGGACGCTGTTTCCTTTTCGAGGAATTTGTGGAGAACCTGCTGGCGCGCGAACCGGGGGCCATCGCCTTTCAGGCGGCGCGGCAAACGGTCGCCATCCACGCCCATTGCCACGCCAAATCGCTCGTCAACACCAATTTTATGAAGCGCCTGGCCGAGCGGCTGCCGGGGCGGACGGCCCAAGTGCTCGACACCGGCTGCTGCGGGATGGCCGGGGCCTTCGGCGCGTTGGCGGACAAATACGAATTGTCGCTCCAGGTCGCGCAACCGTTGCTGGCGCGCCTCGCCGCCCAACCGGCGGGAACGATTGTGGCCGCCTCCGGCGCCAGTTGCCGCCACCAGATCGAACACCTTTCCGAGTGCCACCCGCTCCATCTGGCGGAAGTGCTGGCCGGGGCGCTGCCTCATTTGTGACTTAAATCACGTTACAAAACATCGCGTCGCGCAGCTTTGGCTCGAACCACGTGCTCTTGGGCGGCATGAGGCCCCCGGCGTCGGCAATCGCCATCAGGTCCTCGATGCTGGTCGGAAACATCGCGAAGGCGCAGGCGTATTCCTTGGTCTTGACAAGCTTTTCCAGCTCGCCCGCCCCGCGGATGCCGCCGACGAAGTTGATCCGCCGGCTGGTGCGCGGGTCGTCTATGCCAAAGACCGGTTTCAGCACCAGCTTCTGCAGCAGCGTCACGTCCAGCCCCTCGATCCCGCTCAGGCCCGCCGTCAATTCCGGCCGGAAGCGCAGCGAGCGCCAGCGTCCGGCCAGATAAAAGCCCAATTGATGCTTGGCCCCGGGCTGCGGCGGGCCGCCGTCCGAGATGACAAAGAACGCCCCCATCTTTTCGAGCAGTTGCGCTTCGCTCAGGCCGTTCAATTCCTTCAAGACCCGGTTGTAGGGAAGAATTTGCGTCTGGTTGTGCGGAAAAATGACGCTCAGAAAATAGCCGCTCCCGCCCGCCCCCTGGCGCGTTTGATAAACACGCGCCGCCGCCGCGCTGCGATGATGGCCGTCGGCAATATACAGAAACGGCATCGCGGCAAAGGCGGCGCGGATGGCGGCAATGGCCCCCGCGTCGCGCACCGTCCAGGAGGTATGCCGCACGCCGTCGGCGGCGGTAAAATCGGTGTCGGGCGCCTGCGCGGTGTGGGCCGCCGTCAACTCGTCCATCTGTCGGCTGGCGCGATAAACCAGGAAGACGGGACCGGTCTGCGCGTTGAGCGCCTCGATGTGGCGCACGCGGTCGTCTTCCTTGTCCGGGCGGGTGAGTTCGTGTTTCTTGATGACGCCGCGGAGATAATCCTCGCAACTGGCGGCGGCGACCAGGCCGGTTTGGCGGTGGCGGCCCATGATCTGGCGGTAGAAATAGAACGCCGGCTGGGAATCCCGCGCCAAGGCCCCTTCCGCCAGGAGCCGGGCAAAGTGTTCGCGGCCCTTGGCATAGACTCGCGGGTCGTCGTGAGCGATGTCTTCGGGCAGGTCGATTTCCGGCTTGCTCACGCGCAGGAAACTCCACGGGTTGCCCCGCGCCAGGGCGCGCGCCTCGGCCGCGGACATGACGTCATAAGGCAATTCGCAAATCTTGCCCGCCAGTTCGGGCTTCGGGCGCACTGCGGCAAACGGTGAAATATCAGCCATCGAGGCGCGAAAATAATGGGCCGCGCCGCCAAAGGCAAGCGGCCGGACCGGATATTGGGTGGCTCCGGGAACCCCCGCTTTGGGACGGCGGGTTTTTGTGACAAATTTTTGACTTGCGAAAACCCCGCAAACAGGCTTATTCTATCCTTAGTCGGGCCATGCCCGGCAGGTGAAAAATAGTTGAAGCGTACATGAACATACTCCAACCCGTGAGGGCCTCTTGAGTCGCCCTTTCTCTCCCCGTAATTTTTCCCCGCCCGCCTCGTTCACGCGTGTCAACGGCAAGATTCGTGCCCGCGAAGTCCGGGTGATCGACGACGATCAAAAAAACCTGGGCGTCATGCCCTTGGGCGAAGCCATTAGCATGGCCCGTGCCAGGGGGGTTGATTTGGTTGAGATTGCCGCCAACGCCACGCCGCCGGTCTGCCGGCTGGTCGATTTCGGAAAATTCCGCTACGAACAAGCCAAGCAGGAGAAGGAAGCCCGCAAACACCAGCACGCCAACAAGGTCAAGGAAATCCAACTCAGCCCCAACATCGACCCGCACGATTTTGGCGTCAAACTCCAGCACGCCATTGATTTCCTGTGCGAAGACATGAAGGTGAAGGTCACCTTGCGCTTCCGCGGCCGCGAGATGGCGCACAAGGAATTTGGTTTCCAGCAAGTCGAAAAACTCGTCAAGTGCCTCACCCTCTTCGGCCATCCCGACGCCCCGGCCAAGCTGATTGGCAAGGGCATCAACATCATGCTCAGCCCCCTGCCCCGGGCCAAGCGCGCCAGGAACCCGCGCGCCTCCGAGACCGGCGCCGTTCCGCCGTCCACTGAAGCCGGCCAGGCCCCCGCCCCAACCGAGCCGCCGCCATCGGACGCGGAGGGCAACGGCCAGCAATTCGGCAACAACGGCCTCTCCGATCCCGAACCCCGGTAGAGGCGCACGGCTGGCTCATGAAACCTTTTAGGGAACCCCCGGACGCGCGGCAGCGCGTCCCTACCGGTTTTCGGGTGGTAGGGACGCGCTGCCGCGCGTCCGGGGCGCAGAAGGGTCTTCATGAGCCAGTTTTGCAGCACCTGCTCAACTGCCCTTACAAAGGATGGTTCACCCCGCCGGTCCGAAGGCTGCATAACAGCCGCAACAAATCTTTCATGATCATCCGTTGACCAATATCACCGTGGCAGTCACTGCGCCCGCCCGAATTTTTTTTCCAATTCGCGGAAATTCATCTCGATCAGCGTCGGGCGTCCGTGCGGGCAGGTGTAGGGCATCGCGCAGTGGCGCAGGGCCTCGACCAGGTTTTCCAATTCCGGTCCGGCCAGCGGATCGTTGGCCTTGACGGCGTGACGGCAGACGGTTTTGGCAATGGTGTGCTCGCCCAAACGCAGGGCGTTGATGCCTTGTCCCGCCGCTTTCAGTTCATCCACCAGCTCCAAAATGAACCGGCGCGGCTGGCCGGCCTTGACGAACGGCGGCAGCGCGTCCAGCAGAAAGGTCTGCTCGCCAAATTCGCTCAGACCGACCCCCAAACGGGTCAGCGCCGGCAGTTGCTCCCGCAGGAACTGCGCGTCGCGCGCGCTCAGTTCGACCGTTTCCGGCAACAGCAGCCGTTGCGACGGCGCGGTTCCGCTTTCCTCCAGCCGGCGGAGCATCTGCTCGAACAAAACCCGCTCGTGCGCCGCGTGCTGGTCCAGCAGCACCAGTCCCCGGTCCGACTCCAGCACCACATATAATTTGCCGATCACGCCGACCAGACGCAGCGGCACTTGCAGGAGAGCCGACGGGTGCGGCGCGGCGGGCGGCGCGGGCGGAGGCGCGACGGCCAGCGGCGGCGGCGCGAAAGCCGGGCGCACGGGCGGCGGCGTGGAAAGCCCGCCAAATTCCGGCAACTCCACCGGTTCGGGCCGGGGCGCCGGAGCCGGCGGCGGCGCGGCGGGCGGAACCGGGGGACGGACATTCGCCGGGGCGTGGAACTTGAGCAGCGTTTCCGACACCGCGCGGGCGAGCAACCCCCGCACCGCCTTTTCCCGGTGGAACTTTATTTCCCGTTTGGCCGGGTGAATGTTGACATCCACCTCTGCGGGATTGACCTCGATCAACAGGCAGCAGACGGGGTAGCGGCCTTTCATCAGGGCGGTGTGGTAGCCTTCGAGCAGCGCGAAATTGACCCCGCGGTTTTCCACCGGCCGCCGGTTCACGAAGACATGCTGTTCTTCCCGCGTGGCCCGCGAAACCCCGGGCGCGCCGATGAATCCCCAAACGGCAAAGCGCGCCGGCTCCGCCGCCGCCGTCTCCTCCTCTTCAACCGCCGCCGGCAGATCGGCGGAAAAATCGACGGCCAACAACTTTTCGTCATGGCCGGAAAGGGCGCGCAGACGTTCGCGCAAGGCCTCCAGTTTGTCCCGGCATTTCACGGCGGGCAATTGCCAGACGGCCCGGCCTTCCTTGAAAAACTCAAACGCGACGCCGGGAAAAGCCAGGGCAGCCAGCGTCAAGTAATGCTGGATGTGGGCCGACTCGGTTTCCTCCGTGCGCAGGAATTTTCGGCGCGCGGGCAGATTGAAAAAAAGCTGGCGGACTTCGACGCTGGCGCCCGGGGCGCTGCCGCAGGCTTTGACGGCCACGATCTTGCCGCCGGTGACGACCACCTGGGTGCCTTCGGGCGTGGCGCTGTCCCGCTCGCGGGTGGTGAGGGTGAAACGGCTGACGCTGGCGATGCTGGGCAGGGCTTCGCCGCGAAAGCCCATCGTGGCAATCGAACTCAAATCCTCGGCGCGCGTGATCTTGCTGGTCGCGTGGCGCTCCAGGCAAAGCAGCGCGTCGTCCCGGCTCATGCCCGCCCCGTCGTCGGTCACGCGCACGAGGCTGCGGCCGCCGGCCTGGATTTCGATGGTCAGGCGGGTGGCCTGGGCGTCGAGGGCGTTCTCGACCAGTTCCTTGACCACGCTGGCGGGGCGCTCGACCACCTCGCCGGCGGCGATCTGGTTGGCCACCTGCTCGGGCAGCAGACGGATGCGGTTCATCTTCGGCGGGCGAAGCGACTACGCCGGCTTGGATTCAACGTTCGGAACAGGCAGGGTGAAACCAAAAAGGGCGCCGCCGCCGGGGACGTTGCGGGCGTAGATTCTGCCGTGATGGTCCTGGACGATCTTTTTGCAGATGGAAAGGCCCAAACCGGTGCCGTTGGCCTTGCCGTAAGTGGCAAAGGCCTGAAAGAGCCGGTCCAGGATTTGCGGCGCGATGCCTTTGCCGGTGTCTTCCAGTTCCGTGATGACTTCGGCCCCGCTGACGGTGAACCGCAGTTTGACCGCCCCGCCCCCGGCCATGGCGTCGGCGGCGTTGGCGATGAGATTGTGAAAGACCCGGCAGAGACGCTGGGGATTGATGCGCACCGGGATGGCGGGCGGGGCGTTGAGGTATTCGATTGTGACCGATTTGAGGGCCACTTCGGCCCGGATTTCCTCGATCAGTTGCTCGGTGAAGCTTTTGAAATCGACCTGGGCCAGGACAAAATTGGTGTGGGAACCCTGGGTGAACTCGAGCAGTTCAGTGACCATGTTGGTGATGCGCTCGACTTGCTTGCGAATGCGCACTTTGGCCACCTGGCGCGACTCCGTGGTGGCGCCGGCCATGCAGGCCATGTCGGCTGAAATGCCGATGATGTTGAGCGGATTCTTCAAATCGTGGACGATGGAACTGGCGAAGCGGCCGACCAACGCCAGCCGTTCGGATTCGAGCACTTCGCGCACGTACTTGCTGTTGAATTCGCGCAACCGCCGGCTGATCTCGCGCACCAGGGCCGCCGCCAGGCGCGGGGTGCGTTCCAGCAGATGCAGCAAGTCTTCCCGCGTGATGAAATAGACCGTGGTGGCTTCCTCGGCGGTGGCGCTGGCCGAGCGCGGCTGATTGTCCAGCACCGCCATTTCCCCAAACAAGTCCCCCGGCGGAATGCGCGTCAACAGTTTCAAATCCCCGTAGCCCACCACCGCCGAAATCTGCACCATGCCGTCTTTGACGAAGTAGATGCCGTTGCCGGGGTCGCCTTCCTTGAAGATCAATTGATTGGCGGCGAAGTTGATTTCACGAGTGGCCCCGCGCAGTAGTTGCAGTTCGGCGGGCGTAAGTTCTTTAAACAGCTTATTGTCCTCAATCGGCACCATGTCGGCAGTATAGGCTAAAATTTGCTGCCGTAAAGGAAAACGATGGGGGATTATTTTGGGCCAGGTTGACAGCCGCCGCCGCCTGACCTAGCCTGCCGGCGATGTCCTTGCGTGGCAAGAAACTCGGACTTTTGCTCTCCACCCCGCCCGGCCAGCCCGCCTTTCAGCACGCCTTGCGTCTGGCGGAAACCGCGCTGGAAGAAGGGGTGGAGGTTTATGTTTATTGCGTCGATGAAGCGGTGCGGGGCCTGGGCGATCCGCGCCTGCAATCGCTGGCCGCCCGCGGCCTCAAGCTCTTCGCCTGCGCTTACGGCGCGCGCCGCCGCCACCTCGAGCGGAACGATCAAGCCGCCTTCGCCGGCCTGGCTTCGTTGAGCGATTTGATGGCGGCCACGGACCGCTTTCTCAGTTTCAACTGAACCCGGCCGATGAATCCCACCGCGCTTTTTCTCATCACCGAAGACCCCCGCGCCAGCGGCCGCCCGGCCGAAGCGGTGCGCCTGGCCGCCGGCGTGGGCGCGTGGAAAAAGGTCCAGGTCTCCGTCTATCTGCGCGGCGCGGCGGTGCTGGTTCTGGCCGAAAACACGGAGGAACTGGTGGACGAGGAGAATTACGCGCGCTATTTGCCGGTTTTGGGGGAGGCAGGCCGTCCGGTCTATGTGCAACAAGGCGCGCCGGGGCTGGCGCGGCTCGGCCAGGCCGCCCTGCCCTTTGAGGAAATTTCCGACGCCCAATTGGCCGATCTGGCGGCCAGCCGGAGCTGTGTCATCCGCTTCTGAACATGCGCCGCGTCTTGCACATCCTCACCCGCCCGGATGACGCTTTGGCGCGGGAGGTCATCGCGCGCCAGAAGATCCGGCCGGAGAATGAAATCGAGGTGGCGGATTTGACCCGGCCCGGGCCGGATTACAGGGAATTGCTGGAGAAAATCTTCGCGGCGGATTCCGTCGAGACTTGGTGAGGACGTGGTCGGGCGGCTTATTGAACGGGGCACACGCCCAGCAAGAAGGACTGGCCGGCGGGAAGGGTCATCTCGATGCGCTCCAGTCCACTGGCCGGCGGCGGAAGTCTTCCTGGAGTTTGGAACAGCCGACGCCGATGAAAATGGCGTCGGTCACCAGCGAGAGCATGGGAATGCACGATAAAATCCTCGGGAGAATGAGCACGTAAAGAATGGTCAGGCCCGCCGCCGTACCCGGCTTGCGGAACGAGAGGGCGCTCCACATGCCGAACCAGCCGAGTGCGAAAAAGTCCGGGACAATTTGCAGCAGCGTCAAAAGGGGAAACCACGCGGCGTTGAAGACAGGAATCCGGCGATGGGCGGAGGCGAAAAAGAACAACGATACGCCCACGCAAAGCAATTGCGCGACGATGAGGACGATGACCGGCCACATAAAGAGCCGGCGCAAGGCCAGCCATTGGCCGCGGATCATGGTCTTCATGGTGATGGGGGTGCAGCACAACAGTTCCAGCGATCCGGTGCGGCGCGCTTCGCTGAAAAAACGGCAGGCCTGAACGGCGAAAAAGAGTTTGAGCAGGAAGTAAAACGGCCACGCCAGGAAGAGGCTGCCAATCGAGGCCATCTCCCATGATTTTGAAGCGACGAGGATTAATGCGACTGCGCCTGCCAGCGCCACACCCCAGGCCACCCAGCGCAGCCGCCGGGAATCGTCCAGCAACCAGAGAACCGGGTTGATCTCCAGCAGCTCGGACCGTCTTGCGGATTTGCCGGCCAGGATGTTCCGCGTCAGAACTCGCTGCCAGACGCCGCTGCTCCGGGCCGTTTCGGTGAAGAACTTCAGCCGCCAACTGGCCAACCCCAGGAACGTCCAGCCCGCCAGGTGCGATACGCCCAGCGAGGTCCAAAATACGCCGGCTTGATGCGAGAAGCCCGCGTCCGGCGCCCGCAGGAAGGCCGCCACCGGACTGACGGCGCCAACATAGAACAGCGCCGTCGAAAACAGGGTCATCACCGATGCCAAAGCTGAGGCGATGCCGGTCAGCGCGAGGAACGCGACCAGCAGGGCGATAGTCGCCGACATGGCGCGGTAGGCGGACTGGCAGTTGGCCGACACCCAGATCGCCAGGGCCACGGAAAAGAAGAGCGTGTTGACCAGCGCCAGGCACATGCGCCAGAACTCCGCGCCCGTGACGCCGCCCGCCAGCAGGCAGAGACTGAGCACGGGCAGCACCGCCAGCAAGCCGTAGAAGGCGTTGAGCGCCACCGCGGCGAACTTGCCCAGGACCACGTCGTAGCCTTTCAAATCCGTCAAAAATAAAAACCCGAGCGTCCCTTCCCGCCGCTCCTCGCTCAGGCAATCGGACGCCAAAAAAACCCCGGCCAGCAACGAGAGAATCAGGGTGTACCAGGAGAGGGTGATAAAGACCATCGCTCCGGCTTGGTGAGCCGACCTGCTGTCCAAGGCGGAAAACAGGAGAAAAAGGCCGCCAATGACGCTGGCGAGCAAAGCGACGGCGCCGCGGATGGCGAAAGTGGATTTGCGGCGGGCCGCCAGGCGCAGTTCCCGTTCGACTATGGGCAGGAAAGTCATTCCACCTCGGCCAGGGCGGGAGCGGAGGGCGGCCGGGGTTGCGCCGGGCGCCGGCGGGCCGGCCCCTCGGACACGACGGTCCTGAACTGGCCGGAGAGTTTCGCATGGGCTTCCAACGAGAAGAAGAGGTTGGTGCCCAGTCCCAGCAAACTCGGAAAGATCAGCACTCCGGGCCAATCCGGGGTCCACCACGACGCGGCCATGACGTAAAGGGACAGTCCGATGACAAAGAGCAGGCACGGCAGCGCCAAAATCTTGAAGATCGCGAGGATGGCGGCGCGATTCGGTTTGCGGCTGATCAATCCCAGCCACATCCCCGCCCAACTCAGGGCCAGCATGTCCAGCACGAGAAACGCGCCGACAAAAAGATGCAGCCAGACCAAGCCCTGGCGATCTTCGCCCGCGAGCTTCTGCAATTCCATGATCAGGAAGATGACGTTGGCCAGCAGGAGCGTCAGCACCGGCGCGGCGAATTGGCGCCGCAGGGCCAGACGCTGCCCGCGCACGATCTGTTTCTCGTCCAGCGGCGTGCTCAAAAGCAGTTCCAAGCCGCCGGTGCGCCGGTCTTCGGCCAGAGTGCGGCTGGCGGCCACAGCAAGCCAGCATTTGAGAATCGTGCCAGTCACGGCGAGAACCAGAAGGTCGCGCGCCGGTTCAAACATCTCGTCCATCCAGACACGGCCGGTCCAGAACCAGAACATCCCCCCCAGCGCCACGGGCAGCCAGACCCAGGCCCGCCTGGTTTCCGGCCGGGACGCCCGCCACAAAAACGGTTCCTGCGCCAGCAAGTCCGCCCGCGCGCGCGCGCGCCTGGCGGCGGCGCTTTCGCTCCACCCGCCGGGCCGCGAACCGGCCCTGTTCCCGGCGGTCGCATCCTGCCAGGAGCGGGGCGTCCACCAGCAGGCCAGCCCGAAAAAAATCCAGGAATAGAACTGTGTGACGAGGGCATTTGGCCAGAAGTCGGCTTGCTTATTCGGGTTGGCGGGGTCGTCAAAGGCGAGGAAACAGCCGTAGGCCGGGCTGGAAAGCAGGGCGGCGTGGGGATTGGGATCCGGGTGAATCCGGAGTTGGGACGCCAGCGGCCACCCCGCCAGCAGCGCCACCGCCACAATGATTGACAGTCCCATCGCCGAGTGGTCCTGGCGGCAGAGGGCCGAGGCGGCCAGCCCCAGGCTGAGGAAGAAAAACAAAAGGTTGACCGACAGGAAAACCACGCGGAGCACCTCGGCGCGGCTGACGGCGCCCAGCAACAGGGGAATGGCCAGCACCGGCACCACCGCCAGCATTCCGTAAAGCACGTTGAGCGAGGTCGCGGCCAGTTTGCCGAAAACCACGTCGTAGCCTTTCAAGTCCGTCAAGAATAGCAATCCGAGGGTCCCTTCCCGTTTTTCCTCGCTCAGGCAATCGCTGGTCACCTGGGTTCCGACGATTCCGGTGTAAAGAAAAAGCAGCGAGGCCAGGAACTTGAACAGAACGGCGCCGGTCTCCTCGCTGGAATCGCTGGTGGCCATCAAAACCCACGCGGTGATGACCGAGGCGGCCACAGCCGCCAGGAAACGGCTGCGATAGGTGCCGCGCCGGCGCGCCGCCACCCGCAATTCCCGCTCCACGACAGGCAGAAAGGTCATGCGCCGGGAATTGTCCCGCCATCACCGCGCCGTGCCAAGACGATTCTCAGACGAGGCGGCCAAATGAACGCCGGGATTGAAAATTGGGAATTGAAAATTTTCAATTTGCAATTGCGGATTCCCGCACTCTTGCCGCCAGTGAATTCGCGGGCCTGTGCCGCGCCTATCCTCCGAACCGGATACCTTGGGCCAGCGGCAGGGCGGCGGAGTAATTGATCGTCACCGTTTGGCGGCGCATGTAGTTTTTCCAGGCGTCGCTGCCGCTTTCGCGTCCGCCGCCGGTTTCCTTTTCCCCGCCAAAGGCGCCGCCGATTTCCGCGCCGCTGGTGCCGAGGTTCACGTTGGCGATGCCGCAATCGCTGCCGCGGCTGGACAGGAACAGCTCCGCTTCGCGCAGGTCGTTGGTGAAGATGGCGCTGCTCAAGCCCTGCGGCACGGCGTTGTGCCAGGCGATGGCCTGCCCGATTTCCTCGAACGGAGTCAAATATAGAATTGGCGCGAAGGTTTCCTCGCGGACGATCTCCGATTGCGGCCCGGCCTTTGCCAGGCAGGGAGTGACGTAGCGGCCGCCGGGATATTTCGCACCCGCCAGCGGCTCGCCGCCGTAAAGGATTTCCCCGCCTTCCTCCCGCAGCCGCCGCAACGCCCGCTGCATCGCCTCGACCGCGCCCACGCTGATGAGCGGTCCTATCAAGGTCCGGGGGTCCAGCGGATGGCCGATCGGCACCTGCCGATAGGCGGCGATGAGGCGTTGGGTAAGTTCTTTTTCCAGCGACCGGTGAACGAACAGGCGCCGGGTCGTGGTGCAACGCTGTCCGGCCGTGCCGACCGCGCCGAACAGGATCGCCCGCGCCGCCAGGTCGAGATTGGCCGAGGCGGCGACGATCAGGCCGTTGTTGCCGCCCAGTTCGAGCAGCGCGCGGCCCAGGCGGCGCTGCACTTTTTCGCCGATGTCGCGGCCCATCCGCGTCGAGCCGGTCGCGGAAATGAGCGGCAACCGCGGATCGCCGGCCATTTTCTCGCCGACCGCTTCGCGCCCGCCGATGGCCAGGCTGAAGAGCGCCGGATCGGCCCCGTTGTCCCGGCAAACGCGCTCGGCGATTTTGATCGTGGCGATGGCGCACAGCGGCGTCTGGCCCGACGGTTTCCACAAGGTCGCGTCGCCGCAGACCACGGCCAGCGCGCTGTTCCAGGCCCAGACGGCCACCGGGAAATTAAAAGCCGAGATGATGCCGACGACCCCCAGCGGATGCCATTGCTCCATCATGCGGTGCTGCGGCCGTTCCGAGGCAATGGTCAGGCCGTAGAGCTGGCGCGAGAGTCCGACGGCGAAATCGCAGATGTCAATCATTTCCTGCACCTCGCCTTCGCCTTCGGCGAGGATTTTGCCGGATTCGAGCGTGACCAGGCGGCCCAGGTCCGATTTGGCGGCGCGGAGGGCGTTGCCAAATTGGCGGATGACTTCGCCGCGCTTGGGGGCCGGGACGGTTTGCCAGCGGGCGAACGCCGCCTGCGCCCGTTCCACGACGCGCTCGTAATCGGCGGCGGTGGCAGTGCGCACCGTGGCGAGAAGTTTTCCGTCAATGGGAGAAACGCTTTTGAGCGCCGGGCCGCCGCCAAACCATTCTCCCTGGAAGACGCCCGCGTTGTCGGCGCGCAAGCCGAGTTTCTTCAAGATGGCGGACGGGGATGGCGCGGTTTTCTTCATGTCAGGAGAGGCGGCGGAATTCGGCATCCATAACGCGCAGGGCATCGTTGATGCTGTCGTCTTTGAGATCGAGCACGGGGCGAAGACGGATGGAGCGCTCGCCGCAGCGGAGAACCAGGAGGCCGAGCTCAAAAGCGCCGCTCCAAAAGCGGTCGCGCAATTCGCGGCTGGGCAGGTCGAAGGCCAGCAGCAGGCCGCGCCCGCGCACCGCGGTCAGGGCCGGGTATTTTTTGGACATTTTCCGGAGTTCCTCCAGCAGGCGCACGCCTTGGGCGCGGGCGTTTTCGGCCAGGTTTTCCCGCTCGATGATCGTGAGGAAATGAGTGGAGCGGACGAAATCGCAGAAATTGCCGCCCCAGGTGGAACTGATGCGGCTGGGCAGGCGGAAGACGTTGTCCTTGACTTCATCCAGGCGCGGCCCGGCCATGAGGCCGCAGACCTGCGCCTTCTTGCCGAAGACGAGCAGGTCCGGGAGCACGTCGAAATGCTGGCAACACCAGTTCTTGCCGGTCATCGCCATGCCGGTTTGCACCTCGTCAAAAATCAAAAGAAGATCGTTCTCATCGCAGACGCGCCGCAGCAGGCGGAGCCATTCGCCGCGAAAATGATTGTCCCCGCCTTCGCACTGCACCGGCTCGATGATGATGGCGGCCAGATCGGGGCCGCGCTCGGCAATGAAACGCCGGATTTGGGCTTCCGCCTGCTTTTCCTTTTCCAGCACGTTGCGCAGACGCTCGTTCTCCGGCAGTGAAAAATCGAGGAAGGGATTGCTCACGCGCGGCCACGGGAACTTGGCGAACAAATCGGTCTTGCGGGGTTCCGTGTTGGTCAGGCTCAGGGTGTAGCCGGTGCGCCCGTGAAACGCGCTGACGAAATGGAGGATTTCCGTGCCGCGTTCGCCGCGTCCGGCCGCCAGGTTTTTGCGCACCTTCCAGTCCATGGCCGCCTTGAGCGCGTTCTCCACCGCCAGCGCGCCGCCGTCGATGAAAAAGTAACGCTCCAGCGGCGGCAAGCCGGCGACCCGCGCGAAGGTTTGCACAAAGGTGGCGTAAGCCACCGAATAGACATCCGCGCTGGCGACCTTGACCTTGGCCGCCGCCAGCAACTCCGCCCGCACCGCCGGGGAATCGAAGTGGGGATGATTGAACCCGACCGGCATCGAGGCGTAGAACGAATAGAAATCAACGAAGCTTTTTCCCGTGGCCGCATCGACCAGTCTCGACCCGCGGCTCTTTTCCAGATCGACCACCACTTTGAAGCCATCGATCAGGATATGCTTGGCCAATTCCGCGACGACCGCGCCCGGCGCGACGGCTGCCGCGCCGGCAATGCGCGCCGCCGGCGGTTTCCGGGGGGTCTGCTTTTTCACTGGCTGGGCAGTCTGCATTTTCGCCGATAATAAACCGGTATTTTGAACCGCGGGGGAAGGCGGTTCAAGAAAATTGGGAAAGAAATTCTCCGGCAGGGCGCATCTCACTACTTGAGCACTCGTCAACGCCGCGGGAGCGCCAGCCTCAATCGAGCGGGGCAAATGACGAATGACGAAATTCCAATGTCTAACCCCGAATGCTTTCGGGGCAAATGACTCAATGACTAATATGGACCAACAGCGTCGTTTTGGCTTCGTCATTCTTTTGCGCCTGAGTGCGGCCAGCCATTATTTCTCATTAACCAGAGGGTTGTCAAAAACCGGGATGCGCCCAATACGGTGAAACTTGCTGCGGTACGAGTTCCGCCGGCGGCTGAGACGTCAGTGGACAGGGCACCGCGTCCCGACCGATCATATGGGTTCCGCTGTCACTCGCGGTCGGTAATCACCGTGTCTTCATGCTCGTAACCCGGCGCGCAACAGCAGAGCAGCCGCAAAACCTCCGATCCCGTGTTCCAGAGCTTGTGCCTCTGCCCCGGCAAAATCGCAATCGCATCTCCGCCGGCCACCGCGCGGACTTCCGAGTCAATACGAATTCGTCCCGCCCCATGCGTGATGTAATAAATCTCCTCCGTCTTGAGGTGGTAATGCTCCCGGGTGCTCGCGCCGGGCGCCAGGCGCGCCTCCGCCAGGCTCTGATTGCGGATCGCCGAATTCCGATGCGCCAGCAACTCACGAATCTCCGATCCGTCCTTCGTGACAAACGCCGCCACATCCCCAAGGTTTTTCACATCCATGCCCCCATCCCTGCCACACCCCCGCCCCAAAAGCACTCCGTTTCTCCGGCGGGAAAAAGCCGGGAACTGATTATTGACTGTTTCTTTGTTCGCCTGAGCTTGCGGCGAGCGGGAGGTTGCGGGACTTTCCCGGCCCTCCGGCCAAAAAATCGCGTGCAAATCCGGCTCGCGCGGGGTCTATTGGCCGGCATGAAACCAACATTTGCAATAACCCGCTTCTGCCTGCGCCGCCTGAGCTTGGGCGCGGCGCTCGCGGCGCTCTGGGCGCCCGCTCTGCCAGCCCAGGAAGAGGGCGGCGCGCCCCAGGGTTACTACCGTTTCCCGGCCCTCCACGGCGATACGGTGGTGTTCACCGCTGAAGGGGATCTCTGGCGGGTGAGCGTCCAGGGCGGCATGGCGCAACGGCTGACTTCCAATCTGGGGACGGAGTCGCACGCCGCCTTTTCCCCGGACGGGAAGACGCTCGCCTTCTCAGCCGAATACGAGGGTCCCACCGAGGTCTATACGATGCCGGCGGAAGGCGGCCTGCCGACCCGGCGGACCTTTGGAGCGCGCGGGGCGGAAGTCGTGGGTTGGACGCCGGATGGAAAGGTTCTGTACTCGACCACCCACCTGTCCGGCCTGCCCGACCGACAACTGGCCACGATCGATTTGAAGAGCGGCGAGCAGGCGGTACTGCCGTTAAGCCAGGCGAGCGCGGGGGTCTTCGATCCGACGGGGAAGACCCTTTACTTTGTCCGCTTGCCGTTTCAGGGCAGCAGCACCAAGCGTTACCAGGGCGGGACGATTCAGCACTTGTGGAAGTTCACCGCCGGCGAGCCGGAAGCTGTGCCGCTGACGGAGGATTTCGCCGGCACGAGCAAGGCGCCGATGTGGTGGCAAGGCCGCATTTATTTTGTCAGTGACCGGGACGGCTGGATGAACCTATGGTCGATGAGCGCCGCCGGTGGGGATTTGCAGCAAGCGACCCGGCATAAGAGCTGGGACGTGAAATCGCCCTCACTGTCGGAAGGCCGCATCGTTTATCAACTCGGGGCGGACTTGCGCCTGTTGGACATCGCCTCGAAGGCAGATCGGCTCATTCCCATTACGCTGGCCACCGACCTGGATCAGGAGCGGGAAAAGTGGGTGCAGAAGCCAATGGACTATTTGACAACGGCGCATCTGTCGCCGGACGGCGACCGTTTGGTCTTGACGGCGCGGGGCCAGGTATTTACGGCGCCGGCCGAGGAAGGACGATTGGCGGAGGCCACCCATGATGCCAGCGTCCGCTTCCGCGGAGCGTCCTTCATGCCGGATGGCAAATCGCTGGTCGCGCTCTCGGATGCCACGGGCGAACTGGAGTTTTACCGGATTCCCGCCAACGGCGTCGGCCAGCCCGAACAACTGACCGCCGACGGGAAAGTATTCCGGTTCGATGGGGTGGCTTCGCCGGATGGCAAATGGTTGGCGTATGGGGACAAGGATTGGCAGCTTTGGATTTTGAACCTGGAAGAAAAAAAGAGCCGGCGGGTCGCCGCTTCTGAGATGGGCGAGTTTTCTGACCTGACTTGGTCACCGGACAGCCAATGGCTGGCGTACGTGCGAGCGGCGGACAACACCTACGCGCAAATCTGGCTTTATGAGGTCAAAACCGGTACTGCAACCGCGCTCACCAGCGACCGGGTGAACAGCTATAACCCCGTCTGGAGCCCGGATGGCAAATGGATGTATCTGCTGTCCGAACGCCATTTGGAGTCGGCTGTGTCCTCGCCCTGGGGATCGCATCAACCGGAACCGTTCTTTGACTTGCCGGTCGGCTTGTATCACGTGGCCCTGGCCAAGGATCAACGGTCGCCCTTCGAGCCGCCAGACGAACTGCATCCCCCCGAGAAGGAGAAAAAGAAGGACGCCAAAGAAAAGGGAGACGAAACGAACGCCGTGCCCGTGGTGACGATTGATCTGCCCGGCATTCAAACCCGTGTCGAGCCGGTGCCCGTCCCGACGGGTAATTACCGCGGATTGGCGATGAGCTCAAGACGGCTCTTCTTGCAGTCGCCTGGCACCGGACTGGAAGGCCAGACCAATGTCACGCTGCGGATGCTGGAGGTCACGAATAAAGAACCACAGTTCAAGACTCTGGCGGAACAGGTCAAGAGCTTCGAACTCTCAGCCGACCGGAAGAAGATCCTGCTGCGCAAGGAGGACAACTTCTACGTGTTGGACGCGGACGCCTCCGCCCCGGTGAAACTGGAGAAGCACGTTCCCTTGAGCGACTGGACGTTCCCGCTGAATCCGCGGAAGGAATGGCGCCAGATGTTCACCGAAGCGTGGCGATTAGAGCGCGATTTCTTTTACGACCGGAAGATGCACGGGGTGGACTGGCCGGCCGTGCTGCGGAAGAATTTGCCGCTGGTGGACCGCGTCACCGACCGGGAGGAATTGAGCGACCTCATCTCGGAGATGGTAGGCGAGCTGTCGGCCCTGCACATCTTCGTTCGCGGCGGGGACGAACGCCAGGCGGCGGACAAAATCAAAGTCGGGGCGTTGGGGGCGCGTCTGGTCCGGGATCGGGCCGCTGGCGGTTACCGTGTCGCTCATATTTACGCGTCGGACCCGGATTACCCGGAACGAAACTCGCCGCTGGCCAGGCCGGGCGTGGACATTCACGAGGGCGATATACTGGAGATGATCAACGGCGTGGCCGTGGTATCGCAACCGGATCTGGGGGCGCTTCTGGCCAACCAGGCCCAGCGCCAGGTATTGTTGCGCATCAAGACCCCGCCGTCGGCCACGTCGCGCGACGTGGTTGTCAAACCGATGACGACGGATGAGGAGGCCGACTTGCGCTACGACGAATGGGAATATGCCAGGCGGACGCGGGTCGAGGAGCTTGGCAAGGGAGAGCTTGGCTATGTGCATTTGCGGGCGATGGGCGGGCGGGACATCGCGCAGTGGGCGCGTGATTACTACCCGGTGTTTCAACGCAAGGGCCTGATCGTGGATGTGCGGCATAACAGGGGCGGCAACATTGACAGTTGGATTCTGGAAAGGCTCATGCGGAAGGCCTGGTTTTATTGGCAGGGCCGGGTCGGCTCGCCCTATTGGAACATGCAATACGCCTTTCGGGGGCACGTGGTCGTTTTGTGCGATGAACAAACCGCCTCCGATGGCGAGGCCTTCACCGAAGGCTTCAAGCGGCTCGGACTGGGCAAAGTGATCGGCACGCGCACCTGGGGCGGAGAGATCTGGCTCTCGTTTGATAATTGGCTGGTTGACAAGGGCATCGCGTCGGCGGCTGAATTCGGCGTTTATGGGCCGGAAGGAAAATGGCTCATCGAAGGCCACGGCGTGGACCCCGACATCGTCGTGGACAATCCTCCGCACGCCACTTACCTGGGCGAAGATGCGCAACTGAAAAAGGCCATCGATCTTCTCCGGGAGGAAATCAAAAAGGAACCCGTCACTGTTCCGCCTCCGCCGGCCACTCCGGACAAGTCGTGGAAAGAGACGCGCCCGTGAACGGTGAAGGGGAAAGGGATCACATCTTAGGGCAAGACGTTTTTTTGCTGCGGTTTTTGTTTCCTAATCTTAATCTTATTCCTAATCTTAATCGTCTTCCCGGCCTGTCCGCCATAGCTTTGGCGAAGGCGGAAGGGCAAGAGGTGGATTAAGAGTTAGGATTAGGATTATTGAAACCATGAGTGCATTGCGGCTGGACATTCGCAAAACTTACAAGCTTTACATCGGCGGCAACTTCGTCCGCAGCGAGAGCGGGCGTTCGCTCCCGGCCCACGACCCCGCCGGACTGCTGCTCGATAATTTCTGCCATGCCTCGCGCAAGGATCTTCGCGATGCCGTCGCCGCCGCGCGGCCGGCCGCCGGGGGTTGGGCCAAAAAAACCGCCTATCTCCGCGGACAAATCCTCTATCGCGCCGCCGAGATGCTCGAAAACCGCGCCGGCGCCATGGCGGCGGAAATCTCGCGCTCCACCGGCGCCGACTCCGCCAAGGCCCGCGCGGAAGTCGATCTCGCCATCGACCGGCTGGTGTATTTCGCGGGGTGGACGGACAAATTCGCGCAGGTTTTCGGGGCCGTCAACCCGGTCGCCACGTCGCACTTCAATTTCACCACGCCGGAACCCACCGGGGTCGTCGCCGTGGTGGCGCCGGACGAGCCGCCGTTGCTCCCGCTGGTTTCGCTGGTCGCGCCGGTCATTCTCACCGGCAACAGCGCCGTCGTCCTCGCCTCGGAGAAATTCCCGCTCCCGGCCCTGACCTTCGCCGAAATCCTGGCCACGAGCGACCTTCCCGGGGGCGTCATCAACATTTTGACCGGCAGGCGCGCCGAGTTGGCGCCGCACCTGGCCGGGCACATGGACATCAACGCCATCGTCAACGCCGCCCCCGAGCCGGAGACGCATCTGACGTTGCAGGGCGGCACGGCCGTCAACCTCAAACGTTACGCCGCGCGGAAGCTTTCGGCGGAAGATTGGTTCACCGCCGCCGGAGAGGACGCCTACTGGATTGCCGACACGGTCGAATTCAAAACCGCCTGGCATCCCATCGGCTTTTAAACCAACTCATCGCCATGAACCCAACTCTCGACACGCCGCGGCGCTTTCATTCAATGCGCGAGACGGTGCCGACGGTCGATCAGGTGACCATTGAAGAACGGGCCGCCTCGTTCACCCGGCGCAGCATCAAAACCAGCGCCAAGCTGGCCGGGTTGAAAATGGTCGTGGCGATGATGGACCTCACCTCGTTGGAGGGAAAAGACACGCCGGGCCGCCTGGCCTATCTCTGCCGCAAGGCCCTCCAGCCCATCGAACCGAAATACGAAGTCCCTTCCTGCGCCGCCGTTTGCGTCTATCCGAACATGGTGCGTTACGCACGGCGCTTTCTCGGCCAATCGTCGCCGGTGCGTGTCGCCTCGGTGGCCACCGGTTTTCCGAGCGGCCAATACCCGTTGCGCACCAGGCTCGAAGAAACCCGGCGCGCGGTCGGCGACGGGGCCGATGAGATCGACATGGTGATCAACCGGGGCGCGTTTCTGGCCGGGGATCACGGCAAAGTCTTTGACGAAATTGGGGCCGTCAAAGAGGCGTGCGGCGCGGCCCATCTCAAGGTCATTTTGGAAACCGGCGAATTGGTCACTTACGACAATGTGCGACTGGCCAGCCAGATCGCGATGGAGGCCGGCGCCGATTTTATCAAGACCTCCACCGGCAAGGTCCAGCCCGCCGCCACGCTCCCTGTGACGCTGGTCATGCTCGAAGCCATCCGGGACTATTTCCTGGCCAGCGGCGTGCGCATCGGGATGAAACCCGCCGGCGGCATTCGCACCGCCAAGCAATCCCTGGCCTACCTCGTCATGGTCAAGGAAACCCTCGGCGACGACTGGCTGACGCCGGACCTCTTCCGGCTGGGCGCCAGCACCCTGCTCAACGACGTCCTGATGCAGATCGCCAAGACCGTGGACGGCCCTTACCAAAACGCCGACTACTTCTCCCTCACTTAACGATGAAAACGAAGACCTTGAAAAAAGCGCGCCCCGCCGTCGCGGTTCTCAAACCGGTTCCCTTCTTGCGCGAGGCCAAGCCCGTCGTGCCGGCCAAACAGCGCCGCCTGCATTTTGGCGGGCGGTGGGAGTACGCGCCCGCCCCGGAGACCGTGCCGGTCAAGATCGATCCGCGCCACGAATTGTTTATTGACGGCAAATTTGTCGCGCCGCGTTCCGGCCAATACTTCGATTCCATCAACCCGGCCACCGAAGAAAAGCTGTGCGAAATCGCCCAGGCCGGCGCGGAAGACGTGGACCGGGCCGTCCAAGCCGCCCGCCGCGCCTACGAAACGGTCTGGAGCAAAATGTCCGGCCGCGACCGCGGCAAGTACCTCTTCCGCGTGGCGCGCCTGGTCCAGGAAAAGGCCCGCGAACTGGCCGTCCTGGAAAGCATGGACGGCGGCAAGCCGATCAAGGAAAGCCGCGATTTCGACCTGCCGATGGTCGCCGCCCATTTCTTTTATCACGGCGGCTGGGCCGACAAGCTCCAGTATGCCTTCCCCGGCAAAACGCCCCGGCCGCTCGGCGTGGCGGGCCAGATCATCCCGTGGAACTTTCCCCTGCTCATGGCCGCGTGGAAAATCGCCCCCGCCCTGGCCTGCGGCAACACCGTCGTCCTCAAGCCCTCCAAAACCACCAGCATCACCGCCCTGCGCCTGGCCCGGATTTTCCAGGAAGCCGGCTTGCCGGGCGGCGTCGTCAACATTGTCACCGGCCCCGCCGCCACCGGCGAAGCGATCTACCATCATCCCGATGTCAACAAGATTGCCTTCACCGGCTCGACCGAAGTGGGCAAGATCATCGCCAAAGTGTGCGCGGGCACGGGCAAGAAGCTGACCCTCGAACTGGGGGGCAAGGCGGCCAACATCATCCTGGAGGACGCTCCGGTGGACCAGGCGGTCGAAGGCATCGTCTCCGGCATCTACTTCAACCAGGGCCACGTCTGCTGCGCCGGCTCGCGTCTGTTCGTTCAGGAAGGCGTCGCTGCCGCCGTCATCCGCAAATTGCGCGACCGCATCCAGACCTTGCGCGTGGGCAACCCGCTGGACAAGAACACCGACGTCGGCGCGATCAATTCCGGGGCGCAACTGGAGAAAATCCGCGAGTTGGTGCGCAGCGGCGAGGAGGAAGGCGCGCAAGTCGAGCAAAGCGCCTGCGCGCTGCCGGCCAGGGGCTATTGGTTTCCGCCGACCTTCCTGACCAACGTCACCATGTCGCATCGCGTCGCGCGCGAGGAGATTTTTGGGCCGGTCTTGAGCGTGATGACCTTCCGCACGCCGGAGGAGGCCCTCGAACGGGCCAACAACACCCCTTACGGATTAAGCGCCGGCGTTTGGACCGACAAAGGCAGCAAGATTTTCAAGATGGTTGGCCAGTTGCGCGCGGGCGTGGTCTGGGCCAACAGCTACAACAAATTCGATCCCGCCAGCCCCTTTGGCGGCTACAAAGAGAGCGGTTTCGGGAGGGAAGGCGGGGCGCAGGGCCTTTCCTCCTATGTGCAACTGAGTTGAGCTATTTCGGAGGGGCTGCCGGGCTGGACATCTTGCTCTTGGCCTCATCCGGCACGGTGATTTTGGTCGTGCCCACGTCTTTGATTTCGACGGTGGTCGTGCGGTCCATCTCCATGTCCTCACCGTCGCGGTTCTTCATGGTGCCCTCCAGCTTGAATTGGTATTTGGTCAGAACGCCGTCCTTGATCCAAAACTTGGCCGATCCTTTGGCGTTGCTGATCTCCGGAGCCTGGCCGCCGCCGCGGCGTCCGCCAATGGCCAGCAGACTCTTGGCGCCCGCCTCGGTCAGATCGCCCGCGTAGGCGTCGTCGGCTTTGGCCAGGTCTTTGGCCTTGCCGGCAACATCCTCGGCTTCGACAGCCGGGACTTTGTAGTTTTGCATGCGGCGGGCCATGAACATGCGCGGATTGAAACCGCCCTCTCCGTTGTCCTTGGCGGCATCCTCCAACGATTGCCAGCCGTCCTCGGTTTTAATGGCCCCTTTGCCGCCCTTGATGATCGTTTCGATGGTATTGTCCTGAAACGAGAAATCGACATAAGTGTAGCCCCCCTTCTCGGTCTTGCCGTGACTGGGGCCGGGGCTGAACCGCGAGCTTTCCGTCGTCGTGGTCCAACTGTAATTATCCGCCGCCGCGAGTTTTTGCACGGCGCTTTTCACGTCATTTGTGCCGGTGGCATCCGCCGCCAGGAGGGTGGTGGAAGCCGCAAGCGTTGTGGCGAGCATCATTAGAGATTTCATATCGGTCCTTTTGCTGGTGTTTAAACAAGTCATATTGCCTGGGTCTGGCGAACGTTCTGCATCAACTCCCGCCCGGAGTCAAGCCCTTATCCGCCACGCGGCCCTCTGTTGACAGAAGGCGCCGCCGCCGACATAATACGACTGTGAACGTTGCCCATATTCGCGAGCGGATGGAAGGGAACTTCAAACCCTTTGCCGTCGTCACTTCCAGCGGCCACAAGTATCCTGTGCCGCACCCGGACTTCATCTTCGTCGTCCAAAGATCGGTCGTCATTGCGGACCAACGCGGCTATGTGGTGAATCTCGATCCCCTTCACATCGTCGGCCTCGAAGCCCTTCAGCCGGCGCGAAATGGGAATTCACGACGGACGCGGAAAAAGTAATACATCACCGGACCGCGGATAAAAAAGAGGAAACCCGGCTGATGCAACCAATCACCAACCGGGTCTCATTATCCCCCCAAACAACGAAGACAGTTTGGCCCAAATCTTGATTCCCGGCAATCGGGGTTCCCCTGAAATCCCGCATGAGGGAAAGCCTGATTCAGCGGGGAGAGGAACAAGGATGAAGGCCGGTTTGTCCGCCCAGGCACGTCCACCGAGTCCATTAAGTCCACATTGAAAGCGCTGCTTGCTTTTCCATGAGTATTGAGTAAAAATACTCAGCATATTGAGTAATTTGTATGATACGGCGCGCCATCCACGACGAATTGTTGAAACGGCTCATGGAAAAACGCCGCTTCTTGCAGGTGCTGGCAGGCCCGCGACAGGCCGGCAAGACGACGTTGGCCCGTCAGGTGATGGCGGCGTCACAGATGCCCGCCCACTACGCCTCCGCCGACGAGCCGGCGTTGCGCGGCGACCGCACCTGGCTTGAACAGCAGTGGGACATTGCCCGGCTCAAAGCCGGCGAAGGAAAATCCGGCGCGTTGCTGGTCCTGGACGAGATTCAAAAGATCACCGACTGGCCAAATGTCGTGAAGCTGCTTTGGGACGCGGACACCCATTCCGGCGTCCCCCTCAAAGTGGTCTTGCTTGGTTGCGCGCCCTTGCTGATCCAGAGCGGCCTGACGGATAGTCTGGCGGGACGTTTTGAAGTCATTTCGGTGCCGCACTGGTCATTGACCGAGATGCGCCAGGCCTTCGGCTGGACGTTGGAGCTATACATTTTCTACGGCGCGTATCCCGGCGCCGCCGGGTTGATCGAAGAGCCGGAACGCTGGCGGCGTTACATCCTGGATTCGCTGATTGAAACCACCATTTCGCGCGACATCCTCTCGTTAAACCGCGTGGACAAGCCGGCGCTGTTGCGCCGCGTGTTTTATCTCGGTTGCGCCTATTCCGGGCAAATCCTCTCGTATCAGAAAATGATCGGACAGCTTGCCGACGCCGGCAACACCACCACGCTGGCCCATTACCTGGAATTGCTGCAAGGCGCCGGAATGCTGGCCGGGCTGGCCAAGTATTCTCGCGGCCGGGCGCGTCAGCGCGGGTCCAGCCCCAAACTCCAAGCGCTCAATACCGCCTTGATGAGCGCCCAGGATCACCGCTCGCTCGCGGAAGCCAGACGCGACGGTGATTATTGGGGGCGGCTGGTCGAATCCAGCATCGGCGCGCACCTGTTCAATTCCAGCTTTGGCGCCAACATCAGCCTCACCTACTGGCGTGAACGCAACCAGGAAGTCGATTTCATTTTGGAGAAGGGCAAGACGACGGTTGCGATTGAAGTCAAGAGCGGAGGCCGCCGCGAATCGCTTCCCGGCATGGAAGCCTTTGCCAGACAATTCAAGCCCAGGCGCCAATTGCTGGTCGGGGGGCAAGGCATCGCCTTGGAGGAATTCCTTTCCCAACCGGCCGCACACTGGCTGACCTGACCGCAACCCAGCCGTTTCGCTGGCTGGATTGAAAACCTTCATATTGCTGCCCGTCAATTCTTTCACGGCGCGGAGTTGGAGGCGCGGATAAACCATTTTCCCGGAGGCCAAAAAAAGACGGTTGAAAACCAATTTTCAGCTTGCCATGAAACACGATTGTATGATTTCGTAACACCGAATTGAACAACTTGTGATGGATCCTTGTTTGACCAAACCGGACCTTTCCCGAACCGCGGGCTTCCTTTTGAAACTCGCCGCCTATTTCGTGGCGGGCCTTTGCCTGTGGGCGGCGACCCTGCGCGCGGAATCGTTTTCCAATCTTGAGGCGGTGGACGCCAACGGTGTGAGCACGTGGAACGGGAGCTACCCGATTACCCTGGTCGGCGTCCTGTTGACCGACCCGAACGAAATGCTCGACTCGACGCCGGATTTCATTCCGTGGGATGATGGCGCGAGCGCCTTTGAACTGGGCGGCCAGTGGCAGGTGTTTGTGCAGGCCGTCATCGGCGGCAGTGACCGCGGCGGCGTCGAGTGCTGGATGGCGCAGAATTACGGCAACCTTCCGTGGGAACCGCACGACGGAAGCGACAGCTACGATGACAGCGCCTGGACTTCCGAGGTCAATCGCGTGAGCCACGATCCCGCCACCGGTTACGCGTTTCAAAAGGGCGATCTGGTCATGATCACCGCCAACGGTTCGCTCTTCTACGGCGGCATGCAAAACATCAACGAGGAACACAGCACCGACCCGGCCTACGATTTTACCATTTCGCTGGTCTCGTCCAATTTCGGCCTGCCATCGCCGCAAGTGATTTCACTCTCGTCGGTGATCAGCACGAATCTCAGCGCGACGGGGCATTACGACATTTTCGATCCGACGCGCGCGACGGGCGGCGAGTATTATCAAGGAATGCGCGTGCGCATCAACGGACTGACATTGGTCACGACCGACGGCTGGAATACCAATTCGGATTGGAGTTCGCGTTATTGCACGGCGACGGATGGCGAAGGCCGGCAGTTCCCGCTGATCCATCCGCTCTATGACATCGGCCCGGCGCCGACGAACCAATTCGACGCCACCGGGGTTTTCCTTCAGGAATCCGGCTCCGGCACGGACGGCACGTTCGGTTACGAATTGTTCGCGCAGGAAATCACCCCGTCGAGCAGCGCGGTGCTGAATCTGGCGAACAAGCCGGTCATCACCTGGCCGGCGGCGCTGGCCAATTATCAGGTGCAAAGCAGCGATTCGTTGACCAGCCCGAACTGGGCGGCGGTGACAAACGCGCCGGTTTTGGTCAACGGGCTGAACACAGTTGTGCTGGAGCCGGCGGGCGTACAGAGATTTTTCCGGTTGCAACGCGTGCAATGATCTGTTGCCGGAATTCCGGATCATTCAAATATGCGACCCCGCAAAAACAACGCCGCATTCACGCTGGTTGAACTGCTGGCGGCCATCGCCATCATCGGCATTCTTGCTGCCCTGTTGCTGCCGGCCCTGGCCTGGGGGAAGGAAAAGGCGAAAGTGGCCAGAGTCCACGCCGAGTTGAACGCCCTCGGCCTGGCGTTCGACATGTATTCCACCGATTACGGCGGACGGCTTCCGCCGGTGCGCGACAATTGCAACACCGACCTTGCTTCGCATTGGTGCGAACTGCCGGTCGAGCTGGCCAATGAACATTATCTGCCGCACGGGAGCCAGGGCGGACTCGAGGCTGACCTCGAAGACCTGTTCAATCCCGGCCATACCTACAAATACGCCGCGCCCGGACCGCAACTGCTCAACGGCGCGCCCGCCGGAAACTATTCCCTGTGGGTTCCGACCAACGCGCCGGACATGAGCGGCGGCGGAACCTATTTCACCGATGCCAGGACCAGTCCCGTGCGCTGGGTCATTTGGAGCCTGGGTCCGCAGCCGAACAGCGCCAGAAGCTTGGGCACCTACGCGCCGTTGAGCAGCGACAGTTGGTATCGCCGCATCGGGGAAGGCGGCGTCATCGCGCGGTTTGCCGCCCGCAACGGAGCACAGTTCAGCAGCCCATGATGCCAGCCATGAAAAGTCCAATTCCCATTTGCCTCGCCTTCTTAACCTTCAGCCTTTTGACGACCATGAAACTCCATGCCCATCCCGACGACCCATCCGCCATTCAATCCCGGCCTGCCTCGAACCTCTGGAACCAGGCGCAGGAACCGACCAACTGGTGGAACGAGATCAAACAGGGGCACGGCCACGTCGGCCCGTGGAACGTCCTCGGCTGGCGCATGGGCAAGGCCGCCCTGCGCGAACTCAATGCGAAATGGGGCGGGCACGAAATAGACGTGGTCTGTCATGTGCCGCTGGCAACGCCTTATTCGTGCATCGCGGACGGCTTGGCCGTGGGCACGGGCAACAGCATTGGCCGGCTTGATTTGCGGCTCGCGGAGGTCCTGACCGTCGCGGACATTCACGTGAGCGCCCGGCGCAAGGACAAGACCGGCCCCGTCCTCATTCTCAAGCCCAACGCCGAATATCTGGAAAAAATCCGTTCCCGCCCGGACGACGAATTGGAAGCCCTTGCGCATGAGTGCGGCGAATTGCCTGAGAAAAAGCTTTTTGAAATCGAGATCATTCCGCCAAAATCCTGATGGACTCGACGCATGAAAAAGGAAACCGTCAGACGCTTCAGCGTTTCCCTCGCGCCGGCGTTGCTGCAGCAGTGGGACCAAATGTGCCGTGAAAAAAGTTACGCCAATCGCTCGCAAGCAATCGCCGACATGATTCGCGCGCAATTGATCGAGCACCGGCAGAAGACCAGCCAGGGCCAAATCGCCGGCACCATCACGCTGGTCTATGACCATCACAAGCCGCACCTGCAGGCCACCCTCACCGACATCCAGCACGACCACTTCAAGGTCGTCATTTCCACAATCCACGTCCACCTTGATCATCACAATTGCCTCGAAGTCCTGGTGGTGCGCGGACAAGCGGCCGTCATCAAAAAAATCGCCGACGAACTCATCGCCGCCAAGGGGGTGAAACACGGCAAACTCACCGTGACCACGACCGGCAGGAATTTGCCATCCTAAACGCGCCGTCCGCCTTCCTCCTTCATCCTTGTTTTCCGCGCCCTTTCACCGCACAGTCCACTGTCAGGTGAAACACGACTCTCCAGTTTCGCGCAGCGGCCGCTTCGCCGGCGGCCCTGGCTCGGACGTCGCCCGCTTCACCCAATCGGTCTCCTTCGATTGGCGCTTGTGGGAGCAGGATATTCTCGGCTCGCTCGCCCACGCCGCCATGCTGCAAAAAATCGGCGTGCTTACCAAAGCGGAATGGCTCGAAATCGAGAGCGCCCTCAATACCATCGCCCAGGAAATCTGCGAAGACCGCTTTTCCTGGAAGGAGGAATTGGAGGACGTCCACATGAATATCGAGGCCGAGTTGACCCGCCGCGCCCCCGCCGGCGCCAAACTCCACACCGCCCGCTCCCGCAACGACCAGGTCGCCCTCGATGTCCGCATGTGGCTGCGCGATGAAATCATCGATTTGGACGGCGAACTGCGCTCGCTGCAAAAGGCGCTGGTGGCCCTGGGCGGCAGGCACGCCGACGTCATTATCCCGGGCTACACCCACTTGCAGCGCGCCCAGCCGGTTTACCTGGCGCATCATTTGCTGGCTTACGTCGAAATGTTCCAGCGCGATGGCGAACGGCTGGTGGATTGTTTTCACCGCGCCAATATCTGTCCGCTCGGCAGCGGGGCCATCGCCGGCTCGACCCTCCCGCTGGACCGCGAGATGGTCGCCCGCCTGCTCGGCTTCGTCGATCAGAAGGGCCGCCCGCGCCTAACCCAGAATTCGATGGACGCCGTCAGCGACCGCGATTTTGTGGTCGAGTTCTGCGCCGCCGCCGCTTTGATCGCCGTCCATTTGTCCCGTTTGGCGGAGGATTGGATTCTCTGGAGCACGGCCGAGTTTTGCTTTGTCACCCTGGCTGACGCCTACACCACCGGCTCTTCGCTGATGCCGCAAAAAAAGAACCCGGACGTGGCCGAACTGACCCGCGGCAAGGCGGGGCGCGTCTTTGGCAATTTGATGGCGCTGCTCACCGTGCTCAAGGGCCTGCCCATGACCTACAACCGCGATTTGCAGGAAGACAAGGAGCGCCTCTTCGACTCCGCCGACACCGTCCGCGCCGCCACGCGCCTGACGGCCGCCATGATTGAAAACACCAGCGTCAATACTGAAAATTGCCGCGCCGCCGCCGCCGACCCGGCCCTGCTGGCCACCGATCTGGCCGACTTCCTGGTCCGCGAAGGAATGCCTTTCCGCAAGGCCCACCGCCTGGTCGGCGCCGCCGTGGCCGCGGCCGAGGCGCTGGGCAAGCCGCTCAACCAATTGACCGCCGGCGAATGGAAGGAGATCGACCCCGCCTTCGGCCCCGGCGTTCCGGCCGTCTTCGTTCTGGACCGGGCCATGGCCCGCCGCAACCTCGTCGGCGCGCCCGGCCCCCAACAGGTCGCCCGCCAGTTGGCCCGCTGGCGAAGACTCCTGGCCGGCGGCTGACCGGCCTTCCGCCCTGTGTCCGACCCATTGTTGACATCGCTGTTGCGCGAGGTGTCCCGCTCATTCTACTTGACTTTGCGGGCGCTGCCGGGCGCCGTCCGCCCCCAGATCGGCCTCGCCTATCTTTTGGCCCGCACCACCGACACCATCGCCGACACGGAACTGGCGCCGGTCGAGTCCCGGCTGGAGGCGCTGGCCGCGTTGCGGACGGCCATCCGCGCGGAGAGCGGCCCGCCGCCCGATTTTTCGCGGTTGCGCGGCGGCCCGGCCCCGCCCGCCGAGCGGGTCCTGCTGGAACGCTGCCACGAGAGCCTGGGATTGTTGCGCGGCCTGGAGGAGGCCGACCGCCGGCGCGTGCGCGACGTGCTGGACATCATCATCAGCGGCCAGGAATTGGACTTGACACGATTTGCCGCCGCCACCCCCGGGCGGATTGTCGCCTTGGAAACGGATGAGGAACTGGACGATTACACCTACCGCGTGGCCGGCTGCGTGGGCGAGTTTTGGACGAGGATGTGCCGCGCCCACTCGTTGACAGACGCGGCGGCCGAGGACGGCTGGCTCTTGTGCCAGGGCATCCGGTTTGGCAAGGGCCTCCAGTTGATCAACATCTTGCGCGATCTCCCCCGGGATTTGCGCCAGGGCCGTTGCTACCTTCCGCGCACAGCCCTGGCCGCGGCGCATTTGACTCCCGCCGATCTGCTCTCCGCGGAAAACGAATCCCGCTTTCGCCCGGTCTTCGATCCCTTCCTGGCGCGGGCCGCGGGCCATCTGGCCGCCGGCTGGGAATACACCGGACGGCTTCCCAGGGGACAGTTCCGGCTGCGCCTGGCTTGCGCCTGGCCGCTGTTGATTGGGGCGCGAACGCTGCGGAAACTGCGCCGGGAAAACATCCTCGACGCGACCCGCCGCGTGAAGATCACCCGCCCGGAGGTCTATTCCCTGATCCTGCGCTCCATCCTGCTCCATCCCTGGCCCGCCGCTTGGAGCGCCCAACTGGACCGGGAACTCGGCGCCCAGGCCGGCCCAAACGAACCCCCGAAATGAAGTTGATTCCCGCGCCGTTTTCTTTTAAAGATGTGACATGACAAACCGGAAGCTTTGCATTTTGGTGCTTTGTGTCGGCATGAGCTGGGGCGCTCTGGCCCAGACACAACCTCCCGCCAGCGGTTCTGACGATCAAGACAAGGCCCTGCAAGCCTTGCGCCAAGCCGAACGCGGACAAGCCCCCGCCGCTCCCGCAGCCGCAGCGCCTCAAACCCCTGCCCCAACCGCACCCGCTGCAACCGGCAACGCAGAAGCGTTGGAAGCGTTGCGTCAGGCCGAACGCGGACAAGCGCCCGCCGCTCCCGCGCCCGCAGTGAGCGCGACTCCTGCGGCCCCGGCGGCGGCAATGCCAAAACCGGCTGAACCGACCCAGGCGGAGTTGGCCGCGCAAGCCAAAGCCCAAAGAATTCAGGCCCGAAAAGAGGCCGCAGCCCGGAAAGCTCAAGAAGCGGCCGCGTGGCTCGCCCAGGCCCGCGAAGCCAGAAAGGCCGCCCAGGAAAAGAAAGACGCTGAGGATTCCGCCAAGGTCCAGGCCGCCGCCGCCAAACTCCGCGAAGACCAGGAGGCCAGGAAAGCCGCCGCGGTGAAGACCGCCGCGGTGAAGACCGCGCAAGCCGAAGCCGCCCGCCAGCAGCGCGCCGACGCCGAGAAAAAGGCCGCCGCGGAAAAACTCCGCGCCCAGCAGGAACGCGAAGCCGCCGCCGCCCGCCTCAAGCAGGCCACCGAAGAAAAGAAGGCCGCCCGCGAGGCCAAGGCCCAGGAGGAAGCCGCCGCCCGACTGCAGAAAGCGGAGGAAGCAAAGAAACTGGCGGTTGCCAGGCAGCAGGCCTCCGCTCCAACTACGGCTCAAACCACGTCGGCCGCCGCGCCTGTAACCGTTGCGGCTCCGGAAACTCCCGCTCCCGCTCCCGCACCGGTCGTAACCCTCGCGCCAAGCGCGCCCGCTGAATCTGAAAACGCGAAAGCCTTGGAAGCGTTGCGTCAGGCTGAACGAGGACAGGCGCCCGCCGCGCCCGCAACCCCTGCGGCTCCGGAAACCGCCGCCCCCGCTCCCGCAATGGTCGTAACCCCCGCCCCAACCGCGCCCGCTAAATCTGAAAACGCGAAAGCCTTGGAAGCGTTGCGTCAGGCCGAACGAGCGCAAGCGCCCGTCGCGCCCGCAACCCCTGCGGCTCCGGAAACCCCCGCTCCCGCTCCCGCACCGGTCGCAACCCCCGCGCCAAGCGCGCCCGCTGAATCTGAAAACGCGAAAGCCTTGGAAGCGTTACGTCAGGCGGAACACGGGCAAGCACCCGCCGCGCCCGCAACCCCTGCGGCTCCGGAAACCGCCGCCCCCGCTCCCGCACCGGTCGCAACCCCCGCGCCAAGCACGCCCGCTGAATCTGAAAACGCGAAAGCCTTGGAAGCGTTGCGTGAGGCTGAACGAGCGCAAGCGCCCGTCGCGCCCGCAACCCCTGCGGCTCCGGAAGCCCCCGCTCCCGCTCCCGTACCGGTCGCAACCCCCGCCCCAAGCGCGCCCGCTGAATCTGAAAACGCGAAAGCTTTGGAAGCGTTGCGTCAGGCGGAACACGGGCAAGCGCCCGTCGCGCCTTCAACTCCTGTGGCTCCGGAAACCCCCGCTCCCGCTCCCGCACCGGTCGCAACCCCCGCGCCAAGCGCGCCCGCTGAATCTGAAAACGCGAAAGCTTTGGAAGCGTTACGTCAGGCCGAACGAGGGCAAGCACCCGCCGCGCCCGTAACCCCTGCCGTTCCGGAAACCGCCGCTCCCGCTCCCGCACCGGTCGCGACCCCCGCGCCAAGCACGCCCGCTGAATCTGAAAACGCGAAAGCTTTGGAAGCGTTGCGTCAGGCGGAACACGGGCAAGCGCCCGTCGCGCCTGCAACTCCTGTGGCTCCGGAAACCCCCGCTCCCGCAGTGGTCGCAACCCCCGCCCCAAGCGCGCCCGCTGAATCTGAGAATGCGAAAGCTTTGGAAGCGTTGCGTCAAGCCGAACGAGCGCAAGCGCCCGCCGCGCCCGCAACCCCTGCCGTTCCGGAAACCCCTGCCCCCGCTCCCGCAGTGGTCGCAACCCCCGCGCCAAGCACGCCCGCTGAATCTGAAAACGCGAAAGCCTTGGAAGCGTTACGCGAGGCCGAACGAGCGCAAGCGCCCGTCGCGCCTGCAACTCCTGCGGTTCCGGAAACCCCTGCCCCCGCTCCTGCACCGGTCGCAACCCCCGCCCCAACCGCGCCCGCTGAATCTGAAAACGCGAAAGCCTTGGAAGCGTTGCGTCAGGCCGAACGAGGACAGGCACCCACCGCGCCCGCAACCCCAGCGGCTCCGGAAACCCCCGCCCCCGCTCCCGCAACGGTCGCAAAGCCCGCCCCAACCGCGCCCGCTGAATCTGAAAACGCGAAAGCCTTGGAAGCGTTGCGTCAGGCGGAACACGGGCAAGCGCCCGTCGCGCCCGCGCCCACGCCCGTAGCCGCTCCAGCGCCCGCGCCTGCCGAGAGTCAGGAGAAGGCGCTGGAAGCGTTGCGCCAGGAAACCGCCAAGCCGAAGCCGGTTGAGCCGAGTAAAGAAGAATTGGCCAGGCAGTTGAAAGCCCAAGAGCTTCAAGCCCGCAAAGAGGCCGAGGAAAAGGCCGCCGCAGAGAAAGCCGCGCAAGCGGAAGCCGCCCGCCAGCAGCGCGCCGAGGCCGAGAAGAAAGCGGCCGAGGAAAAGAAAGCTGCCGCGGAGAAGGCCGCCGCGGAGAAAGCCGCGCAAGCGGAAGCCGCCCGCCAGCAGCGCGCCGAGACCGAGAAAAAAGCCGCCGAGGAGAAACTTCGCGCCCAGCAGGAACGCGAAGCCGCCGCCGCCCGCCTCAAGCAGGCCGACGAGGCAAAGAAAGCCGCCGCCAAGGCCATCCGCGAGGCCAAGGCCCAGGAGGAGGCCGCCGCCCGATTGAAGAAAGCGGAGGAAGCAAAGAAACCGGCGGTTGCCAGGCCGGAGGCCGCCGCTCAATCCAAATCGGCTGAAACCGGAAAAACGGCCCAGGCGGAAACCCAGGGCAAGCCCGCCGCTCCGGCCCAAAACACCGGCGCGGAGACGACCAAGGACCAAAAACTGGCCGACCTCCTCCGCCGCTATCGGGCCGACGAGATCAGTCCGGCGGAATATCACGCCGCCCGCGCCAGGATCCTGGCCGAGCCGTAATTTTATTGTTGACCTGACCCGCCGGGCCCGGGGCCGGCGGGATTTTTATTTGACGCCATGCATTACAACACGCGCCCCCTGGCGGCCGAGGTCCTGGTCAGTGGCGCCCGCGCCGCCGTCGTCCGCCGCCGCCAGCGTCTGGAGGAGTTGTGGGAGGCGGAAAAAATCCCCGCCTGGCTGCGTTGAGGCGATGACCATTTTTTCTTGAAAAGGCATTAAAGCGGTCGCTTCGCGGAAACAACGGTGCGGGCCTCGAGGAATTTTCTCAATTCCAACGCCGCCTTCCCGCCAAAACCCGGCACTGCCGCAATCGCTTCGACCGTCGCCAGGCGCAGCCGCTGCACGGAGCCGAATTTTTTCAACAGCGCCGCCTTGCGTTGCTGGCCGATGCCGGGAAATTCATCCAGGATGCTCTCGGAAAGTTTTTTCAGGCGAAGCTGCGCGTTGTAAGTGTTGGCGAAGCGATGGGATTCGTCCCGCACCCGTTGCAGCAGCTTGAGCGCGCCGGAATCCTGGCTCAAACGGAGCGGCTCGCTCACGCCCGGACGGTGGATTTCCTCGAATTCCTTGGCCAGCCCGATGATCGCCACGCCCGCCAGGCCGAGCTTGGCCAATTCCTCCCTCGCCGCGTTGAGCTGCCCCTTGCCGCCGTCAATCACAATTAAATCCGGCGGGCCGGCGGCGCACGCCGCCTTCTCTTCGCGCAAGACCCGGGCGTAGCGCCGCCGGACCGCTTCGGCCATCGAGGCGAAATCATCCTGCCCGGCCACCGTCTTGATGCGGAAGCGCCGGTAATTGGAGCGGTCGGGCTTGCCGTCGCGAAAGGCGACCAGCGAAGCGACGGCAAAGGTGCCGCTGATGTTGGAAATGTCGAAGCCCTCGATGCGCGCGGGGCTGGCCGGCAAGTCCAGCGCGCCCGCCAGTTCGGCCAGGTCGCGCCGCGGGTCCAGGGCCACGGGCAGGGTGTAGGGAATGCGCGGAAATTTGCGGGGCTTTTCCGTCGTGCGCCGCAAATCATCCAGCGCATCGCGGTATTGGGCGGCCTTCTCGAAATCCTCCGCCGCGGCCGCCTTTTTCATTTGCTCCTCCAGTTCGCGTTCCATTTCGCCGGTCTGGCCGGCCAGAAACTCGCACGCGGCCTCGACCTGCCGGCGGTAGTCCTCCTGCGAAATGTTGCCGATGCACGGCGCCGTGCAGTACCTGAGATGGCCGTCCAGGCAATGCTTGTAATCTTCCGCGCCGGGCGTGAAGGGCCGGCAGCCGCGCAGGTTGAATTTGCGCCGGGCCAGCGTCAGCGTGTGCCGCGCCGAGGCCGCGTGGACGAACGGCCCGAAATACCGCGCCCCGTCCTCCTGCCGCACCCGTGCCAGCAGGAAGCGCGGGATCGGGTCGTTGAGGTTGACCTTGATGAGCAGAAACCGTTTGTCGTCGCGAAAACTGATGTTGTAACGCGGCTGGTATTCCTTGATCAGCTTCCCTTCCAGCAAAAGCGCCTCCGGCTCGGTGCGCACGGTGTAGGTGTCCAGATCGTGGATGGCATCGACCAACGCGTTGAACTTCAAGTCCCACCCGCGCCGGCGCGATGCTTGAAAATAGCTGCCGACACGCTGGCGCAAGTCGCGCGCCTTGCCGACGTAAATGACCGTGCCAAAACGGTCCTTCATCAGATAGACCCCGGGTTTGTGCGGCAACTGGCTGACTTTAGTGCGAATCTGTTCCGCGGCAGGCATGGCTGCGCCTCAGGCTTTGGACAACTTGGGGGGCTCGATTCTGTCAATGGCTTCGCAGAAATAGTGGATCAGAAAAAGGTGGGCTTCCTGGGCGGCGCGACCGCTGTCTCCCGGAACAATAATCTCGCAGGTCGCAAGCCCTTTTGCCTTGCCTCCGCCTCTGCCGAGAAGGGAGAGGCTCGCAAGGCCCATCTGCCTGGATGTCTTGAGAGCTTCGATGATATTGGCGGAGTCGCCGCTGGAAGTCAGGACGACGACCAGGTCGCCTTCCTTCCCAAGGCCTTCGATTTGCCGCGCAAAGGTATTATCAAAGCCAAAGTCATTGCCGATACAGGTGGCAACAGAGGCGTCTCCGGAGAGATTGATGCCAGGCAGGCTGCGGCGGTTTTCAAAAAAACGGCCCACCAGTTCGGTGGCGAAATGACCCGCCTCGGACGCGCTCCCGCCATTGCCGCAGATGAGAAGCTTGCCTCCTTGCTTCAGCGTGGAAACAATCATCTGCGTTGCCCGGTCAATCTGCGGCTGAAGATTTTCCAGAGCTTCGAGAACGCTGACCGTGGCGTTGATCTGTTGGGATAAAAGCCCGAGCATTGGAACTAAAATAGACCCGGGTGCGGGGTTTAGTCCAGTCCGGAAATCCACGCCTTCATCGTCTGCGTTCCGCCCGGCGGCCGGGATCATCGCCCCGCGCTGGGCGATCGAGTAGCTGATGGAATTGGCGACGTTTGCTGACGGGGGCGTTGATGATGGCGCCTGCCCACGACAGCACAAAACGCAAAGGAGAAGACTCGAGATAACAGCGAACGCCCGCACCCCGTTGATTGTTGAGGGGATCATTGGTTTCATGCGAATTTCTCCGCCCCGCTTCCACACCGGCCTCCAAGCAAACTCACTTCACTTGGCGGCGTAGTTCAGCATGGTTGCGCCCAAGCGATGCTCGGCGTTCAGAGCAACCGTCGCCTCCCGGTAACCGCTCCCTTGCCAGTAAACTATTTTTAGTTCGGGGGCGCGGTCCATATCGCGCGCCAGCTTCAACTGCGTCATGTTGTGAATGCGTATTCCTCTGGCCGCGACGATAATATCTCCTTTCTTGACAGACAGTCTTTCAAGTGCCGGGCCTGGGGTTGAGAGCGAAACACCGTCAGCCGGCGGGCCGGAGAAACTGCTCAAGCTGGCTTTTTCCCTCTCGTTGTACCAGGTCTGCAGACGGTCGGCCATCCGCCTATCGAGATTGGCGTCGCCGCTGGCTCCAACGTGGCGGCAGCAGAAAAACAGCAGCTCATCGGCGTCCCTGTAGCGCTCCTCGATCTTGCCGAACCAGTCAAAAGCCCGCGCCAGATTGCCGGTTTCCTCAAAATAAACGGCCTTGGCCGCCAGGCCGCCCGCGGAATAGACCTCGCCGGCGAAGTCGGCCGTTTCCTTGGCCTTTTGTTTTTGGCCTGTCGCCAGGTAATACCTGACGCGCCTCTCGGCCAAGTTTGCCAGCGAGACGGCATCCGGGTCAGATTGCTCCTGCCTTTCGTAAAGACTCATGGCCTCGTTCGTCTTGCCGTGATTCCATTCGTATTCGGCCAAAGTCCGATAAAAAGAAGGATCCCATTTGACCGCGAGTTCCATGAATTTCTCGTATTGCTCAGGATTGTTGGCCTGTGAGTCGGCAATACAGGCAGCCGCCACGGCCGAATACGGCAGAAGGGGACCAAAGGTGGAATTTGCGGCTTCGTACGTCCAGTTGGTCGTGTACCAGCGTCCGATGTACTTGCAGATTCCAAGATCGTAGGGAGCCATCTCATGCACTTTGAAAACCTTTTTAATGCCGCGGTCGCCGCCGGTGAAACTGGGATAATCTAGGCGCGCGTCCACGTCGTAAGCCGTTCCGGGCAGCGGGTTGTGCGAAGTCCATTCATTGCAATGGGGATTGGGAATCGGCATATATCGCGGCGCAAAAGAAACCTTGCCGCACAAGTAGTCCATCCAAGCTACTGGCGCCAGATGGGGATATTGGACGGCAAAGGCCCAGCCTTCGTCTGTGGAGGCGCGATAGGTGGCTTCGTTCGTGCAGTCGAGCCGGCGCACAAATCCGTAAAACCGCAAATGACCGAACTGCTGCTCGGATTGGCTGGCAAATTGCCAGGATTCTTCAGGCAGATCCAGCTTATCACGCAGTGAATGAAAGTCCGATGTGACTGCCAGGCACAAATGATGTTGCAACTGCATAGCCCAGAGGCCCCAGCCAATCACTCGCACCTGGGGCGGCCCCTCCTGCTGGGGCACAAAGCAGCGGTCCTCCGCGCTATTCAAAGAAACAATGAAGTCCTCCTTTCGCAGTTCCCGGCCTTGCAGCAATCTGCAAACTTGGCTGACCTCACGGAATTCGAGTGGAAGCCAGCTCTGCAACATGACATTGCCAATCTCGACGCCGTATCCCAGGGCGCCCGCGATGCGGCAAAAATCCGGCTGGCGCTCAACGGCTTGCCCCACCCTTTTCCAGGCCACGTTACGATTGTTGGCTGCGGAATAAGCAGCAAACCACGCGATCTGTTCGATTCCGGGCACGTTTGTCGCGGCATCCAAAGGCCGGAAGTCGAGGGTGTTGTAAGCCCGCAGCACGCGAGCCCAAATTGCGACCGGTTCCTGCGCGGTATCGAGATGTTCGATCTGCTTTACTCCCTCAACTTGGTTGTTCATTAACGTCAAAAGCATGCAATCAGCGACATGGCCAACCGGGCCAGGAGGATGATCCCCGGATAGAAAACGGGCCAGCACGAGATGGGCCGTCATCCTGCACAACGGCAGGCGGATATCGTAAAAGAGGCCAGAATTTTCCCGCAGGGCGAAGGCACCCAGCAACGCCGCCGCCTGTTCATGCAAGCCAGGACTTTTGAAGTCTTTCTGCAATTGCGCAGAAAGCTCCAAGTCCTCTCGGGCGATGGTTTCCGGCAGGCCGTCGGCTAAACGTCCCAGCAGGGAGATATCTTCGCCCGGAGCATTCGACGGCGATGGCAATTGCAGTGAGTGAGCCAAAGCGCTGGTTAAATCCGCATAGACGGCCTCCGACCAAATGGGACCAGAAACGGTTAGTTTTGCATGGAGCGCGGGCGCGGAGCCGGTCTGAACCGTCACGTCGTAAACAGGGGCATCCGGATCACCGCCGGCTCCCCGTGCATCCACCACTACGGCCTTGGGGCTGGGCAAAGATCGGTTGCGGGCAAAGCAGAGCATCTCCGCAATATCGGTGACGATATTTTCCACCACGAACTGAGATTCATCTTGAAATGACGTCTTGAAATAAGGCTGAGCGCCAGCCGGCCCGGCGTTTTGCGGCGGTGATGTTTGAGCAGGATTCGGCGAATTCTCCGCACGTTTGCAACCGGCGAATAGGCTCAGCGCAGCCAACACGGTAATTATCAGGCAAGCAGAAGAAGAAGAAGAAGAAGAAGGCTTTGTAAAGGGGTCAAGCCCGGAATTCTGAATTGTATTCATAATTAAGACGGGGCGGCTCTGCCGGCTCGCTCTTCGATCTGCCTTTTCAATCTCGCCAGACTTGGTTCAGTGCCTTGTTTAACCCGTCGGATCGCTTTCGTCACGCGCGACTCATCCCCCATGCCCAATGGCTCACTCACCCGGCGCCGGCGCACCGTGGTCCGCCGACTCAACCAGCAAGCCAAGACCTCTTTCTCCGCCATCCCCTTGACCTGTTGGCGCAAATCAAGCCCCTCCATCCCCAACGCCGCCAACCCCCCTTCCGCCAGCGTTTCCAGCCACAATTGCCGGTCCAAATCGTCCGCGTATATCCTGCGCCCCTGGTTCTCCCGAGCCATGACGTGGTAAACCGCGCCCGCATATTCCAGGCGAATCTTTCGTGCCATCGCCCCCACATCCTGCTCCCCTATCGGGCCTATCTCAAACGCCAATTCAGCTTTCCGGGTTTGACCCGAATGGCACTTAGTTAGTGCCTAAAACCTTTTGCGTCAACCGTTTGCGACGGCGCGGATTTGGGGTCGATTGGAAGATGATCCGACGGGAAAGACTCTCCAATTGCTTGAGTTGC
>JBEKYR010000002.1:0-282923 GCA_049510745.1 Verrucomicrobiota bacterium | reverse complement strand
GGGCCAGATGGCAAGCGAAAAAGAAAATCCTCTGCCAATGCGAAAGTGCCCCTCCCGATCTTAACCCCTTGATTCTTATGGCATAAGGTAAAAACCGCTAAATCAACTTACGAAATCGATGAAGAGATAAGGCTAGGAGGAGGCAAAGCCCGGTTTTAAGGATAATTCGTTCTTCATCTGAACCGTGACTTTGGGTAAAAGAAACCCCATGAGCGATCCCTTGCCAGTCCCCGCCGCAGGCAACACTTCCAAACGCATCAAGCGCATCATTCAGCCGGCGGATTACGCCGCCTTCATGGATCACGGGTATCGCGGGCTTTACGGCGGTCTGGAAATGCGGGACATCCACGCGCGCAAGCGTCTCAAACCCGGAGAACACGTCCTCGATCACGTGGGCGGCACGGAATGGCCCGCGTCTTTTTTGCGGTGTTTGCCGTGCGGGCGGTGACTAAAGAGAAAAGAGCGAGCATGAATGACGCTGAACTGTTGCGGGAATACGTGGAAGACCAGTCGGACTCCGCTTTTGCCGAGTTGGTCAAACGGCATGTCAATCTGGTCTATTTCACCGCTTTGCGAATGGTTCGCCAACCCGCCCTGGCCGAGGACATCGCCCAGTTGGTTTTTGTCCAACTGGCGCGCAAAGCGCCGGCTATCCGCGAGGGCAACGCGCTGCCGGGATGGCTTTACCGCGTCACCCATTGTCAGGCGGCCAATGCCTTGCGCGCCGACCGCAGCCGCCGCCAACACGAAGCGGAAGCCATGATGCAGGCGGAACTCGAAATTGAAACGGCGTGGGAATCCATCGAGTCCGGCCTTGAGGAGGCCATGAACACTTTGAACGCTGCCGAGCAGGACCTCGTCGTCATGCGGTTTTTCCAGGAGCGGAGCTGGCGGGAAGTGGGCGACGCGCTGGCGTTGAGCGAGGATACGGTGCAACGGCGCGTCGGCCGGGCGCTGGAGAAGTTGCGGGCGCATTTCGTCCGGCGCGGTGTGGCCGTGTCCGCCTCGGTCCTCGCCTTGACTATTGCCGCCAACGCCGTCCAGGCGGCCCCGGCGGGACTGGCTTCCACGGTCGCCGGCGCTTCGCTTGCCGGAGCGGGAGCCGCGGGATCCTCCACTTTTTTAACAGCAATTAAAATCATCCTTATGAAAAGAATCACCTATGCCATATTGAGCGCGGCGATTGTCGCCGCTGTTTCCATTCCCATCATCGTCGCGAAAGCCGGCCCAACCAACGCGCCCGTCACCGCCGAGAGCCTCGCCAAAGGTCGGGTTTTGTACTTCACTTTTGACCGGGACGAAACAGGCGGCGACAAGGTGACAGACGCCAGCGGCCAGGGAAATCACGGCAAAGCTTCGGGGGTTCACTGGACCGCTGACGGCAGGAAGGGCGGCGCTTATGAATTCACCGCCGACGGCGACCAGATTGAAGTGGCCAACAACGAGTCGCTTAATCCCGCGCAATTCACCCTGGCGGCCTGGATCAAGACCTCCTTCGCGGATGGCATCTGGCGGCGCATCTTCGACAAATCCTACAGCAAAGGTTTCGCCCTGAGTATCGCCGGCGACTGGCAGCAGAACAATTGGCGCGGTCAAGTCTCCCTGGAGATCGGGCCGGGAAACCACTTCATCGTCTCGAAAACCAACGTGGCCGACGGACAATGGCATCAGGTGGTGGCCACCTTTGACGGGGCCGGCGAGGTGCTCTACGTCGATGGCCAGCCTGAAGCCAAGCTTCATTGGAAGACTCCCGGGCAAGCGGGGGCCACCGACTTTAATCTGGTCATCGGCTGCAATCGGTCCAATCTGACCGAGGATGATCTCGGTAAATCGTTCCGCGGCCTCATTGACGAGCCGATGGTTTGGAACCGCGCGCTTTCCGCCAGTGAAGTCACGTTCCTATACCGGTCGCAGTAGTAGGTGGTAAACTCTGTTTATGAATCGAAAAGAGTTCCTGAAAAACTTTGCCTGCGCCTTTTGCTCCTGCGGCGCCGTCGGTTTGGCTGCCCCTGCTTCCGCCCCTGGCGCCGAAGCCAAGGACCCCGAGGACTGGCGATTGCCCTTCGTCAAACAGCGCTATGCCAGGCTGCTGGAGATTCTTTCAAGCCGGATGGATGAAAAGACATTGAATGACACCTTGTTCGATCTGGGCGCTTATTGTTCCGGCTTGGGCGACGATTGGAGAAAGAAATTCCGCGGCGACCTCGAAGGGTTCCGCCAGGCGGTCAAACGGAGCAAGTCGGCCGATAACATCACTTACGATTGGGACAAGGGCCTGATTACGATGGCGTCCGACGACCGGACCGACTGCTTCTGCCCGCTGATCAGCCTCTTCAGCCACACTCCAAAAGTGGCCTGCAATTGTTCCCTGGGCTGGCAACAACATACCTGGGAAACCCTCTTGCAGAAGAAGGTCAAAGTGGAACTCAAAGAGTCCGTCCTGCGCGGCGGAAAACGGTGTGTGTTCGAAATCCGTCTGGACGAAAAATCGGCGGTTTCCCCGGTCGAAGAAAAGAGCGCCCACTGATCCCTGATTCAATGCTGCCTGCACCCATCGGAATTGGGACTTCTTCCTTCATCCTTCTGACTTCATACTTGCCCTGCACCCTCAATGCACGACAATCGCTCCGTCCCGATCGGGGTGGGCCGCGCTGCCTTTGAAACCGGTCAGGCTCAAACCCGTCACCTCCCCGGCCTCCAGCGCGCTGGTGAAGTATTCGGGCCGATGGCGGCCCCAGTGGACGGCGCAGTTTTTCAACACCACATCGTCGGCCCAGCGCACGCTGAAACCGGGGTTGCCGTGTTTTTCGACCGGCTCCAACACTTTGGTCGGGCGGTTGTCGAACACGCCGCCGGGGTATTTCGTCCAGCGGTCCAGGGTGACGGCGACGTTCTCAAACCGCACGCCGCGGATGTGGCTGGCCGGCGTCCCGTTGATCCGCGCGCTGTTTTCGGCCTTTCCGGTGACGTTTTCCACCAGCACATTTTCAATCGCCCCCAGCGGCGCGCCGTTCGCGCGCGGCAGCGCGGTGAACGAAATGGCCTCGCCCCGGCCCCACCATGGGTCGGCATGGCAGCGCGCGGTGAACCGGATGTCGCGGAAAATAATGTTTGACACACTCCCTTCGTCGCGCAGTTGAATCGTCAGGCCCCGGCTGGCGGAAAGGATCCGGCAGCGCTCGAAGACGACGTCCTCAATGTCGCCGGTGGTTTCCGTGCCGATTTTCAGGCCGGAATCCTCCGTCCGTATCACGCAGTCATGGACGCGGATATGGGCGCACGGGCCGTAGTCGTTGGTCTGGCGCGTGCTCTTGATGACGATGGCGTCGTCCCCGCAGGTCAGGCGGCAGCGGCGGATTTCGACATCCTGGCAATGGTCGGGGTCGATGCCGTCGCAATTGGGGACATCCAGCCGGTTCTGCACGGTCAGGTGGTCCACCAGGACGTGGCGGCAGCCCAGCATGTGCAAGCCCCAAAACGGCGCGTCGCCGAAGGTCAGATCGCGCACAACCAGGTTCGTGCAGCCTGTCAAGACGAACATCTTCGGCCGCCATTCCCGGAACAGCCACCACTCCCCGGCCGCGTCGTAACCGGTCATGAACGACAGCGAACGCCCGCTGATCCGGCCCCTCCCGCTCAGCCGGAGATCGCGCGCGTTGAGGGCGGTCAGGACGCCGTCGCCCGTGTAATCCGCCCGGTTGGTGCTGATGAGCAATTCGCCGTCAAGATGAAAATCAATGCCGCCGCGCAATTCCAGGGTGCCGGTGAGAAAACGATGGCCGCGCGGCATCAGGACTTCCGCGCCGCCACCGGCCGCCGCGGCGGCGTCAATGGCGCGTTGGATGGCCGCGGTGTCGAGCGTGGCGCCGTCGCCCGCCGCGCCAAAGTCCAGGACGTTGAAGATTCCGGCGCCCTTCGCGGCCGGCGGAGAAGCCAGCGCGCACGCCAGCAGCGCGCCTGTCAAGAGGATGCGGCGGAGTTTCATGGCCCGTCATTTCACCGCGACGTCCCAGACTTTGGCGCGGCGCGATTTGCCCGCCGGCCCCTCGACCCACAGCACGACGACGTAATGGCCGGCGTCCTTGTAGGCGTGGAGCGGGTTCTGTTCGTTGGAGGTCTGGCCGTCGCCGAAGTCCCATTGCCACGAGGTAATCTGCCCTTCCGACAGGTCCTTGAACGCCACCAGCCGGCGCGACATGTCGATGACCTGGAAAGACCATTGGGCGTCGATCGCTTTGCGGAATGGCGGCTCCAGCGGCATCAATTTGAACGCGCACAATTGGTCGGCGTTGCCGTACATGGTGTGATGGCGGGAGAGGTTCCAGAAACCGTTGTTGGTCTCGCCGGAATTGACGTCGTCATAATCGATCACCGCCCATGACAGCCCGATGATCTTGTTTTCCTTCAGCACTGACTCGACGGCGCGCGACGGCCCTTCCGCCCCGGCGTAATCAAAGGGCGTAATCCAAAATTCCAAAACGAGGTGGCCGGACTGGCCCGGGCGGAAGTGATAGGAACAGGCGGCATTGGCGTAGGGCAATTCCTTGAGCCACTGCGCCGGCCCCCAAACCATGCACCAATCCTTCCCCTCCGCCGGCGTGAAGATGTGGTAGTTCTGCGCCTGCGTTCCCTGGAGCGTGAAATACGTTTCCCAGGCGCCCAGAAGGTCCCTGGCGGGATGAAACCGTTCAATGAGCGGTCCGCCGGACAGGTCGCCATCGACCACCAGCTCGAACGTGTCGTTGTGCAGGCCCGGCAGCGAGAAATCCCAGTAATCATCGTCGGCCTCGTACAGAAAATAGAGCCGGTTCAAGCCCTTGACCCAGCCGACTCGCACGCGCACGTCGAGATTTTTCGGGTCCGGGCGGGGATGTTTGCCGGTGTCATCGACCAGTTGGTCCGTTCCGATGACGTAAGATTCGGGCACGATGTTCCAGTCGTTGGTCTGTCCGTCAATTACAGGGATTTTATCCGCCGGAAACTGGAACACCTTGAAGACGACATTGGTGCGGTCCAGCGCCGAAGCCGGAAGGCCAACCAGGAGCCAGCCCGCCAGCAAAAATTCCAATGGGCGAGTCACGCCGACATGACTCCACGATCCCGGAAGCATGTCAAACTTGATTTTCTCGCTTTCCGCCTCTTACCCTCGGAGCCGTGACCGAGAGCCAAACGCGCCTGGCGCAATGTTCCCTCGCCCTGCTGGGCGCGTGCGCTTTTGCCACCGCGCTGGCGTTTCACAATATCACCGACGGCGATTTGTGGGCCAAGCTGGCCATTGGGGAGACGTTCTGGAACACCGGACACATCCTCCACCATGACGTCTATGCGTTCACCCCCGTCCTGCCCGAATACATCGATCACGAATGGGGGGCGGGAGTCGTCTTCTACGCCTTGCTGCAAGCGTTCGGCCCGCCGGGACTGATGCTCCTCAAAATCGTCCTGGCGCTCGGTTTGCTGGCGCTGGCGTTCCTGACGGGCCGGCGGCAGGGATGCGGCGTCAATGTGTTGTTGCTGGTCTCGATTCCCGCGGCGGCGTCCATTCTGACGGGTTACATCCCGGTCGTGCGCTGCCATGCGTTCACGTTTTTTCTTTTTGCGGGAACGCTGTTTTCGCTCGAGGAACTGTGGCGCGGACGGCGCTGGCCGGCCGCCGCCCTGCCGCTGGGCATGATGGCCTGGGCCAATCTTCACGGCGGTTTCGTGGTGGGACTGGCGGTCATATTCCTCTATTGCGCCGCGGGCTGCGCGTTGCGGAAGAATGCCGGGCTGATGATTTTCACCGCCGCCGCCTGCGCCGCCGTCACGCTGGTCAATCCTTACGGCCTGAATTTCTGGCGCTACCTGATCCCCGCCCTGCTTCATCCCCGCGCCCGCATCGCAGAATGGCGCCCGCCGCCGCTCCTGGCCTGGGACGATTTTTGGGGCTTCCGCCTCATGTTTGTCTTGACACTCATCGCGCTGGCGGCGGGCTGGCGGGGGGTTTCCCGGAAGAATTTTCTGGGTCTGGCGGTGCTGGCGCTGGCCGCCTATTTGGGCTGGCGCAGCCGCCGGCATGGTCCCTTTTTGGGGGCGGCGGCGCTGGCCTTTGCCGGCCCTTATTTTGAAGCGGCCCTGCAACGCTTCCCGGCGCGCTGGAAATTCAATCCCCTCTTCGCCCTCGGCATTCTTTACGCCGCCCTCGCCTTGTTCGCCGCCGTTCGCTTTCTCCCCGGCGCCTCAATGCAACCGCTGGCGCCGGTGGGCGAAGACCCCGTGCGCGAGGTGGATATTCTTTCACGCGCGGGCGCAACCGGCAATGTGGCGACGCCCTTCGCGTGGGGCAGTTACGTGGCTTGGCGGCTCCATCCTAAAATCAAAATCTCGATGGATGGCCGTTACGAGACCACGTTCCCGGAATCCACCTTCGCGCTCAACAATGATTTCTTCGATCATCAAGGCGATTGGCTCCGCCTCTGCCGCGATTTCAAGGTCGATTATGTCATCCTGGACCTACAGACCGAACGCCTGCGCCCGGAAGACCTGGCGGCGCAGGGCTACGCGTTGATTTGGCGGCAGGACAACGTGTCGGCGCTCCTGAGCCGGCCCGAACACGCGCCGCTCCTGCGCCAGGCCGCCGCCGCCTTGCCGCCCGCCACGATTGATCCGCTGGACGTGCGCGCCAGAACGGCGCCCTGACCGTTGGATCAGGCGCTCATGGAGTCAATAAAAAACTTCCCGCCGCGTTTGTGCCGAGGAAAAAGCCGGCCGCGTTGGTTTGCTCCTGCAGGACCACGCCTTTGATCGCCGCCGTCCGGCCCGTGTCCTCGAAACTGCCGCTGAGGACGCCCGTGGACGGGTTGACGGACAGCGTCAGCCGCGGGATGCCGCCGCCGTTGGTGAGCAACCTGCCGCCGTTGTAAAGGGTGACGTCGTTGGTCAGGGCGCCGGCCAGGCCGCCGCCGCTCAAGACCACCGCCAGATTCGTCACGTCCAGGACGGGCGTTTCCCGGTTGCCGGGCGCGAAGGCCGAGCCGCTGGTGGAAAGCGCGTTGGTGAAACCCTTCGGGTAAAGCTTGCCCGCGGGACCGGTGCGAAACCAGGCGGCGGACCCGGCGAAACTGTTCGACGGGGTAATGGGGAAAATCCATCCCGCCAGCGAGCCGAGCTTGCCATAAAGCGGAATATAAAGGGGCCATTGGCCGTATTGCGAGATGGCGGCAGGCGAAGGCGCCACGCTCGTGTTGTCCGAGAGCACGCCGTGCAGCGAAACCAGTCCCCCGGCACTGACAGTGACAGTGCCATAACCGTCCCCGCCGGGCGCGGCGGTGCCGTCGTTCGTGCCGCCCAGGAGCAAGGTGTACTTGCCGTGATACGGGTAGGGGTTGGTGGCGCTGTAACCGGCGCGGTCGGCCTGCAAGGTGGCGGTCCAATTGGTGTTGGAGACTACGCCGGTGATTCGTTGCGTGCCCTTGGTCAAGTCCAGATTCATCTCCACTCCCAACGGCTCCTTGCCCGCGCCGCGCGGCACGTTGGCCGACGCCTGGCCGTGGATGTTGAACAAGCCCGAAAAGCTGTGCGAGCCGCCGGCGCTCAAAATGCGGGCGCTGAATTTGCCCAGCGATGTCAGGGTCAGTGTCAAGTAACCGGAACTCTGGAACTGCGCGTTGCTCTCCGCAAACAAGCCGTAATAGGCGCCGGCTGAATTGGCATTGGTAAAGGGATTGACCGCCAAGCTCAACCCCGCCACCGCGCTGGTGGCTTTGCCATAGGTGTTGGCCACGATCAGTTGATAATCAGCGGCGCTTTTCGCCGTCAGGTTCCCCAGGGTCAGGTTCGAGCTGACGGCACCGGCGATGGCCGCGCCGTTTTTCTTCCAGGTATAGCGCAACGGAGCGGCCCCCTCTGTGTAGGTTGAAAAGACGACGGCGCCCTTGAGGAAGCCGACCTGGTCCAGCGGTTGCAGCACAATCACCGGCGCCAGATAGATCGTGACCGTGACCGCCGCGCTCGCGGGGCTGCTGACGCCGCCCTGGATTTGCGTCGCGGTCAACTCATGCGTGCCACTGGCCAATTTCAGCGCCAGGCTGAATTTTCCCGAACTGTTGACCGTCGTCGTGCCCAAGGGGGTCGCGCCGTCATAGAGGGTGATGGTTGCGCCGCTGTCCCCGGTGCCGGTAACTTTAAGCGAAGTTTTGTTGGTGACAAATCCATCGGGCGGGAAGAGCACGACCGGCGGCAGGACAAGCACCACTTCCAGCGAAGCGGAAGCCTGCTCGATGCTGGTCAGGTTCGACAATGTTTCGGTCGCGGCGAGGGAATAGGACCCGAGGGGCAGCGTGATCGAACCCGAGTAAGCGCCCGCGGAATTCACAGTAAACTGTGCCAGCAAAACGCCGTTGGTCAACAAATTGATGACCGCCCCCGGAGCGCCCGTTCCGCTGATGGCAACGGGCGAGGTCGCGATGCCGGCCACCTTCAGGGTCGGCGGCGCGGGGAAGACCATGATCGTCACCGTGCCGCTCACATCGGTCGTGCCGTTATTCGTCACCGACAGGAAATTGGTCCCCACCGGCAGCGTCGCAAAAGCCTCATAGATGCCGACGGCATCGGCGGTGACGGTTGTGTTCGAGACACCATTGTCAAGGACGGTGATGGCCGCCCCTTTAGTGGTTGTGCCGCTGACTTCGACGATCGTGCCGCTGGATTGGTAACCGTTGGTCGGGATGAGAAGGGTGGGGAAGGCGTTTTCGGTCGAGTTGCAACACACAAAATTCGTTCGACTAATGAGAACGCTGTCGATCCACCAACCGCCGGTGCCGGTCAAATTCGCGTTTTCGTAATCCGTCCCGCAAATCCAGCGCAGTTGAATGCTTTTCCCTTGGGCGGCTGTGGGAAGATTGACGAGGGTGGTCATAAAACCATCCGATGTTCCGCTCCAAGCCTCCCGTCCCTGCAAGGGGTCGCTCCGACGGCTCCCCTCATTCAAAATCTGTTCGACGTAACCACCGGTGACAAAGCTGCCGCCGGCCGCGAGAATGTCGGTGAACGTTCCGCCACCGATGCTGATTTCCAGCACGCCGCCGTCATAGGTATCCTCGAGATTGAAGCTTTGGCGGAAGCTCAGTTGCCACGGAGAAGCGGGCAGCGAAATGCCGGGCGAATACAAAATGACCTCGCCGACTGACGCGGAATCCGGACAAGACACGGCGTTGGCGCCGCTGTCGCTCACCCCGGACTCGGTGCTCCACAGGGTAAAGCCGCTGGTCCCCGACGTGCTCCACCCGTTGGGCAAGTTGGGCGGGGTCACTTCGTCGAAATTCTCGGAAAAGTTTGTCAGCACCGTCAGCACTCCCAGTTGGAAATAATAACTGACTGTGCCGAGGTTCGCCGCGCCGTCCTGCAACTGCAACGTCGCGGTGATGAAATCCCCGCAGGCGGCGTCGGCCTCGAAGGTAAAGTCGGCGCTGGTGCCGGCGCCGGCCGCCAAGGCGCCGTAAAATTGAGCGTTGGTCGGGAACGCGATCCCGTTGCCGGCCAGCAAGGTCGCCACCAGATTGGTGGTGGAGCCTGATCCGATATTCTGGATGCCCAACGCCACCGTCACGGTTTCGCCGGGATCGATCACGCCGTTGGTCGGGGCGCAACTTTCCCGGATCAGGTTGGCGTTTCCCGCCACCAGGGTGGGGGCGCTGCCGGCGTTGTAAATGACGAGCGCAAAATCCTGGTTCGCTTCATTGTCGGCGTTGGGCAGGGCCGGCGAATTGATGCTCGTCCCGGTGATGGTGACGGTGTAAGCGCCCGAAACCCCCGCCGGAAGAAACACGCTCTCGACGTTGTCCACCGCGTCCGCCGAGCCGCCGGTGACGGAGGTGGCGCCGCTGAAAACGTTGCCCTTGTAGGTCTTGCCGCCGACCGTGACCGTCAAGTCGAGATCGTTGTTGTAGGCCGCGCCCGTCGTGCTGCCCGGGGCGTCGGTCCACGCGACCGTGACGCGAAAGGGCTTGGTGGAGTCGGCCACCACGCCGGTAAAGGCGCGGGTCTGGCCGCTGGCCGTCAACAGATCGTCGGCTGCTTCATCGCGCAGGACGCGCGGCGTGCCGTCAAACGCCATGCCCAGGTCCAACTCTCCCATTCCCTGGGTTTCCGACCAAAGCGTGTCGCCGGCTCTGGGGCCGGTCATGTAGCGGGCCGAATTCATCAGGTAGGCCTTGGTCATGGCCGGGCTGGGCGGGGTATTGGATTGGTTGATAAAATACTGCCGCAGCAGGGCGCAACCGCCGGAAACGCTCGGCGTCGAATGGCTCGTGCCGGTGGACGCGGTGTAATACTGCTGGTTGGCGGGGAAGAATAAGTCGGTGCCCACGCCCCCGCAGACGCCACTGGCATCGCTGAGAAAACAGGGGTCCGCCGTTCCGTCCGGTCCGGGGTTGGCCGCCTGCGGCGCGCCGCCGCTGACGTGCGTTCCGGGGGCGATCAGGTCCGGTTTGTGCCGTCCATCGGCGCACGGCCCGCTGCCGGAGAAGTAGATGACCGCGTTGGCATTGTTTGCCTGGGCGTCGGTCGTGCCGCACCCGTCCGCGCCGCCAAAAAGTTGCACATTTTCCCCGGCCCCGACCGTAATCACATTTTTGGCCGTGCCCGGCGCCGTGATCGCATTGGTGTCGTTGCCCGCCGCAAAAACAATCACCATCTCCTGATTCCCGGCGGCGGCATAGGCCGAACCGGCGGGTTGGGCGTCGCGCACCAACGCGTCGTATTCCTGCGCGTCCAGATCGTACAATCCATCGTTGCCGCCCCCCCAACTGTTATTGCAGATGCGGGCGCCGTCGGCGTACGCGTGTGACATCAGCTCCGAATAGATCGGGCTGGTAAAACTGGAGGGGTCAAAGATGACCGACGACCCCACCCGCGCAAACGGGCATGTCCCCAGGCCATAATGATACCCGGCGTTATCGACAAACGGAAAAACGCTCCCGTTATCGTAGCCGCAGACGATATGGGTGTTGAGGTTGCCGTGGCCATCGCAGCCTTCAATTGTGCTCCCAGGGTTGTTGGGCGTTCCTTCGAGCCGATTGTAAACCACCCGGCTCGGACCGTTGGTGTTGCCACCGGGGTAGAGGCCGAAATGGTTCGGAGAAGTGGTGCCGTTATCGATGCCGCTGTCGGACATATCCACCACAAAACCGGACTGGTCAAATTGACTCTGGCTGAATCCTTTGCCGGCCAGCCAGTTCAGATAGCCCGGCCCGCTCGGAGTGTTTCCCGACAAGTTGCCCGCCACTATCTGATCCTGCCGCTCGCACACCTTTTTCGGCGTGGCATAGGGTTGAATCGAAATCACATCGGGCCGCGCGGCAATTTGCGCGAGATTGGCGCGGGCAATTCGGACCACGATGTTCAGGTAGTGCAAGAAATGGTTCTGGCGCTGGACGGGGGCCAGCTTGAGTTGGTCGATCAATTGGAGCGTGCCGGCATTGGCGGTGTCATCCGCGACCAATTGGATGGCAAACTGATCCGCTGTGGCCGGCTGGCGGCGCGCTGCCGGATGGATTTTGTACTCATCCAAATAGGCGCCGTCCCATTGCACATGCGGAGCCGCGGCGGCCATCGCCTGCACGCGCCCGATGCAGTTGGAATCGCCATAGACCAGGAAAGTGTTCTGCGGGATGTAACTGACAATTTGCGCGCCCGCCCCGAGCAGCGCCTTGCGCCAGTCAGGCTGGACCGGTCCGGCGAACTGGACCAGGTGCAGGCGTTTTCCGGCAAAGCCGCCCGCCGTTTTGCGCAGCGCCTGCGTTTCCGGCTTGGAGCTGTCGAGGCGGCTGGCGTTGAGGAGAATGGCGTTGTAATCGTCGCGCGCCTCCGCCTTTTCGGGGGGAAAATTGGTAACGGTGGCGGGTGCGTCATAAAGCTGATAGCCGCCGTAATCGGCGATCAAGCGGCCGCCCGCGGCGGCAATCGTCGCGGCCAGGGCGTGGTCGCGGACCTGGAGTTTGTGGCGCGCGGCGGCGGACGGCGCCGTGGAAATCTGGCCAACCAATGTGATGGCCAGCCCAAAATAAATCAGCAGGGCAAACTGGGTTCGCGCAGTCGTTCTCACGTCCTTGAGTGCGGATGTCATTATGCTGCCATCATACTCCCATAAACGGGAAGTTTTGCCAGTGAAAACGCGCGGCGCTCAATCGTCGCCCGCGGCGAGAGGCTAGATTCCGGCAAAACCTAATGCGCGGATGACCTTTTCGGCGATGACCCGGCGTCGGGAAAGGGAAACCGTGCCGCGTTTGTCCTTCAGTTGCTCCTTGGGCACCGCGAAAATCAAATCGCATTTGCAAAGCGTGGCCCAATCCAACCCGTCCGCTTCATCGAGTATCGTCTCGAGTTCGACCGGCTGGCGAGTGGCGCGTTTGCTGGAACAGAAGAGCACATTGACTTTGGGTTTGTTGGCCAGCCGGGTTTCCGTGCCGAGAATGACGGCGGGGTGCGAGTCGGCCTCGGGAAAAACAAAGGTGTAAATGTCCCAGGGTTTCATCAGTCGTTGAAATCAGGCTTGCCCTGCGCTTTGGTGGCGGCTTCTTCCAGGGCGTCCCATTCCGCGCTCATTTTCTTGTAGGCGTTTTCCAGCGTGCTCTTGGACCACGGCTCAATGTTGGTGAGTCGTTTTCGTTTCGGTTTTCCCGCTTCCTGCTCGATCACTTTGGGCAGGTAACGGCGCAGCGTGATGCGAATCAGTTCCTGCTTCTTGTGAGGGGTGCGGCGCGCGCCCTCTTGCAGCATGGCTTGCAGTTCCGGCTCGAATCGGACCGGCATCGGCTTTGTAAGCATGGCAAAATGTAGCAGGATGTTCTACAAAAGACAATTGGATCTTTTTATTCGTTTGTCCCCAGTACTGGTGACTGGCGGCTTTTCCGGGATGAGGTAGAGTGTTCACAGTTGACGGGGCGAAATGCGGTTTCCGTGTGTGTGTGTCAGCGTAATGTTCCGCGGCGCTGCCTTGGTCTGCTAAACGATTTCAAAAGCGTTTTGTTCTCAGACAAGAGGCCGGGTTAAAATCCCGGCCTTCTGTTTGTACCCCCATAGGTAGGTTTCAGGTTTCGACCGCAAACCGCCGAAACCATACTGTCATATGACGGCATGATAGTTTTTTAGCACTTTACTCCCCAAAAGGTTCCTATTGCAATCCGGAGAAGCCATGCTGTCATAGGACAGTATGATAGATTTGCGCCCCAAAAGATTTCTACGGCAACCAAGAAAAGACATACTGTCATATGACAGCATGATTGGTTCGTCGCCCAAAAGATTTCTACGGCAAACCGCCTGGAAATCGCATAGACTTTGAACGTTGAACTCTGAATCTTGAACTTGTTCCGGGCCAATTTGCGTTTCCACGCCCGCAGCCACTTGGGCACGCTGCTGGGGGTGACGGTGGCCAGCGCCATTCTGGTGGGCGCGCTGGCGCTGGGCGATTGCGTCCGCGAAAGTTTGCGCGCCTTGGCTCTGGCCCGGATTGGCCGCGCCAGCTTCGCCCTGGCTTCAAGGGACCGCTTCTTCCGCTCCGCCCTGGCCGATGCCCTCCGCCCCGGCGCTTCCAACGGCTTGGCCGCTGCCGTCCTTCAATTGCCCGGCACCGCCACCACGCCGGACGACTCCGCGCGGGCCAATCGCGTCCAAATCCTTGGCGTGGACGAGCATTTTTGGGCCTTGGCGCAGAGGCCGCCCCCTTTCGGCGAAATTCCAGCCGATTCCGTCGTCCTCAACGCGGCGTTGGCCCGGCAATTGCGCGTTAAAATCGGGGACGCCGTCGTACTCCGCATCCAAAAGCCGTCGCTGCTCTCGCTGGAAGCGCCGATTTCGCCGCGGGAGGATGTCTCGGCGGGCTTGCGCCTCACGGTCAGCGGCATCGCCGGGGACGCGGAGTTAGGGCGGTTTGGATTGCAGGCCGGCCCGGCGCCGCCCCTGAACGCTTTCGTGCGGCTGTCGTTCTTGCAGGAGAAAGTCGATCTGCCGGGGCGGGCGAACCTCCTCTTGACAGCAGGCCCCGCGCCCGACCTGAAGCAGCATTGGACCTTGGCCGATGCCGACCTGGAATTGCGAGAAGTGCCGGGCGGATTGGAGTTGCGCACCGGGCGAGTGTTTCTCGACCCGGCCGTTACTCGCGCGGCCGCCGGGTGGATGCCTGAATTAGTCTTGACCTATTTCGTCAACGAACTGCGGGACGGGGAGAGGACGACACCGTACTCAATGGTCACGGCCGCGAGCGCGCCGCTGGTTCCCGCGGAGATGCCCGACTACGAAATCATCCTCAATCAATGGCTGGCGGATGATTTGCAGGCCAAAGCGGGCGACGATGTGCGCCTGACTTATTTCGTGGCGGGCGTGGCGCACCGGCTGGAAGAGAAGCAGGACCATTTTCGCGTGCGCGCGGTGGTTCCGATGGAAGGGCCGACGGCTGACCGCACGTTGATGCCGGATTTTCCCGGCATCGCCAAGGCGGAGAAGACGGAGAATTGGGACGCTGGCTTTGCCATCGACATGCAAAAAATCCGGCCCAAGGACGAACAGTACTGGAAGCAGTATCGCGGGACGCCCAAGGCGTTCGTGACGCTGGCGGCGGGGCGGCGGATGTGGGGCAATCGCTTTGGCGATCTGACCGGCATCCGCTTTGCGTCCGGCTCGCGCGAGGCCATCAAACGCGCCCTGCTGGCGAAGCTGGACCCGGCGTCGATTGGACTGATGTTTGCGCCGGTGCGCGAACAGGCGCTGGCCGGCAGTTCGCAATCGGAAGATTTCGGCGGACTGTTTTTGGGATTCAGTTTTTTCCTGATCGCGGCGGCCCTGATTCTGCTGGCGTTGTTGTTTCATTTCGGATTGGAAAAGCGCGCCACGGAAGTGGGGATTCTGCTGGCGCTGGGGTGGCCGCCGGCGCAGGTCCGCCGTTTGCTTCTCCTGGAAGGGGCGGCCATCGCTTTGGCCGGCGGGTTGCTGGGCGTGGCGGGCGGGGTTTTGTACGCCAGAGCGACTTTGTATGGTTTGGTCACGATGTGGCGCGCGGCGGTGGCGGAATCGCCGCTGCAATTTCATGTCACCGCCCAAACCCTGATCCTGGGCGGCGCCGCCGGGTTTCTGATCAGCATGCTGGTGATCTGGTTTGCGCTGCGCGCCCAAGTGAAGCGTCCCGCCCGCGAATTGCTCGAACAAGGCGCTGAGTTGGAGCGGGAAATCCCAACGGAAATCCCGCGGCGGCGCTGGGCGGGCTGGATCGCGCTGGGCAGCGGTCTCGGCGCGCTGGCTATGATCGCCAGCGCCCTGGCCAAACGGGACCACGCGGATGTCGAGGCCTTTTTTTTCGGCGGCGCTCTTTTTCTGATCTCCGGCATCGCCGGGGCCGCGCTCTGGTTGCGCAAGCTGGCGGCGCGGGTGGCGGCGCGTCCGCTCACCTTGACCAGCCTGGGCGTGCGCGGCTGCTCGCGCCAACCCCGCCGGAGCGTGGCCATCGTCGCCTTGCTGGCCAGCGCCAGCTTTTTGATCGTGGCCGTCGAGGCCAACAAACTCGACGCCACGCGCGACAGCGGGCAGCGTTCCTCGGGCACGGGCGGTTTTGCGTTTGTTGGCGAATCGTCTTTGCCCATCGTGCAGGACCTGGACACAACGGCGGGCCGCGAGTTTTTCGGGCTGGATGAAAAGAGCCTGCGCGGGGTTTCGGTCATGCCGTTGCGGGTGCGAGACGGAGATGACGCCAGTTGTTTGAACCTGAATCGCGCGCAAACGCCGCGCCTGCTCGGAGTCAAGCCGGAGCAGTTGCAATCCCGCAATGCCTTCACCTTCACCGCCTTGGCCGATCCGTCCGACGCCGCCCAACCGTGGCTGATGCTGGAAAAGTCCGGCAACGAAATTCCCGCCATCGCCGATCAAGCGACGATCACCTGGGCGCTGCACAAAAAAATCGGGGACACGGTGACTTACACGGATGAGCACGGACAACCAGTCCGGGTGCGACTGGCGGGGGCGGTGGCGAATTCCATTTTGCAAGGCAGCCTGCTCATCTCGGAGACGGCGTTCACGCGGCATTTTCCCGGCGAGACGGGCTATCGAATGTTTCTGATTGACGCCCCGCCGAAGGAGGAGGCGGCCGTGGCGGCGGCGTTGAGCCGGGCGTTGCGGGACCGGGGGCTGGAATTGACGGCGGCGGCGGAGCGGCTCAACGCGTTCAACGCGGTGCAAAACACTTATCTCACCATCTTTCAGGTGGTGGGCGGGCTGGGTCTGCTGCTGGGAAGCGCGGGATTGGGCGTGGTGGTGCTGCGCAACGTGTTGGAGCGGCGCGGCGAATTGGCGCTGCTGGCGGCGGTGGGGTTTCGGCCCCGCGCCTTGCGCTGGCTGGTGGTGAGCGAGCACGCGGCGCTGGAGTGCCTGGGCCTGGCGCTGGGTTTGGGGGCGGCGTTCCTGGCCGTGCTCCCCGCCTTGCTTTCGCCGGGCGCGCAAATATCCTGCGCTTCGCTGGCGGCGACGCTCGGACTGGTCTTTCTCAGCGGCGTGTTCTGGACCTGGGCGGCGGCGCGGCTGGCGTTGCGCGGGGAATTGTTGCCCGCGCTGCGAAACGAATAGAGCCGATGGAGCCATGATGAAAAAAACCGGTTTTCTTTTTTTAGTGTTGACGTTGTGCGCCGGGGCGGCCCCGGCGGAAACGACGCTTTACGAAAACAATTTCGAGAAGGCCGCGCTGGACCAGGCGCCGGCGGAGTTCCTGGTGCTGGACGGCGCCTTCACCGTCAAGGAAAGCGAGGGCAACAAGTACCTGGAATTGCCGGGCGCGCCGCTGGACAATTTTGGCCTCTTGTTCGGCCCGGCCACCAACGCGGGCACGTGCGTGAGCGCGCGCATCCAGGGCACGGCCAAAGGCCGCCGTTTTCCCAGCTTCGGCGTGGGCCTCAACGGGCCGAGCGGATATAAGTTGAAGGTATCGCCCGCCAAAAACGCGCTGGAACTCGACAAGGGCGACGACACCCTGGCGAGCGTGCCGTATGATTGGAAGACCGGCGCCTGGACGATGTTCCGCCTCCGCGTCCGGGCGGCGGGCGAGCAAGGGTGGAAGATCGAAGGCAAGGCCTGGCCGCAAACCGGCTCCGAACCGAAGGAATGGATGATTGCGGTGGACGAAAAAACGCCGCCCCACCCCGGCCGGGCCTCGTTGTGGGGCAGCCCCTATTCGGGCACGCCCATTCGCTTTGACGACCTGCTCCTGACGGCGGAATGATGAAAGCCAGACGCACTTGGCTGGGGTTGGCCATCCTGGGCCTGTGCGTCCTGGCGATTTTTTTGATGTTGCGACGATTCGAACAGAACATGGTTTATCAGCCCTCGCGCCAACTGGACGCGGCGCCAGGCGAATTGGGCCGGCCCTGCGAGGATGTCTTCATTCTCGTCGCGGGGGACGAGCGCATCGCCGCCTGGTATTTTCCGGCGGCAACCAAGGGCGCGCCGGTGCTCCTGGTCTGCCACGGCAATGCCGGGAACATCAGCCATCGGCTGGACCTGTGCGCGGTGTTGCTGGAGGCCGGCGCCGGCGTTTTGCTTTTCGACTACCGCGGTTACGGGCGCAGCGACGGCAAGCCGGACGAGGAGGGCACCTATCGCGACGCGCAGGCGGCCTATCATTGGCTGCGGGAAAAAGGCCTGGCCGGAACGAACATCCTCGCCTATGGCGAATCGCTCGGGGGCGGCGTGGCGAGCGAACTGGCGCTGCGCGAGCCGTTGGGCGGCCTCATCCTGCAAAGCACCTTCACCAGCGTTCCCGATCTGGGCGCGGAACTTTTTCCGTGGCTCCCCGTGCGGCTGATAGGCAGAATCCGTTACGACACCCGGCGCAAACTGCCGCGCCTGACCATTCCGATTCTCATTCTCCACAGCCCGCAGGATGATCTGATTCCTTTTGCCCACGCCGAGAAAAACTTCGCCGCCGCCCATGATCCAAAATTCCTGTGCGAGCTTAGCGGCAGGCACAACGACGGACCTTGGCCGAGCCGCCCGATCATCCTTCGGGCCGTCAGGGAATTTCTGCAAACACACGCTGTCAAACAAATCCACACCGAATCGGAACCTGCCCGCTGACGCTGATTCTCATGCGCCCCCTCCTCGCAATCTGTCCCGCTTTTCTGCTGGCCGCCGGGCCGCTTTGGGCCGCGGACCCGCCGCCGGCGTTTATCGCGGACCCTCAACAAAGCCTGGAGCGGACGTGTTTTCAAACTCACGCGGCCTGGCGAGGCGACTGCAATTTGCGCTCCGACGTGGCGATCGTTTACGGGTTCAATTCCACCCTGGCCCAACGAATCCAATCCTGGCGCGATCACGGCTACCGCGTCCACCTCATGACGGGCGTCGCCTGGGGCGATTACTCGGATTACCTCCTGGGCAAGTTCGACGGCCACAATCATGAAGACGAGGAACAGACCGACCGCAATGGCCATGCGCACGAGCACGGCAACGGCGTCTTTTACATCTGCCCCGGCACGAACTACGGCAACTATCTCTGCGCGGGAGTGCGGCGGGCGTTGGAAGCGGGCGTGGAAGCCGTCCACCTGGAGGAGCCGGAGTTCTGGGTGCAGGACGGCTACTCGGCGGGGTTCAAGCGGGAGTGGCTGCACTTCTACGGCGAACCCTGGCAGCCGCCCCATTCGTCCTTGGACGCGCAGTGGCGCGCCTCCCATCTCAAGTACTTTCTTTACCGCCGGACGTTGCAGCAAGTGTTCGACAGCGTGCAGGAGTTCAACCGGCAAACCGGCCGCCATGTCCGCTGTTACGTCCCGACCCACAGCCTCTTGAACTATGCCACCTGGGGGATCGTCAGCCCGGAATCCAGCCTGGCGCGGCTCGACGGCTGCGACGGCTATATCGCGCAAGTGTGGACCGGCACGGCGCGCACTCCCAACGTCTTTCGCGGCCAGCAGCGCGAGCGCACTTTTGAAACCGCCTTTCTCGAATTCGGCGCCATGCAAAACCTGGCCCGCGCCACCGACCGCCGGGTCTGGTTTCTCAACGATCCCATCGAGGACAATCCCGACCACGACTGGACGGACTACCGGCGCAATTGGGAATGCACCCTGACGGCGTCGCTCTTCCAACCGGAAGTCTGGCGCTTCGAGGTGGCGCCGTGGCCCGAGCGCGTTTTTGGGCAGCGTTACCCGCGGAGCGCCCCGGCGGAGCGCCGCCAGCCGATGCCGCCCGCCTACGCCACCGCGTTTCAAACCGTCATCAACGCGCTCAACGACCTGGACCAAAAGGAGGTCGCGTGGGACTGCGGCACCGCCGGCATCGGGGTGGTGGTGAGCGATTCGCTGATGTTCGAGCGCGGCGACCCCGCCCCCAGCGACCCCGGACTGGGCCACATCTACGGGCTGGCGCTGCCGTTTCTCAAGCGCGGCATGCCGGTCCAGCCGGCGCAATTGGAGGACTTCGGGATTCCCGGCTACCTGGACGGTTTTCGATGTTTATTATTGACCTATCGCGGGATGAAACCGCTCTCCCCCGGCGTCCACAAGCCCCTGGCCGACTGGGTCAAACGCGGCGGCGTGCTGGTGGTGTGCGACGACGACCGCGACCCCTTCAACGCCGTGCGGGAATGGTGGAACACCAACGGCCCTCACTACGCCACCCCGCGCCAGCATCTCTTCGAACAACTCCGGCTGGCCAGGGACGACCCCCAACCGCTGCGCGCCGGCCGCGGCCAGGTCCTGTGGATGCACCGCAACCCGGCGGACATCGCCGCCAGCCCGGACGCCGCCAACCAACTCCTCGGCCTCGTGCGGGAGGCGGCGGAGCGCTCGGCCGCCGCGCCCTTCCCGCATCTCGAGTGGCGCGAAACCAATTACCTCGTCCTGCGCCGCGGACCTTATGTCATCGCCGCCGGACTGGACGAATCGACCGGCGGCGCAACGAACTCGCTGCGGGGCCGGTTTGTAAATCTATTTGACTCCGAATTGCGCGCCCAAAACCAGGTCGCCCTCGCCCCCGGCTCCCGCTTCTTCCTGCTGGACGTCGAGGCGGCGGAAAAGGCCGGGCGCGTTCTGCTGGCCGCCGCCTGCAAGGCGCTGCCCGCCCAGGCAGGGCCGGACGCCCTTTCGTTCCTGGTCGAAGGCCTGGCCGACACGGCCGGGATCATGCTCCTGCGAAGCGACCGGGCGCCCCGCGCGGTGACACTGGCGGGCCGTCCGCTGGAAACCTTCCGTTATGACGCCGGCCAGCGCCTTCTGTGGATTTCGTTCCCCAACCAGCCGGCGCCGCGCCAGATGTCGATTCAATTCTGACTACTTGGGAAAATCGTCCGTGCGGAAGGGCGAGGCGGGCAGGCCGGCTTTGTTGCAGAGATTGACCACCGGATAATTGGCCCAGCCGTAGCGCACCGCCACCGGGTGCGGCACCTCCGCGCTCCGCACCGCCACCCGGTCCAGCCCTTGAATCTCCGCCGTCCCCCAGACAAATTTGCCGTCCGCTCCCGCGATGGCAAAGCCCTTCGGTTCCCCGCCCCGCGCTTCCAATCCGCCCGCCACGTGGTCGAACGTCAAAATAATTTCGTCGCCGACGCGCCGCATGGACTTGGGCGTCGGACCCAAGTATTCGACCGGTTCATGGTAGGCGATGGCGCGGGCCGCCAGGGCCAGCCGCTGGCCGACGGGCTTCTTCTTCTTGGGATGGATGTCGCGTTCCTCGCCCACATCGGTAATGACCGCCATGCCGACGTTGGGGAGAGTCTGGGTGGCGAGCAATTGCGCTTCGCGCAGCAGCGCCCAGGCGCTTTCGCCCGGCTGCGGCTGGATTTGCATGTAAGGGGCCAGTTGCACGAGCAGAAAGGGAAAATCTCCCTCGCCCCAAACCGACCGCCAGTCGCGGATCAAATCGGGAAAGAGTTTCCGGTACTGCGTGGCGCGATCCGGGCTGTCGGCGTTGCTTTCGCCCTGGTACCAAAGAACGCCTTTGATGGCAAAGGGAACCAGCGGCGCGATCATGCCGTTGTAGAGTTCAGCCGGTTTCCAGGGCCGGCGCGGCGCGGTCCTATTGGTTGCGGGGTTGTTCTCCGCGGCCTGGCGCCGCTCCGCTTCAAAGGCCGCCAGGCTTCGCTGATACTTCTCTTGCTGCAAAGGCCACTCTTCGAGGATGTCGATTTCGTAATCGGGGTTCGCCTTTAGAAAACCGCGCTCCATCCAGGCCTCCGCCGTCGTTCCGCCCCAATCGGATTCCAGGATGCCGATGGGCACGCCCAGCTTCCCCTGCAAATCGCGCGCGAAGTAATACGCCACCGCCGAAATGTTGGCCGCCGTCTCCGGCTTGCACTCCATCCAACTGGCGCGGATGTCATTGGTCGGCTCATCCAGCCGGGTGTGCGGCACCCTCAACAAACGAATCATCGGATTGGCGGCGGCGGCAACGTCCCCGGCCGCTTCGAAGGAGTTTCTCAGGGGAAATTCCATGTTCGATTGCCCGCCGGCCAGCCAGACGTCGCCGACCAGAACATTGGTGAACTCCAGCGGAATGCCGGCGCTGATCGTGAGCGTCGCCGGGCCGCCCGCCTTGAGGTTGTGCAGCCAGGCAATCCATTTGCCCTCTTTGACGCGCGCCGAGACCGTCTGGCCGCGGAACTTCACCGTAACGGTGGCGCCCTCCTGACCCCAGCCCCAGATCGGAACGGCCGCGCCTCGCTGCAGGATCATGTTGTCCGAGAACAAGTGCGGCACACGGATCGCGGACGGGGCCTGGGCCGCCGGGGCGGCCGGAGGTGAATGCTGTTTTTCGGCAGTGTGACAGCCGGCCAGAAGGAGCGCGGCTCCCAGCGCCGCGAGTTTTCGATAATTGTGAAGCATTCCCCATCATTCCCCCAAAACCCCCGGCGGAGTCAAGCTTCTCTCTCAGGGCCGCACTTCGATGCGGAAGGAACGGCTGGCCTTGTTCAAGTTTGTCCAGGTGTGGGTCATCGGGCTGTTGGAGGCTTGCATCCAGAGCGAGACGGGGGTCCACTCGAGCAGATTGGTCGAGGTCTGCAGTTGATAAATCCGGCCCGGGACCGCCGACCATTGGAAGGTCATGGCGTGGTTGGTTTGGAAGAAGTCAAGAAAACGGAGATTCGAGGCCGCGTTGGTCGGGTTGGTGCCGGCGATGAATTCCGCGTAATCCGACATGCCGTCGCCGTCCGTGTCCGTGAATCGCGTCCGGTTGCTCGAAACGCTCCCGAAGTAATACTGCTCGTAGAGATCGGACATGCCGTTGCTGTTGACATCCGGGAACGTGTAAGTGCCGGTGAAAGTCAGCGTATTGGAGCCGAGCAAGGTGTTGGTCTGCGGCGGCGGGGTGAAATAGAAGGCGACATCGCCGAATTGCACGACATACTGGCCCGGCGGGGCGTCGGTGATCGTGGAGAGAAGGCCGGAGCCGGATTGGCTGATGGGACCGCTGAGAGAGAAGGAGCCCGATCCGAGATTCTTGAAAATAACGATGGTGCCGCCGGCCCCCTGGGCCACGCCCGTGACGCTCACATCATCCACCAGCCAGCCGTAATTGTTCCCTCCGGGGAACCCCAAATAGTCCCAAACGATCTGAATCGGCTGCCCAACGTACGTGCTCAAATCCACTGTTTCCACCTCCCAGGCGGGCGCGTTGCTCCCGCTGAAGTCCACCACAATCGGCAAATTGTTGGGATCCACCGCCATATTGGTGCTGATCATGATCTGGCCTTGTTCATAGTAGTAGAGATCGAAATAATCCGGGTCAAGAATCGAAAAATTAAAGCTGTCCCAAAACGTGAGCGTTGCCTGGCTGAATCCGGTCAGGTCGATGACCGGACTGTAAAGGTAAGTGCTGACGCCATTTTGAATGGGGGTCCCGTCCAGGTCGCTGCCCCAGGCGTTGACGCCGGAATAGGCGCTGGATTGGAGTCCATCGCTGGGCGTGCCCAGCGTCCAATTGAAATCCGATCCATTATCGGGGTCGGCCACCACCGACCAGTTTTTCGCGCCCGTTTCCAAGTTATCGAACCACGGTGGTTGCGGCGTCTTGGGCGTCACGAAGCTGTAGAGCGCGCCGTGATTGTCATCGGTGGCGCTGTTGCCCGCCTGGTCCCGGCTGGCCACCCGGAAATAATAGCTTTGGCTGGGCAGCAGGGGGCTTAAGGTGACCGAGTGGCTGGTGACGAGGGTTGGATCGCTGGCGGAATGGTCAAGTATAACCCCCTCCCCGTACTGCACCAATGAGTTCGCCTGCTCCGAGGTGTTCCACGTCACCACCGCGCTGCCGATGTTGGTCGCGGCGGCCACCGCCGTGATGACCGGCGGGTTGGTTTGCACGATGGCGGCGGCGGTCACGTTGCTGCCCGCCCCGGCGTCGAAATAGCTGGCGCTGACCATGTCCCCGCTGCGCGTCTGCAACTGGCCCGGACCGTTTGTGCCGGCGCCGACCAGCGTGATGGAACCGCGGAACAGCCCGGCATGGGCCGTCTCGCTCAACGTCACCCCCACCCGGTTGGTGAACGAACTGGAAGAGAAAGTCGCCAGCGTCTGGCCCGTTCCGGCCAGGGTTGAATCCCCCACCTCCACCGTCACCAGCGCGGGGATCGTATAAACGCCCTGGTTGAGCGTGACTGTTCCGACCCCGTTGCCGCCCGGGTCCAGAAAATTCAGCGCGTTGAGCAGGAACGCCGTTTCGTTGTCGGGCGTGGGGCCGTTTTCCGGTATGGCATCCAGCGGGAAGGACAGAAACACGACGCGGCCCGGACTGTCCACGCCGGTGGGCGGATAACGCATGCCGCAGCACTTGCCGGAGACGGTTTCGAACGCTATTGGCGTCGCGCTGCTCGAGGGCGTGAACGTGTCGCCAAAATCCGGCCCCAAAACGTCCTCGCTGCCGAATCCAAAACCCAAATCGATCGAGGGATAATTCGCATAATCCAGCGTCACGCTCATGCCGCCGGTGACCGGGTCGCCCGCCACCCCTTGAAAGGACGGCACGCCAAAATACTCATCGCAATCGCACGGCTCCGGCGGATCGGGATTCGGCGCGAACCCGGCCACCTCCAGCACGTTGGCCCGGAACGGCACATTGCCGAGCTGGCTCAGAATGCCCATCGACGCCATGAAGAACGAGCCGCCATTGTTCAAGTAAGTCTGGATCATCGCCTGTTGCGGCGCGGTCAGCGTGTTATTGGTGCCAGTGTAATTGATGATGTCGTCGGTCGTCCGCCAGATCACCACCCGGTAGGGCTGCAAATCGGACAGGACGGGCGCGCCGCGTTCGAGCACCTTCCAATGCGCGAAGCCAAAGCCCGTCGCCGCCAAGGCGCTGGTGTAGGCGCCGTCGTCAATCACCGGCGATCCGTCCGCCGTTTCATACGCATCGACCAGCAGCACGGCCGGGGTGCGAACGGCCACGAAATGGTAAAAGGCGCCCCCGTTGTTGTTGGTCGCGCCGTTGCCGGCGTCATCGGTCGAAATCACCATAAAATAGTAAGTCGCCCCGGCCGCCAAATTGCCAAATTCGATGGCATGATTGGTGGTCAGGGTTGAGTCCGACGCCACCAGGTTCAGGGACTGCTGGTTGGTTCCGTAATAAACCACCGACGTGGCCGCTTCGCTCGTCACCCAGGTGATGTCCATGACCCCCAAATCGACGCTCGAATTGACGCCGCTGATCACCGGCGGGTTCAGCACGGCCGTGGCTGTGGCCCTTTGCGTCACGCCCCCGGAATCGACGTAATCCGCCTCGATGGCGTCGCCGTTGTGAATCTCCAGCTTGCCGTCCGGCGCGGCATTGCCGACGAGCGTGGTGACGGCGTTGGTGAAGGCGCCATAGCCGCCGGCCGGGCGGAGCACGATGGTTTCTCCCGCCGGTTCGGTCGTGCTCTTGAGCAAGACGCTGACCGAATTGCTGGCGGCGCGCCCGGCATCGAGCACCTGCAAATGAATCGTGCCCGGCGCGGTGTAATTGGTGCGGTCCAGCAAAATGGCGCCCTGGTTGGCCCCCAGCAGCGGCCCGGACACAACGAGCGCGAAGTCCTGGTCGATGGCGGCGGTATCCAGCCGCGCGTCTTCGACGACGCTGGCCGCAACGACCTCGATGAGGTAGTTGCCCGGCAGCGGTTGGGCCAGATGCACCGCCTCGACGTTGTTGAGGTGGTCGGACGCCGTCGCGTTGGGCGTGGATTCCCCGGCGGTGAATTGGTTGCCCCGATAGACCGTGCCGTCCGGCCCGACGACCACCAGATTCAAATCGTTGACCAGCGCCGGAATCGCGCCGGGAAAGCCCGCGACATCCGTGTAGGCCAGCGTGATTTTCAGCGGCTGGTTGGAAGTTCCGACAAAGGTGTGTTGCTGATAAACCTGCCCGTTGGTGAGCAGGACGGTTTGATCGACGTACTGGTAATTGCGTTGCGAGCCGATGAGATTGGTCAACGTCACCCGGCCCCAGCCCTCGTCAGAATTCGGGATCGGTCCCGGCCCGCCGTTGGATTCATCCAATTCCTCCGCCGAATTGATCAACGCCGCCTTGACCAGTGCCGGTGACGGCACCGCGCCGCCATGCGTGCTTTTGTAATACTGCACAAAAGCCGCCGCCCCGCCCGCCGCCGCCGGGCCGGACATGCTGGTGCCGCCCATATAGACGTAATAATTGTCGATCACCATCCAGGCGATGGCGGCCTCATTGGGCGCGGCCGACGACGCCATGGACGCGATCCACGTTCCGGGCGCGACCACGTCCGGCTTGATGCGTCCGTCCTCGCACGGGCCGCGGCTGGAGAAATCGGCCATTGTATCCGGTCCGTCCGCGTACAAGCCGTAAATCTCAGCATAGAGTCCCGGCACATTTTCCGACGCGCCGGTGGCGATGACGTTCTTGCCGCTGGCGGGGCTGTCGAGCGTTTGCGAGTCGGGACCGGCGTTGCCCGCCGAGAATTCCAGGATGTAAGGCTGGTCGCCGGGCGTCACCGGGTCGGCGTCCCGCACCAATTCATCGAATTGCGCCGCGTCGGTGTCGTAGGCGCCCTGAACGTCGTTGCCCCAGCTATTGGCGCCGATCTGCGCGCCGTTGCGCACCCCGTCGCGCGCCAGCGTTTCATCGCTCGGCGCCGGGCTGACTTCGTTGGCGTTTTCGTCAAAGATGCGTTCGATAAAAAGATTCGCCTGATTGGCCACGCCCAGTCCGTACCACGCCCCGGTATCGGGGTCCGTCTCCCCGGTGGCCGCGTTGCCCGCCACGATGCCCGCGCAATGCGTTCCGTGTCCGTAGCCGTCCGAGCCATCGGTCAGCGGCGGGTAAAACTGGAACCCGCTCACCCGGCCCCGCACATCGGGGTGCATCGTATTCGTGTCGCCGGTGTCCAATCCGGTGTCTGCCACGCAAACCGTCACGCCCTGGCCGCCGAAGCCGAGTTGCTCGGTCACCGTCGGCGTGGCGACCTGGCCGTCGTCGCCGCCCACCAGTTTTGAGGCCGCTTCGTCGATGAGTTTGCGGTGCGGCGCCGGCTCGATCCACAGCACGGCGGACAGGTCCGCCAGCGTTGGCAAGGCCGCAGGCGGCAGAACGCCGCGCACGATGACGCCCTGGCGCAGATGGCTTTCGTGCGCCACGGACGCCAGCAAGCCGCGGACTTGGGCAATTTCCGCCGGCGTGGCCCGCGGCGAGAGCAGAATCGTGACGGCGACCGGGCTGTTGGTCCGTTGCACCGCGGCGGTGAGCCGGGCGTGGATTTTGTGCGCCGCCCGATACGGCCCGACCCAGCGAATAAAGCCTAAGGCCCGCGCCTGACTGGGCGAGGCATTGGTAAAACGGGCGATGAAGCCGTCGTCCGGCACGTATTTGAGCAAATCAACTCCCAGGGCCTGCAACTCCGCCCGTTGGCCCGGCAACGGATGCCCCTCGAATTGGACGAGAAAAAGTCCGGTGGTGTTGGTCGTCTGGCCCTCCATCGAAGCCGCCGCCTTTTCGCCCGCCCGCGTGGTGATGAGTTCATTGCGCAGGCGGAGATGTTTCTCCTGAGCGTGTGCGAGCTGGCAAAGGGAAAGAAACGCCGCCAAGAGCAGATTGCGCAACCGGACACACGCCAGACGAAATTTCACAGCATTAAGGTAGCAGAACCGCGCCGCCGGGACAATGAGGGATTTGGGAAGTGGACCGCCGACGCTTGCCAATCACTGCGGGTTCAGGCACTATAAAACGGATGAGCAAGTTGATGGACATTGAGCAGGCGGCGGTGAAATTGCCCTCCGAAGAGCAGCAGCAGTTGCTGCGCTTCCTGCTCCGCGTCGTTCCAGTGGCTGACGCGGAGTTGCCCGTGCCCCGCCAATTTACCGACGAAGAAATCCAGGGCTGGCTCGCGGAAGATGAGGCGAGCGGGCGCCGCTTCCGGGAAGGGAAGTGAGTCGGTTCTTCGGCTCTGGATTCTATTCGCTGAGGGTATCGCCGCCCTTACGCCAATAACTAACAACTTTAACTCGTAACCATCATGTCATTGCTTGCTGGAAAGATCGGTTTGGTTTTCGGCGTCGCCAACAAACGTTCCATCGCCTGGGCCATCGCGCAGGCCTGGCGCAACGCCGGCGCCACGCTCGCCTTCACCTACCAGGGCGAACGCCTCAAGGAAAACGTCGAGGAACTCGCCGCCTTCGGCCCGGACACCCTCATCCTCCCCTGCGACGTGACCCGGGACGAGGACATCGCGCGCGTCTTCGCCGAGGTTGGCGGGAAATTCGGCCAACTCCATTTGTTGCTCCATTCCGTCGCCTTCGCGCCGCGCGAAGCCCTGGAAGGCACGTTCGTCAATACTACGCGCGACGCGTTTCGCGTCGCCCTCGACGTCAGCGCCTATTCCCTGGTCGCCCTGGCCCGCGCCGCCGCGCCCCTGATGACCGACGGCGGCAGCATTCTCTCCATGACCTATTACGGCTCGGAAAAAGTCGTGCCGCATTACAACGTCATGGGCGTGGCCAAAGCCGCTCTGGAAGCCGGCACCCGCTATCTGGCTTACGACCTTGGGCCGAAAAAAATCCGCGTCAACTGCATCAGCGCCGGCCCGGTCAACACCCTGGCCGCCCGCGGCATCGCCGGCTTCTCCGACATGCTCAAGCATTACGAGGCGCACGCGCCGCTGAAGCGAAACGTCCTTCCCGACGAACTGGGCGCCGCCGGCACGTTTCTGGCCAGCGACGGCGCCGCCGCCATCACCGGCCAGGTCCTCTACGTGGATTGCGGCTATCAGATAATGGGCATGTGATTCGGTTATGCGCCAGGGGCTTCGCCGGTTTGGCTGGAAGCGAAGGGTCCGTCAGCGTCTTGAGAAACGCCTTGCGTTTTCTTCGCCGAGGCCGGCGGCAACGACACAATTGCCCGGAAAAGCCGCTCCCAGTTTCAGTTTGCCTGTAAAGTGCCGGGTTTCTTTACGATTTAACGAATAAAGAGGGCGAACCATTTTCAAGCCGCTTATTGTCAACTAATTAGGCATTATTTGGAACCCACTCCCGGCCCTCTATCGCAAAGAGTTGTCGGCTTTCTTTGCGTTTGGGGCAATTATCACCCTCTATTTATTCGGGTTTATGTAATCGCAACATGTTGATTTGTAATATGTTAAGTATTGAATTCGTAAAAGACGAAACTATGGCACCCAGACTGCTGCGATAAGAAGGTTGCCTTATAAAAAGGCAGTGCAGTATGATCTAGACTAAATTCAAAAAAACCGAGTGTGTATATGAACAAACTGATTAGAATCAAAACAGCGATGGTCGTCTTTGGCTTGGCCAGCGCAACCGTTGCGGTTCAGGCCGCCGTGAGCAACACAGGAAACGAAGCGGCCTTTGATGCTTCGACAACTATCGCCTACGATTCGTTTTTTGACGATTTCGGGACGGGTTTTGGATGGCCTGGCAACCCGTTCACCCGGGGCGATGTAACTTACAACTCCGAACAAAACCTGACTTGGGGAGATGAGACGCCATACACGACGACCGAGCCACTCATTGGCGATAATTATTGGACGCCCATCGTTGGCTCTATCGCCACCGGTCCTCAATATAGCGCGTTCGGCTTCCTGATTGGCAATTCCTCCTTTTGGGGTTCGAGCACGATCACCATTGATATAACGACGGACCTCGGCACTTACGTTTATCCGAGCCTGACTATCGCCGACTCCGGTAAAGGGCAGCTTCAGTTTGAGGGCTATACCGCTTCACCCGGCGAGTATTTCACCGGTTTCGAGATCATTGTGGACAACGGTAGGGGAGGAGCCCTCCCTGGTATAACGGATGTCACCCTCGGTTCGGCCGGTTCGGCGCCTGATGCCAGTTCGACCTGCTGGTTGATTGGAATGGCCTCTCTGGGCCTGGGCTTCTTGCGCAGGAAGTTGGTCTAAATCCTGATTTTGGCGCATCCTGAAAGGATGTAAGATTACAGCCGGGGGTTTTGTCCGTTGCGCGGGCGAAACCCCCGGTTCATTTTCAGCTAAAGGTTTTCTGCGGGAGGATCCCCGCCGTCAATGCGCTGAGTTTTAAACGGTTTCTCAATATCACCCCCTTTTTCTATTTGCGCCGGGGGGATGCGTCGGCCATAGTTGCCGTTGGAAAGATTGTTCTGCCTTTCGCACGTGTATGCCTATGAAACCGAGAAATTCTGACAGCCCGCGGAAACCCGCGCGCAAAACCGCCAAATCCAGCGCCACCGCCACGCCCCATTCCAAAACCGCTGCGGCCTCGACCTCCACCCCGCACCCCGCCGCGCCAGTCGCCAAAACCACAGCGACCGCGCCCGCGCCCATTCCCGCCGCCGCCCCCAAAGCCGAACGAGCCGCGCCCTCCACCGCCGTGAAGATTCCGCCCATTCTTCTGGAAGGCGACGCCCCGGCTGCCCCTGTCCCAAGCGGTCCCGGCCAACGCTACGCTCTCGGCCCGAAAGCCCAGACCCCGCCCGCCCTCCAGGCGAACGTCGAATTGCCCGAAGCCTACGGCACCCAGCAACTTTTCCTGACGGCCCGCGATCCGCACTGGCTTTATGCGCATTGGGACATGACCCGGGAGCAGATCAAGAAGCACAATTCCCTCTCCGTCGATGGCCATTTGATTCTGCGCGTCTATCGCGGCGCGCTGGGCGGCGAGCCTCTGGCGCAGATTCATCTCCATCCCGAATCGCGCAATTGGTTCGTTCCGGTGCCCCATGCCAGCGCCAAATACCTCGCCGATCTCGGCTACTTCGCTGCCGGCCGCCAATGGGTCAGCCTCACCCGCTCCGGCGCCACGTTCACCCCGCCGGACAGCCTCTCGGACGATACGTCGGTTCGCTTTGCCACCATTCCGCCGGAGGTGTCCTTCGCGGAACTGCTGGCGATGGTGAAAGTCGCTTTGAGCGAACACGTGCCGTTGGTCGAAGCCTTGCAACAGATGCGGGCGCAAGGCTTTAAAAATCTCCCGACCCCCGAACAGGTCAAGAGCCGGTGGACTCCCGCCCAGGAGAAAGCCCTGGGGGAAATCGTCTCCATGGACCAGGTGCGGCGCGTCTGGATCGGCTCGCTGGAAATCACCGAATTGATCCGCCGCCAATTGCAACAGCAAGTCTCCTCCGCCGGCGTCGGCCTGTTCAGTCTTCCCTCGTCTGCCTTGGGCGCCGTCTCCAGCGTCTCCAGCCCCTTCGGCGGACGTGAGCGCCGCCGCGGTTTCTGGTTCAACGTCAACGCCGAATTGATCATTTACGGCGCGACCGAACCGGACGCCACCGTGACCATCGGCGACCGGAAAATCAAACTCCGCCCCGACGGCTCCTTCAGCTTCCGCTTCGCGCTGCCCGATGGCGATTATGCCCTGCCGGCCGCGGCGCATTCCGCGGACGGCGAGGAAACGCGCCGGGCCGGGCTGAAGTTCAGCCGGAGCACCCGCTATGAGGGGGACGTTGGCGCGCATCCGCAGGATAAGAATTTGAAGCCGCCGCTGGTCAGCGCGGTGACATGAATGCGATCGGGGCAGGCCTCGGCCTGCCCTTTTTTTGGCCGCTTTCGAGATGAGTCCCTACACCAAAGCTGTCCTTGCGGCGTTCCGGTTGCTGGCTTTGGGTTGCATGTTGGTAAGCTTGGGACTCTACGCCAACGATGTTTATTTGTATTTATCGCATCGTCCCGCCAACGGGTTTTTGGTGCTGGCGCTCAAGGCCCTCCCCTTCCTGGCCGGCGCGGCTCTTTTTTGGAAAAGCCGGGCCATCGCGGAACATTTTACCAAGGACCTGGATTAATTCCCCATGCAAGGCCATTTCGCTTTGATGTTGCACGCTCACCTGCCGTTTGTCCGGCATCCCGAGCACGAAAAGTTTCTCGAGGAAAACTGGCTCTTCGAAGCCATCACCGAAACCTACGTCCCTCTGCTCCAATTTATGGAGGGCTGGCAAAACGACGGGATGAAGACGCGCCTGACCATGTCCATGTCCCCGCCCCTCTGCGCGATGCTGCTGGACCCCATGTTGCAGGAGCGCTACGTCCGGCATCTGGACGGCCTGATCCAGTTGGCGGAAAACGAAATCCACCGCACGCATTGGGACCCCGCCTATCGCGCGCTGGCCTGGATGTATCATCATCGCTTCTCCGGGATCCGGGAAACTTATTTTGACTACGGGCGCAATCTCGTCGGCGCCTTCCGCAAGTTCCAGGACAACGGCTTGCTGGAAATCGCCACCTGCGCCGCCACGCACGCCCTGCTGCCTTTGCTGGCCGACGATCCCCCCTCCCTGCGCGCGCAGATTTTCGTCGCCCGCGACTACCACCGCGAGTGTTTCGGACGCGACCCGCGCGGCATCTGGCTGCCGGAATGCGCCTTCATCGAAGGCATCGAAAAACCTCTCCAGGAAGCCAACATCCGCTGGTTTGTCACCGAGATGCACGGCCTGCTGCACGCCCGGCCGCGCCCGCGTTACGGGGTTTTCGCCCCGGTTTTCACCCCCAACGGCGTGGCCGCCTTTGGACGGGACTTCGATTCCGCCCGCCAGGTCTGGAGCACGCAACAAGGCTACCCCGGCGACCCCCGCTACCGCGATTTTTACCGCGACATCGGGTTCGACCTGGATTTTGACTACGTCAAACCTTTTTTACCCGCGCCCGACGCGCGCGGTTTTACCGGCATCAAATACCACCGCATCACCGGGGACACCTTTGACAAGCAAATTTACGACCGGGACGCCGCCGTGCGCGCCGCCGATGAACACGCCGGCCACTTCCTGCGGGCGCGCGTTGAACAAATCGCCAAGCTCGGAGCCATTCTCGACCGCCCGCCGCTGGTGCTCTCGCCTTACGACGCCGAGCTTTTCGGCCATTGGTGGTATGAAGGCCCGGAGTTTTTGAATTTCTTCATCCGCAAGGCCTATTACGACCAGCAGGCCTTCACTTTCATCACGCCCGGCGAATATCTCCGCCGCTACCCGACCCAGCAAGTGGCCATGCCCGCCGCTTCAAGCTGGGGCGAGGAAGGCTTTTGGCGCGTCTGGCTCAACGAAACCAACGAATGGATTTATCCCCACCTCCGCATCGCCCAATCGCGCATGACGGCCCTGGCGGAGCGGTTTTCCGGCGTCAAGGGCGTGCAGGAACGCGCTCTCAAACAAGCCGCCCGCGAGCTGCTCCTGGCCCAATCCAGCGACTGGCCCTTCATTCTCCGCTCCGGCACCAGTCCCGACTACGCCGCCCGCCGCGTCAAAGAGCATCTCTCGCGTTTTCTCTCCCTCTACGAGCAGTTGAGCGCGAAAAAAATCGACGCCCCCTGGCTCAGTCAAATCGAGCAAATGGACAACATTTTCCCCAACGTCAATTACCGCTACTGGGCGCGCCCGTAGCCCAAACGGGAGCAATCTTGCCGCATCCAAAACGGGCGCAAATCTGTTCAAAGATGGCTTTGCGCCCGGAATCGTCCTGGGGTTTTTCAACAGGGAATCCGACGGTCAAGATGGAGAATTCGGCTTTGGAAGACCCCTTTTTTGCTTCGCTGTGCTGATGATCTTTTTGATTGAAGGCTCTATTGGCAAGTCCTCCGGCGATTTGCCGGTTTCTTGCTGGACGGTTGCTCGGACACCCTTGCCTATACGCAAGTGAGTCTGCCGAGCAGACAATTCGTTTTTCGTGCCTTCTTTTTTAAGCGCATTTTCAGTGAGATTAATCCTGAATTCATTGGCGGATAATTCAAGCCTCCCAGCCCGGTCAAGGAGTTCGTCATTTGGAGGAATCCCTTTGCGTTTTTTAACGTCTCCAACTGCCATTCCGTATAAGCCCATATACCCGGCATGTTGAAACAGTCCATATTCGGTGACCCCCGCGGCTTTCGCGGCCCCCGCCAAATGTTTGTTCGCAACCCTGATTCTGTCGCGTAATTTGACCCTTTCTTGAGCATTAAGATACTTTTGAGCCAATTCTCGTTCTCGCGTCATGATGGCGAAATATTGCTGGGCGGCGGCAACCTCGACTTTCGCAGGATCGCCGTTCATCGCAATTAGGTAACAGGCGAAACGCGATAAATAGAAATCGTCATATTGGCGCTTTGCCCCTTTTCCGGTTTCGATCATGTTGGTGAAACCAACGAAATGATTCACCGAATCAATCCCGGCACTTCTCCCGGAGATGGCGGCACGTTCCATTACCTTCTCGAAATTACGCCAATCGTCATAGCCCAGCAGCTTTTGCATGGTCCGGGCCGTCCAGTACTCCACCCCTTTTGTGGAAATCTGTTTGGAAGCCTCAAATCCTGATATGATTTCTTCATTATTCATATTTATCCTTAATTTGATGTCCCCGATTATGCCCTGCATTTTATGCAAATCAAATGTTTTCTTCATTTTTCTTCATTTTCTCCTTGCCACCGAATCCAACTCACGATAGCGTTTACGGTATGGATATAAAAAAAGAATTAGAGAAAAAAATTGAGCGGAAGAAGGACGATATTCGCGCCCTCGAAAAACAACTTGCCGAAGCAAGTTCATATTTGGAGGCTCTTGAGGATATGCGCAAGCTGCTTCCGCGAGATGCGCAATCTGAGCCTGAAATAACCCTGCGAACCGGCTCGGACCTTGCCAACGTTCGTGAGGTTCTGAAAAAGCATGGGAAGCCGATGCATGTTGAAGAATTGTTGGCAAAACTAGGGAAACCTGTCGCCAAAAACTCTAAAACGTCTTTAAGCGGTTCACTGGCTTCATATGTGCGCGAACATAAAATATTCACCCGTCCCGCTCCGAACACTTTTGGATTGGTGGAGTTTGCGGAGACAAACAAGGCTGAACCTCCCGAGAATTTCGGGGAGCCAAGCGAGTCCTGATTAAAATGTATTTCCCCTCGAGCCAACGACGTTGATAGAGAAGATTTTACAAATGAAACCCCGAAAATTACCCGCCACCCAGCAATCACAGGCTATGCTGCCGTTAACGATTGCGCACGAGTCAAATTGAACCCATGAAAACTCGCGCGCGGCGAATTGATTTGGGTGAATACATGGTGGCGGACCCGAAGATCTGTCACGGCAAAGTGACTTTCAAGGGCACGCGCATCTTTGTCTCCGACGTGCTCAAGGACGTGGAAAATGGCCTGTCGTGGGAGTTCATTATCCGGCGCTGCGGAGGCCACAAGCTTTCCAAAGCCGCCATCGCCGACGCCGTCCATCGTTCTCGCTTGGCACCCGCCTTAACCTTGGCACATCCTTAAAAACTCCCCCTCGTCGATCACCTTCACGCCGAGCACCTGCGCCTTTTCCAATTTCGATCCCGCTTCCGCGCCGGCCAGAACATAATCGGTGTTCCTGCTCACGCTGGCGGAGACTTTTCCTCCCAGCGATTCGATGCGCGCGCCGGCCTCCTCGCGGGTCATCGTCGGCAGCGTCCCAGTCAATACAAATGTTTTGCCGGATAACGGTTGATCGGCTTTTTTCCCCGCCCCTTTCTGGCTCGCCGGATGGATGCCCAGGTCCTTCATTCTGCGCAATACATTCCGGCCTTCCTCCGACGCAAAATAATCCAGCACGCTCCGCGCCACCACGGGGCCGACCTCCGTCACGATTCCCGTTTCCCGTTCGTTTTTACTTTGGCTCCTGGCGGCGAATCCCGCGTCGATCAGCCGCCGAGCTGTTGCTGCCTTCTCCTCTTTCTCTTTTTCCTTTTCATGATAGGCGATGACATCTTTTAACAACGGCGAGTTCGCCACGTCTTCGATCGTTTCGTGAAACGCGGCCAGTTGTCCGGCTGTCGTTTTGCCCACTTCCGGTATCGCCAGCCCGAAGAGCCACCGGCTCAGCGGCGCCGTCCTGGCGCGTTGCAGGGCGTTAACGGCCTTCTCCGCGTTCTTGCGCCCAAAAACACGCGGCGACTCTTCTGTTCCCAGATTCAATTCCCCCAGCTTATCCGCAGTCAAATCGAATAAATCCAGCGGTTCCCGCGCCAGGCCCCTTTCCCCCAGCTTGTCCGCCACGATCCCGCCGATGCCCTCGATGTCTAGCGCCCCGCGCGCGGTAAAAAACTCCACCCGCCGCGTCGCCTGCGCCGGGCAGTGGAGGTTCTCGCAGCGCCAGGCGACAAATTCCGGGTCGCGCCGCACCGGCCCGCCGCAGACCGGGCATTTGCCGCCGATATGTTTGTAAAAATCGAAAGCCTCCGCTCCCGCCGGCCGTTTATCAAGCACCACTCCCACCACTGCCGGGATGACCTCGCCCGCCTTTTCAATCGTCACCGTGTCGCCGATGCGGATGTCCTTCCGCTGAATTTCGTCCTCGTTGTGCAGCGTCGCCCGGCTGATCGTGCTGCCCGCCAGGAACACCGGCTCCAATTCCGCCACCGGTGTCAATACTCCCGTCCGCCCCACCTGGATGGTGATGCCCTTCAGCCGCGTTTGCGCCTGTTCCGGCGCGTATTTGTAGGCGATGGCCCACCGCGGCGCTTTGGCGGTGTAACCGACCTGCTCGCGCAAGGCCACGTCATCCAGTTTGATGACCGCACCGTCAATTTGATATTTGAAGCCGTCCCGGATTTTATCCAACTCATCAATCGCCGCCAACAACTCCGCTTCGGCATGGCAGAGCCAGACCTTCTCCGGCGTTTTGAAACCCAGCTCCGCGAGCCATTTCAGCACTTGATGGTGCCGCGGCGGAATCTCCCCTCCCTCGATGGCGCCCAGGCCGTAAAACACCGCGTCCAACGGTCTTTTCGCCACGATGCGCGGGTCCAGTTGCTTGAGCGAACCGGCCGCCGCGTTGCGCGGATTGGCAAAAACCTCCTCCCCCGCCGCCGTCCGCTCTTCGTTGAGTTTCCTGAACCCGTCCCGCGTCATAAAAACCTCCCCCCGCACTTCCAGCACCGCCACCTTCTCCGCAATTTTCAGCGGCACCGAGCGGATCGTTTTTAGATTTGACGTTATATTGTCCCCCTTCGTCCCGTCGCCCCGCGTTGAGCCGACCGTGAGCAGGCCGTTTTCGTAACGCAAATTGACCGCCAGGCCATCGATCTTCGGCTCGACCGTCCAGGCGAGCGTTTCGCGTGGGAGCAGCTTTTGCACCCGCGTGACGAAGCTCCGCACCTCGGCCTGCGAATAGGTATTGTCCAAGCTGAGCATCGGGACGCGATGTATCACCGACTCAAACGCCTTGCCCGGTTCGCCGCCGACGCGCTGGGTCGGTGAATCGGGCGTCGCCAGCACCGGAAACTCCTTTTCCAAATCGGCCAGTTCGCGGTAGAGCCGGTCATACTCCTGGTCGCTGATGACGGGCTGGGCCTGTACATAATAGAGCTTATTATGCCGCCGTATTTCCGCCGCCATTTTTTCGTGCCGCTCCTTGGCTTGGGATAAGGTCATATCGGTTGTTGCAGTGAGAGGTTTACATGGATTCGCCTTGCTCTGACTTGGCTGTGTCTAGCCCACATTTTTGTCCTCCTCCATTATTTTGCAGCCTTCGGTCCAATCCGCATAAACCTGCCAAAGCTTGATCTTGCCGTTCGTCACTATCGCCCTCCACGCTGCCGGCATTTCAATCCTGTTTTCCGGGACAAGCCCTCGCTTGCCCTGATAGGTTCCGGAGGTCGACCCGAAAACCGCCACCAAGCCTTTGTCCCCCTGTATGCTTTCGACCTTTATTTCGAAGTCCGGGAACATTCGAAAATACCCCTCCCATCCGGCGGCCATCTTTTCGCGCCCCGACGTGCTTCCGCCGGCTGAGTCAACGAAAGTGTGATCCTCCGTCATCAACTCGCAGATCTCAGAAGGTCTCCGCCGGTTGATCGCCGCGATAAAGGCCTTTACGACCTTAATCTCATTGGATTTCATCTTTCGAGGAAGGCAGCATGTCGCCTCCAACACACAGAATCAAGCCTCTCGCGCGGTCATGTCGTTTCTCCTTCAAACCTTGGCGAGGTTCTCTTCCCGTTCACCACCGCCTTGGTTTCGAAGCCAGCCGACTAGCCATGCTGTCATATGACAGTATGTCATACAGAATCGCTGCGAATTCGGGCACGAAACCCCGCCCAGAAATGAGTCTTTCCAACTCCCTCGCTCACCACCTAAAATTCCGGCATGAATGTCACCCGGCTCGCTTTCGGCGCCTGGAACGGTGGCCGCTTTATTAATTTCGGCGAGCCGCTTCCCGAGGAACGTTGGATTCAGCTCGCACAACGCTCGTTTCTATGCGGCGTCCGCACTTTTTTCACCGCCGATGTCTATGGTTGCGGGGCTGCCGATCAACTCCTCGGCTCCGCCCTTGCCGGTTTTCCCCGCCAGGATTATTGCCTCGTCGGCGCGGTCGGACATGATTTTTACAAGGGCCAGCGCCAGGGGGCGCGCGGCTTTCCCCGGTTTACCGATCCCTCTCTCCGCTCTCCCCGCGATTACCCCGATTACCTCCGCATGGCCACCGAAAAATCCCTCCACCGCTGCCGGGCCGGTAAATTCGATCTGCTGCTCCTTCACAATCCCGACTCGCTCGGCTATTCGAGCGACCGCGTTTGGTCCGCCATGTTGAGCCTGGTCGATGACAGATTGACCGACCGCATCGGCATCGCGCCGGGACCAGCCAACGGTTTCACGCTCGACCTTATCCTCTGCCTGGAACGATTCGGCGAAATCCTCGACTGGGCCCTGATTATTCTCGATTTTCTCGAACCGTGGCCCGGCCAGCTTGTCCTGCCCGCCACTGTCAAACATCATGTTCATTTAATCACTCGCATGGGCGATTATGGCGGCTTGTTTCACGATGACGTCAAAGCCGGCCACAAATTAGCCCCCCGGGACCATCGCGCCTTTCGTCCGGCCGGCTGGGTCGAGGCTGGGAAGGAAAAAGTTGACCTCTTCCGACCCATCGCAAAAAAGAACAACCTCACTCTGCTGCAATTGGCCTGCCTCTGGAACTTATCACAGCCACCGGTTCATTCCGTCGTTCCGACGCTGATTCAGGAAACGGGGCCGGATGCTAAACCCATTGAAGACAAAGTCGATGAATTGGCGTTGCTCCCGGAAATCTCCTTGTCGCCGGAAGAATGCGAATTCATCGCCCGGATCGGCGATAATCGCGGTTGCCTGGCGCTGAAGGGCGCCAATCGAAGGCATACCACCGCACCAGAGGCCGATCGCTGGGGCATGTCGGCTGATTTGGAGGCCGTCGCCAAACGATGGGGCATTGATCCTGATCGCGACCTGACCTTAAAAAGCTCCGTTTGATCCGGCTCGCGGCATGAAAACAATTTATTTCGATTACAATGCGACGACTCCCCTTGATGTTCAGATCCGAGCCGCCATGCTGCCGTTTTTCGATGAAATTTACGGCAACCCTTCCAGCGTCCACCACGTTGGTCGAAAGGCGCGCGCTTTGCTGGACGATGCACGCGATCGCGTCGCCAAAGTCTGGCGCTGCCGCTCCGGCGAAGTCGTTTTCACCAGCGGCGGAACCGAGAGCAACAACCTCGCCATCTTCGGAACGGCCCGCCATCTCCGAGACAAAGGCCGACACCTGATCACTTCAACGATCGAGCATCACTCCGTTCTCCAATGCTTCCAATATCTCGAAAAAAACGAGAACTTTAACGTTACCTGCTTGCCGGTCAGCAAAGAAGGAGTCGTTTCCCCAGAGGATCTGGCGAAGGCCCTTCGTCCAGACACCGTTCTCGTCTCGATCATGGCGGCGAATAATGAAACCGGTTCTCTTCAACCCGTCGGGGTTTTAGGCGAAATCTGCCGTTCTCGAGGCGTCCTTTTTCACACCGATGCCGTTCAATACTTTGGAAAGGAGGCCTTCGAGGATATTCACCAATTCAATGCGGACTTGGTTTCGTTTTGCGCCCATAAACTCCACGGCCCAAAAGGGGCTGGCGCGCTCTTTATTAAATCTCCTCTTCACCCGGACCCCATTTTGTTCGGTGGCGCCCATGAAAATGAACGCCGCGCCGGCACAGAAAACCTTTCCGCCATCATCGGCCTCGCCGAGACTGTCGAGAAATTCCTCAGCCCGCCTGTATTCTCGAGGAACGTTCTGATGAACTTGACGAACCGTTTAATAGCCTCCGTAACAGCCATCGAAGGCGTTGAGTTCCGGGGGTCCCTTGCCTCGCGCCTTGCCAATACGGCCGCCTTCACCGTTTCCGGTTGCGACAGCATTACTATTTTGGCCGGCTTGGACCTCGAAGGCATTTGCGCCTCAAGCGGTTCGGCTTGCTCAGCGGGATCGCTCGAACCGTCACACGTCATGCTGGCAATGGGGGTCGAAGCCGGCCTTGCCAATTCGCTCGTCCGCTTCTCCCTTGGCCGGGATTCGACCTTGGATGAAGTTCTTAAAGTTCAGGAGGCCCTTAAGAATGTCATTAACCGTGCTGGGAAAGTTTGAGTTTCTTGTGAATTAATCGTGCCTATTGCAAATAAAGCCCGTTTTTCTCAGTTCCTTCGCTCCAGCCGCCGGCTTATTTACATTCAGATTTCTGCGGAAGTCGTTGACTCTGCCTTGACAGCGGCGGTTGTTTGCCTTATTCACAGCCATTATTAATAAGCTTCCTTTAAAGGAAGAAACAAACTATTAAAGGCCAGCATGAATCTCAGCATCGCAAAAGATCAATTGATTCACGGCTTGCAGTCGGTGCAAAACATCGTCAGCACGCGAACCACCCTTCCCATTCTTTCCAATGTCCTTCTCAAGACTGGAGAGAACAGATTGGAATTCACCGCAACGGACCTCGACGTCACGATTGCCTGCTCGGTCGAGGCAAACGTCAAGAAAATGGGTGCCAGCACTACGCCGGTAAAACGGTTCTTCAGCATTATCCGGGAATTGACCAGCCCGGAGATTGAACTCGAAGTGGATGAAAAGAACGCCTGCAGCGTCCGCGCCGGAGCGTCGTTTTACAAAATCAACGGCTTAAGCGCTGATGAATTTCCTCCCGTTCACACGCTCAAGGACGATAAGAAGATCACAATTCCCCAGGAGAAGTTCAAAGGAATGCTCCGCAAAACCTCGTTCGCCATTTCCACCGACGAGTCTCGTTACGTGCTCAACGGCATTTTTATCAGCCTCAAGGAGCATAAGATTACGATGGTGGCGACCGATGGCCGCCGGCTGGCGCTGGTTGATGAGGAGGTCGATATTCCGGAAACCAGCCAGGGCGAATTCATCATTCCGACCAAAACGGTGAACGAACTGGCGCGGCTGCTCGGGGAAAAGGGCGACGTGGAAATTCGCATCGGCGAAAACCAGGCCTCATTTACCCTCAACGACGACAAAGGCTTTTCCGTCCTCGTTCTTTCCAAGCTCGTTGAAGGCAATTACCCTAACTACCGCCAGGTGATTCCGACTGAAACCAAGGAGCGAATCGCGCTGCCGCGGGAGGAATTCCTGGCTGCTACCAGGCGCGCCCAGATCATGACCAGCGACAAGGCCAACTCCGTCAAAATTGCCGTCAGCCGCAATAATCTCGCCATTACGGCCAACTCGCCGGATGTCGGCGAAGCCCGCGAGAGCCTGGCGATCAATTACAAGGGCAAGGAAATGGCCATCGCCTTCAACCCCGCTTATCTCATCGAGCCGTTAAACGCGTTGACCGAAGACGAGGTTTTTCTGGAATTGATCGATGAGCTGAGTCCGGGCGTTTTGAAGATCAATGGCCCGTTCCTCTACGTGGTCATGCCGATGCGGCTCAGTTGAGCGGGCGCTTGTGAATTGCCGGTGAGCAACAATTAACAAGATTGTCGTGCCCGGCAGCGAAGGGGGGCTAAAATCGGGCCGCAATGAATGAATATGCCCGTGTTCTCGAAACGACGGAACAATACCTCCTTACCCTGAAGGAACTGGGGGTTCGCTTCCTTGGTGTCCAATCCGAAACGCTGGCCGAACTGCGCCAGCCGCCGCGACCGGTGGTCGAGGAAGAATCGGTGGAAAAGCTCGAAAAGCCGCCGGACGGCGCGGTGGACAAAGAACCAGCGATGGTTGAATTGCGGCGCCGGGCGATGGCTTGCGTGAGATGTCCGCACCTGGTCAAGACCCGGAAGAACGTCGTCTTCGGCGTCGGTGACATTCACGCCGAGTTGATGTTTATCGGCGAAGCGCCGGGAGCAGACGAAGACCGGGAAGGCGAACCTTTCGTCGGGGCGGCGGGTCAATTGTTGAACCGCATCATCAAGGCAATGGGGCTGAGCCGGGAAACCGTTTATATTGCCAACATCCTCAAATGCCGTCCAGACACCCCGGGCCAGTCTTCCGGGAACCGCAAACCGACGGGCGACGAAATGAAGACATGCCTGCCGTATCTGCTGGAGCAAATTGAACTGATCCAGCCGAAGGTCATGGTGGCCCTCGGAGCCACAGCCATCGAAGGCTTGTTGGGCAAGACGGAAGGAATCGGAAAACTGCGGGGAAAATTTCAGATCTTCCGGGGGATACCCCTGATGCCGACGTTTCATCCCGCCTATCTTCTCCGCAATCAAGCCTTGACTGAAAAGCGCAAAGTGTGGGAAGACATGCTGCAAGTGATGGAAAAACTGGGGAGGCCGATCTCGGAGAAACAACGGGGATATTTTCTCAAGACCTAGGGTTTTTCCGGAGGAAAAAATCCAATAGCGATGGACTTTTTCGAGCAACAGGAGAAGGCGCGGCGCGATACGCGGTTGTTGCTGGTTTATTTGTTTCTGGCGGTCGTGTGGGTCGTGGTGGTGACGTATTTTCTGGTGGCGCCGTTCATTCTCCCGGTAAATGACCGCTGGTTCGGGCACGGAGAACGTTGGAATTTGGTCAGGAATTTCTTCGGCAACACGATCCAATTCTTGATGAAACCCTCGGCCGTTTTCAGCCAACTCTGGAACCCAACTCTTTTTTTCGACGTGAGTGCCGCGACTCTGGCTGTAATCGGGCTGGGAACAATCTGGAAAGTCAGGCAACTGGCGGCAGGCGGAACGGCGGTGGCGGAAATTCTCGAAGCGCGCCCTTTGCAGCCGGAGAACGATGCGGACGAGCAAAAGCTGCGGGACGTGGTGGAAGAAATGGCGGTCGCTTCGGGAGCAGGCGCGCCGCCGGTCTATGTGCTGGACGATGAACGCGGGATCAACGCCTTCGCGGCGGGTTTCAAGGCCGAAGACATGGTAATCATCGTGACGCGAGGCTGCCTGCGGCTGCTGGATCGTGATGAAATGCAGGCGGTCATGGCCCATGAATTCAGCCATATCGTCAATGGCGACACGATCCTGAAGCTGCGGTTGACGGGCTGGGTTCACGGCATCCTTGTGCTGGACACGATTGGCCGTTCGTGGACCAACCGGGGAGACTGGGAGGCAGACGCGTGGAATATCTGGCAATTGCCGCTCATCGTGCTCGGCGGAATTCTCAAGGTTCTCGGTTGCCCGGGCCGTCCCTTTTGCCGCTGGATCAAAAGCGCGATCTGCCGCGAGCGCGAATGGCTGGCCGACGCGGCCGCCGTTCAGTTCACCCGCAATCCCGCCGGCCTGGCCGGGGCTTTGAAAAAGATCGGCGGCCTGCCCAAAGAAGGACGCCTGGACAGCCCGGAGGCCGAGACGATCAGCCATTTGTTTTTTGTCAGCTACAGGTTTGAATCCTGGCTGTCGTTTCTGGAGTCGCATCCGCCGTTGGTGAAGCGGATTCTGGGCGTCGATCCGGCTTTTGACGGCCAGTTTCCGAAAGTGGCGATGCTGCCGATTTCCGCCAAGGAGCGCGAGCGGCACTTCGATCAAGTGGTGGGCGCGCTTGTGACCGGGCCGCCCTTCCACACCGGCAACCCGGAGGTTGACTCCGAAAAAGTGGTGGAGTGCATCCAGAGCTTGAAGGAATCGCCGTCGCAGTTGGCCACGAACTTGCACGCGATTATCAGGCTCCCGCAAGGAGCCGTCGCGCTCACTTACGCCCTGCTGTTGAGCAGCGGGGAAAGACGGAGCGAGAGTCAATATAAAGATTTGCAGGAGAAGGACCCGGCGGGGTATGGCCAGGCCCTGCAACTTGAATCCGCCGTGGCGGCGATGGACGACCGGAGAAAACTGGCGTTGCTCGACGAGGCGCTGCCGGCTCTGCGCCGGCTTAAAGTGGACGATTACTCCGCCTGGATGGAAAATGTTCAGGCGCTGCTGGAGGGCGGCGTGGTGGGGAACCTGTTTGAATTCACGCTTCTGACGATTCTGTCGCGGCTTGTGCCGGCGAACACCGTGGCAGCCGAGGAACCGGTCGGCTCGCCTCCCGACGCCGAAGCGGTGGGGAACGATTGCGCGGTCCTACTCTCGGCCATTGCCCGCAAGGCGGACCACGATACGGAGGGAGCCTTCGCGCGCGGGGTGGCGGAAATGGAGGACCCAACGGTTTCGATGGCGCTTTTGGAAGAGGGGGACTGTGATTTGGCCGCCGTGTGCGGCGCCTTGGAGAGATTGTCCCGTGCGACGTTGACCGTCAAGCAAAACATCGTCTGGGCGTGCGCCAAGGCGGCGGCGGCGGGGGGAGCCTTGCAGGACAATCAAGTACTGTTGTTGCGGGCCATGGCGGAGACGCTGCGCTGCCAACTGCCGGTCTGGGCGCGCTGGGGAGGGTCCGGGGTAGGCATCGAAGCCAAAGAAAATCTGTTTTGACGGAAATCAAAATCGTGGAAGGCACAACCAAATGAAACCGATTCGCTTTTCCAAACACGCCATGGGTTATATCGCATCGCGCGGTTTTACCGTGGGGGAAGTGGAAGAAGCCATCCGCACTTGTGCCTGGGGCGCAGCCGAGCTTGGGCGGCTGGATTGTCGGAAAGATTTTGCTTATGGGCGGGAATGGAACCGGAAGGTTTATGAGACGAAGCAGGTTCGCCCCGTGTTCGTGGACGAAGCCGAGAAAATAGTTGTGATAACGGTCTATACGTATTATTTTTAAGCTATGAAAATCAGCTACGATGCCGAAGTGGATGCGTTGAGCATCACGTTCCGCGAAACCACCGTTACGACCAAACATCTGGCCGAGGGCATCGCAGCGGATTATGACAGCGAAGGCCGTCTGACGGGGTTGGAAATCCTCGACGCGCAAAAGCGTTTCGGTGGCAACGAAACCATGCGGCGGGTCGAACTGGAAGGGGTCGGCGTGTGATGGCCGACAAAGGAGGAGGAAGGTAAATCAGTTGTATATCGCATCCGCAGGCGGCAGGGGAATGAGATTTAAAGCACAGGGGATCGTTAAGGTTGGGTTTTTCTGAGTTTTAATCCAATCTGTTAGAAACAGCTTACATGGCTGCTCAACTTAGCATCGGGTTTCTCGGCGCCGGCAAAATGGCCGGCGCGCTGGCCAAGGGAGTGATCTCGGCAGGTCTGGTCAAGGCCCCGCAAATCCGGGCCAGCGATCCGGTGCCTGCGGCGCGCGCCGCCTTTGGCAAAGAAACCGGCGCGAAGGCCGGGGAATCGAATCTCGATGTGGTGCGCTTTGCCCGCGTGCTCGTCCTGGCGGTCAAGCCGGGGAATGTCCCGGAGTTGCTGGCGGAAATCCGGCCCGCCATCACACCGGAGCACCTGCTCATTTCGATCGCGGCGGGCGTGCCTCTGGCGAAGTTGGAGGGCGCGCTGGGCGGGGGCGGCCGCGTCATTCGCGTCATGCCCAACACCCCGGCGCTGGTCGGAGCTTCGGCCACCGCTTATGCCTTGGGCCAGGCGGCCACGGCGGAGGACGCGGCCTTGGCGCAGCGGTTTTTCTCCGCCGTCGGCATTGCCTTTCAAGTGAAAGAATCGTTGCTGGACGCCGTCACCGGGTTGAGCGGCAGCGGGCCGGCTTACATTTACCTGGTGATCGAGGCCTTGAGCGACGGCGGCGTGGCGGCGGGCCTGCCGCGCGACGTGGCGACAAAACTGGCCGCGCAAACGGTCCTGGGCAGCGCGAAGATGGTCCTGGAAACTGGCCTGCATCCCGGCGCCCTCAAAGACATGGTCGCCAGCCCCGGCGGCACGACGATCGAGGGCTTGCACGAATTGGAAAAGGGCAAGGTGCGGGGCGTCTTGATGAGCGCCGTGCGAGCCGCCACCGAGAAATCCCGCAAGCTCGGCCAGGGGTGATCCATGTTTCGTCCGTGCATCGATCTGCATGAAGGGAAGGTCAAGCAAATTGTCGGCGGCACCTTGACCGCCGGGGCCGGCGAGGTGCGGACAAATTTCGTCTCCGATCAGCCTGCCGCCTGGTATGCCCGATTGTATCGGCGCGACGGCCTGCGCGGGGGCCACGTCATCATGCTCGGCCCCGGCAACGAAACGGCGGCGCGCGAGGCGCTGGCGGCGTTTCCGGGCGGCCTGCAAGTTGGCGGTGGAATTAATTTGGAAAACGCAGCCGCGTGGCTCGAAGCCGGGGCGTCGCATGTCATCGTCACTTCCTGGATTTTTCGGGAAGGTCAGTTGGATTGGGGCCGGCTCAAGCGGTTGGTGGCGGCCATCGGAAAGAAGCGGTTGGTGCTCGATTTAAGCTGCCGAAAACGGGACGGGGTCTACTGGGTTGTGACCGATCGCTGGCAGAAGTTCACGGAAATGGCAATCGGGCCGGACACGCTGGCGCGGCTGGGAGAGTGGAGCGCCGAGTTTTTGGTCCACGCGGCGGATGTCGAGGGGCTGTGCCGGGGGGTGGATTTGGAGTTGGTCGAAAAACTGGGCCGCTGGTCGCCGCTTCCGACGACTTACGCCGGGGGCGCGAACTCGTTGCGCGACCTCGAAGAGGTCGCGCGCCTGGGCGGCCGAAAAATCGACTTGACCATCGGCTCGGCGCTGGATATTTTCGGCGGTCACGGGGTTCGCTACGAAGAAGTGGTGGCGTTCAATCGCAAATTGGAAACGGAAAGGAAAACGAAATGACGCATCGAAAAATCGCGGCCGCGCTGGCGGCTTTGCTGGTGTTGGCGGGCAGTCTGCGGGCCGAGGACAAAACCGAGGCCTCGACCAACGCCGCTCAGGGCGCAAAAAAATCGGCCGAAGCGAAAGCCGACGAAGCGAAGAAAGAGCCGAAGGACCAGCTTTCGGAAACGACCAACTCCGTCACGATCAACGGGGTCGAAATAAAATACAAAGCGACGGCGGGCACCATCGTCATGAAGGACGAGGAGGGCAAGGCGCACGTCTCGTTTTTCTTCATCGCCTATACGCGTCTCGACGCGACCAACGCGGCCGAACGGCCCGTTTCGTTCTCCTTCAACGGGGGCCCGGGGTCGTCCTCCGTCTGGCTCCATCTCGGTCTGCTGGGGCCGAAGCGCGTGTTCCTGGAGGAAGACGGCTCGCTGCCGCCGCCCCCCTTTCGTCTTGTCAATAATAACGAATCACTGCTCGACGAGGCCGACCTCGTTTTCATCGACCCGGTCAGCACCGGCTTCACCCGCTCCATCCCCGTGGAGGACGCGGGCAAGTATCACGGCGTGGACCAGGACCTGGCGTCGGTGGGGGAGTTCATCCGCATTTACACCACGCGCTACAACCGCTGGACATCGCCGAAATTTCTCATCGGCGAAAGTTACGGAACGACGCGCGCGGCGGGGTTGTCCTCCCACTTGGAGAACCGTTACGGGATGTATCTCAACGGTATTGTCCTGGTGTCGTCGGTGCTGGATTTCGAGACGCTCAGTTTCAACGCCGGAAACGATCTGCCCTACATCCTTTTTCTTCCGAGCGAGACGGCGACTGCCTGGTATCACAAGAAACTCCCGCCCGATCTGCAAGCGGACGAAAAGAAGGCGATGGCGGAGTCGGAAAATTTTGCGCTGGGGGATTACAGCCGCGCGTTAATGCAGGGCGCGGGCCTCTCGGACGCGGAACGGGCCGGGATCGTCAAGGAACTGGCCCGCCTGACCGGGTTGTCGGAGGATTTCGTGGATCGCGCCAATTTGCGGGTTCGCGTCAGCCTTTTCTTCAAGGAACTGCTGCGCAAAGAACGGCTGACCCTCGGGCGCTATGACAGCCGCCTGACCGGCGTGGACCTCGACGCGGTGGGAGAAGCGCCGGAATACGATCCGAGCTTCACCTCGGCGCTGGGGCCGTTCGCGGCCGGCTTCAACGATTACGTGCGGATGGAATTGAAGTTCGAGAGCGACCTGCCGTATGAAGTGCTGACCGCCAAGGTGCAGCCGTGGGACTTCAGCGAAGCGCGGAACCACTATCTGGACGTCGCCGAAACGCTGCGCAGGGCCATGACGCACAATCCGTATTTGAAGGTCTTCGTCGCCAACGGCTATTACGACCTGGCCACCCCCTTCCTGGCCACGCGCTACACCTTCGATCACATCGGACTGCCGCCGAACCTCCGCGGCAACGTCACCCTGGGCTACTACGAAGCGGGCCACATGATGTATGTCAATCAACCGTCCCGGCTGGCGTTGAAAAGAGACCTGGCCCGTTTCATTCACGCCGCCGCGCCGCCGAAATAGCCTCGTCAATCGGCCGCCGCCCGGTACAATTGGCCCGGTGCGCTTGTTGGACCGCTACTTATTGCGCGAATTGCTCGTGCCGCTGGGCTATTGTCTGTGCGGGTTCCTGGTTTTTTACGTCGCCTTCGATCTGATTTTTCAGATCAACCGTTTCCAGGACAGCCGGATGTTGTTTGGGGACATTGTGGAATACTACGTGGTCACGCTGCCGGAGTTATTGGTCGAGCAAGTGTTGCCGGTTTCGCTCCTGCTGGCGTTGCTCTATTCCCTGACCAATCACAGCCGGCACAACGAGCTGACGGCCATGCGCGCGGCGGGGGTCGGCCTGTGGCGGCTGGCGCTGCCTTATCTGGGTGTTGGCGCGGTCTTTGGGCTGATCGTTTTCCTGATCAGCGAATTCTGGCTGCCGTCGGCGGCCGAGCGCGCGCGGGACATTATGGAGCGCCGCCTCATCCAGCCCGGCCGGCGCGAGCTGACTCCCCGCTTCGTTTTGAACAACGAACCCGCCCGCCGCAAATGGATCATCGGCCATTTCAATACGAAGACCGGGGAAGTGCTCGATCTGACCGTCACCTGGGACTTGGCGGACGGCTCGAGCCGCAAGATTGACGCCCAGCGCGGGCAGTACCGCGACGGCCAATGGCATTTTTTCGGAGCGCATGTCTGGGACCGGCCGGCCAGGGAACCCTTCTATATCGAAAGCTGGCCGACGAACGCCGCCGCCAACCCCGAATTCTCCGCGCCCCTCCCGGAAACGCCCGCCTGGATCAAAAGCGAAATCAAAGTCAACAACCTCACCGCCACCGATGCCGCGAAAGGATTGCAACTCTCGATCCGTGAAATACGCGACTACCTGCGCCTGCACCCGCAAATCGACCCGCGCAAAAGGGCCATGTTAATGACGCAACTGCAGGCCCGGTTCGCGGCGCCCTTCACCTGCCTGGCCGTCGTCTTGATAGCGCTGCCTTTCGGGGCGCGGGCGGGCCGGCACAACGTCTTTGTCGGCGTGGCCGGGAGCATCTTCATTTGTTTCGGCTATTTCATCCTGCAACGCATCTCCGTCGGCTTGGGCGTGGGCGGGTATCTGGACCCGGCGCTGGCGGCCTGGCTGCCGAACATCCTCTGCGGCGGCGTCGGCCTGGCCCTTCTGGCGCGCCAGCGATGAAAAAGGCGCGAGAGGCTGCGCGCGAAAGGCTTTAAACTTTAAACTTTTAACCTTACCCTTCCTTGATGCCCGATGACCTCGCCAGTTTGCGCGCGGACCATGAGCGCCTCAAGCTGCTCTATCAGGTCAGCAACGTCATCCATTCGACTCTCGATCCGCAGCAGGCCCTGCAATTGATTTTGCAGGAAGCCGTCCGCCTCATGCGCGCCTCCAGCGGCTCTCTCGCTCTGATCAACCCCACCAACGGCTTCCTGGAAATTCAGGCCTCGGCCGGCCAGACCCCCAGTGTCGGCGATGTCCGCCTCCGGCTCGGCCAGGGAATCACCGGCTGGGTCGCCCGCACCGGCAAGCCGGCTCGCGTCGGGGTAGTCCGCCAGGACCCCCGTTACGTCATGCTGCGCGCGGAGGTCCGCTCCGAGCTGGCCGTGCCGCTTGAGGTCATGGGGGAGGTGAGAGGCGTGCTCAACGTCGATGCCGAAAAGGAAAACGCGTTCAGCGGCCAGGACCAGGAATTATTGGAGGAATTGGCGGTGCAGGCGGCCAAGGTCATCCAGAACACCTGGCTCTTCGAACAGTCGCGCCTCAAGGCCCGCCTGCTCCAAACCCTCGTCAGCGTCAGCCGCACCATCAACTCCGCCCTCAATGTCAACGAGGCGCTCCAACTCATCACCCGCGAAGCCTGCGTCTTGATGGAAGCCCGCACCTGTACCCTCCTCATGCTCGATGCCACCGGCCAATGGCTCGATTTGCGCGCCAGCTTCGGCGCCGGGCCGGCTTACCTGGACAAACCCCGCCTGAGCGCCGACGAAAGCTTCATGGGAATCGTCGTCCGCCGCAAAAAGCCGATGCAACTGGAGAACGTCTGCGAGTCGTCGCTTTACCAGAACAAGGACATGGCGCAGCGCGAGGGGCTGGTCTCGCTGCTCAGCGCGCCGCTGGTCTTCGGCGGCCAGGTCATCGGCACGCTCAATGTTTATACCGGCCAGGCCCGCAGCTTCTCCAACGAGGAAATCAACACCCTCACCGCCCTGGCCGAACTCTCCGCCATCGCCTTGGAAAAGGCCCGCCTTTACGAGCGCGTCGTGGACCAGGAGGAGCAGTTGCGTCAAAACGAAAAACTCTCCGCCCTCGGCCTCCTCGCCGCCGAAGTCGCCCACGAAATCCGCAATCCGCTTACCGTCATGAAAATGCTCTACCACTCCCTGCGCCTGGATTTTTCCCCCGGGGACCCGCGGATCAAGGACGACGCCATCCTGCGGGAAAAAATGGAGCACCTGAACAAGATCGTGGAGCAAATCCTCGATTTCGCCCGCAGCACCGAACCCAAGCTCGGCCCGGTCAACATCAATCAACTCCTCGACGACCTGGCGCTGCTCACCCGCCACAAACTGCGCAACCAGCGCATTGAGTTTGTCCGCCGCTTGGCGCCGGACCTCCCGGAAATCATGGCCGACGGCACCCAATTGGCCCAGGCCTTCCTGAACCTGACCTTAAACGCCGTCGAGGCCATGCCCGAAGGCGGCACGCTCACCCTCTCGACGCGGGCGGTCAGGCTCGGTTCCCGCGCGGGGCGGCCGTCGCACGTCTTGATCGAATTTCGGGACACCGGGCGGGGGATGCCCGAAGAACAGCGCCGCCAGCCTTTCTCCTCCTTGTTGAACACGACCAAGCACAAGGGCACCGGCCTCGGTTTGGCCATCGTCGGGCGCGTCATCGAAACGCACCGGGGAAAGGTGCGCATCCGCTCGGTCCCGGCCAGGGGCACCGCCATTCTCATCACCCTGCCTGTCTGAGGTTTTGACATTAAAAAGCGGAAAGCCGGTAGAGACGGCTGCTGGAAGCCGCCGTGTTTTGGACCCGGCGGCGCCGCTCAACTGCAGTGGCACCGCCTCCGCGCCCGTCAGGCCGGCCTTTGGCGGCGGCAGAGCGACCGTCAGCGTGATCACGGCGCTAGTCACGCAGCCGTAGGCACAGGTTGGACGGCCTGGCGCGGCTTGCATCGGTCGCTTACGGCCACTTGAAGGTCAGCCCGGCGCCTACGGTGATACTTGGCTTTCCGGAAAACGCATTAACCCGTTCCACAAAGATTGATAACGGAAAGCTCAACTTCTGTGCTTCGGGATGCGGCCCAGTTGAGTCCACTGGAACCTTGCTATCCATTCCTCGAATAACTAAATTGAGGCCAACCGCGTCCACAGGGCGCCCAAGGTCTCCCGGAGTAAGCGAAGCATACGGAGATACTATAGGGATATAGGACGCGTCTTTCGCACCGGGACTGAGCCAGCCTAAAAGAGTTCCGGCGCATTTGGAAAAGTTGGTCGTCCATTGGCCCTCTACCGGCTGAAAGACGGTCATTAATGTCAACGGAACCGCATTGTATCGCTCGAATGTTCCATAGCGGGCGGCCTGGCCGGATCCAACGACCGTTGTCGAGGAACCCGACGCCAGTAACTTCCCGACTGTCACCTTCGGCAATTGAGCATAGTTATTTGTGGCGCTAAAACCGGCCGAAACGGCGAGAGCGAACCAACTCGCTCCGCCTGGAACCACTGAAAATGTGCCGACGACCGTATTTCCCAGGGCGTTCTTGGTGTAAAATTGTTTTCCTGACGCCAGCGTCTTATCAAAGATCGGATATTGCGCAAAGGACGGGGTATCACGCAGGTTAAGGGAAAAAATCCAGGGTTTATTATCAGTGCTTGAAGTTATCCAGGTATGGTTTAGCAGCGGTGACAGGTCTGTTTTTGGCCAGCTATTCATGTTTAACACGCCATTGACGGCCGAAAATTTGACGTCCAGTCCATAGAGCCAGTTGCCGGATCCTTCTGGCAGCGGCTGTTTTCCGAAGAGCGTCCCGGAAAGATAGGTCGCCTCCAGGGACTCCGGGTCGGTATTCAGTTTAACAGCCAATCCCGACAAGCCGAGCGTTGAACTGGCAGATGAGTAAAATGAGTCGCGCGGCCCGCCGGCATCAACAACAAGCTGTCCATACAAATCAGTAACGGTGGCGCCGACGAGTGTGAGAAGACCGAGGAAAGCAACTGGACGATTCATATATATGTTGGTAGATTGAGGTGATTGCTCGCCGAAACTCACAGTTGGTCAAATCCGGGGATTTGGCTGAGGGCGGATGCTCCCCCCGCAACTGGATAAGAGAATTCCTCTGAATCCGCCGAGTTTCCGGCCGTGATGGCGGCAATAAGGTAGGGTTTGAGGTAATTTGGAGTCGGCGCTGCCGGCGGGGCTGCGGGCGGAACGCCAAAGCTCACCAGGCAGACGCCGGTTGGACTTTGAATGTTTGAACCCACCCCGACGATTGTGTATTTTATGAAGAGGGTCGGGCCGGGAACTGTTATATCCTGGGAATAGGTGAACACGCCGGGCTTGCTGTGCTGGAACGAGGCCTGTTGCAGTGTTCCAAGTCCATCGACGTAAACGGTGAACAATACGACCAAAGGATTGTTGCGAACTTCGAGATTTAATTTCATTGGCGGTCCTGATTGTTATTGTGTTATTGGCTTCAACAAAACAGCTCCAGTCAACTGTACGATGAACAACGAATCGCGGCTAACCGGGCTTATCGCGAAGATAATACTTACGAATGAACATGGCGCAAGGAAAAACGGCCGGGAAAGAGCGTTTCTCTATTGGCCTGATAGTCAACAGGTTAGTCCGGTAACGGTTCAATAAGGCCGGAATTTGCATCACTTTGATTTTTTTGGCAGAACACACTTTCCTTTTTAGGGCGGCCACATCCGGATTTGAGCCGGGCGAAGCCCATTCAAACGGGAACGGCAGCCGATAATTTCCTTTTGCATTCGGGTTTTTGGGGCCATTCTGGCTTCTATGGGACAACGCCGTGAAGCTCGAGAGCGGGCCGTGCAATTTCTCTTTCAGCACGACCTTAATCCTCCGGACAATCTGGAGGAGGCGCTCGGCCATTTTTGGGGGTCGCAGCGCGCCCCGGCCATCGCCGAGGAAAAGGCCTCCGCCACCTGGGGCCAAAAAGTCGATCTGCCGCCCCCCACCGCCGCCGAAGTGGCCACGCGCCTCTTTGCCGACCGATTGATCCGCGGCGTGCTCGAGCACCGCCCCCAGTTGGATGAAAAAATCTCCGCCCACGCCCAAAATTGGGATATTAACCGCATGGCGGTCGTGGACCGGAATATCTTGCGTCTCGCTATTTACGAAATGCTCTATCGGGACGATATTCCACCCGTGGTGAGCATTAACGAAGCCGTCGATATCGCGAAGAAATTTTCCACCCAGGACAGTGGCAAGTTCGTCAACGGCATCCTGGACACGATTAAAGGGGAATTGTCGCGGCCGACGCGCATCGGCAAATGAACCCCTCCCTCGCCATCGAGTCCGAAAGAGCCAGAGCGCAAGGGGAACCGGTCGCGGCCGCCCCCCGCTCCGGGCTGGCTGGCTTTGCCGACCTCCATCTGCACACCCTCTTTTCCGACGGCACTTTCACTCCCGAGGAGTTGGCCGAACGCGGCCGGCGCCTGGGGTTGGTGGCGATGGCCTTGACCGACCATGACACCGTCGAAGGCTGCGGGCGCATGGGCCGGGCTTGCGCCTCCCTGGACATCGAGTTTATCCCCGGCACGGAGTTGACGGCCGAATACGATGGCCACGAAGTGCATTTGCTGGGTTACTTCCTGGAGGTGGAACATCCCCGGTTGCTGGGCGAAATCAAAAAATTTCAAACCGTCCGCCAGAATCGCATCCGGGAAATGGCCTCCCGCCTCAACAAATTGGGCGTGCCCCTGCGGGCCGAGTCGGTTTTTGAGCTGGCCAACTGCCATTCTCCGGGCCGTCCGCACGTGGGCCGGGCGCTGGTGCTCGAAGGGCTTTGCTCCAGCGTGGACGAGGCCTTTGAAAAGTATTTGAAAAAAGGCCGGCCCGCCTGGGTGCCGAAATACAAAATCTCCGCCCTGGAGGCCATGGATTTGATTCATCAGGCGGGCGGGCTGGCCGTGCTGGCCCATCCGGCGCTCAACCACAGCGACCACATCATTCCCAACCTGGTCGGGCAAGGGCTGGACGGGATGGAATGTTTTCACACCCGCCACACTGCGGACATGACCGAACATTATTTAAAGATGGCCGGGCGCCTCAACTTGGCCGTCACCGGCGGCTCCGACTGCCACGGCTACAGCAAGGGCAAGCCTCTCATCGGCGGCGTCAAGCTGGCCGCCGTCTATTTGGAAAAGCTCAAGCAAGCCCGCCTCAACCGGGCTTGCCGCCCCCGGCCGGCCGCCGCCAATTCCGCCTGATTCATGGGTCTGTTTCAAAAGTTCAAAGAGGGCCTGCTCAAAACTCACAGCAAACTGGCCCACGAAATCAAACGCATCGTCTCGGCCTCGCCGAAATTAACCGCTGGCGGCCTCGACGAGCTGGAAGCCGCGTTGATCGCCGCCGACCTCGGCCTGGCCACGACGGCCCAAATCATCGCCGCTGTCAAACATTCCTACGAAACGCAGGGCCGCGCCGGCCTGGATGTTTTTACCATCGCCCGCGCGGAAGTCGAGCGCAGCCTGGCTGCGGCGGGCGCGGGCTTGCGCCAGCAACCGGCGGGCTTGACCGTCGTTTCGCTTGTCGGCGTCAACGGCACCGGCAAGACCACCACCGCCGCCAAGCTGGCCCACCTGGTTCAGGCGCGCGGCCAGACGGCCCTGCTGGCCGCCTGCGACACCTTTCGCGCCGCGGCCGTCGAGCAACTCAAACTGTGGGGCCAGCGCGTCAATGTCCCCGTCATCTCGGGCGCGCGCGGCGCGGACCCGGCCTCCGTGGCCCACGACGCCATCGCCGCCGCCCTGGCCCGCCAGGCCGGGTATCTGTTTGTTGACACGGCGGGCCGCCTCCACACCAAGCACAATCTGATGAAGGAATTGCAGAAGGTGCATCGGGTCATGGACAAAAAACTGCCCGGCGCGCCCCATGAGACGCTGCTGGTGCTGGACGCGACCACCGGCATGAACGCGCTGACCCAGGCGCGCGAATTCCACAAGGCCGTGCCCCTGACCGGCTTGGTCATCGCCAAGCTCGACGGCACCAGCAAAGGCGGCATGGTCATCGCCATCCAGCGCGAACTGGGCCTGCCAGTCAAATTCATCGGCCTGGGCGAAAAGCCCGACGACTTGCAGCCGTTCGACGCCAAACAATTCGCCCGCGCGCTCTTTGGGGAGGAATAGATTCTCTATGCCGTCCGATCTGCATTTCATGCGGCTGGCCTTGCGCCTGGCCCGGCGCGGCTTTGGATGCACCTCGCCCAATCCGATGGTCGGAGCGGTCCTGGTTCGCAATGGCGCCGTCATTGGCCGGGGCTGGCATCGCCGCGCCGGCGGCCCTCACGCCGAGGTTGAAGCGCTGGCGGACGCGCGCAAAAACGGCGGCGCGGAAGGAAGCACCCTGTTCGTGACTCTCGAACCGTGCTGCACCCAAGGCCGCACCCCGCCCTGCACGGAGGCAATTATCGCCGCCGGCATCCGGCGCATCGTCGCCGCCGCGCGCGACCCGAATCCGGCCCATTGCGGACGCGGATTTAAAATTTTGCGGCGGGCCGGCATCGCGGTCAGCGCGGGCCTGCTGGCGGACGAAGCGGCCGCCTTGAACGAAGCGTTCAACCATTGGATCGTGCGCCGGCGCCCGTTCGTCACGGTCAAAGCCGCCATGTCGCTCGATGGCAAGATCGCCACCGTCACGGGCGAATCCAAGTGGATCACCGGCGAGAGAGCCAAAGCCTGCGGGATGAGGTTGAGGGCGGGCGCCGACGCCATTCTGGTCGGCATCAATACTATTTTGCGCGATGATCCCAGTTTGACCGCGCGCAGGCCGGGCACGGCGGACAAACCGTGGCGGCGGATCATTCTGGATGCGCGCGCCCGCACGCCGCTCTGCTCCAAGGTCGTTTCCGACTCCGCCGCCGCCTCGACCATCGTGGTCGTGACCCGCGCCGCCCCGCAACGGCGCGTGGATGCCCTGCGCGAAAAGGTGCGCGTGCTAACCGCGCCCACGGCGGGCGGGGGCATTGACTTGCGCTGGCTGCTGGATCGGTTGGGGCGGGAAAACGTCACGGCCCTGCTGGTGGAAGGCGGCGGCGAGACCAATGCCTGTTTTTTGGCGCAAGGTCTGGCGCAGAGGGTCGCCTTCTTTTATGCTCCGCTGGTCCTGGGCGGGCGCGCCGCCCCCAAGGCCGTTGCGGGCGAAGGCGCGGCCCGGCTGCAAGACGGGATCCGGTTGCGCGGCCTCGTCTGGCGCCGCCTCGGCGCGGATATATTTTTGACAGCGCGGACGGCGGAAACGGCGCAAAGACACTGATATGTTCACCGGAATTGTCGAAGAAACGGGGTGCGTCGAAGCCATCCGGCCCGCCGCCGCCGCGATTGAATTGTGGGTGCGCGCCCGCCTCTGCGGGCGCGGCCTTAAAGCGGGCGACAGCCTCGCCGTCAACGGCTGCTGCCTGACGGCGGAAAAAGTGCGCGCCCGCGGGAAGGACAAACTGCTCCAATTCGCGCTGTTGCAGGAAAGCTGGCGCCGCACCAATCTGCAATTCGCCCGGCCCGGATCGGGCGTCAATTTGGAACGCGCCTTGCGGGTGGGCGACAGGATGGGTGGGCACTTCGTCAACGGTCACATCGACGGCTTGGGAAAAATCGTGCGCTGGGAAAAGGCGGGCAAGGATTACCTGCTGGAGGTGGCCGCGCCGCCGGACATCATGCGCTACGTCGTCTTCAAAGGCTCCATTGCGGTGGACGGCATCAGCCTGACGGTCGCGGCCGCGCGCCGCAAAAGCTTCGACATTTGGATCATTCCGCACACCCGCTCGGTGACCGCTTTGAGCGAGCGGCGGGTCGGGGACGCCGTCAACCTGGAAACCGACCTGCTGGGCAAGTTCGTCGAGCGTTTTGTTATTGCCCAAACTGGTTTGTGACCTTCTTGTTGGAATGCGGTTCGATTACCTCCACGCGCGAGGCGGGAATCTGTCTCCGGCGCCCGGTGATGTCCTTGTAGGTGTACACGCCCGCCTGGCGGTCCAGCACGGGCTTGCTGATATTGGTCACCCGGATGCCGTTGGTGAGGGTCAGATCATAGCGATGAGCGCACCCGGCCAGCAACAGCGCCGCCGCCAGCCCTGCGAATAACTTCTTCATTTTCCAAAACATCGCGCTCCGGGCAGGAACTTGACCTGCCTTTTGCGCACCTTCCTTATGGTTCATGTTTACTCGCTTATGCGCGGAGCCACAAGGCCAAAAGCTCCTTATTTCACCGAGCCGGCCAGTTCTTCCTCGAAATCCACGATTTCCTTGATCTGCGCCAAAAACCAGCGGTCGATTCTCGTCAGTTGGAAAATCTCTTCCATGCCGAATCCCGCCCGCAACGCGTGGCGGATGAAAAAAATCCTCTCCCCGTTGGGCGAGCTGAGTTTCTGGCTGATCAACTCGCGCGGCAGGATGTCCCGGTCCTGATAAACTTCGCTCCCGATGCGCCAGGGCCGCCCGTCCCCGCCCAATCCATGCCGCCCGATCTCCAGCGAGCGCAACGCCTTCTGCAACGATTCCTTGAAGGTCCGCCCAATCGCCATCGCCTCTCCCACCGATTTCATCTGGGTGTTCAGCGTCGGATCGGCCTGCGGGAATTTCTCAAACGCAAACCGCGGCACTTTCACGACCACGTAATCCAGCGTCGGCTCGAAGCTGGCGGGCGTTTCGCGCGTGATGTCGTTCTTGATTTCGTCCAGCAAATAGCCCACCGCCAGTTTGGCCGCGATTTTCGCGATGGGAAAACCGGTCGCCTTCGAGGCCAGCGCCGACGAGCGCGAGACCCGCGGGTTCATCTCGATGATCACCATCCGCCCGTTGTCGGGATGCACGGCGAACTGGATGTTCGAGCCGCCCGTTTCCACCCCCACCGCCCGGATGACCGCGAAACTGGCGTCGCGCATGATCTGGAATTCCTTGTCCGTCAACGTCTGAATCGGCGCCACCGTGATCGAATCCCCGGTATGCACCCCCATCGGATCGACGTTCTCGATCGAGCAAATGATGACGCAGTTGTCCGCCTTGTCCCGCATCACCTCCATCTCGAACTCCTTCCAGCCCAAAAGCGATTCCTCGATCAGGATTTCGCACACGGGCGATAGGTCCAGCCCGTGCCGGGCCATGACTTCAAATTCTTCCCGGTTGTAAGCGATCCCCCCGCCCGTCCCGCCCAGCGTGAAGGCCGGCCGGATGATCAGCGGATAGCGCCCGATCTTTTCCGCGACGGCGCGCGACTCCTCCAGGGTGTTGGCCGTGCCGCTGATCGGAACGTCCAGGCCGATCGAGAGCATCAACTCCTTGAAAATGCGCCGGTCTTCGCCCCGCTCGATGGCGGCGGCGTTGGCGCCGATCATTTCGACGCCGTATTTTTCCAGCGTGCCGCGTTTGCAGAGGGCCATGGCGGTGTTGAGGGCGGTCTGGCCGCCGAGCGTGGGCAGCAGCGCCAGCTTCCCCTTCGCGCCCAGGCGGCGCATCTCCTCCGTTTCGCGCGCGATGATTTTTTCCACGCACTCCGGCGTGATCGGCTCGAGGTAGGTGCGATCGGCAAATTCCGGGTCGGTCATGATCGTGGCCGGATTGGAATTGATCAGGATGATGCGGTAACCCTCTTCGCGCAGGGCCTTGCAGGCCTGGGTGCCGGAATAATCAAACTCGCACGCCTGTCCGATAATGATCGGACCGGCGCCAATGATCAGGACCGAATGGATGTCAGTGCGCTTGGGCATAGATCGCCGCCCGCAACTTAGAGGCCTCGCCCGCCGTTGTCAGCCCTATTCTGCCGGACGACTACTATCGCAACAATGAAGTTGCGATGCACCTTGGCAATCTTTGGGGAGCGCGGGCGTCCGCGCCCGCCGTGCCTGGCGTCTCGCCGGGCACATGTTTCAGAATCTCTGTGCGGCAGTACGGGCGGTAAATGTGCCCGTCAGACCTTAACCTTGTTCTGAAACTGCCCGTGATTGCCTTCGAGCAACCCGTGAAAAGACAAGTCCTCATCCAGATCAGGCCAGTGAAGACCGAACGGGGAAATCTCGATATGATTCAACTGCGGGTGCGTGCCAGCCGCCAGTCGTGGATTCTCCGCCACCGGAAATCGAATCTCCGCGCCACTTTCCATGCGGACGACGATCCAGCCATCCACGTGGGCGGCGGAGCGAGCCGTGTCAGTTAAAGAATTCATGCCACCTCTGAAATGCTTTCCAACAAATCCGCCGGTGAAATCAATTTCTTCTGCAACAAATCAATGTGATGAAGCAGTTTTGAGTACACGATCACGCGGCGATGCTCGCTGTCGAGAATGCGCCCGCTTGGTGAAGCAAAAATTTTCTGCGCCATGTTGCGAAATTTATCCGGAATGACAACGTAAGCCGGAATTTTGAGATGCTTCAATTTTCCAGTCAAATTGCTCAAACGATTGATTCCCGAAACGACACCTGTGGAATTCTCAATTTCAAAGGCAACATATTTTGCGTCATCAGAATTCATCCAAATTAAGTCAATCTGATCTATCCGGTTTTGAGAGATAAATTCCTCGTTCAGCCCCGGAATTTCAAGCCGCCTGACACTTAAATTTTGCAGAAGTTCGCTTTTGTTCTGCTCGTTCCTACCGACCCAAATCTCAAAACCCAATTCCCTTCCCAGCTTCGCCAGTTGATAAATAAACTGCTCATGCTCGCGCAGATCTTCTTCCGGAAGCACTTGTTTTTTTGGAACTTCATATTCGGCAATCAATTCCGGCTGGTGTTCGCGTGCCGGATACCATTTGTCGCGTTTGACGTCGGCACGCTGCCGAAGAACCCCCATGATTTCTTTGCCTTCAGGCGTCAGACCATTTTTTAATTGCGTGAAAATCGGGACAAGAAAATCATCCAGTTCATAGCCTTGCTTGCGGTTGCTTTCCAAAACACTGTCAACAATGAACTCCACGCGTCGGGTGAGGGGAATATAAGCGAGCATCGTTTCTGGTTCGGTTTTATGAAGCGACCAGACGTTCGGCATGACTTGGACAATCGGCAAACCCATCAACACTTTTTGAATGTCCGTGCTCGGCACCTTGTTGAAAAGATTTTCCTTGATGAGATGCGAATAAATTCCGCGCGCAAGCTGATCCGTCGTCGCCTGTCCGTTACGCGATTGAATAATCAACTTCGCCTCATCACTCATAATTTGATTTACCTCGTCAAAAGTCAGTTCCCGCTGCTCCCGGACTTTTGCGGGTTTGCGGAAATTGATGTAGATATCGCCCGTCATGCTTCCGCTCGCGGCGAGTTGCGACTTGGAAGATTTTACCGCCGGCAAAACATAATTGTCGTTTTCATAAACAAATCCAGCCTCAAACGCCGCTGCGACCAAGGCGTTCCAGACGCGAATCTCGCGGTTGTGAAAAGTCACCGTGACCGTACCGTTGTTTCTCAAAACGCGAAAGATCTCCCCAAAAGCATCCTTGAGCATCCTGCGATAATCTTCAAGCTCCTGCTCGTAATCGCCGCGTTCTGAAACGATAATTTCCTTCTCAAAATCCAATTGCTTGTCCAGGCCAAGCCACGCCGCCCACATTAACGATAAACCAAAATAGGGAACGGCGTCACCGTATGGCGGATCGGTAAAAATATAGTCAACAGAATCTGATGCGATTAGTTTTAAGTTGGTTGCATCGCCATTGAAAACCTTTGCACTGTCTGATTTGAGAATTTCCGCAGATTCTTTTTTGCCTTTGATGACTTTTTTGAACCGTTCTTCAAAAGCATCCCAAACATTTTGCTCCCAATGAAGCGGCGGCACCCAATAGTTTGGAACTTTCCAACTGATTCCGCTCGAAGGCGCGTATGGCGGCATTCGGCTGACTTGAGCAAGCGTTGAAGTCAGCGTGAACATCAGCAATTCTCGCAAGATGCCGTTTTCCTTTTGAATCGCCTGGTGAAGATGCGAAAGGTTAATCAGAGCGCGACGGGTAAACAATTGGTCAATACACTCGACGCTGCGCTTGGCAGTCGAATGCAGTTTGACATTCTTGGGATAAAAGAATGGAATTTTTTGTTTTGAGACTTTTGCGTAACCTGCAAGATCAGCATCTGTTGGTTTTCGTTTTTCGCGCCTACCGCAATGTGGACACGCGACTTTCAAAAGAAAAATTTTTTCACCCTTAAATTTGTCCCGCTGCCAAACAATATGGGTGGCAAGCGCACCTTTGCCGCATTTTTCATTCGAGCATTCAACAAGATAAGTTGAGTAAATTTCCTCTTTGACCGCTGTTTGAACACGCTCATAGGCCTGCTGAAGTTTTAAAATGTCAACTGGCGCCAACGTCATTCGCGCTATGAAGCAAGCGACTGGATTCAAGTCCACGCCAATCCCATTTCGTCCTAGCCGAGTTGATTCAATAATGGTGACTCCGCTGCCCATAAACGGATCAAGCACGATGTCACCCGGCTTCGTGTAATACTCAATGTAACGGCCGACCACATTCGACGGTTTTCGCGCCCAATACTTGTGCATCATGTAATGCGAAGGATGCGTTTCGGCGATTACGGCTTCGTCGAAGGGGTGTTTAACCAATTTCATTGCAGAACAGTTTTTACCGAACGATTTCGTTTTGAAAATTATTTTCGCCAAAAATGTCGTCGCCGATGACTTTGGAATAATGGTCGGCGTGCCAGTCGCAGTTGTACACCAGCGCAGAGGATTTTCGCCGGGGCGCGGCAACGAGTTCTTCTCGGGAGGCCTTTTTCGCCATGCGCGAAACCTAGAAAACTTCATTCGCCATGTCAATGCCGGTTGTGACTTTTGTGTGCGGTATTTCGTATAAGCTACCCGCCATCCGGCGCGACCGCTGCGCCGCTTGACTTCATTCTTGCCCGTTCATGCTGCCACTAATCTCCTTGGCTTTTCGCGTCAGTTCTGGCAGTTGAATGAGCAACCTGTCAAAAATGAAGATCACCGACATCAAAGCCACGACCGTCACGGTCCCCCTGGAAGCTCCCTTGCGCCACGCCAACGGCTGTCATTGGGGCCGCTTTGTCCGCACCGTCGTCGAGGTCGAAACCGACGAAGGCATCACCGGCCTGGGCGAATTGGGCGGCGGCGGCGAATCGGCCGAAGCGGCCCTGCGCGCGCTCAAGCCGTATCTGGCCGGACACGATCCGGCGCGGCTGGAGGAGATGCGCTTTCGCATCAGCAATCCCACCGCCTCGCTTTACAACAATCGCACCCAAATGCTGGCCGCGCTGGAATTCGCCTGCCTGGACATCCTCGGCCAGAAATGGGGCGTGCCGGTCTATGACATTCTCGGCGGCAAATTGCAGGACACGGTGCCGTTTGCTTCCTACTTGTTCTTCCGCTATCCCAACGCCAAAACCGGACTGGGCGAAGTGCGCGAACCGGGCCAACTGGTGGCGGAGGCGGCCGCCAACAAGCGGCGCTTCGGCTTCACTTCCCACAAACTCAAAGGCGGCGTGTTCCCGCCGGACTATGAGTTGGAATGCTACCGCGCGCTGGCCGCCTCGCTCCCGGGCGACCGCTTCCGGTTCGATCCCAACGGCGTCTGGTCCACCGAGCAGTCCATCCGCTTCGCCCAGGCCATCGAGGGGCTGAACAACGATTACCTGGAGGACCCGGTCTTCGGCCTCAACGGGATGCGGCGCGTCCGGCAACTGGCGCGGGTGCCGCTCGCGACCAACACGGTGGTGGTGAACTTCGAGCAACTGGCGGCCAACGTGCTGGACACGGCCGTCGATGTAATTCTGCTTGACACCACCTTTTGGGGCGGCATCCGCCAATGCGTCAAGGCGGCCGCCGTTTGCGACACCTTCCAACTGGGCGTGGCCGTGCATTCCTCCGGCGAGCTGGGCATTCAACTGGCGACCATGCTCCACCTCGGCGCCGTCCTGCCCAATCTCACCTTCGCGGCCGACGCTCATTATCATCATTTGACCGGCGACATCATCGAGGGCGGCCAGATGCGCTACGAGAACGGCGCCATCCGCGTGCCCTCCGGCCCCGGTCTGGGCGTCCGCCTCGACCGCGGCAAGCTGGCGGAGTATGCCGAACTTTACAAGAGGCTGGGCGGCTATCCCTACGACCAGGACCCGTTGCGGCCCGGTTGGGCGCCGACCATCCCGAACAACCGCTGGGCCGATCCCGCCGACGCCCGCGTGCCGCAAATTTCCCTTGTGTCCGGCGGCCAATGACCAAACACTGAATCATGTCCTCCCCGGTTAAAGACGCGCCCGAAACCGCCGGGGCGCCAGGGTTGATCGCCGGCAACTATCGCTGGGTCATCTGCGGCCTGCTGTTTTTCGCCACAACTGTCAATTACATGGACCGGCAGGTCATCAGCTACCTGAAGGAGTTTTTCTGCTCCCCGGCGGCGCAGGGCGGCTTTGGTTGGTCGAACACCGACTTTGCCAATTTGACCTCCGCCTTCACCGCGTTTTACGCCGGCATGACCATCCTTGCCGGCTGGGTCATTGACAAAATCGGGACGAAATTGGGACTGGCCCTTTCCCTCATCATTTGGTCGATTTTTGGAATCCTCAACGCCTTCGTCGGACGCCTCGTCCTGATGCACATCTTTATCCGAAGCGCCTTCGGCATCGGCGAAGCCGGAAATTTTCCCGCCTCCATCAAAACCGTCGCGGAATGGTTTCCCAAACGCGAACGCGCCCTGGCCACCGGCATCTTCAACAGCGGCTCAAATTTTGGCGCCATGGTCTCCGCCTTGTTTGTTCCCTGGTGCCTGATTCATTTCGGGGACGCGCAGGGATGGAAAATGGCTTTCATTCTGACCGGCGCGGCGGGTTTTTTCTGGCTGATTTTCTGGTTTTGGCTTTACGAAATTCCCGCGCGGCAAAAACGGCTTTCCAAAGCCGAGTACGATTATATTCATATTGACGACCAGGCGGCCGCCGACCAGCAAGCCGGCGACAGGACAAAAAAAGTTTCGTGGGGCAGCCTTTTTGGCTTCCGCCAGACGTGGGCCTTCTTTTTCGGCAAATTCATGACCGATGGCGTCTGGTGGTTCTACCTTTTCTGGCTGCCAGACTATCTGAAAAAACAATTCGGCATGACCAAGCACGAGGTCATGCTGCCCACCTTCATCGTGTATGGCGTCGCCATCGTGGGCAGCGTTTATGGCGGCATCATTCCGATGACCCTCATCAAAAGAGGAATGGAGGTTTACAAGGCGCGCATGACGGCCATGTTCCTGATCGCCCTTTTTCCGCTCGCCGTTTTGACCACGCAATACTTCGGCAACGTCAGTCAATTCGGGGAAATGGCGGCCGTGCTCGCCGTGGCCGCAATCTGCGTCGGCGCCGCCGCGCATCAGGCGTGGTCGTCAAATTTGTTCACGACCGTATCCGATATGTTTCCGAAAAAAGCCGTCGCCTCGGTCACGGGCATCGGCACCATGGCCGGCGGCATCGGCGGGGTGATCATCCAAAAAATTGCCGGCGCGCTCAACGATCATTTCCAAAAGGCCCCGCAGACGGCCTACCATTTCATGTTCATCATTTGCGCGTTGAGTTACCTGGCTGCCTGGGCAATGATGAAACTGCTCGTGCCGCGCTACCAACCGATTAATCTGGACTGATGAAACCGCTGCCGCCGCCCGATTCGCATTTTGTCTCCGCCGCTGCCGGCTGGCTGGGCTTGGGCAATTGGCAGGAAGCCGGCGAGGAACTGAAACACGTCAACCCCGCCTTCTCCTCGCACCCCGATGTCCTGGCGGTGCGGTATGAAATCCTGGCCAAGGCCGGCCACTGGGAATTGGCGGCCGAAACCGCCTCCGCCTGGACCAAGACCGCCCCGGGCGAGCGCGGCGCCTGGATCGCCCAGGCCTACGCCGCGCGCCGCAGACCGGGCGGCGGCATTTCCCCCGCCAAAGCCATCCTGGCCGCCGCCCGCCAGCGCTTTCCGAACGAGCCGTTGATCGCCTACAACCTGGCCTGCTACGAATGCCAGTTGGGCAATTTGACCCAGGCGCGCACTTGGCTGCGCGAAGCCTTCAAACTGGGCGACGCCCGCCAACTCAAGCAAATGTCCCTGCAAGACCCCGACCTGGAACCCCTCCGCCCGGAGATCACACAAATGTAGCCGTTTTTGGTTCCTATTCCTAATCCTGCTCGTACTCTTACGCTTCCATGAATGCCGCCCCAGGCGAAAAGTTGACGCTCTTTTCCTTCCGCATCCGGAGAGGATTCGTGGTGACGCTCGCCCTGGTGATGGCGTTAAGCGGCGGCGCCGCGCTGGAGCGCTGGATTTTGCGGAGCGGGATGCCCGCGGACGCCAAGGACGACTTCCGGCTGATGGCCCAGGCCTGGAATACAATTGACAGATTCTACGTGGACCGGGCCGCCGTCCGCCACGCCGCCATGACCCAGGGCGCCATCAACGGCATGGCCGAAGCCCTCGGCGACACCGGCCACAGTGTTTACCTGACTCCACCCCAGGCGCGCAAGGCGGGGTCCGCCGTCCAGGGCAGGCTGACCGGCGTCGGCATCGAAATCCAGTCGCGCGACCGCCAGGCGGTGGTCGTGGCGCCGATCGACGGCTCGCCGGCGCAACTGGCCGGCGTGCGGCCGGGCGATGTCATCCTGCAGGTGGACGGCCACCCGGTGGCGGGCCTTTCGATGCACCAGATTTCGGCCCGGATTTCCGGCGAGGCGGGGCAAGCGGTCCAATTGACCGTCATCAATCCGCGCGACGGCCAGCGGCGCGAGGTCAAAATCGTGCGCGCCTCCATCAAGCTCAACAACGTCACCTGGCAGCGGCTGCCGGGGACCAGCCTGGCCCATTTGCGCATTGCCATGTTCAGCGAGGGAGAGTCGGCCGACTTGCGCAGAGCTTTGCTCGAAATCAAGCGGCAGGGCCTCCAAGGCATTATTCTTGACTTGCGCAACAATCCCGGCGGCGTCCTGGACGAAGCCGTGACCAACGCCAGCCAGTTCCTCAAATCGGGCAATGTCCTGTGGGAAAAGGACGCCCGGGGCGGCATTACGCCGGTGCCCGTCCGGCCCGGCGGCCTGGCGACGGACATGGCGCTGGCCGTCCTGATTAACGGCGGCTCGGCCAGCGACTCGGAAATCGTGGCCGGCGCCCTCCACGACGCCCACCGCGCCACGCTCGTGGGCGAGACGACTTTTGGCACCGGCACCGTTTTGAGCCAGTTCCAGCTCGCCGACGGCTCCGCCCTGCTGCTGGCGGTGCAGGAATGGCTCACGCCGGACAAGCGCTCCTTCTGGCACCGAGGCATCGAGCCGGACGTGAAGGTCGCGCTCCCGCCCGACACGGCGCCGCTCCGGCCCGCCTCGGAACGCGAGTTAACGCCGGAGCAATTGCAATCTTCCGGCGACGCTCAACTGCTCAAGGCCATTGAAGTGCTTTCCAATTCGGTGGCGAAAGCCGGGGCCGTCGCCGCGCGCCCGTGAAGGGCGTTTTCCTTACCAATTTGTAATACTCCGGAAAGCCTGCTGTCATCCGGCCCTGCCATCTTGTTTTCGGTAACGAATGCAAAGTGCAACGGAAACAAGAATCAGAACGAACAATGAAAACAAATCAGACATTTCGCAGCGTGGCCGCCCTCCTCTTGGGCGGCGCTTTCCTGGCCGGCAGCTACGCCGTGGTGACCACGGTTCATGCCAGCGACCAGGCGTCAAAGGTCAAATCCCTCGGCCTGGTCGTGGATGACCGCCCGCTGGCGCATGACGTCAAACTCAGCGCCAGCTTCGCCCCCATCGTCAAGAAAGTCATCCCCAGCGTCGTCAAGGTGGCGGTGAAAATCGCGGCCAAGGAAACCCCGGCCAATCTCAACCTGCCCGAGGATCCTTTCTTCCGCCAATTCTTTGGGCCGCAATTTCCCGGCTTCCATCAGAAATTATACACGCCGCCCGAACACGGCGCCGGCTCCGGCGTCCTCGTCACCAAGGACGGCTACATCCTGACCAATAATCACGTCGTCGATGGCGCCAACGAAGTCACTGTCACGCTCAACGACGGCCGGGAGTTTACCGCCAAAGTCATCGGCAAAGACCCCAAATCCGACCTCGCCGTCATCAAGATCGACGCCCACGACCTTCCCGCCGTCTCCTTTGCCGAGAGCGACAAAGCCGAGGTCGGCGATGTCGTTTTGGCCATCGGCAATCCCTATGCCATCGGCCAGACGGTGACGATGGGCATCATCAGCGCGACCGGGCGCGCCACGTTGGGCCTGGATTATGAGGACTTCATCCAGACGGATGCCGCGATCAACCCGGGCAATTCCGGCGGCGCATTGGTGGATGCGGAGGGCCGTTTGATCGGCATTAACACCGCGATTTACAGCCGCAACGGCGGCAACCAGGGCATAGGTTTCGCCATCCCGACCGATCTGGCGCGCGGGATCATGGTCAGCCTCATCGAGTACGGCAAAGTGACCCGCGGCTACCTGGGCGTCATGATCCAGGATATTACTCCGCCGCTGGCCAGGGAGTTCAACCTCAAGAACGACCAGGGCGCGCTGGTGGGCGGGGTTGTGCCCGATGGCCCGGCCTCCAAGGCGGGCCTGCAAAACGGCGACGTGATTGTCGAGTTCAACGGCCACAAGGTCAGCGACAGCCGTCATCTGAAACTGGCCGTGGCCAACACCGCTCCCGGCGACAAAGTGCCGGTGGAAATCCTCCGCGACGGTTCCACCAGGACCCTGGAAGTCAAGGTGAAGGAATTGCCGGGCAGCGACCAGTTGGCCAAAAACGACGCGGACAATTCGCAGGACACCGACACTCTCCAAGGCGTGGCGGTGAGCGACCTGAACGCGCAGGCCCACCAGCAATTCGGCATCCCCGAACACGTCAAAGGCGCGGTGGTGACGGAGGTCGCCCCCAACTCCGCCGCGGCCGAAGCGGGCCTCAAGCCGGGCGACGTGATCCTGGAGATCAACCATCACCCGGTGAAAAGCGCCGATGACGCCGTCAAGTTCACTGAGCACGCGAAGGACAAAACAACCCTGCTCCATGTTTGGAGCGGCAATGGCAGCCACTACCTGGTGGTGGATGAGAGCAAAGCAGGTTGACCCTGCTCCGCTGCACGACTTCTCCCGCGCCCGCTTTCGGCGGACGCGGGAGAATTGTTTGTCGAAAGAAGCGGCCGGGCGCGATTGAGAGGGACTGTGCCCGCCCCGGTTCCCGGGGGGCCGAATCCTGATCCTTGAAAATCGGGACTTGCGCTTTGGATTTTCAAGGATGGGTAGTGTCCTAATTTGGTTTTTTAAGACTGCTCAACTTGTCTTCCAAATTGCGGATTTGTTTTTCAACGTGGCTTGTGGAGATTAGGTCAACATCCGGCATCCCTTGGATGGCCACCCTGTTAACCCTCACGACTTCCGGCGGGGAATACCGCCGTTGTTCCGCAAGTTCCGTATGGCCAAAGATTTTGATAATTGAGCCGTAGTCCACTTCGCAGCCGAAAGCGCGTTCAAGTGCGTCCTGATACGCTTCGAGGCCGTCACTGGAAAGTGGAACCCGGTGAGCAAGGCGAGACGCCAAATCCTCAATGAAACAATTCGCCATGTATTGCGTCCGGTCGCCAATGGCAAACGTCGGCACAAGTGTGGTTTCCGGGTCAAGGGCAACCCACGTCCAAATGTCGCCAACGTCAGGGCCAGGCTGATTCATCCGCATGGCCGTTTTTTGCTTCATCCCGATAAATCCCCATACCTCGTCAACCTCAATCCGCCCACAATTCAGGTTGCGGAGCTTTTCGTCCATGATGCGCTGGCAACCCTGGCCAACGCGCACGCCAAGCCGCATGACCGTATCGCGGTGAATGCCGATGGTTCGTTCAATGGAGCGGATGCTGCTGCCTTCGGCCAGCATGGAAACCGCAACCGTCTTTTTTTTCGGTTTTCAGTTCATTTGCCATAAATTTTTCCTTTGACTTTTCGCCTAGTTTGATTTAATCGTACTATATCAAGTAGATATGTCAAACGAAAAAATGAAGAAAAAATCGGGATGGGGAGGGTGGAGAAAAAATGCCGGGAGAAAACCGAGACCAGGCGGGACCGTAAAAATTTGTGTTTCCTTAAACGAACAAAACTGGCAGGCTGCACGGAATCAGTGGAAAAAGAAGCCGTCATGGTTAGTGGATTGGCTGGTTTCGGATTACATCAAAACTGGCGGCAGCCTGCTTAAATCGGAGGCTGTATTATGAGCGATGCAATACTTAATCCGGGCGTCTTGCGCTGGGCGCGCAACAAGGCGGGCCTTTCTGAGGCCACATTGGCCGAGCGTATTGGGGTTCAATTGGGACTTGTGAAGAAATGGGAGGCAACTGGCTCCATTCCATTTTCTTTGGTGGAACCATTGGCTGATAAAACGGATACCCCATTTGGATTTTTATTTCTGCAAGAGCCACCGCAGCCTAGTCTGCCAATTGCCGATTTTCGCCGAGTTGACGGTGCAGATTCGTCGGACCCAAGCAACGATCTCTTGGATGTCATTTACAGCGCACAACTCAAACAAGATTGGTATCGAGAGTATCTGATTTCCAACGGCAAAACGCCATTACCTTTTGTTGGTAAATCTTCCATACGAATCCCGGCGCGAGAAACCGCAGAAGACATCAGGAGAACGTTAAACATCGGCCCTGCATTAGCCCAAAGGACGGTAAAATGGGAAGACACGATCAGGTACACGATTGAGGCGGCAGAGGATTCTGGCATTCTTGTTTTGAGGTCTGGATACGTCGGGGAGAACACAAGTCGTATATTATCAGTTGATGAATTTCGCGGATTCGCGCTATCCGATGAATATGCTCCGCTGATTTTCATAAACGGGGCCGACGCTCCGGCAGCGCAGATATTCACGATTGCCCACGAAATTGCTCATGTGTGGCTTGGCGAAACCGGAGTTTCTAATCTTGAAAGGACATATTCCACCCACACTGAACTCGAACGCTATTGCAACAGTGTAGCCGCAGAGGTTCTCTTGCCACTTGAAGAACTTCGTGTTTCATGGCGAGGGGAGATAAATGATATTGGTGAGATTGACAGATTATCCCGTGAATATAAAATCAGCCGTGTTGTGGTCGCAAGGCGTGCCCGCGATGCCGCCTTACTCACAGAGGCTAAATTCAATTCTTATTACAAAATGATTGCCAGCGTGGCAACCAAATCCACCGGTGGGAATTATTATGTAAATGAGCAATATAAACATAGCAGAAGGTTTTCTATAACGATCATTCAGGAGGCCCTTGCTGGACGAACAATGCAACGTGATGCGATGCAGTTTCTTGGTATAAAAAAAGAGGCAACTTTCCTAAAATATATCAGGGAGCTACAAAAGGGAACGGAATGGCCTATCTATTAGACTCGAACGTTTTTATTGAAGCAAAAAACCATTACTATGGACCTGCTATATGTCCTGGATTTTGGGAATGGCTGGATCATGCACATGCAAACGGGAAAGTTTTAAGCATTAAAAGAGTTCGAGATGAATTGATGGGGCGGCAAGACTGGCTCTCTAACTGGGCCAAACAGAGAAGGACAATGTTTGTTGAAACTAATGAAGGGCAAACTTATGAAAGTTTAAAGATCTTAACCGGTTGGGTTCTTGATAATTATACCGGTGCGGCACAGGCTAAATTCTTGGGGGATGCAGATTTTGTGTTAGTTGGCTATGCCCATGCGTACAAGCACATGGTCGTCACGACTGAAATTGCATCAAGCGGGAAGCAGGTCAAAATTCCAAATGCCTGCAAAGCAATGGATGTTGGTTGCGTAAATCCGTTTCAAATGCTTGCCGCGGAAAAGGTTAAATTTTATTTTCCAAAATAGATAAATCAATTTCCGTGCCAACCCCGATTACAAACGTCAATTCGTCCAAATTAGGACATTGCCCAAGGATGGCGGAGCTTGACGCTTCGGCGGCGTTGTGCCTTTTATGAAGCCGGTTGCATGATCCATCCAACGGCCATCATTAGTCCAAAAGCCCAACTGGATTCCACGGTCGAGGTCCGCCCCTGCGCCGTGATTGACGCGCATGTCTCTCTCGGCCCGGGCTGCCGGGTCGGGCCGCACGTGTATCTCACCGGCCACGCCACCATCGGCGCCGGCAACCATTTCCACGCCGGCTGCGTCATCGGCGACGCGCCCCAGGATGTCAAATACAAGGGCGAGCCGGCGCGCCTGGTCATCGGCGACCGCAACCTCTTTCGCGAAGGGGTCACCGTGCATGGCTCGGCCAAACCCGATGAAGCCACCGTCATTGGCTCGGACAATTTTCTCATGGTCAATTCGCACGTCGGCCACAATGTCTGCCTGGGCAGCCGCGTCATCGTGGCCAACGGCGCCTTGCTGGGCGGCTATGCGCAAGTGGCCGATGGCGTGTTCATCTCCGGCAACTGTCTGGTGCATCAATTCGTGCGCCTCGGCACGCTGGTCATCCTGCAAGGCGGCACGGCCGTCAGCCAGGACGTGCCTCCCTTTGCCATCGCGCGCGGCGTCAACAACCTCTGTGGACTCAACGTCATCGGCCTGCGCCGCGCCCAATTCAGCGCCGAGGAGCGCCTGGAATTGAAACGGCTTTACCACAAGCTCTTTCGCTCCGGGCAGAATCTTTCCGAGGCGGTGGCCGAGGCGCGGACGCAATTCACCGGCGCGTCCGCCACCGTGCTGCTCGATTTCATCGCCGCCAGCCGGCGCGGCGTCTGCTGCCACCGCGGCGCCGGGGCCGGCGAACCCGCCATTGACTCAACCGCCCAAGCGGATGCAAATTCAGAAGACTTTTAACTTTAAACCTTAACCTTAAACTTGCCTCATGCCTCCTAAATCCGAAAAACCGGCCGAAACAAAACCCGCCGATCCCAAAATCTCGGCCACGCGCCAGCGGGACCTCGACGCCGCCATTTCCTCGATCACCAAAACATACGGGGACGGCAGCATCATGCGGCTGGGCGACGCCCGGGCCAAGGTGGGCATCGCGGTCATCCCCACCGGCGCGCTGGCGGTGGACTTGGCGCTGGGGGTGGGCGGGGTGCCGCGCGGGCGGGTGGTCGAGATTTTCGGCCCCGAATCCTCCGGCAAAACCACCCTGATGCTGCATGTCATTGCCAGCGCGCAGAAAGCCGGCGGCCTGGCCGCGTTCATCGACGCCGAACACGCGCTGGACCCGGCCTACGCCAAGAAACTGGGGGTGAATCTCGATGACCTGCTGGTTTCCCAGCCGGACAGCGGCGAGGAGGCCCTGAGCATCTGTGAAACACTGGCCCGCTCCAACGCCCTGGACGTCATTGTGGTCGATTCGGTCGCCGCCCTCGTGCCGAAGGCCGAGTTGGAAGGCGAGATGGGCATGGCGACGATGGGCATGCAGGCGCGCCTGATGAGCCAGGCCTTGCGCAAACTCACCGCCATCCTCGCCAAATCCAAAACCACCTGCATCTTCACCAACCAGTTGCGCGAAAAAGTCGGCGTGATGTTCGGCAACCCGGAAACGACCCCCGGCGGCAAGGCGCTCAAATTCTACGCCAGCATCCGCATCGACATCCGCCGGCGCGACACCTTGAAGGACGCGGCCGGCGCCGCCATCGGCAACGCAGTCAAGGTGAAAATTGTCAAAAACAAAGTCGCCCCGCCCTTCGCCGAGGCGGAATTCGAGATTCTCTACGATCACGGCATCAACAAGGAAGGCAGCATCCTGGACGTGGGCATCGCCCACGGCGTGGTGGACAAGAAAGGCGCCTGGCTGCAATTCGAGGGCGAGTTAATCGGCCAGGGCAAGGAGGCCGCCCGCCAGGCCCTGGTGGAGAAACCCGCCCTGGCCGAAAAGATTGTCGCCGCCATCATGGCCAAACGCAACGCCCTCCCCGCCACGGCAGCGGAGGCCAAATAGCTTCCTCTTTTCGGCGCCCCTGTGCCGGGGTTAAGGGATCACATGAGATAGGGATTGCTGATCAGCGATTGCGGCGCGTGGAGGTAGCGGTAGCGGAAGAACTTTTCAGTCGCCTCGGGGACGACGATATAGGGCGAAACCGCCGCCGGCACATCCAAATAAGGCCCGTTTACTTTGGAAGCTGATTGGAGGACGGCGGTGCTCTCCTTCCAACTCAGAACGATTCCCATTCCGGGAGGGGCGCTGAAATTGAGTTGCATCTGGAGCGCGTTGGTGTCCACCAAAGCGCCGGTATGGAAGACAGAGGCGATCTCAGCCGCGGTCAACTGGCGGTTGTAGAAGCGAACGTCGTCCAGCAAGCCATTGTAAGCCCTCCAGGTCGAGTCCGTGGAGAAGCCGATCTGAAGCGGCTGGCCCACCGGCCAGGACCATGAGAGGAAATTGGCATTGGTCGTATCCAAGGCGCCATCGACATAGAGGATGGCGCCACCGGCCCCCGAGGAGTCAAAGGTGACCGCCACAAAATGCCACTTGTTGTCCGACACGTTTGCCACAGAGCCAAAAATGTTGGCCGATTCGGGGGCTATGAACTCGAGGGTGCCGTCGTCTTGCTGCAGCACCATAAAGTCAACGCCCGCCGTGCCGGAAGGCCGGCAAAAGAGCGACGCTCCGTTGGCTCCGCTCGTGCTGGTATCAGTCCCCGCCGACTGCATCCAGAACATGACCGTGCCCGCGTCGACATCGAAGTTGGTGGTTCCCTGGACTGAAATGCCGTTGGTCTGGGCCGCCACGAATTGCATCACGCCTGAACGGGTGGTCGTGCCATCCGAACTGGAAGCCAGCCAGGTTGCTCCCAGGTCCGTGCCGTCCCGTTCCGGGTTGGCGGGATTGGAATCAGCAACAACCTCGGCGGCGGACGCCTGCGTGATGAAGCTTCCCACGGTGGCAACGAGGCTTGTGGTGGCGCCGTAAAGATTGGTGACCACCAGATCGTAATTTCCGGCGTTCCCGAGGGTGACTGCGGCAATCGTGTAGGATGAATCGGTGGCGCTGGCAATCGCGCTTCCGTTCCTGCGCCACTGGTACGACAGCGGCGGCACGCCAATGGCATAAGGGTTCAGCAGAACTGTGTCTCCCAGATTCGCCAAGAGCGATTGGGGCGGCATGGTGACCACGGGCTTGTCGGTGATGATGAAGCCGGAGATGGTGCCGGCGTTGTCAAAGCCGTTGGGCGGGACGCCGACGCCTCCGTGTTGCGGATGGTTGCTCATAATCTGCACATGATCGGTGTTCAACGTCCCGCTGACCGTGCTGAGCCCTCCGCCATGCCCCCGAAGCCATTGACTACAAGTTCCCCCCTCGTCATAAGGAGTGGGAGTGCTGGGATAGGTGACCGAATTCGTCGTGGAAGAAGCCACGTCAATGATAAAGGCATTCGTGAGCGTCTGCATGGAATCGGCGGCCGCAATTAATTCGATCACAAAGGGGCCGTTGGTGAAGAGGCTGTGCAGGCCCGTGATATCGACTGTATAACCAGGCTGGGAATTGTCACCGCAATAAAGATAATCGTAGTCGCCCGACGCAGTGATGCCAAAATTAACTCCGTCGCGCAGAAATGTTGAGTAAACCTGCCATTCTCCTGTTGGAATGGGGTTGGGCGGGGCCCCATCGTAGGCATAGCTGGGAGGCTTGCCGCCATAACCGGCAAATCCGCTGAAATTGGCGTCATTGGCGCTCCAGGTCACATTGAGTGAACCGTTTGGCAGGGGATTCAACCCGTTGGCCGAAGTGGTGGTGTCGATGACTTCGTTCAACGTGAAACTATACGGGGCGCTTGCGATGGAACAACCATCGTAGCCCGTGTCCATCGGGATCAGATTTTCCCAGCCGCTCGGGGCGATGCCGAACGCGGTCAAGGTGACCGGAAAACCGGAGTAACGGGCGGAGCCGCAGTAGTTTTCCTGGAAGTGCAAGCCCACTGTGGCCGCCGAGCTGACGCCCAGCATGAGGGCGGCCGCCGAGACGGTGCAGGCGATTTTCTTGGTGCGGGAGATTTTGGGGGAGCAGCGCAGTTTTTTCATAAGACTTTCCTGTTTATTAGCCTTCACTTTTTCGCAAGCCGTCGATCCGACGCAGCGATCACAATCGGCCCACAGCTTGGGGGTTAGCGTGGGTGCATCTAACAGCAGGGCCAATCGAGTTGTCAAGCTCTTTTGTCTTGGCCCGGTTTTGGTGGTTTGGGGACGGCGCGGATTTGGGTCTTGTGACGCTCATTTGGCCGGGGCACCTTGGGCCGGCGCGCGTTTGCGCCTTGTGTCATTATGGCGGCCCATGCCCAGAACGATCTGAATCGAGCCCGGGATCTCTTGCTTGGCGGCGATGCCAGCCGGGCCTTGGCGCTTTATCAGAAATTGACCCGGCAATGCCCTGGCGCGGCGGTCGTTTGGTATGAATGCGGCAATGCCGCCTGCAAATTGCGCCAATTGGAGCTGGCGGACCGCGCCTGGAGCAAAGCGATCGAACTGGAGCCGCACAACGCCGAACTCATCGGCCTGGTGGGCCATCAATACGAGGCGTCGCGCTTCCCGGAAAAGGCCCGCGCTTGTTTCCTCCGGGCCGCCGCCGCCGATCCGCGTGGCATCAACTCCCGCATCAGCCTGGCCGTCCTTCTGGAGAAGACGCATTGTCTGGATCAGGCCCGGGCGGCCGTCGCCGAGTGTCTGGCCATTGATCCCCAAGACGACCAGGCCCGCTATTTCTCCGCCCTTCTTGACCGGCGCGAGGGCAAATTGGAGGAGGCCGAACGCCGGCTGCGCGACCTGATCGCCTCCGAGCCCCGGCATCCCTACGTCCGTTACGCCGCCCGCTACGAATTGGCCCAGGTCCTGGATCGAACGGACCGTTTCGATGAAGCGATGCGCCTGCTGGGCGAGGCAAAGGACATCGTGCGCGGCTTGGCGGACGCGGCCTTGCTCATGCGCGGATACGATCAAAGCGCGGAGAGCATCCGGCGGTTTACGGCCAGCCAGCCCAAGGACGTTCTCCGCACTTGGGCAAAACTCTTTCCGGAGCGCAAGCGGGAAGCCATCCCGCCGCTGGCCTTTCTCGGCGGCCATCCCCGCAGCGGCACGACCTTGCTGGAGCAAATTCTGGACGCTCACCCGGGCGTGGCCGCGGTCGATGAGCCGGCGGCGTTCCTGGAAGTTCTCCAGCCGGAGTTTCACAAGTCCAACTCCCTTTCCAGCGCGCGCGTCAATGTCCTGCGCCGGCACTATATCCAGGCGCTCCGGCAGGACCTGGGCGGCGACGCGGCCGGTAAAATCCTCGTGGACAAAAATCCCTCTCCGACCGCCCGGCTTCCGCTCTGGCTGCGCGTCTTCCCGGAACTGCGCGTGCTCATCGCCTTGCGCGATCCCCGCGATGTCGCGCTCAGTTGTTACTTTCAAAACATCCCCCTCAACTCGGCCAATGTGAACTTCCTCGATTTCGGGCGCCTGGCCAAGCACTACGCCGACCTCATGGGCATTTGGCTGATGGTGCGCGAATGGGAAGGCTTTGCCTGGATTCAGACCCGTTACGAGGACATCGTCGCCGACCTGCCGGCGGAGGGACGCCGGGTCACCGAGTTCCTTGCCCTGGAATGGCACCCGGATCAGGCGCGATTTTACGAAAAGAGCGCCGCCAAGCACCTTTACTCCCCAACCTACCAGGACGTGACCCGTCCGGTCTATCACCGCTCGGTGGCCCGGTGGCATGCTTACGAGAAACACCTGGCCCCGATTTTCCCCGTTTTGGAACCATTCTGCCGCGCGTTCGGATACACCTGATCGGGATTTTCCCCCCAATGACTTTGGCCGGGCGGAAAATCCGTAAATCTACTTGACCCCATCAAGGTCCAGATTCAGGGGCAGGACGTTGACGCCGGGGTCGCCGAGAAATCCAAGGTCCGGCTTGTCGATGTGCCGGTCGATGAGCGCGCGCACCGCCGGGACCGTCAGGCCGCGGGCCTTGGCCACGCGGGCCGCCTGCAACTCCGCGTTGGCCAGGCTGATGTGCGGGTCCAGGCCGCTGCCGCTGGCCGTGACCGCGTCGGCGGGGACGGGCGCGTTGGTGTCGAGGCCGTTTTGCGACCGGTAATCGGCGATGTTTTGCGCGATGGAATCGGCCAGCTTTTTGGAGGTGGGTCCGAGATTGCTTCCGCCGGAACTGGTCGGGTCATAACCGTTGCCGGCGGCGGAGGGGCGGGGATGAAAATACTTGTCGCCGCTGAAGGACTGGCCCAGCAGCCTGGAGCCGCGGACGGCGCCTTTGGAGTCAATAATCAGGCTGCCGTCGGCTTTGTCGGCGAACAGGAGCCGGCCGCAGCCAAACACCACCAGCGGATAAACCCCGCAGCAGACGATGGCCAGCATGACGGTGGCCATGACCGCCCCGCGTATTTCGGCGAAGAATTCTTTCATAAGCTCAGATCAAGTTGAGGGCGGTGATGAGGACATCGATGGCTTTGATGCCGATGAACGGGACAATCACTCCGCCGAATCCGTAAATCACCAGATTGCGCTGCAAAATCGCCAGCGCCCCGATCGGTTTGTAGGCCACCCCGCGCAAGGCCAGCGGAATCAGCGCGACGATGATCAGGGCGTTGAAAATTACGGCGCTGAGGATGGCGCTGGACGGGCTGTGCAGCGACATGATGTTCAGCGGCGCGATGGCGGGAAAGGTCCCCATGAGCATGGCGGGAACGATGGCGAAATACTTGGCCACGTCGTTGGCGATGCTGAAGGTGGTGAGCGAGCCGCGCGTGATCAGCAGTTGTTTGCCGATCTCAACGATCTCAATGAGCTTGGTCGGATTGCTGTCCAGATCGACCATGTTGCCCGCCTCGCGCGCCGCCTGCGTGCCGGTGTTCATGGCCACGCCGACGTCCGCTTGCGCCAGCGCGGGCGCGTCGTTGGTGCCGTCGCCCGTCATGGCCACGAGGTGGCCGGAGGCCTGTTCCTCGCGAATGCGTTTGAGCTTCTGTTCCGGCGTGGCCTGGGCCATGAAATCATCCACCCCGGCCTCGGCGGCGATGGCGGCGGCGGTCAATTGATTGTCGCCGGTGATCATGACGGTGCGGATGCCCATTTTGCGCAGTTGCGCGAACCGCTCCTTGATGCCGCCTTTGACGACGTCCTTGAGATGCACCACGCCCAGGACTTCGCGCCCCTCGGCCACAACCAGCGGCGTGCCGCCGGAGCGGGAAATATCCTCGACCGCCGTCGAGACGGCCTGCGGAAACTTGCCGCCGGCCTGGTCCACATAGACGGAGATCGCTTCCGTTGCGCCCTTGCGGATGGTGCGCGCGGGGCGGCCGTCCAGCGCCGGGAAGTTGACCCCGCTCATCCGGGTCTGGGCGGTGAACGGGACGAATTGAACGTGCGCCTCCGCCACCTCCCGTCCGCGCAAATTAAATCGTTCCTTCGCCAGCACGACGATGGACCGGCCCTCCGGCGTTTCATCCGCCAGCGAAGCCAACTGCGCCGCGTCGGCCAGTCGCTCGGCCGTGATATTCGGCGCGGGAACAAAGGCCGTCGCCATGCGGTTGCCCAAGGTGATCGTGCCCGTTTTGTCCAGCAGCAAGACATCGACGTCGCCGGCGGCCTCGACCGCGCGCCCGCTCATGGCCAGGACGTTGCGGCGGACCAGGCGGTCGATGCCGCTGATGCCGATGGCGCTCAACAATCCGCCGATGGTCGTGGGAATCAGGCAGACCAGCAGCGCCACCAGCACGGGAACGGAAAAGTCCGTCTCCGAATACGTTCCAAACGGCTTCAACGTCATGCAGACGAGCAGGAAGATCAGGGTCAGGGCCGAGAGCAAAATGGTCAGCGCGATTTCGTTCGGGGTCTTTTGCCGCCGGGCGCCCTCGACCATCGCAATCATGCGGTCCAGGAACGTGTTGCCTTTTTCCGAGGTGATGCGGATGACGATGCGGTCGCTCAACACGCGCGTGCCGCCGGTGACCGCGCACCGGTCGCCCCCGCTCTCGCGGATGACCGGCGCCGATTCTCCCGTGATGGCCGCTTCATCCACGCTGGCGATGCCTTCGATGACATCGCCGTCGGCGGGAATGATGTCGCCCGCCTCGCACACCACCAGGTCGCCCTTTTGCAAATCCGTGGCGGGCACTTGTTCCTCGCCTTTGTTGCGCAGGCGGCGGGCGATGGTTTCCTTGCGGCTTTTGCGCAGGCTCTCGGCCTGGGCTTTGCCCCGGCCTTCGGCGACGGCTTCGGCGAAATTGGCGAAGAGCACGGTGAACCAGAGCCAGAGAGCCAATTGGGCGATGAAGTTGCGCTCGCCGGTCTTGCCGATAAAGATGCCCACCGTCGTCAGCGCGGCGCCGACCAGCGTGACAAACATCACCGGGTTCTTGATCATCAGGCGCGGGTCCAGTTTCCTGAAGGAATCGATCAGGGCCGGCCCGGCAATTTCCCAGTCAAATAAAGAAGGAGCTTTGCGCGTCATAAAATCAATACAGTTTGCCGTGGAGGGCCTGGAAATGCTCGATGATCGGCCCCAGGGTCAGCGCGGGCAGAAAGTTCAGCGCGCCCACCAGCAGCACCGTGCCGAGCAGCAGGATGACGAACGTGACGCCGGCCACGGGAAAGGTCCCGGCGCTGGGCGGGGAGATTTTCTTCGCCACCAGCGATCCGGCCAGGCCCATGATCGGCACAATCATCAGAAACCGTCCCACCAGCATCGCAATTCCCAGGGTGGTGTTGTACCAGGGCGTGTTCGCGTTCAGCCCGGCAAAGGCGCTGCCATTGTTGCCGTTGGCGGAGCTGAACGCGTAAAGGATTTCGCTCAAACCGTGCGGGCCGCTGTTGTTCAGCCCGTCCAATCCCCATTTGCTGACCGAGGCCCAGGCGGCGAATCCGAGGATGGAGACCGCCAGCACCAGCAGGGCCAGCATCGCCATTTTCACGTCGTAAGCCTGGATTTTCTTCCCGAGGTATTCCGGCGTCCGTCCGACCATCAATCCCGCGATGAACACGGCCAGCACCACAAAAACCAACATCCCATACAGCCCCGCCCCGACGCCGCCGATGATGATTTCCCCCAGTTGAATGTTGAACAGCGGGACAAAACCGCCCAGCGGCGTGAAGGAATCGTGCATGGAGTTGACCGCGCCGCAGGAAGCGTCGGTGGTCACGGTGGCGAAGAGGGCGGAGTTAAAGATGCCGAAGCGCACTTCCTTGCCCTCCATGTTGCCGCCGGCCGCGGCGACGCCCAGATGCTGATGAATCGGGTTGCCGCCCGCCTCCGCCCACCAGCACAGGAAGCAGCCGGCCAGAAACAAGACCATCATCGACGCCCAGACCGACCAGCCATGACCCTGGTTTTTGGTCTGGCGCCCCAGGTAATAAGTCAGCCCGCTGCCGATGGCGAAGATGGAGAGCATCTGGATGAAGTTGGAGAGCGGGGTGGGATTCTCGAACGGATAAGCGGCGTTGGCGTTGGCGTAACCGCCCCCGTTGGTGCCGAGCATCTTGATGGCGACTTGCGACGCCATCGGCCCCTGCGGAATGGATTGGTCGGTCACCGTTTGTTCTTCCATGACCGCTTTGCCGTCCGGCCCTTTGATCGTTTCGCCCTTGTCGTTTTTCTTCTCGACGCTGATCTTCAGCGGTTCGAGCAGCGCCGCCTTGGTGTACGGCTTGAAGTTCTGGATCATCCCCTGCGACACCAGGAAGACCGCGACGACGACGCAGACCGGCACCAGCAGGTAGTAGGTGGTGCGAATCAAATCGACCCAGAAATTGCCCAGCGTGCGGGCGGAATTCCGCGCCACCGCCCGCACCAGCGCGGCGGCCAGGGCGATGCCGGTGGCGGCAGAGGCGAAATTATGAATGACCAGCGCCAGCATTTGGGACAGGTAGGACATGGTCGATTCCCCGGAGTAACTTTGCCAGTTGGTGTTGGTGGTGAAGCTGACCGCGGTGTTAAAGGCCAGGTCGGGACTCAGTGCGCCAAAGGCTTGCGGGTTGAGCGGCAGCCGTTGTTGCAAGCGCAGGATGGCGTAAGTGAACAAACAACTCACCAGGCTGAACAGAAGCATGGCGAAGGCGTATTGCTTCCAGTCCTGCTCGCGCTCCGGGTCCACTCCCATCACCCGGTAAGTGAGCTTTTCCAGCGGTTTGAGGACCGCGTCCAGCCAGGTTTTGCCGCGGGCGTCGAGCACCTGGCACAAGTATAAGCCCATGGGCTTGGTCACCAACGCCAGCACGGCGACAAAGCAGGCCAACTGCAGCCAGTCCAGAGAGTGGTTCATGGTGTCTCCTTAAAATTTTTCCGGCCGGATCATGGCCACGAACAGATAAATAAACAGCAGCAGGGAAATAATGCCGACAATGATGTTCCACATAAAACAGGCTCCTAAAGCTTCTCGCAAAAACGGACGTAGAGCGCGGCTGCGATGAAGAAGCCGGCGATGACCGCGATAAAAATCAAATCATTCATAAATTTTGGGGCGTTCGGCGCCCTTGACGTGGGAAACAGTGCCATCGCCCCCGGCGGCGCGGTAATCAAAAAACCGGCCCAAGCCGTAAAAAATCCGTAAAAGAAAAAAGCGCGGAGAACCCCGCTCCGTGGGCGTAGTGAGGAAGGGCTTCCCTATCTATCCATGCCGATTTCGCCTCAGTTAAGCAAAGATCGCGGACAACAGGAAGCCCGAAACTGTCGTCGGCCGGAGCCGCCCCGGCTCCTTGGGCCGGGCGGCCCGGACGCGCGGCCGGAGGGGCGCCGACAAATTCTTTGCGACAAGCCCATTTTTTCCTTTTCTTTCGCGGGCGTATATCATATTTTTGCGGGATAACGAATGGCGGGCGGCTGAAGGGCGGGCGGCAAACACGGTTTTCGAGGCCGGTTGATGGATCGGCGGAAACGGAAACTCGCGGGCCTTCCGGCGGCCGCGGGCGGAAAACATTCAAGCACGAGATGAGCGAATTATATGAAAAAAGGACAAAAGAAAAAACCGAACACCTATACACGCAAGAAAATCATCGACGAGTTCACAGACCTGCCGATTTCCCGGCAGCAGAAATGGCAGCTTCGCCGGGCGAAAGAGGGGCGATGCGTCATCTGCGGGGAACCCAAGGTGACGGCCTGGCATTGCTTGAAGCACGCCATCGCCAACCGGGAATGGGCGCGGAAGTATTCAGGGTCCAAGCGCCGCAACCAGACGCTGACCTATCGCCTCGCCAGCGAATCCAAGGGTAAGGCGGCGGCGAAAAAGAAGAAATAGCCCCCCGCTCTCAAAGGAAACGGCAGGCGTCTGCCGCCTGCCGTTCCGCTTGTTTTGACGAAGGCGCGCCCACAGCCTTCCGCCAGGGCCGCGTCAAGGCGCTGCTTTCAGGGTGAACGGGTCGGCGTAGTTGAAGCAGGCGAGGTTTTCATTTTGAATTTTGGGCACCCTGTCGCGCCGGACAAGCGCCCCGTCATCGTTTCCGGGCGCCGTCCCGGTTGGCGCCTCCGCCCAAAAAGCCGGACGGCGCGTTTGGGGCGCGCCGTCCATCGTTGTCTTTGCTCCAGTAAGCTCAGTGGGATCGAGCTATGGCGGGGACTGGATGTGTAGCCACCTCATCGTGAGAGTTCTTAGGCGGTCCTGGATTCCAGACCGGTTCGTGTTGGTCCAGGCCCGCTGCACGGTTCTGCTCATCCAGCAGAGCCGGTTCCTTTTCTAACATTTGGGCTATCAGAAACAGCCCAAACAGTATCGCCCCCAGCGGCGGACCCAGGAAAAACAAGGGCGTCGACCGCAGGTCGCTGGACCCCATTGCAAACTCCACCAGCGCGAGCGTCAAAAAAATGTGCTTCCATCTTGGCATCGTGTTTGCCTTATTGAACGCAGTCTGAATTTTGCTTATTTATTACGAAGCCAACGTAAGGCGGCCTGATTTCTGCCGCTCTCCGTTTTTTGCTGAAAACTCAACCGATTTTGCCCCGAACTTGCACCCCGGAGGGTTTAGCCGAAGACAGGGAGGAGGAAGACGGCGGAATTCAAAACTTGCCGGAATCCTGTGCGTTTGATTCTTTCACTCGCTCACCCGCTTGATCCGAATCGCCATGTAAGGCCGGCCTGGAAGCGCTATCGGGCGTCCATCCTTGTCCGCGAAAGAAAAATTGTCCTTCTTCTTCAGCGTGAAGACGCCTTCCACCGGCGTGAGGGTCATATTCCATGTATCGAGAACCTCGGCGGTGAACTTCATGCCGGCGGCGGGCGCCATGCCGCCGCCTTGCGCCGCTTTTGGGATTTGAAATTCCCACGACTGCGGTGTCTGCTTGCCGAGATAGACGAGATAAAATTTCGACGCCTGACCGCCGTAAGTCGGATCCTGCCATTTATCAATCGGCTCAATGCCTTCTGGCGGAGCTTCGTCGAGAACCGTTTTCAGAAACGCCAGGCGCGCCGGACTTTGGCCTTTAAGCACCCCGCCTTTGGACCACCAGATCACATCGTCAGGACTTAGATACGTTTCGCCGTGGCCGACGTATGTTCCGGCAATCGTGCCTTCCCAAAACCGGAACACCAATTCTTCCGCCGACAAATCTCCCCAGCGCCTCGGCAGGTTGCCTTCGTATTTCACTTCGTCGAAAACAACCGGCTTGCCATACGCGTCGCGATACAGCACAGCGCGGCCCGCGTCCTCGACCGCCGAGCCGTTCTGAATGCTCGCGTGCGTGATCCACGGCAAAGTCTGGTTGAAAATTTTCCCCCCGTTGTGAATCGAGAGCAGGTGATGATAGGGATCGTCGCGCGAAACCATTTCACCGAAACGCACAAAGTCCGACTCCTTTTTCTTCTTCATGAAATCGTATTCATTGGCCAGCGACCACCAGACGTTTCGATACGCCGCCAGCCGCGCCACCACATAGCGCAGATAGCGATCGTCCGCCTCCGCCGGCATCCGGTCAAAGCCCCAATGCCCTTGGTCATACGGATGAAACAGAATGACGTCCGCCTCGATGCCCAGTTTTTGCAGATCGAGAACGCGCCGCTCGAGGTGCTGGAAAAATCTTGGATTCAAGCGCGTGAAGTCCCACAAGCTCGCCGGCTGGCCTTCAAAGGGATAGAGCGGCGGCTCGTTCTTGTTCCAATCATAGCGCTTCGGAAAAACGCACATGCGCACTTTGTTGAACGGCGACGACGCCAGCGTTCTCAGCGTTTGCTCCTGCAGGTCTTCATTCTGATGAATCCACGCGTAACAGGTCGTGCCCAGCTCCCGGTAGGGCCTGCCATCGGCGTAAGCGAAGTGAAACGTGTGCGCGACGTGAACCGGGCCATGGTTGTCGGCGGACGGCGGCGCGACGGAGAGTTCGCCTGACTTGCCGCCCAACTCTTTCGCGCTGCTCGTCGTGACGTAGTGCCACGTCCCTTGCCTCTCCGGCATGAACCGGACACGGTAAACTCCCTCGCCGTCGTAAAATCCACCCGCCTCAATGGCGGCGTCACCTTGGGTGAACCGCGCGGACAAATTCACATCCACGAATGGGTTTCCATTTGTCGGCCCGTTGAGCGCGAGTTCAAAGACGCCCCATTGTTCGACGCTGCCGGCCGCGGAAAGGTTTTTTGAAACCAGCAGCGCGGCAAACGCGCCTGCGCCCAAAAGTTGCGCGATGAATCTCATGGCCTGCGAAAGCCGGCGCCTTTACTTCGGCGCGGGAGGCTCCGGTTCCTCGGCGCCTTCTTCCTTCTCCTCGCTGATGACCGGCGCGATGGCCTTGAGTTTGTCCGTCCCTTCCAGGTCTATTAATTTGACACCCTGCGTGTTGCGTCCGGCTTCGCGGATGTCGCTCACCCGCGTGCGCACCATCTGGCCGGCCACCGTAATGAGCATGATCTCGTCGGCATCCTTCACCGTCAGCGCGCCGACGACGTGCCCGGTCCGGTCCGTCGTCTTCATGGTGATGATGCCTTTGCCGCCGCGGGATTGGAGGCGGTATTCGCCGAAATCGGTGCGTTTGCCGATGCCGTTCTCGCCCGCCACCAGCAGCGTCGCGTCGGGCACCACCACCGCCAACGCTATCACGGCGTCGGAGGATTCCAGGGAAATGCCGCGGACGCCACCGGCCGGCCGGCCCATGGGCCGCGCGTCCTCTTCGGAAAACCGGATGCTCTGGCCTTCGCGCGTGATGAGCACGACCTCGTCATGGCCGCCGGTGAGCTGCACGTCGATGAGCGTGTCGCCCGCCTCGATTCCAATGGCGATGATGCCGCCTTTGCGCACATTGGCGAATTCCTCCAGGCTGGTTTTCTTGACCGTGCCTTTTTGCGTGGCAAAGAAAACGAAATGAGGCTCCGTCCAGGTGAGGTCCTCCTTGTTCGGGCCGGTCTTGGCGACGATGCGGATGAGGGCGGCGATCTTCTCGTCCGCCTTCAATTCGAGCAAATTGGCGATGCTCCGTCCCTTGGCGGCCCGCCCCATGTCGGGCACCTCATGGACGCGCTCGACGTAGCCGCGGCCGGTGTTGGTGAAGAACATCAAATAATCGTGCGTGCTGGCGGTGAAAAGGTGCTCGATAAAATCCTCCGCCTCGCCGGGCGCGGCCGAGGTTTCGCGGGTGGTCATGCCGATGACCCCTTTGCCGCCGCGGCGCTGGGCGCGGTAGGAGCTGACGTTGGTGCGCTTGATCAGGCCGCCATGCGTGATGGTGATGATGACCCCTTCGTTGGCGATCAAATCCTCCAGGGCGATCTCGCCTTCCTCGGGCAGCAGCTCGGTCAGGCGCGGGGTGGCGTGCTTTTCTTTGATCTCGCGCAGCTCAGCCTTGATCAGGGCGAAGACGCGCGCCTCCTTGGCCAGGAGGTCGAGCAAATCCTTGATCCGTTCGAGCAACTGGCGGTACTCCGCCCGGATTTTGTCCGCTTCCAACCCGGTCAATTGATAGAGGCGCAATTCAAGGATGGCGTTGGCCTGGGCTTCGCTGAAGGAATAACGTCCGCTGGTGAGCCGCGCTTCGCTGCGAATGATGATGCCGATGTTCTCGACCTGCTGGCGGGTGAAATCGAAGGCCAGCAATTTGATCTTCGCTTCCTCCCGCGTGTTGGATTGGCGGATGATGCGAATAAACTCGTCCAGGTTGGCCAGGGCTATGAGATAGGCCTCGAGGGTTTCGGCCCGTTCCTCCGCCTTGCGCAACTCGAAGCGCGCGCGGCGGATGACCACTTCCCGCCGGTGCTCGATGTAGCAATTGATCAGCTCCTTGAGCCCGAGCGTTTTGGGGCGGCCATGATCGATGGCCAGGGCGTTGACGGCGAAACTGCTTTCCAGCGCCGTTTGTTGGAAAAGGTTATTGATCACCACCTTGGGCAGCGCGTCGCGCTTGATTTCGATGACCACGCGCGTGTTTTCGTCCGATTCATCGCGCACCGCGGTGATGTCGGTGATGACTTTCTCGTTGACCAACTCCGCAATCCGCTCCACCAGCAGGGCGCGGTTGACGTTGTAGGGGATGGCCGTGATGACAATTTGTTCGCGGCCCCCTTTGATCTCTTCCAGGCCGACCTTGCCGCGAATTTTGACCGTGCCGCGGCCCGTGGTGAAATAATCCTTGATGCCGCCCAGCCCGCAGATGGCGCAGCCGGTGGGAAAATCCGGGCCTTTGATGTGCTGCATCAATCCTTCGACCGTGATTTCCGGATTGTCGATCTGGGCGCAGACGCCGTCGATGATTTCGCCGAGATTGTGGGGGGCCATGTTGGTGGCCATGCCCACCGCAATGCCTGTGCCGCCATTGACCAAAAGATTGGGAAAGGCCGCCGGAAAAACAGTCGGTTCCTGGTGCTCGCCGTCGTAATTGGGAACGAAATCGACGGTGTCCCTGTCCATGTCAAACATCAGGGCCGCGCCCAAAGGGCGGAGGCGGGCTTCGGTGTAACGCATGGAGGCCGGCGGATCGCCTTCCACCGAGCCGAAATTTCCCTGGCCCTCGATCAGCATTTCCCGCATGGCCCACGGTTGCGCCATGTGAACCAACGTCGGATAAATGGCCATGTCGCCGTGCGGATGGTATTTGCCCATCGTTTCCCCGACAATTCTGGCGCATTTCAAGGTCTTTCGGGTCGGCATCACCCCAAGTTCATGCATGGCGAAGAGGATGCGCCTCTGCGACGGTTTCAATCCGTCCCGCGCGTCGGGCAGGGCGCGCGAGATAATGACCGACATCGAATAATCGAGGAACGAATTCTTGATTTCGTCGGAGACGTTGACCTTCTCGATTTTTTCGTTCGCGGCAAAAAGCGGCGTGCTGCCGAAGGGCGACGTCCCTTCCGGCGCGCCGGGTTTGTTCTTGTCGTTTTCGTCAGGCATGTGTCAGAGAAGAAATGACTAATGACGAAGCACCAATGACGAAAGAATGACGAATGCCCTAATGTCTAATGGCGTTGTTGTCACGGAATTCGTCATTGAGTCATTTGAGCATTCTTTAGTCATTCGTCATTTTCCGGGTTCAAACGTCCAAATTGCGCACATTGAGCGCATTGTCTTCGATGAACTGCCGGCGCGGCTCGACTTCGTCGCCCATCAATTTGGCGAACATCTCCTCGGCTTCGACCATGTTGGTCATGTCGATGCGCAAGAGTTTTCGTTTCGCGGGGTTCATCGTCGTCTCGAACAATTCCTTGGCGTTCATTTCGCCCAGGCCCTTGAACCGCTTGATCTGGATGCCGCGCTTGCCGGCTTCCTTGACCCCCGCCAGGATTTCGGCGATGGAAAAGAGCGGCTTGACGGTCGCGCGCTCGCCTTCGCCCTCGATCAATTCGTAAAGAGGCTGGTCCTGGGCCGAATAATGTTCCACGTTCAACCCCTTGCGCACCAGCTTGGCCAGCAACTCCATGACCGCCTTGCTCTCATGCAATTCCACGTGGTTGGCGCGCCGGGTGTTGCCGTTGCGGGCCTTGTCCCCTTTCTCGATCAGGGTGGTGTCGGATTCCTCGCCGAACAGTTTCAAGTCGCTGTTGGCCGCCCCAAATTCGCGCAGCTCCTCCTCGGTGTGAAAGTAATAGACGTTCTCGTCGTTCCCGTCGCGCACCTTGACCAGATGGCGCGGCAATTCATGCGTCGTTTTGTGCCGGCACTCGATGTACTCGCCAAAATCCCCCCCGTGCCGCCGCAACGCCTGCACGTACTTGTCCAGCGACTCGAGCAATTCCAGGATTTCGGCCAGTTGCTTCTCCGACAGCTCCCGGCCCGTGGCCAGGTCGCGCAGCCGCACGTCTTCGGTGCCCAGTTGGATGAGTATCCGGTTCATCTGCGCGTCGTCATCGACGTACTCGACCCGTTTCTTGCGGGCGATCTGGTAGAGCGGCGGCTGGGCGATATACACATAGCCCTGCTTGACCAGTTGCAGCATCTGCCGGTAAAAAAACGTCAACAATAACGTCCGGATGTGCGACCCGTCCACGTCCGCGTCCGTCATGATGATGATCTTGTGGTAGCGCAATTTCTCCAGATCGAACGCCCCTTCTCCTTCCCCGTCCCCAATCCCCGTCCCAATGGCCGTGATCATCGTGCGGATTTCCGTGTTTTGCAGCACCTTGTCCAGCCGCGCCTTCTCTACGTTGATCAGCTTCCCCCGGATCGGCAGGATGGCCTGGAACTTCCGGTCCCGCCCCTGTTTGGCCGAGCCGCCGGCCGAATCGCCCTCCACGATATACAACTCGGTATTGGCCGGGTCGCGGTCCGAGCAATCGGCCAGTTTGCCCGGCAGGCCCCCGCCGGTCAGCGCGCTTTTCCGCACCGTCTCCCGCGCCTTGCGGGCCGCCTCGCGCGCCCGCGCCGCCATCAGGCTCTTGTCCACCACCCGCCGCGCCACCGACGGGTTGCCGTCGAAGAAACTCATCAGCCCCTCATAGACAATCGAGGAGACGATGCCGTCGATCTCCGTGTTGACGAGTTTGACCTTGGTTTGCGATTCAAAACGCGGATTCGGCAGCTTGACGCTCAACACGCAGACCAGCCCCTCCCGCACGTCGTCGCCCGAAATGGCCGGGTCCTTCTCCTTGATTAAATTGTTGGCCCGCGCGTACTGGTTGATGGCCCGGGTCAGGGCCGTGCGGAAACCGGTCAGATGCGTCCCGCCGTCCGGGTTTGGAATGGAATTGGCAAAGCAGAGGATTTGATCGGTGTAACTGTCGTTGTATTGCAGCACGCAATCGACCAGCACCTCTTCCTTCTGCCGCGCCAGCACGATCGGCTTGGGATGCAGCACTTCCTTGTTGCGCCCAAGCTGGCGGACAAATTCCCCGATGCCCTCCCGATACATAAACCGCTCCGCCTTGTTTTCCACCCGCTCGTCCTTCAGCGTGATTTCCACCCCCGGATTCAGAAACGCCAGCTCGCGCAGCCGGCTGGCCAAAAGGTCGAATTTGAACTCGGTCGTGAGCGTGAAAATCGTCGCGTCGGGTTTGAACGTGATGAGCGTGCCGGTTTGCTTGGATTTGCCGATCACCTCCAGCTTCTGCTTCGTCACGCCGCGCTCGAAGGCCATGTAATAAACCTGGTTGTCCCGCGACACCTCCACCTTGAACCACTCGGAAAGGGCGTTGACGCACTTGGCCCCGACCCCGTGCAGGCCGCCGGAATACTTGTAAGCGCCCTGCCCGAATTTTCCCCCCGCGTGCAGGTTCGTCAACACCAATTCCACCGCCGGCATTTTCCATTTCGGATGGACATCCACGGGGATGCCCCGGCCATCGTCGCGGATCGAAACCGAGCCATCGACGTGAACGGTGACGTTGATGTTCTTGCAGCAGCCGGCCAGGTGTTCGTCGATGGAATTGTCCAGCACCTCGAAGACGCAATGGTGCAGGCCCCGCTCATCGGGGTCGCCGATGTACATGCCGGGGCGTTTGCGGACGGCCTCCAGGCCCTCCAATTTATCGATTTTGGAGGCGTCATATTTCTCAGACGCATCGGGTATCAGACTATTTTTCTCATCCATTTTCGGCCTCGGAAAACGACGCCCGCGGGCGGGATTTTGCCTCCCTCGAGCGACTGAAAAAGTGTAGGGAAATCAGCGGTTTTAGACAACCTTTAATTCAATGTTTTTTTGCCGAAAAAACACAACCGGTTGGGGCCATTTCCCGCCCCTTACGCTACGGGTTGTGGGAGTCTGAAAACTTCAAAAAGCACTCCAAAACGCGCTCTGAAAGCGTAAAAAAACGCCCCCTTAAACACCTCTTCCCCCGCCCTTTCCATCTTGGGTTTTTGACAGCATCAAACCGGTTGACGATCAGGGGCCATCGGTTACAATTATTCGGAGAAATGACTTGATGGCTTGATTTTACAAGAGGAAGAACCGCGCTGATCCATAACGACCGTAATTCCGCCCATTCTATGCCCCCACACCGTCTGTTTCGCTCCGTGGCCGCCCTCCTTTTGGCGGCCGGAACCCAGGCTCACGCCCTCAACCTCGTCTGGACCAATGCCGCCGGCGGCGATTGGAGCGCCACCAACAATTGGGACCCCAACCAGACGCCGGGAACCAATGACGCCGCTTTTATCACCAACGCCGGCGTTTACACCGTCACCCTCAGCGCCAACGTCACCCTCACCAACCTGACGCTGGGGGGAAGCAGCGGACAACAAACCCTGGCCACGACCAACTTTAGTTTGACACTGGTGTCCGCCCAGCCCAGCCTGGTGGATTCCAACGGGGTCTTCCTTTTGCAGGGCGGCCTGTTTTCCGGTCCCCTGACTGTCAGCGGCCAGTTCAATTGGACCGCCGGCCAATTGGGGAACAGCCCGGTGACCCTGACCGTCACCACAAACGGTGTGCTGACCCTGGCCGGCATCGACGGCACCGACTACACCCTCGGCGAGGACGTGACCAATTCGGGAACGATCCTCCTGCAAAGCGGCAATTTGAACCTCAACCGGTGCGATTATTGGGGGGAGATTGACAATTTGACCAATGGCTTGGTGGATGTGCGGGCCGATGTTTCCATTGACGGCTGCGGCCCCGAAGGGCTGGCGAACCAGGGGACGGTGCGCAAGTCCGCCGGCACGGGCGCCACCGGCGTCAATGCGATCTTCATCAACAACGGCACGCTGGACGTTCAGACCGGCACGGTCAGCGTGAACGGAACCGGCGGCGGCGGCGGATTTTTTAAGACCGAAGCCGGCGCCACGCTGGCCTTTGGCAACGATTACGAAGTGGCTGGCGTGCTCTCGGGCGCGGGAACGAATGTCCTGGCCAATGGAACGTTCACCTTGACTGGAAGTCTGGCCACTTCCAACACAACCCTGGCGGGGGCCACGCTGGCGGGAGCCGGCGCCGTGGTCGGCGGGCTGATCACCTGGACCAACGGGGTCATTGGCGACGGAACCCCAATCGGCATGACCTTGGCGGCCAACGGCGTCCTGGTGCTGGCCGGCATCGACGGCGCGGATTATTCCATGGGAGAATTCCTGACCAACGCCGGGACGGTCCTTTTGCAAAGCGGCAATTTAGACCTCAACTGGAACCAATGGGGCGAGTTCATCAACCTGCCCGGAGCCTTGGTCAACATCGCCTCCGACGTTTCGATTGACGACGAGAGTGGCGGTCCCGGTTTCTTCAACCAGGGGACGGTGCGCAAATCCGGCGGCACGGGCGTCACCGGCCTCAATGCCGCGTTCAACAACAGCGGGACCTTGGACGTTCAGACCGGAACGGTCGATCTGAGCGCGGCTTATTCTTTGACAAACGGCGCGCTGAATTTCGGCATCAATAGCCAGACGAATTTCGGGCAAGTCGTCCTGGTCGGCAACCCAGCCGCCTTGGCCGGCTCGGTCAGCGCCAATTTGAACAATGGCTATGTCCCCGGCGTGGGCAGTTCCTTTGCCGTCGTGACGTTCGCCGCCGGGAGCGGAGTATTCACCAACGCGATCTTGCCGTCGATTGTCTCCTGGCAAACCAATTATGCCACCAATGCCTTCCGTTTGACCGTCACGGGCCGCGGCGGCCCCCTCCTCACGGCCCCGCAGTGGCTGGGCAGCGGTCAATTCCAGTTCAGCTTCAACACCGTGGCCGGATCGGCTTACACGATTCAATACTCGACCAACCTGCTCCACTGGATTTCGCTGATCGAGTTGCAGGGCAACGGCACCAGCCTGACCATAATTGACCTCAACGCCACGGGCAGCCAGCGCTATTACCGTATCGTTTCCCCGTGATTTTCCCCGGAATCGCGCCCAGCACGGGGGATCACCTTGCGGCGTTGGTGGAGACCGTCGCCGGCGGCTTGGGCGGTTGGTGCTGTTCCTTGAGCGACGCGGGCGGGTTGCCAATGGGGATGTCCCACTTCGACGTCAACCGGTAGAGCAAACCCGTGTCGTCCATAAAAGCATAGACCCACCAAAGCAAGAAGACGACGGCCAGGAGTTTGGGCCACGCCGCCGTCTTCTGCGCGTAGCGGTCCCGGAGATCGACGGATGCCCCCGGCGGCAGTTCGGCGATGTCGGTCAGGCGGGTGCCGAAGGGCACGTTGATCCTGGCCTTGGTGTTGATGGCCCAACCGTTGGCGTCCAGAATAGGTCCCAGGTTCCGTTTGCGCAGCTTGATGTAGGCCAGGATGACAGCAGGCCCGGAGATGAGGAGCATCATCCCCACCGCGATGAGGGGAAGCTGCCACAGGGCAAATCCCTTCAGGTAGCCCAGGAACCCGGCGAACGCCGCGGCCAGGCTGCCCAGAGCCACGCTCACCAGGGCGATCACGCTCGGATCGAACGTCCGTTTGGCGGAAGCCGCGCCAGTGCTCACCACTGCGGCTATTTGCGCCTCGGCCTCGGCGGTCGAAGCGCGTTTGCTCACCTGCTCTTCTATCAGGCGCACCACCTTCTGGTAAGGCGCCCAGAAGGCCTGCCGCAGGCTGACCGGGTTGGCCAGTATCTTCGTGATCGTCGCGTCGTAGTCCCGCCCTTTCCGATCATAAAATATCCCGTTCCGCCCCACCATCAAATTGTCGTCGTCGCCCTGGGAAAAAATGGCGACAATGCTCAACTTCTCGCCGGTGCCTTTGCGCGCGCAATCCACGTAAGCCAGGAACGCGCCCGCCAATCCCGCCATGGTGGCGTGTTTGGCGGCGTCGTCCACGGTGAGGCAGAGATGGCACGACCGTTGGTCCAAATAGAGCACCCCCGCCTGGAAGATCGCCGGGGTGTCGCCGGCATAGAGATTCTTGAAGTTGACAAAGTTTAGGCAGAGGATGTGCAGGTCCCGGACAAACCGGGTCAGCTTCTCGACGCTGGCAATCGCCGCCGCCTCGTATTCCAGCGCCTTGTCCCGCGCGATCAGCGCCGTGATCTTCTCCCGCGCCGGCCCGGCCAGAATCTCGCGGACGCGCCCGATGCCGAGTCCCTCCACGGCCGCGCCCGCCTTGGCCGCCGTCCAGGCCGCAAACGGCTCCAGCCGGGCCTGCACCGCGGCCCAATCCGCCTCGGTCAGCTCCACCCTCTCGCCCAGAAGCGGTTTGACGGCCTCTTTCCGCAGCGCGGCCACAGCCTCGGCACAGGCGGGATTGACGGGGCCCTGCAACGGCAGCGGTTTGCCGGCGGCGACCTGGGCCAGCGGAAAACCCGCCACTTCGGCCACGTCAATGCTCAGGTCCTTCGTCAGGATGACCGCGTAATCCTCCTCCTTGCGGTTCACCAGCGCCGCCGTGCGCGGGTCGAACGCCGCCAGCCGGCACCGGCCGAAATAGTCATCGACTTTTCCCTTGATCGAATTCACTGCCGCCGCCGCCGCCGCCGTCCCTTCCCCTATCGGCAGTATCGCGGGGCTTTTTTCCGCCGCCTGCTTCCAACTGTCGAAGGCGGCGCACTCGGCGAAAAACGCGTCCGCCTTCCCCTGGTCGATTCCCGGCTGCCCGGATTGGTCGGTCACCGGCCCCATGCAGGCCAGGATGGCGCTGATGACCCCCTTGGTCGCCTCGTCGCCCGCCGATTCCAGGACGATCACGCCGTCGCCGTTAAAGAGGGTGCCGGCAAAAGTCTTGTTGCCATCGGAGGCCTCGGCCACGGAGATCGCCCTGGCCTCCTTGCGACCGAGGTTGGCCAGGATTTGTCTGGCGGCGGCGCGGATTTGACTGCCTTCGGGGCAGGCGTCATTAATCGCCGCCAGCGGCAGGGAGTCGCCGGCCGTGATCAGGTCATCGGGGTTCTTCAACATCAAGCCGGCCCATTTCACGGCGGCGATCAATTCCGGCGCGCGTATGCGCCCATCCAGGTCGGTGTCGATCAACGCCGCCGTTTTGCCGTCGAATTCCAAGCCGGTCAGGGGACAGGCCAGCGCCACCCACAGTTTCTGGTCCAGTTGGTCCAGATTCATCAAGTCCGCCCCGCTCTCCAATTTGACCTGATCGAAGTCGCCCGCCCGGAAAAAGCGCCAGCGATGCGTGGGGGTCGCGGATTTGGCCATGGGCGTCTCCTCCTAGAATTTGTACGCGATGGAGGCGATGAGTTTCAGATCGTTCTTCAGCCGGCCGGGGGCGGGGATGCTGTCGTAAGTGTCCTGCAGCACCGTGCGCAACAGCAGCCGGTCGCTTTTGTTCAAGCTGGCCTCGATCCCCAACTCGGCGTTGGCGATGTAATTGTCCAGGTTGTCCACCTCCGGCAAAAACTCAAGCGTCTCCCACAGCCGGGCGTGCGCACTGATGGCATAATGGAATTTTTGCGCCACGCGCAGCATGGCGAAGCTCTGGGTGTGGTCGTCGAGCTTCTCGAAGACGTAAGCCGGGCCGGCTTCCAGGCTCAAGTCCGTGACTTTATTCTTGATAAAATAATAACCGGCGCCGGGCGCCAGCGTGAAACGATACTCGATGTCGGCGATGCCGTCGTGCAATCCATCCGCCCGGCCATAGCCGAAAAGCCGGTCTGTGAAATTGAGGTTGTCTTGGGCGGAGCCGTGCAACGATTCCGCCGTCTCAGTGGATTTGGTCGAGCCCGTCAGCCTGGATTCCCCGTACAAACCTTCCAATCGGAGGTTCAGATCGTTGCCCGTCCACTTCCTTTCCGCGTGGCCGGTCAGAGAGAACAGCGTCGTGTCCGTATTGCCGCGCGCCAGTGTCAGGCCAAGGGCCATGCTGCCGTGCCATTGGTTGGTTGAGGCCGTCAGCGGCTTGGCCGGGGCGGCGGCCTGGTTGGTTGAGGATGCGGCCGCGCTTTGGGCGCGGGCGGATGGGGCGCCTGCCACCGCGAGGGACACCAGCGCAGTCAACAGTATTTTCGTCTGCGTTATCATTTTTCTTTTCATTGTTTCGACGCCACGCGACGCGACTCCACCGGCGGCGTCTCGTCGGGCGTGTTCGAATTTTGCCGAAGCAACACGCAATTTACAGAAGCCGAAAACCCGGCGGCAAGGACAATTTCCCGGAGCTTCCTGTTGCGGGCGCATCCCGGTGTTGGCAATCCTGTTGAGAATTTTTGGATTGTCACACAGGGCGGGCGAATTAAATTCACCCATGCCGTCCATTCCGCCCATGGAGTCGAACCACCCAGCCTCAAATCACGGCGACGGCCGCGCATCGCCGATGGGCACCGTTCGCCTCGTCACGCTTCTCTGCCCGCCGTTGGGTTTGCTCCTCCTGTGGCGCGCCCGCGCGATCGGTTTGGGCCGCAAAATCCTTGGCACGATCTTCGTTCCGCTTTATTCCCTGCTCTACGTCGCCGCGGTCATCGCGCTGCTGATGCGGTTCACGGGGTTGGAAATCGAGTGGCGCGGCGGTTTCCCGCCGGTGCTGACTTGGCACAAAACGCATCCCAATTACGCCGCTGTCGAAACCAGCCGCCGCGCCCTCCCCCAAACGCCTCCTCCAGCCGCGCCGCTCATCGCCGCCGAAGATTGGCCCGGCTTTCGCGGACCGAATCGCGACGGCCGCTACGACGAACAACCCATCGCCACCAACTGGCCCGCCGACGGCTTGCGTCCCCTGTGGAAACAGCCCATCGGCGGCGGCTACGCTTCCTTTGCCATCGCGGGCGGACGCGCCTTCACCATCGAGCAACGGCGCCAGCAGGAAGCCGTCACCGCCTACGATGCCGCCACCGGCCGGGAACTTTGGGCCTGCTCCTATCCCGCCTTCTTTAACGAAGCGCTGGGCGGCGAAGGGCCGCGCGCCACGCCCGCTTACAGCGAGGGCAAAGTCTATTCGCTGGGCGCGCTGGGCGATTTGCTCTGCCTGGACGCCGCCACCGGCCAGGCCGTTTGGAAACTGAACATCCTCGCCGACAATGTTGCCGACCTGTTGACTTACGGCATGGCCTCCTCTCCGCTGGTCGTGGGGGACAAGCTGATCGTGCAAGCGGGCGGGCGGCGCGGCCAATCGGTCGCCGCCTATGACAAGCTGACCGGCAAACCGCTCTGGAAAGTGTTGGATGATCCCGCGGCCTATTCCTCTCCCATGCTCGTCCAACTGGCGGGACAGGAGCAGTTATTGATCGTGACCGCCGGGCGCGCCGTCGGGCTGCAACCCGCCGACGGCGCGTTGCTCTGGAGCACCCCTTGGAAAGTCAACCAGGGCAATCGCAACAACGCCCAACCCGTCATCTTGGGACCCAATCGCTTTCTCTTGTCCGCCGGCTATGGCACCGGCTGTCGGGCCGTCGAAATTTCCAAGAATGACGGTGGTTTCGCCGCGCGGTCCCTCTGGCAAAACACATCGTTGAAAAACAAATTCACCAGCTCGGTCTTTTGGCAGGGGTGCGTTTTCGGGCTGGACGAAGACATCCTGGTTTGCCTCGACGCGCAAACCGGCGAACGAAAATGGAAGGATGGCCGTTACGGATACGGCCAGGTTCTATTGGCGGGCGGCAATTTGATTATTCTGAGCGGCAGCGGCGAATTGGCCTTGGTCAGAGCCAATCCCGACCGCTACGAGGAACTGGCCCGCTTTCAAGCCATTGAAGGAAAAACCTGGAACCATCCCGCCCTGGCCGGCGGCAGGATTTTCATTCGCAACGCCGTGCAAATGGCCTGCTTCGACCTTCGCCCCGCCGGCCGAACCCCTATTCGGTAGGGACGCGGTGCCCCGCGTCCACTGACCTCCCAGCCGCCGGGGGAATCTTTCGTTCGACACTGTCCGACCTGTCGGGTGAGTCCCCAAGCACCTCGCTAATGATTCTGGCGCATATTTCCTGAGTGCCAACTCAGAGGAAACCCCTACAATCTCTTCCGCATTCAAAGAATTGATCCAAGCTCTTGACAGCTTTCGTCAGCGGCTTTTATCGACCGCGCCGGGGGTGTGGGGAAAGGCGGGAATGAAGCGGGCGGATTTGTGGCGTGACAATCCCGCTCAAATGGGTCTGCGACCGGCTGGAGATGGGGTCCTGGAAATCCGTCAATCGGAGACTCTATGAACACAGACAAACAAAATGTTGACATGCTAGGCCCCTTTCTCTTTCTCGTGGCATGCGTCTTGATGCCGATGCCAATCAACGTCAGGGAGGCCGGAATGGATGCCGCCCGGAGAGATTCGTTTGCGGGTGGTGGCGCGGCCTGAGAAAGCGCTGGCACAACTGCTGGCGCATTTGCAGTTGGAAGTGCTGCGAACCCCAAGAATCCTGGAAAATGTAGTGCCGAAAACCGCCAGCTGAAAGTGCGCAACTCGCTGCAAATCAACTCAACCGCCCTTTCTCGCGCCCCCTGACGAACTTGGGCTAGCCGACGCGCCAGGCACCAGCGTCGGCAAGGCCACTTTGGCCCATAGACTCCGCCATAGAGCCTCAGATCAATGCTGCCTGCGAGAGAAGCAAAAAGAGCAGGCTGGAAACCAGCCTGCTCCCGGCTAAAATATCGAACTAAACGGCGAGGACTACATCTTCACCTGGCGCCGCACGAAACCGAGGCCGACCAAGGCCATGCCCAGCAACGTCATAGTCATTCCGCCATCGGGGACGGTGCCACCGAGGTTCGGCCCAAACCAACCGTTTCCTTCAGGCATGCCTTCGGTGTAGAGGCCTGTTCCATCGACGTTGCCCTCAACAGCCGAAACAAGCGTAAAATCGGAGTTGATTGTTGCTGTATCATAGAACCAATCGTGGTCATCTTGGTAAGCTGCTCCCAGGATGTAGGTCTGCCCGGCTGTTAACTCGACGCCAGTTGCCAGTTGTGCCCAGTCATACCCATTGGCATCAGGAGACCCAAAAGGGACGTTTGCCTGGGCAAGCTGCACGCCACCGGCCGTAAACAGGGTTACTACATGGCTCTCGGTGTTTCCTTCGAAGTAGCCGGGGGTGGGGTTGTATGCGGGGAATTGAGCTACACCCAATTCAGTAACGTTAAAACTCACATTCGCGGTGAACTCGGTCCCAGCGAGCCCGTTGGGTTCTTCGCTCCAGCCTCCACCAGTAACGTCGGACCCCGGACCCGCGTAAATAGCCTGCGCTCTTGCTTGCTGGACGATCAATAGTGCCAGACCAGCAACGGCCGCTGAAAAGATTCTTGATTTGTAATTCATATTATTTACCTGCCTTTCCATTTATTCGTTTTCGAGATCATATTTTAGCCAATCTCGTTTGTATCCCCCGGGTCATTCTTTAGGTCTCTGGCGAAATGCAATAACCCCGCCTAACTGTAAATAAGCATAACATATTCCGCTTGATCTGCGAAATCCAGCCATAGGACGAAAAGTCATAAATGCCTGAGAAGTAAGCCTTAACAAATTGGATATTATTATTAGTAATACTAAACTATAGTATATACGCAATGATAGTGTTAACCATTTCGACAAAATAAGGCTGCATATCGCCCGAAAAGCATCGTAACATACTGGCAATCAAATAGTTAGATGAACACCTGCTCAAACTGTAAGAAATCTCGACGCAAAGACTGCGTTGCCCGGCAGTAAAACTCGGGAAGCATTGGGGTCAACTTCATACATTCAATTGGGCTGGGCTGAACAAAATCGGCGAAATGTTGAATGTATGAAGTTGACCCCAAATCGTTGCCCAAAAAAGCGGGGCCGCCCATGCTTTGGTTCGCTTTTGTCGCAGGGGGCTTCCATAGTTCCGCCGGGTTTTTAAGTTTCCCCGTGGATTTCAGCGAACGTTAAAGGGGTCAGTCCGTAGCAATGCCGCATTGTGGGTTGACCGGGGGCGCGGCAGGGGGCATTGTCCGAGCATGGCGCGAAAGCTGCGCCTGTAATACCCACCCATTGGGTTACCGGGTTGAAGGTGGTCCTGCGTTGGTGACGACCCGAACATAAGTTTCAGGATCAATTTTCTGGAGGGCGCGTTCGACTTGGAAACGGTCGGAGATAAACCCTTTGCCCGATGAGTTTCCTTGTAAACTCGGATCGTCAAGCAATGCGACCAACGCGGGGACGGCTGGCTTGGCGTCGCCTCGGAATTGTCCAAGGGCAGCGACGGCATCTATCCGATCCTTGGGAGCATTGGAAATCACCCCCATCAAAACCGGGACGACTGCATCCGGGTCCGCATGAATCTGGCCAAGAGCCTTGAATTCATAGTAGTGCCCGAAAGTATTTGTGCGCACCACAGCCCGCAGAAGCGACGGAACGGCCGCCTTCGCTCCCGGGCCAATGTTCCCCAATATACTGGGGACATAGGATGTGCCATCCAGAGAAGGATCCTCGTCCAGCATTCGGCTCAACTCAGGAACCGCGCAAGCGGCCGAAGGGCCGAGTTCATCAAATCCCGCCTCCGCTCGTTTAAAAATGTCAGCCGGTCCCCCGAACAAATGCAAAACAAAGGGGTTGTACCAGCCCCGGCGCCAGGCCAGGAATTTGGTTGTAAACGGGGACTCCTCCTCGCGCAGCATTTGCAGCAGGGTTGGAATCCCGTTGGTTCCGATATGGCGGACTGCTAACGCCGCCTCAACGCGCTCAACATGACTGTCAGAATCCTCCAGTTGAACCAACCATTCGCTCAGCGACTTTCCTTCAAAGACCGGCTCGGAAGCTGGTCTGCGAAGCGACGTCCACGCCAGCAAGGCCAACAGCGCCACAAATAGGGCGGCGATTGAAACTCGTGCCCGCTTTGCCATGCCGGAACCATGCCCTCTTCAGCCAGACGAAACAAGCACGACCTGGATCGCGTGACAAACCCATTCTTTCCCCGCAAATGAAGCATTGACAAAGAAGCATTGGGTCACAAAGAAGCATTGGGGTCAACTTCATACATTCAACAATTGAGTTGACGCGCGGTGGGGCGCCGGATAGAGTTTGGATCATGGCCAAGCCTTTGCGATCCGAGCAGGCGGGCGGCTGGTATCATTGGCAAGCATTGGGGTCAACTTCATACATTCAATTGGGCTCGGCTGAACAAAATCGGCGAAATGTTGAATGTATGAAGTTGACCCCAAATCGCATTCCTGACCCCAAATCGCATTCCTGGTGAGAATTGGGTTGCGGCTGCCGCGCTGCGCCTCCGCGCGAGTATTCCTGCTCGGAGCGTTTTTACGCGGCGGGAACGCTCCATCCCCTCATCGGCACAATACGAAGAAATTTGTCCCGCACCCGACCTGAATATATTGACAAGAAATATCTTCCGTTTTGGCGCGCGCCGTGGTTCACTGGGGGCAAATGAACGTGGGTCAAAGCATTTGGGACAAGCTCTTTCGCTTGGTCCTGATGTTGTTGGTCGTCGCCAGCGTGCTGGGGATCGTCCTCTGGTACCAACCGGTCATCGAGGAAAACCAGCGGATGCGCGAGGACAAGCTGGCGCTGGACAGAAAAATCGAGAAGGAAGTCGAAACGGCCCGGAAACTGGACCTGGAATTGCGCGCGTTGCAGAATCCCACCACCGTCGAACGCCTGGCGCGCGAGCGCCTCAGCTACGCCAAACCGGGCGAAAATGTAATCCACTTCGATCCGCCTTCCTCCACCCGGACGGAATGACCGCCCGCCGCCCCAAACCTCACCGCCTCAGACAGTCATGATTTCTTTTTCCTTGACGGCCAGGTGGCCGTCCAGTTTGGCGATGTATTCGTCGGTCAGTTTCTGAACTTCCTTCTCCGCCACGTCCTCCTGGTCCTTGGCGATGCCGCCGCCTTTGGTTTCCTTCTTGATCGCCTCGATGGCGTCGCGGCGGACGTGGCGGATGGCGATGCGGCCGTCCTCGGTCATCTTGTGGGCGATTTTGACCATTTCGTGGCGGCGTTCCTCGCTCAATTCCGGCATGACCAGGCGGATGATCTTTCCCTGGATGGACGGCGTCACGCCGAGACTGCTCTTGAGGATGCCCTTCTCGATGGGATGCACGGTGCTCACGTCCCAGGGCTGGATGACCAGCACGCGCGGCTCGGGCGTGGTGATGCCGGCCAATTCGCGGATGCGCATGTGCGAGCCATAGACTTCCACCATGATGTTCTCCACCAGTCCCGGCGCGGCGCGGCCGGTGCGCAGGCCGACAAATTCGTGCTGCACGACCTGTTCGGTCTTGGTCATTTTTTCTTCCGCTTCCAGGAGAATGTCGTCGAGGTTCATAGCTTAGTTTAAGGTTAAAGGTTCAAGGTTCAAAGTCTGAATCAGCCTGTCACCAATGTTCCGACTGCTTCGCCCAGCACCACTCGTTTAAGGTTATGGGCTTTAAAGAAATCAAACACAATAATGGGCATTTTGTTGTCCATGCAAAGCGAAAACGCGGTCGAATCCATCACCTTCAACCGCTTTTGCAGCGCCTCCAGATAGGTGATCTGGTCGTAGCGTTTGGCGGCGGGATTCTTCGTCGGGTCGCTGTCGTAAATGCCATCCACCTTGGTCGCTTTGAGGATGACTTCCGCCCCGATCTCGTTGGCCCGCAACGCGGCGGCGGTGTCGGTGGAAAAATAGGGGTTTCCCGTGCCCCCGCCGAAGATGACCACGCGGTCTTTCTCCAGGTGCCGCACCGCCCGGCGCCGGATGAACGGCTCGGCCACTTGCGACATGGCAATGGCGCTTTGGACGCGGGTGGCCACGCCCAGCTTTTCCAAGGCGTCCTGCAAGGCCAGCGCATTGATCACCGTGGCCAGCATCCCCATGTAATCGCCCGTCGCCCGCTCGATGCCTTTCTCGCCGGCGGCCGCGCCGCGGAAGATATTGCCGCCGCCGGCGACGACGACGATCTGGACACCCATTTCCCGCACTTCGGCGATTTGGCGGGCCATTTCGCAAATGGCATCGGAACAAATGCCGACGCCGTTCGGGCCGCCGAGAGCTTCGCCGCTGACTTTGACGAGGATGCGGCGGTATTTGGGTTGAGCGATTTTTTTCATTAATGTCCGCTTTTTGTACCCACGGCGCGGCCCGCCGTCAATCGGCGCTCCGGCGATGGGCCGTCCCGCTAGGATTTGGCGGGAACGCGCCTGGCGCCGGAAAGGGCGTCGTTGACGCCGCGCAATTTGACCGCCAAGTCCTGGGCGAGGTTGCGCATGACCATCATGCCTAGGCCCGGTTCGCGGCGGACCAGGTCGGCAAAGCCGTTGCGCTTCATGACCAGCAGGATGCTGGGCTGGATGGCCACCGCATAGGCCACGCGCGGCGAGCCGTCCAGGAAGGCCAGTTCGCCGAAAATCTTGCCGTCGCCCAACTGGGCAATGGCCGGCGCGTTTTGATCGAGCTGGATGCTGATCCTGCCGCGGAGCACGACGTAAGCCTCGTCGCCGGAATCACCCTTGGCGAAGACCTGGTCGCCGGGCCGGTAGAGCTTTTGCACAAAGAGCCGGGCCATCTTGCGCAACTCGCCGTCGCCCAACCCGGAAAACATCGACAACGGGCGCAACAGATTAATGATCGCCAGCCCCATTTTCTGGTCCTGGAAATTGCGGTCGATGATCTGCACCGTGCTCCTGGCGTGGGCGGTGAACTCGCCGTTTTCCAGCGAGTAAGCCACGTTGAGTTTGACCATCTTGATGACGTCCGAATAGCGGCCATTGCGGCAAAAGAACGCCGGCAGATAGGCCACCGGGACAAACCCCAGTTGTTCGGCGGTTTTGAGCAGGCGCGGCGCGCTGGCCAGGACGTCGATCTCCGTATAGACCGCGTTCAATTGCTCCTGCACCGCCTTGACGGCGTGGGCCAGCAAGGCGCCGATGGAAATGTCGTCGCTGCAAAACGCCTCCGTCACCCGCGCGCAACGGTCCTGTTCGTCAAAATAAAAACTCAAGCCCGCCACCATCTTCTCCTCCCGCTGGGCCAAATAGGCGCGCAGATGGTACGGCGCGGGCAGGCGCATCAGGCCAAATCCGTAATTGAAGCGGCCGGAAACCTCGACCGGCGGATTGGCGCTTTCCGCCTGGACCCGCCACAACTCGAAATCGTCGATCGTCGCCTCATGCACCTTCAGATCGCATTGCAGCGGGTAACCGCTGGCGCCGTCCCGCACCACCATGGTGTTGGGGATTTGCAGTTTTTCCAGCGCGTCCGTCGCCAGCTCGCTCACCTGCGGGAGGGATTCGGAGAGGGGATTGCGGGTGACGAGGACGGAATTGGCGCCATGCACGTAAAAAAGAACGCCAATCCGCTGTTGCAGCATGTGCTTGAGGGGCTGGAAACCGACGCAGGCGTAGCCGAGGTTCTCGAAGAGCACCTGCTGGGCGTTATCGAGCGCGGAAACGCGGACGATGGCCATTTCGCCGCGCTGCAAGGCCAAATCATTGACCGAGCGCAGCAGCGCTTCGGCCGAACCGTTGGCCACCGCCTCGGGCCGAATCAGGTTGCGGCCGAGGTTGGCCACCGGATTGACATTGGGGCCGTCAGGCTTGAGAAAGGAGATCGTGCCGTCCAGGCGTCCATCGGCCTCCGCCACCCAGGTTTCCTGGCCGGAGCCGGGCGCCAGTTGCGGGGCGATCCAGTTGACATCGTAAATTTCCTTGGCGGGGTACTGGTCGCCCAGAGTGGCCCGGATTAAATCCAGCCACTGGGGGGCGTCCGCGGCGGTGGTGGGTCTGATGCTCGCTGCCATTAACGTGTTGTTTTATTGTTGTCTGCCGGTTGTCACGGATATAGGCCCGCGAGAGAAATCGCCGGAGGCAAACAGCGTCAAAACCCTTCGTCGGCCGCGCTTTGCGCCCCGGCGCCTTTGCGGCGCCTTCCATGGACGGAAGGATTGTGCCTTGGCCGCCTGCATTTTCAAGCGATAAATGGCGCGTATTCCGCCGCCCGCCGGGGTTCGGCTAATGCGCCGTCGCATAAACCAGGATGTTGATGAGCATCGGGTACCCCATCGGCTCGGAAAACCGGTCAAAATAAGTTTCGTCATCCGTCTCGTGCTCCCAGCCGTCGCCGTAGTGGTTGTTGTGGCAAATCAACACCATCATGCGCTGCTTGTCATCGGAAATGGCGTAGTAGTGCGGGTCGTGGTTCTTTTCCACGAACGGCCATTCCGGGTCGTACGGCAGGCCGTCCCGCAGAAAGGTCCCCACACTCGGTATCTGGGGTTGCTGGCGGAAATTGAACACGGTGTGGAAGATCGGGTGCGCCAGCGTCAGTTCCACCGGTTCGCGCTCCGGGAAGACCCGCTTCATCTGGTCATAAAAGTGCTGCCATTGATCATCGCCCCAAAAATCGTCCGCCATCAAGAACCCGCCGTTCAAGAGGTAATGCCGCAAGGCCGCCGCCTCGTCGTCCGTCAGCAGCAACCGGCCCGCCGCCGCCAGATAGACGAACGGATACTTGGCCAGGTCCTTGGGCGTGATGTCGATGAAATTCAACCCCGGCCGCACTTTCAAGCTGGTCACTTCGTAGAGCCGGTAAATGAGGTTCAGGTCCGCCTCCGGCGCGTCGTCGTCCCATGTGCGCCGTCCGCCGAAGCGGTAGCCGCGGTCAGCCTGGAATTTGAGGCGGGCAAAGGTGAAGACATCCTCTTTGAACGCCGGATTGAGCGCCTTCTGCATCTCGTCCTGCTCGCGCAGCCGTTGCGGGTCGCGAATCATATAGGCGCGGCCATAGGGTCCGCCCCGCCCTCCGCCCCACTGCGCCTGGGCCGAGAGCAAGAGCGCGGCCATGAGGAGAGCGGCGGAGAGGGCGGCGAAGGCGCCGCCGCGCCCGGCCAGGCGATGACTGATATTCAACATGAGGCGCGCTGGTGCGCCGGGCCAGCATACGCCGGGGCCTTCCAATTGCAAGCGAACCCGGGCGGGCACCGGCGATTCCGGCGGCATCCCCCCTGCATTGATTTGGTTTGCACGGATAAGAAGCGACGGGGTTTCCATCCGTGAAATCCGTGAAATCCGTCGTGTTCATGAAGATAAGGCCAGTTCGTCAACTTCATACATTCAACAATTAAGTTGACGTGCGGTGGGGTGCCGGATAGAATTCCTTCGTCAGAGGATTTCGTCACTCGTCATTCCCCCGTTCGACCGCGGCCTTGCGGATTGCCGCGGCATCACTTCGCCTGCACAAGCTTGGCCGGCGCCACCGGCTGGGTGGACATCCTTTCGTAAAGGGCGAACCGGCCCAGGACCTCGTCCTGCGCTGCGTCAAGTATCGCTTTGCTCTGCGCCGGGTCCTGGCTGGCGATGGCTTGGAAACGGCGTTCCGTCGCCCAGAATTTTTCCAGCGGAATCTTGGGCGCCGCGGAATCCAGTTTCAATCCCGGCTGGCCCGCCGCCAGGCGCCGCGGATCGAACCGGTAGAGCGGCCAGAAGCCGGTATCGACCGCCAGTTTCTGCTGCTCCAGGCTCAGCCCAAGCGCGTATCCATGCTCGATGCACGGACTGTAGGCGATGATGAGCGAGGTGCCGGGATACGACTCGGCTTCCTCGAAGGCTTTCACCGTTTGCGAGTCCTTCGAGCCGAGCGCGATCTGGGCCACGTAGGCCGTGCCGTAAGTCATGGCCATCAGCCCAAGGTCCTTGCGGCCCATGCGTTTGCCGGAAACGGCGAACCGGGCGGCCGCCCCCCGGGGCGTCGCCTTGGACTGTTGCCCGCCGGTGTTGGAATAAACCTCAGTGTCAAGCACAAGAATGTTGACCTTCGCGTTCATGGCGATGACATGGTCCAGGCCGCCGAAACCGATGTCATAGGCCCAGCCGTCGCCGCCCACAATCCAGACCGATTTGCTGACCAGCGCGTCCGCCAGGCCGTGCAGGACGGCGGCTTCCGGCGCGTCCAAGCCTTGCAGGCGCCGGCGCAATTCGCACACCCGCTCGCGTTGCGCGAAGATCTGCGCTTCGTCATCTTGTTTGGCGCCGAGCAATTCATCGACCAGTTCCCCGCCCAGTTGCGGCGCCAGTTTCCGCGCCAGTTCGCGGGCGAATTCAGTTTGTTTGTCCAGCGCCACCCGGTGGCCAAAACCATACTCGGCGTTGTCCTCGAAGAGCGAATTGGACCAAGCCGGGCCGCGATGGGCGCTGTTGACGGTGTAAGGAGTCGTCGGCAGGTTGCCGCCGTAAATGGAGGAGCAGCCGGTGGCGTTGGCCACGATCAGCCGGTCGCCCGACATCTGGGTGAGCAGTTTGAGATAGGGCGTTTCGCCGCAGCCCGAACACGCCCCCGAATACTCGAAGAGCGGCTCCCGGAATTGCGTCCCTTTGACGTCCAGCGCCAGGCGCGCGCGGTCGGGGGAAGGCAGCTTGAGGAAGAATTCATAGTTGACAACCTCCTGGTCGCGCAACGGGGGCATCGGCCGCATGTTGATCGCTCTTTGTTTCGGGTCGGTTTTTGATTTCACCGGGCAAACCGCCACGCACAGCGTGCAGCCGGTGCAATCTTCCGGCGCCACTTGCAGCGTGTATTTGGAGTCCTTCCATTCCTGCGAGCGAAAGGCGGTGGATTTGAAATGGGCCGGGGCGTTGGCGGCCAGGCCGGCGGGATAAAACTTGGCCCGGATGGCGGCGTGCGGGCAAACCAGGACGCATTTGTTGCACTGAATGCAAATGGCCGGGTCCCATTCGGGAATTTCCAGCGCAATGGCCCGTTTTTCCCAGCGCGTGGTCCCGGAAGGCCACGTGCCATCCACCGGAAACGCGCTGACGGGCAGCAAATCGCCCTTGTTGGCCAGCATGAGCGCGGTGATCCGCCGCACAAAATCAGGCGCCTCCGCCGGAACCATCGGCGCCTGATGGCGTTCGGCGGAAACGGCTTCGGGAATGACGACCTCGTGCAAGGCGGCCAGGGTTTGGTCCACCGCCGCGAAGTTTTGGGCCACGACCGCCTCGCCTTTGCGGGCGTAAGTTTTGCGGATCGCCTTCTTGATCTGCTCAATCGCCTCGGCGCGCGAGAGCACGTTGGAAATGGCGAAGAAGCACGTCTGCATGATCGTATTGATGCGCCCGCCCATGCCGGCGGCCTTGGCCACCGGGTAGGCGTCGATCACGTAGCATTTGAGTTTCTTGGCGATGATTTCCCGCTGAATCTCGACGGAAAAATGGTTCCAGACAGACTCCGGGCCGTGCGGCGAATTGAGCAGCAGCGTCGCGCCCTCCTTCGCGTAATCGAGCACGTTGTAACGGTCCAAAAACGGCCATTGATGGCAGGCGACAAAGTCCGCCTCCTTGAGCAGATAGGGGGAATGGATGGGATGCGGCCCGAAGCGCAGATGCGAGATGGTGACGGCGCCGGCTTTTTTGGAGTCATAGACGAAATAACCCTGCGCATGGAGGTCGGTTTCCTCGCCGATGATCTTGATGGAGTTCTTGTTGGCGCCGATGGTGCCGTCCGCGCCCAGTCCGAAAAAGACCGCCCGCACCACCTCTGGCGGCTCGATGTCAAACTCCGCGTCAAAGGGCAGCGACGTGTGGGTGACATCATCGACAATGCCGGTCGTAAAATGATTCTTCGGCGCGCGCTTTTGCCGGAGTTCATCGAAAATAGATTTGACCATCGCCGGCGTGAATTCCTTGGAAGAGAGGCCGTAACGCCCGCCCACCACGGCCGGTTCGGCGTCAAAGGACGCCAGCCCTCTGTCGCAAGCTTCGCGCAAGGCCGCCACGGTATCGACATAAAGCGGTTCCCCGACCGCGCCCGGTTCCTTGGTGCGGTCGAGCACAGCCAGGCGGCGCGTGGTCGGAGGCAGCGCGCCGACAAAGGCTTCAATCGAGAATGGCCGATAGAGGCGCACTCTCAACACTCCGGTTTTTTCGCCGCCCTGATGGAGCCACTCGGCCGTTTGTTGCGCGGTTTCGCCGCCCGAACCCATGATGACCAGCACGCACTCGGCCTGGGGATGGCCGGCGTAATCAAACAACCGGTATTGGCGCCCGGTGATCCCGGCGAAGCGGTTCATGGCCTCCTGGACGATGCCGGGCGTGCGGTCATAAAAAGGATTGCACGCTTCCCGCGCCTGAAAGAAAACGTCGGGGTTCTGGGCCGTGCCGCGAATGCAGGGCCGGTCCGGAGACAGGCCGTGATGACGGAAGGCCTGGAGGCACAGGTCGTACTGGTCCATCATCTGGCGCAATTGGTCGTCGGTCAGCAAGCGAATCTTGGCCACTTCGTGCGAGGTGCGGAAACCGTCAAAGAAATGCAGGAACGGCACCCGCGATTCGAGCGTGGCGGCATGGCCGATGCAGGCCAAATCCTGCGCCTCCTGCACCGAACCGGAGGAAAGCAGGGCAAAGCCGGTTTGCCGGCACGCCATGACATCGGAATGATCGCCAAAAATGGAGAGGGCGTGCGTGGCCAGGGTGCGGGCGGTCACGTGCATGCAGAAGGGAAGAAGTTCGCCGGCGATTTTGTACATGCTGGGGATCATCAGCAGCAGGCCCTGCGAGGCGGTGAAGGTTGTGCTCAACGAGCCGACTTGCACCATCCCGTGCAGGGCGCCGGCGGCCCCGGCTTCCGACTGCATTTCGACCAGGCGGGGCACAGTGCCGTATAAATTAGGCCGGCCCGCCGCCGACCATTGGTCGCACCATTCGGCCATGGGCGAGGAGGGCGTAATCGGGTAGATGGCGATCGTTTCGGTCAGGCGGTAAGCGACGGAAGCGGCGGCCTCGTTCCCGTCCAGCGTGACGAAGGGAGCGGCGGGCGGGCTTTGGATTTTGGGAGATGCATTCATAATCGGAAAGCGGAAGAGTTCAGGACCATGGAAAGTTGTCCCAGCAACCAGCCGGGCGCGCAACCAAAGGCGATGACGAGGCCGGCCAGCAGCGCGATGGGCAGCAGCGCGGCATAGGGCGGGCAAAAGGGTTTGGAGCCGGCGGGAGGTTCGGCGGCGTAAATCTGCTTGAGCACTTGCAGATAGTAATAGAGCGAAACCGCGCTGGCGCCCACCGCCACGATGACCAGCCACAGCATGCCCAAATGAGGCTGGCCCGCCGCCGCCGCCGTGAAGAGATAGAACTTGCCGAAGAAACCGGAGAGCGGCGGAATGCCCGCCAGCGAGAGCATGAAGACAAACATGCACGCGGAGAGCAGAGGCGCGCGCCGGCCCAGCCCGGCCCAATCGGCCAGCCGATCGCGGCTGCCGCTGTTTTCAACCGCCGCCACCACCGCAAACGCTCCCAGCACGGTCAGCGCGTAAGTGATGACATAAAAGAAGAGCGCCGGCAGCATCTGCTGCGCGTTGCCAAAAAAGGCCAGCAACGCATAGCCCGCGTGGGCGATGGCCGAATAGGCGAGCAACCGTTTCACGCTGGTCTGCACGAGCGCGGCCATGTTGCCCGCGACCATCGAGAACACCGCCAACACCGCCAGCAGCGGCATCCATCCCGCCCGAAACCCTTCCCAGACGGCGCTGCCGTGCCACGGGCCAAAGCCCTCGACGATGATTCGTGCCAGGACAAAGAAGCTGGCCACCTTTGAGCCGGAAGCGATGAAACAGGCGATCGGCGCCGGCGCGCCCTGATAGACATCCGGCGCCCAGAAATGAAACGGCGCCGCCGCCACTTTGAAGGCGAAGCCGGTCAGAGTCATGACCAGGGCGGCATAACAAACCGGCTCGACCGGCTGAGTTCTCAGTTTTTCGGCCAGCGATGCGAGTTGCAGATCGCCGGCCAGCCCATAGAGGAGGCTGATGCCAAAGAGCGTGAACGCCGCCGCCACGCTGCCGAAGAGAAAGTATTTCAGGGCCGCCTCGGCCGACGCCGGACTGCTCTTGTTAAAGGCCGTCAGGACATAAAGCGGGACGCTGAGCAGTTCGAGCGCGATAAAAATCATCAAAAGATTTTCCGAACTGATGAGCAGCATCAAACCGGCGGTGGCCATGAGCAGCAGCGCAAAATACTCGCCGACGTGCCGCGAAAAACGCGCGCCAAACGACAGCAGCGCGACCACCAGGGTCAAGGCGAGCAGCACCAATTTTAAAAACTGGGTGAGCGGAGTCAGCGCCAGCATTTCGGCCGCCCCGGCATCCGGCCCGCGCGCGATCCAGATCATGGCCGCCACGCAACCCAAACAAGCCGTCGTGCCAATCACTGCCGCGCGGACGGCCAGATTTTTCCGCCGCACGATGGCAAAATCCAGCGCCAGCACTGCCAGCGCGAACCCGATGATGATTTCTTCGGGAATCAGCGGAATCATCCAGTCCAAAGACGGGTTCATGGCGGGCCTCCTTTCCAGAGCGGTTGGAACAGGGGCGATTGGAGCGTCGGCGTAATCAAATCCAGGAGCAAACCGGGCCAAAGGCCGATGAGGACGGTGGTTGCCAGCAGCACATACGCGCCAGCCCGTTCGGGAATGGAAATGGGTTCGATCTGGATGGCGGCGGCTTGCGTGTCGTTCTCCGCAAAAAAAGCCTTGATCCAGACGCGCACGATGAAGGCGATGCCGACAAGAATTCCGACGCCGGCGAGAATAGTCAGGCGCGGAAAGACCTGCCAGGCGCCCGTGAGCACCTGCAATTCAGCGATAAACCCGCTGAAACCGGGCAGACCCATGGACGCGGCGCCCGCGACCACAAAGGTGACCGCCGCAAAGGGCGCCAGCACGCTGAGATTCATCGGCTGAAGTTCGCTCAGTTCACGGGTATGGGTGCGGTCGTAAATCATCCGCCCCACCACCGCAAAGAGAAGTCCGGCGATAATGCCGTGGGAAAACATTTGCAGCACGGCGCCGCTCAGGCCGATTTGAGAAAGGGTCATCAGGCCGAGCAAGACAAAGCCCATGTGGCTGACGCTGGAATAGCCGATGACGAATTTGATGTCCCGTTGCACCAGCGCGACCGTGGCGCCATAGACGATGCCGATGACAGCCAGCAGGGCGATCTCATTTTGCCAGGTGCGCAGTCCGTCCGGGAAAAGCGTCATGGCCACGCGCAACGCGCCGTAAGCGCCCAGTTTCATCACCACCCCGGCCAGCAACATGGAGGCGGCGGTGGGCGCGGCGACGTGGCCGGTCGGCGCCCAAGTGTGGAACGGCCAAAGACCAGCCAGGATCGCAAAGCCAACAAACACCAGCAGGAAAGCCCAGTTTTGAAACGCGACCGGGAACGGAAATTTCGCCAGTTCGATCAAATCGAACGTCTGCGCCCCGGAGACGACGTAGGCGGCGATCAAGCCGATCAACACCATCGCGCTGCCCACCAACGAATAGAGCGCCAGTTTCATCGCGCCGTATTCGCGCCGGGTCGATCCCCAGACGGCAATGAGGAAGTATTTCGGGATGATGGCGATTTCGTAAAAGACGAACAGGAGAAACAGATCGAAGCTCAGAAACACTCCATAGACGCCGCCGATGAGCGCCAGATAGAGCGCGAAAAACTCCCGGACGCGGCGCTCGATGTTCCACGAAAACAACACGCCCGCGACCGCCGCAATGCCGGTCAGCAACACCAGCGTGATGCTCACGCCGTCCGCCGCCAGGTGATAGCGGATGCCCAGGTCCGCAATCCACGAAACATTGGCCAGGTCCACCAGCGCGCCGGACGGGGTCTGGCGCTCGTACTGCGCCGCGCCGCCCAGCGCGACGGCCAGCCCCGCCAAAGCCGTCAGCAGCGCCGTGATCCGCGCCGCGCGCCGGCTCTCCGGCGGCAGAAGCGCCAGCGCCGCCGCGCCCAAAAATGAAATGTAAATGGTCCAGGCCAGCATAACTCAAAAGAGTTTCAAGATCGCCAGAGCGGCCGGGTTGGCCACGCTGATAAGAATTTGCGGGCATATTCCGAGCAAAAGCATCAGCGCGATGACCGGCGCCACCGTGAGCCGTTCACCGGTCGTCAGGTCCTTCCAGCCGGCCCAGCGATTCTGCAAAGGCCCGCTGAACACGCGCTGCAAAATGGCGAGCAGAAAAATCGCCGTGATCAGCAAACCGAGGGTCGAGACCGCCGCCGCCCACCCCACCAGCGGCAGGGAACCTTTGAAGATCAGAAACTCGCTGACAAATCCATTCAGGCCGGGCAGACCGAGCGAGGCGAACAAAGTGATGCCCATCAACCCGCAAAAAACCGGCGCTGCTTTGCGCAGGCCGCCAAAATCGTCCAGGCCGCGCAGGCCGCCACTGCGCTGCTCGATCAGGCCGACAAAATAAAACAGCGCCGCGGCCGTCAACCCGTGGTTGAACATTTGCAGCATGACGCCGTTGAGGGCGGCGGCCTTTTCAGTGGTCCAGGCAGCGGTCGTGCCGGTGATCTGCACCGCGGCAAAAATTCCCAGGAGGCAGTAACCGACGTGATTGATCGAGGAATAAGCCACCATCCGTTTCAAATCGCGCTGGGCCAGGGCCGCCGCCGCCGAAAAAACAATCGTGGCCACCGCCAGACAGAGCAGAGGCGTTTGCAGGGCGCGCATTTGCGCCGGAAACAGCGGCAGCAAAATGCGCAGGAATCCATAGACGCCCATTTTCGACATCGCACCCGTCAGCAGCATGGCCGTGCCGGTGGGCGCTTCGGCGTAAGCGGAGGGCAGCCAGGTATGGAAAGGCATGAGCGGCGCCTTCACCGCAAACCCGAGGAACACGCCCAGAAAAATGACCGTGGCCAGCGTTTCCCTGGACTTGAAAAAGGAACCGCCCAGCTTGGCGAACAGCGCGTTGTCGAGGCCGCCGTTGCGGGCCAGTTCGGCCAGTTGTCCGAAGTCGAACAGTCCCGTCGCGGCGTAAAGGGCCAGGAACGCCAGGAGCATCGCCACGCTGCCGGCCAGCGTGTAAATGAAGAATTGGTTCGCCGCCCGCGTGCGGCGGGGGCCGCCCCAGATTTTGATCAGGAAATACGCCGGAATCAGGCCCAGTTCCCAATAGATGAACCAATGGAAAAAGTTCAGCGCAGTGAACGTGCCGAACAAGCCGGCTTCCAAAAACAGAATCAGCGCGAAATAAAGTTTCGGATTCTGCCCGATGTTCCACGAAGCGAGCATGGCAAACGGAACGAGCAACGCCGACAGCAGCACCATCAAAAGCCCCAATCCATCGATGCCCAGGTGGTAATCGATGCCCAGCGACGGCACCCAGGCGAAACGCTCGACGAATTGCCAGCCGGCGCGGCCGGTGTCAAACGCGGCCCACAGCAGCGCCGCCACGGCCAGCGCCAGCAGGCTGGTGAGGAAGGCGACGCGCCGGGCGAGCTTTGATTGACTGGATGCCAGCAACGTCGCCGCGCCGCCGATCAGCGGGATCAGAGTCAGAAGAGTGAGGAGGGGAAACGTTTTCATGCGCACCCCCCGAGCAAGGCCAGCACCAGAAGACTGAACGCCAGGCCCACGATTCGCAAATAGCGCTGGACGCGGCCGTTTTGCATCCACGACAGGAGACTTCCCGTGCCGCGCAATCCTTCGCAGCCGAAATCGAATCCGGCATTGACCCCGAATTCGTCAAGGGCGCGGTTGATCTGCGCGCACACGACCGTCAACCCCGAAACCGCGTTGACCGCGCCCGCCCAAATCACGCGATCCAGCCAGTCGGCGCACGCCGCAAAGGCCGCGTTCAGCCGCAGCACCGTCGCGGCATAAAGTTCGTCGATGAAGAATTTATTCTGGAGCAATCGAAAGAGAGCCGGCAGAGATTTCTCCAGCGGATCAGTCTCCCGGAAACTTTGGACGGCGACTTTGGAATAGATTTTCCAGCCCACGAACAGAGCCGTGCCCACGACCAGGGTGGAAAGCAGCATCAGATTGAGTTGCGGGCGGGCCACAAGAGCCGCAGGCGCGAACGGGGTGCTTTCTCCATTTAAGAAAGCATGGAACCACGGCCAGGCCGGCGTTCCCAAAAAACCGGCCAGCACGGCGAAGACCGCGAGGATGACCAGCGGGATCGTCATCACCGGTGGACTTTCGTGCGCGGGAGCAGGGGAACCTTCGGCCTCCGCCGGTTTGCCGAAGAACACCCAGCTCACCTGCCGCGTCATATAAAATGCCGTCAGAAACGCGCCGGCCACGCCGAGACAAAACGGGACCGCGGAAACGGGCCAATCCCACGCCGCGCGCAGGATTTCGTCCTTGCTCCAAAAACCCGAAAAAAACAGCGGCACGCCGCACAGCGCCATCATGCCGACGGCGTAAGTCGCGAAAGTCCAGGGCATGAGTTTTTTCAGGCCACCCATTTTTCGGATGTCCTGTTCGCCGTTGCAGCCGTGAATGACGGAACCGGCGCCGAGGAACAGGAGCGATTTGAAAAAGGCGTGCGTAATCAGATGAAACATGCCGACGGCCACCCCGCCCACTCCCAGCCCCAGCATCATGTAACCCAATTGCGAAATCGTGGAATAAGCGATGATTCGCTTGATGTCGTTCTGCGCGACAGCGATGGCGGCGGCAAAGACCGCGGTGATGGCCCCCACCCAGGTGACGACTTGGAGCGCGGCCGGATGAGGACCGGCGCTCATCAGCGGATACATGCGGGCGACCAGAAACACTCCCGCCGCCACCATGGTGGCCGCGTGAATGAGCGCGCTGACCGGCGTCGGACCTTCCATCGCGTCCGGGAGCCAGACGTGCAAGGGCACCTGGCCGGATTTGCCAACGGCGCCGGCAAAAATCAGGAGGGAGATGGCAGTCGAGACAGCCATGCCGCCCAAGGTCGTGCCGGCCACCAGGCGCGCCAGCGAGGAGGCTTCCAGGCAGCCGTGGCCGTGGTCGTAAAAGAGCAGCGTGCCGCTTTGGGAATAGAGCCAGAGCATTCCGAGCAGGAGTCCGAGGTCGCCGATGCGCGTGGTAATAAACGCTTTTTTCGCCGCGGCCGCGGCGGCCGGTCTTTCATACCAGAAACCAATGAGCAGGTAGGACGACAACCCAACCAGTTCCCAGCAAATGAACAGCAATAGAAGGCTGTTGGCGATGACCAGGCCGAGCATGGCGGCGCCGAAGAGCGACATAAAACAGAAGAACCGGGTGAAATTGTCGTCGCGCGCCATGTAGCCGAGGCTGTAAATGAAAATGAGCAGCGACAGAAACGCCACCATCATCAGCATGACGGCGGTCAACGGGTCCAGCACCCAGCCCAGGGGCACGGAAGTATTGGCCAGATCAAACCAGCGAAAACTCCAGGTCTGGCGGAAGGGACGCGCGCTCAAGCTGGTCAAAAACGCGGCGCAGGAGAGCAACCAGGAAAGAGCCATCCCGCCAATGGCCAGCCAAGCGGCCAGCCGCCGCCGGTCGCGCGTGAGCAACGCGCCCCATCCCGCCATGACCAGCGGGATCGCCGGAATCAACCAGAGATATTGGACGATGGGTTCCATGTCTCAACCTTTGAGCGCATCCAAAGCATCGACCTGCGCGGTTTTTCGTTGACGGTAGATGGCAATGACCAACGCCAGGCCCACCGCCGCCTCGGCGGCCGCGATGGCGATGGAAAAAAGGACGAACAGCACGCCGGTCAATGCTTCGGCGTGGGGGCCGTAGCGCCAGAACGCGATGAAATTCAGGTTCGCGGCGTTGAGCATCAGTTCGATGCCGATCAGCACAAGGATGGCGCTGCGACGGGCGACCGCGCCCGCGAAACCGATGCCAAAGAGCAACGCGGAGAGAATCAGATAATGGGAGAGGGGCGTGTTCATGGCAGGTTGATCGCCTCCCCGGTTTCGACGCGCGGTGTCGCCGGCGAGCGGGTCCGGGGTTTGACTTCGGATTCCTCGCGCAGGGCGATGACGACCGCTCCCAGCAACGCGCCGGTCAACAGAACCCCCACTGTCTCCAGCGGCAGGACGTAACGGGTCATCAATTCCTCCCCGATTTTTTTCACCGGCGCCACCGCCGCGGGTGGGGCGCCGCGTTGCAGACTGGGGCTGCTGAGAATCGGCAGGGCGATTCCGGCCAGCACCAGCGCGGCGGCCGCGACCCCCGTCATCCAGGAAGGCGACGCCTGGCTGCGGCCCGGGCGGACTTCATCGCCGCGTGTCAACAGGATGGCAAAGACGATCAGAATGGCGATCGCCCCCACATAAACCAGCAGTTGGGCAAATCCCACAAACTCCGCGTCGAGCTGCAAATAGATCACGGCCAGACCGCCAAAAGCGGCGGCGGCGCACAAGGCGCAATGCACCAGGTGACGCAGGGTCATGGCGGCGACGGCGAAGGCCACGGTCAGGCCGGCGGCCAGATAAAATGCGATCTCATTCAGCATAACTATATTGGCGTTCTTTGGCCATCGGGCCTTTCCAGCTTCGGCCGAACCAGACATAGGGTACCGCCAGGAGGGCCGCGCAGAGCAGCCAGCGAATTTCCAACGCCGCGGGAAAATGCCACGCGCCGCTTTTCAACCAGGCGCCGGCGACGAACAGGTTGATCAGGGCGAGCGGGACAAGAAGCTTCCAGGCGAAATTCAACAGTTGGTCCAGGCGCAATCGCGGCAGGGTCGCCCGCACCCAGATGAAAAGAAAAATCAACGCGCTGAATTTTGCGGCGAACCAGCCCCAGGACGGCAGCCATTCCAGCCATTTGGCCGGCGCCTGCCATCCTCCCAGAAACAGGGTCACGCCCAGGCCGGTTACGGCGAAAAGACCGAGGTATTCTCCGAGGAAAAACAGAGCGTATTTGAAACCGGAATACTCGGTCAGATAGCCGGCGATCAACTCGGATTCCCCTTCCGGCAGGTCAAACGGGCAACGGTTGGATTCGGCGGCGGCGGCGATCAGGAAGAGCGCGAACCCGGCCAGACCCCAGGGCGTGAACACGTTCCATCGCGGCACCCAGCCCAGGGCGCAGCCGGATTGGGCCTGGACAATGTCCGGCAATGACAACGAACCGGCCGCCATCACCACCGGAACGCTGGCCAGCACCAACGGAACTTCGTAGCTGATCATTTGCGCGATCGCCCGCATCGCGCCCACCAGCGAGTATTTGTTTTGACTCGACCATCCCGCCATGAAGACCGCCAGTTCGGAGGCGGACCCAATGGCAAAAAAGAAAAGAATCCCGGCGTCCAGTTCAACGGCGCTCATGTTGCGTCCGAAAGGCAAAACGGCGAAGGCCAGCCAAACCGGCACGGTCAGCGCCAGCGGCGCGAGAAAATGCACCGCATGATCGGCGGAAAAAGGAACAATGTCCTCTTTGATCAGCATCTTGACGCCGTCGGCCAACGGCTGCAGCAAACCGAAAGGCCCGACGCGATTGGGGCCGAAGCGATTTTGCATCCGGCCCAGGATTTTGCGCTCGAGGATGGTGGTGAGGGCAAAGCAGGTTCCAAACGCCGCCATGAGGCCCGCGATGTTGAGCAGCGCCAACACCAGGGGCCGCATGGACGCCGGAGCCAGGCCCGCCAGCCCGTGTTGCACTGAAATAAAAATTTGGTCCAGGGCGTTCATGCCGGGGTTGGGACGGTGGCGGCGATTTTTTTGGCTTGCGCCTTCCGTTGTTCTTCGGCGCGCGCGGCATCCACAGCGGCGGCTTCGGCGGGATGGATTTCGCGAAAGTACTCGTTGGATTTGGCCAGGTCCGCCTTGTGCAATATCATCCGGCGATCCTCGCCGGCCAACTCGAAGACCCGGTCCATTTTGATGGAATCGAACGGGCACACTTCCGCGCAGATGCCGCACTCCATGCAGACGGCCATGTCGATGTCGAAGACCTTGGGCTGTATTTGCATTTTGCCCAGGTAATCAGGTTTTTTTGCGGTGTCCTTGACGATTTCGATGCAATGGGCCGGGCATTCCAGCGCGCAAATGGTGCAAGCCGTGCAGCGCAACCCGTCGAGAGGATCGTTGCCATCATAGACCAGAAAAGGAATCGTGCGCGCGTTTTCCAGCGGCGGAAGTGTCTCCTCCGGGTACTGCACGGTGGTCAGCCGGGCGGGGTCATAATAGCTGCCGCAGAAATTCCGCCCCGTCTCGATCAGCCCTCGAAGGATGCCGCGCCCCAGCATTAGCGATCCACCTCCCCGAGCACGATGTCGATGCTGCCCAGGATAATGACCACATCCGCAATCGTATGGCCCAGGCACATATCTTCGAGGACGGTCAGATTGATCAGACTGGGAGGACGGACCCGGTAACGATAAGGCGCGGGCCCGCCGTCGCTGATGAGGTAGAAGCCCAATTCGCCTTTGGGCGCTTCGATCCGCCCGTAGGCTTCGCCGGGTTTGGGGCGGAGATTGCGCAGTTTGAATTTGGGATCGAGGATCGCTCCGGCGGGAAGGTCATGCAGGGCCTGGCCGAGAATCCTGAGGGATTCCCGCATTTCGAGAATCCGCACCATGTAACGATCAAAAACGTCCCCCCGCTGGCCGAGCGGCACGCGGAATTTGAAGCGGCTGTAAATTCCATACTGGTCCACTTTGCGGATGTCGTAATTGACTCCGCTGGCCCGCAAGCCCGGGCCGGTGACGCCGGCGTTGACCGCCAGATCGCGCGGGAGCACGCCCACGCCTTCGCAGCGCGCGCGGAGGATTTCGTTCTCGCTCAGAAGCGCCTCGAACTCGTCGAGGAAGGCATCGAAACCGGCCGCGACTTTGGCGGCCTCTTCCAGCCAGCCGGGCGGAAAGTCGCAGCGGCAGCCGCCGAAGCGCATGTAATTGCACATCATGCGCGAGCCGCTCAACGCTTCGAAGAGGTCGAGGATTTTTTCCCGCTCGCGAAAGGCGTACATCAGGGGCGTGCCCGACGCGCCCATGTCCTGCAAGAGGAATCCCGCCAGACACGCGTGGTTGAACAGGCGGGTGAGTTCGCCGACGATGACTCGAATGTATTCGGCGCGCTCCGGCACGGCCAGCCCGGCCAGCTTCTCCACGCTCAGGACATAGGCCCAGTTATTGGTCATCGAGCAGATGTAATCCAGCCGGTCGGTGTAGGGGATGGACGCCAGGTAGCTGTTCTTCTCCGCGATCTTTTCGTGGTTGCGATGGAGGTAGCCGAATACCGGCGTCAGTTTGACGGCCCTTTCGCCGTCCAGAACAACATTCATCCGAAAAACGCCGTGAGTGGAGGGGTGGTGCGGCCCCATCGCCACTTCGAGGAGATCGTGGTCGGCGGCCTCACCGAGGGCCGGGGTCTGAGGTTCCGGCGGCGGCGCGATCATGGCCGGGCCTCCTGGTGATCGGCCGGCACATAGTCCTTGCGCATGGGATGATCGGCGAACCCGTCCCACATCAGGATGCGGCGCAGATCGGGATGCCCTTGGAATTGGATGCCAAAAAGATCGAAGATCTCCCGTTCCTGGAACTCGCAACTGCGCCAGATGGGCGTCAGCGAGGGCAGCGCGACGCGGTCGGTTCGATTGCCGGTGCGCAGCCGGATCACCAGCGGCCCGTGACCGAGCGCCATGGAATAGAGATGATAGACGGCTTCGAGGAATCCCGGGATTTTCCGCGCGACCAGTTCCTCGGTTTCCTTCTCCACGCCGTCAATGATCTTCCTGACCTTGACTTTCTCTTTGACAACCCTTTCCGGCCAGTCCACGCCCGTGACGTTGGAGGCGTAATCCAGGCGCAGCGCCGGATCGTCGCGCAAAAACCCGGCGATTTCCCGCGCGTATTCGTGGTCGAGGAGCAGCGACGGCTGCCGGGCCGGGCTGCCGTTGGGGATGACCTCCAGGCGGGCGGCCGGGAAGCGGCCGCTGAGGCGGTCTTTGATTTCTTCCAGAGTTTGCATCAGGTGTCCTGGGGTGTGCGCAAGCGCGGCCCCACAAGGTCATGCGGTCCGAATTGCGGAACGGGAAATTCGCCGGGCGCGTCGGCCTCCAGGTGGCGCGGGCGGTCGGGGCCTTGGAGGCGCTGGCGCGCTATTTTTTGTTGCAGGGTCATCAGGCCCTCCAGCAGCGCTTCGGGCCGGGGCGGGCAACCGGGGATATAAACGTCCACCGGCAGATAAAGGTCGATCCCTTGCAGCACATTGTAGCCGTCCCGGAAGGGGCCGCCGCAAATGGCGCACGCGCCCATGGCAATGACGTATTTTGGCTCCGGCATCTGGTTGTAGAGACGCACGACCTGCGGGGCCATTTTTTTGGTGACAGTGCCGGAAACGATCATCAGGTCAGCCTGCCGGGGGGAGGGCCGAAAGACCTCGGCGCCGAAACGCGCCATGTCAAAGCGCGCCATGGAGGCGGCGATCATCTCGATGGCGCAGCAGGCCAGGCCAAACTGCAACGGCCACAGGGAATTCTTCCGGCCCCAGTTGTAAAGCTCCTCCACCGTGGTGAGCACCACTCCCTGCCGGCTTAACCTGTTTTGAAGTTCCTGGTTCATGGGAGCCGTTCATCGTTCATTTCCAGGCCAATACCCCCTTGGCCCAGGCCCAGGCAAGCCCTTCGGCCAGCAAGAGGATGAAAATCAACATCGCCAGACACGCTCCCAACGAGAGACCCTTGAAGGCGACGGCAAAGGGCAGCAAAAAAATCGTTTCGACATCGAAGATGAGAAAGATAATGCCGTAGAGATAGTATTCGGATTTGAACTGCACCCAGCCGGTGGGTTTGGATTCCAAGCCGCACTCGTAAATGGCGTTTTTGACCGCGCCGGGCGTCCGGGGCGAGAAAGCCCGCGCCCACAGCCAGGCGATGGCCAGCGGCGCGAGGGCGAAGACCATTGCGGCCAGGCCGAAAACCGCCAGGAACAAGTAAGGTCCAACCTTCATGGTGTTTTGGTCCGTTCAAGCCGGCAGTGGCTCGACGATAATCATCTGGGCGAGTTGGGAACTGAGAGCCAGGCGGGCGTTGCACACCTGGCAAATCAGGTTGGATTGACGGATCAGCAGTTTGATCACCTGCTGTTCGCCAAACCCAATCTCCCGCAAGCGCCGGGTCACGTCCGGCGGAGCGGAAAGCTCCGTGATGCGCACCGCCATCCCCGCTTGGACGCGGCTGAGCGGGCAGGTAAACGGCTTCGGACACTGTCTTTCTTCGTCCGGCGGAGTGCGGTCATCCCATTGAATTATCTCGGCAAACGCTTTCATTGTTTTCCAGTTCGCCAGCCAACTTACAAGGGGGGCCGTTCCCCGACTCCACGGTAATTGCCATTCTCAGGCCATTTTTTGGCCAATGGCGGAATTTTGGACAGGCTCTTTGGCATAGAACAGCCCAATAAATGTCCAACATTTCACAAGGCTTGTGTAGTTAATCTTTCCCTTCCTGAGCGACGCTCCTGGCAACATGAAAAGCGCAAGACGCATTGAGAACAGCGGATCACAGGGGAGAAACAGGCAAAATCTCAGGCAGCCCGCGGGCGCTGGAAGGAGGCTCGCATGATGTTCGTGGCAGGCATCAGCTTTAAGACCGCGCCGGTCCAATTGCGCGAGCAACTGGCCGTGATCCCGTCGCGTCTCATCGAGACCGCCACCCGGCTCAAAGAGCAGGGCGGCCTGTCGGAATTGGCCCTGGTTTCCACCTGCAACCGGGTGGAAATGTACGGCGTGGCCGATCATGCCGGGGGCCTGGTCGATCTGCTCGCGTCGCTCGCCCGCGCCAAGGTGGATGTCTCCCCTTATGTCTATGTCCATACCGGGGAGGCCGCCGCGCGCCATCTCTTCGCCGTCGCCAGCGGCCTGGATTCGATGGTCCTGGGCGAAACGGAGATCACCGGCCAGATAAAAACCGCCTACGAGGCGGCCCGCGCCGCTCAGTTGACCGGGCGGGTCATCAACTGCGCCTTCCAGCGCGCCTTTCAAGTCGTCAAAGCCATCCGCACCCAGACGCAAATCGGGCGCGGCGCCACCTCGGTGGGCAGCGTGGCCGTCCAATTGGCCGAGAGGATCCTCGGCGCCGATTTTCACGAGAAAACGGTCATGATCATTGGCGCCGGCAAAATGGGGGAAGCGTGCCTCCGGCACATCGCCAAAAAAGGCATCCGCTCCATCATCGTCGCCAACCGCACCCTCGAACACGCCGAGGAGCTGGCCCGCGCCTTCGGCGGGCGCGCCATCAATTATATGGACGACGGCCTGGCCGCGATGCGGGAGGCGGACATTGTCGTCAGTTCCACCGGCTGCCCGGAAACCATCCTGGACCGCGAGGACGTGGAGGCGGTCATGCGGCAGCGGCCCAACCGCCCGTTGTTTCTCATCGACATCGCCGTGCCGAGGGACATCGCCGTCGAGGTGGAACGGCTTGAAAATGTCTTTCTCTACAATATCGACCACCTGGAACAACTCATGCGCGAAAACGTGCGGCTGCGGGAGCAGGAACTGGCCCGATGCCATGAAATCATCGAAGAACACACGGCCGGGTTAATGGCCAAACTCAACGGAGCTTCCAGAAAACCGGAGACGCCTGGGCGGCAACCCCAGATGGGCTGGGCCTTCCAGAGTCCCCTGGCTGATTATGCGAAATAATTTCCCCATTTTGAAAAACTCACAGATTTTGACAGGCGGGCACCAAAGGCGCTCAGGGGTTGGGGCTGGCTGTCAGGATGCAGCGCGACACGGCGCTGCCGCGAGGCAGATGCCCATCAATACCCATGACGTCGAACCTTAAAACACCCAAAACAATGCAAATCATGAAAATAAAGAATCGAACCAGAAAGGCGCCATCTTGTCTGTTGACAGTGGCGCTCATCAGCATCGTCGCCACCCTGGCGGCGCGGGCGGCTTCGCCGCCCGCCCTCAATGCGCGGGTCATCCCGCGGCCTGTCACACCCAATGATGTCGCAATTTATAGTCTGCCGGCCAACACCGTGTATTCGGGCGGGTTGAGCACGATTGCGATCGGCACGCCAGCTTATCTGGAGGCTGATGTGAACATCGCGGTGCCCGCCGCCTCCATCACCAATGTGAGCTGGACCTTGACGGCACCACCGCATTCCGTAGGACGCACCAATCCCGCGGCCTTGTTGAGCGCAAGTCCAATTCCATTGTCTGTGCCCGTTTATTTACCGTCAGATAAATTGGTCTATCAGGTGGCGGGACGCATTCTGTTCATGCCGGACTACCACGGTCAGTACACGGTTACTGCCACGATCGCCACCACCAACGGGACGACAAACGTGACCGCACATTTTAATGCGGGAACCTACGAGGGCGTGGCCGCGTGTGAGTTTTGCCACGGCGGCGACACCTCAGCGCCCGACACTTATCCGTTTTGGACGAATACTCTTCACGCGAGCATATTCACCCAAGGCATTAATGGCGTCCTGGGCAGTCATTACAGCCAGTCCTGCCTCCAGTGCCACACTGTCGGATACAACACCAACGCCAGCGCGCTGGGTGACGGCGGGTTTTACGGTGTCGCCCAAGCCGATGGATGGACCTTCCCCACCCTGTTGACGAACAGCAACTGGGCGGGCATGGAGGCAAACTATCCCGACCTTGCCAATGTCGCCAATATCCAGTGCGAAAACTGCCACGGGCCAGCCAGTGAGCATTTCGACTTGGCGGGCAATATCAATGCTTCCAACTTTCCAGCACTGGACGTCAGCTACACTTCGGGCGACTGCAACCAATGCCATGACGACCCGCCGCACCACTACTATGGGACGCAATGGCTGGCTTCCAGCCACGCAATTACGACGACCACACCCTCGGGCAACGGTCGTGACCAATGCGTGCAATGCCACACCGCCTATGGGTTCATTACGGCCGTCTCGAACCGGGCTTCCGGCGGCACGATCTTCGCGCCAACGAACACGACCTTCGCCGCGATCGGCTGCCAAACCTGCCATGAGCCGCACGGCATGACGATCCCCACCAACGACAATCACCTGATCCGGGTCATGGCTTCGGCGACGTTCGGGGACGGCACGGTCATCACCAACGGCGGCGAGGGCAACCTGTGCATGAATTGCCATCACAGCCGCAATGGTTCGGCCGTCACCAACGTCGCGAATTGGCCCATAGGGATTCCCACCTGGTCAGGAGCATCGGAGCCTCCCAGCTCGCGCGATTTTGGCCCGCACGATAACCCGCAAGGGGACATGATCGAGGGCATCAACGCCATTACCTATGGAAAGGTGCTTCCCAGTTCCGCCCACCGCTATTCGGTCACAAATACTTGCGTCGGCTGCCATATGCAGGCGTTGCCTGCAAGCAATCCCGGATATCTCCTCGCCGGTGGGCACACCTGGGAGATGAGTTACAATGTCGTCACCAACGGCATCACCAACAAGATTGACCAGGTGGCTGTTTGCAATCAATGCCACGGCGGCATCACCACCTTCAATTTCCCGGTCGAGGACTACGCCAACACCGGCGTCATCCAGGGTGTTCAAACCGAAGTTCAGATCCTGCTGAGCAATTTGTCAACGTGGTTGCCGAACAAGAGTGGCGTCGTGGACGGCTTGCCCAAGGGCGGTCTTTCTGTCACAACCAACTGGTCGGCGGCGCAACTGAAGGCCGCGTACAACTGGCAGTTCGTGGTGGAGGATGGCAGCTATGGCGTTCACAATGCCCCGTTTGCGACCGGCCTGCTCAAGGCGTCCATCGCCGACTTGAGTGGCACGTCCGTGCCCGGCGGTCTGCCCGATGAGTGGGAGATGACATACTTCGGCTCGATTACCAACGCCAACGGCGCGCCCGATGCCAACCCGTCTGGCGACGGCATACCCAACTGGCTTAAATATGCCTTGGGCCTCGATCCGCGGTTTGCGGGCGTGGCAGTCTCCAACGGGGTTGTCTATGCGGATGGCACCGTCCTGGGCGGCAGCGCCAACACCGTCCAAATCTACACTGCCGCCGAGGTGGCGTTTGAGACGCAGCCGGGCACGAATTACCAAATCCAGGGCGTTTCGGCACTGAGCGGCGGCTGGCAGGACATCGGCACGAACATCGTAGGGAACGGAGACTCAATAAGCTACCTGACCCCGACGCGGGGCAACGTGCAACAGTACTTCCGCGTGGTCCATAACCCGTAGGCGCCCGGGGCCGCGTGGAGACGGACAACTTATTTGGCGGCTGGCAGGCGCGAGCGACCCGCGCGGCCAGCCGCCAAAACCCGGCGCTGGATAGGGCTTGTTTGATGACGGCTGCCAAGTTAAATTGCGCGCCATCTCGGTTCGTGAAATGAAATGAAGACGATGAATGCTGTGCCGAAAAACAGTATTGAGGCTGCGGGCAGGCGGCGCCCAGGCCAACACGCCGGCGCCCGCATCTTTATTTTGGCGCTGGTCTTCTTCCTCGCGGGCGCCGCTCTGAGCGCTCTTTGGTTTTCCCGCGGCGGCTCGCAGAATCTGCCCGACACGAATAACCCGGCGGCGGTGGCGCTGTCGGATGCGACCAAAGCGGTTTTGCAGCATCTCGATTCGCCGGTTGAAATCCGGTTTTACTCTTCGCTGGATGCGTCGAGCGTGCCGGATTCTGTCCAGGCCTTTGCCGGGCGGGTCGATCAATTGCTCGCCCAATACGAGCAAGTGGGCGGCGACCGGGTTCGGGTGAGTCGATGCAACCCCTCATCCAATTTCAACGCCAGCGCCGCGGCGGCCGATGGCATCAAGGCTTTCAACAACGACAAGGGCGACGCTTGTTTCCTGGGAATTGCGGTACTGTGCGGCGGTCAAAGGGAATCGCTGGCGCAGCTCGCGCCGGAGTGGGAGCAGGCCCTGGAACCTGACCTGACCCGCGCCATTGCCCGCGCCACCGAGGCCAAAACGGCGGCGCAGCCAGTCGCCCAGGCCAGCACCGCCACCCTGGATGCAGTCAAACGCACCATTCCCAATCTTGACGCCGTTTCCCTGGACGAGGGCACGAAAATTCTGCGCGCCGAGGGACTGGCCCAGTTCAAGCGGGCAGCGAACGAAATGAAAGCCCAAGAGAACGATGCCGAGCAGCGTTTCCTCAAGGCGCAGGACGATCAGTCCGAGGCCGCCCAGCAGGCCATCGCGGAGGAGATTCGGAAGATTCACGCGGCAGGAAGGGACAAAATGAAACAAATTGCGCTAAATTCCCATGCTCAAGTCGCCGCCCTGCAACAATTGAAGAAGGCCGCTCCTTGAGGGCGGGATGCTGATCGAATGCTCCTATCCATCCATGGAGTTAGTCGTGTATGAATAGGACAGGACTCCTCTTAATTGACCGGACGGCCTCCTTTCTTGCGGTTTGGGTTACGCTGATGGCTGGCATCTGCGCCAGCGCGCAGAATGTTCAACATCTAAGCATCCCGGTTTCCGGCGGGATGCCCGCAGTGCCGATAATTACGGGAATCAATCTGGTCACGAACGGCGTGACGGTCACATGGGATGGTCCATCGGGTTATTACCAATTGTTTGAGGCGCAAAGCTCGAATAATCCCGTTTGGAAGGCTCTAACCGGACACAACAACTTACGCCGGACCGCCACCGTCCCAGCCCGTTATAGCAACGCTTTCTTTCGAGTCGCCGGCCCAGCACCCAGATACACCGGGTCTCAGACCTGCGCGGAATGCCATGCGCCCATTCTGAAAACGACGATCCACACCCTTCACGCAGCCGCGTTCGCCAACGCAAGGTTTGAGGCTGACGGAGGCCAGACCAACAGTTCTTGTCTGGCTTGCCACACAGTGGGATTTGATGCGCCAACCGGATTTGTCAGCGACACCGAAACACCGCACCTGGCCGGCGTTCAATGCGAGAACTGCCATGGCCCGGCGGCCAATCATGCGGCCAATCCCGATGATCCGTCGGTCAGGCCGCGGGCCGAAGTGGCCGCCACCGTCTGCGGCGGGTGTCATAACGATCCACGCCATCCCACGTACGATGAGTGGACGAACAGCGCCCATGCGCAAGTGGTCGAGGATATGAATCCCGCCCGCCGGATCAATCGTTGTGGCCGGTGTCATTCCGGGTCGGTGCGCTTGGCCCTGCTGGAGAAAACCGCGTTGCCAAAAGGTGATGCAGATATCGGGATTGTGTGCGCCACCTGCCACGATCCGCATCAGACCAACGCCAATCCCGCGCAATTGCGCAATCCTCTCGCCTCCACGAACGATTACTTCATGCCCACCAATGGCGCCTTCGCCAAGGAGTACAATCCCAAGATCAACATTTGCGCCCAGTGCCACAATCATGCGGGCGCGTCGTGGACCAATAGCGTGAGCGAGCCGCACCACTCTCCGCAGTACAACATGCTGCTGGGCACCGTCGGCGAGTTGGAATCCGGGCTTCCCCATTACCAACCCGGTCCCCACGCCCTGTTAATCACCAACCAGTGTATCGGATGCCATATGCAGACTACACCCTTTACGAGCGAGACCCTGCCGGCCGTGACGGGTCACAGCTTTAAGGTGAAAAGTTACAATTTTTGCCTGTCCTGCCACCCCAACAACCCTCAAGCGTTCGCCAGAGACGTGATGGGCGCGGTGACAAACCGGATTCAGCAGTTGCAATCCGATTTGGACTATTGGGCGGCCAACCTGGCCCCGGGGTCGTTGTACGCCAAGTATGGGAACCGGGCCTGGGAATACACCGCGCCGGGCAGCCTGTCCTCGGGCGGGCCGGGGCCGAGTGCAGCCGAGCAGCAACTGCTTCCAGAAAACATCCGGAAGGCACGGTTCAACCTCTACCTGGTGCTGAACGACGGCAGCTTTGGCGTTCACAACGCATTTTATGCCATAGACCTTCTGGATGCCGCGGAAGACTGGATTTACGATGAGTTTGGCCCGTAAAACGCCCGGCGCGAAGAACGGCTTGACGCCGGCGGCGCCGGGCTGCATGGCTGAGGGACGAGAAGCTGAAACGTTATGAGCAATTGCAACTTCCGCAGACTGGCAAAGCGCGGCCCGGCGTGGGCGCGGGCGCTGGCGCTGGCGGCCGTCCCGATGGTCCTGCTCCTGCTGGTGATTTCCTGCGGCACCGTGAGCCGTTCCGTGGTGGTGTTGCCGGACGTGCCCGGGGCAAAATACATCGGTTCCAAGGAGTGCGAACAGTGCCACGAACAAATCTACAAAGGATTCGCCACGGCCGATCACGCCCGTTTGATAGCGGAGGGGACCAATGCGATCAGCGCCGGATGCGAATCCTGCCACGGACCGTGCAGCCTCCACTCGGATTCCGGCGGCGAGGTGCTGCCTCCCTATAGCTTCACGTCGGGACGCTCCAAATCAGACAGCTTTGGCGCGCGCGCCGCTGTCCGGCCGCCCCGCGCGACGGAAACGGTTTGCTTCCAGTGCCACGCCGATGTGCGCGGCCAGTTTAGCCTTCCCACCCATCATCCCGTGACGGAAGACAAATTGGGCTGCACCGACTGCCACTCGCCGCACAAAGGCTCCATTTATATCGGGGGCGGCACCGCGCTCCTCTCCCAAAACGAAAGCTGCTTTCGCTGCCATCCCGCCCAGCGCGGGCCTTACGTGTTCACGCACGAGGCCATGCGCGAGGGATGCACCGCCTGTCATGCTCCGCACGGGTCGGTCAATGCCAAACTGTTGACGGCGCGCAACGCCAACCTGTGCTTGAAATGCCACTTCCAGCAGGTGAGCGGGGGCCAGCTTCTCATCGGCGGCTCTGACCACACGTTGCGTGTCCAGCAAGGCACCTGCTGGACGGCCGGCTGTCACGAGGCCGTGCATGGTTCGCGTGTCAGCCCCTCGTTGCGATTCTAAACCCCCCAGCCCTGACGCCGATGAAATCCACCCCCCCTTTCCAGGATAAACAAATTCGCCGGTGCGGGGTGTGGCTGCTGGTTCTGGGCGCGGCGGTGTCCACCGTTGTGGCGGCTGAGACCAACGCGCCGCCGGCGGCCGTTCCCGCTCCGCTGACCCCGGAGCAGATGTTCGAGGGAGGATCAAACTCCTACAACAACTGGATCGAGTTTTCCACCGGCGGGATTCTGAGCAGCGGCAACCAGGCCCGCTTCCAACAGCAGCACCAGATCTCGGGCGCGGCTTTTGGCGGCATCGCGGGTCTGCATTACGGTACCAATCTCGACAAGACCACCACGCTGACCCTGGACGGGCGGGCGATTGCCGATGAGCACGACTACAAATTGAAGCTGGACATCGAGCGTGAGAAGACCGGCTTTCTACGCCTTTCCTACAGTGAATTCCGCACCTGGTCGGATGGGGATGGCGGCTTTTTCCCGCCTTCGGACATGAACTATCCGCTGTCGAAAAATGCGCTCGGGCTGGATCGCGGGGCTTTTTCCCTGGAAGGGGGCCTGACACCGGAAAAGGGGATCAACGCCGTCTTCAAGTACACGCACACCTTCCGGGAAGGTGAAGAGGATTCCACCAGTTGGGGAGACACCCATCCGGCGAGCAGCACGGTGACGCAAGGACTTAGTCCGACGGTTTCCGAGATCCATGAGCATGCCGACAGTTTTCAGCTCGACCTGTCCGACCACGTCAAGAAAACGGACTTGGGCCTGGGGCTGCACTACGAGACGGGAAAGTTGGACGACGCTCTGAAGATCACCCAATTCCCGGGTGAACCCATCCAACAAAAGATCACCAGCCAGCAAGACACCCACTATGACGTGTTTGATGTCCATACCTTCACGGAAACCTGGGTCCGAACCAATCTCCTGTTTTCCTCCGGCTTCTCCTACTCGCACTTGGATAATAGTTTCTCCGGCAGCCGCATTTACGGGTCTGACTTCGATGTTGGTTACGTGCCCAACGCCCAATATGGCTTCGGCTACTTCGCCTTGAGCGGCGGCTCGAGCCTGCAGGAATACGTGATGGATCTTAACCTCCTCTACAAACCGACTCCTTATCTTACCGTCATCCCTTCCGTGCGCGTGCAAAAGGATGATTGGACGGCGGACTCCGGCGGGTTTGAAACCCTGGGCGCCGCCCTGCCTGTGGCCTTTGCCGCCAACAGCGACGCCGGCGATCTCGATGTGCGCGGGCGGATTGACCTCGCCTACAGAGGGTTCACCAATTGGGTGCTCCACGCTTGCCTTGATTTGACCGAAGTGGACGGAAACCTGGATCAATATGGCGGATTGATCCCGGTCGGCGGCATTGGGCTTCCGGCCGTGCAAAGCGCGACCGACAACCGGAACGTCATCCAGAAGTACACCGCCGGGGCCAGGTGGTATCCCTCGCGCCGCATCACCATTGATGCCGGCGGTTACTACAAACTTGACGTTTACCACTATGGCAGTTCGCTGGACAGCACGCCCAATAACAGTCCAAACCGGTACCCGGGGTATCTGGAGATGCAGAAGTTCGCGACCTATGACGGAAACTTCAGGCTGACTTTGAGACCCTTGCAGAACGTGAGCCTGGTCAGCCGCTATGAATATCAATGGTCCACCATCCACACGGCGCCCGATCCCCTCGCCGGCCTGCCCGACGTGGAGTCCGCGACCATGAGAACTCACATCCTCGCGCAGGACATCAGTTGGACGCCTTGGTCCCGGTTATGCCTGCAAGCCGGTTTCAATTATGTCTTGAGCGACACGGCGACCCCGGCGTCGGAGGTCACCCAGGCCATCCTCGACGCCCGGAACAACTACTGGACGGTGAACTTTTCTTCCGGGCTGGTTCTGGACAACAAGACAGACCTGAATGTGAGTTATTTCTACTATCAAGCGGATGATTACAGCGACAACTCTCCGGCCGGGGTTCCTTACGGGGCCGGCGGGCAGGAGCATTCCATCACGGCCACGCTCACCCGGCGGATCAGCGAAAGGGTCCGCCTGTCGTTGAAGTATGGATACTTCCGCTATCTCGACGCGGCTTCGGGCGGGAACGCCGACTATGGCGCCAGTCTTATCTATGCCACCTTGCGGTATCGCTTTTGAGGGACGGCACGCGGTATGATTTTCAGACCTGATGAAATATCGGAAGAGCACGGTCATTGCGGTGTTTGCCCTGGCAGCCATTGCCGTTCATTTGATGATGCGCTTTGGCTGGCACGCGGGGCCGGGACCGAGCCAGGGAATCCTGCTGGCGGCGCTGATCCTGGGCGGCGCGCCGCTGATCGGTGATTTGCTGAAGAAGGCGGTGAAGGGTGAATTCGGCTCGGATTTGCTCGCCGGTATTTCCATCGTTGTCTCGGTCGCCCTGGGACAATACCTGGCCGGCACGATTGTCGTCTTGATGCTCTCAGGCGGTGAAGTCCTGGAGACTTACGCTGTCAAGAACGCCTCCTCGGTCCTGCGCGCCCTCGCCAGCCGGATGCCGTCCGTCGCCCATCGCCAGCGGGACGGCAAATTGGAGGACATCCCGGTGGATCAGATCCGCCTGGGTGATACCCTGGCCATTTTCCCCCATGAAATCTGTCCGGTGGACGGCGTGGTGGCGTCCGGGCACGGCAGAATGGATGAATCGTTCCTGACCGGCGAACCTTTCGAGATTTCCAAGGCGCGCGGGTCGGCGGTCATCTCCGGCGCGGTCAATGGCGAATCGGCCCTGACCATTACGGCGACCAAGCTGGCCGTCGATTCGCGTTACGCCAAGATCACCGAGGTGATGCGGGCTTCGGAGCAAAACCGTCCGCGCCTGCGGCGGTTGGGCGATCAATTGGGCGCCTGGTACACGCCCTTTTCGGTGACGGTGGCGCTGCTGGCCTGGGGCTTGAGCGGGGATCCGATCCGTTTCCTGGCGGTGCTGGTGGTGGCGACGCCGTGTCCGCTCCTCATTGCCATCCCGGTCGCCATCATCGGCTCGATTTCCCTGGCGGCCCGGCACGGCATTGTTGTCAAGAATCCGATTGTCCTGGAGCAGGTGGACCGATGCCGCACGGTGATTTTTGACAAGACCGGGACGTTGACCTACGGCGAGCCAAGGCTGGCCGAACAATTGGCGGGGCCGGGCGTTTCCGGGGAGAAACTTTTGGCGGAGGTCGCCAGCCTCGAACTCTATTCCCGCCATCCCCTGGCCCGGGCGATTCTGGCCGCGGCGAAAGAGAAGCATCTGGCTTTGCAGGAGGTGGCCGAGGTGGCCGAAGCGCCGGGTCAGGGCCTGGCGGGAACGGTGGGCGGGGAGAGAATTGAAATCACCAGCCGACGGAAGGCGCTGGCCCAGCCGGTTGCGGGCCTGGAGCACCTCCCGCCGCCGGGGGAGGGACTGGAATGCGTCGTATTTGTCAACAAGAAGTACGCGGCCAGCTATCGCTTCCACGACTCGCCGCGGGCCGACGGGCTGCCGTTTATCAAACATCTCGGCCCCAAACATCAGTTCAACCGCATCATGATTCTTTCGGGAGACCGCGACGCGGAAGTGCGTTACCTGGCCGCGCAACTGGGCATCTCGGAAATTCAGTCGGAAAAAACGCCGGAAGAGAAACTGGCCATCGTTCGCCACGAAAACACCCAGGCGAAAACGCTCTACGTCGGCGACGGGATTAATGACGCGCCGGCGATGATGGCCGCCACGGTCGGCCTGGCCGTCGGTCAAAACTGCGACGTGACCGCCGAAGCCGCAGGCGCGATTGTGATGGAAGGCGAGTTGAAGAAGATCGACGAATTCATGCACATCAGCCGGCGGATGCGGTCGATTGCCTTGCAGAGCGTTTTGGGCGGCATGATTCTGAGCATGGGCGGCATGCTCCTGGCGGCGGGCGGGTTGTTGGCGCCAGTGGCCGGGGCGATCTTCCAGGAAATCATCGACGTTGTGTCCATCACCAACGCCCTCCGGGCCGCCCTTCCCCCGGCGGAAATGTCCGACTTTTAGGACGATTGCAGGGCAAGTATGAAGGCGGAAGGATGAAGGAAGAAGTGCGATCTGATTTATCAATCGTGGTTGAGATTTTTCTTTTTTTGGCACGATTTGGCACGATTTGGCACGATTCGGCACGATTCGGCACGATTCGGCACGATTCGGCACGATTCGGCACGATTCGGCACGATTCGGCACGATTCGGCGCGATTCGGCACGATTCGGCACGATTCGGCGCGATTGGCCATGCGGCGGTCGTGAATGACGCCATTGCTGGCGGCTTGGAGCGCCTCCTGCGGCGAGCGAACAGGAGCGGTCCCCGGCGGCTGCACTTTATGTCAAAGAGCGAGCGCTCACACGCGGGAAATATGACACAGTTTGATGTATTTGCAAGCTATTCTGTCTGTTATTGCAGTGGAAAGCGTGGAACGGCTTGAGGCCAAAGGAGATGTGGCATGGAAGATGCGGGTTTTACTGGCCAGATTTTCGCCCGCAGAACACGCAGCGCGGCAGCCGCAACCCAATTCTCAACCACGGATGGACACGGATGGACACGGATAAAACCATCCAGATGGGCCTTTTCAAAACTTCGTGATCTTCTGCCCTTCGTGGTGAGAGAGTTTTCTCAGAAATGAGCGATTTTGCGATATTTCACCGCAAGGAACGCAAAGAGAGGAACTTATGTCTTTTTCTTTGCTTGTCCGCCGAAGCCTTGGCGAAGGCGGATGATCTTCGTGCTCTGTTGCGGCAATTGCATCTTCGGCTGCTTCGCCGTTCTCTTTGCCAATCGTGGCGGAAATCGTGTCAAGCCGCAGTGAATCAAACCGCACGCGCTCATCAGCAATCGGAGAAAACCACGGTATCTTTTGCCCGCTTTCATAAGCTCAAGTGTGGGTGACTGTGGCGACAAACGACGACGATCGTAATCAATTGTAGTGCAATCACTTGCACCTAAATCCGGAGAAAACTATGGTTTGACCTTCGTTGTGAGCCTCGTTGATTATGCTTGCGCGGGCAAGGATTGTCAACGTCTTTCGGAAATAAAAAACTATCGTTTTACGTAAGATAGTAATTGACGGATTTGAGGGGTTATGGCAATCTTGATCGAGATGACAGATGAAAAGCCATTATCGCCCGGCGAGTTCATTAAGGCTGAACTCCAACAAAGGGGTTGGACGCAGGCTGACTTCGCCATGATTATCCGGCGCCATATTCCGATCGTTAGTGAATTATTGCAGGGAAAACGGGTTCTAACACCGGAAATGGCGGTCGCAATCGGTATCGCATTTGGCACCGGACCAGGAATTTGGCTGGAGCGTGAAAATGCTTATCGCCTATCCCTTTTGGAGCTGGACGATTGTGAAATTCAGAGGCGGACGCGCCTTTACGAGGTGGCTCCGATCAAAGACATGCAGAAGCGCCAATGGATTGCGGACACCGATAATCCAGCGGACTTGGAAGTTGAATTATGCCGATTTTTCAAGATCCAATCGCTTGACGAAGAGCCACAAATTTTAGCCAGTGCCCGCCAAACCGAACGTGTCGAGGAATTTACTGCCGCGCAGCGGGCATGGGTTACAAAAGCGAGTCAACTTGCGTCCGTGCTCAATGTTAGGCCATTTCACTGTGATAAATTTAAGGCTGGGTTGTCTGAAATTCGTGCGCTCGCACAATTTCCTGAGGCAGTGCGCCATGTGCCGAGGGTATTGGCAGAACTGGGCGTTCGCCTTGTGGTTGTAGAGCCTCTTCCACGATCTAGGATTGATGGCGCGGCGTTCTGGCTCGAAGCGAATGCGCCTGTTATAGTCCTCTCATTGCGTTACGATAGAATCGACTGGTTTTGGCATACGCTATCGCATGAGTTGTCTCATATAAAAAATGGAGACAAGCGATCCGTCGATTCTGATCTAGTTGGAGAATCGCGCTGCGGTTCTTTCAACGAAATTGAGGAAAGAGCGGATCGGGAAGGTGCTGAAATGCTTATCCCACAAGAAAAGCTAAAATCCTTCATCATAAGAACCAGACCATTTTATTCAAAAGAAAGAATAAACCAATTTGCACAAGTTGTCCGCGTGCATCCTGGTATTGTTAATGGACAACTGCAACACCTGAAAGAAATTGGATGGAGCCATAACCGTGAAATGCTTGTTAAAGTCCGCGACTTGGTTATCGCAGCAGCAATTACCGATGGGTGGGGAAGGCCATTGCCTCAAGTCTAAGTTACTGAACAGGAACAATATGAGTTACAACAAACAGCTACAGGGCCAGATTGATGAGTTTAGAAGGAGTGTTAAAGATGGGGCGCTCAACCCATACGAAATCGCGGACTGGCTAATTAAAAGGGGATGGAAAGCGCCTCAAAGGGATGAGCTTTCGAGGTTGGCTGGTGATATTACCCAAGCCATGCGCACCCAGACCACTATCGACGCGAGCGGACGAAAGGTGAGACGAAAACACGTTGTCCGATATAAAGAAACGAAGGCCAACGGAGAGAAAATACAACTGTTTTTGTGGTACGATATGGAGATTGCACCACCACCGTTTATGTTTGACAGCTTCCAGCAAAGGAGAGGCCATATAGTCGATGCGTGTTGGCAACTTAAACAAGATTCAGACAGCTATAATGAATTCTACAATAAATCCGTACCAATTCAGGTGCTTATGGATTTCAGGGAGGATATGGAAGAACGCGCCATGTCCAAGAATTACCCCACTTCCGAGGATGATTTAGGAGATGATTCGGAAATTTGAACAAAGCCTCTTTTAGCCCATCGCATTTTGGCGGCATTTGTGGCGATTCTCTTTCGCTGAGAGGCGGAGAGATTCTCAGCCCGCGCCTTTCCGCCTTTGCTCGCACCCAAACGCCCCAGCGCCACAGCGGCAGCATTTTTCTCCCTGAGTGGCGGGGGCTGCGGTGTGGACGGTTCCTGACCGGTCGTTTGGGCGGCAATGCGGGCGGCCAGTGAATTAATGCTCTCTGCTTCTTCCAGTTTCTGTTTGCTTAGGCGCGTAGGCATAGGCAAACCTTGGCCCCGCTGGCGGGAGAATCAAGCGGAAAGTAGAACGCCGGATTTTACATTGGTACACTACCCAAGCGCCGTCTCACGCCCCGATCCTCGCCCATGCGGCTCACGAGTGCCTTGCCAGAGGCAAAAATTCCTGCGCCATAGTTGCTCATCTTGTCTTCTCGTGGTGGCTAACCAAAAATTGGCCGCGGCATCCCTTGTTTTGGTTGGTTCATGCCGTTCTGTGGACGCGGGCTGCTCCCATCGGAGATTTGCCCCCGGCTAATCCGTTCTGTGGCAGCCAGATGCCAAAAAAAGCGAAGCAAATGACAATTCCGGGGCAGCACAGACAAGGAGGGTCGGCCATGTTGTTTCCGAAGAAACACGAGCTGTGCCGGGGCCGTGCTTTGGCCGCGGCTGCCCGGCATGGCCAGAATCCGAATAAATGATACGCTGAAAACTATGAAACGAACGAAATTCTATCTGACAATTCTTGCCCTTGCGGCAAGCTCCGCCGCCCTGACCGCCGACGACGCCGCGGCGAACTGGGATAAGACCTGCCAGAAATGCCACGGCGCCGATGGCAAGGGCGATACGAAGATCGGCAAGAAAATGGAGGTGAAGGACTTTACCGACGCCACCTATCAAGCGTCTTTCACCGATGAGCAGGCGACCAAGGCGATCAAGGAGGGGATCAAAGACGGGGACAAGACCAAGATGAAAGCCGCCGAGGGCCTGTCGGACGACGATATCAAGGCGCTGGTGGCCAAGGTTCGCGCGTTCAAGAAATAGCCCAAGCGCGCCCGGACGGAAGGTGGAGCGTGTCCGGCCATCTCCGTCCACGCGGCCGTCACCGGAGTCCAAGGCGCGGCCCTGATGGGCGATGTGAGCCACGAAACCCGCCGGCCCGACCGAACCGCATGACGCGATGACAACCAACGCCAAGACCGGAATCAGCCTGGCGGTTCTGTCCGCGGCCTTCGCGGCGCTGGCGCTGGCCTTTCTGTCCGGCGCGGTCGAAACGCAGTGGAGGCGCCCGGCGATTGCGCTGGTGGACACAAACTTTCTTGACCTGTCAACCACCCGGCGGTCCTACGCGGACCTGGCGCGGGCGGGGGCGGACCTGTCGGATTTTGACTGCTACGCTTGTCATGACAAGAAGAAGCCCCCGGTGCTGCGGCTGGACACCAATCAGGTCATCATTGTTCCGACGGAGCACGCGGACGTCGTGATGGGGCACGGACGGCACGGGCGCAACAACAACTGCTTTAACTGTCACAACGAGACCAATCTCGTGCTGCTCCAGCCGCGTGACGGGCGGGAGCTGAAATTCGCCGACAGCACGCAATTGTGCGGCAGTTGTCACGGGCCGACCTATCGGGACTGGGAGGCTGGAGCGCATGGCAGGATCAGCGGGTATTGGGACCGAAGCCAAGGCCCGATAGAACGAAAGGACTGCGTGAACTGCCACAACCCGCATTCGCCCCGGTTTCCTTCGCGAAAGCCCGCGCCCGGCCCGCATCCGTTGAGGGAGATGACCGCCGCCGACGCCGCGCCGGCCAGCCACGAATGATATGAACAATCCACCGTCGTCTCCAGCCAGGAATCCAGGGCCGCCGGCCAACGGCATGGGGCGGCGCAGTTTCCTGCGCACTTCCGCCGTGGTGGCGACGGGGTTGGCGGCGCTGGCGGCCAGCCTGAAGCCGCTGCTGGAAATGAACGATTTCCCCAGCATGGAGCGGTTCCTGCAGAAGTATTACAAGGAGATGACGCCCCAGGACATGGCCAAGGTTTTAACGCGGATCGAGGACGAAGTGGAAAAGCAGTATGGGTTGCGTCCGCACGTGCGGGATTTGAAGCCGATGGACGGGGTGGAATTCGTTTACTGTCTCAATCTGACCCGTTGCATCGGATGCCGCAAATGCGTTCATGCGTGCGTGGCGGAGAACAACCAGTCGCGCGATCCGGAGATTCAATACATCCGCGTGCTGCGGCTGCCGGACGGTTCGCTGGACATTGACAAAGCCGAACACTTTTATGCGCCGGAATCCGTCCCGGAAAAGGGTTTTTTCTACATGCCGGTGCAGTGCCAGCAATGCAAGAATCCGCCGTGCGTCAAGGTTTGCCCGGTTCATGCGACATGGCAGGAAGCGGACGGGATCACGGTGATCGATTATGACTGGTGCATTGGGTGCCGTTATTGCGAAGCGGCGTGCCCCTATTGGGCGCGGCGATTCAACTTCACCCAGCCGTCCATTCCAAAGGAACGGCTCAACCCCGAGATGGCGTATCTGGGCAACCGGCCGCGGCGGCAGGGAGTGATGGAGAAGTGCCACTTCTGCATCCAGCGCACGCGCATTGGGCGCTATCCGGCGTGCCTGGAGGTCTGCCCGGCCGGGGCGCGCAAGTTCGGCAACGTCCTCGATCCGAACAGCGAGGTTTCCTACATCCTGAGAAACAAACGCGTCTTCATCCAGTTGAAGGAGGAAATGGGCACCTCCCCGCGCTTCTTCTACTACTTCGACGTATGAGGCGCGCGACGCGGAATTATCTTGTTTTTCTGGGGCGTTGCGCGGGCATCGCGTTTGTGGGCGACTGGCGCTACTACGCGTGGATCGGGCTGCTGAGCGTGATTTGCCTGCTGGGCCTCAACGCCTATTGCCGGCAGTTTGCGCACGGGCTGATCGTCACCGGGATGAGCGACGAAGTCTCGTGGGGCGTCTATATCGCCAACTTCACCTTCCTGGTGGGAGTGGCGGCGGCGGCGGTCATGATGGTCATCCCGGTTTATATTTACAAGAACGAGGACCTGCATGACCTGGTCATCTTCGGGGAACTCCTGGCGGTGGCGGCGATCCTGATGTGCCTGGCGTTTGTGACGGTGGACCTGGGGCGGCCGGATCGTTTCTGGCATTTGATCCCTGGAATCGGGCAGTTCAACTTTCCCAGATCGATGCTCAGTTGGGACGTCATTGTGCTCAACGGCTACCTGCTGCTCAACGTCCACATTTGCGGCTATCTGCTTTACTGCCGCTATCGCAAGAGCAAACCGAGCAAATGGTTTTACATCCCGTTCGTCTTCATCGCCATCGTCTGGGCGGTCTCGATCCACACCGTGACGGCGTTTCTCTATGTGGGTCTGGGCGGGCGGCCGTTTTGGAATTCGTCGATCGTGGGGCCGCGTTTCCTGGCCTCGGCGTTCACCGCCGGGCCGGCTCTCATCATCCTCGCCATGCAGGTCGTGCGACGCGTGACCTCATCCGCTTCACTCGGCCCGGGAGCGCCCGCGGGGGGCGGCGCGCCGTTGCCGCCCTCCAGGCGCCGCGCCGCGACCCTGGACGACTTCGCCCTGCTCTGCCGGCATCTTCCCGAAATGGCGTCGGTGCCGGTGGAAAGCCGCCAGCGAGTTCTTCCGCTGGCGGAAGTGTTGGAGGTTGAGCCCGGCGACGCGCTTTTGCGCCAGGGAGAAACCGAGAACAGGGCCTTCTTTATCTTGCAGGGCGCCGTGGTGGTGAAAAGGCAGGAGGGGGGGCGTTTTCGGATTACGCGCTCGGCCGGGCCGGGGGAACAGTTTGGAGAACTCTCGGCCCTCAATGGCACGCCGCGCACGGCGACGGCGCTGGCCGAAGAACCGAGCCTGGTTCTAAGCCTGACCGCCGACGCCTTGCGACTGCTGATGAAATCGCCCCCGGTGAACAAAATCGTCCGGTCCCGGATGTCCGAGCGGCTGCTGATCACCGATCGCGCGCTGATGACGCTGCGCAGCATCGTGCAGGTTTCCATGCTGATCAACGTGTTCCTGCTGCTGAACGAAGTCTTCAAGGAATTCTATTCAGGCAACCTGCATGTGGCGTCGTCGAAATATCTATTCGTCGGGCTGCACCATCATCACGCGCTGGTGCCGTGGATTTGGACGGCGATCGCGTTCAACCTGGTGGCGATGGTCTTGCTGGTGTTGCCCGTGAGCCGCAGCCTCAAATGGCTCAACCTGACGTGCGTCCTGTGCATCGTGGGCATCTGGATCGAAAAGGGAATGGGGTTGGTCATCCCCGGCTTCATCCCCACGCCATTGGGCGAAATGATGGAATACCGGCCGTCCCTCAATGAGACGCTGGTTTGCTTCGGCATCTGGGCCTTCGGCCTGCTCTGCTACACGGTTTTTCTGCGGATGTCCGTGCCGATACTCCAGGGCCGATTGTCCCGGGAGAACGAAGGCGGGCCGGAGCAACCCGGTGCATCCGCCGCCGTCCCGCTCCGGGGCTAACCGCCGCGCCCATGTCAAAAAGACTAACAGCCGATGATGCCAGGCAATCCTTGAGCGGGCACGCGGCCGCCAGGGGCGCCGAGATCTTTGAAAAGTACGGGCCGCGCATTGGCTGGAACGAACTATTGCGCATCCTCGAAGACCGCGCCTGTGTCCGATACCCCTGCCAGATCGTATTTGACCCCGCCCCGCTCCAGAAGGGAGAGTGCGCCTATCCGAAGCCAAACGGCGGCCGGCCGGAAGACGGATTTGTCATTCACGTCCATCCGCTCTTCATGACGGAGATGGACCGGGTGGCGCACCTGGCGCTCTATCAGTTGGTTGTTGTCAACTATGGGGAGTTCGCGTCGTCCGATGACGCGGAGGCCTTTGGCGCGGCGGCGCTGGGAATCCCCCGGGAAGAGTATTACCGGGGCCTTTGCGAAATGGCCGATTTGCTTGAAGGGCAGGCTGTTTCGCGCGGGGTTGAGGGATCAACTCCCCAAAAAATGTCGTTTAAATGACAATTCCCGCGAAGCCGAATCTGCTTGGCGTTGCGATGATTTGGATGTGAAAATCAATCAGAGAGCAAAGGCCGCCGGAAACCGCGGCGAAGTTTAGAACGGACACGATGTTGCGATTGTTCAAAATGCCGCCGCAAATCATCCGGCTCGTGCTGCTGACGATCGGGATCGTGTGCGCCTATTTCACGGCGCGCTACTTCCTGACGCCGCTATCCTTTGGGCAATACGGCCATTACAGGGGAGCCGCGTTGCAGGAGATCGCGTCGCGGCAACCCTTTTGGGCCGGAAAGGCGGCGTGCGTGGAATGCCATACCGACCACGCGCAAAAGCTGGCCAAAGGGGAACACAAGGGGTTGTCCTGCGAAACCTGCCACGGCCCCGGCCGGGCGCACGTGGAGAATCCGGCCGACAAACTGCCCAAGCTCAACATGAGTTTGTGCGTGCGGTGCCATCAGGCCAGCCCGTCGCGGCCGAAATGGCTCCACCAAATCAACATCCACAACCATTACAACGGAAGTGTTTGCACCGAGTGCCATGTTCCGCACCAACCCAACGAGGTTCCATGAGCGAGAATATCACCCGCCGCAGCGTTTTGAAGAATCTGGCTGGAATTGTCGGAGGCATTCTGACCCTGTCGGCCGGGCGCACCTGCAAAGCGGCCGTGCGGCACGGCTTGGTTTCCGCGCACGCCCCCGCCGGCTACGATCCGTTCCAACACAAATGGCTGATGGCGCTGGACGTGGACCGGTGCATCGGATGCGGCCTGTGCGTCGAAGCGTGCCGGGAGGAGAACAGCGTCCCGGATTCCCATTTCCGCACCTGGATCGAGCGCTACGTCATTACCAAGCCCAAGCCGGGATCGGGCGAGACCCGCGGCGAAACCATCGTGGACTCGCCGGACGGCGGGAAGGAGGGCTTCCCGGTGTCGCTCGTTCCCAAGGAGGACATTCTTAAATCGTTCTTTGTCCCCAAACTCTGCAACCTCTGCGAGAAGTCGCCCTGCTCGCAGGTCTGCCCGGTCGGCGCCACCTTCCAATCCCCGGACGGCGTGGTGCTGGTGGACAAGAATTATTGCATCGGGTGCGGTTTCTGCGTGCAGGCCTGCCCGTACGGATGCCGGTTTCTGAATCCGGAAACGCACACCGCCGACAAGTGTACCCTGTGCTACCACCGGATCACGAAAGGACTCAAGCCCGCGTGCGTGGAGATTTGCCCCTCGCAGGCCCGGATATTCGGCGATTTGAAAAACCCCGTGGCGGACGACCCGCTGCAACGGTTCATCTCCAACAACAAGGTGGAGGGCCTGAAACGCAATCTGGGCACCGGACCGCGCGTGGCCTACGCGGGCCTGGATGAGGAGGTTCGATAATGAACGCCGCCATTTTGACCAACGTGGTGGACGCGCTGCCGCAATTCGAGGGCTACGTCTATCCCAACGAACGGACGCTGCATCCGCTGTGGAGCGTGCTGATCGTCGTCTATCCCTACATCACCGGATTGGTGGCGGGAGCTTTCATAATGGCCTCGCTGGTGCGGGTCTTCAAAGTCAGGGCGCTGGAGCCGGTTTACCGGCTGGCATTGTTGACAGCGCTCGCGTTTTTGCTGTGCGCGACGCTGCCGCTGCTTTTTCACCTGGGCCATCCCGAGCGTTGCTATGAGATCATGATGACGCCGCACTTCAGTTCGCCCATGGCCATGTTCGGTTTTGTCTATGCCTGGTACCTGATGGCCGTGCTCCTGTTGGAACTCTGGTTCGATTACCGGCGGGATTTTGTGGAGTGGGCCAACACCCAGAGCGGCTTGAGGGGCATCATCTACCGGGCGTTCACCCTGGGCGTGACGGACCTTTCCGAGCCGGCCCTGCGTTTGGACGACCGCATGGGGCGGATCATTTCCGTCGTCGGCATTCCGTCGGCGTTTCTGTTGCACGGGTATGTCGGATTCATTTTCGGCTCGATCAAGGCCAATCCCTGGTGGGGCAACGTGCTCATGCCGATCATTTTCATTCTCTCAGCGGTGGTGTCGGGCATGGCGCTGTGCGTGTTCGTTTACATGTTTTTGTGCTGGGCGCGCCGGATCACGGCCGACATGCGGTGCCTGGACTTGATGACGAGCTTTCTGTTTTATGCGCTGGTGATCGACGCCACCATCGAAGGACTGGACTGGCTGCACCGCCTTTATTCGGCCGAGGAGGGGATCGATGTGCTGCGGTCGCTGGCGGCGAGCAAGTTGTTTTACACGCTGCTGATCGGGCAGGCCTGCCTGGGCACGCTGGTGCCGCTCTTCTTGCTGGGATCGATGCAACTGGTCCGCCGGAAGGTGGCGGAGTTGAACCGCCGCCGGGTTTATTTCTCCTGCGCGGCGCTGATCCTGATGGGGGTGCTGGCGATGCGCTGGAACGTGGTGATTGGCGGCCAGCTTTTTTCCAAGAGCCTGCGCGGTTTCATGAGCTACAAGATGGAGTTTGCCGGCTCGGAAGGCTGGCTTCTCTCCCTGGCGCTGCTGGCGCTGCCCTTCGTGATTTTGACGGTGCTGGTCAAGTATTTTTTGGCCCTGGACCTGCCGACGATCGAGAACGTGGTCCCGGGCGCTGTGCGCCATCCCAATCCGCCGGAGGCGCGCATTTGAGAGAGGTTTGGCGGGAACGATTTTCCGGCGGACTGGCGTTCGCCGCCGGGAAGACGGCGTGCAAGCACGAACGCCCAAAGGAAACATGAAGAAAAGCATCATAGTTGCAGCAGTCATCTCCGTCCTGGCGGCGTGGGCCGCGCAAGCGGAGGACGGCAAGGCGCTCTACGAGAAGGAGTGCGTCAAGTGCCACGGTGCAGACGGCAAGGGCCAGACCAAAATGGGCCAGAAACTGGGCGCAAAGGATTACACGGATCCCAAAGTCCAGGACGCGTTGAAAGACGACGACGCCGTCAAAGCCATCAAGGAAGGACTCAAAAAAGACGACAAAACCCTCATGAAGCCCGCGGAAGGCTTGACCGACGACCAGATCAAGGGGCTTGTCGCCTATATCCGAACCTTCAAGAAATAAAGACGCCGACGGCGTCGTGAGGCGTTGGAGCAGTGGCGGAAAGGGTTGCTCCAACCCTCCAGCGCCCGCTTATGAGCACCCCTGCCCCAACGGGATCGGTTCGCCCGCCCTCGCTCTTTCGCAACTGGGTTTCCCTGGCGGGGCTGGTGCTGATGGCTTCGAGTGTTTTTGCGTTTCTGCTGCTGTTTTTCCTCGATGCGGTCGTCTATTCGGCGAACCCGTACGTGGGAATTCTGACCTTCCTGGTGGCGCCGGCGTTTCTGGCGGCGGGATTGGCCATCTTCCTCTTTGGCGCCTGGCGGTGGCGCCGCCGGTTGGCCAAAGCCAACGGCGCCGCCCCGTCTTTGTACATCAACATTGATTTCGCGCGCGCGCATGACCGGCGCCTGCTGGCCTTTTTCATCCCGGCCACCGCCGGGTTCCTTCTGCTGACCGCGATGGGGAGTTACCACACGTATCACTTTACGGAATCGGTCGAGTTTTGCGGAGAAGCGTGCCACACGGTGATGAAACCGGAGTTGACAAGCTACCGGCATTCCCCGCACGCGCGGGTCGCCTGCGCCGAATGCCACATCGGCAAGGGCGCCGAGTGGTATGTGCGCTCCAAATTGTCCGGCACCTACCAGGTGTATGCGACCCTGGCCCACAAATATCCCACGCCCATTCCCACGCCTGTCAAGAATCTGCGGCCGGCCCAGGAAACGTGCGAGCAATGCCATTGGCCGAAGAAATTTGTCGGCAACCTTGACCGCACCCTCTCCTACTATCTGCCGGACCAGACCAACACGCTTTACGCCATTCGTTTGTTGCTCAAAGTGGGCGGCGGCGATCCCACGCACGGGCCGGTCGGCGGCATCCATTGGCACATGAACGTGGCCAACAAGATTGAATACATCGCCACCGACGAGGCGCGCCAAAAAATCCCGTGGGTGCGCATGACCGACCCGCAGGGGGTGGTGACGGAGTTCCGCGCGGCGGGGTTTACCAATGACGCCAGCCAGCTTGCCAAGCGAACGATGGACTGCATGGATTGCCATAATCGCCCGGCCCACAAGCTCCAGGCGCCGGAAAGCGCCGTCAATCTGGCCATGTCCCTGGGTCAAATCTCCACCGCCCTGCCCTACATCAAGACCAACGCGGTGGGAGTCTTGTGCCGCGCTTACAAGGATGAGACCAGCGCCCTGCAAACCATCGCCACCACGCTGGCCGACAACTACCCGCAGGACCCGCGCATCCGGCCGGCCATCGACACCGTGCAGCAGATTTACAGGGATAATTTCTTCCCCGAGATGAAGGCCGATTGGCGGGCCTACCCGGACAATATCGGCCACAAGGATTGGCCGGGCTGTTTCCGATGCCATGACGGCAAACATGTCTCGACCGTTGGGAAGAGGACGATAAAAGCCAACGACTGCAACGCCTGCCATTTGATTTTGGCCCAAGGCAGCGGCGAGCAGATCAACCAACTCAGCCCGCAAGGCCTGAAGTTTGCCCATCCGTTGGACGAATATGATCCCGCATATCAATGCACCGACTGTCATAACGGCGGAATGTAAAAGGTCCGCTCTTTACAGTTTCGCCCTCGTTTTCTGGCTGTCGCTGGCCGCTCCGCTGACGGCTGCGCCGCTGTCCAACCAGGATTGTCTGGACTGCCACACGGACCCGACGACGACGCGCAAGGTTCAGGGACAGATTGTGCCGATGGAGCTGTTTCCGACGAACACGTTTCCGAAATCAGTCCACGCCAAACTCAACTGCACCGATTGCCACGACAGCATCAAAGAGATGGTGCATCCCAGCGGGCTGCCCCCGGCGCAATGCGCCTCCTGCCACCAGGCGGAGGCCAAGCTCTACGCCGGCAGCATTCACGGCATGAGCAAGGCCATGGGCGCGTCGGCGGCCGCCTCGTGCGTCGATTGCCACGGTTCGCACGAGATGCAGCCGGTCAAACACGCCGACTCGCCCGTCTTCAAACTCAACCTGCCGCGGACCTGCGCCAAATGCCACAGCAACAGCGGAATCACCGCCGAGTACCGCATGAAATTTCCGCAAGTGGCGTCGCAGTATTCGGAGAGCATTCACGGGCGGGCGCTGCTGCAAATGGGGTTGATCCTGGCGCCGTCCTGCAATGACTGCCACGGGGTTCACGACATCAAGCGAAGCGTGGACCGCAGTTCGTCGGTCAATCACGCCAACGTGGCGGCGACCTGCGGGGCCTGCCATCTGGGCATCGAGAAAACCTACAACGCCAGCATTCACGGCCAGATACTGGCCAAAGGCGACCAGTCCGGCCCGGTCTGCACCGACTGCCACTCGGCGCATCAAATCGAGTCCCCCGGCGGCAACCACTTCAAGGCGCGCAGCGATGAACGTTGCGGACGCTGTCACCAGGACCGCCTGGCCCATTACCGCGACACCTATCATGGCAAGGCGATGGCTTTGGGCCGGCCGAATGTCGCCTCCGACGTGGCCGCCTGTTACGACTGCCACGGCCACCACGACGTGCTGCCGCCGTCCAATCCGGCCTCGCATCTTTCCAAGGCCAACATCGTGGGAACGTGTCAGAAATGTCATCCCGGCGCCACGGCCAGTTTCGCCGAGTACGTTCCGCACGCCGATCCGATGGACGCCAAGCATTATCCGCAGTTGCATTGGACGTTTGTCGCCATGACCGCGCTGCTGATCGGGGTTTTTGCCTTTTTTGGCGCGCACACCCTCTTGTGGCTGTTTCGCTCCGGCTACCTCTATCTGCACGACTCGAAGACCTTCCGCGAAGCCAAGGTGGAAGCGCAGCAGGGCGACGATTGGTACACGCGCTTTCCGCCCTTTGAACGATTCCTGCATTTCCTGGTCGTGACCAGCTTCCTGCTGTTGGTCATTACCGGCATGCCGCTCAAATTCTACTATACGGACTGGGCCAAGGCGATCTTCGGCGTGCTGGGCGGGGCCGAAGTGGCCCGCACCCTCCATCATTTCGGGGCGCTCGTCACCTTTCTCTATTTCGGGCTGCACCTGGCCAAGCTGCTGCTCAAGGCCTGGCAGACGCGCGGCCGCTTCCGCGGCGGCACCTGGCGCTCCAAATGGACGCGCCTGAATGAGGTGCTGTTCGGCCCCGACTCGATGATCCCGACGTGGCAGGACGCGAAGGATTTCGTGGCGCACCAGAAATGGTTTTTCGGCAAAGGGCCGAAGCCGCAGTTCGACCGGTGGACCTACTGGGAAAAGTTCGATTATTTCGCGGTGTTCTGGGGCGTTTTTGCCATTGGCATGTCGGGGCTGGTCATGTGGTTTCCGCAGTTCTTTTCGCATTTCATGCCGGGCTGGATGATAAACGTCGCGCTGATCGTTCATTCCGACGAAGCCCTTTTGGCGGCGGGTTTCATCTTTACGATTCACTTCTTCAACACCCATTTTCGGCTGGAGAAATTTCCCATGGACACCGTCATCTTTTCCGGCCGCATCTCCAAGACCGAACTGCTGCACGAGCGGCGGCGCTGGTATGAGCGTCTGCTGGGCGGCGGGCGGCTGGAGGAATTGCGCATCAAGGACGAATGGGAACGCTGGAAAGCCATCGCCCGCTCCTTTGGCTACCTCTTTTTCGGCGTCGGCGTGATCCTGCTCATTTTGATCATCTACGCCATGGCCTCGCGCCTGGCGCACTAGCAAAGAAAGAAAATCATCCATGAAATTACGACCCATTATCGGCTTGGCCACCTTGGCGATGGCGCTTGCCGTCGTCAGTTCCATCCTTGGCGCCGGCGCCGCAGGCAACGAACCGGCCGTCAACCCCGCTGGAACTTGGAAGGTGACTTACACGCGCGATGGCAAGACCCAGGCGTATCAACCCACTCTCAAACTCAAGCTGGAAGGAGACAAGTTGACCGGCACATTGACTCGCCGCCGCGGCCAGCAAGACATCGAAATGGTCCTCGAAGACGTGAAGCTCGAGGCGGGCGAGATTTCCTTCACGGTGAGCATCCAGGGGAACGAGGTGAAGGCAGTGAGGAAATTCCACGGGAAGATCGCTGGCGACACGATCAAGGAAGGCACCGTCAAAGAAGATTTGAATGGCGAGGACCCCACGCTCGAGCACCCGCTCCATTGGGAGGCCAAGCGGGTCAAGGAGTAGCCAGATGAGTGCAACCGGTTGTGAAAAAGCCCTCGAATGCAAGTTATCAGTATGAAGGGGAAGCACCGGCAAATGGCGCTTGCGGCCAATGCCGCCAAACTGACGGCTTCCGTCTTTGGAGGGAAGAAAGATGCATTCGTCCTCTTGGCGTTTGCCGCGACGATGGCGGCCGGGTTCGCCGCGGAGCCGGCGACTGGCGCAGCGTGGTCATTGCGCGATACCGTATCGCCTTCCGCCTTCCATGATGCGCGGTCAGGTCCCGTCCGCATTTCCGGCACGGCCTGCGATGGCGACGTGCGGGTGCGGGTGACGACGAGCTTCGGAGCATCATCCACAGCGAGAGCATCGTGCGTTGCCGGGAAGTTTGCGTGTCACTATCCCGACGATTTCTCCGGCGCGGGCAAGCTGGTTCCCGAAGAATTGTTTATTGATGCCACAACGGACTCCGACTTCAACGCGGACCGCCCCGGTCATTTCCAGGCCGAAGTCGCGGTGATCGTCGATCGAGGCAAGGAGGCGGCGCCAGTCTTGACTTCGGGCTTCACGGACGACTTGCTTGACAGTGAAGGCCGGCGGGACGGAGCCTGCGCTCAGTGGCCGGCGGTCCAAGCCCTGGCAAATCTCTACCTGCGGAGCCGGGCCGCAAACATCGTGGGCGTCGGACGCGCGCAGTTTGATCTTGGGAACGAGGCGGACCTGAAATGGTTCAAGAACAATCTTACGCTCTATGAATTTGATTATCGCGACCGCGACTGGTCAAAGCCGCTCAATCATCGCGTGGCGCGCACCTTCTGGCAGTCGGTCTGGAATACCTGGTTCAACGCCAGCAACGATCACCCGCTGGACGGCAATCCCGCCAATGAAGCCACGACGAACTATCTGCCTTACGCCTTTGCGAATGACTTCGCGGATATTCTCATCATGGAACTGATGCGCCTGCAGAGTTCGCAGCCGCAAGCAACGCATCGGACCAACCTCTGCCGCGAGGCGACGCGGAATCTCCTAGCAATGCAGCATCGCGAGGCGGGTAACTTCGCCCTGCCGGATTCGAGCGGAAAACGCGAAAACTACACGGCGGGCGCGTTTCGCTACGGCATGTTCAAGAATGGCGAGTTCATGACCGAGGGCAAGGGCTGGTTCTATAACCCAGGATTTCGCGACTACGAACTGGGCGGCGTGTTGAACGGCCGCGCGGTATGGGCGCTGGGCGAATCACTGCGCCATGATCCACAAAGTCCGCTCTCGCCCCAAGTGCGCCAGGCGCTGGCTCTGGCGCTGAAGTTTTGTCTGCATGACGGAACCGCGGGCGGCTACGTCAAACGGACCCGGCAAGGCCATGTGTATTGGCGTGACGCCGGCGAGCATGCCTATCTGGCGCTGGGGATGTTGGCCGCGTGCGAAGCGGCGCCAGACCTGAAATTGCGACTTTCTGAAGACTCCCAAACGATGACTTTGCGGATGGCCTGTGTGACGGCGCTGGACGCGCTGGCTGACCTTGAAAAACCTTCGCGCCAGTGGTCGATTTATCCCAATGTCGATGCCATGGCAGTGGCGGCTTTGGCGGAAGGCGCACAGATACTGCCCGATGAACCCGCCGCCGCGCGGTGGCGCGAAGCGGCCGCCGGCGTGGCCGATGCCTGGCTCGCGGCGAAGGTCAATCCACAGGAGTGCGCCGGTGCGCCGGTGCATTTTGGGCTGCGTGTGGCCCCGGACCGGATGACTTACATCTGGCCCGATACAGACCATCCGCGGTTCTTCTATTACCAGACCGGGCACTGGATTCACGCGCTGGCGGATTTGTATGCTCTGACCGGCAAAGACCGCTACCGTCATCGCGCCGAAGCCATGGTAAGTTACCTCTGTGGCAACAATCCCTGGCAGGTGCGCCTGTTCAACGAGCTTGGCGGCGTCTATAACTGGACGGACGACGTCAATAAGGACGGACTTCAAGATCTCTTGAAGCAGGACATGTATCCGGAATCGACCGCCTTTTGCCAGATCGGCATCATGCGTCTTTGGCAAGCAATAGCTAAAAATGGTGACGACCCAAACAATTTGTAATTGGCGCGGAAGGAACGCGGTTCGATACGCCAAGAACCAGACGTGCTCCGTCAGACGCAGGCGTTAGTCCGGCTTTTCCGACTCCACCCAGCGCACGGCGTAGCGGATGAGTTCCGCCATGCTCTTGATCTTGAGTTTGGCTTTGATGTTGGCGCGATGGACTTCGATGGTTTTGGGGCTGACGTGCAGTTCCCTGGCCAATTGCTTCGTCTCCATCCCCTGGCCAATCAATTGGAAAACCTCAAATTCGCGGTCGGTCAGGTTTTCCACCGGCGATTGGCCGGCGTCGGGCCGGTGTCCCGAGAAGATTTCCAGAATTTTGGCGGACATTTTTTCGCTGACAAAAATCTGCCCGGCGGAGACCTGGCGAATGGCTTCCATGATTTTTTTGCCGCCTTCCTGTTTCATCACGTAGCCGCGCCCGCCCGCGCGCAGCACCCGTTCGGCGTAAAGCGATTCGTCGTGCATGGAAATGACCAGGACCGAAATGGCGGCGTCCAACACCTGGATGTCCTTGATCAGTTCCAAGCCATTGCGTCCGGGCAGCGTAATATCCACCAGGACAAGGTCCGGCTTGAGCAGGCGGACTTTTTCCAAAGCTTCGTGCGCGTTTCCAGCCTCGCCGCAAACCGTCAGGTCCGGCTGGTTTCCAATCAGTTGCGCCAGGCCCTCGCGCATCATCGGATGATCATCGACGATCAGGATTTTTGTGGGCGGCGCGCCCGCTGGTTTGCCGGAGTTCATTGGGCCGATGGGCTTGGGGCATTCTGGAGAAAACAAAGGATTCGCGTCCCGCCTTTGGCTTGGGCCTGCACGAGCAAGGCGGCCCCGATCATTCCCGCCCGGTATTGCATGGTGCGCAAGCCCATGCCGGTTCCGACCGGGACGGGGGACCTGAAACCGATTCCATTGTCGCTGATCGCCAGTAGAGTCTTGCCGCTGGTGTTCGTGAGGCTGATTTCGACGGCGCTGGCCTTGCCATGTTTGATGGCGTTGGCGACGGCTTCCTGGGCGATGCGATAGAGATGAGTGGCCACGGCCTGATCGGAGAGAGAAACCAGGCCGTCATTTCCGAAATTGCATTTGACGCTGAATAATCTTTCCGTGCTGACGGCCAGTTCCCCCAGGGCGGAGATCAATCCTTCGGACTCGAGAATAAACGGGGAAAGCCCGCGGGCCAGCGAGCGCGTCTGGGCAATGACCTCGCGCACGTGGCGGGCAATTTCCTCGGCTTGAGCCGCCTGGGGCCTGGCTTTTTTCTCAAGGGTTTCCGCCAGGGCCTGGCTTTTCAATTCGATGCCCGCCAGGCGCTGGCAGATGCCATCGTGCAAATCCTGTCCGATGCGGCGCTGTTCCCTTTCGGTGATTCGCAGGATTTCCTCCTCCAATCGCTTGCGCTCCGTCACCTCCATGGCGGCGCCGGTGATGCCGGTGATCCGGCCCAGGGCATCCCTCACCGGCTCGACCGTCAGATCAAAAAAGTGCTTTTGGCCGTTGGCCGCGCGGGAAACTTCCTGCCGCAGACCGGTTCCGGTCAGCAAGACGCGCGCCTTGATCTGCGTCAACCGGTCCGCCTCTTCGGCGGGAAACAGTTCGGCGTCGGTCCTGCCCAGCATGTCCTTGCCCGCCTGGACGACGGATTCGTTGTGAACCCACGTATAGCGCAGCTCGGTGTCCTGGTTGAAGACCATGATGGGAGAATGTTTCAACGCGACGCGGAATCGTTCCTCGCTCAGGCGCAAGGCTTCTTCGGCGGCGGCCAATTTTCCTTCCTGCTCGATCTGCCCCAGCACGCGCGCGGCCACCGAGGGCAGGACCTCCAAAAACCCGGCGCCTTTGACCAGGTAATCCCGCGCCCCGCTTTTCATCATCTCGACGGCGACCCGCTCATCGCCTTGTCCGGTAATGATCAGAAAGGAGGGGAGACGTTTGAGGCCGGAGAGTTGGTTGATGATCTGGCGGGCATCGAAATCCTGAAGCTTCAAGTCCAGCAAGAGCAAATCCGGCCGGTTTTCCTTCAACCAGGCGATGGCCTCCGTGCCGGAGGCGGCGGTGGCGACGGAAAAACCCTCCCCTTCCAGGGCCTTGGCCGCCAGGCGCAGCAGGCCGCGATCATCATCGACCACCAGGAGTGTCGCGGCTGTCTTGTGCTTGCTCATGCTCCAGTCAGGTCCGCACTTCGGGCACTTGCACCAGGGCGATGAACAGGCCGAACTGCTTGATCGCCTCCGCGAATTTTTCGTAATCCACCGGCTTGACGACGTAATTGCTGCAACCGAGGGCGTGGCAATGCTCGACTTCGCGCGGGTCATCGGTGGTCGTGAGCATGATGGCGGGAATCTTCCTCAACTCCGGGTCCGCCTTGATCTGGCGGAGCACTTCGACGCCATCGACTTTTGGCATGCGGATATCGAGCAGGAGGAGGTAGGAGGCTTCCCTGGCCCGCCGCCGGGCGCCGCGGCCAAAAAGAAAATCCAAAATATCCTGGCCGTTTTCAAACCGCTCGATCGGGTTGTGCAGCCCGGCGCGCCTGAGATTCTTTTCGATCAGGCGGACATGGCCGGGATCATCGTCGGCGATCAGAATAATGACTTCTTTGGTCATGCACATTTATTTACACCTTAGATTGCGGGCAAAGAAACAAAAAAAACGCAGCCTTGCCCGGCTTTGGATTCCACCCAGATCTTGCCGTCCTGCCGTTCGAGTATCTTCTGGGCAATGGTCAGCCCCAGTCCTTCCCCTTCGGAGGCGGCTGGGTTGAGTCGATGGAAAATCTCGAAGACCTTGGCCTGATGTTCCGGCGCGATGCCGATGCCGTTGTCCTTGACCGCATAGAGGCAGCGGCCATTGTCAACGGCGCCGGACACTTCGATGAGCGCGGTGCGGTTTGGACTGCGATACTTAATGGCGTTGTCGATCAGATTGGAAAAGACTTGATTGACTTGGATGGCGTCGCCCCGGCAGTCGGGCAAGGGCGCGACCCGGAGGGTGGCGCCGGCTTGCTGGAGCTGGAATTCAACGGTTTGCGCGATGTTGGCCAGCATCGCATTCATGTCCAACCGTTTGATCGTCAGGGCCGCGCGGCCCAACCTGGAAAAACGAAGGAAGCCGCTCAATAAGGTGTCAATCTTGACGACACCGGCCTGGATGAACGCCATCGCTTCGGGCACATCCCGGTTGAGAATGGTTTTCAGTTCGCGTTCGTTGAGGTCCGAAAGCTCGCCGCCCTCGATCAACTCGCGAATCCGATCGCAGTCGCGTTTCAATTCCCTGGTGAATCCCTGGATGTTGACCAGGGGAGAACGCAAATCGTGCGACGCGACATAGACGACCGTTTCCAATTCCTTGTTCTTTTCCGCCAGGCTCTGCGCCAATTCGGCCAGCCTGGCTTCCGCGTGCTTGCGCTCGGTAATGTCCGTCCGGATGACGATGTATTGCGTTGGTTTTCCGTCCGCGTCGAGAAAGGGAAAGATCGTCGTATCCACCCAGTAAAAAGTGCCGTCCTTGGCGCGATTGCGGATTTCGCCGTGCCAGACTTTGCCGCGGGCGATGGTGGTCCAGAGATCGCGGAAAAATTCCTTTGGATGAAACCTCGAGTTGATGAGGCGGTGGTCCTGGCCCAGCAATTCCTCGCGGGCATACTTGGAAATCTCGCAAAACTTGTCGTTGACGTAGGTAATGCGCCCGCGGGCGTCGGTGATGGCAACGATGGAATGGGCATCCAGCGCCGATTTCAGGTCGTGCAGTTCCTTGCTCGGCTCCATTGGCCCGCGGCCCGGCTTCAAGCCGGGGCCAGTTGGCTCCGGTAATCGGTGGGCGACTGGCCGGTGATCTTTTTGAAAACCCGGTTGAAGTGCGTCAGCGATTGGAAGCCCACTTCGTAAGCGATTTCGCTGATGCGCAGGTTCGGATTGAGCAGCAGATTGCGGGCTTTTTCCACGCGCACGCGCGAGACATACTCGGTGAAATTCAAGCCGGTCGCTTTTTTGAACATCTTGCAAAAGTGGAAGGTGCTGGTGTTGACCGCCTTGGCCACCTGGCCCAGGGAAAGGTCCTCCGCCTGGTTTTCAACGATGAATTCCTTCGCCCGCTTGATCACCGGCGATTCGCTGTTTTCGCGGTGGACGACAATCTGGTTGCTGACCACCGAGATGTGCTCGGCGAAGATGCTGAGCAGTTTGACCATCGAATCGTACTGTTTGGCCGACAAGACCTTGGTTCCAAAATAGACGCTTTGCAGCCGTTCCCGGCTCATTTGCAGACCCCACTCGGCGACGAGCCTGCCCGTGCGCTCAATGAGGGAGGGCGTGGCCCTGCGGCGCAGCACCTGGCCGGTTTGGAGGAAGCCGATCAACTGCTCGCCCAGGCGAACCGGCACCGCGGTATCGACCAATCCAAGCTGGCAAGTGACCGTGGCGGGTTCAAAGCGGGCGCTTTCCGAGAGTTGTTGCTGCATCTGCAGGCAGGTCGCGCAAGACTTGCTTTTCTCGGCCAGCATGGCGCACAGGGGGTTCTCGTGCCGCTTGCCGTGGTGCGGCAACTGCCACGATTCCACCGGGCGCAACGAGACGGGCAGGCCGGTGGTCTCGCTGAACGCCTTTTCGTAGTCCTGAAAGATCTTGGAGTTGATCAGACTCTCGATTAAATCTTTGTTGTCGTGCCGGTTCATTTGTTTCTCCGCGGCCGATTGAACAAAATTTGTTATCATGGGAGCAAGTTAGCACCGATCCAGGCCCGCCAACAATTAGGTGTCCCGCCAGACACGTTCAGGGGGAATTAACTAGAAGGTCTAAGGGAATTCCTTAGACACCGCAGGCCCGCCGCGGCGCGCTCAAAAGACTTCCGCTTTCAACCCCGTTTCCGCCTTGATCCGCTGGGCGATGCGCGAGAGCTTCTTCAGCGGCATGTGCCCGCAATCGGGATGGGCGATGGGCCTGGTGGCCGAATAAATCTGCACCAGCGCGATTCGCGCTCCGGCATATTTTAGGTCGTGCAGGCGCAAAATATACTCATCGATTTCTTGCGGCGGCGGTTCCTGGCCAAAGACCAGCGGAAACAAACTTTGGATGACGACCGGGCGCTGGCGCGCCACCAGGAGGATGTTCGAAATGACCTTCTCCAGCGGCACTTTGCTGCGGTTGACCCGATCCATGTAGTCTTGCGTGCCGGCGTCGAGCTTGATCCAAATCTCGTCGTCGTGCGTAAAGTATTGGAGGCTGTCCTGCACGGGGCGCAAATCCAGGCCGGTGCCGTTGGTAATGAGGGCCAGTTTGAAAAACGCATGGGGATTGCGCGCCCGCACGTGGACGACGACCTGGATGGCTTCGGCGAAATTCGGGCAGAGGGTCGGTTCGCCATCGCCGCTCAAGGCCACGTGGCGCAAGTGCAGCAGCTCGTCGCTCAACTCGTGGTAGCCGGCATGCTCGCGGATTTTGCCCGAGCGCACCAGGAAGAGTGTCTTATCCAATTCCTCCGCCATGACCGCGACATTCAGCTCCCGTTCCGCCGGGGGCAACTCCCGGTTGACCTCGCAATAAAGGCAGTCAAAATTGCAGAACTTGTCCGGGTTCATGTTGATGCCGATGGAGAGGCCCCGCGCGCGCGCCGACACCACAGTATAGACGAAGCGGTTGTCGAGAAAATTGCGCGGGCAGCCGAAAGCGGTCGCGCCCGGGACGGCGTGGGCCTTTTCGACGCCCTCGAAAACAGATTCAGATGTGGACATTTCGATTCCTTTTCTTGTTCAGGATCTTTGGCAAGCCCGGTGGACGCAAGGCCGGGGGGCCTGGCCCCTCACCGGTTCGGCCGTTCGATTCACTGCCTTTCGTCTGTGCCCTGATGTGATCGATGGTTTAATCGTCATACTTTCTTTCTTACCTTAATTAGAAGGGGTCAGAGGGACTACCCTCTCCTTGGCAAATACTGGCCATATTTTGCAGGCCGGAGGCAAGGTTGGGTTGCCGCGGCCAAGGCCCGTTTTGCCCGGATCGCGCTGCGCCCAAGGGTGCGCGGGGCGGGCAGGTTGAGTTGCGAAACGGGAAAAAAGGGGGCGGAAAAGGGGGGCAAAAAAGCGGCAAAAAAGGGCCTTGCCAAGCGCGGGGGGCGAGATTACTCTCACCCACCTTTTTGGACGCCGCACAAGCGGCGGGCGGTTGATGATGTGGCTCGCCGCCGCCACAACAGACTTGAACTATGTCAGTTAGAATTCGTTTGAAACGCGTTGGAGCCAAGAACGCTCCTTATTTTCGCATTGTTGTGGCCGACGCCCGCAGTCCGCGCGATGGCAAATTCATCGAGGAAATCGGCAGCTACCGTCCCCTGCAAAAGGGCGACAATTACACGCTGAACCTCGATCGGGCCAAATACTGGATGAGCCAGGGCGCCCAGCCCAGCGAGACGGTCGCCAGCTTTATCGAGAAACAGAGCAAAGCCGCCCCGGCGGCCTGAACCGGGAGGATCGATGCAGGCCTTTCTTGAGTATCTGGTCAAAGGGTTGGTGCGCCATCCGGAGGCCGTGACCGTCACGCCGGTGGTCAAGGACACCGTGACCGTGTATGAATTGCGGATGCATCCGGACGACGTGGGCAAAATCATTGGCAGGCAGGGGATGACGATTAACGCCATCCGCTCGCTGCTCTTGGCGGGCAGCGCCAAACAGGCCCTGCGCTGCACCCTGGAGATTGTCGAGGACACGCCGGCGGCAAAAGCTTGAGAATTGATCTGCTCACTTTGTTCCCGGAAATGTTCACGGGACCGATGGATGTGAGCATTGTCCAGCGCGCCCGCAAGAACGGCCTGTTGGATTTGCGGGTGCATAATCTGCGCGATTACACCCACGACAATTACAAAACGGTCGATGACCGGCCCTTTGGCGGCGGGCCGGGCATGGTGTTGAAGCCGGAACCGATTTTTGAAGCCGTCCAAGCCCTGGCGGGGGAGGGGACGAGGGTCATTTTGATGTCGCCAGCCGGGCGCCTTTTTGACCAAAACGCGGCCCAGGAGTTGGCGCGGCAGGAGACGCTGCTGTTGATTTGCGGCGCTTACGAAGGGGTCGATGAACGGGTGGGGCAGGAACTGGCCGATGACGAGCTGTCCATCGGCGATTACGTCCTGACCAACGGGTCGCTGGCGGCGATGGTGCTCATTGACGCGGTGACACGGCTCTTGCCGGGGGCGCTGGGGGACGAGCAGAGTTCGCTGGACGAGTCGTTCAGCCAGGGGTTGCTGGAGTATCCGCATTATACGCGGCCGGCGGAGTTCCGGGGGCTGAAAGTGCCGCCGGTGCTCTTGTCCGGCAACCATGCGGAGATCGAAAAATGGCGCCGGGAACAGGCCGTCTTGCGGACGCAGGCGCGGCGGCCGGACTTGTGGCGGAAGAAGCAGACAGAGCAATGAGAGGCATTTTATGAACCAGGCATTATTAGACAAAATTGAATCGGAGCAGTATCGCAAGGGCGCCTCGGAATTCGGGGTGGGCGACACCGTGCGTGTCCACACCAAAGTGATCGAAGGCGACAAGGAGCGCATCCAGATTTTTTCCGGCGTGGTCATTGGACGCCGGGGACACGGGTTGAATTCCACCTTCACCGTCCGGCGCATCAGCTACGGCGAAGGGGTCGAGCGAATTTTCCCGGTACATTCGCCCCGCATCGACAAAGTGGAAATCGAGCGCAAAGGTTCCGTCCGCCGCGCCAAACTGACCTACCTGCGCCAGCGCATCGGCAAGGGCGCCACCCTGGTCAAGGAACGGGAGGGCAGGGCCGCGCCTGCCGCGCCCGCCGCGCCTGCCGCGCCTGCTGCGGCCCCGGTGGCGGCCGAGGCGAAATAGCCGCGAATTACTTTGGGGATGGATTCCCGCGGCCGTTTGCCGGCAGTCTTTCACACGTTGGCATGAAATCATTTTACTTGACGTGTTTCATCGCGGCGTTTTCCGCCAGCTTCGCCCTGGGGCAACTGGAGCCGGGCAACCCGCTTTCCGGTTTGGAAAAGCTCAAACATTTTGAGAGCCGCCGCGCTTCCTCTTCCGATCCCGATTGGCGCAACGGCAACGCCGATTTCCGCCCCATTGAACCCGGCGCCACCCTCACTCTGGCCGAGCTGGCCGGCCCCGGCATCATCGCCCATTTTTGGTGTACCATCGCGCACCGGGACCCGTACTATCCCCGCCTCCTGACCTTGCGCATTTATTGGGACGGCGAGAAATCCCCCAGTGTCGAGTGCCCCATTGGCGACTTCTTCGGCATGGGCCACGGCATTGACAAGCCGTTCACTTCCCTGCCCATCCGGGTCACCTCCAACGGGCGCGGCCGCAATTGTTACTGGCCGATGCCCTTCCGCAAATCGGCCCGCGTCACCGTCAGCAACGACAGCGACAAACGCTGCGACGCTTTTTACTACTACATCGACTGGCAGAAGCACCGGTCGCTGCCGCGGGACACGGCCTATTTCCACGCCATGTACCGGCAGGAATTCCCGTGCGTCATGGGCCAGAACTACCAGATCGCCGACATCGCCGGGCGCGGCCATTACGTGGGCACCGTGCAAAGCGTTTATCTGGTTTCCCCGGGCTGGTACGGGGAGGGGGACGATTTTTTTTATATTGACGGCGAACAGGAGCCGAGCCTGCGCGGCACGGGGACGGAGGATTATTTTTGCGACGGCTGGGGGTTTTCCGAGCAGTCGGGGCCGTTTTACGGGGCGCCATTGTGGGAGGGGTTCGACACCGGCGATCGCGGCTCGGCCTATCGCTTTCACATTCCCGACCCGATCCCGTTCACCAAATCGCTGCGGGTCGAGATCGAGCACAAAGGCTCGCAGAGGTTTCCCGACGGCACGAGCAGCGGGTTTATCGAGCGCGATGATCTGATGTCGAGCGTGGCGTTCTGGTACCAGATCGAACCGCACAAACCGTGGCGCGCGCTGCCGCCCGGACCGGAGCGGCTGCCTTTTCACGATCAGACCTTGCTCAAAGGGCATGAGGCCGTCGCCGCCGCGCGGCACTCCGACGCGCCCCTCGAAGTCCAGCCGGTCGGCGGCACGACCGATGGCAGGCAACTCTGGTTCCGGCCCGCGGAGGCCAGCGCCTGGATCGAATGTTCCTTTCACTTGGACACGCCGGAAACAGTCGAGTTGATGCTGAAGATGGTCCACTCGTGGGATTACGGAATCTACCAGGTCAAACTGGACGGCGAGCCGCTGGCGCGACTGGACCTTTACGCGCCGGAAGTGTCGCCCGTCGCGCACAAGCTGGGTCAGCGCCAGTTGGCGGCTGGAACGCACGTCTTGCGATTCGAGGGCGCCGGCAAAGCTGAAAAATCCGCCGGCTATTATCTTGGGTTTGACGCCCTGGCAGTTCGCGTGCCCGTCTATAGCCGCGCACCGAGCGAAGACCTGCGCACGTTCCAGGTGCCGCCGTGAGGCGGGGCGATTAAAGCTATCTGTCAATTTTACGGTTTCGAGTGAGATTCCGTCATAGGCGACGACTGGGGGTGCTGGCGACATTTCTGAGTTTCTCTTGGCGCCTTTGCGTCTCTCGGCCCTTGCGTTGTTCTGATTCTGCCGAAGGCGGTGGTGGCCAGGAAAGACGGGAAGGGGTGAGGTTTGAATCAGTGAATCAGCTATACGGACAGGATGGCGGACACGAGTTGAAAGTTCCGACTAATGTTTTTTTGGTCGAATTTGGTCGAATTTGGTCGAATCCACTCGGAGCGGCCATGGGGATGCAGCCCGGAAATTCTTCGGGGTGAAAGTGGGGAAGGCCCAAAAACGGATTATTCTTTAGCGTAAGATTCATCAATCGTGGTTGAGATTTTTTTATTTTTGGCACGATTAGGCACGATTAGGCACGATTAGGCACGATTCAGCCCGATTGAATCTGCTGGAGGGGCCGGACCGGCAAAATCTGCCGGTGGAACGGCGGCCCGGATGCCGGCCGGCGGGTTGCCGGCGGACCGCCTGGAGCCGAACCGCGTCCTCCCCCATGTGATGATTCCGAGTTTCATCGAAGGAGATATTACCATTGTTTTATGTATTATGCAAGAGTTTTTTCAGACGAAACGCAAAGGGCGCAAGGCGCGAAGCCGCAGCGCGGCAGCCGCAACCAAATTTTCAACCACGGATGGACACGGATTAACACGGATAAAACCATCCAGATGGGCCTATTCAGAACTTCGTGTTCGCGCGCTTCGTGGTGAGAAAGTTTTCTCAGAAATGAGCAATTTTGGGATATTGCACTGCAAGGAGTTATGAATTTCCGTGGGCGGCTGTATCCGTGCCGGGCAGCCCGCGCGAGACCGGGAAAGAGATGGCAAAAAAATGCGGGCAAAAAGATTGTATTTTTGATTTTCCCGCCGGCCGCCCGCTGGTTTTCCGCCACGAAATGAAGGGATACCAAGTTCCCAGGACCGGCCCTTTCACTTTCACTTTCACGAGCCTTTCAGGCCTGACCTTTCACTTTCAGTGGTTTGTGCCCCCATCCGTTTCTTCTTGCTTGATCTCGCGGTGGCATGACTCACAAAACTCATGCCACTCGATCCCACTGGCGGACACGATTGACGTATGCACGGTTGCATTCGCATGGCATCGTTCGCACAGGCTGTTCAAATTCTTTTCAGGGTGGGCACAAGCCGGCCCGCAGGCCTCGCGGAAGGTGGCAAGGAGCCACTGACTGAAACGTTTCACACTCTCGAACCCCTCGACGAACTCGTCTGGTTTAACGTCTCTCTCCGGCTGTCGGTCCAGCAGCCGTTGCATGCTTTGGAACTCGGCCACTCCTTCGAGATTCTTGCCGTGTTCCCGGCACAGCGCGGACAGCGCCCCAACATACGGCTTCAAGTCCACTTTAGTGCGACGTTCTGGAGCAACGCAATAAAACATCAACACTCGCTCGGTCTTGTAGAGGGCCGCCAAAACGGAAAATAGAAATCTTGATTCTGGGTCCGTCTCAAAACTCGACAGACGTTTCAGTTGTTCCTCCAAATCAGAAACCATTTGCGAGGAATAATGTCGCTGCCGGCACCCAAAACCAAGCCCTCAATACAGTCCCAAATCTCGTAACGCGGCCTTACCGCCGAGCGATGACCTATACAATTTGGATAGGAGAGCGAAGAAGCGGTCGGCGAGGGCGCCGACCGCCGCACGCGAGGGCGCGCGCTCTCCCGGGGACGTACTGCAACGGTTCTTAGGCGAGAGTTCTGGGACAGTTGAATAGGCCGGACTCCGGGCCGAAAGCTTGAGCGACGTGTTCATTCTGTTCACCCTGGGGTGAAATGCGTTGCGGAACGAGTTCCGCCGGCGGGTGAGACGTCAGCGGACGCGGGGCACCGCGTCCCTACCGAATATGGGTTACTGAAAAAGCCGCTGAGGATCGGGGTGATCGCACCCGGTTCAATGTTCAATGTTTGCAGCGGGCGGGATTTTGGTAGTGTGGGTCTTGGCATGAAGTGCATTGTCACGGCGGGGCCGACTTACGAGGAACTGGACGAGGTCCGGCGGCTGACCAATTTCTCGACCGGCACCCTCGGCGCCGAGCTAGCCGCCTTCCTGACGGAACGCGGGCACGAGGTCGAATTCTTGCGCGGCCACTATGCCACGTGCCGCCTGGAGCCGGCGGCCCGGCGCACACAGGTGTTCACCACCAGCGCCGATTTGCGGCGGCGTTTGCGGCGCCTGGCGGCGCGGGGGGCGGACGCGGTGTTTCATGCCGCGGCGGTCGGGGATTTCGCGTTCGGAAAAATCTGGTCGCGGACGGACGGCGGAGCGCTGCGCGAAATCCGGTCGCCGAAGATTTCCACGCGGGACGGCGCGATCCTGGCCGAGTTGCGTCCGGCGGCCAAAATCATTTCCGAGTTGCGGGCCTGGTTTCCCGGCGCGTATTTGACAGGCTGGAAGTACGAATTGGAAGGAGGGCGCGCCCAGGCCGTGGCGCGGGCCAGGGAGCAGTTGGCGGAGAATCAAACCGACGCCTGCGTGGTCAACGGGCGGGCCTACGGAGAAGGGTTTGGCCTGATCACCCGCCTGGGAACGCGCAAGCATCTGCGGGACAAGCCGGCGCTCTTCGCCGCGTTGCTGGCGGGGGCGGGGGGCGCTCGATAGGGGCGGAAACTGTTTATCAAACCTCGAACGTCCGACCGGCAGCTTCGCAGCAACGGCGGTCCCGGAACAAGAAAAAAAGCCGGGAATCGTGACCGCTATTTCCAGCCCGGAAATCGATAGCGGTCGTGGACGAATTGATAATCCGCGTCTTTCGTGGTGGCGGGGCCGGTTTCATCCTGGCCTTGGGCGGCGAGGGTGCCGGCCTTAACAACCGCGGGGTCGGTCCACTTGTGCGTTTCCACGTGTCCGTCCACCATGCTGGAGGTGTCCACATTCACGTGGTACATCGCGGGGGGGTCCTCCCACGTGAAGGAGCCCGCTGTCAAATTCCAGTTCACAACCCAAGTGCCGTCGTTGTAGCCGCGATAGTCGGTGTCTTCGATAAAGAGAAAAGTCATGGCGGGCGTGGTCACCAGGGACGCCTTGAAGTAGGTGTTGCCACAGCCCCAATAATCATTGTAGCTCTCGCCCCCCACATTCTGGGTTTTGGAATAACTGTCAAAGGCCCAGCCGCCTCCGGCTTCGGTTCCCACCTGCCGCATGAAACGGGTATCGCCGGGGCAATGGAATGAGGTGGCATTCGGACAATAAAAGCCCAAGGCATTGCCGGACCCCTTGAGCGCGGCTTGGACCGTTGTCATCGCGACTTGGGGCGACCCGCGGGTCGCGCTGACAGCAGTGATAACATCATTGGAAGCGACCCAGTATCCCCCGGCGTTACGGGTGTACGTGGGCATAGTCATGCATACCATCAAATCCCGGTTATCGGTGGTGTACATGGAATGGGCCAAATTGATTTGCTTTTGGTTGTTGATGCAGGAGTCTTCCTGCGCCTTCTTTTTCGCCAGGGCCAGCGCGGGCAGCAGCATCGCGGCCAGGATGGCGATGATGGCGATCACCACCAGCAATTCGATCAATGTGAACCCCGCGTGGCGCGAGCGTCTGTCGTTTGAATCGTTGAGCATCACCCTCAATCTAGCACGACAAGGCCGTTCCGTCACTGAGAATTTGCGTCAAAAAATTGAGTTTTTTCGTCACGCAAGACGGGCGATGCGCCGGGCCGGCGAATTATGAGATGGCTCAGAACTCTCGCCTAACGCGGCCTTGCCGCCGGGCGATGACCCATGCAATTTGGATAGGAGAGCGAAGAAGTGGTCGGCGGGGGCGCCGACCGCTGCACGCGGGGGCGCGTGCGCTCCCGGGATGAACTCTGCAACGGTTCTTACGAGATTTGGGGGTGGCTTCCGCGGTGGCGACATTTTATGTTCAAGGCATGATTGGAAAATAAGATGCCACAAGACGAGCGCCCGTTTTTGCGGCCGCCGCACCCTGAACGCAATTCCCGCATGAAAAGTGGAGAACGAAACCCTGACAAGGAACTTTACCGTCAGTTGCGCGCCCTGCCGTGGGAACAACTCTGGACGGTGGAGGCGGCGCGGTTCGATCAAGCCGCTCCCCAGGAGCGAAGCAAGAGGGTGGCCGTGATCCGGGCGGTGGGCGTTGTCGTTTCCGAATCCGGCACGGTGGAACAGAAGAACGAGGTGCGGCGGTGGCTGCTGGATTTGCTGCATGATCCTTGCGAGAAGGCGCGCCGTTACGCGATGGCGGCCCTGCCCAAGATCGGCTCCGGCCCGGGCGACGAGGCCGAATTGATTTCCGTGCTGCGGACGACCGCCTCCGAGCGCGAGAAGAAATTCCTTGGGCAAACCCTGGAGAAAATCGGCGGGGCGGCCACCTTGGAAATCATGGGGAAGGGGAACCCGGGTTTCCTTCCGCAGTCGGGGCAGAAGATTCTGGCCCGGCTGGCCCGCGGGCAAAACCCAAGCGCGCTCCGCCTGAAAAGCGTCCTCTCCAATTTTGCCGGCCTGCGAATTCATCTGCGCGGACGCAACGGGTTGGAGGGAATGGTGCGCGATGAAGTGGAAGCCTCCGCCCGCCGGCACGGCAAGTTCCGCGTGGCGGAGACCGGCGGCGGTTTGGTCGGGATCACGCCGGTCGCTCCTTTTTCGCTGGCGGACATTTATGCGTTCCGGTGTTTTGGCAGCGTCGGCTTTGTCCTTGGCGCCGTTCCTCTCTCAAACGAGGCGGAGCGGATCGAGGCTTTGGCGTCGGTGATTGCGTCGGAATTGACGCGGCGGATTTTGCGGACTTTTACGGAGGGAGCGGCGCGGTATCGCCTGAATTTTGTGTCCAAGGGCCATCAAAGGGGCGCGGTGCGGCTGCTGGCGGCCCGGATCTATGCCCTGTGTCCGGAACTGCTCAACGACGGACGCGATGTCACCTGGACGGTTGACATCCACCCAGGCAGGAGCGGGTATTGCGTGGAGTTGCGCCCGAATTTGACGCCCGATCCGCGTTTTTATTATCGGCTCGAGGACGTTCCGGCGGCCTCGCATCCGCCGTTGGCCGCCTGCCTGGCGCGGCTGGCCGGAAGGGTTGAGCATGAAATCATCTGGGACCCGTTTTGCGGATCGGGGTTGGAGCTGATAGAAAGCGCGCTTCTTGGCGGCGTGCAGAGCCTTTATGGGACAGACCTCAGCGCGGCCGCCATTACCATCGCCAGGGCCAACTTTGCCGCCGCCAAGGTCAAGCCCGTCCCGGTGAAGTTTGCCTGCTGCGACTTTCGTGATTACGCCCGTTGCGAAGGTTTGGGACCCAATAGTGTCACCCTGATCCTCACCAATCCGCCCATGGGAAAGCGGGTTGTCACCGGCGATCTGTCGCGGCTGATCGAGGAGCTGTTCGGCGTCGCCGCCCAGGCGCTTAAACCGGGCGGGAGGCTGGTGCTGGCCAATCCCTTGCGCATGGAAAGGCCCCACCCGTTGCTCAAATTGCAGTCCCGCCAGACGGTGGATTTCGGCGGGTTCGATTGCCGGATGGAAAAGTATCTCAAATTGCCGCGGTGACGGGCTGTTGGAAGGCGCAGGGGTTCAGGCGGCGTTTGCGTTGACGCTCTTGTTTTGGCTGGCGCGGCCCAGGAGGAAGGCCTGCCGGTTTGCCTCGAAGAACTTGGGCGCAAAGGCCGAGCCGACAGCCTGGAGCCATTCTTCTTCGGCCATCGAGAGGTGTGCGCTCAACGCGCCGAGCAGGGCGACGTTCAACATCTTTTTATGCGGCAGCTTGTCCGCGTCAATCACCGAGGGTTCAATCGTCAGGCCGCCCGGACGCAACAGATGCCGGTTCGGCTCCAGTTGGGTCGGTTCGAGCGCCAGGAGAAAATCGGCCTCGCCGGCCGGCACCATGGGGCTGAAGATTTGAGCGCCAAAGCGGACGTCGCAGGTGACCGAACCGCCGCGCTGGCTCATGCCCTTGATTTCGCTCTTCTTGACATCGAAGCCGGCGCGCAGCGCCACATCCGCAATGATGTCCGTGGCGGTCAGGACGCCCTGGCCGCCCAGGCCGGCGACGACAATGTTACAGGGCGGGCGCGCAGGGTTCTCCGTTTTCATGGCATTGGCGGCGTTTTTCATATTCCTTGAGGTCTTGCGCGATGAGAACGCACGGCCTCCGCGCGATGAGGACGGCCAGTTCGCGGCTCTGGAGGGCTTCCATCAGGGCGCGATCAAAGGCGTCCGACCCGGCGCGAGGTTCGATGACCTGGACGCGGCGAATCCCGCACGAACGGGCCATGTCCTCGAGCACGACCTTTCCGGTAGGTTCATGTTTGAGGTTGCGGCCGGTGCCGGGGTGTTCCTGGTGGCCGGTCATGGCGGTGGTGGAGTTGTCGAGAATAATCACCACATGGCCGTTGGGCGGGGGATTGTAGGCCATTTCCACCAAGCCGCCGATGCCGCTGTGCATGAAAGTGCCGTCCCCGATGACGCTGACAACCCGGCAGGCCTGCTCGGGCGGCAGGACGTGGCGCAAACCCAAACCGACCCCCAGGCTCGCTCCCATGCAGACGCACGAATCCATCGCTTCGAAGGGCCGCAACGCCCCCAGGGTGTAGCAACCAATGTCGCCCGCCACGATGCAGTTCTGGCGGCGCAGCGCCTCGAAGACGATTCGGTAAGGACAGGCCTCGCAGAGTTGGGGCGGTTTTCCCGGCGGCGGGGCGGGTTCAGGACTGGTGTCGGCGCGAAGGATGCGCCGCACCCGCGTCACGTCCAGTTCCCCGAAGCGATACATCTCCGGCTGGCCGCTGACGGGAATGCCGGCGGCGCGGATGGCATCGACGAGCCACGGATCGCCTTCCTCGATCACCAGGCAACGTTCGACGCTTTTTGCGAAGGCGGCGATCTTGCGCAGCGGCAGAGGATGGGTGAAGCCCAGTTTGAGCACGCTGGCCTCCGGCGCGGCTTCGCGGGCGTGCATAAAGGAAATCCCGGAGGTGATGAGGCCCAGGGATTTGCCGCCCGGCACAACCCTGTTGAGCGCGCAGTCTTCGTTCCATTCCGCCATTTCCGAAAGCTTCTGGCGCAACCGCCGGTGGGCGGGCCGCGCATAGCCGGGAACCATCACGCGCCCTTTCAAATCGCGGACGAAGTTCGCGGCTTTGGGAGTGTCGCGCTGGGGACGCGGCCGCACCACCGTGGAACTGTGGCAAACCCGCGTCGTGGCGCGAAGCAGGACGGGAATCTGCCAGCGCTCGGAAATTTCGATGGCGGCGCGCAGGAAATCGTAAGCCTCCTGGGAATCGGACGGCTCGAGCATGGGCACGCCGGCGGCGACGGCGTAGTGACGGTTGTCCTGTTCGTTTTGGCTGGAGTGCATTCCCGGATCATCGGCGGAGACGATCACCAGGGCGCCTGTCACTCCGGTGTAGGCCGCCGTGAACAGGGGGTCGGAGGCGACGTTCAGGCCGACATGTTTCATGGTGGCCAGGGCGCGGGCGCCGCCAAAGGCCGCGCCGATGGCGACCTCCAGCGCCACCTTTTCGTTGGGGGACCATTGGGCGCGGCCGCCGAGCCTTGAAAAATTCTCGAGAATTTCGGTGGAGGGCGTGCCGGGATAGCCCGTGCCGAGGGCCACGCCCGCGTGCCAGCCGGCGAGCGCGATGGCTTCGTCCCCGCTGAGCAGGAGCCTGTTTCCATCATCCATATTGTGCCTTTTAGAAGGCCAAAAATAAGTGTTGCATCAGATAAAAGCAAGTTATATCATCGCGCCTAATTCAATGTTTTGGCAGCAGGAAATGGAAACGCTGGACCGGCCGGCGCTCGATGCTCTGCAACTCAAACGACTGCGGGAAACCCTCCGCAGGTTGGAGCGGGTGCCGTTTTATCGCGGGAAGTTCCTGGAGACGGGCCTCAAGCCGGAGGAGATAAAATCGGCGGCCGACATGCGGCGGCTCCCCTTCACCACCGCGGCGGATTTGAGGGAGAATTACCCGGATGGATTGCTGGCCGTTTCGCGGGACGAAGTGCTCCGGCTCCACACCTCCAGCGGCACAACGGGAAAACCAAAGGCGTTGTTTTTCTCCAGGCGCGATGTGGACACGGCGGCGGAACTGATCGCCCGCGCCTTATGCATGACAGGGGTGACGCGGCGCGACGTGTTCCAGAACATGATGAGCTACGGACTTTTCACGGGCGGCTTGGTGATGCACTACGGGGCGGAGAAAGTGGGCTGCATGGTGATCCCGGCCGGGCCGGGGACCTCCGAACGCCAGTTGCTGCTCATGCAGGACTTCAGAACGACGGTGATCCACGTCACGCCCAGCTACGCGTTTTACTTCGCCGATTTTCTGGAGAAAAAGGGGGTTGACCCGCGAAAGGACCTGGCGTTGCGGAAGGCGTTTGTGGGCGCCGAGCCTTACACGGAAGAAACCAGGCGCAAGATCGAAGCGGCGCTGGGAATTGACGTCTATAACTCGTACGGCTTGACCGAAATGAACGGACCCGGCGTGGCGTTCGAGTGCGAGGGCAAATGCGGCCTGCACGTGTGGGAGGACAATTTCGTCCTGGAGATCATCAACCCGGTGACGTGCGAACCGGTAAGCGAGGGGGAGACCGGCGAATTGGTCTTGACCAGCATCAACCGCGAAGCGATGCCGTTGTTGCGCTATCGAACGCGCGACCTCACGTCACTCATCCCCGGCCCTTGCGCCTGCGGGCGCACTCACCGGCGCGTCCACCGCATCACCGGGCGGTCGGACGACATGTTGATCGTGCGCGGGGTGAATATATTCCCGCAACAAATCGAGCGGGTGCTGATGTCGATCCCGCAGATTGGGCGCAACTACCTGATCCAACTGGAGGGCCTGGACGAGATGACGGTGAAGGTGGAATTGTCGCCCTCGGGTTTCGACGGGCAGGTCGGGCACCTGACTGAACTGCAGGAAGAGGTGGCGGAAAAGCTGCGGGCCGAACTGTGGATTCGGCCGAAGGTGGACCTGGTGGCCTGCGGTTCGTTGCCGGTCTCGGAAGGCAAGGCCAAGCGTGTCATTGACAAGCGATCCCTTTGAACTGACCCAAACCATCAACTCTATGAACACGGTTAAACTGGTGGCGGTGTTCGCTGAAAACCGGCCAGGCCAGGCCGCCCGCGTCACCGGTATTTTGGCGCGCGCCAACATCAACATCCGCTGCATCACCGTGGCCAGCAGCGGCACTTTCGGGGTGATGAAATTGCTGGTCAACGACCCTGAGCTGGCCTGTCGCGCTCTTCAACAGGAGGGCTTGGCCGCGACGTTGACGGACGTGATCGCCGTGGAGATGGCGGACAAGCCGGGCGCCTTGCACACGGTCGCCGATTGCCTGGCGGCCCATAACATCAACCTCGCCAACACCTCGGGTTTCGTGGCCAATGATCGCGCCATCCTGGTCCTGGAAGTCCAGGATGCCGCCCAAGCCGGCGATGTTCTAAAGAAGCACGGACTCCACGTCCTGACACAAAAGGAGGCGCTGACCGTTTAAACGAACCTGAATCAGGAGGCACGAATGAACGAAAAGAAACCGCTTGTCACCAAGGGCTGGACCGTTGTCATTGCTGCCCTGTCCATCAACCTGATCCTCGGCGTGTTGTACGCGTGGGGGGTCGTTGCCAAAGCGCTCGTCAGCGATTGGCATTGGACAAAGACTGACGCGACCCTGCCGTTCACCGTGGCCACAGTTTGTTTTGCCGGGATGATGGTGTTCGCGGGGCGATGCCAGGACAAATTCGGCCCGCGGCTTGTGGCGACGGCCGGGGGCATCATGCTGGGTCTCGGCCTGGTTGCGTCGGGGCTGGTTCATACTCCCACCCTGATGGCGTTGACCTTTGGCGTCGGCGCCGGGCTGGGGATTGGTCTCGGTTACTCAGCGACCACCCCGCCCTCCATAAAATGGTTTCCGCCCGCGCGCAAGGGTGTCATCACCGGAATTGTGGTCAGCGGCGTGGGCCTGGCAGCGGTTTATATCTCCCCGCTCACCCAGTACCTTCTGGCGCAAACCAGTATTTCGATGACCTTTGTCTGGCTCGGCGCAGGGACGGTGGTTCTGGTGCCGCTGCTGGCGCAACTTTTGCGAAACCCGCCGGAACAGCCGGTGGCGCCGGCCTCCGCCACTCCAACGGCGGTTGCCTCCCGGGTCGAGTCGGATTGGGGGGAGATGCTGCGCACCGGACAGTTCTACCAACTTTGGTTGATGATGGTGCTCTCGGCCTCGGCGGGCATGATGATCATTACGCAGGTGGCCATGATCGCAAAGGAGCAGGCGCAGTGGAAGTGGGGATTTGTGCCCATCGCCACGCTGGCCATCTTCAACACGCTGGGCCGCCTTCTCAGCGGGTGGCTCTCGGACAGAATCGGACGGACCCGGACGATGACGCTGGCGTTTCTGGCGCAGGCGGTGAATATGCTGGCCTTCAGCCATTACGACAGTCCAGGGTTGGTGATTTTCGGTTCGGCGTTCACCGGGCTTTGCTACGGAACAATCTTTACGCTGATGCCCACGGCGACGGCGGATTTCTACGGCCTCCGCAATCTCGGCGTCAATTATGGTTTGGTCTTCACCGCTTTCGGCATCGCGGGTGTGGTCGGCCCTCTTCTGGGCGCGGGAATTAACGATCACTTCCACTCGTATCTTCATGCCTATCAAATTTCGGCGGGGATGCTGGTGCTCGGAGCCTTGCTGGCGATGGTGACCAAACCGCCGGGAACGCGGGCCAAGCCGGCCCCACCGCCGCCCGATGTTTCACCCGCAGACAATCATTCAGAACTCAAACAAAGCCCAAATCTATGAATCCAAACCGACTATTGACAACCCTGGCTCTGGCCGGATCCCTGGCCCTGAGCAACGCCCAATCCACCGTCTCCACCGCCGGAAGCTCGGCGCCGCCTGCTCCGAGTGATCTGGAACAAACCATCCAAGACATCAAAAACCCGGCTCCCTGGTTCAGTTGGGGCGGCGACTTGCGCTTGCGCAACGAGTATTTCGATAACGCTCTGAGCCTGGGAGTGCCTCCGGCCGGTCAGGTGGACTTTGGCAAAGTGCATGAAAATGATTACCTCCGCTTCCGGGGCCGGATTTGGGCCAGCTTCATGCCGACCAATGATTTGACTTTGAACGTCCGCCTGGCGGCGGAGCCGCGGGAATTTCTCAAACCCGCGACCATGGACACGTTCTACCAGCAGTCGGGCCTGCAAGGGCGTTACGGGATATTCGACACCTTGAACGTCCAGTGGAAAAAACCGCTCGATCTTCCCGCAACCCTTACCGTTGGCCGGCAGGATATTTTCCTGGGAGACGGCTGGCTGGTCGGGGACGGAACTCCGGAGGACGGCTCGTTCACCACGTTTCTGGACGCCGCGCGTCTGACTTACAAGCTCGAAGACCTGCACACGACGATTGACGCCATCGGCTTGGTCCAGTACGCGCGGCCCGACGCCTGGCTGCCGACCATCGGACCTTCGACCAAGGCGGGAGACAACGTGGAACCGCTCACTTTGACGGATCAGGACGAAAAGGGCGCCATCCTCTGGGTGGCCAACAAGAGCCTGGAGTACGCCAACCTGGACGGATACTTCATTTACAAACATGATAAGCGGATCAACGACTATCCCTCGCAGACCTTCGGCGACAACGGCGATATTTACACGCTGGGCGGCCGGCTCTCGGGGTTGGTCGAGGAGCGATGGAAGTACTCGGTCGAAGGCGCCTACCAGTTCGGGCGAAAACAGGACCCGGAACTCAACCAGAACGGAGCCAACCCGGACCTTGCGCCCTCCGCGCAATCGACGGGCTATCGCGGGCTGGATGCATTTGGCGCCCAGAGCAAACTTACCTATCAATTCAAAGACCAATGCAATGACCAGGCTTCCCTCTCCTTCGAGTTTCTTTCCGGCGATAACCCCAAGACCAGCGGCGATGAAATGTTTGACGTTCTGTGGGGCCGGTGGCCGCAATGGAGCGAGATGTACAATGTTTACAGCTACGTGCAGGAAACGCGCGTCGGGCAGACTGCCAATCTCATTCGATTCGGCCCCACGTGGACCGTGAATCCGATGCCGAAGATGGAGTTCGACATGAGCTACTATCTGCTGCTGGCCGACCAGGACGTGCCGACACGCGACCTGAACAATGCATTCCACCAGCCGGCCGCGTCTGAAGCGTTTACCGGCACGGGGGATGACCGCGGTCAGTACCTCCAAGCCGTGCTCAAATATAAATTCAACCAGCACCTCAGCGGGCATCTTTGGGCTGAGTTGCTCTTCCCCGGCGACTTCTATGTCAACCATTCGCTGATGACCTTTCTCCGCGCCGAGATCATGCTCACGTTTTAGGGCTGCGCGTTCTTGAACGGCAAAGAGCGAGAAGCCTCCGCCGTACCAGCCGGGCGGCAGGAAGTTGCCTCCCGGCCGCGTTGGCGTTATACGTTGGCGCATGAATCTCCTTCGCGCGATGGTCCTCTCGCTTGCCGCCGCCACCTTGATGGAGGCGGCGGAAACTCCGCGGCAGCGGACGAACATTGACTTCGATTGGCGATTCCATTTGGGTGATGTCCCCGCCGCGTCGGCGCCGGAGTTCGCGGACGGGTCGTGGCGCCTGCTGGATGTGCCGCATGATTTCAGCGCCGAGGGAGACTTCTCCCGCACCAATGCCAGTTGCACGGCTTTCCTGCCCGGCGGCATTGCCTGGTACCGCAAAACGGTCGTGATCCCGGCCGACTGGCGGAACAAGCTCGTAAGCGTCGAGTTCGATGGTGTTTCGATGAACAGCGAGGTCTGGATCAACGGACACTTTCTTGGGAAACGGCCCTATGCCTACTCAACCTTCAGTTACGATCTGACGCCGCACGTGCGGCCGGGGACGAATGTCCTCGCGGTCCGGGTGGATCATTCGCAGATCGTCGATTCCCGCTGGTACACCGGCTCGGGCATTTATCGGCACGTTTGGCTCAACGCCACCGAGAAGCTGCACGTCGCCAGGCACGGCTTGTACGTGACCACTCCGGAAGTGACGCCGGAACGGGCGCGGGTGGCGATTCAAACGCGCGTGCAGAACGAGACCGCTGCCGGCGCCGAAGTGGAGCTGGTGACCGAACTGGCCGATCCCGGCCGGAAAGCGGTGCAACAAGTCACAAGCCGGGAAACCATTCCCGCCGGTGGAGAACGGGTGTTCACGCAGAGCGCGGAGGTGACTTCGCCGAAGCTGTGGTCGCCGGCCACGCCGGCTCTTTACCGCGCCGTCACCACGATTCGGGCGGCGGGAAAGGTGGTGGATCGCCTCGAGACGCCGTTTGGCATCCGCTCGATTCGATTCGACGCGCAAGAGGGGTTTTTCCTCAACGGCCAGTCAACGAAGTTCAAAGGCATCTGCCTGCACCACGATGCCGGAGTGGTGGGGGCGGCGGTACCCGATAAAGTCCTGGAGCGCCGTTTGCGCCTGGCGAAGGAGTGCGGCTGCAACGCGATTCGCACTTCGCACAATCCCGCGGCGCCGGAGTTCTACGACCTTTGTGACCGGATGGGGCTGATGGTGATGGACGAGGCCTTCGACGAATGGACCGGCGCCAAGAACAAATGGATCGAGGGCCGCAACGCCGGCACGCCCTCGCGGCATGGCTACGCGGAGGTTTTCAACCAATGGGCCGAGGCCGACTTGCGCGAGATGGCGCTGCGCGACCGCAATCATCCGAGCATCGTGCTCTGGAGCATCGGCAACGAAATCGATTACCCCAACGATCCCTTCAGCCACCCCGCTGACGGCAATCGCTACCGTCCGCAAAACCCGTCCGCCGAAATCCTCGCCCAGATCGCGCCGCGCCTGATCAAGGTCGTTCGCGAGTGTGACTCGTCGCGCCCGGTCACGGCGGCGCTGGCCAACCTGCCGGCGTCGAACGCGACGGGTCTGGCGGACTTGCTCGACGTGGCGGGTTACAACTACCAGATCGAGCAGTACGAAAAGGACTTCGCCGCGTTTCCCGCCCGCAAGTTCGTGGGCAGCGAAACCGGCTTCGGCATGGAGTACGTCCAGATCACGCGGCGCCCGCGCGTGACGGGGCAGTTCCTGTGGGTGGGATTCGATTACCTGGGTGAAGCCGACTCGTGGCCCTCGCGCGGTTCGGCGGCGGGATTGTTCGACACGCGCGGCTTCCTCAAACCGCGCGGCGCCTTGCGCGTGGCGCTCTGGTCGGAAAAGCCGGTGGTCTTTGCCGGCGTCCGTTCAGTCCGCGGCAGCGCACGGGAATGGGGGCAGGGCGGAGCGGCGGTGGAGAACCATTGGAACTGGCAGGAGGATTCACGCCCGGAGTTGCCGGTGGACGTTTATGCCAACTGCGAGGCGGTTGAACTCTTTCTCAACGGCCAGTCGCTGGGCCGCAAATCAGCGGCCGATGCCAGGAACTGCGTCTTCTCATGGAAAGTGCCCTTCAAAGCCGGGGAACTCAAAGCCGTCGGAACGCGCGCCGGGCAAACGGTCGAGAACCGCCTCGTCACCGCGGGCGCTCCCACGCGGCTCGAGCTGGCGGCGGAGCCGGCTCAACTCGCCGCGGACGGCCGCGACGTGGCGCATGTGGAGGTGCGCCTGGTGGACGCCAACGGCGTGCTGGTCCCCAACGCGGATGCGCTCTGCACGGCGAAAGTCACGGGCGCCGGCCGGTTGCTCGGCCTGGACAATGGCGATCAGCGCGACATGAGCGCGTTGCGGTCGCCAACGCGCCGCACGCGGCAGGGACGGGCGCTCGCTCTGGTGCAAAGCGCGCGCGCGGCGGGAACGATTGAGCTGACTGTGTCCGCGCCCGGCCTGCCGGAGGCGCGGCTGTCATTGCGGGCTGAATGATTATGGCCAGTCATGCAAAGACGATCTTATAGCCGGCCCGCTTCGCGAAGTGCGGGTAGTGGCGCACTTGCTCGCGGTCTTTGGTTTGGTCGGCTTCCTTGAGCTGGGTGAAGGGTTTCAGGCAGTTGTGGCGCTTCTTCGCTCTTTGCTCTTGGGTGTGCCCGTCTGGATGATAAGTCCATCCATTTTGGAAATACCAATCCATCCACCCCAGATGTTCAGCATTGGCCAGCAAATCCAAATGAAACTCCAGATGCTGGCGAATTGGACGCAACTCATCGGCCGAGAATTGGCCTGGAACAAGGCGAAGGCCGGCCAGGGCCAGAATTCCCGGCATCCGGCGCGCCGCTTCATAATTCGATTGCCCTTCAAACGGCTTGGCCTTCTTGTATTCGTCCAACGGCATGGCGTCCGTTGATTTCAACCAGCCCGCCCGCAGGCCGAGTTCATTATAAGTCTCGTGTATTTGTGGCGCCAGGAGGTGGATGACTTCTTCGGGGAGTTCTTCGGGCTTCAGTTCCGGGGCAAGGTCTTTGCCTTCGCAAAGCAGCCGGAATTCCTTCGCGTCGGTGTGCATCTCCAGTTGACGGCAGGGCGGCAGAGCCGAGGGCTGGAGAGCGGCAGGCAGAATGGCTTTGAAGGGGTTGAGAATTTTTGTGAAGGAACGCGAGCCGTGTGTGAAGCGCGGCACATGAAGCAGAGCGTTGACCAATCCAGGGTCGATTTCCAGCCGCTGTTCCGCCGGCAGGCCCAGTTCCACGCGCAGAATCAAGGCGCGGCGAATCGCAACCCAGGTGTCGGAGGGGTCTTCGCGCAGGCGCTGGCCAAAGACTTCAAAATCGCACTGGTCCTCGTCGTTTTTCACCCGCACGGCCCGGCGATTGGGGCCGGCCACGTCAAAGAAAGCATCGAGCCGGCTTTTGCAGTCAGGCCCTTTGGCCAGGCAGAATTCCACCCAGGCGCGTTCGATTTCAGGCTCGGTTGCAAGGCCCGCCTCCGGCTGCGGCGGTCCAAAAGTGTCGAAGGTCCAACTGGCGCCGCCGGCGACGATGAAAATGGCCTTGCCCAAGGTGTGGGTAAGTTGTCCTTGCTGGAACCGCCCGTCCTGCATGGGCGCCAGCAGATACTGCAACCACTTGTAGCCCGCGGAATCGAATTCGTCGAAAAACGCGACCGGAATCCTGCCCTGCAGCACTTGATCGCGGACCTGGTGAAAGGCGCCGTTCAGGTCGTCGGACGAAGCGAATTGCGACAGATTAAACTCAAGCCATGCGCCTTTCTTCTTGAGCAGTTCGTCGGCCAGCTCCCGGACTGCAAATGACTTTCCCGCCCCCGGCGGCCCGAACACGCCGACGGAAAGCGGTTTTTTGCCTTGGTCATGCTTGACGTATCGCGAAACAACTTGAGCCAGGGTGCGCAAGGATTCGACTTCCGCGCGGTCCGCCGTCATAAACCGCCCAATCCGCAAGTGCGGCAGATTCTCCAAGGCAATTGGACCGTGGATGGCAATTAACCGGCCGAAATCGGATTTGGCGCTTCCCTTCATTTGTTGCGCCAACCCGAGGAAACTTGTTCCAGGCAAGGCGAAGGATTTCGCGGCCTGCGCCAGAAACAAGCCGGCCTGGGTATAGCGAACACCCGGATTGCAAATGACATCGGCCACGCGCGGAATGGGATAACCCTCGGGCTTCTCCGTGGCGGGACCGTGGCCCTTTTCACGAAGATCACGCATGGCGGCAAGGCCAGCCTCGACGGCCGCGCCAAAATCCACCTCGGCCAGGTTGAAAGGTTGGGATGCCGCGTCGCCCGCCGTGGCCAGCGCCAGGGCCGCCGCCCTCGCCAGCGCGGCGGTCAGGCACGTCAGGAATCCAAACGCGGTGCCTTCTGTTTCCTGTGCATGGTCGTGCTCGATCTTTCCAGCTTGATACACAAACCGCACCTGGTCCTGACCTGCCGGCGGCGGCATTTTCGCGGCGGCCGCGTTAAAGGTGAACCACGCCGCGCCTTCCGAACCGCAAGCCACAACCAAATGGCGGCACTTAGCCAGTGCGGTGAACCTGCCGCCCGCGCCCAACTCGCGCACCAAATCCCCAAAAGTTGACTCCCAGGACAAGCCGGAACTGATGCGGGCATTGGACTTTCGCAGCTCGTCAGCGGAAACAACCACCATGAGCTTTTCCGGATACTCTCCGGAAAGCATCTCCCACAATTTGCCCTTGAGCAACGGCGCCGCCGTTTTGAAAAGGATCAATTTAGCCGCGCCCAGATGAAGTGATTGCCAGCAACGCGGCGTGTCGCGAAAACCCATTCCGCCTTCGGAAATGACGACCATCTCCGGGTTTTCGGGCAAATTCGGCGGTTGAGCCCAAACTTCACACGGCGGCTCGGTCTTGCTGCCGGCGTTGCTCCCCTGATCGCCAAACCCCATCGCTTCCGTGCAGCGCCAGAATTGCCTTTCGACCGGCTCATTCTCCGGGACCGGACGCCAGAACGCATAGGCATGGTGGGCGATGGCGGTGTCAATACCATCTTCAGGCATGACCCGGTCTGGGACGACATTGGCCTTTTCAGCCAGCAACCTGCCCAACAATTTCCCCGCCAATCCCGCGCCGCCCGCCTCCAATATGACATTCACCCCCGGCGATGCGTCGCCGTAGTGATGCCGCGAACCTTCGTAGATGTGGTGGTCAACGATGAAATCGCCCGTCACCAAAATCGAGGGCAACGCAGAGGGGTTTTGGGCGGAATTGCCTAGCTCATTCATGCAGCGACGATACCGAGCCGAAGTCCATTGTGCGACAATAAAAGCCCGCCCAGGAGCAGACCGAGTTTCGATGAGCGGTTCACCGCGCGCCCGCCTTCTGCTACAGTTGCTCCAGGTGAGGTTCGTCGGTGGGAAGCATGATCCCGCGCCGTTTCATGCCCGATAGTATCCATGAGATTAGTTTGGTTTAAGGCGTCGCGGATAGGATGACGAAACAAGGTTTGAGGCGATCTTGGTGGCCGTGCCGCAGTTCGTGCGGGCAGAAGCGCTTGGTGCGGTCGTCGCGCCCGGCTTCCTCGCTTAGGCCCCAGCGGAGGTCCACCTCGCCCCAAATGACCCTGCGCGATTCGCGTAGGCCCGCTGCCGCCAGTCTTGCATCCCGGCAATTTCCTGCTGGTCGAAGAACGGTACGAGTTCGCGCTTCGCGAAGGGAGCGAAGTCGGCCTTGATGCGCTCGACGAGCTGCGTGATGCGGCCTTGCTCGTTGTTGCGGCGTGAGTACCTGATGAAGAGGTCGTAGGGCACAAGTTATTATTGTTGCGATGCCAACTCTTTCATTTCCTGCGCCGAGAGGGCCCGATTATAAATGCGCACTTCGTCCATCATTCCGTCAAACGATGCTTTGGGATCGTCATGAACCAAATCTGGATCAACGAAGCCGCCGAGGCGTAGGGGAAAATCATTGCTTGGAATTGAAATAGACCATTTCGGAGTGCGTGTCTGCTGTTCACCATCGATGAAGAGGCGGGCAATGGATCCATCGTAAGTGGCGGCTACATGGTGCCATTCTCCGTCGGTGATTGGGTAGTCACTTTCCATCGCCTTGTTACCCACCTCAAAGGTAATGCGGCCGCGCTTATGGGTCTTGGGCTTCCACCCTTCCCAGTCGCCTACGATACTCAAGGCGAAGCCTTTGCGAAAGCTTTTCTCAATAATGCGGCGAAAGAAATGATCTGCGCGCGTAGTTTTGACCCAAACTGACAAGGTAATCGCTGAAGGATTCAGAGAATCACTGTTTGCTATCTCAACATATTTGTTCTGGGGGCCGAAAATGAGAGCGCCGCCGTGATGGCCTTGCGGAGTCCACTCCGGTCCGAATAGGTGACCGTTGTTGCCACTGCCGCTCAAGTCGTGGACAACCCCGTTGACGGGTTGTTCATCAAAGTCATACGCCAGGATCAGGCCTTCTTTCAAACCCGGCGACAAACCTTGCAACACATGCGCCGGCGCGTCTGCATTCATTGGCGGATGGCCAGCTTCCGCAAACAATTTTTCACCTCTCACCGTCCCGATATTGTCCTGGGGGCGCGTAAAAAAATCGCTTCCGGTAAACTCCGTCATTTTCTGATTGAAATGGATCACCGCATCGTGGTAATCCCACGTCGGTCGCCGCTTTTGTTCAATTGGTGAGGCGATTGTGACCTCCAACGGTCCGGTTACCCTCCATTCACCCACCCAGTATGTATTAGTCACCTTCCCGCCCGGCAAAAAAACCACCTGTTCCTGACGCGCACTCCCCCCAGGAATCCAGGACCAACTACCTGATTCCAGTGCCCTCCCAAAATCACCCGACCCTGCCGAATTCACCGCAGTCGGAATTGAAGGTGCTGAATCCGGCTTTACTTTCCCCACAGAACTCAGCCGCGTTTCTTGCATCAACAAAAAAGCCAAAATCACAATGACGCTGACAAATCCGATTGCTGCCACCCATCCCCACGATAACCGCTGTGCAGGTCTCTGCACCACTGGCTCAATCGCTTGCGGAATCGTTGTTGGCTGGCCACAGGTAGGGCAGCGGATGGTGGTGCCTGCGCCCGACTTGTCCACCTTGAAATTCTGCCCACAGTGACCGCAGTGGAATGACATCTCATTCGCCGCCGTCACCGCCTCCTGCAATACCTCTGCCACCACTTCCTTCGCCACTAGCGGCTGAACTGGTGTCGTGTCTTCTGGCTTGGCCACCGGCCCGCGCAATATCTTCTGAATCACCTGCGCCAGAAAACGCAGATGCCGTTCCAGCGGCGGATTGAACGCGTCCAGCCAGTGTGATGACGTGACGAACAGCTCCAGCGATTTGGCCGGCATCACGTTCTCGATACGGACCGGGATGATCGCGATGCCCAAACTCACCGCCCGTTCTACTTCCCGTCGGATGTGCGGCGATTCGTTGGCGTTGGCAGAGAGCACCAAGACCATCACGCGCGAACCTTTGATGCCGTTCAGGATCGAATCGCCCCACTCCTCGCCAGCCCGCACGTCGCGCGGTGCAATCCAGCAGCGGATGCACTCCGATTCAAGAATCGCGCAGACCGCGTCTGCGGCGGTCTTGTCCTTCGACGAATAGCTGATGAAGACTTCGTGGGCCATGGTCGTAGATTGTTTTACTTTTTCTTGAGCAGCTTGAGCACCTGTTCCGCCAGGGCCGGTTCTTTGGCGGCGATGAAGGGCAGGCGTTTGGGATGTTGGGGATCGCGCCGAAAGGTGGCGATGATGTCTTCCAAGTCCAATTTCGACGTGATGGGATTGCCGGACAGGTCCACAATCGTCAGACCGGTTCTAAGTCCGATATATAGTCCGGGCAGAATGTCGTAGGTGGCGAAGCCCTTGGCGAATTCAATCGCCACATCGGCGTATCCCGCCGCCACCTGGATGATGGTGTTGGAACCCCAGGAGAGATTGACCCGTCCGTCCGCCTCCCGCAGCGCATTCAGCAAGGCCGTTTGCCCAGCCAAGGCCTGATAGCGGTCCACCTTCGTGGTCAGCACATTGATCCGCGCGCCTTGCAGGCTGGTTTTCGGCGCCGGCCCGCCGTCCAGCCGGAACCAGGAATGAGTGATGAAATCCAGGCCCTCAGGATAGCCGCTCTTCGAGGCCCAGTAGATGCGGTCCAGAAATATGTCCCCGGCCACCGCAGCAATAACCTCATCGGCTCGCCGGTCATAAACGGCGATCAACGACCAGCCGCCCTGGAGAGATTCGATGAACTCCGTGCCGTCAATCGGGTCAATGAAGACGACCAGGTTCGCGTTGCTTTCACTGGCCCCTTCGGGGAATGTTTTGATGCCCAGTTCTTCGGAAAAAACCGTGTAAGCTTTGACGCCGGGCAGCTTGGGAAATTTTAGCTGGAGCGCGTCGAGAATGAGGTCTTCCGCATCGCGATCGACGGCTTTGGTTAGATTCTGGGCTGATTTTTGAAGCTGGGGATCGGCGACGGCGCGCTTGAGGTTGAGACGATTTTCGCCCCGCATGGCGCCGCGCACATGGTCCATCGTCTTCAAGACGATTTGGCGGCAGTAGCGCAGAACCAGGTGATCAAATTCCAGTTCGGCCATGGAAGTTCCTTCAAGATTGCCTCACCACCCACCCGGCCTGGGCCAGGATCGCAGGCCAGTCCTGGACGGCGGCGCGGTCGTAGTCCTTGATGGCCTCTGGCAATTCTTGCCACGGAAGGAGATATGGACTCAGCCTGCGCGCCTCATCCTTCTTCTCACCGTAACGCCAGCCGCTCTTGAGGCGCTCCACGTTCCATCGGCCATGTTCCCATTCGGCCAGTTGTTCGATTTGGCCCTGGCTGAATTTCATCAGGGGAATCTGATCGCGCGGCAGCGGCGAGGGTTCAACGATGAATCCACAATGGCGCAGGATCTCGACGGAGCAGGCGGCCTGATGGCGGTTGGAGTGTTTGAAATCGTCGCGGAGCAGCGGCCAGGGAAGCATATTGGGTTGCTTGGCCCCTGCCTGCTGGGACTTCACGTAAGCCTGATGGACGGCCTCGCCGCTTTTCTCCCATTGCCGGGCATCAATCGGCGCGTCGAAAGCGAAAAACGCGGTCAGCGTGGCGGGGCCGTCGGGCAGCATCATGCCGCAATCGGTCTGGCCGCCGGCCCAATCCAGGAAGCGGGCAAAGCGCCGGGCCGCGACGCTGGCATCGTTGACCACCGCGGCTCTCGCGCCCAAGGCCCAGGCCAGGGCCAGTTCCGTCGCGGAAAGATCGCCGCCACCGAGACAGAACAACCGGACGTTCTTTGGATCGACGCCGCTTAACAACAAATCTGTCCACATCTGGATAGACTCCAAAGGGGAGAAATTGCGCGCCCCCGGAGTCCGGATCAAGCTGCTGAAGGCCGGATCGACGGCCAGGCCGTTGGGCAAGTGTTCCGGAGCATAGCCGGCCAGTTGAAGGGAGGCCTGCTTCGAGGAATTGAGCTGGCGGGCAACGCGCGCCGCCAAACCACATACGCCGGCGGTGGTTCCGCCGGAAATTACAATGCCTTTGTGGCCCGCCAACCCATCTCGCACAAACGGTTCATACGCCGCGAGGCGGGCCGTTTCCGCCTGAGCCGTGGCTCCGGCGAAGATGGTGACGGGGAGCGAGGCGTCAAAATGAAAGCGTCCGGCCAGCGGTTCCCACGCGATCTGGCCGGCGGCGGGGACGCTGCTCCGTTCCTTCGCCTTGGCAAGCAACTGCGCGCCGGCCCAGAGCCAGCCAATGTCGGGCCGTCGGGCGCCGATGGCGTCCGTGAGTTGCTCCAACGAATGCACCAAGTCCTCCAGCGGATGATGCGTTTCCGCGGAGCGCGCCCCAAGGCAGAGAGCGTCGAAAGCGAAAAATGGATCGTTGAGCAGGAAACGAAGTTTGGCCATCGTCAGCCAGGCGCGGGTGACCTCGATGCCGGCGCGCACGTGTTCTTCGCAACGCCCCGCCGCCTGCCGCAGCGAGGGCGCCAACAACGAGAGATACTCGTCGGTGCCGCTGGCAATGAGGTCGAGTTCGACAAAGGCGGCCAGATGATAAGGGTTATCAGGAGAAAACTCGACGGCGCGTTCGAGGCAGGCCCGCGCTTGCGCCCGGCGACCCGGCTGGCGTGAATGCGCCCAACCAAGCCACGCCAGCGCGGTGGCACGGCGGTCGCGTTCATCGCATTCCACGCAGGCATCGGACGGTTCCTCCGGCCGGGCGACGGCTTCGAGTAATTCCAGGCCGCGGCGGAAGGCGGCGTCGGCGGGCTGTTGCTGATGAAGACGGCAAAGGGCATGGCCGGCCTCCATCCGCAGGCAGGCGGACACCGGAGAGGCGGCGGCGAGGAAAGGCTCGGCGCAGGCCGTGACCCCAGGCCAATCCCAGGCGGCTCGCGCCAGTCGCGCAATCCTCAAGGCCAGGGCGGCCTTTTTCTCCTTCTCCGGCTCCTGCTCCAGCACCAGCTTGAGGTCATCTATCTCTCTGCGGCGTTTCTCCGGCGGCAGGTGCGCCGCATAATGACCCACATAAGCGTCCAATTGGCTGACGAACCGCGCGAATTCCTCATCGGCGCTTTCCAACACGGCCGCGACGCGCGCCGCTTCCCGGCGGCGATGTTGGGGCGGGGTGAAGCCGCTCTTGTAGAGCCGGTCATGCGTGACTTCCGAATGGGCGTGTTGCAGCATCGTTCGCACCTGGATTTCGGCCTTGCGTGCGCCGATCTCCGGGGGAACAGGCTCGCCCAGGATTTCAGTGGCGCCTTCCGGGACATGCACCGTGAAATGCACGGAGAGGTACCCGAATTCGGCGATGTCATGCCGCCGGCCCGTGTCTTCGATTTCGTCCACTGCGAAGGATTTCTGGATTTGGTGGATCAACGTGTCCACCTCATGGGTGGTGGTGGCGATGATGCGCCCGCCGCACAGGTCGGTCAGTTGGTGCGCGGGATCGTCATACTTGTCCGCCTTGCGCACGCATTTCTCGGAGAAGCTGGACAGCCCCTTTTCTCGCGCCTGCACAATCGCCAATGGCGCCCACCGCGATTTGAGCCGGTTGAGAATCGCTTCGAGAAATTTTCTGTAGGCGGCGTAATGCGGCAGCTCCTCCCGGTAGGCTTTGATTTGTTCCTGATGCCAGTAGCGGTCCATGAACTCGCGGTGCGGCGCCATCATCCGCATTTTTCGAGCCTCGGTGAACAATACCCACGCCAACGCCTGATGCTCGCCGCTCAAAGTGACTTTCAAATCTCCAACCGCGGGTTTCCACACGAAGAATGAGTATTCCACGGTGCCATTGGCTGTGACGGTGCGCCAAAGGGGATCACTGGCTGGAATGTCGGCCAGCAGTCCGGCCTCTTCGCGCACCTCGCGCAGCACGGCCTGACAGGGTGACTCGCCCGCGTCGATTTTGCCGCCGGGAAATTCCCAGTCGCCCTGGAAGTGCGTGGATTCGCCGCCGCGCTGCAACAGCAGCAACCTTCCCTGCGGATTCAGAACCAGCAAAGAGGCCGAGCGCTTCATAAGGCTGATATTGTTTACAAGTTGGAATCGATGTAAAGCATTTTTTCATAGCATTTCTTCATCGCCAGCGGTTTTCAGCCTGTGGCGGGACGCCTGCCAGGGGAGTGATTCGGCGCAAGGGATTGGACCGAAGGCACATCGGAACGCAGGAGACCTCGCAAAGCCGTTGGAACGCGCGCCGGGCAAACGGTCGAGGACCGCCTCGTCAGCAACTTGGAAACAGCGCCGGCACTGCTACCCCCTGAAGATGTCGAAAGGCTCGATTTTGAGGACCTTGCGTACCCCGACATAGCTTGATAGGCCGGCGATGAGAATAACCATGCCGAAGGCCAGGCCCAAGTTCCAGAAGGTGATCGTGGCCGCGTAGTTGGGCAGCCGGGCTCGGGCGATCATGATCATCAGCGTCACGAAACCGACGCCCAGGCCATAGCCGGTCAGCGCCGTAAAGGTCGCCATGAACAGGATCATATAGACCAGCTCGCGCCCCTTGGCGCCGATGGCCTTGAGCGCGCCAAATTTCTCCAAGTTTTCGAGGATGAACGTGTAAAAGGTCTGGCCTGAGATGGACAGCCCAACGATAAAGGCAATCACTACCATCAACAGGATGTTGGTGCCCACACCGGTCTTGTAGGTGTAATAGTCGGCGATGCTCCGGTTGAATTCATCCTTGGTGCGGGCGACGTAGCCGAGCTTCGCAACTCTCTGCTTGATGCCTGCCACGGCCGCCGCGCTTTTGGGCTGCACCAGGACGTAGGACAAGGTGAAACGCATCGACGGGATGTATTCGATCGCGCGGGTGTAGGTCGTATAGAGCGTCGGCACGCCATTGAGTCCGTTGACGGCGACGCGGGCGATGCCTACAATCGTGCCGCGGTGATCATTGAGTTCGAATGAGGCGCCGATCTTCGGGTTCTCCAGCTTCGGAAATTCAGCGTCATCGACTACCAGGAACGTGTTGTCGTTATAGATGTTCAGAATACTGCCCTGTTCGAGTTCGGGACGGCCAAACAGGCTGTTGTCGTCCAAACCCACCACACTTACAGATTGATAGTTGCCGCTCTGGAGCTTGACCAGCGCGCCACCGATATAAAGCGGGACTGCGTAGCTGACCTCGTCCATGCTGCGCACCACGTCGAGCACATAATCGGGCATGGGGATGGGACTGGTGGGAGTGTTGACCGACGGGTCCATGATCCACATGTCAGCGCCGATATTGGTGACAGTCGAATAAGAGTGGTTGAGGATGCCGGCGAACATGGCGGTCATCATCATCATCAGGAAGACGGAGAAGGTAATCCCGATCAACAGCGCAGTAAACTTGGGCTTGTCATTGACCAGCAGCTTGAATCCGATCCGCAGGATGCCGCCGTACTTCATGGCGCCTCGCCTTTGCCCGCCGGGCGCGGCTCGTTCCACCAACCCCCTCCCAGCGCCACGAACAAGGCGACGGTGTCCTGGTGGCGCTGCGCCACAGCCTGCAGCCAGGCGATGGTCGCCTGGTGGAATTGCACGTCGGCCGTCAACACGTCCGGGTAGGCGGCCAGGCCCGCACGGTAATTGACCTGTAACAGGTTGAGCGCTTCACCGGCGGCGCGCTGCGCTTCGACCTGCGCCTGCAGCGCCCCGGCATCGTGCTCCAGCGCCTTCAAAGAGTCAGCGACTTGCTCGAAGGCGCCCAGCACGGTCTGTCGATAATTTGCCTGCGACTGCTGATAGGCGTCGATGGCGGCCCGCCGGACGTACCACAAACTGTTGCCCTGAAAGACGGGAGTCGTGGCCGTCGGGCCGATGCTCCAGAACTTGCTGACCGCCGAAAGATTGGCGAAACTGGTGCTGGCGCCGCCGTAGGTGCCGCTCAAGCTGAAGCTGGGGTACATCGCGGCGGTCGCGATGCCGATGTTGGCGCTGGCCACGTGCATGAGTGCCTCGGCCGACAGGATGTCGGGCCGCTGCCTCACCAGATCGGACGGCAGACTCACCGGCAGGTCCATCGGCAGCGAGAGTCCGGTCAGGTCGATGTCGGGCAGGGTGGCTTTGGATGGCTCCACGCCTTCCAGCGTCGCCAGCAAGTGCCCGGCCTGGCTGGCATTCTGCTCCAAGGGCGCCAGTAAAGCCTGGTTGGCGGCAAGCAGGCTGCGCACGCTCAACACGGTCGAATAGGGAGCTGTGCCGGCGCGGACCTGCGTTTCGGCGAGGTGAAGTTGCTGGTTCTCCAACTCGATCAACTGTTCGGTCGCGCGAATCTGCGCCGTGTAGGCAGCGCGCGCGATGCTGGTGTTGACGACATTGGCGGACAAAGCAAGGTAGGCCGCCTTGCTCTCGTAACGCTGGGAGTCGGCCTGGGCCCGCAAGCCTTCCACCGTCCGGCGCTTGCCACCGAACACGTCCAGCGCGTAGCTGATGGTGCCGCTGGCAGTAAAGAGATTGAAAACCGTGCCGGACGTCCGTGAGCCTTGCTGTACCGGCGCGGTGCGCTGCCGGCTGGCGCTCAGTTCAGCCTGGCCTTGCGGGAAGTACAAGCCATAACCTGCGCGCAGGTTGTCCTGACTCTGACGCAAGCTGGCCTCGGCCGCCCGGAGGGTCGGATTGTTGGAGAGGGCCTGCCGGACAACGGCGTCCAACTGCGCTGACTGGAAAAGCCGCCACCAGTCGGCCGTGATGGCGGCGCCGGGCGTAAAATGCTGCGCCTGGCCATCCGCCGCGACCGTGGCTTCAGGCCGCGGCTCGCTCGTGTAGCGGTCCGTCTCGGGCGGCGCGGGACGAACGAAATCAGGCCCCACGGCGCAGCCGCCCAGCATCGCCATGATCGCGGCGAGGCCTGCGCCTCGCTGGACTGATGATCGAAAGTTGTTCATCGCATTCGCTCTGACTTGGGTCGGGTCGGGCGGGGCGCTATTGCGACCCTATGTAAACATCCACCAACTGGCCCGGATAGACCGGGGCATCCTTTTTCTCGAACCGGAAAATCACCGGCAGCACCCGCAGGTCCACTTGTTCCTGGCGCTCATTCGCCAGCTCGATCTTGGGCGAGACATAAGGCTGCACCCGGACGAACTCCAGCGGCACCTTATTAGTGTAGGACCCGCGGAGCGACATCTGCGCGTGGAAATGCCACGAAGATGGCAGTTGTGAGACCAGTATCTCGTCCACATAACAGCGGACGGCCAGATGGTCTTGAGGCCCTCCCATGACCACTAATGGGTCGAATAACTGCGTGTAAGGGTTATAGGCGCCCTGCGACGATACATAACTGCCGTTCGCTGCGTTGACGGCCAGCACGACCCCGTCCACGGGCGCTTTGACCGAGTATTTTACCAGCAGCGCGTTAGCCGCCTGGTAAGCCTGCCTGAGGGCCTCGTACTGCTTCTCCTGGTTGGTAATGTCGTAACTCCATGCGCCGGCCTTGGTAAGGTCATATTGCTTGCGGGCTACGTCCAAGGCGGCTGCCGCCTGATCGACGCCGTTTTTCGCGGTGTCCAGCACGTCCTGGCTGATGGATTTCGGGTCGAGGTCGTAGGATACGCGGCGTTTGTCGTATTCGTCACGGGCCGTTTTCAGGTTGGATTCGGCCAGCCCCACTTGCGCCTCGGCAATCGCCAGCGTCTCCTTTCTCGGCTCCGCTTTGAGTTCCTCCAGCAGCGCCAGGGCGGCTTCGGACTGCGATTTTAGCTGCTCCGTGGTGGCTTTCTGCACGGAATCGTCGATGGTGAACAGCGGAGTGCCGGCCGACACCTGCTGGCCTTCGCGCGCCAGCACCTGGGTGATCGGGCCGGAAACTTCAGGATAGATATTGACGTTTTCACCGCTCGGCTGGTCGCTCTCGATAATGCCATTGGCATAGATGGCCGAGTCGTAAGGGTTGCTGACCGGTTTAAACACGGGGGGCTGGGCCTTCCTCTGCATGCCCATGAGGTAGGCGGCGACCAGCGCGGCCAGGACACCTAATATCGAAACAGTAAAGATGATCTTGTTTCTAAATTCAGTTTTTGGCTTGGCTGTTTTGGCGTCAGATGTAGGTTCGACCGCTTTGGCGTCAGGCTTAGGTTCGACCGCTTTAGCGTCAGGCTTGGGTTCGACTGCTTTAGCGTCAGGCTTAGGTTCGGTCGCTGTGACTTCAGGCTTGGGTTCGACTGCTTTGGCGTCAGGCTTAGGTTCGGTTGCTGTGACTTCAGGCTTGGGTTCGACTGCTTTGGCTTCGGGCTTGGGTTCGGCCTTGGTTTCATCTTTCCGAATCTCCTCCGCCTTCTCCCAGGCCAGAACTGCTCGGACTTCGTCGCGCCCTAGCTCCTTGTAGAGTTCATGGACTCGCTTGATGAGTTGCGGCGTCAAATCAGACGGTGTCTTGCCTTCAGGTGTAGGCCCGGCTGGCGTGCCTTCAGGTTTGGGCTCGGCTGCTTTGGCTTCGGGATTAGGTTCGGCTTCTTTCATTCGGTACCCTTGTCGAACGCGGTGAGACGTCCATCTTCCATATGCATGATCCGGTCTGCATATTCGTTGATGCGCGCATCATGGGTGACAATCAGGATGCAGCGCTTTTCATTAAGTATTTTCTCTTTGACGAAGGCGATGATCATCCTCCCGGTGTCACCGTCCAGGGAGGCGGTCGGTTCGTCGAGAATCAGGATCTCCGGACTGCTGATGATCGCGCGCGCGATGGCCACGCGCTGTTGCTCTCCGCCCGAGAGCTTCACTGGCAGAATCTCGCCCCGGCCTTTCAGCCCGACGATCTCGAGGGTTTTCTTTGCCTCGGTGATGGAATCGTCCCAGTCGCGCTGCTTCAGGATCAATGGGATGGCGACATTTTCGGCCGTGGTCAGCCGCGGGAAAAGATGGTAGTCCTGGAAGACGAAACCAACTGTATTCAGGCGGAAGTCAGCCAACTGGTCATTGTCCAGAGTCCAGATGTCGGCCCCTTTGACTGTCACCTTGCCGGCGTTGGGACGCAGAATGCCGGAGATCATGCTGAGCATCGTGGTCTTGCCGCTGCCGGAGGGGCCGACGATGAAGAGCATCTCGCCAAAGTGAGCGACAAGCCGGACATGATTCACGGCCGTCACCTTGGTTTCGCCTTCGCCGAACCATTTTGTCAGATCGGTCGCGACGATCGCCTGGTTTTCTATTGGTTTTACACTAGCGAAGCTCATGGACGTAACTGTCGGACCCCTCATCATAGCCGGAGCCAACCAGCGCAGCGGTGATCAGCCGACGTATGGCGGTCTAATCATCCAACACGAAAATGCGATGGGGCGGACTCATCTGGCATTGTAGTGGCGCGCCGGCTTGGCTCTCCAGGTGGCCGGAATTGGTCGTCTTTCATGGCACAACAATAGGCCGGAAAGCCTTGCCGGCGCTATGGGGTGTTCACCCCACAGAAAATTCAGGAGGACCGTTTGCTCAGGAGACCTTCCTCGGATCGAAGGTGGATTGTGTCGCCAACTTCCAGACTGCGCATCCTTTTGCTATGCGATTCTGAGGCGATTGAACACGGGGACTTTGACAAAGTCCACGATGAACGCAAAGGCCACTGCCGCCACGAGTATTCCTCCCACGACAAATATAGGCAGGGGAGTCATGGCAATCCCGCAAGTCGCCAGCGTTGAGGCGATCAGCAGATCAACTACAGACGAGCCGATGAGCCACGGGCTTGGACGAGAGGACCCCAGGCCCTGGCGTTCACGGTTCGTATAGGTCGTTGCTTGATTGCCAAAGACGATGACCACGAAGGCCAGGGTTCTTAGCGTTTCGATTCCAAAGCCCAGGCAGAATTTGCCGATGGCCAGAACGGCGATGCAAAAGACCAGCTCGGAGACGCCCATGAAGACACCCGCGATCGTCAATTCGCCGATTCGCCAGGCATTGGGCATTGGGGACGGTCGCACGTTGTCCGTCGTCAAGGACATGCCGAGGAGGTCGCCGGTGAGCATTACAATAACCATCAACATGGGAGTCAGGATCGCGTGTCCGGTCATGACCAGACCCGCCGCCAGGAAGAGCACCTGCACAGTTTTTTTGGTCACCGAGTTTAGCGCATAAGTCAGGATGCGCTGGAACGTCACGCGTCCTTCCTTTACCGAAGCGACAATGCCGCCGAGTCCTGGTGTGGTTAGCACAATGCCGGCCGCAGACTTGGCAACATCGGTCGCGGTTGAGACCGCGATTCCCATCTGCGCCTGACGCAGCGCCGGCGCGTCGTTGGCGCCGTCTCCGCACATACCAACCGTGTGGCCGCTGTTCTGGAAGGCTTTGACGAGGTTGTACTTTCCCTCCGGGAGGATGCCGGCGAAGACAGCGAAATCCTCCGGGCGCACTCCGTCGGGGATGGGTCCGGGCGGACAGACAGGTCCGTCGAGACCTACTGCGCGAGCCACGATCGCTGCCGTCGCAGGGGCGTCGCCCGTCACCATGACGGTGCGGACGCCCAACGTGCGCAACTCCGTAATAAGCGCTGCCGAATCCGTTCGAGGCGGATCGCTCAGAGCGATGATTCCCGCCAGCTTCACCGCCCCCGGCGGACCTGCCGCGACAGCCAACACCCGGAAGCCCTGTGCCTCCAGTTGGTTCGCTGTCGTGGACGCATCGGGCGATGGTGGCGTCAGGCCCATGACTACGGCAAAGGCTCCCTTCACGGCACGCACCGTGGCGCCGCTCGAATCCACAGCCGTGGCCTCGGACATCTTCGTGGCGGAATCGAAAGGCACAAATTTACTCAGTTTCGGCAGATCGGAGGCGACCGCCCGCGACGCGGCGGAGCAAATGGCCGCGTCCACGGGATCCTGCCCGCCATCCGAGCTGGCGAGGGCGGCCATTCCCAGAACGTGGGATTCGTCAAAGCCGGGCATAGGGTGGACGACGGTTACCTTCAGTTCGTTGCGCGTGAGCGTGCCAGTTTTATCCACGCACAGGACCCCGATGCTGGCCGCTTCATCCACGGCGGAGAGCCGCGTTGGAAGGACGCCCAGATGTGCCAAAGCCCGCGCGCCGAGGGCCGCCGCAAGGGTAAAGGTGGCAGGCAACGCTACCGGGATGGACGCCAGAACCGCCGTCAGCACCAGAGGGATGATCTCACCCAGCGGCAGCTTCAGAGCGGAGGCATACCCCGCCAGCATCACAATGACGGCGCCATTGAACATGGCGAGATTGCGCACCACGCGCAGAACGGCCTTCTGCTGGGAACTTTCGACATGCGCGGTGCGAACCAACTCCGCGGTGCGTCCAAACTTTGTGCGCGCTCCGGTCGCCGTAACCTCCGCCACGGCTTCGCCGCGCCGTACCAGCGCCCCCGCGTATGTTTGCAGGCCGGCGCCAGCTTCGATGGGTATGGATTCGCCGGTGAGCATGGACTGGTCAAGCAGAATCTCGCCTTCGGTCAGACGCACGTCCGCCGGAACCACGGCGCCGAGCGATAGCTTGACCCTGTCGCCGGGCACTAATCCGGCGGCGGGCACCGTCACCCAAACATTATCGCGACGGACCGACGCGTTCAGCGCGAGCCGAGATTTCAGCGCGGCCAGAGTTGCCTGAGCGCGCCCTTCCTGGAAGAACCCAAGAGCAGCGTTGAAGGCCAGGAGAACCGCGATGATTGCAGCCTCGACGTACTTGCCAAGGACAACCTCGAGCACGATCGCAGCCTCGAGCATCCATGGAACCGGCGCCCAGAATTTGGTCAGGGCCCGGCGTAACGGATGCAGAGCCGTGTCGGGCACTGCGTTTGGACCAAACTTCTCGAGCCGGCGGCGGGCTTCATCGCTCGTGAGGCCAGTCAAAAGCGGAGAATCCTTCACATTTCAAAGGCGGGTCCGCTCTGGGGTGGTCATTAGAGCCGGAAGCCATCGGCTACTGGTTGGCTTCTCCAGTCTGGCAGCGGATCGATCTGCTCGCGGGGACTGTCGGTCGCGCGCAGGACGTTTTCCACCGTGTTCAGCAACGCAGCCACGGCAAAGGGCTTCAAGAGCGTGGCCGCAAGTTGAAGCGATGGGTTTTGGGCCAGTTCGTACTCGGGTAATCTCCCTGCAACCATGACGACCGGCAGGGCCATGCGGGCCGAACGCAGGTTCTTGACCAGTTCAACGCCCGTGATCTTCGGCATGGAGTGGTCGGTGATCAGCAGGTCGTAGGGTTGGGCCTGAAGCGCCTCCCAAGCGGCGGCGCCATCTTCGGCGGCATCAACGTGGTAGCCGGAGCCGAGCAGCACGGTGGTGATCAGCCGGCGGATGGCGGCTTCGTCATCCGCCACGAGAATGCGATGGGTCGGACTGGGGTGGCATTGCCGCGGCCCGCCGCCTGGCTCTCCCGTTGGCTGGATTTCGTCATCTTTCATGGCACGATAACAATAAGCTGAAAAACCTAGCCGGCGCTATGGGGTGTTCACCCCATGCGCGATGTCAGTATTCCGGTATCGAATTACTCTGGATGATTAGTGAACACGGGCAGTTGGTTCGTGTACACTGGCGGACTGTTCGTGAACACTGGCGCCTGATTAGGGGCGGATTGCGGTGGCTGAATGGGTTGGGGCGGCTGGATAGGTTCCGGCGGCTGGATGGGTTGCGGCGGCTGAATGGGTTGCGGTGGCTGAATGGGTGCGGGGGTTGCCGGCGCCGGTTGTGTCGGTTGCACAGGAGGCGGTCCCGGTTTGAGAGTTTGTCCCGGAGTATTCAAAACGACGATCAGACTCATAATCGTCAGAGACAGTAACGCACGCACACTTTTCGTTTTCATAAGGCCTTCGCTCTGGCTGATAGCCGGCGTCATTTCTCGGACACCGCGCTCACGACTCCCTCATCCTGCACCGGCGTCCATTCGCTGTCCGGATTGTATTCCTTCATCGCCCCCGCCCTCCGGGAAGTCTTTTCGCCCAAATTGCGCTGAAAAACTTTGCCGTCCTGATTGACGATAAAGGTCATGATGCCCGACTGGTCCCAATGCTCCGGATAAGCCACCAGCGCGAATCCTTCCGTCAGGTTGCCGTGGCTCATGTAATTCATTTTCCCGCCGGGCGCAGCACTGCCTTGCCGGGTCAGTATTCTGAAATAATAACCGTGAAACGGGTGCGGACCCGTGCCCTTATTATTGCCATAACCCTCGGCATGAGCTTCCGCCACCAAAGGCCCGAAGGGGCTGGCCGGTTCGTTCTCCGCCGCCGGCCAGTAGAGGCCATCTTTCTTGCCGGGCGTGCTCTTGAATTTCTGCGCGTACTTCGCGCCTGCGCCCGCGTCCGGGTTCGCGCTGGCGTACTGCCGCTGCGCGGTCACGTAAGCCCGGCAAACGCCGATGGCGTGGAGTTCGTCCTTCCCGATGTGCCGGTTGATGATCTCCTCCTTGCCCGCCGCCGTGTCGAAATGCCATTGCCCGTCCGCTTTCACCAGTGGAATCGGCATCGGCCAGCTATTCGTGCCAACCTCAAGAGTGATCTTGTCCTCCCCCTCATTCACAGGATGGCAGCCCTGCGCCATGGCCGTGGCGAACCTCTGCGCATTGTTCGCGTCCTGCACCTGGTCGCCGGTTATAAGTTCGTCGAACTCCGGGCCGAAAATTTCGCTCAAGGCCGTTTTATCTTTGGCTTCGGCGGCCGCCTGCAAGGCTTTTACGGCGTCATCCGGCGACGCAAACAACCGTTGCGCGACCACCGGTTTCTGTGGCGCCTCGTTCGGTTCTGCCGCAGGAAGAGCCGCCGCCAAAAAACCCCAAGCACCCGCCAAAAGCACGATGGCGGAAAGTTTCGAAAAACATGTAAATATAGTTGACTGTTTCATAGATTCATCAGGTCTGTTTTTATCCAGGGAGTTGTTGGCTTCACCGCTTTCCGCCTCCGCCGCCTCTCGCTCCCCCGCCGCCGGCAGGGTGCGCCACCGCGCGACTGACAACTCCGCGATGACTATAATCGCGCACATCGCGCCCTCTTCCAAAGTCGCCGCCGAAAACATACACATCAGGCCCCGGCACCACTACCGCGCCGCCGTAACCTCCCTCCACGTAACCCACACATCCGGTCAAGGCCACCAACAGCGCAGTCCCCAGCCCAATCTTGATTCGGTCCACCGGACCATTCGTTTTATTCATGCTATTTTTCATGCGCCATAGAATAACCCCGGAAACCTTGACGGCGCTATGGGGTGTTCACCCCACCGCGGTGGCCAGGACCAACCAAGAGGCGCGCCAGGGGAATGATTCGGCGCAAGGGATTGGATGCTTCAGCGGGGCAATCCCGCCAGAATGTTGAATTCTCCGATGAGCCGGTCGAAATACGCCACCTCCTCCTCAAACAACTCCCGCCAGTAATCAGGATCCCACTGCGCGTTCAACTCGTCGCCGGTTTTGCCCTGTTGTTCAACCCAGGTGAAATACTTCAGGTTGTGAATGGCTTTGCGCTCGAGGCCGGTCAACTCCTTGAAGGCATCTGCACTTTGATGGGCCAGCGGGCCGGCAAAGTCGGCGATGGCGTCTGCGACGCGATAGGCCCCGCGCTCTTTTTTCAATTCTTCCACGCGCGAGCGGTAGAGTTCGGCCGAGTCGGTGAAAACGGTGAAAATCACGTCGCGCCCGGCCAGCTCGAAGTACTTCGCGGTCTTGATGGCGGCCAGCAGGTTGCAGAGGCTGGAGATGCCCAGCAGCGGCAGGGACTCCGCCTCCCTGGCCTTCACGCCCAGCGACGCCAGGTGCTTGCGTCCGGCGGGTTCGTTGAACAGCCGCAGGAGTCTCATGCAGTCCTCGTCGTCTATCGCGGCCACGGCGTCGGTGTTGCGCACGTTGTGAATCCACGGGACGTGCTTGTCACCGATGCCTTCGATGCGGTGCTCGCCGAAGCCGTTGCTGAGCAGCGTCGGGCACTGCAACGCTTCGGCCGCGACAATCTTCAGCGTGGGATGTCGCTTCTTCAAATAATCGCCCGCCGCGAGGGTGCCGGCTGAACCGGTCGCGGAGACGAAAGCCGCCGCGCGCACGTCCGGGCCGAGTTGCGTGAAGACCTCGTCCATCGCCGGGCCGGTCACGTTGTAGTGGAAGATCGGGTTCCCGAATTCCTCGAACTGGTTGAAGATGACGTTCGCCGGGTCGCGCTTCAGTTCCCAGCACTTGTCGTAAATCTCCTTCACGTTCGATTCGCCACCGGGCGTGGCGATGATTTCCGCGCCGGCTTTTTTCAGCCACTCGAAACGTTCGCGCGACATGCCTTGCGGCAGAATCGCAATAGCCGTGCAACCCAGCGCCGCGCAATCAAACGCGCCGCCGCGACAATAATTGCCCGTCGAAGGCCACGCCGCCTTGTGCTTCTGCGGATCAAACTCGCCGCTCACCAGCCGCGGCGCCAGGCAGCCAAACGCCGCGCCCACCTTGTGCGCGCCCGTGGGAAAGTATTTTCCAACCAACCCGATGACCCGCGCCTTCACGCCGGTGATCGCGGGCGGAATCTCCAGATAATTCACGCCGCCGTAGAGGCCCGTTTTCACGTCGTTCTTCCACGTGATGCGGAACAGATTCACCGGGTTCATGTCCCAAAGCCCGGCGCTTTTGAGCTTGGACTGGATCGTGGCGGGAATGAGTTCCGGACGCCGCAATTGCTGGAACGTCGGCAGCACGATGCCGCGCTCGCGGCAGCGCGTCGCGGTTTTCCGGATGACTTCCGGATGCAGCCGTTTGATGATTTTGGACATGGTCCGCGAATGTTACGAAAAAACGCCGCAAAAGGGAATGGAAGAATGGCTTCTCAAAGACACCGGCCCATGCTACTCTGCAAACCGTGAAGACCATCCCGGCAGGTCTGTTGGACAAAGTCGTGGAACGGCTGACAGCCGAGTTCCAGCCGGAGGAAATTTTTTTGTTTGGCTCGCACGCCTGGGGCACGCCCGATGAAGACAGCGACATCGACTTGATGGTGATCGTGCGCGAGAGCGGCGAGCGGGCCATTCGCAGGATGCAACGCGCCCATCGGTGTCTCCGGGGACTTCGGATGAGCAAAGACGTGTTTGTGCAAACACGGGAGGAATTTGACCGCTACAAGGATTTGCGCGCTTCGCTCCAGCACCAGATTCTCGCACAGGGCAGGAAGCTTTATGGCTGACAACCATGCCCGGCTCACCCGCGACTGGCTCACAAAAGCCATGCACGATCTTCAGAATGCGCGGATTGTCGGCGCAACGCCTGATGGCCCGCTCGACACCGCTATTTACCACTGTCAGCCGGCAGCAGAGAAGTCGTTGAAAGGTTGGCTGACTTGGCGGGGCATCGCCGTCGTCAAGACCCACGATTTGATTTGGTTGATCGAAGACGCCATCGATGACAAGCCGGATTTTGCGAAGTTCGAGGAAGCAGCGGACATCTTGACTCCCTACGTTTCCGCTTTCCGCTATCCGGGGCTGACGGACGATCCGATGCCTTCGCGCGAGGAATTTGATGCGGCGCTGCAACACGCCCAAGCCATTTACGATTTCGTGCTGAGTCTGCTTCCGGCAGAGGCGCGGCCGTGAAGAGCGGGTATTTAGCCTTTCGCAGATTTCTTGACCAGTTCGCCGAGCATGGCCAGCGGCGATGGCACCCGCGCCAGGAAAATTATCGCCGCAATCACGAACGGCTTGAAGCTCGCCTGGCGATACGTCGCCAGGCGGTATTTCTCGAACAGCGCCGCCGACACTTCGCCCCGCGCGCAGTTCACGCCCGTAATGTCCGCCGGCAGGCAGTGCAGGTAGAGCGCGTTGCCGTTTTTCGTCAGTTTCATTTTCTTCTCGTCGCATTCCCAGTGCTTGAAGCGCGCGTTGTTCGCCAGACATTCCTTCTCCAGCGCCTTCAACCCGTCGCCGTCGCCTTGCTTCAACAATGGAGTGCGCCGCTCCATCACCGAAAACGGCGCCCACGACTTCGGATAAACCACGTCCGCGCCGCGGAACGCCTCCTCCATGCTCGACACCACTTCAAATTTTCCGCCGTTCTCCGCCGCGTTCCTCCGCGCGATCCCGATGACTTCGGGAATCAACCCGTAACCCTCCGGATGCGCCAGCGTCACGTTCATGCCGAACCGCGTCATCAAACCGATGATGCCCTGCGGCACGGACAGCGGCTTGCCGTAGCTGGGCGAATAGGCCCAGCTCATGGCGAGCTTCCTGCCGCGCAACTTTTCCAGCGAACCGAAATGATTTTTCAGATGCGCCAGGTCCGCCATGCTCTGCGTCGGATGATCCAGGTCGCACTGCAAATTGATCACGCTGGGCCGCTGATGCAGCACGCCCTTCTCGAATCCTTCCCGCACCGCGGCGGCAACCTCGCGCATGTAACGGTTGCCCTCGCCCAGATACATGTCGTCGCGGATGCCGATGACCTCGGCCATGAAGGAGATCATGTTCGCCGTCTCGCGCACCGTTTCGCCGTGCGCGATCTGCGATTTCTCCTCGTCCAGATCGGCCAGGCCCAAGCCCAGCGCATTCGCCGCCGCGGCGAAGCTGAAGCGCGTGCGCGTGGAGTTGTCGCGGAAAATGGAAATCGCCAGCCCGGTGTTGAACGCGCGGAACGACTTGCCGGCCTTGTGCATTTCGGAAAACAACTCGGCGAGCGCGACCACGGCGCGCAGTTCGTCCCCGGTCTTTTCCCACGTCAACAGGAAATCCTTCCCGTAACTGTTGAAACGCAGCTCCCGCAGTGCATCCAGTTGTTTCTTCAGTGTCTTCATGCTTCGCTTCCCGTGTGTTCGCGCCGATAGTGAACCGAGGCTTTCTCGACGGCGTCAATGATCTGCTGGTAGCCGGTGCAGCGGCAGAGGTTCTGGGAAATCGCGCGGCGGATTTGCTCGCGGGTCGGGCGCGGGTTCTTCAGCAGGAACCCGTGCGCCGTCAGCACCATGCCCGGTGTGCAGAAGCCGCATTGGATCGCGCCGCAATCCACGAACGCCTGTTGCAGCGGATGCAGCGTGCCGTCGGCCGCGGCCAGGCCCTCGATGGTCAGAATCCGCCGGCCGGCGAAATCCTTCACGCGCTTGAGGCAGATGCGCGCCGGCTCGTCGTTGACGAGGATCGTGCAGGCGCCGCACGCGCCGATGTCGCAGGCGTTCTTCGCCCCGGTCAAGTCGAGGTCTTCGCGCAAAAACTCGACGATTCGCTTCTCCATCGCGGCGGCGGGAACTTCGATTTCCTTTCCGTTGACGGACAGTTTCATTGGCACACCTCCCCGCAGGCGGCGGGTTCAGGCGGCGCCCCCAGGCGAATCGGCAGGGAAAGATGCCGCCGGCCCGTCGCGTTGAAAATGGCGTTGGCAATGGCCGGCGCGAGAATCTCATTCGCCGGCTCGCCGATGCTCTTCGCGCCGCTGGGCGAAGTCGGATCGGGATTCTCGATGAGGATCGCCTTCATCTCGGGCAGGTCCGTCGAGCGCGGGATGCGATACGTGTTCAGGTTGGGCGTGGTGATTTTGCCGTCCTTGGATTTGACCTCTTCGTGCAGCGCGTAACCCGCGCTCATCGCCAGGCCGCCGTAAATCTGCCCGCGCACCATCTCCGGATTCACCGCCCGCCCCACGTCGTGCGCGGCCACGGCGTTGAGCAACTTCACCTTGCCCGACTTTTTGTTCACCGTCAGCTCGACGGCCTGGCAGCCATAGACCCAGGTGAAATAGGCGTCGCCCTGGCCGGTGTGCTCGTCCCAGGTCACGCGCGGCGCTTTGAACACGCCGAACGCAAATGGAAACCGCTGCGTCTGCCACATCTGCCGCATCGCGTCGTCGAAGGCGATGCGCTCGCGATCCGTTTTGCCGCAAATGAAATTGTTCTTGAACCGCACCTCCTCCGGCGCGCAGCCCAGCTTTCCGCAAAACGCCCCGGCAATTTTCTCTTTCAACTCGCGCGCCGCGAGCGTGACCGCGCCGCCGCCCATGATCGTGCCGCGCGACGCGACGGTCGTGCCGCTGTCGGGAATGTTCGAGGTCGAAGAGCGCCGGTAGCGGATGCGATTGAGGTCCACGCCCAACTCCTCCGCCAGCAACAACGACATCGCCGACTCCGCGCCCTGCCCGTTCTCGTGAACGCCGGCCTCGACGAGGATCGAGCCGTCGGCCTGCGCGTTGATGATGGCCGCGCAAAAATCCACGCCTTCCGCGCCGAGGCTGACCCCGCGGTAGCTCATCGCCAGCCCGATGCCGTAAAGCTCGCCGGCCTTGCCTTTGCCGCGCGCGCATTGCGCGAGTTTCTTTTCGTAATCAATTTCGCGCAGCACCGTGTCGAGCGCCTGTTCCATGGCGACTTTGTGGCCCTCGAGCTTTTGCCCCGTGATCGTCACGCTGCCCTGGCGCACCAGGTTGCGGCGGCGGAATTCAATTCCCGAAAGGCCGGCCCGCTCCGCCGCCATCTCCACCATTTGCTCGATCACGAAATTCATTTGCGGCGAGCCGAAACCGCGCATCGCGCCCGCCACGACGTTGTTGGTGTAAACGCCGAACGTGTCGCAGCGGACATTCTCGACGACGTAAGGCCCGCAGCATTGCACAGTCGAGCGCCACGTGACCCACGGCGTGACCGAGCAATACGCGCCGCCGTCCGCGACGATGCGGCATTGCACCGCCGTGATGCGGCCCGCCTTCGTCACGCCCATCTTGTAATGCACGCGATAAGGATGGCGCTTGTAGCTTTCGCGCATGGACCAGTCGCGGCGATAAACCATCTTCACCGGGCAATTGAGCAGCCGGGCCGCCAGCGCCGTCCGCGCGCACACCAGGGCCGCCGTATCGTCCTTGCCGCCGAACCCGCCCCCCATCGGCGTGCCGATGACCTCGACTTCCGCCAGCGCCACGCCCAGGCACGCCGCCACAAACCGGCGCGTGCTGAACGGATGCTGCATGCTGCCATAGACTTCCATGACGCCATCGGTCGAACGCGGCGCGCAAACCGCCGCCTCGGTCTCCAGGTAGGCGTGCTCGACGCTCTGCGTCTGGAACTTTTCCTCGAGGACGAAATCGGCCTGCCGAAAGCCCGCCTCGACGTCGCCGCGCCGGATGACGTGCGTGTTGACAATGTTCGTGCCGTGGTTCTCGTGAACGAGCGGCGCGCCCGGCAGCATCGCCGCCTCGGGATCGAGCACGGCGGGCAGCGGTTCAGCATTCACCTTCACCAATTCCGCCGCGCGCATCGCGATCTGGCGCGTCTCCGCGACGACGATGGCGACGACATCGCCGTGGTAACGGATTTTGTCGTCGGCGAAAATGCGGAAGTCGCGGATGATCTGGCCAAACCGGTTGACGCCGGGCACGTCGCGGGCCGTCAGCACGCGGACGACGCCAGGAACCTTTTCGGCGGCGCCGGTCTCGATCGAGATGATGCGCGCGTGAACAAAATCCGAATACGCCGGCGCGGCGTGGAGCACGTTGGCGAACTTGAGATCGTCCGTGAACTTCGCTTTGCCCGTGACTTTGGCGTGGGCGTCATTGCGCCAGCATTTGGTTTCCGGATTCGGCATCAGCGCGCTCCTTTCTTCGCTCCGGCATTGAGCGCGGCCTCGATGCCCGCGAGGGTCGGTTCGGCGGAGGCCGGAATCCGCATCTGCCGCAGCGCCGCCTCGACATCCTTCAAGCCGTGGCCCGTAATGAGCAGGACGATTTGCTCCCGGCGGCCCAGCCGCCTGGTCCCGCGCAATTTTTTCAACGCGGCGACCGTGGCGGCGGCGGCCGGCTCGGCGAACACCCCTGTCTTGGCGGCCAGCGTTCGCTGGCCATCGAGAATCTCGCCGTCGCTCACCGTGACGGAGAAACCGCCGCTCTCAACAATCGCTTTGCGCGCCAGGTGCGCGTTCGAGGGAACCGAGACGGAAATGGAATCCGCAATCGTCTCCGGGCGCGCCGCGTTTTCATAGACGCCCGATTCAAAGTAGCGGTGAATGGCGTTGGAGGTCTCCGCCTGCACGCACACCAGCCGCGGCAGCCGCGAAATCAATCCCGCCGCCTTCAAATCGCAAAACGCCTTATGCACGCCGCTGAGGATCACGCCGTCGCCGACGGGCACGAGAATCGCGTCCGGCACGCGCCAGTTGTTCTGCCGCCAAATCTCCAGGCCGGCGGTCTTCTTGCCCTCGATGGTGAGCGGATGATAGGCGGTGTTGCGATTCAGCCCGCCCCGTTTCGCCGTGTATTCCAGTGAGAGCCGGAACGCGTCGTCATACGTGCCGCGCAGCGGCACGACCGTCGCGCCGTAAAGAACCATCTGCGCGAGCTTGGCCTTCGGCGCCTTCTCCGGAACAAAGATCAGCGCCCGCTTTCCGGCGGCGGCGCACACCGCGGCCAGCGCGCCGGCCGCGTTCCCGGTGGAGGCGGTGACGATGGTTTTCTCCCCCAGCCGATTCGCCTCCGCCACGACCAGGAACGAAGCGCGATCCTTGAGCGACCCGCTGGGATTCAATCCGTCGTTCTTGATCCAGACGTTGGCGAAGCCGAGGTCATTTCCGAGCGCAGCGGACTGGAAGAAGGGCGTGTTGCCGACAGGAATCGGCGGGAAGAATTTTTTCTCCACGGCCGAGAACAGGTTCCAGTCCGGCTTCCGCCGGTCGAACTTTTTCCGAATCGCGCCGTAGTCGAATTGCGCCGACAGCACGCCGGCCAGCGGCTTGCCGGGTTGATAGTCGCGGGCGCACAGCGGGCAGAGGTAGCGCACTTCGTCGCGCTGGTAGCGCTTCCCGCACTGGCTGCACTCGTAAACGAAATGCGTCATTCAGACCTTTCCATTCAACTTCGCCACCAGCGCGGCGTAGAACGCCACCGCCCCGCTCAGGTGCTCGACCGGACACGCTTCGTTCGGCGCGTGGGCATAAATTTCGTTGCCCGGCCCGAGGCCAAAGGTCGGAATGCCCTTCAGGCCGGCGGTCGCGACCCCGTTCGTGCTGAACGTCCACTTGTCCACCAACGGCGCCTTGCCCAGCACTGCCGCGTAAGCGGCAACGGCGTTTTTGAGATATGGAGATTTCTCATCGAGCGCCCACGTCGGATAATACTTTTCCGTCGGATAAACTCTGCCCGTGTAAGCGGCTTCCTCGTACTTGAGCACGAAAACCTTTGCCTCGGGCTGGCCGGCGCGCCTGGCCGCGTCCTCAACTTCCGCGATGGCGCTCTCCTTCGTCTCGCCCGAGGTGAGCCGGCGGTCCAGATGCAGGCCCGCCTGGTCCGCCACCGCGCAGAGCGACGGCGACGACGATTTCACTTCCGAAATCGTCACCGTGCCCTTGCCGAGGAACGGGTCCCCCTTGAGCCGCTCGTTGAGCTTTTCAATTTCCAGCGCGATGCGGGCGATCCTGTAAATCGCGTTGTCCCCGCGCTCCGGCGCGGAACCGTGGCAGCTCCGGCCCTTGACCTCGACGCGCATCTCCATGCGCCCGCGATGGCCGCGGTAGATATTCAGGTTCGTCGGCTCGGTGATGACGACCAGTTCGGGCTTGAGCTTTTCCTCGTTCAGGAGGTATTGCCAGCACAGCCCGTCGCAATCCTCCTCCATGACCGTCCCGGTGAAATAGATCGTGAACTGCTCGTTCAAGCCCAGTTCCTTGATGAGCTTGCCGGCATGAATCATCGCGGCCACCCCGCCTTTCTGGTCCACCGTGCCGCGCCCCCAAATTTTACCGTCTTTGACCAACGGCTTGAACGGATCGAACTCCCATTGCGACAGATCGCCGGGATAAACCGTGTCCACGTGGCCATCGAAGGCGATCACCCGCGGGCCGTGGCCGAGCCGGCCGATGACGTTGCCCAGCCCGTCAACCCGCGCCTCGTCGAAGCCGATCTTTTCCATCTCGCGCCGGATGACGGCGATGACCTCGCGCTCCTTCGAGGAGAACGAAGGCGTGCGCACGAGGTCGCACAGGAAGCGCACGGTGTCCGCTTCCATTTCCTTCGCGCGTTTTTGAATCGCGGCGCAGGTGATGGCGGTTGCGGTTGGCAGTTGTTTCGTGTTCTTCTTTACAGTCGTTTCCATAAATCCTTTGCCAGCTCGCGGGCGCGGGCGTTGACGCGCGCCTCCTCCAGGTTCAACGCCAGTTTCTTGTTCTCCATTAACACCCGGCCGCCGACTATCGTCGTGTCCGCCTCCGTCTGGGAAATTCCGAACACGAGATGGCCCAACACATTTCCGCTCTCCAGCGGCGTCGGCGGGTCATAATTGAACAGGGCGAGGTCTCCGGCCGCGCCTTCGCTAATCTCGCCAAAGCGCAGGCCGAAGATGCGCCCGGCAATCCTGGGGTTGTTCGCCAACAAGGCGCTTGTCACTTCGCCGAATCCGGCGGACGGATTCTCCGCCCGCAAATGCTGGCCCCACAGCGCCACGCGCAGCTCCTCCAGCATGTTTGTCGTCATCGCGTCAGTGCCCAGGCCGACGAGCACGCCGCGCCGGCGCAACTCGATGACATTGGCCACTCCCACGCCGTTGTTCATGTTCGACTGCGGGTTGTGGACCACGGCGGTCTTGGTTTCCGCGAGCAAATCCATTTCACGCCGGTCAAGGTGAACGCCGTGCGCGGCAAGCGAGCGCGGGCCGAGGATTCCGAATTCCTTCAACCGCTCGACCACGCGTTGGCCATGCTGCCGCAACGCCCGGTCCTGGTCGGTCTGCGCCTCGGCGACATGGATGTGAAACCCGGCGCCCAGTTCCCGGCCGAGGCCCGCCGCCTTTTCCATCGTCGCATTGGAAATCGTAAACGAAGCGTGCAGGCCGAAGAGGGCTTTCACCTGCGCATCCTTCCGCTGCTGGCAGCGGCGGATGAACCAGGCGTTCTCCGCCAGGCCCTCCTGCGCGATGCCCGGGCCGTCGCGGTCGGAAAGCTCGTAGCAGAGGCAGGCCCGCAAGCCCGTTTCGCGCACGGCCTGCTCGATCGCGCCTAGCGAGCCGGCCACCGCGCGCGGGCTGGCGTGATGATCGATCAGCGTCGTCGTGCCGTGGCGGATCGAGCCGAGCAGCGCGATCAGGGCGCTGTAGTAGCAATCCTCGGTGGTCAGCGCGCGATCCAGCCGCCACCACAGGTTCTCCAATACCTGATGGAAATTCTTCGCCGGCTTCGCCTTGGTCAACCCGCGCGCCAAGCTGCTGTAAAAATGCGTATGGGCGTTGATCAAGCCGGGCAGAACGACTTTGCCCGTCGCGTCAATCCGTTTGCCGCGGAACTTTTTCACCGCCTGCTTCGGCGCCACCTTCGCCACCAGGCCGTTCTCGATCAGCACCGAGTGGCCGGGCAGAACCTGGGCGCTTTTCCCCAAGGTCAGCACCGTTCCGTTTTCGATGAGCAGGGAGTCGGGCATCGTTCAACTTTCCTTCAGCGCGGCCAGTTCCCGCGCGGTGCGGGCGCGCATCGAGATCGCCCCGGCAAAGCACTTCTGCGCGCAGAGCGAGCACCCGACGCACCGGCTCGGATCAAACCTCGGCACGCCGCGACGGTTCAACTCGATGGCCTGGTACGGACACCGCGCGCAGTTGCCGCAATGCTGGCAAAGCGCGGTCACGACCCGCGGCAGTTCCTTCGTCGGCGACAACGCCCCGAAGTCGGTGATCGGATGGGGCAGCGCCGAGCCGATGAGTTCCTTCACCGAGCGGAAGCCGCGCTCCTCCATCAGATAGGTCAGGCCGCAATGAAGTTCATCGACATAGCCGAGGCCGTGCTTCATCACGGCGGTGCAGAACTGGACGGTCTGCGCGCCCAGCGCCAGGAAGTTCGCCGCGTCCTTGTAAGTCATCGCGCCGCCGTTGCCCGAGACGGCGATGCCCAGGCCGGAAACTTTGGCCAGCGTCAAATTGCTGATCGGCAAAACGCCTTCGCCCGACATGCCGATGACAATCCCTTCCTCCCAGCGGCGACTCGCCTCCTTGCGAAACACCAGCGACGGGAAACTGTTGGCCAGCGTCACGCCGGCCTTCTTCTTCGGGTAACGCGCCAGGACTTCCCTAATCGCCTTGATGATCGGCTCAATCGCCGTGACCGCCGCCGTGAGCTTGAACAGTTTCGGGTTGCCCTCCTCGCCCGCTTCCATGACCCAGTCAATAATTTTTGCGGTCAGCGCCGCGTTTTGCGAAACCACGTCGCCGTGCGCGCCGTCGCCGCCTTGCGGGCAGGAAAGGCTGTATTCGACCCCCATCGCGCCGGCGTTTTGCAGCTTGCGCGTATTGGATTGCCACACCGCCTTGTCCGCCTCGTCGTGGCCGGTGACCGGGCCGCCGGTCGAGGCCAGCGTCAGGCGGTCCGGGTATTCCCTGACCAGCCGCTCGACTTCGCGGCAGACCCGCTCCAGCGGATGGCCGGAGACATTGTCGCAGTTGCCGTAAGTCGAGCCGCCGAGCACGAACATGTAGCCGGCGGGGATATGAATCGGCCCCCGGTCAAACGCCGTCTTCATCACGCCACCCGGCCAGCCGCGTTCGTAGGCTTTGCGCATCTGGTGGTAGCCGTCCGAGTGCGGCGCGGCGGAAAGCAGAAACGGCGAGAGGATTTTGCGGCCAAAAAAATCGGCCTCCAGCGGCACGGGACGCAACGGCACGCCGGCCAAAAGGACGCGGCTCTTCGCTCGATTCTTGAATTTCGGCCGCGCTTCGCCGCGAAGGTAAGCGTCGGCCTCGACCGCGGCGTTCTTGCCGCTGGCGACGCATTCCACCACCGTCGCCGCGCCCAGCACCAGGTCGCCCGCGTAAAACACGCCCCTGGCCTTGGCCGCTGAAAGTTTGGGTTTGCCGCCGATGGCGGAAATCACCACGTCGAACTCGCGGAAGACCGGCGATTCCTTTTTGTTGACAACAAAGTTCTCCGGTCGCGGAGCTTTTCCGGCGGGCAAGTTCAGCCGCGCCAGGCGCAGACCCGTGATCCGCCGGCCGGCGTGGACGACGGCCAGCGGCTTCGCGCAAGCCGCAATGTCAACGCCGTGCTCCAGCAGCAGGTCGCGCTCATACTGCGTCAGGGGCATGTCCTGTTGCCGGCGCCGATAAATCAGTTCGACCGACGCCGCCCCGCGACGCCTGGCCGTCGCCGCGCAATCCGCCGCCACCGCGCCGCCGCCGAGCACCGCCACCTTCCTGCCTTTGACGTTGAATTTCCCGTCCTCCAGAAACGCCTGCCACGAAAGCGCGAGTGCTTCGCCGGGGATGTCGAGCCGGATCGGTTCCGCCAGCCCCGCGCACACGATAACGGCGTCGTGCTTTGCCAGCAATTCTTCCGGGCTGGCCACAGCTTTGCCGTGCTTGAAATCGACTTGACCGAGGCTTTTGAGAAACGCGATGTCCGCGCGCACGACTTGTTTGTTCAGCCGGAAATCGGGGATGAGATTCATCGCCCCGCCGGCGCGCCGCCGCTCTTCGTAAAGGGTGACCTTGCAGCCGCGCTGCGCCAGCACACTCGCCGCCCCCAAGCTCGCCGGCCCGGCGCCGATGATGCCCACGCTTTTGCCATTCCACGGGGCGCGCCGGAATTTCGCCAGCCCGGCTTTGTTGGCCTTTTTGATCACCGTGGCCTGCACGGCGGGAATCTCGATCGGGCGATCGAACGTCCGCCGCGCGCACGCCTTCATGCAGAAGGAATCGGGGCAGACCGCGCCGCAAACCCACCCCAGCGGGTTTGCCCCCAGGATCAGCGCGGCGGAACGGCGCCAATCTGATTTCTCCCCCACCCGCGCTGCCATGATGAAATCAGCGGGCGAACAATGCGCGGGGCAGGCTTCCTGGCAGGGCTTTTCCTCGCAATAGACGCACCGCTCCAGTTCCGCCCGGAATCGGGCGTCGCCGAGGGAGCCGTCCGCGTTTCTCATAATCCGCCGGTTCTGCTGATCGAATAATTATGCCGCCGAACCGGACGTCTCCCCACACACTTCTTGGCTAGTACTTAGCATTTTTTGCCGTGCAAGCCCTCTGCGTTCGGGTGCCTTTCACATTTCCCAATTCCTTGTTCCTGTTATTTTGCCGGAAGCAATTCCACCTTTTCCGCCTTGGCGGCCGCCGCGAGATCCGAATCCAACGTCGCCAGCGGCAATCCCCGTCGGATGGCCAGCTCGAGATAAGCGGCATCGTAACTGGTCAGCTTGTGTTTTTGCGCCAATGAATGAGTGATGCTCCAGGCCTGGTCAGGCGCGGTTTCATCCATCTCAATCGGCAGCGATCGGAGCAGCGACAGGTGGCCGTTTACTTCCGTCATCGTGGCTCGTTTGCGCTTCTCCACTGTCAACAGCGCGTTTGCCATCTCCCAACGCCAAAGCGCGGGCACGAATGCCTTCGCGCCCTGGCCGAGGGAATCGAGGGCTTTGTCCGTTTCCGGTGTCGTCTCGTCTTTCAGCACCCAAGCCAGGGCAAACGAAGAATCCACCACAAAATTCATGGGCGGCCCTCGTTCACAAGGTCTTTCAGGCGGAGTTTCGGCTTGCCGCGAGGGTTCAAGGTCACTCGTTTGGACTTCATCTCGGCGATGGCGCCTTGGACCTCGCTCAAGCTCCGCCCCTTGGCGGGCACCAGTTTGGCCACCGGTTCGCCGTGCAGGGTGATGGCGAACCCTTCCCCGTGGCGCGTTCGCTCAAGAAGTTCCGAAAACTTCGCCTTGGCTTCGGAAGCCGCGATCTCTGTTGTTGCCTTCATCATCGATCCTCAAAAGATTTGACCGGTCACTGACTAATCTAACACAAGCACCGGTCTTTGGAAAGAAAAGAAAAGCGCCTTCACGGGCCTCAGGTGAGCAGTCGCGGGTCAAAGGTAAAGCTCTCCGGCCTGCCAATGACAATTTTTTTGAAGTCTGGATGCGCCGGATTGAGCACGTAGTTGGGTTCACCCGAAACGATCACGCTTGGCAAAGCCAGCACGGCCGAGCGCCCTTCCAGCACCCAGGCATCACCCACCTGCTTGCTGGAGGGCGGCGGCGGTTCAACCCGCCAGTTTCGAGGAAGGGCTTTGCGAGGGACGATCTCGACGAGCGCGTCGTCGAACTTGATGCGGATGGCGACATATTTGAAACGCACCGGCGGGTTCAGGTGAACCAAGCTTTCCAGCGCAGCCAGGGATTTGGTGCTGCTCGTGTAAACGACCGGCACACCTCGCGAATTCCATCGCCCGCCGGTCTTGGCCGCGCCGTCACCAGAAAACGCGGTGGCGGCGTGCTTCTCCTTTACGATGCGCCACGCCTCCGGCATCAGGAGTAAACTCCGTATTCAATTCGACCAAGCAAGTCCTCCACTTCGCGTGCGCCCACTTCCGTCTCCGCATAGTCCAGCGGCACCGCGCCGCCCAACCCGAATTGAGGCGAGGTCAGCCAGCGGCGGGCGTTTTCCTCCGACTCCATGACCTCCGCCGCCTTGCCCATCAACCGGGCGAAGCGCACGACCCGGTCGGATTCGGCGGCTCCAAGCCTTCCTCCAGCCATCCGGCGATGGAGCGTGGCCTTCGAGATGCCGAGCATGGGGACAAGTTGTTCCATCGGCACGGCAAGGCTTTCCTGCAAGTCTTTCAACTCCTGAACCGGCAGCCCGACTTGGATCACTTCGATCAATTGGGACGGGGTAAAACTCAAGGCCGCGCTTTTGCCAGTCGGCCTGCCAACACAAAAGCTGACCACGCCGCCCCCGGAGTTCTTGACAGTCGGTCCGCCAAATCCCGCAACCTTCACCTTGCCGGATAATCCCTTCGACGCTCGTTTTGTCAAGGTATCGCTCATTTGATACTTTGTATAGTCTCACTTGCAACAAATGTCAACGCTCTTTTTTGGCCGGTTTGCGGCAGTCCCGGTATGAAGTGACTTCCCTGAATTCCCATCAAAATCCCCAGGCCTGGCCGACGCGGATCAGGCCGTAGGCAAGGAGTGCGCTGGCGGGAATGGTCATCATCCAGGCCCACAGAATGCGCTCGGCCAGTTGCCAGTCCAGCGCGCTGAAACGCCGGGCGCAGCCGACGCCCATGATCGCCGTGGTGATCGCGTGGGTGGTGGAAATGGGCAGGCCGAACTTTCCCGTCACAAGAAGAAGCGTCGCGCCGGTCGTCTCGGCGGCGAAGCCGTGGACGGGACGCAGGCGAACCATCTTTTGGCCCAGAGTTTGAATGATGCGCCAGCCGCCGATATAAGTCCCCATCGCCATCGCCAGGCCGCAGGAACATTTGATCCAGGTCTTGATTTCAAATTGGGGGCTGTAGAGAAAATTCAGCCAGCCGGGAAGATGTTGCAGGTCGCCGTGTCGGGTCGCCACATAGCAGGCCAGGGCCATGATGCCCATCGTTTTCTGGCCGTCGGCGTAACCGTGCGACCAACCCATGTAGGAGGCGCTGACGAGCTGGAGGCGGCCAAAGAGCGAATCCACCACCCGCGGACGCAGGCGGCGAATAAGGACGAAGAGAACCGTCATGACCAACATGCCGCCGATAAATCCGATCACGGGCGAGGCCAGCATGGGAACGATGACCTTGGGATAAAAGACCGGCCATTTGATCACTTCCCATCGGTTGTGCGCGGAGGCGAGCGCCGCGCCGAGCAGTCCGCCGATCAGGGCGTGGCTGGAACTGGAGGGGAGGCCAAAATACCAGGTGAGAACGTTCCAGCCGATGCCGGCGATCATCGCGCAGAGGACCGTGCCGATGGTGATCAGTTGGGCGTCCACCAGGCCGGTGCCGATGGTTTCGGCCACGGCCACCCCGGAAAGCGCGCCGAGAAAATTTGTGATCGCCCCCAGAATCACCGCCTGGCGCGCGGTCAGGACCCTTGTGCCGACGACGGTGGCGATGGCGTTGGCGGCGTCGTGAAATCCGTTGGTGTAGGTGAACGCCAGGACGGCGAAATTGACCGACAGGAGGATGAGGACCGGCTCCATGAGGGTTTAGGAATGCTTCAGCGCGACACTGTCAATGATATTGCCAGCGTCCCGGCACCGGTCCACGCCCTTCTCCAGCAATTCGTAAAGGTCCTTCGCCATGATGACGGTCAAAAACGGATGGCCGCCGCCGTAGAGTTCCGTCAACAACTGCAGCACAAGCCTGTCCGCGTCGCTTTCGATGGTCTGAAGCTTCTCGTTGGACTGGTTGACCGACTCGAAATGAACGCTCTCCAACTCCCGGATCATGACGGCGACCGTATCGACGGCTTGTTCCACCAGGTCAATCTGGCGGGAAAAATCTATCGCTCCCAGGTGCGGGGCGCAAACAACATACCGCGCCGCGAATTTTTCGACCGTCTTCGGCAGACGATGGAGCGAGCGGGAAATGGCCTCGATGTCTTCGCGGTCCAGGCTGGTGATGGTGGTGCGGGCCAGCAACTCGCTGATCTGCACCGTGATCTGCTTGTCTTTGTGCCGCGCGGCGGCGAATCGGGCCAGGCTGGCGTCGCACCTGGGGCTTTGCAGGAATTGCTTCAGCCCCTGCACGCTGGCCCGCCCTTCCTCGGCGCTGGCCTGCAGCAATCGGAAAAACTGGTCGTCCTTTGCAAACCACTTCTGTATCGAGAACATTTCGCCGCTTTGTATATCAAATGTAACCCAATTGTCACATTGTATTCCTTGGAATTCACCCCCCCGGTTTGTCCTTTACGCGGCGGGGCCGGGCGATTAGTTATTGAATCACGTATGGCAGAATTATCTGGAAATCTTATGGTGGCCCAATCGGGAGGACCCACCGCCGTCATCAATGCCAGTGTCGCGGGGGTCGTCCAGGAGGCGGCCAAGCACCCTTGCATTGGGAAAGTCTATGGAGGGTTGAACGGCATTCTGGGCATTCTCAATGAACAGTTGATTGACCTGGGCCAGGAACGCCCCGAAACGATCGAGGCCCTTAAACACACCCCCGCCGCCGCCCTGGGCACCTGCCGCTACAAGATCGATTTCAAAAAGAAACCCGAACGCGCCGCCCGCGAAATGGACCGCCTCTTCCAGGTTTTCCAGGCCCACCAAATCCGCTTCTTCTTCTACGCCGGCGGCAACGATTCCCAGGATACGGCCGACAAGATGCATCAGGAAGCCATCAAGCGCGGCTACGAAATGCGCGTCATCGGCGTGCCCAAAACCATCGATAACGATTTGCCCCACACCGATCATTGCCCGGGCTTCGGCTCGGTCGCCAAATACAACGCCTGCACCGTCATGGAGATCGCCGCCGACGTCAGCAGCATGGCGACCGATGACGGCTCCTGCTGCATCATCGAGGTGATGGGCCGCAGCGCGGGCTGGATCGCCGCCAGCGCGGTGCTGGCCCGGCGCGAGCCAAACGGCGCCCCCCACCTGATTTTGTTGCCGGAGATTCCGTTTAACGAAGAGGCCTTCCTGGCCAAAGTCAAAGCCACCGTCGCCCAACTGCGCTACTGCATCGTCGTGGCCGGCGAGGGGTTGAAGAACCCCGACGGCACCGAATACAGCGCCGACAAATCGCGTCTGGACGCCTTCGGCCATCCGGTGCTCTCGGGGGCGGCCGAACGCCTGGGCGAGCTGGTCTATGGCAAGCTCCACACCAAAACGCGCTCCGTCAAACTCGGTTACGCCCAACGTTGCGCCGCCCATTACGCCAGCGCGACCGACGCCGCCGAGGCGCTCGCTTGCGGCCAGGCCGCCGTGCGCGCGGCCGTCGAAGGCAAGAGCGGCTTCATGGTCAAGCTGGTGCGCGCCGCGGGGGAAGACTATCGCTGGACGACGGGATTGCAGCCGTTGAGCGACATTGCCAATGTCGAACACCTGGTGCCGCGCGATTGGATCAGCGAAGACGGGTTCATGCCGAACGAGAAATTCGTCCGCTACGCCCGCCCGTTGATCGAAGGCGAAGTAAAAGTTCCGACCGAGCACGGCCTGCCGAAATTTGTCGTCCTGGAAAAAAAGCCCGTCGCGCAAAAGCTGCCCGCGCGGACATAGCGCGCCGCGCGAGTTTGGAAACGAAGTTTGTTGCGGCTGACATTCTGGGGAGCTTTATTCATGTCAGAAAACTTGATGCAGGAAAGGGCTTTTCAATCACTTCACATCTGCGGGCGCAGCGGCCGATGACGTTCGATTTGTCTCTGGGCGAATCGACTGGCTCCCGTTTGCTGGAGCGTTTTGTTGGACACCCTCCTTCCCAAACTTGTCAGGATTTGAGTGCATATAATGCATTTTCCGATTGTAGAACTCGATGAACCGCTCTTTGGAATACCGGTGAACGCGCCCAAGTGAAGGATAAAACGTAGGAATCCACATTTCAAACGGCCCATCGTTCGTACCAGTATATTTATCATGTTGGTTCTCACCGCCGAGGCAGTACAATCGGAGATGCCCTCCTCGAAAGTCACGCAGCGCTTGCTCTGAGGCCGCGCCACCCACTGATACGTACACCTGGTCACGCCAGCCACCAATGCCATAGATCTGCCAGTAACCCCATGCATTGAGCAAAACGCTGCACAAGAGTGCTGCTGAGAGCAGGCCAATCAAGGCAATGACGAGGATTTGTGGCGCACGGATTCTCATTTGGTCCAGTTTTTACTCTACGACCGCCTGTTCGTTTTTTGAAACATAAAAGTCCAGTACCTTGGGCAGCGTGATCAATAAGGCCGATTCGTGGCGAAAATCGCGAGTTCTCCATAATCGGCCAGCAGCAAGATAATACAACAGAACCGGAAAGCCAGCCATTCAACTCGCCGGTTCCGCGGTCGAAGGTCACGCCTCGGCGAAGCCTCCGGCGCAGCCTGGGTTGTTGGACTTGGATTTGCTCTTCTTATTTTTAACTTCTTTCCCGACAATGGTGGCGTGGTCTTTAAGCCGATAGCTCCGCCCGGTAATGGCAATGGTCTGTGCGTGGCGCAGGAAACGATCCAAGATCGCGCCGGCCATGGGCACGTCGCCCCAAAAGTTCGCCCCATTCGAAAGCGTCTTCTCAGCAACAAGCGAATTTGGCGGTGAATCGTGCCAAAAATGAAAATCGCGCGGCGTTGCAGCCAATCCGCAATGATGACGGGCGCTTTGTGAGTGGAAGGGGAGGATTCCGCTGATTCCAATTGCCCCGCCGCCTCAATCGGTTTAGAACAATTCCCCGTGAGCCAGCAGAATCAAGAGCCGGGATCGGAACTCATCCTTTACGAAACCGAGGACGGCCGCACGCGGCTGGAGGTCACACTGGAAAACAACACCGTTTGGCTGACGCAAGCGCAGATTGCGGAACTGTTGCAGCGGGAACGATCGGTCATCACCAAACACATCCGCAATATCTTTGAGGAAGGAGAGCTGCTGGAAAAAGCAGTATGTGCAAGCTTTGCACATACTGCCGGTGACGGTAAAACTTACCAGACGGTTTATTTCACTATTCGATGCCAAGGCGCTTCTGAATCTGTTCGAGAGGCACGCCCTTGGTCTCGACCGCCATTGTCTTTACCCAGATCAATTGCAGCACCATCATCCCGCAGAAAAACAGGAAGACGCAGCCAGGCGCAAAGACCGTCACCATCTTCGGAAAAAACGTGGTGAGCAGCGCGGCGAAGACCCAATGCGTGAAGCTGCCCAGCGCCTGGCCCTCCGCACGATGGCGGTTCGGAAATATCTCCGAGATGAACACCCAAATCACCGATCCCTGCCCGACGGCGTGCGACGCGATGAAGGCGAAAATGCACACCGGGACAATCGCGAAATGCCCGGTGAAGAACGCCCAAGACGTCAAACCCAGCGAGGTGATGTAGCCGACGGAGCCGATGTAGAGCAAGGTGCGCCGCCCCACCCGGTCAATGAGCCCCAGACCGACAAATGTGAAGATGAGATTGGTCACACCGATGCCGACGGATTGAAGCAGCGCAGCCTTCGCCCCCAACCCGGTCATCTCGAAAATGCGCGGCGCGAAATAGAGGACCGCGTTGATGCCGGAGAGCTGGTTGAAGAACGCGATCAGAAAGGCCAGCAGGATCGGAAGGCGCAGCTTGCGGGTCCAGAAATGGGATGAGACGACTCGCTCGGAGGAGGCGGCCAGAATTTCCGCGGCCTGGGCCTCGATCTGAGCCGGGGGGGCGTCGGGTTCGATGAGCTTGAGGACTTTCAGTCCCGCCTCACGGTCCCCTTTGCGCCCGATCAGCCAGCGCGGGCTTTCCGGAATGCCCAGGCACATGACCGTGTAGAGAAGAGACGGGAACGCCGCCACGCCGAGCATCCAACGCCAGGCATTCTCACCGACGTCCTTGAGGAGGTAATTCGAGAGGAAAGCGACCACGATGCCGAAAACGATGTTGAACTGGAACATGCCCGCCAGCCGTCCGCGGCAGGCCGGGGGCGAGATTTCCGAAATGTAGAGTGGAGCGGCCACGGTCGAAATGCCGATGCCCAGGCCGCCTATGAAACGGGCGGCAATGAACGACTGCACGTTCCAAGCATACCCGGAGCCAACCGCCGAAATGACATAGAGCACGCCCACCCACAGCAGTGTCGCCTTGCGCCCGAAACGGTCGGCGGGCCAGCCGCCCAGCAGCGAGCCGAGCACGGTGCCGTAGAGCGCCGACGCCATGGCAATCCCGTGGATTCCCGCACTCAATCCCCAAAGCGACTGGATTTTCTGCTCCGCCCCGGAAATGACGACCGTATCGAATCCGAAGAGAAACCCCGCCAGCGCCGAGGTGAGGGACCAAAAGAGGATGCGGCCTTTCATACGATATTGTTGCCGGAGAGGACGGCGGCGTCACGAACAAAGAGACGATCCGAATCCCCGCCTAAGGAATTGTTTTTGAACCGCGAACCACGCAGCGCGGCCAGCCGCAACCCCAAAAAAAGGACGGACAGGATGAACAGGATTAACAGGATTAAGAACGGATTCAGAAAAGAGAATTCCCCTCTTCATCCGGCGCATCTTGTTCATCCTGTCTGAAAATTTTGTTAAAAAAGCAAAACTCCCCGACATAGCACTGCGAAACACGAACGGATTGGATTTTTCGCGTAGTTCGGGTATTTCGCGGTTGACTCGGTTTTCTATATTGGCGCGGTTTTTGACCCTCCACGAAGTCATGAAGGGGTCAATCCCGCACGTTACCGCCCAAATCCTAAGAACCGTTGCAGTACATCCCGGGGAGCGCATGCGCCCTCGCGTGCAGCGGTCGGCGCCCCCGCCGACCGCTTCTTCGCTCTCCTATCCAAATTGTATAGGTCATCGCTCGGCGGCAAGGCCGCGTTAGGCGCGGATTTGGGTTACCGCATTATGGGTTGACACGGCAAATGGGATGGGCCATTCCGCCGGCCTGGCGCGAATGAGTAGAAGGTCCAGATGGCCCGGCGGCTGCGTCAGGAAACGACAATGCCCTTGCCCTGGATTGCCCAACGCCTCAACATGGCCGTGGCGGGTTCCCTCGCGAACCTGCCGCGCGCTGCCGGAAGAAAACGATAATATGCGATTATGCGGGACCCCTTTACGAGTATTCGCAGGATTCGACATCATGACATACGGGATCGAATCGCCCGGCTTTGGTTCTTTTCTTTGTCGAGCATAGGTATGCCCGTGCGGGCTATTCTGCGGCGCCGGTTCAGCACCCAGGTCGGGACTTTTGATTTTCCTGTGTATTTGGTTAAATGCGATGAAAACCTTCAGGAGGGATGTGCATCACTCGAGAACTCGATAGCGATTCTCAAGCAGGTCAGGCCGATTTGGTCGGAAAGAATGAAAAATCTGTTCCACAGCTTGATGATTGTGGATTCTGTTGAATTGGCAGGCTATTACTCGGCAGATCGATGTTGTTTATGGAATCCATGGAAGATCAAAAAGCTTAATGCCGGTGGTGATGTAGAATCGATACTGCTGGCTGGAAATCTTGTTTTTGCCACGTGCTACGCTTTTCTAAGAGATGGAAATTTAGGATCTTTAGGCATTCGCTACGCTTATTGGTTGAGCGTCAAATCTCAATTAAGATTTCTTTCCGCATGTCTCTTGCTGGTTGACTTTGATCCGACGGTGCAGGCTGCGATTACGGTTTTCAAGGACCATAGTAAGCAGACACGGCCGAATCGCACCAAAAGTGCTTCTTTGCGCCGTCCCTTGGGGCATTCTGAAGTATCCTAATATCCTGCTAAGGGGTCCCTCACAATAAAGGGGTTCCTAACATTTCCACAATGGGTTGACACGGCGGGTGGGATGGGCCATTCCGCCGGCATGGCGCGAACGCTTCGCCTGCAATATCCGGCGTAGTAGGGGTCAAGCCCGGAAAACGGAATGGGGTTTGCAGACGGGTCCCGCAGAAGGCCCATCTTCAATTCACTGATTCACTGACTCACTGACTCGCTCATTCTTCTACGGTTCACTGATTCCGACTTCGCAATTTTTTGAGAAAAACCCTTGCATATTTCAAAAAACGGTGGTAATACGTCCTTCGATGAAACTAAGAATCATCACATTGGGGAGGACGGGGGCGGCCCCGGCCGATCCGCCGCCAACCCGTCGGCCTGCATCCGAGTCCCGGCGTTCCACCGGCAGAATTTGCCGGTCCGGCCCCTCCAGCAGATTCATTCGTGCTGAATCGTGCCTAATCGTGCCTAATCGTGCCTAATCGTGCCTAATCGTGCCAAAAATAAAAAAATCTCAACCCCGATTGATGAATCATACGCCAAAGAAAAACCCCTTTTCGGGCGATCGGCGCTCACACCCCGAAGAATTTCCGGGCTGCATTCCTTATCTGTGTGCATCCGTGTTAATCTGTGGCCGCCCCCATCAATTGTGTCTTGCGCTTGGAAAACTTTTGGCTATTTTGCACGCCATGTTGCCAATGTATTCAACGGTGAATTATTTGAAAAAATGTCTGGCGCCCCTGCTGGGGACGGCGCTCGCTATCGCCGGGGCGCAACCGTCCGCTTGGGCGGCGGATGCCACCAACCAAACCGCCGCGGCCAAACCGGCCGATACCAACGAAGTCGCCGTCATCACCACCACGGAAGGCACGATGGTGGCCCAGTTCTGGACCGATGCCGCCCCCAAGACAATCGCGAACTTCAAGAAACTGGCCTCGTCGGGCTTTTATGACGGCACCTGTTTTCACCGCGTCATCAGGGGCTTTATGATCCAGGGCGGCGACCCGCTGACCAAAGACCCGGCGGCCGAGTCGCGCTGGGGCACGGGCGGTCCCGGATACACCATCGCCGCCGAATTCAACGCCCATTCCCACGTGCGCGGGGTCCTTTCCATGGCGCGGATGCCCGGTGATGTGAATTCCGCAAGCTGCCAGTTCTTCATCTGCCACGGCAGCCCGACGCAACTGGATCATCAATACACCACCTTTGGAAAACTGATCAAAGGCGACGACGTGCTGGAGAAGATCGCCACCACCCCCACCCATCCGCCGGACCGGCCGGACAAGCGGATGGGCATCATCAGCATTAAAATTGTGCCGGCGCAATCTTTGCAGTAAGGTGGAGACATGGCTGAGAGCGAAGTAGCAATCATCAAAACGAGCGCCGGCGAAATGGTCATCGAGTTTTGGCCCGACGTCGCGCCGAAAACAGTCGAGAACTTCAAAACCCTGGCGCGCAAGGGCTTTTATGACGGCACCTGCTTTCACCGCATCGTCAAAGGCTTCATGATCCAGGGCGGCGATCCGCTGACCAAAGACCCGGCGGCCGAGGCCCGTTGGGGCACGGGTGATCCCGGCTACAAGGTCAACGCCGAGTTCAATGAGCGGCCGCACGTCCGCGGCGTCATCTCCATGGCCCGGGCCCAGGACCCCAATTCCGCCGGCAGCCAGTTTTTTATTTGCCTGGCCGATGCCCGCTTCCTGGACCGCCAGTACACCGCCTTTGGCAAATTGCGCCAGGGCGACGATGTGCTCGGAAAAATCGGCGACACCGCGACCCAGCGCAGTGGCGGCGGGGAGAAGAGCCGCCCGACGGTGCGGGTGGCCGTCGAGAGCATCAAAATCGTGCCCGCGGCGTAGGAACCGGCCGGGCCGTTTTATGATCCAGCCGTGGCGGAAGATTTCATCCAGGCCGCTGGGAGACTATCGCGTGTTTTCCGTGCGCGAAGAGCGGACGGTGTCGCCCCGCACGGGCGCGGCGCTGGATTTTGTTATTATTGACGCATCCAACTGGGTCAACGTCATCGCCCTCACGCCGGACGCCCGGATGATCTTGATCGAACAATACCGGCACGGGTCCAACACGGTGGAACTGGAGATTCCGGGAGGCGTGATCGAGGCCGCCGACGCCTCGCCGGAGGCGGCGGGCTGCCGGGAACTGGTTGAGGAAACCGGTTTCGAGGGCGAACAGCCGCAAATCGTCGGCCACGTCCTCCCCAACCCGGCCATTATGAGCAACACCTGTTTTACCGTGCTGGTGCGCAACTGCCACCAGGTCAAACCGGTGCAATTCGATCAAGGCGAAGATTTGGCCACCCGCCTGGTGCCCGTCGCCCAAGTGCCGGAGTTGGTGGCGTCCGGGCAGATCCGCCACGCGCTGATCGTGGCCGCGCTCTATGAATTTGATCTGTGGTCCAGGAAGCAGGTTTGACATGGGAGCGGCAAGGCGGTAAACCCAAGCGAACAATCGAATGAGAATTCATCGCATCCTCGCCGCCGGCCACAACCTCCAATCCATTTATCTATGAACTCCAACAAAAAAGGCATGTTTGAGATGGAGGATGGCAGGAATTCCTGCAACAGAACAACGCCAAAACCCGCGCCGCCTTTGCCGGGGCCTTGCGCGGGATCGAGTTGATCCATGAACCACACGTCGAGTTCAAAAAGCGCGTGCCGCACAGTATCGGCTTGATCCGCACCGGCGACACCACTCAATATGCGAACATGATCCTGGAAAGCGCCTAATCACATGACACCCACTCCCCCAATCGCCACGCCGACCCGCACCGGCGCGAGCTTGTTCCGCACCCCCGATGGCAAAAACATGATGATGACGTTCGTGCTCGTCACCTCGCTCTTCCTGCTCTGGGGCTTCTGCAATGGCATGATTGACATCCTCAACAAGCATTTCCAGGACTCGCTTCACATCAACAAGGCGCAGTCGGGCTTGGTGCAATTCGCCAATTATATTGCCTATTTTCTGATGGCGATTCCGGCCGGGCTGCTGGCGCGGAAATTTGGTTACAAAGGCGGCATCCTGGCCGGCTTGTCGCTCATCGCCGGCGGCGCGTTCTGGTTTATTCCTGCCACCCATATCGGAACCTATTGGGCGTTCCTGACCGGCCTGTTCATTGTGGCCGCCGGCATGACCTGTCTGGAGACCATTGCCAATCCTTACACCACCCTGCTCGGCGCGCTGGAGGGCGGCGCCACCCGCATCAACATCGCCCAAACCTTCAACGGCGTGGGCTGGATTCTCGGGCCGATTGTGGGCGGACATTTCGTCTTTGGCAGCGGCAACGGCGCGAACGCGGATGCCGGTCTTTATATCCCCTATCTGGGCGTGGCGTTTGTCGTGTCAATCCTGGTCGTGATTTTCGCCCTGGCCAATGTGCCGGACCTCCGCGCGGAAGAAGAAGTCAAAGTGGAAGCCGAAGGCAAAGGGAAAAGGACTTTGTGGCAGCGCCGACATTTCACCCTTGGCGTGGCCACGCAATTCCTCTACGTCGCCGCCCAGACGGGCATCTTCAGCTTCTTCGTCAATTACGTCCTGGAGAACGATCCCGGCGTGACCAAGCTGCAGGCCTCCACCTGGTTGGGCGCCTTTGGTTTTGGCCTGTTCATGTTCGGCCGGCTCTGCGGCAGCGTGGTGATCAGCCAGTTCAAACCACAACGCGTGCTCACGGCCTACGCCGTCATCAACGTCGTGCTTTCCGCGGTGGCCATGGGCGGCGGGAAACCGGGCTTAGGCGCCCTCTTCGGCACGTTCTTCTTCATGTCCGTCATGTTCCCGACCATTTTTGCGCTCAGCATCCGCGGGTTGGGTGATCACACCAAGCTCGGCTCGTCGCTGCTCGTCATGTCCATCGTGGGTGGGGCACTTGCTCCGCCCTTCATGGGCCATATCGCGGATGTTTATTCCATGCGCATCGGATTCGCGGTCCCGCTTGTTTGCTTTGTCTTTATCGCCCTCTACGGCGCCGTCTGGCAGAAGCTGGAAGCCAGGGACAGTCTGGCCTGAATTCATCGGCGCCGGCAGCCGGTTGAGGTTCCCTCAGTCGATCCAGGATGGACAATGGACGACTGAAGGAATAAACTCTCTCCTCGAAACGACATGAGATTACGCCCTCACCAGTTGCACTCGACAGGGTTATGAAGTCCTCGCCGTTGTTGGGGCTGTTCCGCACGGGATTTATTCTGTTTTATATCCCTTACATCATCGTAGCCGTCGTGGCGCTGGTTCTCGCGGTGGCGTTTTACTTCGCTTACATCTCGGACATCAAACCCCCGGATGATTATCACCTGGACGATACGACACCCGATGTGTCGCACTCCATCTGGACGCATCCGCACTTTTCGATGGCGGTGAGGGCGCAGTTTTTATACGTCGCCGCGCAGGCGGGCATCTTTAGTCTCTTCATCAACACTAAGGGATTGTTTTAGCATGGCCCGCGAAACTCTTGAAAACCGCCGGCTGCGCGCGCAACGGATCATGGCCCGCCTCAAGGCCGCGTATCCGCAGGCGCATTGCGAGTTGGATTATTCCAGCCCCTTGGAATTGCTCATCGCCACCATCCTTTCCGCGCAATGCACCGACCGCCAGGTCAACCTCGTGACGCCCGAGCTTTTCAAAAAATACCGGAGCGCGGCGGATTATGCCGGCGCGCCTCTCGCGCAATTGGAAGGGGATATTCGGCGCATCGGCCTTTACCGCAACAAGGCCAAGAATATTCAAGCCGCCTGCCGCACATTGGTCGAGAAACACGGCGGCGCCGTGCCGCGCACGATGGAAGAGTTGACTGAGTTGGGCGGAGTCGGACGCAAGACGGCCAACGTCGTGCTGGGCAACGCCTTTCAGATCAACGCCGGGATCGTGGTCGATACGCACGTGGCGCGTTTGTCCGCCCGGCTGGGTTTGAGCGCGCACACCGGGCCGGAGAAGATCGAAGCCGACTTGCAGGCGCTGGCGCCGCAAGAGAATTGGACGCTCTTGAGCCATTGGCTGATCTGGCACGGACGGCGGCGCTGTTTCGCGCGCAGCCCGGATTGCGCCGGTTGCGAGATCAACGCGGACTGTCCCGCCGGCCGCAAAGTTTTGGACCCCAAACTGACGCCGGAGCAGCGCCAGAAGATGCTGGCGCGGATTTAGAATGGCGACGGACGAAAAACCCACAGCCGCCGTCTGGCACTTGTTGCGGCAAGGCAAAAACGCCGCCGATTACAACATGGCGCTGGACGAGGCCCTGCTGGAATCCGCGCCGGAGCTGGGCCGGCCCGTCCTGCGATTTTACGGCTGGAAGGAATCCGCCGCGACGTTCGGTTACGCGCAAAAATACGCGGACGTTGAAAAGCTGACGCTGTTGCGCCCGCTGGTGCGGCGGCCCACCGGCGGCGGATTGGTGCCGCACGACGCCGATTGGACCTACAGCCTGGTTTTTCCGGCGGGCCACTTCTGGCATCGGCTCAAGGCGGTGGAAAGCTATCAACGGGTCCACCAATGGGTGCGCGCCGCCTTCGCGAAAATGAACGTGGCCGCGGTTTTGTCTCCGGGGAGTCAAAAAGAAATACCAGGACAATGTTTCGCCGGGGCGGAGAAGGACGACGTGCTGTGGCACGGACGCAAGATAGCGGGCGCGGCGCAACGCCGGACGCGCCACGGATTGCTGGTGCAAGGCTCAGTGCAGCCCCCGCCCCTCGGCTTGGCGCGGGAGAGTTGGGAAACGGCGATGTGCCAGGCCGCGCGGGAGGAGTTTGCGATCGAATGGGAACCGCTGGAGATCGCCGCTGAGTTGCAGAATCTCACCGAAGAACTTCGCGCCGCGAAATACAGTCAAAGGAGTTACAACGAGAAGCGGTGAGCCGTTAAATCGCCCGACCACGACCGCCGATGAGCTGCCGCAGAATTCTCCGGTTGCCCTACATTCACCTTTCCTGCTCGACACAAGCGGTTCTGTGCGCAATCATTCGTGTCTATGAGCGCTTCGGCAAAGTCGTTTCATCCCTATCGCTCCGATGCGGTAAAATTGCCTTTCAAATTCGTAATCGCGCTTCTGTTCATCGCATCGGCGTCCCTGGTTGGCGCTCAGAGCATACAAACCATCTATTCATTCAATGGCGCCTCCCATCCGAATGGACTCACGTTGGGGAATGATGGCAATTTCTACGGAACAACGGAAGAAGGCGGCAGCGATAACGAGGGAACGGTTTTCCAAGTGACGACCAACGGCGCTTTGACCACATTGGTTTCGTTCAACGTAACCAACGGAGCACAGCCAGACGCCCCTCTGACCCTGGGCAATGACGGCAATTTCTACGGAACAACGCCATACGGGGAAAATGATGACGGTGGCACGTTTTTCAAAGTGACGACAAACGGCACATTGATCACATTGGCTTCGTTCAATGGCATCAACGCGGAGCAGCCTGAGGGCGCGCTGACGCTGGGCAATGATGGGAATTTCTACGGCACGACGGAAGACGGCGGCGTCCCCCGCCGGTTGTGGAACGGTTTTCAAAGCGACGTCCAACGGCACGTTGACCACGCTGGCTGTATTCAATGCCAATGGGTCAAACGGCGTGTGTCCGGAAGCCGCTCTGACGCCGGGAAATGACGGCAATTTCTACGGAACGACAACATACGGCGGCGACGGTTTTGGGTCGGTCCAAGCCGGCCTTGGTTACGGGACGGTTTTCCAAGTGACGCCTAAAGGCGCTTTGACCACGTTAGTTTCATTCGACGGGACCAACGGGTTGTATCCGAATGGACTGACACTTGGCAATGACGGAAAATTCTATGGTACGACGGGCGGCGGCGGCGTTGGCTTTACGAGCGGGTCGTTAGGAACGTATGGAACGGTTTTCCAAGTGACGCCTAAAGGCGCTTTGACCACGTTGGTTTCATTCAATGGAACCAACGGGCAGGAGCCAGGCGGCACTCTGATCCTCGGAAATGACGGCAATTTCTACGGAACGACGCATTTCGGCGGAAGCGATTTCTACGGACCGTCCGAGAATTCCGGCGTTGATGGTTATGGAACTGTGTTTCGTTTGTTGCTTCCGCCAGTTGTGCCACCAATGTTGACATTGCAATTTTCGGCAGGTTGTCCGCAATTGAATCTGTCTGGCACATTGGGAAACAATTTCGTGGTCGAATACAGCACCAATTTAGACAATCCCAACTGGATAAATCTGCTTTCCGTGACCAATTTGTCGGTCAGCCCGTATTCGCTGATTGACCCTGCCGGTGTCGGCCAACCAGCGCGATTTTATCGGGCAGTGATGCAGTGAACTAAAGCGGCCAACCAACGTTAGCTGCAGCGGCTTCTTAAACCTCACGGTCATCCTTCAAGCTCCTTTATGACTTGCTGTAATGTCTCTGGAATCGGAACTTGCCACCCGCAATGTCCAGAACACACCACCATACAAACGACCTTTCCTAAAATGTTCTGTCCTTGCCCGGCGGGCATATTGCACTTGGAACAAAAAGCCACCCACTTCCCACCTGTGTTCTTTCCACGTCTAAACGTAATCAATCTATGAATCCTCTTTTCCTCAAACTTTTCTGCCTCAAGCTGACGCTCAAGGTCACGGATCTTCGCGTCCGCGTCCACCAATGCTCTATGTATAACAAGCTGGTGCTCCTGTATCTGTTGAACAAGCGCCCCTGTCTCTCTGTTCTTCGAGAGCTTAATGAGTCGAGCCAGCAACTCGCTGATCTTAGGAATAGCTTCAAGCGCCGTCATACTCGATCGTCCTTAGGGTACGGTAAATATGCACCGCTGAAACCTTCTCGCCGCCGACGCCTCGCTTTCACTGCATAAAGCACTGCCTCGCCTGAAATCACGCATATTCTGGAAATGTCCGTCATTTCTGCACCAGTTTTTTTGACTATGGGATCTAATTCGGTACGAATCTGATCTAACACGGTCAGAAATGTTGCGGCTTTTCCCGGATTCGCTCTTATCAATTCTTCTACCCGGTCTTGATGACATGCCGTTTGTATGGATAGTGCAAAGGATTCAGCGTCGCTGGTCACCTCACCAAATGTGGCTACGCCTCTTACACCTTGAAGAAACAGATTTTGGATCATCGCGGACACCGCTTCATAAACTTCCTGGTAGTCTTTGGCGATCATAGGTGAATCGGGTTAAGAATTAATATACAACTGGCGGTTCGTGTATCAAAATGGCCACGCGAATGCCGACGAAGCGGTGCGCCGTCACTACGGAAGTGATACGGGGCAACCATCTTGCATTCGCAGCACAGCACAGTTACTGCGCCTGGCTCAAGCGATATTGCGACTACCGCAACAGCCTCGCATTTCATTTGCCAAGAAGGATGTTGCCGCCAGCAACCAAAATCAAGCCTTTCATGCGTTCAGCACGCACAGGGCGTCCGGCATAAATAAAATGCGAGGCCGGCCCAAAGGCCAGCCTCGCTCGGTTCCCCTGTTCTCCCTGGGAGATTAACGGCTTAGTAGTCCATGCCGCCCATGCCGCCGCCATGACCGCCGCCGCCCGGAGCGGGTTTTTCCTTCTCCGGAATCTCGGTGATCAGGCATTCGGTGGTCAGGAGCAGGCCGGCAATCGAGGCCGCGTTCTGCAAGGCCGTGCGGGTGACTTTCTTCGGGTCAACCACGCCGGCTTTGACGAGGTCTTCGTACTCGCCCGTGGTGACGTTGTAACCTTCGTTGCCTTTGCGGCGCTTGACTTCCTGCACGACGATGGAGCCTTCCACGCCGGCGTTGGTCGCCAGGGCGCGGAGGGGTTCCTCGACGCAGCGTTTGACAATGTCCACGCCGATCTGCTCGTCGCCTTGCAGCTTCAAGCCTTCCAGCGCGGTCAGGCAGCGCAGCAGCGCCACGCCGCCGCCGGGGACAATGCCTTCCTCGACCGCGGCGCGGGTCGCATGAAGGGCGTCCTCGACGCGGGCTTTCTTTTCCTTCATCTCCGTCTCGGTCGCGGCGCCGACGTTGATGACGGCCACGCCGCCGGCCAGCTTGGCGAGGCGTTCCTGCAATTTCTCGCGGTCGTAATCGGAGGTGGTTTCCTCGATCTGGCGGCGAATCTGGTTGACGCGCCCCTGGATTTCGGAGGACTTGCCGCCGCCTTCGACGATGGTGGTGTTCTCCTTGTCAACAACAACACTCTTGGCCCGGCCCAAGTCGTCCAACTGGATGTTCTCCAGCTTGATGCCAAGGTCTTCGCTGATGAACTTGCCGCCGGTCAGCACGGCGATGTCTTCGCACATGGCTTTGCGGCGGTCGCCGAAGCCGGGGGCTTTGACGGCGCAGACGTTGATCGTGCCGCGGAGCTTGTTGACCACCAGCGTGGCCAGCGCTTCGCCTTCGACCTCCTCGGAGATGAGCAGGAGCGGTTTGCCGATCTTGGCCACCTTCTCCAGCAACGGGAGCAGGTCCTTGAGGCTGCTGATCTTCTTCTCGTAGATCAGAATGTAGGCTTCTTCCAGCTTGGCTTCCATCGTTTCCGCGTTGGTCACGAAGTAAGGCGACAGATAGCCCTTGTCGAACTGCATCCCTTCGACCACGTCGAGGGTGGTCTCAATGGACTTGGCTTCCTCGACCGTGATGGTGCCGTCCTTGCCGACTTTGTCCATCGCATCGGCGATGATTTCGCCGATGGTGTTGTCCCAGTTGGCGGAAACGGTGGCGACCTGCTTGATTTCTTCCTTGTCCTTGACCTTCTTGGTGATCTTGTCCAGGTGGCTCACCGCGGCCTCGACCGCTTTGGCGATGCCGCGCTGGATGGAAATGGGATTGGCGCCGGCGGTGACGAATTTGAGGCCCTGGGAATAGACCGCTTCAGCCAGCAGGGTGGCGGTGGTCGTGCCATCGCCCGCCGCGTCGCTGGTCTTGCTGGCGACTTCGCGGACCATCTGGGCGCCCATGTTCTCGAACGGGTCTTCCAGTTCGATTTCCTTCGCCACCGTCACGCCGTCCTTGGTGATGGTCGGCGAGCCGAATTTTTTGTCGAGCACCACGTTGCGGCCTTTGGGGCCGAGCGTGGCGATGACGGCGCGGGACAATTTGTTGACGCCCTTCAAGAGCGACTGTCGCGCCGCTTCATCAAAGATAAGTTGTTTTGCTGCCATAGTAGTGATCCTTTCGGTAAGTAAGAGTTAGAATTTAGAGTGGATAAAGCGTTTGGGGCTATTCAATGATGGCGAGGATGTCATCCGTGCTCAGGATTTTGTAGTCCTTGTCGTTGAGTTTGATTTCCGTGCCGCCGTATTTGCTGACGAGCACCCGGTCGCCCTTTTTGACTTCAAACGGAACTTTCTTTCCGTTGTCGTCGGTTTTGCCCGTGCCGAGGGCGACGACGATGCCTTCGGTGGGTTTTTCCTTGGCGGTATCGGGGATGATGATGCCGCCCTTCTTGACTTCGCGTTCTTCGGCGGGTTCGACAAGAATCCTGTCGCCGAGAGGTTTGACGTTAATGGCCATAACTATGTTTTCCTTTTTGTTTTGTTTTTATTCTCTTCGAATCAAAATCCCGCCGCACTCACAGGCGGGAAAATCTTCAAGGCGCGGCCGCCGCGCCGGCGGCCGGCAATCGATCCAGGCAGACGGCCCGTATCGTCACTTCTTCTCGTCCACCACTTCCGCGTCAATAATCGGGCCTTCTTCCTTTCCCTGGCCGGGGCCGGGTTCTTGCTGGCCACCGGGCGGCGGCTTCGGACCCGCCGGGCCGGGGCCGGAGCGGGACTTGGCCGCCTCGGAGGCGGCGCGATACATGTCGGCGGAGGCTGCCTGCCAGGCCTCGTTGAGTTTCTCGGTCGCGGCGCGGATGGCGGACGTGTCCGTCCCTTTCAACGCCTCTTGCGCGGCCTTGACCGCTTCTTCAATCTTCTCCTTTTGCGGGGCGGAGATTTTCGCGGCGTTGTCCTTGAGCATTTTTTCGCTGCGATAGACCGCGTTGTCGCCCTCGTTGCGGGCCTCGACTTCTTCCCGCTTCTGTTTGTCTTCTTCCGCGTGGCTCTCGGCGTCCTTGCGCATCTTCTCGATCTCGTCCTTGGACAGGCCGCTGCTGGCGGTGATGGTGATCTTCTGTTCCTTGCCCGTGCCGAGGTCCTTGGCGCTGACGTGCAAAATGCCGTTGGCGTCAATATCAAAGGTCACCTCGACCTGCGGCACGCCCCGCGGGGCGGGCGGAATATCTGTCAAATGAAATTTGCCGATCGTCTTGTTGTCGCGCGAAAACTGCCGCTCCCCCTGCAAGACGTGAATCTCGACCCCGGGCTGGTTGTCCGATGCTGTCGAGAAGATTTCCGATTTCCGCGTCGGAATCGTCGTGTTCCGGTCGATCAACTTGGTGAAAACGCCCCCCAGGGTCTCGATGCCCAGCGACAACGGCGTCACGTCCAGCAGCAGCACGTCCTTGACTTCGCCTTTGAGGACGCCCGCCTGGATGGCGGCGCCGACGGCCACGACTTCATCCGGGTTGACGCCCTGGTGCGGGGGTTTGTTGACCAGGCCGTGGGCGGTTTCCACCACCCGGGGCATGCGGGTCATGCCGCCGACGAGCACCAACTCGTCCATCTTGTCGCCGGTCAGGCCGGAGTCCTTCAAGCAATTCTTGACAGGGCCGATGGTGCGCTCGAAAAGGTCGTCGCACAACTGTTCCATCTTGGCGCGCGTCAATTTGGCGCTGACGTGTTTGGGGCCGGAGGCGTCGGCCGTGATGAAGGGGAGATTGATCTCGTAAGTTTGGGCGCTGGAAAGGGCGATCTTGGCCTTTTCCGATTCCTCCTTGATGCGCTGGAGGGCGTCGGGCTGTTTGCGCAGGTCCATGCCGTGCTCGCGTTTGAACTCGTCCAGAATCCAGTCCATGATGCGGTTGTCCCAGTCGTCGCCGCCCAGATGGGTGTCGCCGTTGGTGGCTTTGACCTCGAAAACGCCGTCGCCGATTTCCAGCACGGAGATGTCGAAGGTGCCGCCGCCCAAGTCATAGACGGCGATCTCCTCGTTTTTCTTCTTGTCAAGTCCGTAGGCCAGCGAGGCCGCCGTCGGCTCGTTGATGATGCGCAGCACTTCCAGGCCGGCGATGCGGCCGGCGTCCTTGGTTGCCTGGCGCTGCGAGTCGTTGAAATAGGCGGGCACCGTGATGACGGCCTGGGTGATCTTTTCCCCCAGGCGCATCTCGGCGTCGGTCTTGAGCTTGGTCAGGATCATCGCCGAGATTTCCGGCGGGCTGAATTGCTTGGGCTTGCCGTCCACCTCAACTTCCACCGCGGCGTCGCCGTTGGGGCCGGATACCACTTTGTAAGGGACCCGCTTCAACTCTTCCTGGACTTCGCCGTATTTGCGGCCCATGAAGCGTTTGATCGAATAGACCGTGTTGCGGGAATTCGTCACCGCCTGGCGCTTGGCGGCGTCGCCGACCAGGCGTTCGCCGGTCTTGGTGAAGGCGACGATAGAAGGAGTCGTGCGTTTGCCTTCCGAGTTTTCCAATACCACCGGTTCGCCGCCTTCCATAACGGCCATGCAAGAATTAGTGGTTCCGAGATCAATTCCAATTACCTTAGACATAAAAAATCAGTTGTCCCCTTTTCATGAGCAATGTTGGTGCCAGATGCTATGAAAAGTTATATGTCGTTTATTGAAAGCCACTTATGTAACAACTGCTTCAAGCCTAAATGCTGGTAAATGGGACATGTTGTCACACTCTAGTGCCACAATGGCACTCCCGCTACTCCTGCTCGACGGGTTCTGGAGGCGGTGGCGCTCCTTGCCTCATCCAAATCATCAGGATTCCGACATCGGATGGGGACACCCCGGATATCCTCGATGCTTGGCCGAGGGTCGCGGGCTGGATTTTGGAGAGCTTCTGGCGGGCTTCGGTTCGGAGGCTCGGCACTTTGGCGTAGTCGAGCCAGCGCGGGATTTGTTTGTCTTCAAGTCCCTTGAGTTTGGCAACTTCGATTTCCTGGCGGGCAATGTAGCCTTCATACTTTACCGCTATCTCAACTTGTTGGATGACTTCCAACGGCAGCCCCGCGTTTCGGTCCGGCAGGTCCGCGTACGTCACTTCCGGCCGGCGCAGCATTTGCGCAAGAGATTCCGAACCGGCCCGCGTCTTTTCGAGCCGGGCAAGTTCGCTTTCGATGGCCGCCTTTTTGGTTTGGAACTTCTGGAAGTTGCGTAGTGGCAAAAGGCCGATGTCGTAGCCGAGTTGGGAGAGGCGCAGATCGGCGTTGTCCTGGCGCAACAGGAGGCGGTATTCCGCCCGCGAGGTGAACATCCGATACGGCTCAATGGTTCCCTTCGTAACCAGGTCGTCAATCAACACGCCAATGTAAGCTTCGTTCCGGCGAACGATAATGGGTTCACGGTCCTGGATGCGACGCATGGCATTGATGCCGGCGATGATCCCTTGTGCGCCGGCCTCTTCGTAACCTGAAGTGCCGTTTATCTGACCCGCCAGAAAAAGGTTGCGGCAGACTTTGGTTTCGAGCGAAGGCTGGAGTTGTGTCGGGAACGCAAAATCATATTCAACTGCGTAAGCCGGCCGCATGATCTCGGCTTGTTCGCAACCGATAATGGTTCGGACCATTTGGACCTGGACCTCGAATGGCAGGCAAGTCGAGAAGCCATTGACGTAGATTTCGTCGGTCGCAATCCCCTCCGGTTCCAGGAAAATCTGCTGTCGCTCTTTATCCGGGAACTTCACAATCTTGTCCTCGATGGACGGACAGTAACGCGGGCCGACCCCTTCAATGACGCCCGAATACATCGGAGATTTGTGGAGATTAGCGCGGATGATCTGGGCGGTGGCGTCTGTGGTATAAGTGATATAACAAGGCAACTGGCCGTTAATCCGCTCGAGGATGGAGCCGGAAGGGTACCGCCCGGAATGTTCCACGTGGAACAAATCGTCCTTCCAATAGGTGAAATAGGGAACCGGCTCGTCACCCGGCTGAATCTCGGTCTTTGAAAAATCAATGCTTCGACGCAGCAGCCGGGGGGGCGTGCCGGTCTTGAGCCGACCCAATTCAAGCCCCAATTCCTTTAGCGACCCCGAAAGTCCCATCGCCGCCGCCTCCCCAGCCCGGCCACCCGATTGCTGGTTCGACCCGATATGCATCAACCCCCGCAAAAACGTGCCCGTTGTGATGACGACCGTCTTGCCGTGATACTGAACGTCGAGCGTCGTTTCGATTCCAAAGGCGGCACCGTCCTTGTGAAGTATCTTCGCAACCTGGCCCTGCTTCACATCCAAATTCGGCTCCCGTTCGCAAATCCATTTCAGCCGAAACTGATAGGCCTTCTTATCGCATTGAGCGCGCGGCGCCCAGACTGACGGCCCTTTCTTTGTGTTCAGCATCCGAAACTGCAACCCGGTCATGTCAGTCGCTTTCCCCATTTCTCCGCCAAGCGCATCGATCTCTCGCGCCAAATGACCTTTGGCCAGTCCGCCGATTGCCGGATTACAGGACATTTGGCCGATGGTATCGGCGTTAATGGTCAGCAACAGCGTCGAACCGCCCATCTTGGCTGCCGCCAGAGCGGCCTCAACGCCGGCATGACCAGCCCCAACCACGATTACATCATACTTTTTTGGATAAACAAACATTCGCTTCACTCACGTTATCGTTAACGTCCAGCCGAATAGACTATTGCAAAAACCGCACAAAAACATCGATAAAGTCCATAAAACATGCAATAATAACCACTTTTATGACATCGTTATCGTTACCGTCATAGCTAGTAAAACATGAATTACAGCCAAGTGCAACGATTCACTTTAACGTCGTTAAAGTAGGTTACATCACCACAACATATCGCACCGCCAGTGATTTCATCAATGTGGAGTCCCTGCAAAGCACGGTCCCGCGCTACGAATCGCTCCCGCCAACTTTTATGGCACTTCCAAAACTGTGGCGATGTCGGTGTCATGGCGCTGCGGAAGATAAACCGAACGCACGCTTAAGCCAACAGCGGAGTTGAGGCCGGTCCGGGCAAAGTTCTTCTTGCCAGAGCGCCGGGAGCGATGCAGACTGCGCTCCTTGGCGAAGTCGCAGTGTCCGCGCCAAAGAACGTTATGGAATGGATACCTATCATCGTCATCCTCGTTCTCGGAGTTCCAGTTTTTCTATTCATCTGGCTCATTGTCCGCGCATTTAATGCCGAGCGCCGCTTTGACGAGCTTTCCCACCGGCTCGGTTACCTGGAGGCAGAACTGCGCCGATTCAAAAAAGAGCCCGGACCGGCGCCGCCTCCGGAGCCGACGACAGCGGAGGTGTTGAACATTGCGCTGCAAAAGCAACCGGAGCGCGCGCCCGCAATATCCGCCAAGCCCCCGCCCGCGCCGCCCCTCGAAAAAATTCCCCTCGCCACGCCGCCAACTTCTCTACCGCGCCCCGCCCCCATCGTTGTTCCGCTGGAAACAGCGCCGGAGTCTCCGCGGCTGCCGGGCAAAACGGCGCCCGCCATCAACTGGGAACAATTCATGGGCGTGAAGCTGTTTGCGTGGTTGGGCGGGCTGGCGCTGTTCCTCGGCGTTGCGTTCTTTGTCAAATACTCGTTCGACAACAATCTCGTCCCGCCGGAACTGCGCGTGGCCATTGGGTTCGTCACCGGCCTGGGCCTGCTCGTGGGCGGCCTGGTGATGTCGCGGAGGAATTATCCCGCGCTTTCGCAGACCTTGTGCGCGACGGGCGTCGTGATTCTCTACGCGGTGACGTTCGCCTGCCGTTCGATTTATCACTTTGAGTTTTTTGGAGCGCTCCCGACGTTTCTGCTGATGGCGCTCATCACCACGACCGCTTTCCTGCTCGCGGTCCGACTCAACGCGCTTGTCGTTGCCATTCTCGGCATGCTCGGCGGTTTTCTCACGCCCATCTTGCTCTCGACCGGCGTGGACAATCCGGGCGGCTTGTTCGGCTACATCGCCCTTCTCGACGCCGGCCTGATCGTCGTCGCGCTGCATCGCCGCTGGTTTTTCCTCACCGCGCTGGCCGCCGCCGGCACTGCTTTGATGCAAATCGGCTGGGCGGAAAAATTCTTCGTCAGCGAAAAATATTTTGACGGAAACAAAATCCTGATCGCTCTCGCCGTGCTGCTGGGCTTCAACGCGCTCTATCTTCTGGCCGCCTGGTGGGCGAAGCGCCGCGGGCAAAGCAGCCGGTGGTTTTCCGGCTCCGTGCTGGGCCTGGTCGCCGTGGCTTACGCCTTCACGGCATGGTTTCTTGGCTTTGAGCCGCTCGCGCAACGGCCGTGGCTGATGTTCGGTTTTGTTTTCCTGATTGATCTCATGGTCGTCGCGCTCACGCTGGCCGATGAGAATGTTTCTCCCGCCCAATCTGTTTCCGGCTTCGCCGTCTTCGGCCTGCTCGCGTTGTGGACGGCGAATTCTTTGTCAAACGAACTGCTCAACGCCGCGCTGGCGTTTTATTTCATCTTTGCCGTTCTCCATTCCGCTTTGCCTGCGCTGCTCCAGCGCCGGCCCGGCGCGGCCGCTCAAAATTGGGCAAACCACCTCTTCCCCATTCTCACGCTCGCGCTGGTGCTCGTGCCGGTTTTCAAACTCGCGGAAGTTTCCTTTCTCGTCTGGCCGTTCATTTTGCTCGTTGATTTGCTCGCCATCGCGCTCGCTGTGCTCACGGCCACGTTGCTGCCGGTTCTGGCGGTGTTGCTGCTCACCCTCGCCGCCACCGGCGCGCTCATTTTCAAAATCCCGTCCGACCTGACCGGTCTGCCCCTTCCATTTTTTCTGCTCGGCGCCTTCGCGGTTTTCTTCGTCGCCGCCGGCATCTGGCTGGTGAGGAAATTCCAACCCGAGGCGCTGAAGAGCGGATTCCAATTCAGCAACGATCTGGCCGCGCCGGGAGATTTGGCCGCGATTCTGCCCGCCTGTTCCATCGTGCTGCCGTTTTTGCTGCTCATCATGGCAACGCTGCGGCTGCCGCTGGTGAATCCGTCGCCGGTCTTCGGCCTGGCCCTGTTGCTGGTCGTGCTGTTGCTCGGCGTGACAAAATTATTTTCGCTCGAATGGATGCCGGCCCTCGGCCTGGCGTGCGTGACCGCGCTGGAATGCGCCTGGCATTTCAAGGAATTCGATCCGGCCCGCGCCCCGCAACCGCTGACCTGGTATCTCGTTTTTTTTGGCGCATTTGCGCTCTTTCCATTTTTGTTCCTGCGGCAGTTCAGCGGCAAAGTAGTTCCCTGGGCCGCCGCCGCTCTGTCCGGCCCGCCGCAATTTTTCCTGATCCATCGCCTGGTGGCCCGCGCCTATCCAAATCAGGTGATGGGTTTGCTCCCCGCGGCGTTTGTGATTCCAAGTCTGTTGAGTTTGGTGATGGTTCTGAAGAAAATTCCCGCGACCAGCGCCGCCCGCCTGACTCAGGTCGCCTGGTTCGGCGGCGTGGCGCTGTTTTTCATCACGCTCATTTTCCCGATCCAATTCGATCGCCAATGGATTACCATCGGCTGGGCGCTGGAAGGCGCGGCGTTGCTCTGGCTGTTTCATCGCGTGCCGCATCCGGGTCTGCGCCTGACCGGCGTCGGCTTGCTCATGGCCGCGTTCATTCGGCTGGCGTTAAATCCCGCCGTGCTGGCCTATCATCCGCGCTCCGCCACGCCGGTTTTGAACTGGTACCTCTACGCTTACGGCATCGTGACGGTCTGTTTGTTCGCCGGCGCCCGGCTGCTGGCGCCGCCGCGCCATTTGGTGTCCGGTTTCAGCGCGCCGCCGATGCTGGCCGCGCTCGGAACCGTGCTGGCTTTCCTGTTGCTGAACATCGAAATTGCCGATTTTTTCAGCGCGCCCGGTTCGACGCTCACCTTTGAATTCAGCGGAAGTTTTGCGCGCGACATGACTTATTCCATTGCGTGGGCGTTGTTCGCCCTGGCGCTGCTGGTCATCGGCATCCGGAAAAAAATACCCGCGCCGCGTTACGCCGCGCTCGGCTTGTTGAGCGTGACACTGCTCAAACTTTTCTTCCACGACCTTGCCCGGCTCGGCCAGCTCTATCGCATCGGCGCGTTCATCGGCGTGGCGATCATTGCCATGCTCGCGTCGTTCGCCTATCAACGCTTCTTCACCGCGGCCGCGCAGAACGAGGAACCCAAAAATGAACCTGGCCAATAGTCGCGCGGCCATGGTGTTTTCCGTTCTCGCGCTGGTGTGCGGCGCGGCTGCCGGCGCGGCCGCTTTGCCAAGCGACTGGCAACACGAGCAACAGTTCGACGCGCCGGCCCCCGGCCTGATCAAATTGAGTCTGCCCGTCGCGACGCTCAATGCCGCGCGGCCCGCGCTGGAAGATTTGCGCCTTTACGACGACGCCGGCAAGGAGATGCCTTACTTGATTGAACGGCCAACCGCGGCGCCAAAAATTGCGCAGAACCCGAAGTCATTTCAGGTTTCCCTCAACGCCCGCGCGACCGTTCTCACGCTTGAAACCGGACAGGCGCAACCGCTCGACGGCGTCACGCTGGAAAGTCCGGCAACCAGCTTCATCAAGTCCGTTCAAATCGAAACTTCCGCCGACGGAAACCGCTGGGAAATCCTGGCGCGGGGAAAACCGATCTTCCGCCAGCCGAACGGCGCCAGCCAGCTTCATCTTGACATTCGGGCGGGAACCTTGCCCTGGCTGCGGCTGACTGTGGACGACCAGCGATCCGAGCCGATTCCGTTCACGGGCGCGCGCGTCCACGCGGCCGCCAGCCAGCCTGTGCCGGGCGAATCTCTGCCCGTGACCATCACCGACCGACAGGAAAGCCCCGGAGAAACCCGCCTGACGCTCAATCTCGGCGCGGCGAATTTAAATCTGGCGACGCTCCATCTCGAAACGCCTGAACCGTTGTTCACGCGCGAAGTTACGGTGACCGCGCCGCAAATTTCCGAGGATTCGATTCGCGAACAAACTTTGGCCGGCGGCGTCATTTATCGGGTGGCCGTTGAAGGCCAGCCGGCTGCCGCTCAGCTTTTCGTGCCGGTGGAAAGCCAGGTTCGTTCGCGCGAATTGCTGCTGCTCATTCGCAACCACGACAGCCCGCCGCTGCCCATCACCGCCGTGGGCGGCGAGCGGCGACCGGTCTATCTTGTGTTTCTGGCGCGGCAGGCCGGCGCGCACCATTTGCTGACGGGCAATTCTCAGTGCGCCACGCCGCACTTCGACCTTGCCGCCCTCGGCGCGAATCTGAAAAGCATTGCGCCCTCGCTTATCGAACTTTCCCCGTTGGCGGACAATCCAAGCTATCGTCCGCCCGAAGTTTTGCCCGATGTCCAGGCGACCGGAGTCGCGCTCGACGTGTCGGCGTGGAAATTCCGCAAAACGGTCAACCTCACGCGCGCCGGCGCGCAGCAGCTCGAACTCGACCCCGACGTGCTTTCCCGCGCCCAGCGGGATTTTCAGGACTTGCGCCTGCTGCGCGGCGGCCGGCAGGTTTCCTACATTATTGAGCGCACGTCCATCAGCCGCGCGCTGACCCCGGTGATCGCGGCGGCCGGCGATTCCAAAAATCCGAGACTCAGCCGATGGAGGATCAAACTCCCGCGTCCGGCGCTGCCCGTCCTGCGTCTGGTCTGCGCCGCGCGAACGCCGCTGTTCCGGCGCGAGATGACCCTTGAGGAAGAGCTGGCCGATGAGCGCGGCGCGCCCTACCGGCGCACCTTGGGCCAGGCGTCGTGGATTCAAACTCCGGGCCGGGCAGGCAGGGAGTTCATCTTGACGCTCGACAACCCGCCGCGGAGCGACACATTATTCTTGGAAACCGAAAACGGCGACAACCCGCCCGTCGAACTGGAAAATTTCCGGCTCTTCTATTTGGCCACGCGCCTGCTGTTCAAAGCCGGGCTGAACGACGAGCCATTTCTCTATTATGGCAATGCGCGCGCGGCCGCGCCGCGTTACGATCTGAGTCTGGTCGCAAATGAATTGCTGGCGACGGACAAAACGGCGGCCACGCTCGGTGCGGAAGAACAACTCCAAAAATCTTCGTGGCGCGAGAACCAGGTACCGGGCAAAGGCGGTGTGCTGTTTTGGGCAGTTTTGGCGTTGGTCGTGGTGGTGCTGCTCGCCATCATTTCAAGGCTGCTGCCAAAATCTGCGCCGCCCGGCTCGCAAATTTAACAGTTTAAAATCGCTGAAGTTGCAGCGCACTCAGACTGCGGTTCAGCAGTTGGCGCTCGCTCAAAATTCAGGAATATCAGTTCCCCGTCTGGTAGGACACCGGGACGGCGCGGCCCTGCGGGGCGAATAAGGACGGCAGGCTTTGCGGCGGCGCGCCGGGATTGGTGTTGCCCAGCCAATTGGGCACGTGCAGCGGCGGGGTCGATTCCATCTGGCTCGCAAACGCCGCGTGCGGGGCGGCCGTCGCCCAGGCCGTCGCCGGCCCTTCCTGGGCCAGCGGCTCCTGGATCGAGGCTTTGCCGGAATAAAACACGCTGGCCGTGAACGCGCCAAACGCGGCCACGGCAAAGGCGTAGGCAAACGCCGGCCGCAATGTGAAGCTGGTCGAGAGCCGTTCCCAAAAATTCAGTTGCCCTTCCCCGCGCTCAATGCGCGACACGATCTTTCCCGATAACGTGTTGAAATAACCGGGCGGCGGCGCTTCGTGGCGCTTGACCGCCATGAGTTTGCGCACTGCCTCAAAACTCTCCGGGTTGGTATTCATGCTGCCAATCGAACTTTTCGCGCTACTTCAAATAATCGCAGAGATAGGCCTGTAATTGCTGCCGGGCGTAAAACAGCCGCGAGCGAACGGTGCCCACGTTGCAGTCCATGATCGTCCCGATTTCCTCATGGGACAACCCCTGGATGTCGTGCAACGTCACAACCATTCTGTGATGTTCTGACAGTTTCTGCATCGCGCCGTTCAATTTCTCCTGCAATTCGCTCAAATTCAAGTCCCTTCGCGGCGTCCGCTCCGACACCAGCGCGACCAGATCCGGATCGTTTTCCGCGTTGAAATCCACGTCGTTCAGGCTCATGTGGATGCGGTTCTTGCGCTGCTTGAGGAAGTTGATGGTCTTGTTGACCGCGATCCGGTAAATCCACGTGTAAAAGCTCGAATCGCCCTTGAACGATTTCAACGCCCGGTATGCCTTGATAAACGTTTCCTGCACCAGGTCGTTGGCGTCCTCGTGATTGGAGGTCATGTGATAGACCGTGGCGTAAAGGCGCTCCTGGTAGCGCCGCACCAATTCGTCGTACGCGCCCACGTCCTGCTCTTGGGCGCGGCGCACCAACGCAAGGTCGCCGACCTCGTCGCCTTCGGAACCGGCTTCCGGCTCCGGCTCCGGCGGCAGTGTCACAGCTTTTGCCAATGGCGCTTTCGCATGCAATGAAGTGCCTTTAAATCGACCCAGTCTCTAGTAAACCCCCAGGGCCTCGGTTTGTTCCGCAAGAAAGTGTGTCAAGCCCATCAGCCCCGCCCGGCCCTCCGACGGCGGCAACGTCGTCAACGCCTGCCGGGCCGCCACAAGGTATTGCTGCAGGATGGCCCGCGACTCGGTAAAAGCGTCGTACTTGACGATCAATTCCACCACACCCGCCAGGAAGCCCGGTTCCCAGTTGGCCAGCCAAAGGCGCAACCGCAACTGGTCCTCCGCGCTGGCGCGGTCGCGCACCACCAGGATGGGCAGCGTCATTTTCCCCTTGGCCAGGTCCGCGCCGAGTGTTTTGCCGGCGGCGGCCTCCGAGCCGAGCACATCCAGGCAGTCATCGTAAAGTTGGTAAGCCGTGCCCAGAGCCAGCCCGTATTGCCGGAGGGCCTGGCGCCGCGCGGATGTCGCCTCGCTCAAGTGCGCCCCCAGATCGCAGGACAACGCGAACAATTCCCCCGTCTTCATCGCCAGCATCTTGAAATACTGCCCGCGCGTCACGCCAAAATCCCCCCGCGAACGGCTTTGCAGTATCTCCCCGGCGCAAACCGTGTTGGTCGCCGCCGACACCGCCCGGCAAATCTCGGGCGTGGGGAAGCTGGCCGACAGTTTGAGCGCGTGCGCGAACAGGCAGTCGCCCAGCAGCACGGAAATCTCATTGCCCCAATTGGCCGCCAGCGTCAGCCGGCCCCGCCGCAACTGCCCCTCGTCGATCACGTCGTCATGCACCAGCGTCGCCAGGTGGATCATTTCAATGATCACCGCCACCGTCAGATGCGATTCATTGAGCCTCCCGACCGCCTCGCCGCAAAGCGAGACCAGGATGGGGCGAAGCTGCTTGCCCTGGGCGGTCAGGGCATACCGGGCGAAATCGGCGATTTGCGGCTCGAACTCCGCCGTTTGCGCCTCCAGACGCCGGGCCACGCTTTGCAGAAACGGTTCCACCGCTTCCGCAATCTCTTTCCAGCCCGAGGTTTGCGGCGGCGGTGAACTGATGGGGACGGCAACCCGACTGGTTTCAGCAGCCAACATGCATTTCACTCTAAGTTTACCGACCCGCCAAGTCAAACCTTCCCTTGCGCGAAAAACCCGAATCCTTGGCGACTTTTTTGGGGAGTGCGGCCGTTCTGGTCGCACTCGCCGGCGGCGTCGGCGGAGATTGTTCTGCGGCGATATTCACAGTTTTGTTGATCGAGCTTCACGCCCATCATAAGATCCTATCGATAAACGATTTGGCGAGCTTTATCCCTTATCTGAGCGCCATTCTGGTCTGGCTGACACCTCGTCCAGCATCGAGCCCAGCAGAGCGTCTTCCTCAGGTACCCAGCAGCGACAAGGCGGGTCGAATGGGGTGATATGGCGGCCAGCGCAGCACAGTTTGACCCGAACTCGACCAGCCAAATCGAATCGGAAAAGCGGTTCGGCGTCACACCGGAGGCCGTGAAAGCGGCAAAAGCGACTCGGCAGAATAGGGCGGCGGCGAAGGTTGTGCCATTGCGTGTTGTAGCGGCGGCTTGACAAGCCCTCCTCGCATCTGGCAGCATTTGCTGCAATAGAGCAAAAACCCCACAAATTGGGGCTTGACATTAGATTAACACTATGTATTGTGGCCCTGAAGTCCGATTTCTCACGAAATCAATGCTTAAATCCGCCCAAGCATGAGCACGGAAGCCGCATCTGGTGATGAACGGGCACCGGCTATGGCAAAGTATGTCGGGTGCATTAGAAGTGACGGACTAGAGAAATGAGGTTAATATCTGAGCGTGGAAGGAGCGACTATGGCAGATTTAATTGAATCATCTCGTCTTTTTGAAGTGAGCAGCAGACTTGACTCTGCCGCTACCGTGTTAAGCAAACTAAGCAAAGGACAGCCGACGACTTCGACCGACCGCGAGCTTCTTGTATGGGCTGGGGGATTCTTGAATCAGGTAGATTGGACTGCCGGTAGTTCTAATGGTGCTGGAAGTATTGGCAACTTGGCGGTTCAGGCGACGGAGGTGCGGCCCACTTTTTATGCGGCATTAATTGGCATCGAGCGACGGATGCGTGAGGCAGGTCTAGAGCGGGAAAACGAGGTCGTGGAATTCCTCCGCAGATTATACCAGTTCTTGATTAGGGGCGGATCAAAAGGCAAGGGTGTTTTACCCTCGGATAAGCTGCAACTTGCATCCGCACTCTTATCGGAGCTATCTCAACGTCTTCTGATGCAGCTCACGGATAACGGCTTACCGAGAGATAATGAACTTTTCGTGGCGAACTCAACCTAGTCGGAGCGAGCGTTCTCTTTCTTTGGCAAATGGCCAGTACTTCTAAAGATGGTAAACCCGCCGACCAAAACGAGGATTGGCGTAGTGCGACCCTCAGACGAGAGTTGTTTCGCCACGCCAGTAGCTTGGAGCAATTGGCAGCGAGGCTAGAGGAGGCGGAGGATTACCCTACGGAAACTGCTGTCACTTTCTGCCAGCTAATAGGCCGCACGGCCGCGTTGGTAGGCGTAAGACTCGATTCCGCCCCCGTACAGAAACTCCCTTATATTTACGCCATCTTACGGAGCATGGGAGAGCACCTCCGCTTTGCCGAACGTTCTCGAATTGAGCAAACGCCGTGGAGTATGGTCCAGGCAACCGAGGCATTTCTTAAACAGCATACTCCTAAGGAGTGCTGCTTTATTTTGCGGCCGCAATGGTCTTATAACTATAGCATCAAGGGGGCGTTCGTCGAGACTTTGAGAGCCTGCTTTGCCTCTTTGGGTAAGTGGATGCCGCTTTCTGATTGGGAGCAGGCTGTCGGTGAAAGCGGTAAGTGCCGCATCTATTGCATTTCGTTTCCGCGTGTTGAACGAATGAACGTATTGATGCATGTCAACTGGGGACACGAAGTTGGGCACATTCTTGCTACTGACTGGCTGACTGCTGAGTTTGATGGCCTTTGGGCACAGGCGAAGGACGTCATCCAACATAGAATCAAGATGAACTATGAGAACGCCAACAGGAGTCCTCAGGAGGAGTTGTTAAAAAAAATTTACCGGGACCAGTACGTCTCTGAAACGATGAAGGAGACGATGGAATTGACTCGTTCCGGTTTCAAAGAATTAATCAGCGACTTTGTTGGCGCGCATTTGTTGGGGCCGGCGGCTCTTGCTTGTCTCGGCGAGTTTTCTGTTCGATTCAAGCTCGATGCCAATCCGTGTGCCTGTGGTCGTTATCCTCCTTGGCGCATGCGGTTACGCACGATATCAGAAGTAGTCACCAAGGATTTGGTTGAAGAGGATTGTTTCGCCGGTAATTCAGAATACCGTGCCTTGATTCTCCCATATGTTCGCTTTCTACAGAAAGTGCGGGATTTGGCTTCCGAGAATGACGATGTCCTGGAAATAAACGCCGACATCCGCACGCTCGAGGCGTACAAGGTGATCCAGCAGAACTGGCCTGCTGTTCAAGAGGAAGTGTTAACGTTCCTTCCGACGGAATCACAAGCTCCGTATCAACTCAAGCAAAACTTGGGAGTCATCCACGAGCTCGTGCTGAGGTTAAAGCAGGGAATCCCTCCGAACGAGACAGGGACGTGGCCGGATATGGCACCGGCTGCGATAGCTGACATTTGGAACGCCGCTTGGGCGTACAGTTGCTTGCGCCTGGAGGAAAACCCCAGTTGGGGAACGCCGAGTAATTTTGATGATCTGTTTCGATTGGTTCTCAAAGCCATCGAGGTGAGCTACGTCCAGACGAAATTCGGGCCAGAGATCAAATCTATCTCCGAACATGAGCACACTCAGCAAAGAGAGAATTGAATCGAGGTTGCGGGAAACTGATGCAAAGCAGCTCGTGATTACGCCGATTTTGTCACCGAAGCAGTTTGGAGACATTTCAGTTGATCTGCGTCTTGGCAATCAATTCATAGTTTTCCGCATGCACATGGGGGAATCGCTCAACCCGTTCGTGCTGTCGGATATTCAGTTGCGCAGCCTTCAGGAGCGACGAGTAGTGAGATTTGGACATAAGTTTGTGCTGCATCCTGGCCAGTTAGCGTTAGGTTGCACATTTGAATATCTCCAGATGCCCTCGGATTTGGAAGGGCAAGTTGAAGGGCGCTCATCCTGGTCTCGAGTGGGGCTTCAAATTGCTACGGCTACGTGCATTGAGCCCGGTTTCAGCGGCGTGGTAACTCTGGAACTATCGAATGTTGGAACGATGCCACTCGATTTGTTTCCCGGCGTGCGCATCGCTCAATTAGTCCTGCGAGATGTTGAGCCTGCGGTGAAGCAGCCTTACACCGGACGGCAACGGAAGTATTACAGGGCGATTGGCCCGCAGTTCAGCCGCTTGACTCAGGACGAAGATGCGAAGCCATTCACAAAAGGGTAGCCTTATCAGTAGTTTTTTGGCACGAACGCCCCGCCTGCTACCAATTGATGGGTGTATGCGATAGCATTCCTTGCTCCACTCACTGATTCGCTTCCAACCCGTAAAAACAAAACGGAGTCCGGATATTGAGCGTATCCAGACTCCGCCCAATCCGCACCCGCGGGTTGGTGAGACACGCAAGTGCCTTTATACCTTCTGCGAGGGTCGCCCGCCACTAGGTCGTTCCTTGCCGCCACTGGGAAAACCCTTGCCAATTCCATCAAGCCGGCGCGACCAAAGTCGAGTTCAAGCGCATGGTCTTTTAGTCAATCTGTTCTGCTATCCAAAAACTAAGACCAACATGTTGGTCGCAACGAAAACAAGCCGGTCGCAGGATGCCGGCTGCGAAGCCTCGTTTCCCGAGCGAAGTCTCGGGAAAAGCATGCACCACTATAGTGAAAAATCGCGCATTTCCAACGAGATTTTCTCGCGCAGAGCCGCAGAGGCGCAGAGAAAATCATGAATCGCTTTTCTTCTTGATATTCCTCTGCGCCCTCTGCGCCTCTGCGCGAGTCAATTTCCTCTGGGCAGGTCTGGGTTGCGGCTGCCGCGCTGCGTTCATCCGTGTTCATCTGTGGCCCGCACCCTTGGCCATCGGTCCATCCGCCTTCCCTGCTCCACTCACTCATTCACTGATTCACTCATTCTTATATTTTCAATAATCTCACCCGCGCCGGTTTGCCCGCCAGAGCAGCACCGCGCCCACCGCCTGGAAAATGAAGTTCGGCAGCCAGACGATCAGGTACGGGGCGCGTTCGGGATGGCCGACCCACGCCTGGGCCAGCACCACGAAGCTGTAATAAATGAGCATCAACACCAGCGCGATGGCCACCCCCGCGCTGGTCTCGCGCCGGTGCGCCCGGATGCCCAGCGGAATCCCCACCAGCGTAAAACCAATGCACGCAAACGAAAACGCCACTTCGCGGTGCATGTACACCATCACCGGCGTGGTTATGTCTTCGACAATTTGCCGGACCTCGCGCTCGCCTTTCACGGCCCCGCTCTGCGGGCGGGCCGGCGGCGCGGGGTTGGCCAGGGGCCGCTGCAATCGTTCCAGCTCCGCGCGCAATTGGTGGAAGGTCATGTCACTGGGCGGCACCGCCAGCATCGTCTGCGCCTGCGACTCGATTTCCAGCGGGATTTGCGGGTCGCCCCCGGACAATTTCGGCTCCCACCCGTTGGTTTCGTGGAACCAGCCTTGGGCCGAATGCACCGTCAGAATGATTTGTTTGCGGGCCGGATCGGAGAACAGCGTTCCGGTTGGGCCTTGCAGCCATTCCTTCAGTTCGCCCGTGCGCGTCCATTTGGTGACGATGACGTTTTCCAGGTTGGTTCCGTCCTTTTTGCCGACCAAAATGGTGTAATTGCCCAACGGCACCGGCTCGCCGGGGCGCAGGATGTCGGACGGATTTTTGGCCGAGGCGCGGAAGAGCAGTTCCTTGTAAGCCATCCGGCTGGCCGGGGCGATGTCGAAGTTGAGCCACGCGCACAAGCCGCTGACCGCCACGCTCAGCAGCAGGATCGGCGTGATCAGGCTGACCAGGCTGATCCCGCTGGCGCGCGCCGCCATCAATTCCTGGTCCGCGCTGAACCGCCCAAAAACCAGCAAGGCCGCCGTGAGCATCCCGATGGGCAGCGAGAAGGCCAGAACGTAGGGTATCAGCAGCAGGATGCCGTGCAGGGCCAGGCTCAGTGTGGCCTGGCGGTTGACCAGCAGGTTGAGGATTTCCTTGATGACGTTGCCCAGCAGCAGAACAAACGTCACCACGAACACCGTCATGCCCAACGTCGCCAGCATTTGGCGGGTCAGGTAGAGGTGCAGGGTTTTCATCCAGGGAAACGCGCTTTCCCCAAGCGCGGACCGGGCGCCGGCCCGCGTCGAAGCGAACCGGCGTTTTCCCGCGTCAAATTACGGGCTTTGCTGCTGTTGCCGCGCCGATTCGTCGGCGGCGTCAAAGGCGTGTTGCAGCGCCACCAGGTCTTCGCCCGGCTTGAGCGAATCCAGGATCGCCTGCTCCGCCTTGAGTTGTTCGGGCGAATACGCCGCCGCTTTGATCGACAGCCCGATGCGCCGCTCGGTCTTGTCAATCTTAATGACCCGCGCGGTCACTTCCTGGCCGACCTTGAGCACGTTCTTGATCTTGTCCGTCCGCTCCTCGCTCACCTGCGAGATGTGGACCAGCCCGTCGATGTCGTGCTGCAACCCGATGAACGCGCCGAAGCTGGCCAGCTTGGTCACCTTGCCGGTGATCAGATCGCCCACTTTGTAGTATTGATCGATGTTGCTCCACGGATCGACGCTCAATTGCTTGACCCCGACCGAGATGCGCTGGTTGGCCTTATCGACTTCCAGCACGACGGCCTCGACTTCATCGCCCTTCTTGAAAACCTCCGACGGATGATTGATTTTGCGCGTCCAGGAAATGTCCGAGACGTGGATCATGCCGTCCAGGCCCTCTTCCAATTCGATGAACGCGCCGTAGCTGGTCAGATTGCGAATCTTGCCCTTGACCTTCGTGCCCGAAGGATACTTCTCCACGGCGCCGTCCCAGGGATTGGCCTCCAGTTGCCGGATGCCCAGCGAGATTTTCTGCTCCTCGCGGTTGATCCCCAGCACCACCGCCTCGATCTCCTGCTCCGCCTTGAGCACGTCCGAGGGCTTGGCGATGCGCTTGGTCCAGGACAATTCGGTGACATGCACCAATCCCTCCACCCCGGGTTCCAATTCCACGAACGCGCCGTAAGGCACCAGGTTGACCACCTTTCCTTTGACCTTGTTGCCCACCTGGTACTTGGCGTCGATGTTTTCCCACGGATTGCTCAGCTTCTGCTTGAGGCCCAGGCTGACCCGTTCCTTTTCCCGGTTGATGTCCAGGACCACCACGTCGATGTCCTGGCCGACCTTGAGGATTTCCGAGGGATGCCCGATGCGGCCCCAGCTCATGTCGGTGATGTGGAGCAGGCCGTCGATGCCGTTGAGGTCGATGAAGGCGCCGAAGTCCGTAATATTCTTGACCGTGCCTTTGCGGATGTCGCCGGGGGTCATTTCGGCCAGCAGCTTGGCCCGTTTGTCATTGCGCCGCTGCTCGATCAATTCGCGGCGGGACAGGACGATGTTCTGGCGTTCCTGGTTGATCTTGACGACTTTGTACTCGTAGGAATTGCCGATGAACTGCGCCAGGTTTTTGGGCGGGACGATGTCGATTTGGGAGGCGGGCAGGAAGGCCTCCACGCCGATGTTGACCAGCAGGCCGCCCTTGACGGCGGCCTTGACCTTGCCCTGGATGGTGCCGCCCTCGTTGCAAATGGTGAGGATTTTGTCCCAATTCTTTTTGAACTCGGCCTTTTCCTTGGAAAGCACGACCATCCCCTCCTTGTCCTCGAGCTTCTCGATCAGGACATCGACTTCATCGCCGATCTTGACCAGTTTGATGTCGTCGAATTCGTTGGCCGGGATGACCCCTTCGCTTTTGTAGCCGATATCGACCAGCACTTCCTTGGGGCGGACTTCAATGACGATCCCTTTGACAATTTGGCCTGTGGCAAAGCGGGTCGGACTTTGCTTGAGGGCTTCTTCCATCGTGAGCATATATAGCGTCTTGACAAACTGCGGGAGACTTGCGGGCGCGCGCGCCGGCGGCGCCTACGAAGACTCCATTGCCTACCTGACCGCGTTGCCGGGCAACGGAGGTTAAAGGTTAGGTTCCTGTGTTAACTTTCTTTTCTCAGCCTCAATGAACACCGCACAAAGCGGGGTCCAGGCAACCGCTACCATACTCCCCCCGCCCCGAAACGCAAGTCAATTTCCGGCCTCATTTCCGCGATTTGATCCAATACTCGCGGAACGAACGCAGGCGGGGCAGGGACTCACGGTCCTTCTGCCGGTTGCTTGCCGCCTTGCTGGCGATTATGTCGTCGATGTGGCAGACGGGAAATCCTTCCACATCGACCCGCCGGCGCCAGGCATCCTCAAATCGCTCAATTCCATCGGGAGCAAACACCAGGTCCAAATCGAACGGGCCGTTCTTCAACTGGACGAAATCCTTGCCGCGCATGATTTCGCCAGCCTGTTGATCTGTCAGGGCAAAACCCAACTGGCGGAGCGCGCCCACCAGAGCGTTTCCGTTTTCAGCCGACCGTTGGACAAAAAGGTCGGCGTCCTGCGTCGTGTCGGGATAGCCCAACAGAATGGCCCCCGACTTGCCGAGAAAAAGGTAGCGAACGTGATGGGCGCGGAAGACATCACGGATTTCCTCGGCTTGGCGGTAATCAAACGCGGCCATAGCCGAGCCAGTCGGGAAGGTTGGCCTCGCACCAGCGGCGGTAGTCTTCCATGGTGTCAAAGGCGCGATACGGGGCGTCGTCCAACACCGGTTTGTAGGTGTGAATAAAGGAATAACGAAAGCGCGTTTCCAGGGGACGGCGGGCGGCGGCTTCAAATTCCTCCAGCCATTGGCGCGGCAGGGCCGATGCTTCATCTTGAGCGCTTTCCATCTTCTGGATTCTATCGCCAGGCCCGGACGCTGTCGAGCCGCGACCGCCGGCACCGGCCCTGGCCTTGCCGCGCGCGGGCGGCAGGAAAAGAGCGAATTTTTTTCTGGATTTCCCGCTCGCTTTATCGTAACGTTTCTGTTGTCAGATGATCGAGTTGAGTTTATCTGGGTCCCCGGGGGAACGATGAATCTTCAGGGGCGAAACAAAGCGTCGGGACAATTTTAACGAGCCGTCACTCATAGTCTGTTGTGAGGGTTGTTATCATCTGGGAGCAAAGGACACGCTTGTGGAAAGAGTTGATGTAAAAAAACCGTTTGGGACGTCGGTCAAAGCCTGGAGAGGCCGCCTGGGCATCTCGCAGGAGGAATTAGCCGGAAGGGCGGGTTTGCACCGCACCTATGTTTGTGATATCGAACGCGGAGCGCGCAACGTTTCCCTGCAGAGCATCGAAAAGCTGGCCCGCGCCCTCGAAATCTCCGTGGCCACCCTTTTCGCCTACCAGGCGCCGCCGGGCGGATCGGGAAGCGCCGGCATCGGGGGCGGGGAATTGGTGGACATTCTCTTCGTGGAGGACAACCCGAACGACATCGAGTTGGCCATGGAGGCCCTCCAATTCATCACCAACCGCGTGCAGGTCATCCGCAACGGATTGGACGCCGTGGATTTTCTCTTTCGCACGGGCGCCTACGCCGGGCGCCCGCCCACCCGGCGGCCCCAGCTCATTTTACTTGACTTGGGTTTGCCGGGGCTGGGCGGGCTGGAGGTGTTGCGCCGGGTCAAATCCGACCCCCGCACCGCCTCGATTCCTGTCGTCGTCCTGACCGCTTCGAACCGCGACCGCGACATCCAGACCAGCAAACGGCTGGGCGCGGCGGCCTACATCGCCAAGCCGGTGGATTTGCGGAACCTGAGCGGAGTGGCGCCGGGATTGAGCTTGCAGTGGGCGTTGTTGAAGCCGGCGGCGCCCGCCCGGCGGATCAGAGCCACCTCCGGCGAATCAGCCACATCTTGACCAATTGGGTCAGTACCACGTAACAGAGCAGCGTCAAAAATAGAATCGGCCAGAAAAGGGCCGGCAACGGCACGAATTGCAGCATCGGCGCCAGCGGCGAATAGGGCAGCCACGCCCCGATCGCCATGATGACCACCGTCGTGATCGTCAGCGCCGTGCTGGCCCGCGCCTGGAGGAACGGAATCTGCCGTGTGCGAATGACGTGAATAATCAGGGTCTGGGTCATGAGCGATTCCACAAACCAGCCGGTGTGAAACAGGGCCGCCCCCGCCGGCGCCCAGCATTGGAAAAGATACAACATCACAAAAAACGTCGTGTAATCGAAGATCGAACTGACCGGTCCAATGAATAAAATAAACCGCGCAATCTCACCCATGTCCCACGGCTGCGGCTTGGCGATGAGGTTGACGTTGACGTTGTCGGTCGGAATGGCGACCTGCGAAAAATCATAGAGCAGATTGTTCGTCAAAATCTGAATCGGCAGCATGGGCTGATAGGGCAGAAAGGCGCTCGCTCCGAGCACGCTGAACATGTTGCCAAAGTTGGAACTGGCCCCCATGCGGATATATTTGAGAATGTTGATGAACACCTTCCGCCCTTCCAGCACCCCTTCTTCGAGCACCATCAGGTTCTTTTCCAGCAGGATCATGTCCGCCGATTCCTTGGCGATGTCCACCGCGTTGTCCACCGACAGGCCGACATCGGCGGCGCGCAAGGCGGGAGCGTCATTGATGCCGTCGCCCATGAACCCGACGACGTGGCCGTTGTGGCGCAGGGCCTCGACGATGCGCTGCTTGTGGGTTGGGGAAAGCCGCGCGAAAACCTGCGTCGTTTCCACCGCCCGGCAAAGCTGCTCGTCGCTCATACCTTCCACCGCGTTGCCGAGCAGCACTTCGCCCGTGTCCAGCCCCACGTCTTTGCAGACTTTGCGCGTCACCAGATCGTTGTCACCGGTCAGCACTTTCACACTGACCCCGTTGTGCTGCAAGGCGGCGATGGCCTGGCCGGCCGACTCCTTGGGGGGGTCGAGGAAGGCGATGTATCCCTTGAGAATGAGTTCGGATTCATCGGCTTTGGAGTAAGCGGGCCGTTTGTCCAGCTTCCGCGAGGCCACGGCCAGAACGCGAAATCCGTCGGCGCTCAGATCATTGTATTCCTGGATGAGATCGCCGATCAAAATGGGTTCCATGGGCAGAATTTCGCCCTCGCTTTCAAACTGCGTGCAACGGGCAAAAACCGCCTCCGGCGCGCCTTTGGTCAAAATCTGGTATTCATGCTCCGGCGTTTCGACGATGACCGACATCATCTTGCGCGAAAAATCGAACGGGATTTCGTCCACCTTCCTGTAATTGTCTATGCACAGTTTTTGCTGCGCCTCCGGATGGCTCAACACCGCGCGATCCAGGACGTTTTTCAGCCCGGTCTGGAAATGGCTGATGAGGTAGGCCTCCAGCAAAACGGGGTCGCTCTCCTTTTTGAAAACGTCGCAATGAATTTCCAGGATGACGTGATCGCGGGTCAGCGTGCCGGTCTTGTCCGTGCAAAGCACGTCCATGGCCCCGAAGTTCTGGATGGAATTGAGCCGCTTGACGATGACTTTTTTCTTCGCCATGGCCAGCGCCCCCTTGGACAGGCAGACGGAGACAATCATCGGCAGCATTTCCGGCGTCAATCCAACCGCCACCGCCAGCGCGAACAGAAACGCCCCAGCCCAATCATGCTTGCCGCTTTTCTTCAGTTCCGCCGGGTAAGCGTCCTCCAGCAGCAGCCGGTTGAGCCTGAAATCATGGCGGCGCGGGTTTTTCAGGCGTGACTTCGTTTCCGGCTGCAGCGGGACATTTTGGAAACGTTTCTGATCATAGATGGAGGGACCGGAAACAATCAGGTTCAGGTTGGAAACGAGCATCCCGGCCAGCGCCTCACTATTGGTGGGTGAAACCTGGTAGGCCGCCAGGCAAGCCTTGGTGCCGGCGTCCAATTGCTCGCTCACAAAGGCGGAGACAGGGTCGGCTTTTGCCGCCAGTTTGCCAGCCAGCGAAGGGAGTTTGACAAGGTCATCGTCGGCCACCTGCGAGGGCGATTTGCTCAAGGCGTTGATAAAGAAGACCGCCGGAACCATGATCAGCATGAACGTCAGCATCAGATACGTGAACCGCTTGATCCCTTTGTCGAAGTTCGTCTCGACCAACTGCGTCGTCATGCTGCTGGCGATGCCGCCCAGGTAAGTGCGGGGACCGGTCTCCACTACCAGCGCCTGCGCGGCGCCGCTTTCCACGCTCGTTCCCAAAAAGCAGAGATTGGCAAATTCCAGCGGCGAAATGTTCTCCCGCGTTTCCCGCGTGTCGAACTTTTCCACCGGCAACGATTCCCCCGTCAACGTCGCCTGGATGATGAACAAATCTTTGGCCGTCAGAATGCGCACATCCGCCGGAATCATATCGCCGGCGGACAATTTCACGATGTCGCCCGGCACCAGGCACTGCAAGGGGACCTCCGCGGCCTGGCCGTCGCGCACCACGGTGGCCGTGACCTTGATCATCGCCTTCAACTTGGCGGCGGCGGAGTCCGCCTTGGATTCCTGGATGAAGCGCAGCGCCACGCCGAGGATGACCATCGCCACCATGAGCCAGGCGCCGAGGAAATCGCTGGTTTCCTGGGCGGTGGAAAAGCTGATGATGGCCAGCACCGTGAGCAGAATGACCAGCGGATTGCGCACGGCGTGCCAGAGGCGGCCCGTCCAGACGTTATGTTTTTCCTGGGAGACTTCGTTCGGGCCGACTTGCTCCAGGCGCTCCGCCGCGACCGCTTCCGTCAAACCTTCCGGGCCGGTTTCCAGCAGGCGCAACGCCTCCGGGGCGTCCAGGCGGGCGGCGTCAGCCAGGCGGGAAGACAGGCGCACATTGGGGACCTTGCGCTTGGGTGGGGGCGGGGGCGCGGTTGGCGCGGGCTTGTCTGCGGTTGTCATGATTCAGTTTGGAATGTCTTCGCACTTTTTATTCCGAGCCGAAACGCGCGACATTGACTAAAGCCAATCCCGCAAATTGTAAACCGCAAATCTTTCTTTGTCAGTGGCCGTCGAATTGGAAGTCATTAAACGCCGTCACGCTGTCGGCCTTGGTCCAGACGCCGACGGCTCCCGCCTTTTTGAAGGTTTCGTCATCCCATTCCATCACACTCCGGCCATCGAACGTCACGGTGAAATGGCTGCCTTTGAAATCGACGCGCAGCGTGTGCCACTGATGGGGTGCGACTTTGACGGCGCAACGATGCAGCTCCCGCCGGGCGCCCTTGACGGTGCGAAAAAGGATGACGTTCTCTTCGAGGGCGTTGCCGCGGGCGACGTAATAATTGTCGCCGTCCTGCCACCGCCAGACGACGCCGCCCGCCTGGTCCTCCCAGCCGGAAAGCGGCTTGAATTTGACCTCGACAAACCCGTCCTGCAACGAAACATCCTTCTTCACACACCAGGGATAGCTGTGGGAAGGAACCGCGCCGGACTGCTGGAGGACGCGGGGCGCGCCGGGCGCGACCGGATCGGCGGCGACCGCCCATTGCGCGGCTCCGGGACCGGTCACTCCAGCCAGCCAACCTTCGGGCAACGCACCCGGTTTGGCGGAGTCGAAATGAACCGTTTCCGCGCCCGCGAAGGACGCCAGGAAACCGGCGGCAAGGAGCAGGGAGAGGAATTTCATGGCGTCTTTCGCTAAGAATTCAAAGTCGGGTCTCGGTGCGCTCGCGCTGGTCGAACCGGCAAGTGTGCGTGTAGCCGGCCGCGCGGGCCAATTCCAGCGCCGCCGCAAAGTCGCTTCCCACCTCGCCCGGCGCGTGCGCGTCGGACCCAAAGGTGATGGGAATTTTGCGCCGCGCCGCCAGTTCCAGGAACGCGCGGCTGGGGTAAATCTCCCGGCAATCCTTGCGCAGGCCGGCCGTGTTCACCTCGATCGCCACATCGCTCTTGGCGGCTTTATCCAGGAAACGCTCGAAGAGCGGCGTGACATTCTGTTTGGGGTAAATTTTGAATCTCTTCGGCAAATCCGCGTGGCCGATGATTTCAAAAAGGTCCGATTCCGCCGCCAGCCCCAGCCGCTCGAAATAGACCGACCAGACTTCGTACGGATTGCGTTCCGTCCACTTGCGCATGTCGTCCGGGTTATCCAGCGCCCACGAATCCGCCACGTAATGGACCGAGCCGATAAAATAATCCCACGGATGCAGCCGCGCCAATTCCTGAATCCAGTCCTCGTGTCCCGGCAAATAATCGACCTCCAGCGCCAGCTTGATGGACAGGGCGGGAAAATCCTTTTGCGCCCGGCGCACCTTCTCGACGTATTCCCCCAACTGGTCGAACCGCATGCGCCAATTGTCGAAATCATCGCGCCGCATGGGCGAGTGGTCCGAAAAACCGATTTCGTCCAGTCCAAGCGCGACGGCGCGCGCCGCGTATTCCGTCGGCTCGCCCTGGGCGTGCCGGCAGAGCGGCGTGTGGATGTGATAATCCGCCGGCCAATGCATCTCCCCTATCTTGAACGGACGCCCCCGCGAATGTCGAATGAAATTCTGCTTACAAACGCCCGCAAATCGCCTAAACTCGCCCCCGCAACAGCCGTAGGCGCGATGATAAAGAAGTTAACATTGACGAATTTCAAAAACTTCCGGAAGGCGGAAGTTCACTTTGGGCCGTTCAGCATTTTGGTCGGCGCCAACGCGTCGGGCAAAAGCAACATCCGCGACGCCCTGCGTTTCCTGCACGGCGTTGGCCGCGGCTATAATTTGGCGGAGATCATCGGGGGTAAATGGGGCGAGGGCGGACAACCCGAGTGGAGCGGCATCCGCGGCGGCACGCGGGAGATATGTTTCTCCGGCGAGGAGGAGTTCAAGCTCGAAGTGGAGTATGTGATGAACGAGGTGAGCGCCTTTCCGTTTCGCTACGAGATTACGGTCCAATGCGGTCTACATGGCGGTTCGCCTCAAATGCGCAAGGAAGGGATTTACTACGACAAACCACCGATACCGCCAGTTTGGGAAATGAAGGACTATGATGGCTTCCCCATGCAGCCGCAACTCACTTTTAGTCCTGGAGTAGCCCCGGTAGACGACTTGAAATTGGGATCGATTCGCTTCATCGATCTGGATCCCGAATCAATGCGCAGACCATCTGTTCCGGGGCAGTTGATTCTGGGTGACCGGGGGGACAATCTTTCCTCCGTCCTCCAAGCCATCTGCGAAAAACCCGAACTTAAGCAGGCGTTGTCTCACTGGATTCAGGAACTGACGCCGATGGATGTGGTCGGTTTTAAATTCGTGCCTGATGCCGAAGGTAAGATTCTTGTGTACTTGGTGGAAGAAGGGGGACGCAAAACTTCCGCCAAAAGCGCATCGGATGGCACGTTGAGATTCCTGGGAATGCTGGCCGCGTTGCTCGGTCCCAAGCCGGCCAGGTTTTACTTTCTGGAGGAAATCGATACCGGAATCCATCCAACCCGCCTGGCGTTGCTGATGGATTTGATAGCGAGCACCACCCGGAACAGGGGCATCCAAGTCGTCGCCACAACTCATTCGCCGCAAGTATTGCGCCTCATTCGCCGTGAAGACCTGGAAAACGCCGCGCTGGTCTATCGAGTCAAAGGCACGTCCGAGGGCCGCGTGAAGCAACTGCCGGACATCCCGCATTTGATGGACGTGATTAAAAATCAAGACATCGCGCGCTTGCACGAAAGTTCCTGGATGGAAGACGCGATGGAATTCACGGAGGGAAAACCGCAGCCGTTCCCGCTTGAAGAGGAGCGGAAATGAACGTACTCGTCATTCCGGAAGACTTTCGCAAGGACCAATTCATCCTCCAGCCGATAATCGCGGCGATGTTCGCAAAGCTGGGAAAACCAGCGAACGTGAGAGTACTCACTGACCCGTTGATCGGCGGGATTGTCCAGGCGCTAAACCGCCAACTCTTGCGGCAGGTTGTCGAAGACAACAAATGGCACGTTGATCTTTTTCTGCTCTGTGTCGATCGCGACGGGGAATCCGACCGCCGTCAGGCCCTTGACGGGCTGGAACAGCACTTGAACACGCTGCTCGGCGCGCCGAAGTTTATGATCGCCGAGAATGCCTGGCAGGAGCTTGAGGTTTGGGTTCTTGCGGGCCACGACCTGCCGCCGGATTGGAGTTGGCAGGAAATCCGCAACGAGCACAATCCCAAGGAAAAATACTTTGAGAAGTTGGTCGCGACTCGCCGACTGCAAAATGACCCCGGCGGCGGGCGCAAGACGCTTGGTTACGAGGCCGCGAAAAGATACCGCCAAATCTTTTCAAAGTGTCGCGAAGATATTCAGGTTCTTGAAGGCCGCATCGCCCACGGCTCGTATCTCCCATGGCGAGAATCCGCCTAGAGGGTTCGTCGGAACAACAGCGTGGCGGCCGCCATCGAGATGATGGTGAAGGCGGCCAGATAGGCCAGGTCGCCGGTGATGGCGCCCAAGCCGGTGTTCTTCAAGACCAATTGCTTGAACCCATGCACGGCGTACGTGAACGGGTCCACCGTCGTGATGACTCTCATCCAGGGCGGAAAGGCCTGCGTCGGATAGACCGCGCCGCTGGGGAAAAACAGGACGGTGTTCAATACGCCGAAAATCGCCCGCGGCACCAGCGGATCGCTCACCCGCACCATTAGCAGAAACATCAGGCTGATCAGCGCCAGCGACGTCACCACCACCAGCAACATCATCCGCGCCATTCGCGCCAGGTTCAACGGGTCCGGTATCCCGGCGATGATCGAGCCGAACGTCACCAGCACCAGCCCGGCCAGCACGGCCTTGGCCGCTCCCGACAGATTGAAGCCCAGGATCAACTCCACCTTCCGAATCGGCGTCACCAGGTAGCCCTCGTGCAACCCGCGCGCCTTGTCGTCTATATAGATGATGCCACCGCCGATCATGGCCGAGACAAAAATCGCCAGCACAATCGTCCCCGGCAACAGGTATTGAATGTAGGGCACGTAAGGATAGACCTCGACCACCGAGAGCGTGGCGTTGGCCGTCAGGCGGGCCGGCACGGGCGGCCGGTTGAAAGGCGCCAGCATTTGGTTGACGGTTCCCTCCAGCGCCGAGGCGGCGAATTGGTCCGTGTTGTCCTCCACCAGCGCGATATGGGGGTTGTCTCCGGCCAGCACCTTGCGCGAGAACTCCGGCGGAATCTCCAGCAGCCCGCTGATTTTCCCGCCGCGCAAATCCCGCAGCGCCGCCGCCTGATCGTCGTAATTGACCGTTTCAAACGTCTGCGCGTTGGCCGCCACCGCCTGCGCCATTTCCCGCACCTTGATCGCCGACCCGCCGTGATCCTGGTCCAATACTCCCACTTGCAGATGCTTGACCTTCCCCCCAAAGGCGTAGCCGAGCACCACCAGTTGCGCCAGCGGCATCACCATCGAAACGATCATCAGCGTCGGGCTGCTCCGAAACCGGCGCAGGTCGCGTTCGATGATGGCCCAAATGCGGTTCATCAACGTTTGGGTTCGTACATGAACGAACTGCTGTAGTTGACCGAGGTTTGCAGCGCGTCGCGCAACTGATGCCCGGTGTAATGCACGAACACGTCATCCAGCGTCGTGCTTTGCACCGAGAGCGAGGTCAGCGTGATGCCCGCCTGCCGCGCCGCTTCCAGCAAGGCCACCGTCGTGCGCGCGCCGTTGTTCGAGGAGATGCGGAACATGCTGTCCTCCGCCTTGACCTCGGCCACGTCGGGCAGCGCCCTCAGCGTCTGCTCCCAGCCCGTCGGCACGCTGGAAAAGCCGGCTTCGAGTATGTTTTTGCCCGGAATCGACGCCTTCAATTTCAAGGGCGAATCCAGCGCCGCCAGCTTGCCATGGTCGATGATGGCCACGCGGTCGCATAATTTGTCGGCCTCGTCCATGTAATGGGTCGAAACCAGGATGGTCAGCTCGCGGGCGCTTTTTAATTTGGCCAGCATCTCCCACACCGCCACGCGCGAAACCGGGTCCAGGCCGGTGGTCGGTTCATCCAGGAAAAACAGATTCGGCTCATGCACCAGGCCGCGCGCGATTTCCAGCCGCCGCCTCATGCCGCCGGAAAACATCTTGACAGGTTTGTCGGCCCATTGTTCCAGGTCCACCGCCCGCAGCAACTCGCCAATCGCGCGCCGCCGTTTCTCGCGCGGGATGCCGTAGAGCTTGGCGAAGATGCTCATGTTCTCCGTGGCGGTCAAATCGAGGTCCGACGTCATGGCCTGCGGGATGACGCCGATCAACTGGCGCACTTCGTTGGCCTGCTTGACAACATCCAACCCGTCAATCCGCGCCGTCCCTTCGCTCGGCGGGATCAACGTCGTCAACATGCGGATGAGGGTCGATTTCCCCGCCCCGTTTGGGCCCAGAACCCCGAAAATTTCCCCCTTCTCGACCTTGAAGTTCAAATGGTCCACGGCACAAAAATCGCCGAACCGCTTCGTCAGGTTCTCGACTTCGACGGCGAACATGGTCACGGCTTTCCCAGCGCCAGCACCACGGAGGCCGTCATCCCCACCGCCAGCGCGCGGTCGCCGTTGGGGCAGCGCAGGCGGATTTCGAACGTCTTGATGTCGCGCTTGGTCCGGCTCACGTCCCGCTGCGTCGCGTAATCGGCGTCGATCGCGCGATAGAAGACCGTGCCCGTCCGCTCCGCCCCGGAGGGCAGCCGCACGGTGAACTTGTCGCCCAGACGAATCCTGTCAATATAACTCTCCTCCACGTCCGCCCGCACCCACAATTGGTCGGGATCGATCAGCGTCACAATCCCCTGGCCGGGATTGACCACCTCGCCCGGCAGGGCCGCGCGGACATCGACGGTCCCGCCGGCGGGCGCGTAAATGCGGGTGTAGCCCAATTGCACCCGCGCCTTTTCCGACTGCGCGTCCGCCGCCGCCTGCTGGTCCTGGCTGGCGGCCAGGGCGGCCCGGCGCGCGGCGGTCTGGGCGGCGGTTGCTTTGGCCAGCGCCACCGCCGCCTCCGCCGCCACGGTTTGTTTGCGCAGCGATTCCACCCGCGCCCGGACGCCGTCGAAAGCGGTGCGGGCCTGGTCGTAATCCTTGGCGGAATCGACGTGCTGCTGGTAAAGGCCCTCCTCGCGTTTGAAGGTCAGCGTCGCGTTGTCCAGGTCCGCCTCGGCTTGGGCGACTTGATCGCGCGTGGCGGCGAGGGTCGCCTCGCTTTGCCGGATGAGGTTGCTGCTTTGCTCGATCTGGAATTCCAGGTCCGCTTGGGCCTGCGTCACCTGGGCCGACGATTGCCGGGCGTTGTTGGTGTAAAACTCCATTTCCGCCGCCCATTGCTGCGGCTGGATGACCGCCAGCAATTGCCCGTTGCTCACGACGTCGCCTTCGCGCACCAGAAGTTGCTGCAGGCGGCCCTGGATTTCGGCGCTGACGATGACTTCATCGGTCGTCACAATTCCCGTCAGAAGAATCGCCCGCTGCCGCGGCGCCACCAGGAAGCCAAGGGCAACGGCGAGGGCAACGAGGATCAAAATTACAACAGTGGTTCTGCGCTTCATCATTAACCTTGGCCAGCTTGGCCGCATCCCCGCCGCGAGGCAAGTCCTTCTGTGTTTGGCGAGTTCAAAAGTTCAAGGTTCAAAGTTCAAAGTGACGGGCGTGGACGGGACTTGACCGGCTTTGTGTAGCGGGCTACTTTGAAAAAAATCGGTAAAGAATCCACGCTACGCCCGCAAATAATCCAACACGCGTTGATACCTTGCCTGCTGCGTCTCGATTCTCCTGCCTTTTTTCTTGTTCTGGTTCAAATGGCCTTTCGTCGTCGTAAAGCTGCATTATGAAATCAGAACCAAAAAGACCGATAAGCCCACAGATAATGAAACCGCCCACGTATGCAATTGCAACATCCAGTAGATTCTCCACTTCCATTTTGACTCCTTCTTATGGGTATTTTAATTCGGAATCCTATAATATGCCGGGTTTGGGCCGCTTCCTTCCTTAGTCCTTTCGATATAACCCTCCTCGTGCCACCGTGAAAGAATTGCTGAATATGATGAAATTGAGCCACCATATCCAGATGTGGTGTCTTTTGTCGCAATGGCCTTCGCCTTTCGAGGAGTGAATTCCCTCTCTGATTTCAAGGCGTCCCAGACATTCCATATCTTCCTCTCAACCCTCTGCCTATAATCTGGTTGTGGCGGCTTTCCAAGCGCGGGTTTGGGAAGCGATTCCAAGATCGTCTCCAAGCGCATTTGGGAGTTTTTAAGCATGTTTATGGTTTCAATCAGCGCAACTCGTGTATTCATATTAGTATTTGTAACTCCACAATACTAACACAACACCTTTAATCAAGCAAGTGAATAATTTCTTCCAAACTCCAGACGTGATCGGTCAAGCCAGCTTCCATCGCCGGGGTGACGCGCAACGCTTGGTGAACCCGGCAGAAATTATCGTGCATGGCGTAAAGGGCCATCATGTATTTGTGGTTTTCGATCTTCTTGGAAAACGCATTCGTGAGCCTGGTAAATCGGCTGTTGGACGTGCGAACGGTCAAGTTCTGCCGTTCAATGTGGCTGGCCGAAACGAGATCGCTCTGAGGGTTTCCCATGATGCGTTTCTTGAAGCGGAGGGTCTGCTCCATAAATCTCTGCCCGTGCCTTCAATCCCCTTTGCGCTTTTTCGCTGGTTTAATCATGCCCCTAGTTCACCATGCCAGCCGGGGGAAAAGGCGATTACAAAATTCAAAGTAGCCCACTACCCGGCCTTGACGGGCCTTGACCAACCTGGCGTTTTAGACGATAAAGGACAGGTGAATCTCGACCATGTTCGCAAAAGGTTACACCCGGATTTTAGTCCGTTCATCATCCGGTTGTCGGATGGACGCAAAATCCCGATTCCGCACCCCGATTTCATCGCGGTCGGCAAGAATGTGCTCGTCGTCCTGGATGCGGAGGATCATTCGATCAAAATTGATCCGCTGCATATCGTTTCCCTGGATGACGCCCGGTTGAAAAGCACGCGGCGCTAGTCAGAGCGCGGCGTTATCAATCAGGCGCGCCCGGCCGATGAAGACGGCCAGCGCCATGCGGGTTCCCTTCCGGACCTGCGCGGACGGCACGAGCGTTTTCGGATCGAAGAACTCGACGTAATCCAGACGCGCTTCCGGCTGCGTTTCCACCAGCGCGCGCAATTCCTCTTTGAGTCGCGCGGCCGGCACGGGGCCGGCGCCGAGCGCGGCTTTGGCGTGTTGAATCGCCCGCCAGAGGATGGTCGCCTGCCGGCGCTGCGTTTCCGAGAGATATTGGTTGCGCGAACTCAGGGCCAATCCGTCCGGTTCGCGCACGGTCGGCGCGACGATGATTTTGACCGGAAAATTCAACTCCCGCGCCATTTTCTCGACGAGGGCCGCCTGCTGAAAATCCTTCGCTCCGAAAACCGCCGCCGTCGGCAGGACGATGTGGAAGAGCTTGGCCACCACCGTCGTCACGCCGCGGAAATGCGCCGGGCGCGACGCCCCCTCCATGCTCCGCGACAAGGCCTCCTCGACGACGTAAGTGCTGAAACCGGCGGGGTACATGGCCGCGTCCGAGGGAACAAAAAACACATCCGCGCCCGCCTGCGCGCAGAGTTTTTTGTCGCGGGCGACGTTGCGCGGATATTTGGCGAGGTCCTCGGTGGGCGCGAATTGGGTGGGATTGACATAAACGCTGACCACCACCTTGCCGCGCGGGCCGAAGAGCCGCCGGGCGCGCTCGACCAGGCTGAGGTGGCCGCGGTGCAAATAACCCATCGTCGGAACGAACGCGACCGGGACGCGCCGGCCCTGCCACTGGCGGGCCAGACGTTGCATGGCGGTGATGCTCTTTACGATTCGCACAGTGGAAACGTCGGGCAAAAGAAAGACCGTGGCAACTGCGTTTTTCGGAAGGCGAGACGTTTTCGTCAGGGCAGACGCCTCTGAATTTTACGGCAAGATTTACGCTATCACGGGCCGCAACGCAGCCAGCGGCTCAACCTCGCGCTCAATGGTTCGGGCTTTTTCGTAACGCGCCAGGCGCAAATCGTAATCGGCCTGCAAGCCCGCCCACATTTCCGCGCTCGTGCCAAAGTATCGGGCCAGACGCAACGCCGTGTCCGCGGTGATGCCGCGCTTTTCCAAAACGATTTCATTGATCCGGCGCGGCGGCACGTTCAAGGCCCGCGCCAGCGCGTTTTGTGAAAGGCCGCGCGGCTTCATAAATTCTTCGCGGAGAATTTCGCCCGGATGGATCGGAGGCAGCTTGTTCGTTTTCACAGTATTCAATGGTAATCCACAATTTCCACGTCCAACGCCTCTTCGCCCTGCCAGCGGAAGCAAATTCGCCACTGGTCATTGACGCGGATGCTGTGCTGGCCTCTGCGGTCGTCTTTCAAGGCTTCCAAGTGGTTGCCGTCAGGCGAGCGCAAGTCATTCAGACTCCGCGCCTGATGCAGCAGCAGCAATTTTCGTCGTGCCGCTCGTTGAATCTGGTGCGGCAAGCGCCGCGCCGGTTCATCGTTGAACAGCCGCTCGGTTTCCTTGCAGGCGAAGCTGCGTATCATCTGCGGCAACTATAACGCCGAGCGTTATGCGTGTCAACTCGTCACAGATTGTGACCTTAAAAGTTCGCCTTCGTCCCTGGTCAGCCGAAAAACGAATTCTTCGGGAAACCGTTGAATGTTTCGCTTGACTGCCTGAATCTGTGCGGGAAATACCAAAAGCCGCAGTTTCCTCAGGAAAATTGGTGCGCTTAGCAGGACTTGAACCTGCACGGCTTTCGCCACTACCACCTCAAAGTAGCGTGTCTGCCAATTCCACCATAAGCGCAACCGTTGATAATCAAGCGGTTCTACACCCAAAAATCAAGCAAAATGACCCTCTTCCAACCGCTGTTCTAACCGTAACGCAAAAACGGCGCAATTCCAAGCGTTTTCAGCGGGTCGGAAATGGATTGTTAAGACGCCTTTGATCAGCCGGCAGGGGAAACAAAAAAGGCAGGGCGATGAGGCCCTGCCTTTGAGAAAACAAACGGCAGACGATGCTCTTTTACATCTTGCGACGCAGCGCCTGCAAACCGACCAACGCGCCGCCGAGGAGGGCAGCCGTCAAGCCGCCGTCGGGAACCGGCGTGCCAATCGTGAAGCCGTTCCAATACTCGGGTGCCGATCCGACGAAACTGATCGAGGAATAGGTGCCCACGAATTCAATGGAGCCATCCCCCTCAATGCCCGTCAACGCGTTGCCGCTCTGCACCAGAGTGCCAGGACCGCCCCACCATCCGGGGCCATCACTCAGCACAGTGAAAGGTGTGTTGAAAGTATAAGTCGTATGTATACCGGATTGGCCTAAACTCACCAGGAGCATCACCGGGTCCGTCACCGGGCTGCTGAAAGTAAAGGTGTCAACAACAGACGCGCCCGTGATTGCGATCATGTCGCTGGTAGAGGGGGTGTTGCCGACGACGGCGTTGAGGTATTCGGTGCCTGAACCCGGCACCTGGCTCGGATCGGTGTACCAGTATGTGCCAGTATTGTTGAGTTGATCGAATGCAACCTCTCCGGAATAGGTGACGTTAACGCCGCCCAACGTGCCGTAAACTTGGCCGAGGCCGAGGTTGTCTGATGTCCAATGGGTGTATTGAATTGTATCCCCCATGGCTGTCATGGACACGGCGGTTGCCGCAAGCGCGGCCAATATCGCTGAGTATTTCTTCATAGTCTCTTTTTTTCCTTATTTCGTTTGTCTTCTCGTTAGGATCAAACTCAAACTGACCGCGTGTTTCATTTTCAAGGTCATTCTTCAGCCAGATGCCGAACTGCAACGGCCCTAAATAATTACTAACAATGATATGTAGGCAAGTGGCGTGCCAATACATTTAATGGGCTCTAATTTATGACGGCTTTTATTACGGAACGTGTTGGTAATAAACACATTATAATCGTATTGGCGTCTTCTTTAGATGGGCGAATGGAAAGCAACATAAGTGTAACGATTTCCGACTATAAATCCATGTTTTGAACCCATTTTCGTATGCAAGTCATTTATATTACGAAAGATACGAGTGTTATGCGGGTTGTGTAAGCGTTTCCGCCAGGTTTGCAGTTAATTTGCGGGCGCGGAAAAGGGTCATGCTCTATTAGATTTTTGCTGAGAGCAATTCCTCGCCACTCCAGCGGTGATCGGTCAAACCGGCGGCTTCTGCCGGCATCTTTTTGATGGGAAAAGGGCAAGCCATCAAGTGGCGGCCCTCAGTTACGCCTGCGCCTTGTTGGATTTGCCGCCGCTCCCGCCGCCGGCGCTCTTCTTTCCGCCGCCCGCCATCAGGATGGCGCCGACCAGAAAGCCGAGTCCGAAGAAAGCGAAATACATGAGCGCCGCCGGCAGCGTCTGCGGATGCGGCAAGATATTGGGCATCTTCAGCGTAACGTCGGTGGGGTTGTTCAGTCCCATAATCACCAGCAAGGCCAGCACGGCGATTATGACCAGAGATTTGAGAATCAATTTGATGTTCATGGCGCTTTTCGGCCAGACTACAGGAGTTCGCCGCGGGCGTCAATCTTTAGTCGCCCCGGCAAAAATGAGCAAATGGGCACCATCGCCACAAAGACAGGAGATGACGGCACCACCGGGTTGCTGTACAACCGGCGCGTTTCCAAATGCCACCCGCGGGTCGAGGCCTACGGCGCCGTCGATGAACTCAACGCCGCTCTCGGCCTGGCGCGCGCGACGGCCCCGCAATCCAGCCTCGGCGCGCAGTTGTTCGCCATTCAACAGGAACTCGTCATCCTCATGGGCGAACTGGCCACCCAACCCGGGGATTTGCCCCGTTACGTCAAGGACGGCTTTGCCGTCGTGACCGGGGAAATGACCGCCCGGCTCGATGCCGTCGTCGCCGGGATTGAATCGCAAAACATTTCCCGCAAAGGTTGGGCGACTCCGGGCGCGAACCTCCCCGCCGCCGCGCTGGACCTGGCGCGGACGGCCTGCCGGCGGGCGGAGCGGCGCGCCTGCGCGTTGCGCGAGGCCGGCCAGCTCGACAACGTGGAAATTATTATTTACCTCAACCGGCTCTCCGACGCCTTGTGGCTCATGGCCCGCCGCGCCGAGCAAACCGCCCCCGTCTCACCATAAAAGCATCGCATCGCCGTAGCTGAAAAAGCGGTAGCGCCGGGCGATGGCTTCCTCGTAGGCCCGCAGGATCAATGGCCGGCCCCGCGTGTCGCCCGGCGCGGCGAAGGCGGCGGCCAGCATCAGCAGCGTCGAACGCGGCAGGTGAAAGTTGGTCACCAAAGCATCGACGATTTGAAAATGAAACGGCGGGTGGACGAACAGGTTGGTCCGCCCGGCACCGGCGGCCAGTTGGCCCGCGCCGGCGCTTTCCAGGACTCGCAACGTGGTGGTGCCCACGGCCACGACGCGACGGTTGAATTCTTTGGCGGCACGGATCGTTTCCGCAGTAGCGGCGCTAATGGTGAAGCGCTCGGAGTGCATGATGTGTCCCGACACTTCCTCCGCCTTGACCGAGGCAAAAGTCCCCAAACCGACGTGCAGGGTCACAAAGCAGGTTTTTACGCCGCGCGCGCGGATTTCTTCCAGGAAACCCCGCGTAAAGTGCAAACCGGCTGTCGGCGCGGCCACGGAGCCTGGGGCTTGGGCATAGACCGTCTGGTAACGTTCGCGGTCGGCCGGTTGCTCCGTTGGGCGTTCGATGTAGGGCGGCAGCGGGACTTCCCCCAAGGCATCCAGTTCCGCCAAAACCGGCTTCGGCCCGGCAAATTGCAGGCGGCGATGGCCTTCGGCGTTGATTTCCAGCACTGTGGCTTCCAGCGCCGACGGCTGCTGATATTTGTCCAGGATTTGAATCTTTGTTCCCTGCCTGCCCCGTTTTCCCGGTCGCATCATGGTCCACCAATCGTTCTCCGCAAGTTCCTCCAGAAGAAGCACTTCAAAATGGCCGCCCGTCCGCGCATTGCGGCCCCGCAGGCGCGCCGGGATGACCTTCGAGTCATTGAGCACTAGGACATCCTCCGGGCTGAGGTACTGCAACAAGTCCCGGAAGTGGCGATGGGCAATCTGCCCTGTGGCCCGATCCAAGACCAGCAGGCGAGACTGATCGCGCTGGGGAACCGGCGCCTGGGCGATCAGTTCCGGCGGCAAGGAATAGTCAAAATCCGACGTGCGCACCGGAATCAAACGTGGCGCGATCCAAGTCAAACGCCAAGTCTATAGTTGGCTGGAATCGGCTGGAATCGAATGAATTCGGCTCTTGGAACGACGCAACGGCTGGATCATGCAGTCTTCAGGGAAACAGTCCGCAGCACATCGGTGCGTCGGCTTTGAAGTCAGCCCGATAAACCATACTGTCATATGACAGTATGACTTTCAAGGCGCTGGGCTTGCAGAAGGTGCCAAGTGATTTTTCATTAGTGCTCCCAAAAAGTCGCCAAGGATTCGGACTGGAATTAAGGACTCGCTGAGGAAACAACAGCAGTTCACGCGCGATTCGCCTCGGCCACCGGAGGACGCTTTCCCCAGCCAACTTGGCACCCCTCACCCCTTCGAGTTTGAGTGAAGCCCCTCGTTTCGGTCATACCCCCCTTATTTTATCGGGAATGACCATGTTTGTGAATAAAATGTGAATAACTTCTTGCTTGACATAAGGTGGTAAACTCTGGTAAATTGTGGGTCGAAATGGGAGAATCGCGTAAACAGTGAGAAAGTGCAATAGAAATTATGCCCGAAGAGGCCACAAACGGAATCACTTACAGCTCGGTTTATCGCCACAGTGTGGACGACAAGCGCCGCGTGTCCGTGCCTTTTCGCTGGCGTCCGAGCGAGCCGACCGAGTTCACGCTGGTCGTCTGGCCCCAGCACCGTGCTGGTACCTGCTTGCGAGTTTTGCCCCCCGCGCAATGGGTAAAATTGAGGGCCGAGATTGACGCCATGGCCAACAGCGATCCCAATAAAACCGTTTTGAAACGCAGCATCGCCCGCCGCTTAATCCAGGCAAAACTTGACAGCGCCGGGCGCATTGCCATTCCCGAAGACATGGCGGCGGCGGCGGACATCAAAACCCAGGCGGTGCTGGTGGGGATGCTGGATCGCTTCGAGATTTGGAGCCCGGCTCGTTACACGCAGGTGGAAGGGATGGACGACGCGCTGTTGCAGCAGGCCCTGCAAATGATGGAGTAGCATGAATCCGTTGAGTTTATTGACCAAGGGGCACACCTTCGGAGGCGTGAAGGACCGCCGGGGCGCTTACAAACTGCCGGCCGGAAACGTGCTGCCCCACTTTGCCGGGCCAAAACGTCCGCCCCCCACCACGTCCCGCCCGGCCCCGGAACCTTCCCAAACGGCGCTGTTTGAGCCACCGCATCCGGCGGTGGAAGCGGCCGTTTCACCAAAACGCGACGACGCGGCCCCGACTGCGCCCAAAGTGGCGGTCAAGCCGCCGGAGGACCGGCCATCGCCCGAAGGCATCTGGCGCCGCGCCGCGCGTTGGTGGAAGGAATTCCTTTTGCGGCGCAAAAGCCCCGCCGGGCGCGCGCGGTCCGTCCAAACCGAACTGGCTTTGAACAAAGTGACCGTAGTGCGCAACGATTTAAGCGAAGACGACCTGGAAGTGGTGACGGTGGAAAAAAGCGCCGGGCTGGAAAAGAAGACGCTCAAACCGGCTCAGAGTGAAACGGTTGAGCCTGAGAAACTGATGGGGAAACCATGATCGGTGCCTGGCTTTGCTCACAAATCGGTCATGGAAGCGGAGGTGCTCGCGGCCCTGCGTCCGACGCCGGGCAGCCTGGTGGCCGACGGGACGCTCGGCGGTGGCGGGCACGCCGCGGCGATTTTGCGGGCGAGCGCGCCGACGGGCCGCCTGGTGGGATGCGACCGGGATGCCGCGGCGGTGGAAGCGGCGCGGGAGCGGCTGGCCGAGTTTGCGGGCCGATTTGAGATCCGGCAGGGGGACTTTGCCGGGATGGCCGATTGGATCGCGGCGGAAAGCTGCGACGGGGTGCTGCTGGACCTTGGGGTCAGTTCACCACAATTGGACGCGCCCGGGCGCGGTTTCAGCTTTCAGCAGGATGGCCCGTTGGACATGCGGATGGACCAGGGGCAGGAACTGACGGCGGCGATGCTGCTGAACCAGGCGACCGCGGACGAGTTGGCGGAGATTTTTTGGAAATACGGCGGCGAACAGCAAGCGCGGCGGGTGGCGCGGGAAGTGGCGCGCGAGCGCGAGCAACGGCCCTTCACGCGGACGCGGCAATTGGCCGCGTTGATGGAAAGAATCTCGCCGCGGGCCGGGCGCAAGACGCACCCGGCGACGAAAGTGTTTCTGGCGCTGCGCGTGGCGGTCAATGACGAGCTGGACTCGTTGCGCCGCGGACTGGAAGCGGCGATGAAGATTTTGAAGCCCGGCGGCAGACTGGCGGCCATCACCTTCCACTCGGTGGAGGACCGGGTGGTGAAGGAGTTTGGCCGCCGTCTGTCGCGGGGTTACGACCTGCCCGGGGAGGTGGACGTGCCGGAATTGCGGCAGGCGCGTCCACCCCAGGCGCGGTGGGTGTCGCGCAAGGCGATCGTGCCCGGCCCGGCGGAGTTGCGCGACAATCCGCGCAGCCGCAGCGCCCAATGCCGGGTGCTGGAGAAACTGAAAATTTGAGCAAAGAACGGAGTTGAGAAAAGCGGATGGCCCGAAACCGGAAAAGTGAATCTGCCCTGCGGCTGGCGCCGGTCCTGATGGCGTTGGCGATGTGCGCCTTCTTTGTCACCCTGGGCGTGGGATACGTCTGGTATAAGAACCAGATTGATGTCCTGGGCCGGCAGATCAAGGAGCGCGAGTTGCGTCTGGCCGAGTTGGAGCGGGAAAACAAGATGCGGCGTGATCAACTGGCCATCTTATGTTCCCCCGTTGCCTTGGACGCCCGCGTGAAAAAACTGAATCTCGGTCTCGGCCCGCCGGCGCTCTCCCAGGTCATCCGCCTGGTGGACACGCCCGACCCGGAGCAGGCCGTTCAACCCGCCGCCGACCAGCGGCAGGCCCAGGCGGGCGTGGGAGGGCGCAGAAACTGATTTAGCCGCCGCTCGCGTGGTTTGGGGGGAGGAACTGAACGGCGCGGGCGGCCGGCTGATGCTTTGAAATGAATGTGGCGACGCAATACCGAAAGTTATTCTGGCTGGCCTTTTTCCTGAGCGGCGCGCTGGCGGCGCTCGGCTTCCGCCTGGTGGATTTGCAGGTCTTGCGCCATGACGAACTCCAGAAGCTGGCGGCCGGCAACACGGTCCGAACCTTCCAGCGCCAACCGGTTCGCGGGCAGATTCTCGACTGCCGCGGCATCCCGCTGGCCACCAGCCAGCCTGCCAAGGTCGTTTGCGCCGACCCCACCTTGCTCGGCGACCATCGCCAGGAAGTCGCCCGCGCCCTGGCCCCTTTGCTCGGCTCCGATGAAACCCGCCTGGCTGAACGCCTCCTCCCGCGTCTTTGGGCCGACCACGGCAAAACCAACCTTTCCAGGTACGTCGTCCTCAAGCGCAAAGTGCCGCTCGAAACGTGGGAAAAAATCAGGCAAACCATAGCCCAGCTTTGCCCGGCCATCAACGAGGCGAAACTGCCCCCGCGCCAAAGGGCCTTCTACCACAATCTCCGCACCAAGGCGGTTTTCTCCAACGAGGACCAAATCCGGTATTATCCCGGACAGCGCCTGGCGGCCCATGTTTTGGGTTACGTGGCCGGCGACGATGAACTCACCGGCTTCGACGGCATCGAGCTGGCCTTTAACTCCAAGCTCAGCGGCATTCCCGGCTGGCGCAAGACGGAGATGGACAAGCGCCAGCGCGAGTTGGTCGCCTACCGCGATGAGGACGTGGCCCCGCGCGACGGCCTCAATGTCGTGCTGACCCTCGATGCCGGCCTGCAGAACATCCTGGAGAGCGAATTGGCCATCGGCATGGAAAAGCATTCCCCCATCAGCGCCTCCGCCCTCATGCTCCGCCCGCGCACAGGCGAGATTCTGGCCCTGGCCACGCTGCCCAATTTCGATCCCAACCATGCCGGCGACTTCCCCATGGACGCCCTGCGCGACCGCGTCATCTCGGACATCCTCGAACCCGGCTCGACCTTTAAAATTGTGGTGGTCAGCGCCGGCCTGAACGAGCGCGCCGTCACGCTTAACGATATCTTTGACTGCGAGCATGGGCATTTCCTTTACGCCGGCCGCGTCTTGCATGATCACGAGAGCTACGGCCTGCTCACCGTCGAGAACATCATCACCAAGTCCTCCAACATCGGCGCGGCCAAAATCGGCATCCGGCTCGGTGAAGAAAAGCTCTGGGAATACATCCACAACTTCGGCTTCGGCCAGCGCACGGGCCTGCCCCTGCCCGGCGAGGCGGCGGGCATTGTTCATCCCCTGCACGACTGGAGCAAGGTGTCGATCGCCCAAATCCCGATGGGCCAGGGCATCGCCGTGACGCCTCTGCAAATGGCCCTGGCCATGTGCGCCATCGCCAACAACGGCGTGCTCATGCGCCCCATGCTGGTCAGCCGCCTCGAAGAGCCCGGCGGCCACGTCGTCGCGCACTACGACCCGCAGCCCGTCCGCCGGGTCGCCGGGCCGGAAGCGATGGCCGACATGGTCCGCGCCCTGAAAACAGTGGTCACGCGCGAAGGCACCGCCGTGCAGGCGAGCCTGGACCATTACACCGTCGCGGGCAAGACCGGCACGGCGAATAAGGTCGAGCACGGCCAATACGTGCAGAAGTTTTTTTCGTCGTTTGTCGGCTTTTTTCCGGCCGATCATCCCGAGTTGTGCATCCTGGTGGTGATGGACGAAGCGAAGGACGGCCATTACGGCGGCCTGATCGCCGCGCCGGTCTTCCACGCCATGGCGGAGCGGGCGGCCAACTATTTGAATTTAAAACCGGACATCGAAGTGGAACCGCCCGTCAACCAGACGTTGACGGCCGCCGACGGCGGCGGCCCGGGCGGCCGATTGGGAAAAAACAATTAAACCCGGAGAGCCGCCCCGCCGGAAGGGCGTTCTTTCCGAAATTTGCTGAAAGCTCATGGAACCGCGCTCGCTCAAATCTGTCGCCGCAGTCATGGAAGGCGACCTTCTCGGCGGCCCGCCCGAACGGACGGTGGCCCGCATTGCAACCGACTCCCGCCTGGCCGAACCGGGCGATCTGTTTTTTGCGCTCGGCGGCGAGCGCTTTGACGGCCACAATTTTTTGCCGGAAGTGGCCCGGCGCGGCGTGGCCGCCGTCGTGGCCGAACGCCGGAAACTGCCGCCGGGGCTGGAGGGCTGCGGGATAATCATTGTTGACAATACCCGGCGCGCCCTGGGCCGCCTGGGCGCGGCCTATCGGCGCGATTTCGACCTGCCCATTGTCGCCGTCGGCGGCTCCAACGGCAAGACGACCACCAAAGAGCTGATCGCCTCGGTCCTGCGCCAAAAGAAGGCCACGCTCTGGAGCGAAGCCAGCTTCAACAACGACATCGGGGTGCCGCTGACCCTGCTGCGGCTGGAACGGGCGCACCAGGCCGCGGTGCTGGAGGCGGGCACCAATCATCCGGGCGAGCTGCGGCCGCTGCTGCAAATGATGGCGCCGCGCATGGCGGTGCTCACCAGCATTGGCCGGGAGCACCTTGAATTCTTCCACGACCTGGTGGGTGTCGCGCGCGAGGAAGGCACTCTGGCCGAGGTCCTGCCGACCGATGGCGTTCTCTTCCTCAACGGCGACGACCCCTGGAGCGAAGTCATCGCCCGGCGCACCCGCGCCCGCACCATCCTGGCGGGGCTGGAGCGGCATAACGACTGCGTGGCCCGCGACCTGCGGCTGGACGAGAACGGCGCGGCCTTCTTCGTGGACTGCCGTTACCCCGGACTCTCCGGAGAATATCGCACCCGCCTCCTGGGCCGGCACCAGGTGATCAACGCGCTCCTGGCCTTTGCCGTCGGGGCGGAAATGGGTCTGAGCCGCACTGAGATCGAGCGCGGCCTCCTCGCCTGCGCCCCTGCCAAAATGCGCCTTCAACTTTGCAATCCCGCCGGCATCCGCATCCTGGACGATTGTTACAACGCCAACGCCGACTCCATGCTGGCCGCGCTGCGAACCTTGCGCGAACTGCCTTGCGTGGGACGGCGGGTGGCGGTCTTGGGCGACATGGCCGAGCTGGGCGACTGCTCCAGCGCGGCCCATCTCGAAGTCGGCCGGCGGGCCGCCGAGTCGCGCCTGGACCAGTTGTTTGCCATTGGCCGCCGGGCTGGCCAGATCGCCGCCGCCGCGCGGGAGAGGGGGCTTAAAACGGTGGTGGAAATCGCGGAGGTCGAGAGCGCGGCCCAGGCGGTCAAGGAGTTCGCGCGGCCCGGTGACGTCGTGCTGGTCAAGGCCTCGCGCTCGATGGGGCTGGAGCGGATCACCGAGGTCTTGCGCGGCCCAGCCGCCAACCACCACGCCTGATATGCTCTTTTACCTCAGCCAACTCGCCGCCGCGCTGCCCAAAGACTCGGCCTTGCGCCAGGCGCTCTCGCCCTTGCGCCTGTTCGCCTACATCACTTTTCGCAGCGCCGGCGCGGCCCTCACCGCCCTGGCTTTGAGTTGGTGGCTGGGACCGCGGATGATCCGGTGGCTGAAGGAATTGAAGTTTGTCCAGGACTACGCCGACCGCGCCGAGGCCGGGGGCGGCTTGCAGGCCCGCATCCTGAGCAAGGCCGGCACCCCCACCATGGGCGGGCTGATGATCGTGCTGGTGCTGGACGTGACGACCCTGCTCTGGGCGCGCTGGAACACGCTCATTCAATTGACATTGTTGACTGTCGTCGTCCTGTGCGGGCTGGGCTTTCTGGACGACTACGCCAAGATCACCCGCCAGAACAGCCAGGGCGTGCGGGAATTCATCAAGCTCTGGGTGCAGGGCGCCCTGGCCCTCTTCATCGCCCTTTACCTCTGGCGCCTGCCGGCCACCAGCCTGCTCATCAGCCAGGTCATGGTCCCCTTCTACAAACATCCCGTCCTGCAAGGCTCCGCCGGGGTCGCCGTCGGGATAGTCTTGACAGCCCTGGCCATCGTCGGCAGCTCCAACGCCGTCAATCTGACCGACGGGCTGGACGGGCTGGCCATCGGCTGCACGGCCATCGTCTCCTTTGTCTTTCTAGTCTTGACATACCTGGCGGGCAACGCCCGCTCCGCCGCCTATCTGCAAATCCCGCACGTCAGCGGCGCCGGGGAACTGACCGTGTTCTGCGCGGCGATGATTGGGGCCTGCCTCGGTTTCATGTGGTTCAACTGCCATCCGGCGCAGATGTTCATGGGCGACACCGGTTCCCTGGCGCTGGGCGGGGTGCTGGCCCTGGTGGCGGTGCTGATCCATCAACCCCTGGTGCTGGCGCTGGCCGGCGGCGTTTTTGTGGCCGAAGCCGGGTCGGTCCTCATCCAACGCGGCTGGTTCAAATATACCAAATACATGTATGGCGAGGGCCGCCGCGTCTTTCTGAAGGCCCCGCTCCATCATCATTTCGAGAAACTGGGCTGGTATGAGTCGCAGATCGTGACCCGATTCTACATCTTGTGCGTTCTGTGCGCCGTGGTCGCCCTGAGCACCCTGAAAATCCGATGAACCCCCAACGCCACAACCGCCCGAAAAAAATTCTGCCGGAACACCATTTTCCCGCTTGCATGGCGCGGCCAAGGTTGCTACAAACGGTATCCGAAGCGGAGAGAAACCCGTTTCAAGGCGGCGTAATTTCAGATTCACCAGCTTGTTCGAGTGCTGATTCAATTTCAAAAACTCCCAGGCGGGTGAAATCTTGCTCAGGTGGGTTCGGGGCCTTGGATGCCCAATACGTTGTGGCATGACGGCCCCGGAACCACAAGATACAGATGTTGATAAGGATTTTGAAAGAATGAAATTAGCGAAACTAGGACCGAAAATGCCGATTTTTGAAAGAATTTTGCTCTTTGCTCCGCGGTTTTTGAGGGAAAACCACGGCGCAAACAAAACGAACCACACTCCTCACAATAATAACTGCAACAACGCCCACACATTATGAATACGATCAGTCCACTTGTCCCGCAGGGCACCACGCCTCCTCGCGGTAAATCCAGCCTCTACTTCAAAATCCTGATGATCTTGGGGGTCCACGTCGTCCTCATCGGCGGCATGCTCTTGCAAGGCTGCAAGGACACGACCAAGGAATCCGGCAACTCCCCCAATTCCACCGAACCGGGCTACGCCAGCACGAGTAACATCGGTCCGGAAACTCTGCCGCCGGTCACTCCCGCGGCCCTGTCCAACCAGTTTGTGGCCCAGCAACCCGCCACTCCACAGCCGGCAATCCAGCCGGTCGCGCCGCAACCCCAGCCTGCGGTGGCCCCTGCCGCCCCGATGGCTCCCGCGGCTGAGGGCCGGGAATACGTCATCGCAGCCGGCGACACTCTAGGCGCCATTGCCAGGAGGAACCATCTTTCGTTGAAGGCGATGATGGATGCCAATCCCGGGGTGGACGCAAAGAAACTCAGAATCGGCCAGAAAGTGCAGATTCCCGGTGCGACTGCGGCAGTGGCCGCGACCCCCGGCGCAGCCCCGGCTCCGGAAGCCGTTGCCGCCGAAGGCTCGGTCTATGTGGTGAAAACCGGCGACACCCTGGGCAAAATCGCCCGGGCCCACGGCACATCCTTCAAGAAGCTCATGGCTGTGAACGATCTCAAGACCACCTCCATTCGCGTGGGCCAGAAACTCAAGATGCCCGCTCCGAAACCGGCAGGCACCGAGGCGATTCCGGCGTCGGCTTCCACCGCTCAACCGCTGCCGGCGGCCAGTCCGATGCCTGTTTCCACGGCTGCCGCACCGGCGCCCGCCCCGGCGGGCGTGGCGAATTAGCGCGCCGCGCAATCCAGGACATCAGGCAGCCCTCCGCCTGATGTCCATGCCCTGACCACGCCGAGATGAAATGGGCGACAACCATTCTGATTTTTTGTGTGGCTGTATTGATTGGCTTGGGAATGGTCATGCTCTACAGCTCGAGCATGAACATGGAGATCGGCAAAAACCAGGCCGCCGTCGGGGCGCACCTTCTGTTGTCGCAGCTCTGCTGGTGCGCCATCGGCCTGATCGGGTGCCTGGCCGCCGCCGCCCTGGATTACCGCAGACTCAAGAAGGCCGCCCCGTGGCTGCTGGGGGTTTCGCTCTTGCTGCTCGCGCTGGTGTTCGCCCCGGTCATCGGGATTGCCCGCAACGGCGCCCATCGCTGGATCGGCCTGGCCGGGCCGCATTTCCAGCCGTCGGAACTGGCCAAGCTGGCGCTGATCCTGTTTCTGGCCTCTTACGGCGACCGGTTTCAACGGCAAATGGCGGGGTTCAGGAAAGGGCTGTTGCTCCCGGGCGTGATCATCGCCGCGGTGCTCGCCTTGATTTTTATCGAGCCGGACCGCGGCTGCACCATTCTGCTAGCGGCGGTCTGCGGCGTGATGTTGATCCTGGCGGGCGCGCGGCTCAGGTTCATTGTCCCGCCCGCGATGCTGCTGGTTGCCGGGCTGGCCGTTTCGCTCTTGCATGACTCGATGCGGCTGACCCGCATCCATGCCTGGCTGCATCCGGAGGAGTGCAAAGACGGCGTGGGCTACCAGGCTTACGAGGCCATGATCGCGCTGGGATCGGGCGGCTGGACGGGCCTGGGCCTGGGCAACGGACGCCAGAAGCTGGGCTTCGTTCCCGAGCACCACACGGACTTCATTTTTTCGATCATCGGAGAGGAATTGGGGCTGGTCGCGACCCTGGCGGTGGTGCTCCTGTTCATCGCCTTGGTGGTGTGCGGCTTCTATGTCGCGCGGCGGTCGAGCGATGCCTTTGGCCTGCTGTTGGGCGCGGGAATCACGTCCATGATCGGACTGCAGGCCTTCATCAACATGGGCGTCGTCACCAGCATGCTGCCCAACAAAGGGATGCCGCTGCCGTTCATCAGCTACGGCGGCTCCAACCTGGTTCTCATGCTCGTATCGGTCGGCCTGCTTCTGAGCATCTCCCGCTTCGCGGCCGAACCCGTCAAACCGAAAAGCAACCCGTTCGAAACCATGCCGGAACCTTGCCATGCCTGATTTTCCCCAACCCGGCGTCCCGCCGTCCTCCGCTGCCATCGCCTGCGGCGGCACGGGCGGTCATCTCTTTCCCGGACTGGCGGTCGCCGGGGAATTGCGCCAGCGCGGGTGCGCCGTCACATTGCTGGTCTCGCGCAAAGAGGTCGATCAACAAGCCGTCCGCTCGGTCACGGGAATGGAGATTGTCCAACTGCCGGCCGTCGGATGGAGCCGCGGCGGGTTTTTCGGTTTCGCCCGGGGATTCTGGCAATCGTATCGGCTGGCGCGCCGCCATTTCCGGCGTCAGCCCCCCGCCTTGGTGCTGGCCATGGGCGGCTTCACCAGCGCGCCGCCGGTGCTGGCGGGCAAACGGAGCCGCGCGCGGACGTTTTTGCACGAATCCAACAGCATTCCCGGCCGGGCCAATCGCTGGCTGGCCCCGTGGGTGGACGGCGCGTTTGTTTATTTTCCCGCCGCGGCGCAACGATTGCGCGCCCGGCAGGTTGAAGTGGCGGGCATGCCGGTCCGACCGGAGATTCTCCAACCGCTGACCGCCGCGGAGACGCGGGCGGCGCTGGGACTGGCGCCGGAGTCACCCGTCCTGTTGGTCATGGGCGGCAGCCAGGGCGCGCGGAAGGTCAATGACCTGGTTTTGCGGTCCGTTCCGCCATTGCGGCAAGCCGCGCCCGATTTGCAGTTCTTTCACCTGACCGGCCCGGACGATTTCGAGCGGGTCCGCGCCGCCTACCAGGCCCACCACGCGCGGGCCAAGGTCCACGGCTTTTTTGACGACATGGGCGTGGCCTTGGCGGCGGCCGACGTGGCCGTGAGCCGGGCGGGGGCGTCGTCCCTGGCCGAACTGGCCGCGCGGCAGTTGCCGGCGGTGCTGATTCCCTATCCGACTGCGGCGGACGATCACCAGTATTACAACGCCCGCGCGCTGGCCCAAAGCGGCGCGGCGCGGTTGCTGCAACAAGACACGACCACGCCGGGCCAGTTGGCCGATGAAATCCTGGACCTGCTGCGCGACGCCGCGAAGCGCGCGGCGATGCGGCAGGCCTTGACCGCCTGGCACAGGCCCACAGCCGCGGCGGAAATGGCGGAGAGGATTCTGCATTGGAACCCGGAGGCGGGTGATTCCCGCGCCGCCGAACTGAAGCTCAAGGCCCACAACGTGAAGGAGTTGCGCTGTTGAAACGATGACCGATCCCGACACAATTTTCGCTGTGCTCAAGGCGCGCCTGCCGCGTTGCGTGGTGCGCCAAGCGGAGCCGCTGGCCAACCGGACCACGTTGCGCGTGGGCGGTTGCGCCGACGTGTATGTCGAGCCGGCGTCGGAAAAGGACCTGGCGCGGGTCCTGCAATTCTGTCGCGCGGGGCGGGTTCCATTCCTGGTGCTGGGGCGCGGCTCCAATTTACTGATCCGCGACGGCGGCGTGCGGGGCGTGGTCATTTGCCTGGCTCATCCGAATTTCTCCCGCATCGAAGTCGATGGCGCCTATCTGCGTTGCGGGGCGGGCGTGAAGCTCAAAGCGGTGGCCGCCAAAGCGCGCACTTTGGGGCTGGGCGGCCTGGAATTCCTGGAGGGCATCCCGGGCAGCGTGGGCGGGGCCTTGCGCATGAACGCCGGCGCGATGGGCAGCGCGACTTTTGCCGTCGTCACCCAGGTGCGCTTCATGGATGAGGCGGGCAAAGTGAAGGAACGCTCCGTCGCCCAGGTCCCCGTCGAATACCGCTCCTGCCCGCTCTTTCGAACGAATATCGCGCTGGCCGCCACCTTTCACGGGCGCCGCGACTCAAAAGAGGCCATCGCCAGGCGCGCGCGGGAGTTCAACGAAATCCGCTGGAAATCGCAACCCAAGGAACCGAGCGCCGGCTGCATTTTCAAAAACCCCTCCCCTGCCCTTTCCGCCGGCCAATTGATTGACGAACTGGGCTTGAAAGGCACGCGCCGCGGCGGAGCGGTCGTCTCCCCGGTGCATGGCAATTTCATTGTCAACGACGGCTCGGCCAAGGCCGCCGATGTCCTGGAGTTGATCGATTTCATCAAGGCGCAGGCCAGGGAGCGGCGGGGCGTCGAACTGCGCGAAGAAGTGGAGATCATCGGCCAATGAATCCTCGCCCCCTCCACGTTACCGTCATGCTGGGCGGGCCGTCGGCCGAGCGCGAAGTGTCGTTGCGCTCCGGCGCGGCGGTGGCCAAAGCGCTGGCTTCCCTTGGCCACACCGTTTCTCAACTCGATCCGCAAAGCACCGTCTGGCAACTGCCGCCGCGCACCGATGTCGTCTTCCTCGCCCTGCACGGTTCTTACGGCGAGGACGGCACCGTGCAGGAGCAATTGGAGAAACTGAGCGTGCCCTACACCGGGTGCGGCCCGGAAGCCAGCCGGGTGGCGTTCGACAAAGTGTTGACCAAAAAGCGCTGCCTCGCCGCCGGCATTCCGACCGCGCGCTTCGAGGTGTTTTCCTCGGCCGCGGCCCCCTGGCCCGCCGGCTGGAGTCCGCCGGTGGTGCTCAAACCCGTCCGCCAAGGCTCCAGCGTCGGCCTGCAAATGGTCGATGAAATCGGGCAATGGCCGGGCGCTCTGGCCGAGGCGTTGCGCTTCGATTCGGAAGTATTGATGGAGGAAAAAATCGTGGGCCGCGAAGCCACCGTCGGCATCCTGGCCGGCCAGGCGCTGCCGGTGGCCGAGGTTCGCGTCAAGCAAGGCTTCTTTACTTACGCCAACAAATACACCCCCGGCGCGGCGGAGCATTTCTGCCCGGCGGACTTCGATGCGGCCACCACCGCGCGCATCCAGGCCGCCGCTCTCGGCGCGTTCCACGCTGTCGGCGGGCGCGATTACGCGCGGGTCGATGTCATGGTGCGGCCCAACGGCCAGCCGGTCATGCTCGAGGTCAACACCCTGCCGGGCATGACCGAATTGAGCATTCTCCCGGAAGCCGCCCGCGCGGCGGGGCTGGGTTACGCGCCATTGTGCCAGCGGATGATTGATCTGGCGCTCGAACGTTCGCCGAAAAAATAACATGTTCCACTGGCTCCAGCGAAAACCGAAAAACCGCCGCTTCGCCGAGCGGGAAGAATTGCTGGACGTGAGATTGCGCGCCGGCCAGACCCGCGCCGCGCGTTTCCGCATCGCCGGCATCGGCCTGGGCGTGGTCTTCGCGCTGGGGGTGATCGGCTTGGTGCTCTGGCGCGGTGAACAGTGGCTGCTGGACAGCCTGATCTACAAGAACGACGCCTTTGCCATCCGGGAAATTGATGTCCAAACCGACGGGGTGCTCACAGCCGAGGCCATTCGCCGCTGGGCCATGGTGAGGACGGGCGAAAACCTCATGGCGCTGGATTTGATGCGGGTTAAACGCGATCTGGAGTTGCAGCCGTTCATTCAATCTGTCGCCGTCGAGCGCGTTTTGCCCCACACCCTCAGGCTCCAGGTCACCGAGCGCGAGCCAATCGCCCAAACCATCGTCACCGCCGCCGGCCGGGGCGGCAAACTGGAGCAGGCGGTCTATGACTTCGACGAAGACGGTTACACCATGAAACCGCTGGACCCGCGCTGGCGCACCGCGCCTCCGCCCGTCAACCAGCGCCTGCCCATCCTCGTCGGCGTCCAGGCCGCCGACGTGCTGCCGGGCCGGCCGGCCGAGGCGCCGCAAATCCGCGCCGCCCTCCGGCTGTTGTGCGAGTTCGATCATTCGCCCATGACCGGCTTGGTGGAACTGGAGCGGATCAATCTCACCGTGCCGGAGGTTTTGCAGGTCACCACCACGCAGGGGGCCGAGATTTCGTTTTCGTTCAACAATTTTGCCACCCAGTTGCGCCGCTGGCGGTTGATCTACGATCAATACCAGAAATGGGGCAAGGCCATCGCCTGGCTGGACCTCTCCATCTCCAATAATCTGCCCGTGCGCTGGGTCGCCGCCGCCTCCCTGCCCCCGGTGCCGCCCCATGCCCTCAAACCTTCCCGCCCCAAAAGGAAACATGTTTGATTCCTCCTCCATCATCGTCGGCCTGGAAATCGGCACCTCCAAAATCTGCGTCGTTGCCGGCGAAATTAACGCCGCCAACGCCTTGAACCTCATTGGCGTCGGCCAGGCCCGCTCCCGCGGCGTCCGCAAAGGCGAGATCGCCGACGCCGCCCTGGCGGAGGAAGACGTCCGCAACGCCATCGTCGAGGCCGAGCAAATGGCCAATGTCGAAATTCGCAGCGTCTATCTGGGCGTCACCGGAAACCACCTCCGCGGTTTCAACAACCACGGCGTCCACCCCGTCGTCTCCGCCGACCGGGAAATCGCCGCCGAGGACGTGCAGGATGTGATCAAGAACGCCAAGGCGATCAATCTTCCCGCCGACCACACCGTCGTCCACGCCATCCGCCAGCATTTTCATGTCGATGGCCAGAGCGGCATCCTCAATCCGGTCGGCATGTACGGCGCCCGCGTCGAGGTGGATGTCCACGTCGTGCATGGGCACGTCGATCGCCTCAAGAATTCCATCGCCGTGGTCAAGGGCCTCCAACTGGAAGTCGATGAAATCGTCTTTACAGGGCTGGCCTCCGCCCTCGCCCTCCTCTCCAACGAGCAAAAGGAACTCGGATCGCTCGTCATCGACCTCGGCGGCGGCACCACCAATTACGCCGTCTATGCCGAGGGGATCATCAAACACACCGGCGTCCTGGCGGTGGGCGGCGACCACATTTCCAACGATCTGGCCTACGGATTGAAGGTGCCGCTGAGCCGCGCCGAACAATTGAAGATCGAGCACGGCTCCGCCCTGCTCGAATCCTCCCTCAAAGGCCAGACCCTCTCCTCCCCCGGCGCCCTGGGCTTGCCGGCCAAGATCATCAATCTCGAACACCTCCGCCGCATCATGGTGCTGCGCCTGGAGGAAACCTTCGAGCTGATCGAGTCCGAGCTTTCCCACCTGGGTCTGCTCGACCGCCTGCGCGCCGGCGTCTTCCTCTGCGGCGGCGGGGCGCGGATTGCCGGCGTGCGCGAACTGGCCGCGACTGTCTTTGAATTGCCCGCCTTCCTGGGCAAGACCAACTCCATCAGCGGCCTCAAATCCGCCCTCGACCAGCCGGAGTTCGCCACCGCCATCGGCCTGGTCAAATTCGGCTCCTTGCAGCAGAAGCGCAAGTCGCCCAACGGCTTTGCCGACGGCCTGAAAAAGACGTTTGCCGAAATCTTCAAAAGGTGATCCATGACCACCCCGCTTGAAATCCCCGGCCAGCCGGCCATCAGGAAGAAACTTTCCCTCAGGGTCTTTGGCATCGGCGGCGCCGGCTGCAACGCCGCCGGCTTCGCCTCCCATGCCGCCTTCGCCGAGGTGGACTTTCTGGCCATCAACACCGATTCCCAGTCCCTGGACGCCTGCCCCGCCCCGGCCAAATTCGTCCTCGGCGCCACCCGCATGCGCGGCTTGGGCGCCGGCGGCGACCCCGATCTCGGACGCGCCGCCGCGGAGGACGATTTGGAAAAAGTTCGCGACTTCTGCGCCGGGGCCGACATCATTTTCCTGCTCGCCGGCTTGGGCGGCGGCACCGGCACCGGCGCGGCCCCGGTCATTGCCCGCGTCGCGCGCGAAAGCGGCGCGCTCGTTTTGGCCCTGGTCACCTTGCCCTTTGAATTCGAAGGCGGACGCCGCCAGCTTCAGGCCCAGAGCGGCCTGCAACAACTCAAGGCGGCGGCCGACGCCGTCATCTGCCTGCCCAACCAGAAGCTGTTCAAATTGCTCGATGAAAAAACCAGCGTCCTGGAAGGGTTTAAAATCAGCAACAGCCTCCTGACCGAGGGCCTGCGCGGCATCTGGCGCCTCCTGACCCAGACCGGTTTGATCAACGTCGATTTCGCCGATCTCTGTTCTGTCACCCGCGGACGCCATGCCGCCAGTTTGTTCGCCACCGCCGAAGCCTCCGGCGAAAAGCGTGCCGAGCAGGCCATGGAAAAACTCCTGGCCCATCCTTTGCTCGACGGCGGCCAGGTCCTCACCGAATCCGATTCGGTCCTCATCAGCATCGCCGGCGGGCCGGACCTGATGATGAGCGAAATCAACAAATTAATGGAGCCGCTCAAGCGCCAATGCGAAAACGCCCACATCATTTTCGGCGCGGCCATCGACCAACAATTCGCCGGCCGGCTCTCCATCACCCTCATCGCCTCCGGCCAGCCCGACGCCCAAGCCCCCCTGCTTGCCGTGCCGCCCTCGTACGACCCCGGCGCCTCCGCCCCGTTGGAATTTCTCGATCCCGCCGCCAAAGAGCGGCCCGCCTCCCGTTTCATCGCCCCTCCCCCCGCGCTGTCGGACGAGAAAAAGGAGCAACTTTTCCGCGGCCAGGCCGGGCGTTCGCGCAAGAGGTCCTCGCGCCTGCAAAAGGAATTGCCTTTGGAAATCGTCTTCAAGGGCCGCTTCGAAAAAAGCGAGCCGACCATCCGCCGCGGCGAAGACCTCGACGTCCCCACCTACATCCGCCGCGGCGTGCCGTTAAATTAGCCGAGCACATTGCAAGACGTTGTCAGCCTGATGGTTGCGGGGAAATCAGAAATTGATGATTTTTCGACGGCCAAAAATGTCGACGGCCAAAAATTGCCAATTTTTGGCAGGCGCGGTAGCCTTCCATTGTGGCAACGAAAACGATGAATATCTCGTTGACTCCAGAACTGAGAACATCCATTGACCGGCGTCTCCGCTCCGGTCTTTACGGCAATGCCAGCGATGTCATTCGCGCCGGCCTGCGGGCGCTGTCGCGCGAGGAAATGGCCGTCGCCTGCCAGGAGTGGCGCAAAATCGCGGCCAGTTTGCCGCCGGAGCCGATCACCCCAAAAACTGAATCCCGGATTGAACGCATGATCCGCGCGGGACGACGGGCGCAATCCAAAAAACGGGCGTGATCCGCGCTCTTCTTGACTGTGGCGTGCTGATTCGCTACCCGCCCAGACCCGCCAGTTCGTCGCGGACCAGTTGCACCAGCGGCTGGAGGGTTTGACGGCTGAAATCGAAGCGGCAGCCGGCCGCCTGGAACAGTTCCGGCAGCGGACGCGAGCCGCCCAGCGCCAGCGCGCGATGATATTCCCCCAACGCCTGCGCTTTGTTCTTTTTCGCGTTGGCCCAGACTTGCAGCGCGCCCAGTTGCGCAATCCCATATTCCACGTAGTAGAACGGATGGATGAAAATGTGGAGCTGCCGGTGCCACAGGTTCAGGCGCGCTTTCTCGCAGCCGCTCCAGTCCACCTCGCCCCCGAAGCGGTCCATCAAATCCAGCCAGGCTTTTTGCCGTTCGCCCCGACTGTGGCCGGGATGCGAATAAATCCAATGCTGAAAGGCATCGACCGTCGCAACCCACGGGAAAATCTCCACGATCCCCTCCAAATGATCGCGCCGCGCCCGCCGGGCGTCGCCGGGCGCGTAGAACTTCTCGATGAATTGGTTGCCGAGCAATTCCATGCTCATCGAGGCCACTTCGCAAAACTCGATCGGCGCCGACCGATAGGCGTACAAATCCTCCCCCCGCGTGGCCAGGGCGTGGAAGGCGTGCCCGGCTTCGTGTAAAATAGTCTCGACATCGCGCTGGATGCCGACGGCATTCATGAAAATGAACGGCAGCCGCGCTTCGGCCAGGGTCGATTGGTAGCCGCCGGGGGCCTTCCCCTTGCGATTGTCCAAATCCAGCAGCCGCATTTCGCGCATCAGCCGGAAATCCTCCGCCATCCGGCCGTCCAACTGGCCGAAAATGTCCTGCGTGTGGGCCACCAGGCTCTCGACCTTCTCAAAGGGACGCAGCGGGGGCTTGTTCAAGGGATCGACCGCCAGGTCCCACGGGCGCAGCGCCTCCAGGCCCAGGCGCGCGCGCCGTTCGGACTGCAACCGCCGCAACGCGGGCATGACTTCCCCCTCAATCGCCTCGTGAAATTTCACGCAATCCTCCGGCGTGTAATCGAACCGGCCGCGGGCGCGGAAGGCGTATTGCCGGTAATTGGGAAAGCCGGCGTTGGCGGCAATTTGCTCGCGCAGTTGGAGCAGCCGCTCGAATATCCCCTCGATGTTTTCCGCTTCTTGCAGCCGGCGGTTGGCGGTCAATTCCCACGCCTCCCGCCGCACCGCCCGGTCGGGCTCCTCCAGGTAACGGCCCATCCGCGCCAGCGTTTGTTCCTCGCCCTGGAAGCGCACCGTGAGCGAGCCGGTCAGTTTTTGGTACTGCTGCGAAAGTTTGGCCTCCTCGGTTTCCAGCGGCACGTTTTCCGGCCGGAACAATTCGACCTGCCATTGCGCGCTCCTGTCGAACACAAAATAACGCTCCCGCGCCAGCCGCCCCCGCGCCGGATGGCCCAGATAAATCTGCGCCAGCTTGAACTGCCGCGGTTTCAGCTCCGGCTCGACGTGTTCGAGAAAGTGGAGGTGGGCCTTTTCAGCCTCCGCGTTGTCGGTGTGGCAGGTCATGGCGATGTAACGCCGGGACCCCTCCTCGTCCAGGGCGGCGGCCAATTCCCCGGCCTCCAGCAGCCAGCGTTCCAACTCCTCGGCGGTCCGGCATTGCTCGGCTTGCGCCTCAAGCGCGTCGAACAGGGGCGCAATCTGGCCCCACTCCCCAAGGTCAATCTGTTCCGGCACAAAGCGCCGCCGCCGGTAAGCCGACAAATTGTCAAAAGGCAGCAAATTCATGCCCCGGAGCATGGCACGAGCGCCCCGGATTGGCGATGGGGATTTGCCGTCTGTCCAATCAGCGCTTCCCCGGCGCCTGCAAATGACGCGGCGCCCGTGCGGGACGCATCGGGGCAAAAAAAACCGGGCTAAGTGATCAGAGGGTGACCAAGAAGCCCGGGGAATTTTCGAATTTAGTACAAACGTAGGATTAGGGGTTTTCCGGCCGATGCTGTACAAAACACCTGCCGAAATCACAGTGGGCAATCAAAGAACAATTTTACACGTTTTGCCCTTAAAAATCTTCAGGCCTAATCCGCCATCAATTAAACATGGCTTGCGTCGTTAGTCAATAGACTATTTTCAAGAAAAAGCATTCAAAAAAATCTCAACTTTTTTGCAGATTTTTTCAGATTCCTGTTTACACCCGTTTCACGATTGTTACTATGCGCAACACGAGTCTCGAGACCCATGAAGAAAATCGACGCCATTATCAAGCCTTTCAAGCTGGAAGAAGTCAAAGAGGCCCTGGCTGCGCTGGGTGTCCAGGGGCTGACCGTTTCGGAAGTCAAGGGCTTTGGACGCCAAAAAGGCCACACCGAAATTTACCGCGGCAGCGAATATACCGTGGATTTTCTCCCCAAAATCAAGATCGAGGTCGTCCTGCCTGATGCGCTGGTTCACCAAGCCACTGAGGCGATTGTCCGCGCCGCCCGCACCGGCAAAATCGGCGATGGCAAGGTCTTTGTCAGCAACATCGAGACCGCCATCCGCATCCGCACGGAGGAGTCGGGCGACGAGGCGATTTGAGCTTTTCCCCGCTGGGGTTTTCCCCGGCGGGGACTGTTTGTCTGTTGAAATCACTGTAAACCAACCATTCAATTCATGAGCACACCCAAGAACACCCAAGAGCGTAATAGAGAAGGCCCTCAAAGAGGGGGCCAAAATGTTCGATGTGAAATTCGTCGATACCTTCGGCATCTGGCAGCATTTCAGTTGTCCGATCTCCGAGTTGACCGAGGAATCCTTTACCGACGGCATTGGCTTCGACGGCTCCTCCATCCGGGGCTGGAAATCCATCGAGGCCTCCGACATGCTGGCCATGCCCGATCCGGACACGGCCTTCATCGACCCGTTTTGCAGCGTGCCGACCCTGTCGCTGACAACCACCATCGCCGAGACGGGCACCAAGGAAGCCTACACCCGCGATCCGCGGGGCATCGCCCAGCGCGGGGAGAAGTACCTGGACTCGACCGGCCTGGCCGACGCGGCCGTCTTCGGGCCGGAGGCGGAATTTTTCATCTTCGACAACGTGCAGTTCGACAGCAAGTCCAACGGGACGTTTTATTCGATTGATTCCGAGGAGGCGATCTGGAACTCGGGCAAGGAGGAGCTGCCCAACCTGGGCTACAAAATCCGGCACAAGGAGGGTTACTTCCCGGTGGCCCCCAACGACACCCAGCAGGACATCCGCACCGAGATGTGTCTGGTGATGGAGCAGTTGGGCCTGAAGATCGAGCGGCAGCACCACGAGGTGGCCACGGCCGGGCAGGCGGAGATCGACTTTCGGTTTGACACGCTGGTCAAGACGGCCGACAACATGATGATCTACAAGTATGTGATCAAGAACGTGGCGCGCAAGCACGGCAAGACGGCCACCTTCATGCCCAAGCCGCTCTTCGGGGACAACGGCTCGGGCATGCACACCCACCAGAGCTTGTGGAAGAAAGGCAAGCCGCTCTTTGCCGGCAAGGAATACGCGGGGTTAAGCCCGATGGCGCTCCATTACATCGGAGGAATCCTCAAGCACGCCAAGCCGCTCTGCGCCCTGTGCAGCCCGACGACCAACTCCTACAAGCGGCTGGTGCCGGGGTATGAGGCGCCGGTCAACCTGGCTTACAGCGCGCGCAACCGCAGCGCCTGCATCCGCATCCCGACCTACAGCGAGAATCCCAAAACCGTGCGGATTGAATATCGGCCGCCGGACCCCTCGGCCAACCCGTATTTGTGTTACACGGCGCTGATGATGGCGGGACTGGACGGGGTGCTCAACAAGATAGATCCGGGCGAGCCGATGGACAAAAACATGTATGAACTGCCGCCGGAAGAACTGGCCAAGGTGCCGCAGGTGCCCTCCAGTTTGGGAGAGGCGCT
>JBEKYR010000001.1:0-319919 GCA_049510745.1 Verrucomicrobiota bacterium | reverse complement strand
GAAGACCCGATGGTGAATAACTCCCAACAAAAATCCTTGACGGACGACCTCAGAGCTCTCGCGTGTCGCCATCGGCGCCCTCGCCGATGGCATCCCCAAATTCCATAGGAAGTGTATAAGATGCAAAGATTTGGCCGGCGAGGACGCCGGCCACGACACGCGGGGGCGCGTGTACTCCCCTGAATGTTTCGCGCCCGTCTTAGGACTTGGGATTGGGACGGGGCCTTGACGGCGATGGCAGAGAGTGAGAGGCTTTGAACATGAACAAGGCGGAAGTCATTGGCCCTGCCGCGCAAGGTTTCGGCGAAGAAAGCAGCCTTGGCGGGTTGGTTGCGCGAGCGCAGCACCGTGTCGCTCCGCTGGCTCAGCGCGCGCCTGGCAATGGGCCATTACACCAATGGCGGGCGCGGCCCCAGGAAAATAAGCCCCGGCGGTCTGCGCCAGTTCCAACAAGCCAGAGCGAAACTGGCGCTTCTGGAAAACAAGGAAACAAAATGATTCAATACCAACAACCTAGGACTGACCCTCTCTCAGCCATTGTATTTCTCGCTGGACAGAGCGGGCGAGGCGAGGCATCCTGCTGGCATGGCTCCTCCAACCAGGAAACGACCATGACCTTGAAATGGATTGCCGGATGATTGAACCCGGGACCTACAGGTTCTTTGCCGGACCTCCTGCGGAGATTCAAAAGGGAAACGATGATATGCGATTATGCGGGACTAACCCGTTTACGGGAATATGAGTGAACAGTCGGAAAAGAGAACGTTAGAAAAAGCGACAATTTGGGCACTTATAGGAGTTTTGGCGACCGTGCTTATCGGTGTTCCTGGCATCTATTATGCAATTCACGAAAAGCAACCACATATTTCTTATGAATTAGTCGGTGATTCCAAGGTTTTGGACGTCCACCAGCCTGTCAAGGAGTTGGAAATTCGATATAGGGGCGAAGACATATATGCGCTGAAGAAAAATCTCCGAGTTTTGACCTTAACTGTCCGGAATGACGGTGAAGTTCACATTAAACAGGCAGATTTTGATCAAACAATGCCTTGGGGCATAAGCATCAAAGGAGGACAGATTGTAGATGTGCCAAAGGTGGTTTCATTCAATTCGGATTACATCCGGAACAACATCAATCCTCAAGTTGCCTCAAATAACTTAATAATATTTCAAAAGATTATTCTTGAGAGGAATAAATACTTTACGATCGAAATCCAGCTTCTTAATCGGGTAGAAGAAGAACCGGAATTACACATTGTCGGCAAAATTGCGGGTATTGAGAATCCCATTATTAATAATAACCGTAAGGAAAATGCCGTTCCAGGCTTATGGACGAGCGTTTTTTATGGGACTTTATCCGTTCAACTGGTAAGGCTCGTTGTTTTCATAGTCGGGACCATTATTCTAATAGCTATTGTGGTCTTATTAATCATCGCTGGGTCAACGGTGGAGAGATATTACAAAAATCAAAGCTTTAGACGCCGCGTAAATAGATTTCTAGAACCGCTCTTAGTTGGCAAAGATCAAATAGAACGAGAATATTTAAGACGATTGTTTATCCGTACACAAGGAAACATAGACATATTGAAAGACCTTAAGTTACTTTTCTCGAATCCTGATAATGTGAGTTTATTTTTACGGAATATAAACAGGGAGTACGAACATCTTGCCACACTTACGAATACATCTCCGACGGCGATTGCTTACAGAGTCGCGATTTCTCGGTTACCTTCTCTTCACGGACAAGGAAGCCTGGTTTATAAGCAATCCCCAGATGGAAAGGGATTTATTCTGCATACTGAATTTCTTCCGGCGATTGATGAGTTAATTGCATACATGAGTCGAATTGAACCACCGCTTAAACTAAGGAAGCTACTTGGAATACATTATCAACGTTCACCTGTTGACGAGTGGCTCGAACCACGGTTTCTCAAGAAATTAGCTACGACTCCAGCAGTGGAGCCTCGCATGTTATAAAACCACTGACTGTTCCTGCATTCGACACCTGAAAGTCGTGAACGGGTCCTGAGCGACATTCGGATCAGTCCTAGAATTATGACAGTTCAGTAGTGCGATGATGCCTGCGGCAGGTCCCAGCCGCCGCCCAGGGCTTTGTAGAGCGCGATCAGATTCAGGGCGACTGCGCGCTGGCTTTGCGCGAACGCGTCCTGGCTTTCGTACAGGGAACGCTGCGCCTCCAAGACGCGCAGGAAATCCGCCAGGCCCTTCTGGTAGAGCTGGCTGGCGATCTCCAGGGCTTGCTGGTTGGCTTGCACGGCGCCCGCCAATGATCTGCCGCGAGTCTGTTCCTTGGCGTAGGCGGTCAGCGCGTTCTCCACGTCCTCGAACGACGCCAGGACGGTGCGTTCGTATTGCGCCAGGGCCTGTTCCTGACGGGCGTTTTGCACCTTGATGTTGGCCCGGATGCGTCCGGCATCGAAGATTTTCCACTTCACGGTCGGCCCGACTGACCAGAAACGGCTGCCGGCGGAAAACCAATCGCCCGCGCTGATGCCCTGCAAGCCGACGTCGCCTGTCAATGAGAATTTAGGATACAGGTCGGCGGCGGCGACGCCGATGCGGGCGGTGGCGGCGGCCAGTTCGCGTTCGGCCTGTTGGATGTCGGGCCGGCGCCGGAGCAAATCGGAGGGCAATCCGACGGGCACTTCCGGCGGGGCGACCGGGATGGGCGTGTCTGCGGACAGTTCGGCCAGGAGCGCGCCCGGAGGCTGGCTGAGCAGCACGGCCAGGCGATGCGCGCCGGTCTTGAAGCCGGTTTCGAGCGCCGGCACTTGGGCTTCGGTTGTTTCGAGAAAGGCGGTGGCTTGCTGCACGTCCAGCTCGCCGGTCAGGCCCCATTTGAAGCGATCGCGGGCCAGGGCGAGGACCTCTTGGGCGGCCCGGATGTTCTGGCGGGCGATAGCCAGGCGGCGTTGAAAGGCGCGGGCCTCGACGTAATTGCGCGCCACTTCGCCCAGCAGGGAAACGAGCGCGGTGCGCCGGCCATATTCAGCGGAGGCGATGCCGGCCCGGGCCGCCTCGACCGCGCGGCGGGCGCCGCCAAAGACATCCAACTCCCAGGCGGCATCGAACCCGGCCTGATAGACATCGGCCTCCAGGGGCGTGCCGGGCGGGAAAGGCGGGAAACCGTTCTTGCTGACCCGTTCCCGCGCATACGAGGTGGAAGCGTTCAAACGGGGACGCAAGTCCGCCGAGGCGATTTCGCCGGCGGCGCGGGCTTCCCAGACCCGGGCCTGGGCCAGACGGAGGTCGAGGTTGGATTGCGCGGCGCGTGTGATCAGCGAATCCAGTTCGTCATCGTGAAAGGTCTTCCACCATGCGGCCAGGGAGGCCGGCGAATTGGTTTCGCCGCCGGCCAGCGGCGCGGACCATGCGGCTGCGGCCGGGGCGGCAGGCGGATGGTAGGCGGGACCCACCGCGCAACCGGCGGCCAGCCCAAGGATGACAACAATAAAAAAAAGGATTTGTTTCATGGTTCAATGCAACGGCGCGGGGCGGGCGGATTTGACGTTATGAAACAAGCCCACTCCCAAAAGGCACAGCACGCAGGCCCACATCACCAGATAAAAAGCATCCACATAAGCCCAGTAGTCCGCCTGCTGGAGCACCAGGTTGTAAAGGGAGGCCTGCGCTCGTTGCAAGGCATCGACCGGACTGAAGTTTGAGGCGAACACCTTTTGCATCGCGGCCAGCCGCGCCTGATAGGCGGGGTCCAAGGGGGACAGGTGGCCCGCCAGAAATACTTGATGGGCTTGGGCGTAGCGCGCCAGCATGGTCGAGAGCCAGGAGATGCCGACGCTGCCGCCCACGTTGCGCATGAGGTTCTGAATGCCGGTGGCGCTGCCGATTTGATCGTTGCGCAAGGTGCTCACGCTCAGGGTGGTCAGCGGGACAAAGATGAATCCCATGCCAAAGCCCGTCAGGAGGTTGGCCGGGATGATGTTGCTCATGGCCACTTGCAGATTGAGCCGGCTCAAGAGGATGCAGGACACTCCCAGCATGGTGAACCCGAAGAGCAGCAGCAAACGCAGGTTGACCTTCTGCACCAGCGCGCCGACAAAAGCGAGAGCGAACAAGACCCCAAAACCGCGCGGGCTGACGGTCAGCCCGGCGTCCAGCGCCGTATAACCCATGAGAAGCTGGAGGAATAGGGGCAGCATCGCGACCAAGGCGTAGAGGGCGGCGCCGAACATGAAGAAGACAGCGCAGCCGGCGGCAAAGTTGCGGTCCTTGAGGGTGCGCAGGTTGACGATGGGAAAGGGGGCGCGCAGTTCGCGGATGATGAAGCAGACAAATGAGACAGCGGAAATCCCCGCAAACCAACGCAGCCAGACCGCCCCGAACCAATCCGCCTCCTGGCCCTTGTCGAGGGTGATCTGAAGCGTGGCGAGCCACAAGGTCAGGAGACCAAATCCGATGGCGTCAAAGCGGCCTCGTTTTGTCCCCTTTATGTAAGGGGGGTCATCCACGAAAAGGAAGATCAAAAACGTGGCCAGAACGCCCACGGGAAGGTTGATGTAAAAGGCCCAGCGCCAGGAGTAACTATCCGTCAGCCAGCCGCCCAGCGTGGGGCCGATGATGGGAGCGACGATCACGCCCACGCCATAGACGGCCATGGCCACACCCCGGCGGGCGGGCGGAAAGCTTTCCAGCAGGATCGCCTGGGCCAGAGGCTGCAAGGCGCCGCCTCCCGCGCCTTGCAGAACGCGGGCGACAATGAGCATGCCGAGGCTGGTAGCCGCGCCGCACAAAAAGGACGAGGCGGTAAAGACGATGATGCAACCGATCAAGAATCTTTTTCGGCCGAAGAAACTGCCGAACCACGCGCTGGTGGGCAGGACGATGGCGTTGGAGACCAGGTAACTGGTTAACACCCAGGTCGCCTCATCACTGGAGGCGCCGAGGTTGCCGGCAATGTGCGGCAAAGCGACCGAGGCGATGGAGGTATCGAGCACTTCCATGAAGGTGGCCAGCATGACGGAGAAGGCGATCAGCCAGAGATTGACGCGCGGCCGCCAGGGCGCCTCGGCGGCGGGCAAGGCTTCCAGCGTGGCGGCGGCGCTCATGCGGGTTCGCTGCAATGCCGGTTCAGGAAGTTGGAGCCATTGGAGCAGCCCGGGTTCATTTGACTCTCACCTCCGGCGTGGCCGACATGCCCGGCGAAATGTCCAGTTGGGGAGGCAGGGGTTGATCGAAGACGATCTTGACCGGCACGCGCTGCACGACCTTGACGTAGTTGCCCACGGCATTCTCGGGCGGCAACAGACTGAACCGCGCGCCGGTGCCGGCCTGCAGGCTCTCCACCTTGCCCGTGAATTGCCGGCCGGGATAGGCATCGACGCGAATGCGAACGGGCTGACCGGGACGCATGCGCTCCAACTGGGTTTCCTTGAAATTGGCCACGACCCACACTTGAGCCGGCACCAGGGCCAGCAGCGCCTGACCCGTCGTGACATAAGCTCCCTGCTCAACGATGCGCCGGGTCACGCGACCCTCCAGCGGCGCGGTGATTTTCGTGTAAGAAAGGTCCAGTTCGGCCTGCCGCAGCCTGGCCTCGGCCCGTTGCACTTCCGCCGCCGCGGTCTCGGTGTTGACGCGGCTCAACTCGACCTGCGCCGCGGCGGCCTTGGCCTGCTGGCGGGCCACCTCCAAGGCGGCCGCGGTGGACTCGGCCTGGGCCTGCGCTAAATCCAACTGGCTGCGCGACACGGCGCGACTCTCCACCGACTGGTAGCGTTTCAAATCCGTCTCCGCCCGGCGCGCTTCCGCTTCGGCGGCCAGCACGGCGGCCTGTTGCTGGGCGGCCTTGGCCTCGTCCACCGTCGTTTGCGCTTTGGCTTGTTCCCGTTGGCTGCGGGCGGCGGCCAGATCGGCGCGCGCCTGCGCCAGTTTCGTCTCGTAGTCGTGAGGATCAATCTCCAAAAGCGCGTCTCCGGTCTTGACCTCCTGGTTGTCCTGAACCAGCAAGCGGACCACAGGGCCCGAGACCCGCGGGCTGATAATCGTGACATGACCTTCGATAAAGGCATCGTCGGTGGATTCAAAAGGGGCAATGAAGTCATTGTAATAAACGACGCCTCCCGCGGCGACAATGAGAAGCGCCGCGCTCATCAGAAGCGCCAGCCGCCGCCGGCCTTTGTTCGAAACGGGCGGCGGAGGAGGAGGCGGTGCGGGTGATTTTCCGTCCACAGTTGAATTCACCTAATTTTCGACACCATATCACGTCGTCGCCCATCACGTCCACAACTGGCGGTACTGGATTTCGCGCGGCGAACTGCGCGATTCGCCAGGAATTTTGCCGTCCGGCGTGCGCGACGTTGCCTTTTTGTGAAAGGACTGTGAACGTGGAAAGGCAGGACATTTCCCCCGTCTGGACTCGCAGTTTTCCTGTTTCAAAGCAGCCCAAGACTATCGGAGAACACCTGAGAAAGCAACGTTTCAGTTTAGGAATCCGCCAGTCGGAAGCTGCTCGGCGGCTGAGAGTTAGCCAACTGACCCTAAGCTTGTGGGAGAGGGACAAGGTCTATCCGACGTGGGCCAATCAACCCCGTTTGGTGAAGTTTTTAGGGTGCGATCCGTTCACCAATCCGACGCTCGGAGGCCCCAAAGGCAACGAAACCCCATTCGTTGCCATTTTAGCACGGATAGGCCCGTTGACGCTTGGGCAAGGAATCACAAAACGACGCATTGAATTGAGGAAAAACCGGAAGGAATGCGCCAGAGAACTGGGGGTCAGCGTCAAAACCCTTTGGGGCTGGGAGACCGGTCAGCGTCAGCCCACTGCCCTTTTTCGGAAGGGAATTGAAAAGTTCCTCGAAGTTGGCCCGGCAAACGTCAAGCGGATGGGCGACTTTTAACGGCCTTCTGGTCCTGCTGAGGCGCCCGTTGATTGAGCGATGGAACGATCATGTCGGCATTGCCTGCATAGTTCTGGGAATCTGAATTTCCCTATTCGCACGCGCGGACTATCATTGACAGTGGCCGACAAAGGGACTACAAGGTTTGTTAGAACTGTATCCCAAGACGAGGTATGAACCCGAACGAAATCAAAGACGCTGGAGCGGACGTGGCCCGCCTGCGTGAATGTTGCCAAGCCCTCCAAAAACAAATGGCCGGTGTGCTCATCGGCCAACAGGAAGTCGTCCGCCTGCTTCTGACTGGCCTTCTCTCCGGCGGCCACATGCTGGTCATTGGCGTCCCCGGATTGGCCAAGACCATGATGGTTAAGGCGCTGGCCGATTTGCTCGGATGGGATTTCCGCCGCATACAATTCACCCCGGACCTCATGCCCGCCGATATCACCGGCACCGAGATCTTGCAGAGCGACGAATCGGGACGCCGCCGCGATCTTGTGTTCCATCGCGGGCCGGTTTTCGCCAATCTGATTCTGGCAGACGAAATCAACCGGACGCCGCCCAAAACCCAAGCCGCGCTGCTGGAGGCGATGCAGGAATTGGCCGTCACCGTCAACGGCAAGACTTACCGCTTGGAACCGCCGTTCATCGTCGTGGCGACGCAAAACCCGATTGAGCAGGAGGGCACTTATCCGCTCCCGGAAGCGCAATTGGATCGCTTCATGTTCAGCATCCACGTTGATTATCCCGCGCGCGCCGACGAAGTGGAAATTGCCGGTCGTTCGATTCGGGCGCAATCCAGCGGCCTGGCGCCGCTGGCAAAAAAGGAGGACTTTCGCAAGTTCATTGAGATTGTGGACCAAATGCCCGTTTCGCGCCCAGTGCTCGAACACGCCGTCGCGCTCACCACCGCGAGCCGGCCCAAGACCGGTGAGGCGGATGATTACGTGCGGCGCTACGTGGCCTGGGGGGCGGGGCCGCGCGCGACGCAACACCTGGTCACCGCCGCCAAGGCCAGCGCGCTTCTTGATGGGCGTCCCTCACCGGAGAACAGCGACCTGCAGCGCATGGCCGGCCCCGTCCTGCGCCACCGGATTATCCCCAACTACAACGCGCTGGGAGAAGGCATCGAGTCCGACGCGATTGTCAGACATTTGCTCGAAACCGTCCGCGAACCCGCCGCCGCGCGCTGAAGCTTGTGCCGACTTTGCGACATCGCTTCCTGGACATCGCGGCGATGGAAGCGCTGGGCCAGGTTCGTTTGACACCCCGGGGGGCGGCCGAGGGCACTTTCGCCGGCCCCCACAAATCCCACTTCCGAGGAACGGCGGTTGAATTTGCTGATTACCGCGAGTATTCTCCGGGTGATGACATCCGGCTGGTGGACTGGAAAGTCTTCGCCCGCACCGATCGCCACTATGTGCGCCTCTATGACGCCGAGCGCAATTTGCTCACTTATCTGGTCGTGGACAAAAGCGGTTCGATGGAATTCTCCGGAGCCACCATTACCACTCATTCCAAACTTGAACACGCCGCACGCCTGGCCGCCGCCATGGGCTACCTCGTCCTGCGCGAGGGGGATGAAGTGGGGCTTTCTCTGGCTGACGACCAATTGCACAGCCATCTGCCGGCCGCCGCTTCCTGGGCGCAGATGAATCGCGTATTGGACAACCTGGAGCGCGCCCGTGCCCAGGGCCGAACGGATTTGGGGGCCTGCCTCCAGCAGGTGTTTGCCCGCATCAAACGCCGTGGTGTGCTGGCGGTTTTTAGCGATTTCCTGGACGCCGACGCTGCCTTCTGGAAAGCCGTCGATCTTTTCCGGCGCTCCCGCTTTGACGTGATGCTGTTTCAAATTGTGCATCCGGAGGAACTGGAATTGCCGGAGGTGGTTTCGGCGCGGTTTCTCGAGACGGAGGGATCGGGCTGGTTCAATGCCGAACCTGACGTCGTCCGGTCGCTTTATCGACGTCGTTTCGACCGCTTTCTGACCGAAATGAAGTCCAACTGTCAGGCGCGCGGCAGTGATTGGTATCTGGCGAGAACGTCCGATAATCCCTGCCGCTTTCTGCGGAACTGCTTTTTGGCCCGCGAGAATACACGATGAACTGGCCTGCTTTTGCAAATCCCTGGATGCTGGCCGGGCTGGCGGCGGTTGGGTTGCCGGTGCTGATCCACTTCCTGACGCGCGCCCGGCCTCGCCGCATTGCCTTCCCGCCCTTTCAGTTCCTGCTGGAGGCCTGCGCTGGCCAGCAGTCTGTTCATCGCCTGCGCACCATCCTGTTGCTGGCTATTCGCTGTCTGGCCGTTCTGGCATTGGTGCTCCTGTTTTCCCGTCCCTTTCTCAAGCCCGCGGGGGCGGCGCTCGGTGCCGAGGCCGCCAAACGCGTCGTGCTTATCATTGACGCTTCCCTGTCAATGCGCGCGGTTCAGCAAGGTGTGCCTCTTTTCGCCCGCGCTCAGGCCGAAGCGGCTGACATTTTGCGCGGGCTGGATTCCGGTTCCGAGGCCGCTGTTATTCTCGAAGGCGCCACGCCGCGTCCGCTTCTGCCGGCCCTTTCGCGCAACATCCCCGCGCTGCACGAAGAATTGGTCAAAACACAGGCGACTTATGAAAACGGCGATCCCGGCGCCGCGCTGGCTTTGGCCGCCAAAATGCTTGGCGGCGCGGGCACGATTTACGTTTTCAGCGATTTCCAAAAGTCCAACTGGCAGGGCGTCCCCGAATTGCCGGGCGGTGTGGTTTGCCGCCTCCGTCCCGTGACGCAACAAGCGGTTGACAACGTGGCCATCACCGCCGCCCATCTCTCGCCATCCGAACCGGTCATGGGCGAACCGCTTGAAATCACAGGCGCCATTCTCAATTGCACGCCGCGCCCCCGCGAAGAAACCGTCCGGCTCGAATTGGGGGAATTCACCCGCGAAACCCGCGTGAAGGTCCCGGCCTTTGGCACCACCGAGGCCGCTTTCAACATCTCCGTCCCGCATCCAGGCTCCTTCGCCGCCAAGCTTTCGCTCGAACCGGACGATCTGATCGAGGACAACACCCGTTGGCTGCTGGTTCACGTCAGCCAGGCCCTGCGCATTCTTTTGGTCAGCGACGCCGATGAATCCGACCCGCAAAGCGCCGCTTTTTACATCAGCCGCGCCTTGGTTCCATCGCCCGAAGCCGCGCCGGGTCTCACGCTGATCCGGCGACGCACTCAGGACGCGGATCGCGGCGTTTTGGAAACATCGGACGTGTTTGTGCTGGTGGCCCCCGCTCTTCCAAGCCAGGAAGCCCTCGACATTATGGCCCGTCGAGTCAAGGAAGGCGCGCATCTGATGGTGTTTCTGGACGGGCCGACCGCGCCGGATCTGGCCTCGCCCGCGCTTGATCCGCCGTTTCATCTACGGCACACGGTTAATTCAGAGACGGGCGATGCTGTGGCGGCCGGCCACGCGAAACTCTTTGCCGACACCGAGGCTGAGGACCTCGGCGCGTTGCGTTTTCGCCGGCATTATCAGGTTGAACTGGTGGAGAGCCGTCGCGACGAAGTGCTGCTTTCCTATCCCGACGGCTCTCCCGCGTTGACGCTTGGCGCCATGGGACAGGGATCCGCCGTCTTCGCCAATCTTCCATTTACGCCGGACGGCAGTGATTTCATTGGCAGTCCGATGTTCCCGGCCATGATTCATGAATTGCTGCGCAAACTCCGACGCGCCTCGGATGAACAGGCTGTCACTCCCGGTTCGGCCTGGGTGCTCAATGTCGCGTCCGCAGGCGAAACCGCTGTGACCGTAACCGATCCGCAAGGCCATCCTTTTGCGGCCCAGGTCATGGCCAGCGGCCGCACGACGCGTCTGGCGTTGCCCAGTGCGCAACTACCAGGCGCTTATCCGATCAAACAAGGCGAAACGATTGTTTCTTACGGCATCGTCAACGTTGACCCGCGCGAGAGCGACACCCGGCCGATTGCCTTGGAAAGCCTCAAGGCGGGCGGCCGCTCCACCGTCACGGTCGCGCAGGACGAGGAGGATTTATTGCTCGCCGGCAAAACGCGCCAACTCTGGCCTCTGCTGGCCGGCGCGGCGGCGGCGTTGCTGGGTTTGGAGATGCTCTTGCTGGCGTTTTGGCGTCGGCCGCTTCGAACTTCGCGCGGGAGCCTTCCGGGTAAAATGGCCGCGCGGGAAAGAAATCTGGAGGCCGTGCGATGAACTGGCTTTGCCTGCCTCCATGGAACGGGCGCTGGATTGCGGTCATCGCGTTATGCCTGTTCGCTTTGGCGGCGTTCCGATGGCGGCGCGAGAAACAAGGCGGCAGCACGGTGGCGTTGCGGGCGCTGATCCTCGGCGGATTGCTCTGGATCATGCTCAATCCCCAGGCGTTGCTCCCGCGCGAAAAGACAGGCAAGCCCAAACTCGTCATTCTGTTTGACACTTCCGCCAGCATGGCCACCCATGACGCCGCCGCCGGCGATTCACGCCTTGGCGCCGCCTTGCGGGTCGTCACCAATGCTTCCACCCTGGCCGCGTTGAGCAAGGATTTCGAGCTGGATGTCCGCCGGTTCGACCGGGAAGCGCAACCGGCCGAGTTGTCCCGGCTGTCGGACACGGAGGCGCGCGGTGACGCGACTGATCTCGGCCGCGCTCTCATGAGTGTGGTGTCTGAATTGGGCGATGCCCAGGCGCAGGCGGGTGTTCTGCTGGCGTCCGACGGCCAGGCCACTTCTCCCGGCGCCTTGGACGCGGCGGAACTGGCTTTGGCCCGTTCCGTTCCGCTCTGGACCTGGACACTTGGCGGGCCGGTTTCGCGCCACGATTTGTGGATCGAGACCGCCTCCGCCGAAGCGCTCGCCTTTAGCGGCGCGGAAGTCGAATTGACAGCGACGTTGCACCAGGCTGGCTATCCCAACCGCAGTTTCAAAGTGGATCTCCTCAAGGACGACAAAGTCATCGATTCCAAAGAAGTCACGCCCGATACCAACGGCGCGGCCCGTTTCTCCAGGCGTGTCATTGCGCCGGAACAGGGCGAACAACGCTACGTTTTTCGAGTGCCACCGCAGCCGGAGGAATCGGACACCGCCAATAATGAACGCGCGATTTTCCTCCGCTCCGTCGGCAAGAAGGTGCGCGTGCTGGTGGCCGAAGGCCAGCCCTCCTGGGACACCAAGTTTCTGGTGCAATGCCTCAAGCGCAACCCAAAAGTCGATCTGACCGCTGTGTATCGCCTCAACGCCCAGCGCTATGTCGCCGTCCTTTCCGCCCCCGGCGGGGAAGCGCGCCTGGAATCGGACCTTTTTCCGCGCACAGCCGACGACATGGACAGTTTTGATGTCATCGTCCTGGGCCGCGACGCCGACGCGTTTTTCGACAATAACACCGAGGGCCTGTTGACGGATTTCGTCTCCAAAAAAGGAGGCAGCCTGGTGTTCGCCCGCGGCAAGTCCTATGGCGGGCGTTTCCCCGCGCTGGCCAAGTTCGAGCCGGTCGCCTGGGGCAGCGGTGTTTCCTCCTCCGTCAAGCTCCGCCCGACCGAGGCGGGACGGGATAATCCTATATTTGACTTGGGCGCGGCGGGCACCGTGGAAGAATTGCTCGACCGCCTTCCGGCGCTGGACCAAGCCGCCATCACGCTCGGTGAAAAACCGCTGGCCATTGTTTTGGCCGGCTCGGCGGAGCAGGATGGTCCCGTGCTGCTGGCCTACCAGCGTTACGGCCAGGGCAAGACCCTGAGCCTCAATGCCGGCGGTCTTTGGCGGTGGGCCTTCCGCGAAACGGGCCAGGAGGAGAGCGAGGCCGCTTATGAGCGCTTTTGGGTCTCCCTCCTGCAATGGCTTTTGGGCGGCAGCCAGTTCCTGCCAGGCTCCGACGTGGCTCTTTCCAGCGCGCGCCGTTACTATACGAGCGAACAGCCCATGCAATTCCTCATTTCTACGCGCCACCTGGATCGCGCTGTTTACCAACCGCGCTTGATCATTTCCGGCGGCGGCAAATCCACCGAGGTCGAACCCCGCCCGCGTGGCGAATCGTTCGTCGCCCAAGCCGGTCCATTTCCCCCTGGAACCTACCGTGTGTCGCTGACAAACAACGTCGGAAACCCTCCGGAACTGACGCAGAGCATCGAAGTGGTAAGCGCCTCGGTCGAAAACCGCGAGTTGAGCGCCGACCCTGAAACGATGCGCAAGCTGGCGGAAGTCTCCGGCGGGGCGGTCCTCGGAGGTTCGGACGTTCCGCGGATGGCCGATGTTGTCAAACATTGGGAAGCGCGGCGTGAATTGTTGCATCGCCAGCGGCCTCTGTGGGACCGATGGTGGACGCTCACAGCCCTGTTGGTTTTGCTCGGCACCGAGTGGTGGTGGCGCCGGCAGGAAGGGTTGCTGTGACAAGCGTGCTTGGCCATATCCGTTCGCGGCTGGCCAGATGGCTGGCTTTGCGCACGGGGCTTGTCCTGCTGGCGGCGCTGGCGTTGCTCTCGCTTGGGGCGGTCATCACGGACGCGGCGCTCGATTTGCCGGCACCATGCCGCGTGGCCGCGCCCTGGCTCCTGCTTGTGACCGCCCTGGCTGTGCTGGGCGCTGTCATTTTTTTCTGGCGCCGGTTCTCAGATCCATTCCTGGCCTGGCTTCTGGAATGCACCGACCCTTCCCTCGGCAACCGTTTGACCAACGCGGTCGATCTTGCGCACAAGACCGGCGCAAGCGCCGTGCAGGAATTCCTGCGTCGCGAAGCCGTTGAATTGGGCCGGCAATCAGCCGCAAAAGTGTCGGTCGGATCAATGGAGGGTGGTGGCGTCCGGCGTGCCGGGTTGCTGCTGGCGTGCGTCGCGCTGGCTTGGGCGGCTTTGTTCCTGGCGGAAAATGATTTGCTTCAAGCCGTCCTGCCCCGTTTCCTCGACGCGCGCGGCGATCATCCGCCTTTCAGCCGCTTGAAAATCACGGTGACTCCTGGAGCGGCCTCCGTGCTCTTCGGAGGCCAAGTCGAAATTCACGCCACGGCCAGCGGCCGTCCGGCGGACAAACTTTGGCTCGTGACAAAGACCAGCGCCGGCGAAACGCGCGCCATCATGTTTCTTGCGCCGGATAAATCCTTCTTCCAAACTCTGGCCAGTCTCCGCGAACCGGCCCAGTATTATGTGACCGACGGCCAGGCGCGCAGCCGGCGCTTCCCAGTGCAAATTCAGTTCACTCCTCAGATAACGCAGGTCGAAGCCACCATGATTTTTCCCGACTACACCGGCAAACCTGCCCATACCGGCAAACTGGCCGAGGAGGCCCAGGCGCTGCCCGAAGACACGCGCGTCAATTTCCGTGTCACGAGCAATCGGCCCCTGAAATCCGGCGTCCTGGAGCTGACTCCTGTCCTCGGTGGAAAACAGGTCGAGGTCAACCTTCAACCGGACAAAGAACCGACGGTTGTGGCCGGCGGTTTCAACCTGACGGAGGCGGTGGCGTTTAATCTTTCGATTCGTGACGTCAGCGGCCTCAGTTGCGCCGAACCAAAGCGCGGGCGCTTGAATATTCTGCCCGATCGCCCGCCGCATTTATTTGTCGTGGAGCCGGGCAAGGATGCCGTGGCGACGCCGTCCACCCGTGTTCCCGTGCGCGTGCAGGCGACCGATGATTACGGCGTGACGCGCGTGGTGTGGCTGCGCGGGCTGAATCGTTCCATCGAGCGTCCTTTCAAAATGAGCCTGGCGCTCAAAGGAGGTCCCAAATCGGTCGAATCCGCCGCTGCCTTCGACCTTGCGCGGCTCGGCGTGCGGCCCGGCGATGTGATCGATTATTATTTTGAGGCAGCCGACAATTATCCCAAAGGTCCGAACGTGGTCTTCAGCCGTCCGTTCCGCCTGCAAATTATTTCGGAGGAACAATACAATGCGATTTTGCGCCAGGCCGCCGCGCGCAAAGCTCTCTTTGAATCCTACTTCAAACTCGACGCCTGGACCCGGCGCCTGGCGGAACGAGCGCGTGATGCCGCCTCCAAAGCAGCCCAGTCCGACCCGTCCGCCACCGACGCGGCCCACGCGCTGGCCAAACAGCTTGACGAATATGAACAGGCGCTCAAGAAGCTGCTGAAGGAACCGCCGATGTTCGACGTGGATGAGTCTTTTCACGCCGCGCTGGCCGCGGAACTGACCCAACTGGCCGAAGCGAAATCGGAGCTTGCCAAGGCGCTAGGCAGCGGCGTGCCCAACCCGGAAGCGATGAAGAAGCTCAGCGACCAATTGAACGCGATGGCCGAAGCCGAACGCGAGCAAGTCGGCCAGCCCGCCGAGCAAATCGCCGCCGTCGCGCGATTGGTCGCGGCGGCGGACGCATTCGTCAAGCTGGCCCAGCAAGAAGCCGCGCTGGCGCAAATGTTGGAGCGATTTGACAACGCCTCCGATTCCCTGACGCGCATGGAACAAATGGAAGTGCAGGAACTGGCGCACCAGCAGCAGCGTGTGCAGGAGGGCCTGCACGACTTGCTGGAACAATTGCCGCAGTTGCTGGCCGAAGTGCCCAATGAGCCTGACTACTATCCGCTGCGCAGAGATGTGAATAAATTTCTTTCCGACGTCGCGGCCGCAAAAATCGAAAAATACCTCGCCGGCGCGACCGAGGCGCTGGACATCCCTGACCTGGTCAACGGCCATGCGCTGGCCAAGCTTGCCGCCGAAAAGATGAGGGAGTTGATTGGCGAATGTAACGCGAGTGGTTCGGGCAGGCAAAGTTTGACCGCGCGCTTTCAACCCAAATTGTGCAAGCCGGGTTTAGGCAATTCGCTCGAGCAGATTCTTTCCGCGTTGGGAGCCGGCAACGGGGAGAACGGGCGTGACGGCTACGGCCTTTTCAACGAATCTCTCGCCCTTTATGGCCCGAACGCCCAATTGGCCGGCGAACAGGCGGGCGGACAGGGGGAAACGGGATCGAGCAACAGCCGAACCAGCACTGCCATGGATGGGGACGCTAGCGATGCAGGCTTGCCGCCACCGGAAGCGCCAGGCCGCGTTCGCCTTCAACCTGAAGCCAAATTTCCACTCCGTTACCGCGATCTTGTGGGCGAATACTTCCGCGTGATCGCGGAATCTGAGAAGGAAGGAAAGTGACCATGAAAAAATTCATGCTATTGACAGTTCTGCTGCTGTGGCCCGGCCTCCGCGTCCCCGCCGGCGAAGAGATCGAATGCGCGAACCTGATTTACGCCGGCACCAAAAGTTCGGTCTGTTTCAGCGAGGAATTCCTCTCCACCGTCGCCGGTGAAACGAGCATCAACACGTCCCGCAAGTTCAAGCCAGTGAAGCTGGGCGAGAGCGAGGTCTTCCACTTTCCTTTCGCCGTGATGACGGGCGAGGGGGCCTTCACTTTGACAGACGATGAACGCAAAAACCTGAAGCTCTACCTGGAAAAAGGCGGGTTCCTGCTGGCCAGCGCCGGATGCAGCAGCAAGGAATGGGGCGATTCGTTCACGCATGAGATTGAAACCATTTTCCCGGACCGCAAATTGGCCGACGTCCCGATGGACCACCCGATTTTCCACACTGTTTTCATCGTTGATCGCCTTGACATGAGCCATGGCGGAGACGCCAAGCTGCTGGGCCTGACCATTGCTGGGAAAATCGTGCTGATCTATTCGCAGGACGGCCTCAACGACACCGCCACCATGCACGGCTGCTGTTGTTGCGGCGGCAACGAAATCAAAAACAGCCAGAAGGTGAACGTCAATATCCTGGCTTACGCGCTTCTCCAATGATCCACCGCCGATGACGCCAAAAGGTTCCATGTTCAAGGCCGGCACAGTCATGCTGCTCGCGGCCTTCGCGCTGGCTGGGGCCGAACCTGCCAGCCAGCCCGTGACCCATTCCACGTTGCGAGCGGCCTCCGAGGCTGCGGCGGCGGACCAAACGCTCGTCCTGCTGATTTTCAGCGCGGAATGGTGCGGCCCCTGCAAGAAACTCAAAGCCAATACGCTTTCCGCGCCGGAATTCCTTCAGCAAGCCGGCCTCCTGCACTTGGTGGACGTGGACGTCGATTCGAATCAAAAACTCGCCGCCAGCTTCGCGGTGGAGGCCATTCCCGCGCTGGCGCTGTTGACCGGCGACGGGAAAATTGTCGGGCGCCACACCGGATTTGTTTCTGTTCCCGAAGTGCTTGCGTTCCTGGCCGAAGGCCGCCGCCGGGCCAAAGCCGGCGAGTGGGAAGGAACGGCCCCGGCGGACAAATATGCCGACTATGCCAGGAAGGCCTCAGCCGACGATCTGACCACCAATGACCTGCGCCAGTTGGTAGAAATGATGGGCGAGGCCAACCCCGCGGATCGCGCCGCTGCCGCCAACATTCTTATGGGCCAGCGGGAAGCCGTCGTGCCTGTCCTGATCGACGCGATCCAGCATCCTTATTTGGGCGTCCGCGTCGCCGCCGCCGATTTGCTGCAACGCCTGGCGCCGGATGGGATGGCGATTGATCCGTGGCAGGGGCCGGATGAGTTGACCAATTCCGTCGCGGCGTTACGGAAATGGTGGAGGGAGACAGGCCGGCTTCCCACTGCGATCCCTCGGCCCCGATTGGATCCTTCGGCTGAGAATTCGATCAAGGCCGAATTGGAAACATTGCGCGGCGATGATCCTGTCCGGCGCACCGAAGCCATGTCGGCACTGGTCGGCGCTGGAACGGCCGCGTTGCCGGTGGTGCATGAGGCCCTCCGGCGGGCAGAAAAAAGCGGCGACCAGCGCGCCCTCGGCCTGCTCGAAGACGTCCGTTGGGCAATCCTTGTTTCCGATTTGCTGGAGCAGCGGACCGGCGGCGTGCGCAAGACCCTGGCGCGCGGAAAGAGCCTCGAACGGCAGGCGGCAGCGGAACATTTAGGCCGCGCGGGCGCGGAGGCGCTGCCTGCTTTGAGCGAGTTGGCCCATGATGCCGATTCACTCGTGGCGGAGAGCGCTGTCCATGCGCTGTCAAGCATTGGAGGCCATGATGCTGTTCCGGCCATGGCCGCATTGTTGCAGTCCTCCGACAGCAACCTGCGCATGACTGCGGCTCAGGCCCTGGGCCACTCCAAAAGCCCCGATGCCCTCAAACAGTTGCTCACTGTCCTGGATGATCCCAATGAAGTGGTCGCTTGCACGGCCATCGCCGCGTTGGAGGAAGGACTTTCCGGCGACGGCCGCTTTTCGGCGCGCGCTTCCTCTGTTCCAGATGATGTTTCCACCGGCCTCAAGCGGTGCCTGGCCGACCCGCGCTGGCGTGTGCGCGCCGCGGCGACCGAAGCCGCGGGCAAATTGGGCGCCAATGAACTCGCCGATGACGTCACGAAGCTGCTTGGCGACCCCGATGGTTTTGTGGTGCAAAACGCGCTGGCCACGCTGGAAAAGCTCAACGATTCGCCGGACGACAAGCAACTGGCCGCGCTGGGCAAGCGCCTGCCCAGCCTTCGGGCCGCCACCGTCCAAATGATGCTCGCTTCAGAAACGAAAGAAACCTCCGACACGGTTACCGAGATTTTCAATGCCGGCACTGTGGCCGAGAAAGAGGCCGTTCTCAGCGCGCTGGCCAAGCACGGGATCAATCCTGAGAAGCAGAGCGATGCCAATTGGAAACCGCTCCTCGTCAAAGCCCTGGCCGCTCCTGAGGCGCGCTTGCGCCGCAGCGCAGCCGAAGCGTTGCGTCAGCAGCCGGTCAAACTGGCCGCCGAACTGGTCGCGCCCTTGCTCTCCGACGAAGACGGCGAAACTCGCGCTTCTGCCGCAGATATCGTCCTGAAGATTCTCGATCCGCCAGTTCCCGTCTCCACGGGGATGCAATCCCCGACGCTGAAAACAAATAAACCTGTGGCCAGCGCCAGCCAAATGGCCTCGTGGCACGCTGGCCTGCTCCAACGCCTCGAACCAAAACCGCGGCTGCGGGTAGCGGCCGCTGTTTTCGCCACTGGCGACGGCAAAGCGGACTTGCCCCAATTGCTCGCCGCCTTGGAAAAGCCCGAACTTCAAACGGCCCGGCATCAGCAGGATACGCTCGCCCTCCGGCTCGTTCTCGAAAAACTTCCGTGGCCTGAGGGCCGGCCTGTCCTTGACAAATTGTGCGCCTCGCCGGTGCTTTTCTCCATGGCTGCGCGGCAAAGCGGACGGGCCGCGCCAGCGGCCGCGGATTACTTGTTGGAGCCGGATCGATTCAAATCCGCGGTCGAAATGGCCTTCGGCGATGTTTTGAACAGATCGCTCGACTTCTTGGCGGGCTACGTCTCGGGCGGAGATTTTGAGGGTGGATTCGAGATCATTGACGGCATTCCTCAGCGAGTTCCGCGCGGGTGGAATTTGTGGACAGCCGATGCCCGCGCCCGGGCGGTCTCGCTCGCGTTGGTGGAATCCACGAACGCGGCCTGGCGCGCGGCGGCAGTCTATGCTCTGGGGCTGCGCTCCGATTCGGAACAAGACGTGGCGATCTTTGACAAGGCCATCACCGACCCCAATGAATGGGTGCGTCGAGTGGCCGTGCAATCGCTGGCACGGCGGGCGAAAGAGCGGCCGGCGCTCGAAACAAAGATTGGCCCGCTGCTTTCCGAAACCAACCTGGGGGTCGCCACTGCGGCTGCACTGGCCTTGCTTGATCCGCAAGTCCGCCAAGCGGCCGATTTGGAGAAGTCCTCCGGTGGATTTGAATTTGAAAGCCACCATGGCGGCAGCTTGGAAACATCGTTTAACCAGGCCGATAGCCGGCCATTGACGGTGTTGGAAGGCAAGCCCGCCTTTCTCGAACCGGCGAGAAAGTGGCTTGCCGCCGCCAAACCTACCGAAAGGATCCCCTTTGCGCTGCTCCTGGCGCAATACGGGCAGTTCGACGGCTTGGATCGCCTGGTTGCGGACGCCGGGGAGGCAAACTCAAAAGAGGAGAACGAAATCGACGACGCGATCATGGCAGGCATCGCTTTGAGCCAGGACGCCAAATATCTGCCGGCGCTTCGGAAAATCATGACTGCTCGGAAGGACGAATCGGAGTTGCGCAAGCTTTTGCAGGCTTTGCAGGGGCTTCGGGGCGCGGAGGCCCGGCAACTACGCCTTGACATCAACAAGAAAATGCGCAATGCAAGTAGCCAATAACGCAAGGATTTGATTATGTGGAAATCATTGACAACAGGGGTGCTTCTGATCTGCCTGACCGGCTGCATTCAGACCAAGGACGAATTGACCATCAACCCCGACGGCTCCGGCAAGGTGCGCATCGAAACGCGCGTCGGCGCCGACGCCGGGTCGCTCGCCGCGATGTCGGGCGAGATGGGTGGCGGCATCGCGTATCCGCCTGTATCTGAAGCCGAGGCGCAAAAGTTCTTCCCGGGAAAGGATTTCAAAATCACCGTCAAACAGGACAAAACGGACAAAGGCGACACGGTCACAGTGATTGATGTCGAATACAAAGACATCAATTCGCTCCTCGCCAGCCCTTACGGGCGCGCACACCAACTCACCGTCGAAATAGGTAAAGACGGTTTGGCAGTGAAAGCCGTCAGCGGCATGGAAGGGATCGCCCGCATCGCCGAAATCAAGCCCGATAAGGATATGGGCATGATGGCCATGCCCGGTTTGGCCGACATGCAGAAGAAGAAGAATGAGATGCGCGTGGAGTTTCGCATGACACTGCCCAACACCGTGACCGCCGGCAACGGCGTCCGCGACGGAAAAAGCGCCCTCTGGATTTCCGAGCGCGCCAAGTGCAAGGACGCCGATGAGTTCGTGCAACAGTTAAGCGCGGTGAACGAGGCCCGTTGCGATGCGAGCGGCCTGAAAATCTCGCCAGTCACGCCGGCCCGCCTTGGACTGTGCCCGTTCCCGGAACTGTCCGCCGGCACAAGCGCCGCCAAGGGCGCAGGACCTGACCCCGCGAAGGTCACTGCCGCCGCCAAGTTCATCCCCTACGGCGTGGTCATCACGCGCTCGGTGGACTTGAGCGGCCAGGGCGGAATGAATCAAAACTCGGCCAACCTGGTGGGCGCGGTCGTTTTGCCGCGGGAATTCGAACCGCAGAAATGGGGCGAGGCGACCCTTGACGAGGCGGTGGATGCCAAAGGAAACGACCTCAAGCCGACCGAAGCCAATCAAAGAGACTCATTTTTTTACAGTAGAATGTACATGAACGAGAGCGAAGAGGACGATGCCGAACATACCAACACCGCCGCCGATTTGCGACACACCGTTTCATTTTCCTTTCGCCCACCAGACTGGAAGATCAAGGAAATCGGGAAAATCAAAGGTTCGATCGCTCTCCATTATTTCGGCGGCGCCGAAGTGGTGAAAATGACCAACGCCATTCCGGCCAATTGGATTGTGGACCCTGCCAAAGGCATGGGAAGATTCGATAGTTCAGAGAAGAAGATCAACAGCGCGAAGCTGGCGGAAATGGGCATGCCGCTCTCCCTCCAAATGGCCATGTCGCAAAGCGGCATGACGATGCTGATGCTTCAAATCAGCGGCAAAAAAGGCGTGCTGGTCGATGCTCAGGTCTTTGACGCCCAAGGCAAACCCTGGCCGACTTTTCTCGGACAACAAAACATGGGCATGGGCGAAGGCAACGGCTGCCAGTTGATGGTGCCCGGCTCGCCTGGGGCGCCGTTATCCCTGGCGGTGGTCGCCAGCGGTTCCGGTTCCTCGGTGGACGTGCCGGTGCTGGTGGAACATATTCCGTTGACACAATAAGCATTGAGATAAAGGAAACCCAACATGAAGCGATTTCTCCGATGGACATTGACCCTCGCCGTCGCGTGCGGCGCGGCGGACTTGAATTCCCGCTTAATGGCCCAGTTTTTCGACGAAGAAGCCGGCCAGCAACAAACCGTCATCACGATTCAGGCTGATGGCAGTTGTCAAATCGAAGCCAAGTCCACGCAGCCGCGCAAGACCATGGAACAGCAACTGCGCATAATGGAACAGATGAAGGCTATGGAGGAATCGGGCGATGTGGAAGAGATTCAAAAGGCTGCGTCTCAAACCAACGCGGCCACCAACTCGTTAAGCGACGAGGAATTAAAAAAGAAAGTCCTTGAAATGAGGGAGGAGCAATTTGGCGAACTTGCCACCGATACAGACAAACAGGAGCAGGTCGAGGTGAACAAGGACAACGTCACTGTCGTGACAAAATCCTCCTTTTCATCCGTTGAGGAGATGTTGAAGAGTCCCCGCAGCTCGATCGGAGGGGAGATGTTTGGCAACGTCCGCTTTGAGCAGGACACCAACGGCCACCTGCGCGTGACTTTTACTCCCCAAACCGGCATGAGACGCTATTTCAAATCCATGCGTTCAGCTTGGAAATTGAGCGGGATGAACAGCGATTTCAGGCTCGTGCTTCCCGGCAAGGTCCTTTCCAGCGGATTCACGGGAATGCAGAACAACGCTACTTGGCTCACGGTCGATTCCAAGAAAGACGAATCTCTCGACGCTTACATGAAGCTGATGGACACCCCGACTGTTATCACCGCCGAACTCGGCGGTCTGATCATCAAGGCGCCGTTGGAATCCAAAAAACTCCGGCGTGCCTTCGCTCGGCAGGGTGAATCGGCCGACGACATTCCTCTCACCGAGGGCGGCGCGGGCTTTGTGGCCCAAGCGGAGGGCATTATGACGACGACGATCCATGTTTTTCCCGAAGGCAAGGATTACTTCAAAGACGGCAATTCATTTGGAGCCTCGCCGGGCGCAATGGTCACCGTCAAAGTTTTTCCACCCCAAGGCCGCACGCTTCAATCATTGAGCGGCGTGCGCATCCTCAAGGCGATGGATGACAAGGGCCGCGCCGTCGAAGCCGCGGAAACTGAAGGCGAGGAGACCGGCTTTTCATTCAGCGCCTTTCAAGGAGGCGCGCAAGAAAAAAATTCTGTGCAAATCCAATTGCGACTCCACCTCCCGCAACCGGACGCGCAGGCCATCGACGAACTCAACGCCGAAGCCGTCGCTCTCACCGCCGGCGCGTGGAAGGAAATGACGCTGACCAATGTTTCCGAAACATCCACCAACGAATTCGATCTTGGGGCCGTTCTCCCAGGGGCGAAATTTATTGTCAAGAAGCTCGTGAATAAGAACAACATGCTGCGAATTGACGGGCAACTCAAAGGGCCGCCGGCCGTGCGCCGTTTGGATGTCCAGGTAAAAATCCCAGGCGCGGCGCAGCAGATGATGGGCAACGCCAATGAGCGCAAATTCACCGCCAAAGGAGCCGAGTCAACCCGTTCCATTACGATCAACGCCCCGTTGTTCAATGCCGACGGAGGCGCCGTCTCCGGCCCCTTTACGCTGCAAATCCGTTTTCCTGAGGACCTCCGCCGCGAAAAAATCAGCATCAAGTTAAAAGGCCTCGACCTGCTTTAGCTGACGAGCTTCAGACGCAAGACATCCATGCACCTTTTGCGCGCTGGCTCCACGCGTTCGACGTTGGCATTGCATGCAAAGGAATGGATGCCAGTTAACCATGCCAGCAGTGATTATCTGTTGAGATCAAATCAGAGCAGACTTTGGGTTAATGTGTGAGTGTGGTGCCTCACCAAATCAGCATGTCATTCCAAGATCATGCCGTCGAAGTGCTTACGCCGTCGGGTTCCTCGCGGCGACCAGCATAAACTCCGACGGAAAAGTCATCGTGCCGGCGGCGCGGGAGATGGTCACCCGACCATTACGGCGATCGAACCCGGAAGAATCGCTGACTTTCATTGGTCGTGATTGCAGGGGTGAGTTGATACGTGCCGGGCGCGGTTTCAGCGGGAGCGCCCAGCACCGTCCAGGCCGCCAAGGGACACGCCAGGTTGGTGGTGGTCAGGACCGTAAAGGAGGCATCATGATTGTTGGTGAAGACAAAACTGGCGGCCCCATTGGTGGTGATTGCTGGAGTTAACATAATTGGATATGCGGGAACAGGATGGGCGGCGATCCATTCAACCAGCGCCTCGTATTTCGGAGCGTCATTTGTGGGCTGGTCCTGGTATGCCAGCGAACCCCATTCCCCGTATCCACCCCAGTTGCCACAGTAGGAGAGGTGATTGAATAGGCTGACACCCTGGGCCTTGAGCATATCGAGGTACTCGGTGTAAAGCGTCCCCATGCGGGGATCGAGGTTGGCCGCCTCGCAAATGGCGATCTCGTTCGTATCGGAGGAATTGTCGGGGGAAAAACCCTGGCCGCCTTCGTAACAGACAAGCCACCAACCATAGGCATCGGCGATACTTTTCTCACCGGCAAGGGCGGCTTGCTCTTCAGCAATCGCCTGGGGCGCCAGGTTGGTGAGAATATCGTCCACCGTGTTGGCACCGGTCACAGCTCCGCCAAAGTATGGCGCCTCAGCTAGCGCATCCGGTAGGACACCAGTGAGGTTGATGTTGGGGTCGAGCAACCCGGCGATGCGTCCGTAGTCAACGCCATAGTTGCCCGTCTGCGTGGCCATCACCTTGACCAAGCGGGAGGACGCCGTGCTGCCAAAGACTTGCTGGAAGATGTTCCAAATCTGGCCGGATCGCCGCGCCACATAGAAGGTCCCGGCCGTGCCTGCGTCTGGAGCGAGGCCGAGGCTGAGGCCCTGGGATCGAGCATAAGTACATCCAAAGTAACCGCCGTTCCAAGTTTCATTTGCGTATTCCACATAGACACGCAGATTCGGACTCAAGCTGTTGTAGAACAACTGGGCAGCGCGCTGCACGTAGTCGTCGTCCGCCGCCGCCGGAATACAAATCCAGGCGTTTTCCTGGAGGGTGTTGCAGAGTTGAACCATGTACTCGAGCGCAACCCCGTCTGGTTTGGTTTGGGTGTCGTAGGTGGCTTGGGTGTAGTAGCTCGGAGTGGTGCGATTGGTCCAGGACACCAGCGTCGAGTATGGCGCCTCGCTCCACCACACGAACCGCACACACCTGAACGGCTGCAATCGCTGTAGGAACAGTGGGTGGAACGGCTGGGTTTCGTAAGTGGCCAGGAAATTGGTCAGGACGATGTGGAAATTTCTCAAGTAATCATTGCTGGCGCTGCTGTAGATCTCCACCATAACCTGGCTATTGGTGGAAGTGGCGTCGAACGAGATGCTTTGGACACCGCCGGTGGCGGTCAGGTATCCTCCCCCCTGGCCGGGAGAGACATAGACACCCAAAGTACCCGTTCCTTCATAAATGAAATCGTAGGTCCCTGCCTCATTGAGCGCGGTGATGATGGTAAGGACCAGTTGGGGTGTGCCGTTGGCCGCGAACGGCACCTGGGTGGGCCAGCCGTTGGTGTCCACCGGGATCAGGGATTCAAAGCCCGTATCCCCAGGTCCGGAACCATCGGCGTTACGCGTGCTCCAAGTGCGGGTTCTCTTGAACACATCAACAAATGGCCAGGAGGCGGACCAATCTACCACTTCATCGAGATTTTGCCCCACCGCCATCCCCAGGGGCGGGTTGTAGGTGGTTCTTGCGACCGGGCTGTCCACCAGGCCCGCCTCGTAAGCGATCGCGCTGACTCGTATGGGCCGGACCGGGTTCAGCAGCAGCGGTGCGCTATAAACCAGGCCGGTCGTCGGACTTGGCTCGCTTCCGTCCAATGTATAGCGAATGGAGGCTCCGGGTGTCGCGGTGCTGATGCTCACCAACTGCCCATTCGTGAGTGGGCCGCCGGCTGGATTCATCATGGGCATTCTCGCCTGCTCAGCAACGGACAGCTCGTTAAAATACGCGACCATTCCAAGAAGGTTGGTGTCACTTGGTCCGGAAGTATTAAGCACCACCGCGCTGATGCCATTCGTAATCGCAACGCCGCCAAAGACAACCGAATTGGTCCCGGATGCTATCTTGATGACCAGGTTGCCATCGTCCGTTAGGCTGAAGGAAGCCGCCGCGCTCGAACCACTGGTTGCCCAGGGAGCGGCGATCCCGGCGACCCAGACATTGTTGAAAGGCTGAAGTTGCCGCTATTCCAATCTAAGGAAACGAGCGGGTAGTTGACTGAGTCCTCCAGCAGGATATACGAGTTCCAAGCATTGGTCCCCGGGAAGGTCCACGAGAAACGCAGGACCTGTCCAGGGCTGAGGTTTCCGCCCGCGAAGGGGCGATATGCGCCTACGTACGATGTTGTGAGCACAGTAACCGCCCACGATTTATTGCTGACGTCAATCCCGGGCGAGCTGGCGATGGTGAATTGGCTGTCGTCCCCGCCTCCCCAAAAGCTCCAGGGCCCAAAGCCTTGGCCGCCATTGCTGCCGTCGAACCATCCTTGACTATAGGCAGGGTCTGCGGCATTGTCGTAAGCATTGTCGGCCGCCATGACCGGCAACCCGGCGAGCAAGGACGCGCAGAGGATCAGCACCACACTTTGCGGTTTCCGCCTCATGGCCGAATCCTCGCAGCATCGGCGGCTCAAAGCAACTCTATTTCAGCGGGTGTTTGGCGAGCAGGCGATCTTCTTGTGATTCCGCGTGTAAAAGGGGTCCTCGCTGTAATTATGACAATTGGGTTTTCACGTCCACAACTGCCTGTCAAGCGAACGATACTGGATGGCTTCGGAGATGTGGTCGCCCGTGATGTTATCGGCGCCGGCCGGGTCGGCGATGGTGCGGGCGACTTTTAAAATGCGGTCGTAGGCTCGGGCGCTCAAATTGAGATCGGCCATGGCAAACTTGAGCAGTTCTTTGGTCGCCTCATCCAGCGCACAATACCTTTTTAATTCACGCGGCCCCATCCGGGCATTGCAGGTAACGTCGCGCTTGCTGGCAAATCGAGTGTGTTGACGTATCCGGGCTGCGACCACCCGCTTGCGGATGGTGGCGGAATTCTCACCGGTTCGTTCGCTGCTGATCTCGCGGAACTTCACTTGCGGCACTTCCATATGAAGGTCAATTCGATCCAGCAATGGGCCGGAAATGCGGCCCAAATAATTCTGGATTTCCCGCGGCGAGTTGCGAGACTCCCCCGGGCATTTTTCCGTCCGGTGATGGATTCATGCCGCTGACAGCGGCAGACAAGACCCGTGCTAACATGGCCAGGTTTATGCCCCACCGGTCAAAAACCTTCAATTTTATTTCGCAAGGATTCTCTGATTATCCGTCATTCCTCGGATTCGGCCCGCATCATACCCCACTATGAATCATGTGCTTTTGGAAGAAAATGAGTTTTCCACTGAGGTGCGGATGGGGCGCCTGCAAGTCCTCCCCGATGCCGGTGCTATCCTCCAGGCTGGCCCCAACAAACAGCAGCTTCACGCGCAGCGTTGGTCAGACGCATAGCGAACTCGAGCAGCGCAGGACGGAGACGATGGACACTGATTTGCCGCTCTGGGCTTCTTCCCTGCCCATAGCAAACGCGGGCAGTTAGGGAGAACCTCCTTCAGGATTCAAGAATCGGGGCGTTTACTGCACGATCGCGCGATAAAACCGACTGCGATAGTTTGCGGCTGCAGTATCCGTAAAAACGATGCTTCCGGTTGTGGCGACATTGGTGGCAATCGGTGTCCAAGCCTGGAAATCGGTCGAAGCCAAAATGACGTACATGCACCCAACCGGCACGGACAACTGGAAGGTGAACCCATTGGGAGTCATTCCTGCATTACCGGAAAGCGATAGAGTGACGTCGGGGTTCGTCACGGTCAAGGTCGCCACCGCACTGGTAATCGAGCCGGCGTTGTTGGTCACCACCACCATGTAGCTGCCGGCGCCAGTCGTCTGAACGTTGGTGAACGTCAGCGCTGAAGTGGTGGCGTCGGACACGGCCGTGCCGTTGAAATACCATTGATAGGTGAACGGGGACGTGCCGCTGGCCACGACGGAGAACGAAACGTTCTGGTCCTGCGCCACTGCCTGGCTCTGCGGCTGGGTCGTGATCGCCGGCGGAACATAGACCGTCAGCATCGCCACCGCGGTCGTGACCGAACCCCAGGAGTTCGTCAGAACGTTGGTGAGCGTCAGCGCTGAAGTGGTGGCGCCGGACACGGCCGTGCCGTTGAAATTCCACTGATAGCTTAATGGCGCCGTGCCGCTGGCTCCCACAGAGAACGAAGCGTTCTGACCCTGTACCACCGCCTGGCTCTGGGGCTGCGTCGTGATCCCCGCCGGAACGAGAACCGTCAAGGTCGCCACCTGGCTGGTGATGCTTCCGGCGTTGTTGGTCACCACTACATTGTAGTTGCCAGCGCCAGTGGTCTGAACGTTGGTGAGCGTCAGCGCTGAAGTGGTGGCGCCGGACAAGGCCGTGCCGTTGAAATTCCACTGATAGTTTAATGGCGCCGTGCCGCTGGCTACGACAGAGAACGAAGCGTTCTGACCCTGCGTCACCGTCAGATTATTGGGCTGCGTCTGAATGCCCGGCGGAACGAAGAGGGTCAACGTCGCCACTGCGCTCGTCGCCGAGCCCCAGTTGTTATTCACCACCACCGTGTAGTTGCCGGTGTTATTCGTCCCAACGTTGTTGACCATGAGCGTTGAACTCCTGGCCGTCCAGCCCAACGATGAGCCGTTAAAAAACCACTGGTAGGTGAGCGTTGCCGTGCCGCTCGCCACGACGGAGAACGAAACGTTCCGACCCTGCGTGACCCACTGGCTCTGCGGTTGAGTCGTGATCGAGGGGGGCGCATTCACGGTCAACGTCGCCACCCGGCTGGTAATGCTGCCGCCGTTGTTCGTCACCACCACCGTGTAGCTGCCGGCTTGTGTCGCCTGAACATTGGTCAGCGCCAGCGCTGAACTGGTGGCGCCCGAGACGGCCGAGCCGTTGAAATCCCATTGATAACTGAACGGCGCCGTGCCGTTCGCTTCGACGGAGAACGAAGCGGTCTGACCCTGGACCACCGTCTGGTTCTGCGGCTGCGTATGGATGGTCGGCGGAACATAGACCGTCAGCAACGCCACCGCGCTGGTCACTGAACCTCCCGGGCCAGACACCACCGCCGAGTAATTTCCTCCGTTCTGCGCGCTGTAGAGCGTGTACGTTGAAGTACGAGCCCCTCCACTATTGCCCAACGATGAGCCGTTGAAATACCACTGGTAGGTGAAGGGCGATGAACCACCCGCCACGACGGAGAACGAAACAGGCTGCCCCTGTGTCACCCCCTGGCTCAGGGGCTGGGTCGTGATGCTCGGCGGAACATAGACCGTCAGCGTCGCGTTGATGCTCGTCACGGCGCCGTAGGCATTGGTAACCAGCACGGCATAGATGCCGGCTTGATTGGTCTGAACGCTGGTGAGCGTCAGCGCTGAACTGGTGGCCCCGGCCAAGGGGCTGCCGCTCAAGCTCCACTGATAGCTGATAGGCGCCGTGCCGCTCGCCGCGACTGAAAAGGAGGCGTTCTGGCCAAGCACCACCGCCTGGCTGGCCGGCTGCGTCGTAATCCCCGGCGGAAAAAGGACGGTCAAGGTCGCATTGGAGCTGGTCACCGAACCTCCGCCGTTGACTATTTTCACCGAGTAAGATGCCTGATCAGTTGCCTGGGCATCGGCAATAGTGTAACTGCTCGAGGTCGCACCGCCAACGTTGGCGCCATTTTTGCGCCACTGATATGTCATAGTAGTTCCGCTGGAGGCAGTCACCGAAAAGGTCGCAGTGCCTTGAAACAGGACAGTCTGGTTCAAAGGTTGGACAGTAATGACCGGAGGCGGCCCGATGGCGGCGCAGGGCCATGCCAGAAGGAGGCCGGACAACAGGAGGCAAACGGCCGCCTTTTGCAGCCGGCACCATCCTTGCAGACTGTTTCCCGTACACGGAAGCACAAGAGCAGTCAGCTAATCCTGTGCCAATTCCTAAAAGCGGTACGTTAGTTTTACGCGGAAACTGCGCCCATCTTGCTGGATCGTGTCCTGCACATGGAATACCGAGGCGGGGTCCAAATACCGGTAATTCAAAAGGTTGTAAACGCTGGCCGAAAACTCCACGTTCCGGATAAGGTTCTGGCTGAACAAGGTCAAGTTAATGACGCCATAACCTCCGGCCTCCTCGCCTTGTACAGTAATTGGCTGGCCCATGGAGTCGGTGGCATTGTGGAGCGAAAACCGGTCGCTTGTGAATTGAAATTCCGCGCCCGCGAAGAGCTTGTCCTTTACCAGCGGCACACTGAGACTGAGTTTGCCCATATGGTTGGGCGAGTCCGGCATCTGCCAGCTCACCGTGTCATTTTTTGTGTACTGAAATGAATAGCTGGCCCGAGTACGGATGCCACCCGTCCAGGACCCTTCGAGCGCAAGCTCGGTGCCTTTGGTTTGGGCGTTAAAGTTGGTGAAGCTCCCGCTGTCAAAAACAATCAAATGGTCCATTTGATTGTAAAAGCCCGAAACCGAAGCGCGGAGGCGCCGTCCGATTTCCTGCTCGTAATCCAACTCATAGCTGGTGATCCGCTCCGGGCTGATGTTTTGAAACCTGGGATCGCTCAACTCCTCAAAATCCGGCACGCGAAAGGCCGTCCCGTAAATGGCTTTTAGAGTTGAACTTTTGACCGGGTTGTAAATCAAAGCCACGCGCGGGTCCAATGCCGGATTGAAATCGCCGTACTGGTCATACCGCACGCCTCCGTTGAAATGGAAGTTTGTCAGCACGGCGAAATCGCCCTGCAAATAAACCCCGTAACTTTCCCGGTCCCGGATGACCGGAGCCTGGCCGGAAATGCGCTGCTCTTGGAGAAAGTCATCCCGGTATTCGCCGCCCAAGGTGATGACGTGCCGGTCCCATAAAGTTTTGTTGAGTTGCAGTTCCGTGCCCCACCATTCGCCTGTGTCGTGCTCGGTGGTAAACGCGCTAAAGAGGACATTGGTGCCCACCACGAGGGATTGCGGATAGCCACTGTAATGAGTGTAACGGTCGAAATAAACCTGCGCGGTGACATCGACCACCTCCGGAAAGCTGTGCGCGAACTTCAGTGCGGTATAACCCCGCTCATCCATCGTGCGCAGGCGCGAATCGTTGAACGTCGTCAGGTCGAATTGCGCTGTCGGGTTGACTTTTTCGCGATGGTTGAAGGCACTTTCAAAGGTAAAATCCCCGTAACCCAGCGAAGCAAGAAGACTGCCGAACGAATCAGCATCCATGTTCTGTGCCACGCCGTTATTTTGAGCCGGCGTATCGAATTCCCTGTAAAACAAGCGATTTTGGCCGCCGCTGTCGTAATACGTTCCGGAAAGCAACATTTGGACGCCGTTCGTAAAGAGCTTTCCATAAGTCACCCGGCCCTTGTAGGTGCCAAACGCCCCGTAGTCGAAAGAAGTCTCGACGCCGTTGATCTGCCCGCCCTGCCTTGTGATTACGTTGATCACGCCGAGGAAGGCGTTGTTCCCATAAAGCACAGCGCCGGGGCCGCGAATGACTTCGATCCGATCCACCAAGTCAATATCGAGAATAAAATCTGTGCCAACGGCCGCGCCATCCGTTAGGTCATTATTGACACGGTGGCCATTAACCAGCAGCAATATTCGGTTGTTGGCATTGCCCAGGCTGATTCCTCTGGCTCCGAGAAAATCGTAGTTGCGGTCATAAGACACGTTGAATCCTTGCACACTCTGCAAGACGTCGGCCAATGTTCGATAGCCAAACTTCTTGATTTCGTCAGAGGTGACGACTGTGGTGGAAGCGGGAGCTTCCGTAGTTTTTTGCTCGAGCTTGGACGCGGCGTACACCTTCGGAACCTCCAGATTCATCAGCGCCTCCAATGGGAGTTCGGTGAGATCGTTCGCTTTTGGGTTCGGGTTATTCTCCGCCGACAGGGCGTCAAGCGCGAACGAAAGGGCGAGCATTAGGAACGCGCCGCGCACGCGCTCGGGGTCCAAAAACACACCAGCAAACGAATGGCGGCGGGCGCATCTTAACTTGTTCATGCTTGCCGTGATACAATCAGGATGGCAGTGTCGCTGCAAGCCCGTTCTGCATGGCGTTGCAGCAAAGCTCGTTGAGTGCGAAGTGAAAAGGCGTTCTGCGCGATCTGGGTTTGCATTTTGAGGTCGTGATTATCCGCGCAACCAACTCGATGCCCGCGGCTGGAGCGAGCCTCGCCTTGTGTTTTGAGACAAACTGGGTGGAAATGAAACGGAGCGAACCGCAGCGGCGAGGCTAGACCCAAGTCACTGCGATTCATTGGTTTATGCGTTCTGGCGCGACATTACTCTTAAGTCTGAGCCTGATCTGGCTGCTGGTGGTCGGCGGCAATGGCCACGCGCAAGAATCGCAGCCGACGGAATACCAGATCAAGGCCGCGTTCCTTTTCAATTTCGCGAAATTCGTTGAATGGCCGCCGAGGGCCTTTGCCGGGAAGGCATCACCGATTGTCATCGGCATTCTGGGTGAAAACCCGTTCCACGACGATCTCGCGCGAATGATTCAGAATAAGACCGTCGATGACCACCCCCTGGTGATCAAGGAACTTCGTTCGCCGACAGAAGCAACCAACTGCCACATTCTTTTCATCAGTGCCTCCGAAAAAGAGCGGCTGCCGGCGATCCTTGAGAGGCTCAAAGGGGCCAGTGTGCTGACCGTGGGGGAGACGGACCGTTTCACCGAAACCGGCGGCATGATCAATTTCGTCCTCAAAGGGAATAAAATCCGCTTCCAGATCAACAAGGACGCGGCCACGAGCGCGGGGTTGAAAATCAGTTCCAAGCTGATGAGCCTCGCCTCGCGTCCGGGAGACTGACGCCGGAATCTCTCTCATAGAAATCCGGGACGCGACATAGGCCATTGCAGTCGCGCACAGCGCACTTGGCACGTCAGTTGCTTGTTGGCTGGGAATGCGTGGATGCTCGCATAAAACTTGCAGAAAATGAGAAAAACTTGCCCTTTTCCGGCAGAGTCTGCTGTCTTGATTCTCGCCGTTGCGCGGATTGGCATCTCCGCCGGGGGGGGGTGCCGGACGGGTTGTCGGCGGCCCGCCCCGGGGTCGCCCCGGCATTACCCGTCAAACTGCTCGAGATGGGTTGGGGAGCGATAGCGCGCCTGGAGACACGATGAAACTGTTCCGAGATCTCCCCATTCAGCGGAAGATGCTGGTGATGACACTGCTCATCTGCGGCGCGGTCCTCTGCGTCGCCATAGCCGCGCTGTTCACCTTCCAGGTGCTGAACTTCCGCTCCAATTTTCAGCGGGACACGGCCACCCTGGCGGCTGTTATCGCCAACAACAGCACAGCGGCGATGGCCTTCAAAGATGACCAAGCCGCGACCGAGGTGGTGAGTGCCCTCCAGGCCAAACCCAGCGTGCTGGCGGCCAGCCTGGTTTTGCCTGACGGCTCGTTGTTCGCCCATTTCGGGAAGGGTGAGGACGCACAGGCGCGGTTGCAGTTTCCGCCTGCGGGAGAATACCGTTTCGTCAGCGGACACCTGCTAGTCACCCGCCCGGTCAAGTTGAAGGGGGAGCAGGTGGGCACACTTTACCTTCGGTCGGACTATCGGCGAACGTTTCTGGAACTGCTCGGTTTCTACGCGTTGGTCGTTGTGGGCATCGTAGGGGTGTCCATCTGTCTGGCGGCGTTTCTTTCGAGCCGGTTGGGACGCACCATTACCAATCCAATCCTGCAGTTAGCGCAGACCGCCCGAACGGTCGGCGAGAAAAAGGACTACTCGGTACGCGCGGTGGTGGGCAACCGGGGCGACGAACTGGGCAGACTCGCGGAGTCGTTCAACGAGATGCTCAGCCGCATTCAGAGCCAGGATGCCGCGCTCAGCGTCTCGCAGCAGAAGATGGAAGCGTTGATTCACTCGATCGATGGCATCGTCTGGGAACGCACGCCGGAGACATTCCGGTTCACCTTTATCAGCCGCCAGAGTGAAGAGATTCTCGGTTATCAGCCTCAGATGTGGCTGGACCAGCCAAACTTTTGGGAGGAGAAACTGCACCCGCAGGATGCGGCCAAAGCCATCCGGGCCGGCCACGACCTGGCTGCCCAGGCTCAGCCCTACACCTACGAGTACCGGATGATTGCCGCCGATGGGCGGATAGTCTGGATCCGTGAGAGCGGCACGGTGCTGGTGGAGAAAGGCCAGCCTGTGGCCGTGCGCGGCATCTTCCTGGACGTCACCCGGCAGAAACAGGATGCCGAGCAACTTGACAAGCTCAACCGGCAGTTGATGGGCACCTCCCGGCTTGCGGGCATGGCCGAGGTGGCCACGGGCGTGCTGCACAATGTCGGCAATGTGCTCAACAGCGTGAGCGTGGCCGCCACTGTGGTGGTCGAGCGGCTGCGGCGCTCCAAGCTGGCGAATTTGCGCCGCGCCACGGCCGTCTTGCGCGAGCAAAACGGCCATCTCGCCGAATTCCTGACCACCGACCCGAAGGGCAAACTGATTCCCGAATATCTTGCCACGGTGGCGGACCAGTTGGCCAGCGAGCAGACCAAGTTGATCGCGAAAATGGACTCCGTCGGCCAGCATATCGAGCACATCAAAGAGATTGTGGCGATGCAGCAGACCTACGCCAAAGTCTCCGGCCTCTATGAAAATCTGGCGGTGGTGGCATTGGTTGAAGATGCCTTGCGGATGAATGCTGCCGCCTTTGACCGGCATGGCATCGAGCTGGTTCGGGAGTTTGCCGCGAACATACCGCTGGTGCGCGTGGACCGGCACAAGGTGTTGCAGATTCTCATCAACCTGCTCCGCAACGCGAAGTATGCCATGGATGCGCAGAGCGGACATGCCAAGCGTTTGGTAGTCCGGGTGGGACTGGTGTCTGCCGACCGGGTAAGAATCACCATCGCGGACAATGGTGTCGGGATTGCCCCGGAACACCTGACCCGGATTTTCAACCACGGTTTTACGACCAAGAAGGACGGCCACGGCTTCGGCCTCCATAGTGGGGCCAACGCCGCCAAAGAAATGGGTGGCACCCTCACGGCCCGTAGCGACGGCCCCGGCAAAGGCGCCGAGTTTACTCTCGAATTACCCGCCGCGGCATCCGTCCGGCAAGAAGAACATTCAGCAACAGGAAGGATCGCCTGAAAAGCTCAGACCTGAAACTAAACCATCGCATCCTGATCGTTGACGACAATACGAGCATCCACAACGACTTCCGGGAGATTCTCTGTCCGGACAACTCCGACGAGGCCGCGGCGAATAAAATGGAAGCGGTCCTCTTCGATGAGGCCAAGCTCGATGTGATGGGTTTTGAGTTGGACTCCGCTTACCAAGGCCAGGAGGCGTTGGAGATGGTGAAGCAGGCGCTGGCGGACAACCGGCCGTATGCCCTGGCCTTCGTGGACGTGCGGATGCCGCCCGGCTGGGATGGCATTGAAACCATTGCGCGCATCTGGGAAGTGGATCCCGAAGTTCAGATCGTCGTCTGCACGGCCTACGCTGATTATTCGTGGGAGGAAATGCGGGCCAGAGTCGGCCAACCCGACAACCTGCTCGTCCTCAAAAAGCCGTTCGACAACATCGAAGTGCAGCAACTGGCCCACGCCCTAACCAAAAAATGGCTGCTCAGTTTTCAAGCGGGTTTGCAGATAGCGGAACTGGCGCAGGCCAACGAATCGCTGGCCATGTCCGAAGAGCGCTTCTCCAAGGCGTTTCACGAAAGTCCCCTTCCCAGCGGCATCCAGCGCCTTCCCGATCAACGCTTCGTGGATGTGAATCAACGCCTCGCCGAGGTCAGCGGCTACAAACGCGAGGAGATGATCGGCCGCACCCCGGCTGAGTTGTTCCTGTGGGAAAGACCCACGGTTGTCGATCAGTGGTATGAAGGTTTGTTACAGCAGGAGTCGGTGCGAGATCAGGTGGCCAACATCTGCAGCCGGGCAGGCGCCTTGCACGAAATGCTGGTATCCCTGTCCCCGGTCGCCCTGGGCGGACGACCTCACGTGCTGCTGCTGGCCCAGGACGTGTCCGAGCGGGCTTTGTTGGAACGCCAACTTCGCCATGCCCAGAAGATGGAGGCCATCGGTCAATTGGCTGCCGGCGTCGCCCACGATTTCAACAACGTCCTCACAGTGATCCAAGGGCACGCCGGCCTGATGCAGCAGACCTTGGACCCAGGCAGTCCGCAAAAGAAATCGCTGGAACAGATCACCGGCGCGGCAGACCGCGCCGCCACACTCATCCGGCAACTGCTGATGTTCAGCCGCAAGCAGGTGATGCAATTCCGGCATCTCGACCTCAACGACATCTTGCGCAGCGCGATCAAGATGCTCGAAAGGCTGGTGGGCGAACACGTGCAGATCGATTTTCGCCCCCGGAGCCAAATCCCCGCTATCCACGCCGACAGAAGCATGGTGGAACAAATCGCCATGAACCTGGCGGTCAACGCCCGGGATGCCATGCCCAATGGCGGATGGGTTTCTATCACCACCTCGCTGGAGACCATTCATCGCGCGCCCACCCCGATGGACCCTGAGCAGCGGGACGGGGACTATGTTTGCCTGACGTTCAGCGACACCGGCGTCGGGATGGACACGCAGATTCTCACCCGGATTTTCGAGCCGTTTTTCACCACCAAACCTGTCGGGAAGGGCACCGGCCTGGGCTTGTCCACGGTTTTCGGTATTGTCCGGCAGCACCAGGGCTGGCTGGAGGTGGAGAGCAAACCGAACCACGGCACCACCTTCCGCGTCTATTTTCCGGCGAGCCGACGAGCGGCCGAGAAGACGGAGCCGGTGGTTGATACCGCCCTGCGTAGCGGTCGCGAAACGGTGCTCGTGGCTGAAGATGAGGAGGCCTTGCGCCAGATGGTGGTTTCGGTTCTGAAGCTCCAGGGTTATACCGTGTTGGAGGCTGCGTCCGGTCGTGATGCGCTCGAGGTGTGGGAACAAGCAAACCGACCGGTTGACCTGCTGCTGACTGACATGGTGATGCCGGGAGGCATCATGGGCACCGAACTGGCAGAACGCCTCTCGAGGCAATGTCCCCGCCTCAAGGTGATTTACACCAGCGGTTACAGTCCCGGCATGGCGGGCAAGGATGCTTCACTGCTGGAACGACGAAACTTTCTGCCCAAGCCCTACTCGATTGGCAAACTGGCACAATTCGTACGCGAATGTCTCGATGCCCCGGCGGAGCAGGATGGAATTCCACCGGAAGTTGGGCCCTGCCAATGCCGCTCGCCGGGCACTAGGGCTTATGCAGCGTCCTAACGCCATCCTGACGCCAATCATGCAGCGCCCCGGATTCTCCTCGTGGATGACGCTGCCGTGATACGCTAGGACAGCGCCTGAAATTCTTCCCAAGTCGGCGTCGCGCATGGGAGTCTCGACCCTCAAGCCTTTGAGGCTGTGGGTAGCGAAAACTCCATAATCCTTCGAAAACGTTGGTTCTTCAATAAGATCGGCCAAAGTCGGCCTCGTCATGCTTGATATTTTCTTCGCGCTTCTCCGCTCCCTGCTCTCCGGACTCCAATCCCAATCCCGGCTCGTGCTTCAAAATCTGGCGCTCCCACATCAACTCGCCGTGCTCAAACGGCAGACGTTCAAACCCAAACTCCACTCCGCTGACCGACTGCTTTGGGTTAGCCTGTTCCGCTTCTGGCCGCGCTGGCAACACTCCCTAGTCTTCATCCAAAGGCAACGAACCCCCATTCATTGCCATTTTAGCACCGGCAGTTCCCCTCACCCTGGGGCAACGAATCAGGAAACGGCGACTGGAATTGAGGAAAAACCGGAAGGAATGCGCCGAAGAACTGGGGGTGAGCGTCAAAACCCTTTGGGGCTGGGAGACAAATCGGTGCCAGCCACATCCCAGTCACTTTGAGCGGGTTGTGGCTTTGCTTGGATTTGATCCGACTCAGGAGAGTTTCACGGTCAACCCAGCCTGACGCTGGCTGGTGTCGTTCACGTCCAGAACTGGCGATCAAGGGACCGATATTGGATCGCTTCGGCAATGTGATCGCCGACAATGTTCTCGGAGCCAGCCAGATCGGCGATAGTGCGGGCGACTTTCAGGATACGGTCGTACGCTCGGGCGCTCAAATTGAGATCGGCCATGGCAAACTTGAGCAGTTCTTTGGTCGTCTCATCCAGCGCACAATAGCTTTTCAATTCCCGCGGTCCCATCCGGGCATTGCAGGTCACCGCACGCTTGTTGGCGAAACGGGCCTGCTGCCTTCTTCGGGCCGCGACCACTCGCTCGCGGATGGTGGCAGAATCTTCCCCCGTCCGTTCGCTGCTGATCTCGCGGAATTTCACTTGCGGCACTTCCACATGCAAATCAATACGGTCGAGCAACGGGCCAGAAATGCGTCCCAAGTAATTCTGAATCTCGCGAGGAGAGCTGCGAGACTCTCCCGGCATTTTTCCGTCCGGCGTTGGATTCATGGCTGCCACCAACATGAATTGTGCTGGGAAGGTCATGGTGCCCGCCGCGCGCGAGATGGTCACGCGGCCTTCCTCGATCGGCTGGCGCATTGTCTCGAGGACGCCGCGTTTGAATTCGGGCAATTCATCCAGGAACAACACGCCGTGATGGGCCAGGGAAATTTCGCCGGGAGTCGGGTTGACGTTGCCGCCCAGCAACCCGGCGTCGCTGGCGGTGTGATGCGGGGTGCGGAAGGGACGGCGCGTGACCAGCGCCTGTCCGGGTTTGAGCAGTCCCACAATGCTGTGAATCTTGGTTGTCTCCAGAGCCTCCTCCAGCGTCAACGGGGGCAGAATGGTGGTCAGCCGTTTGGCCAGCATGGATTTGCCGGTGCCGGGCGGGCCAATGAGCAGCAAATTGTGCCCGCCCGCCGCCGCGATTTCCAAAGCGCGCTTGACCGATTCCTGGCCCTTGACCTCCGCCATGTCGATCTCTTCGTCGTAGGCCTGGTCAAAAACTTTGGTCAGATCGACTTGCGTGGGCGCGATTTTGATTTCCCCTTCGAGAAAACCGGCCGCCTGGCGCAAATTCTCCACCGGGATGACCTGCAACCCTTCCACCACCGCCGCCTCGGCCGCGTTTTCCACCGGCACGATAACGCCGGTCATTTTCTCCGCGCGCGCCCGCCAGGCGACGGGCAGGACGCCTTTGACGGGCCGCACCTGCCCGGTCAACGCCAGTTCGCCCACCATGACGAAATGGTCCGTGAGATCGGACATGAGTTGGTCGCTGGCTGCGAGCATCCCGATGGCGATGGGCAGATCGAAACTCGGCCCCTCCTTGCGCACATCCGCCGGGGCCAGGTTGATGGTGGTCCGGCCCATGGGAAATTTGAACCCGGAATTGGTCAGGGCGGTGCTGACGCGGTCGCGCGATTCCTTGACCGCCGTATCCGGCAACCCGACGATGACGACGGTGGTATCGCCCCAGCCGGAATTGACCTCCACCTCGACGGGGAAGGCTTCAATCCCATTGACCGCAGCGGACAGAACACGCGCGAGCATGGGCATGATGTTGGGGGAATGAAGGCGCGAGGGCAATGCGGATTTTTTCTCCCGTTTGGGGAAGGCCGAACGGAAAGTGACCCCTTTTCAGACAAAGGAGCGACCCCTGACTCATCTGACTAAAAACATCAGACCACATCCGACTCCTGTCACGAAAGTAACAGGTGGCGCCCAATGCCATGAACTAAGCTCTCGTCCTAGGAGCCGCTCCTGTCCTCGCCTTTTCTTCGATTTGACGCTCAGAAGAATCGCCCACTCCCACGCAGCAACGATTACCAATCCAACCAAAAAGGCCATCCCATCTCCGTGCATCAACCGACCGTGATACCAATCTTGAACCGTGACTGGGAGAGCAATACCAAAGCCGAAGAATGGCAACAGAGATACAGCAAACGGGATATGCTTTGGTTCGATGTGGCTCATTAAGATGGCTTGTGTATTTTCAAATATCAGAGGGGGACTTGGGTGCCTAGCTTTAGTAAGTTCTGTCCGCAGGAGTCCTCACTTTGAACTGGGTAACACCGGGGAATTTCCGGAACGAGAAACGGCGGACATGAAATAGGCGAAATCGACGTAATTAGTGCGACGGTTGTGTCACCCCAGCCTGTATTGACCTCCACCTCGACGGGGAAGGCTTCGATTCCATTGACCTCCGCCGTCGCGCTTTTCGGCGCTAGGGCGGACAAGGCAGCGGACAGGACACGCGCCAGCATGGGGGGATGTTGGGCCAACGCGGGCGCAAGGGCAATGCGGTTTTTGTGCCCATGCCCATAACAGCGCAAATCCAGCGGTTTGAAGATTGCCTTTCGCGCAATCCTCGACTATGTTCGGCCAATGATTGCTGATGAGATCAAAGGATTGATGCAGGCCGACCCATTTAAGCCGGTTCGGATTGTCTTGGGCAACCAACAATCCTTCGTTGTCGCCCACACTGATTATTTGATGGTCAGTCCCGACCGCCAGACGGTCGTGCTGTACGACGAGGGAGGACATTTCAAAATCCTCAACGCGCAGCAAATCAAACTCGTGGAACCGGCAAAGGGGCGTTCATCGAAAACGGCGTGATGGGTTTCGTATCAAGCCCTGGTCGCGCGATTTCTTTACCGCCGTATCCGGCAAAGCCGACGATGACCACGGTCGTATCCCCCAGCCGGAATTGACCTCCACCTCGACGGGGAAGGCTTCGATGCCGTTGGCCTCCGCCGTCGCGCTTCCCGGCGCTTCCGCCGCCGCTTCCGGCGGAGCTTTGGCGGACAAGATGGCAGACAAGGCAGCGGACAAAACACGCGCCAGCATGAGGGGATGTTGGGCGACAAGTGAACAAATTGTCAAGATGACGCTCGCGCGTGGGGCGGGCGCAAGGGCAATGCGGTTTTTGCGCAAGGCGTGGAAAAATGTTCCGAGCCTACGGTAGCGAGATGATGCTTCTCAGGTCAGGGGCGAAAATTTGAAAGTGCCGGACGTTAATGGTGAAAATGCGTTTCGCAGCTCCCCGGCGCGCAGCCTGTAAATGCAACAGTAATCAGAAGCGCTCCTCGCGCATGGCGCTTACCGCCTCAGCCGCGTTAAACTTTCGCCCGCCGGTTGAAACAACTAGAAGACCGCGCCGCTTTTTCAATACCGCGCTTCGCTCCGGGGCGACCAAAGTAAGCTCCACTTTGTTGCCCATGACCTCCGCCTTGAATGCGGCGGGCCGGGATATCTGCAGCGCCTTCCGCATTGGCCTGGGAAGAACCATGCGTCCAAATTTATCCATCGTAATAACGGCTTCCATTTCCAATAACCATGCCATTTGCCATGCCAAATGGCAAACCAAAAGAAGCCATTTTTTGTGCCTGCCGCGATCTCCAACTCCCGCTTGACGGATTCCTGCCCCTTGGCCTTCGCCATGTCAATTTCCTCGCCTCCACCTCGACGGGGGAAGGCTTCGATGCCGTTGACATCCGCCGTCGCGCTTCCCGGCGCTATGGCGGACAAGGCAGCGGACAGGACAGGCGCCAGCATGGACGGAATGTTGGGCGACAAGTGAACAAATTGTCAAGATGACGCTTGCGCGTGGGGCGGGCGCAAGGGCAATGCGGTTTTGGGTTGTTCACGCAGGCTTGCCAAAGTTCGCAAAGGCCATTATGCTCCAATCATGGTCATCATACGATTTGCCGATGAAGAATCCAAACGAAGGGCGCTCGGTTACATCGCCAGACGCTTCCCGGGCAAGAGTTGGGCCACGGGCGAGGTGATGGTGCCGGAAGCGGCTTTGGCCTCTCTTGCTGGGGAAAGTTTCCATTTTACCGTCGAAGGTCCTGCCACGTATGAGCGCCTCACGTCGTTACGAGATACTCCTGCCACTGCGGTTCAATGACGGCCAAGCGGTGCCTGACGCCCTGATTGCCGACACGCTTCTTGAATTGGAGAATCATTTCGGCGCGGTTTCGTGGGAAACTCAGGTCATTCGAGGGCGCTGGCGGCATGAGGAAGACGTCTATTCAGATGATTTAATGCGTGTCATTATTGATGTCGAAGACCTCGTGGAACACCGGGAGTTCTCCCGCGACTTCAAAGAGGGCCTGAAGTCTCGCTTCCATCAACTAGAAATATATATGACAACTCATCTGATTGACGTGATTTGAACGAAGGCTGGTGAAAGCGCGGGCAGGCCGACAATCACGATGACCGTATCCCCCAGCCGGAATTGACCTCCAGCTCGACGGGGAAGGCTTCGATGCCATTGACCGCAGCGGACAGGACACGCGCCAGCATGGGGGGGTGTTGGGCGAACGGGGGCGCAAGGGCAATACGGTTTTTGCCCTCCTTTGGAGAAGGCGGATTAACCGTGAGGACGATTACGCGGCCGGTCAGAGCAAATAGTGAGGACTGACACGGATGGCGCCTGCCGCCGGTCGCCAAAAATCATTTCCGCGCAGGGGTGCAATTATTGACCAAGCTGGAGTCGAAAGAAGGCGGAGCCGGGGCCGGGAGTGATCGGGGCGGTGATCTGGCCGTTGTTGGTCTGGAAGAGACTGGATGAGAAAGGCTGCCAGTTTGGAGGAACAAGCGTGGCCGAAGAGTAAAGAGTGAAGGCGCTGCAGTTGGTCAGCGGCCAGGTCAGGGAAATGTTGTTGCCGGCGAGGGAGGCCGTGAGGGTTGGGTTGGGAAGCACGAAGGCGCCCCCGAGCAACTCGAAATCGAAGCCGAGGTTCTGTCTGGTGAGAGCGCTTTGGTGGACTTCCACCGCGATGACGTTGGTTCCCGGCGGCAACGTCAGCGCCAGATTGGTGGGGAAGAGGATGTATTCGTTTTCGTTGCCGATGTTCGCGGTGGCGAGGGTGGAATAGGTGATTGGCCCGGCCGGGAGGTTGGTGCGGTAGGCTTCGACGCCGTTGAGCCAGACGACCGCGCCGCCCGTTTGCGAGAGGCGGAAATTGAGGTTCGTGAAATTTTCGTTCCACGGCACGACAAACTTCGTCCGGAAATAGGTCGTCGGGTTGACGTTGGTGGAGCTGGACCCGAAGCTGAGCGGGGTCTCGGGAACCGGCTCGCCGTAACCGAATCGCGCCGGCGCGCTGGCCCAAGCGCTGTCGTCGTAGAAAGGTTGCGTCCAGTTGGTGCCCAGATCGGTCCCGGTGTCGGAATACGACCAGGTCGCGCCTGCGCTGATGAGGGCGGCGGTGATCTGGTTGGTGCCGGTGATGAGGGTTTGGATGCGCGTGAACCATTCCCTGGCGATATTGGTCAAGCCCGCTGCGTTGGCATGGAGATGATCGCTCAGGTAGAAAGCGGTCCCATAGGGGTTGACCGAAAACATGTCAGCCAGGGTGACATTCAGGCCCTCGGCCCGCTTCTGGTTGACCATCTGTTCGAGGGCGTTGTTGTAGATCGGGACATTGGTCGAATACGTGGCGTAGCCGAGGCTGGCATTGCTGAGCGAGGTAATCTTCGTGAAAATGACATTCGCGGCAGGGACGTTTGTGAGGATGATGTTGAGCAGGTTGGTCATGTCGATGTAGGCCGTGTGGTAGGGATCGCGCCCGCGGCCGATGTCGTTGGCGCCGATCAACACGAGGACGATGTTTGGGTTGGTGACGACCGTGGTCTTCAAGGCATCGGAAAGGGTCTTCTCGGTGTAATTGTTTGCTTGCGCGTAAGAGTAAGCCCCGAACACGCCCGGAGGAGCGACGACAGCGCCACAGTAGCCTTCGTGTTTGGTCTTGGTGAAATAGGGCAGGGTCGGGGAGGAAACGTTGCGGCCGATGAAGATGAAGGGGATGTGATTGCTGTCGAGCAGCGGCTGGAGCGGTTTCCGCCACGCGCCCACGACCTCGCAGTCATCGGTGATCGAATCGCCGGCGGGCAGAATGCGGATCACATTCGTTCCGGTGAAATTGGTGATGACGATTCCGGCCCGCGCCGCCGGCCCGATCAGCAGCAGGCAGGCCAGCAACGGGCGGACGAGATCGGCGATTGAGCCGGTGCGAGCGGTCCGAGTGTTCATTGCGACATGGTTCGAGCGAAGGCTAACGAGAGATCGCGTATGCGTCAACGCACGAATCAGGCTGACTGCGATTCAGACAACCTGATCAATTTAAGAAGTCGCCCCCATCCCCGATCACTTGACCATGAAAGGCCCGACAACCAACGCAATTACCAGATAATTTTCGCCGGGTATTGCGAAAATGCCGTGTCGCGCCTGACAATGGTCATGTCTTCAGCAAGTGCCTGGGCGATCAACAACCGGTCAAATGGATCACGGTGATGAAACGGGAGTGCCGCCAGTTGATTCAAATGCAGACAGGAAACAGGCAGCAGTTCAAAGCTATAAGTCATCCACCGGCCCGTCAAAATCCGGCGAGAGCCATATTCCCCCCGGCAAACTCCCCACTCGCGCTTGCGGGCGCCTGCGCGACGAGACTGCCGAAAGCTTCGCCTTCGGCTGGCCATGCTGTGTGATGGTGAACTCCTCGCCGTCCGCGACCTGTTTGAGCAGATCCGCGAGTGTGGCCTGCGCTATTTCAATGGCGACTGTCTGCATAACGAAACAACTGTAATCCGCTTTCCCGCGCAAGACCAGTTCTTTTCATAACGCCATTACCGTATCCCCCCAGCCGGAATTGACCTCCACCTCGACGGGGAAGGCTTCGATTCCTCCCGGAAAGCCGCCAGGATTCGGAGGATTTTTCACGATGCGAGTTTGCTATCGACGAACCGGCCCGGACTCTGGCAGTATGGGGCCAGCTCGATCCATGTTTGGCGCTCTCAAAAGATTATTTTCGAGGCCGGCGAGTTCGCCGCCTGCCGCGGCCCCGGCGGCCGCTCCCGCGGCTCCGTCCGCACCCGCTCCACCGTCCGTCCGCGCGCCCGCCGCCGCCGCGCCGCCTTCGCCGGGCGTCCCGCCCGCGCCTTTGGCCGTCGGCGATGCGCTTCTGTTGCCGATGGACGAAATTTTGTCGAGGCTCCCGAACAGCATGGCGCCGTTGGTGAGATCGCGTCCCGGTGGGACGTTCTCGGTCTCTGCCAGCGAGGCGGTCGAGCAACTGCGGTTTGGGGCGGTGAGGGTCCCGTTCGGCCAATTGCGGCAAGCCTCGCCCCCGGGCACCTTTGCTGACGATGCCAGTCAGGACGATTCGCTGATTGATCTGCCTTTGCCGCTGGTCTTGGCCGCGCTTGGCCCCGGCCGGCTCGCGCGGCGGGCGGATCAAAGGCGCGTCGAAGTGCCGGATGAAGTGACCGGAGTGTTCGGCCCCAAGGGCATCACGCCGGGCTGGCGCGCCGCGGTGGCGGCGGCTCCAAAGTCCGCTGCTCCCGCAAGTCCGCTTCCCGCCGCGCCCGCGCCGCCGCCGCCCGTGCCTCCGACGCCCGCTCCCAAACCCGTTGTTCCCACCGCGCCGCTGCCTGGTTTGCCAAAGCCCGTCGTGCCCGCCGCGCCGCAGCCTTCGTTGCCAAGGCCCGTCGTGTCGGCGCCATCGCTGCCGACCTTGCCCAAGCCCGTCATTCCGTCGCCGGGTCTGTCGAGACCGGCGCCCTCGATGACGCCCGGACCGGCGGCGCCAAGGCCACCGGCGCCCGCCCCGCTGCCCTTTGCCGGACCGAAGCCGGCATCGCCTTTGCCCTTCGCGACAACGCGGCCCGCTCCTCCCGCGAGGCCTGCGGCGGCGCCAGTTGTGGCCGGTGAACCGGTGGTGACGACAATCGGAGCCCTTTGCGAGGCGTGGCCCCAGGCCATCCGGCAAGAGATCGAAAAAAACAACTTCAAGAACGCGCCGGTGTCCATCCCGCTGAACCGGCTCGAGGCGGCGCTGAAAGCGGGGCGTGTCGTGTTTACGTGGGGCGAATTGAGCGGCTGGCTCAGTGCTCCGCCGGCCACCCCCTCGCCACACGGCGAGACGCAGGTGGAATTGCCGCTCAGAGTGATCGCCCCGCTCTTCATGGCGAAGCATCGCGCGGCGGCCCAAAAAAAGGTCACGATTGGGGACAACATTCCGGACCTCTTTGGCGGCTTGGGCAGAGCGGCCGCGCCCGCCGCGACGCCCGCGCCTTCAGCCCAGCCGGAGCCGGCAGCCGCCCCGGTGGCCGCGCCGCAACCGGCGGCGGAAGCGGATGTGTTGGGAGAAGTTTTCGGGCAGCCGTCGAAAACGGAATGGTCGCCCGAGGAAATCGCGCAAGGGATCAGCGCGATGCCGGGCGTGGCCGGCAGCCTTCTGGCGACAGCGGACGGATTGCTCGTGGCCGGGCAGGCGCAGGCGCCGCTGAACGTCGATACGCTGGCGGCGTTCCTGCCGCAGATGTTTGGGCGCGTGGCCCATTACGCGGGTGAGGCCCGACTGGGAACACTGGAGGCGCTGACCCTGACCGTGGGCGGGGCGCCGCACGTCATTTTCAAAGCCGGGCCGCTCTATCTGGCGGTGGTGGGCAAGGCGGGCCAGGCCCTGCCGGAAGCGGCGCTGCAACGGGTAGCCGGCGAACTGGCCCGGCGCAAGCAATAATGATTTATGGCAATCATCAATCAAGCAACGAAGGAACTGCAGGTCAAAGTCGTCTATTACGGGCCGGGCAAAGGCGGCAAGACGACCAATCTCGAACAGGTCCACGCCAACGTGCAAAACGTGCAGGAGAAGGGCAAACTGGTTTCGCTGGCGACCAGCTCGGACCGCACCCTGTTTTTTGATTTCCTGCCCATCGAAGCCATGGCCATCAAAGGGTTCAAGACGAAATTTCAACTTTACACCGTTCCCGGTCAGGTCATTTACAACACGACCCGCCAACTGGTCCTGCGCGGGGTGGACGGGATCGTCTTTGTGGCCGACTCGCAATACGAGAAAATGGCGGAAAACGTGGAGAGCTTCCAGAACCTGGAGGAGAACCTCAAGACGCTGCGACTGAACTTCGCCGAGATTCCCTACGTGCTGCAGTACAACAAGCGCGACCTGCCGACGGCGGCGCCGATCGAGTACATGGAGTTCCTGCTCAACAACCGGGACGTGCAGGCGCCCTCGTTTCCGTCGGTCGCCTCCCGGTGCGAGGGGGTGTTCGAGGCCCTGAACATGATCACGCGCCTGTTGCTCAACAAATTCATCAACGAAGCCGCCCGAAAGACCACCTGATATGCCGGGGCTGCCGCCGCTGATAGCCGAAGACGTCCAATTGCTGGACGGGGCGCTGGACGAGTTGCTGCGCAAGAGCGAGGCGACCGCGGCCCTGATCATCGACAAGGGCGGCCCGCTCATCGGCCAGCGCGGGGCGGTGGACCAATTTGACACCACCACCATTTCCGCCCTGGCCGCCGGGTCGTTTTGCGCCACGCAGGCCATCGCCGGCCTGTTGGGCGAGGCGGATTTCGCCTCCATTTACCAGCAGGGCGAGCGCTACAGCCTGCTCTTTTGCAACATCGACGAAAACGTGCTGCTGATCGTCATTTTCAAGGCGGAACTGAGCGTCGGCGCCGTCAAGTATTACGCCGCCGCGACCCTCCGGGAGGTTGGCCGGCAACTGCAAGCCGCCCAACAGCGCGCCCCGGAGCAAAGCGTCGATCTGGTGTCGATGAACGTGCTGGACGTTTCCGAGATTTTCCGCAAACAGCCGTAGCCTCGGATCGAACGCCGGGCTTGGGAAGCCCGTGCATCGCGTCCGTCCCTGCCGTCCCTTTTTGTCCCATCCTGTAATATTTCCCGTTCCTCGCGCGACTAATATAATGAAACGATAAACAATTGAACTCTGAACTCCAGGCAGCGGACGGAAAGTTTCTCGATCTGGTCAACGGGAACCGGCCGAAGATTCTCAAGATTTGCCGCGTCTATGCCTGGAATCGCGAGGACCAGGAGGATCTCCACCAGGAAATCCTCTTTCAGATCTGGCGCGGCCTGCCCCAGCTCAGGGACGACTCCTACGCCGACACCTGGCTCTACCGCACGGCCCTGAACACCGCCATCGGTTTCCTGCGCAAACGGGCCTCCCGCCACGCCCGCACCGTGCCCTTCGAGGACGGGCATTTGCGCCAACTCGCCGAAACCCAGGACGGCGGCAGCCCGGAGCCGGACGCGCAGTTGGCCGCCCTCTACGAGGCCATCGCCCAACTGGACGGGGTGGAAAAGGCGCTCATCACTTTGTTTTTGGAGGATTTGAGTTACGAGCAAATCGCCCAAGTCATGGGACTCAACAGCAGTCACGTCGGCGTGCTGCTGCATCGTGTCAAGAAAAAACTGTCCGCTATGATAAAGGAGAAAGCGCAATGAACGACGACGCCCTGAAGAAACTTTGGCGGGAGCAGCCGCTGCCCTTGCCGCCCACGCTGACCGGCCCCCAAGCCATCGCCTCGATAAACCAAAAAATGCGGCGGTTCGAGCGGACGATTTGGTGGCGCGACTTCCGGGAAGTCGCCGCGTGCCTGGTTGTGGCGGGGGTGTTTGGCTGCTTCTTTTTCATGTGTCCGACGGCACTGGCCCGGGCCGGCTGCGTCATCACTGTTCTGAGCGCGGTGTTTATCGGCTGGCGGCTGCTTTCGAGCAAACGGCGGGCGGGGAAGGACAATCCGAACGCGCCGGTCATGGAGGCGCTGCAAGGGGAGTTGAGCAAGGTGGAAAACCAAATCCGGCTGTTGCGGTCGGTCTGGTGGTGGTACATCCTTCCCTTGACAGTCGGCTACGAAACGTTCTTTTTCGGCGTCAATCGAAATGCGGCGGACCGGGCGGTTTTCGTGAGCGTGGGTGTGTTGATGGGTCTGGCCATAAACTGGCTGAACCAGTATGCCGTCCGCAAATACCTCATGCCGCTGAAAGAAGAACTGGAATCGCTCCTTGGCAAGTCCACCCCAACTCCGTAAAACTATGAAACCAAATCCCATTAAATCCATTATGCAGATGACATTGCTCCTTGCCGCCGCGGCCGTCTTTTTGGGCGCCCTGGCGGTCCGGTTGCGCGCGCAGGAAAAACCCAGGACCGACGCCGACATCAACGCGATGCTTGACCGATGCGTCGTCGAGCAACGCCGCGCGCCCGGCCTTGTCGTGGGAATTATCGATGACAAAGGCGCGAGGCTGTTTTGCAAAACATCGCCGGAAAACGGCACAGGCGGGGAAGTCAACGGGGACACAGTTTTCGAGATTGGTTCCATCACCAAGGTCTTCACCGGGTTGCTGCTGGAGGAAATGGTGGAGAGCGGGGAAGTGAAGCTCGACGACCCGATCGGCAAATTCCTGCCCGCCTCGGTCACAACGCCGGCCCGCAACGGCCGCCAAATCACCCTGCTCGATCTGGCGACGCAGACCTCGGGCCTGCCGCGGATGCCGGACAATTTCGCGCCCAAGGACGACGGCAATCCCTACGCCGATTACACCGTCGCGCAGTTGTATGATTTTCTGTCGCGCTACGAGTTGAAGCGGGACATTGGCGAGAAATACGAGTACTCGAACCTGGGCGGCGGGTTGCTGGGGCACGTGCTGGCGCTGCGGGCGGGGACAAACTACGAAACGCTGGTGGTCCGGCGGATTTGCGATCCGTTGGGCATGAGCAGCACCCGCATCACGCTCCCGCCGGAACTGAAATCGCGCCTCGCCACCGGCCACAATTCTTCCGGGATGCCAGTCAAGAACTGGGATATTCCGACGCTGGCCGGAGCGGGAGCGCTCCGTTCCACGGCCAACGACATGCTGAAGTTCGTCGCGGCCAACATCGGCCTGACCAACTCCAGCCTGTCCAACGCCATGAGGCAAACCCATCAACCCCGCCACAGCGGCGGTCTTTTCCGAAAAATCGGCCTGATGTGGCAGATCGACTCTGCCAATGACACCGTCTGGCACAACGGCGGGACCGGCGGCTACCGGTCTTACATCGGTTTCAAGGCGGAGAAACGCCGCGGCGTCGTTGTCCTGGCCAATTCCGCCAACGATATGGATGACATCGGCCAGTATCTCCTGGGCGACCGCTCCGACGTGAAGGATTTCCAGGCGCCGAAGGCCCGGAAAGTCGCGCACGTCGATCCGCGCGTGTTTGACGATTTCGTTGGTCAATACCAATTTTCAACGGCGCCGGTGACGATGACGATGACGCGGGAGGGCAACCGTCTTTTCGGCCAGATAACCGGCCAGCAAAAGATCGAGTTTTTTCCCGAATCGGAAACGGACGTTTTTTGCACGGTGGTCGATGCGCAAATGACCTTTGTAAAGGACTCGGCCGGCAAGGTGACGCACCTCATTCTGCATCAAAACGGCATCGACCAAAAGGTGACGAAGGTGAAGTGAGCGGCGGCGGGCGCATCCCGGATTTTGGCGACCCCATTGGCAGCGAGTCGAGGTTATGATCTTGGCCGCAACAACTGAATCCGATCCTTCAGCCGGTCGAAATCGGTGTCGAGCACAAGGAGCTTATCGCCGCGCGCGAGCACTGTAGCGGCAATCGCCGCGTCAAAAAACTTCATCTGTTGTCCTTTGGCCTTCAGCTCGGCAATCAGCATGGACAACTGAACGGCATCGGCCTCAGTAAAAGTTGAAACCAAAGCCCGGAATCTATTTTGGTAAAGTTGAAACGCCCGTTGCCGTAAAGCGAGCCTGACGGGCGGCTGTGTCCCGACAAGAAACTCCGAAGCTGCCAACGCCGGGATGTAATAAGGACCGTCTTCGTTTTCAGGAAGCAGTCCGTCCAAATCACCCTGCCTCTCCGCGGAGATCAGAACACTGGTATCAACCGCGACCGGCATAGCCAATCACCTCCGAGGCACGCTCCATCGCCGCCTTCAATTCCGCAGAATCGGTGGCGTTGAAACCCCGGCCGCGCAGCAGGCGCAAAAGCTCGGAGCGCGTCGCACCCACTCGCGGCTGAATAACCGCAACGGTCTTGCCGTGGCGTTGAACTTCCACGATCTCGCCACCCTGCACCACCCGGTCCAGGATGCTTTTGCTTTCATTGGCCAGCTCTGTCGCCGTCACAATCATGGCTGCAAAATACCCATTTTAGCGATTTTGGCAAGTTTTTCTGCTGGCCCTGGAGAAGCTCAAATAAATGGGGCGCGCGGTCCTTGGTCTTGGTTGAAGGGACGGTCAGGATGGCGGACAAGAGATAACGGCTTGCGTTTCCTTTGCCTGTAAGGCAAACGCGATTTGGACGATGCTATGGGCGAACCCCTTTGACTTCAGGCCAAAACAAACCGCACGGTACGCAGAAGACAGAACCCAGCCGTGGCTCAGCGCATAAAGACCCGATAGAACCGCGCAGGCTGGCCGACACCGGAAGGGTCCAGGAACAGATACGGGCTGTATGGCAAATCAGGCAGGGAAAGCAGATTTATCCAGTTTGTCCCCTCCAAATTTGTGCTGTATTGCACGACAAAGCTGTTGCTCAACATGCCATTCAGATTGAGCAGGGCATAACCGGCCGACAGTTCCAAGGCCAACGTCGGCTGGATAATCACCGTCAGTAATGCGTTGGAACTGGTCACACTCCCAGCCAGGTTGGTGACGATCACGGAATAGTTTCCGGTGTCGTTTGTGGCAGCCGCCTGAATCGCGTAAGAGGCATTGGGCGCGTCTATCAGGTTGGTACCGTTGAATTGCCATTGGTAATAGAACGGAGGCGTGCCGCTCACGGATACGCTGAAGGATACGCTGCTCCCGATCATCACTCTTTGACTCGACGGTTGAAGAGCTATGGCCGGCGGAAACACCTTCACCGTCAGGACCGCGTTGGAACTCATCAAATCGCCGCAGGCGTTGACGATCAGCACACTGTAAGTGCCCGCCTGGTTGGTTCCGACATTGGTCAATGTGCAGGAAACATTTGTGCCAGCGCCGGGCGAACCCAGGGGCGTTTCGTCGAAATACCACTGGAAAACAAACGGAGGCGCGCCAAAAACGGTGACGTTAAGCGTGACATTGCTGCCGAGGCCGACAGTCTGATTTTGCGGCTGTGAAGCAATGAACAGAGAATCATTAACCGTCAGCACTGCGTTGGAGGTGGTCACGCTGCCGTAGGCGTCACTCACGACCAGACTGTAAGTTGCCGCATCACTGTCTGAAATGCCGGTGAGGGTCAACGTGCTGTTGGTTGCGCCCGAAATGTTTCCGCCATCGGCGAGATTTGTGCCGTTCCGCAGCCATTGATAACCGGCAGGAGGAAGATAGGTTGCGCTGACGGAGAACGTCACGGTCGCGCCAACAAAATTCGTCTGGCATTGCGGCTGAACGGCGATAACTGGCAAGAGCAACAAACGGAACGCCGTTCCATAGCCACCAGTTCCGCCGTACGCGGTGGTGCCATAGAAATTGCCGTCATTGCCCAGCGTCAGCGCCGATTCCGGCACCGCTCCATTGCTGCCGGAGAAGCAAACCAGCGTAGTCAACGCGCCATTGGTCGTGACTTGGAACAGTGTCCCCATGCCTTGTGGAAATGCTGAATTAGTGATGCCGCCATTTGCCGTCGTGCCGTAGAAATTGCCATCGTTGCCGAGCGTCAGCCCGGCGTACGGATTGGCCCCGTTGGTGAAACTGAAAGAAACCAGCGCGGTCAACGCGCCATTGGTCGTGACTTGGAAAACCGTGCCATAATTATTGCGACCGCCTTCCTCTGTCGTGCCGTAAAAACTGCCATCATTGCCCAGCGTCAGCGGAGCAATAAGATTGGCCCCGTTGGTGTAGTAGAATGAAGCCAGCGTGGTCAGCGCGCCGTTGGTCGTGACTTTGAAAATTGTTTCCTCCGCCGTGCCGTAGAGATTTCCGTCGTTTCCCAGCGTCAGGGCATTGGGATACGGATCATTGTTGGTGTTGAATGAAAGCAGGTTGGTTAGCGTGCCGTTGGTCGTCCATCTGAATACCGTTCCAAAACCCCCGCCGCCCACCTGCGTGGTCCCGTAGAAACCGCCGTCGTTGCCCAGCGTCAGGGCATTCGGATAGGCTCCGCCGCTGACGTTGAATGAAACCATCGTGGTCAGCGTGCCGTTGGTCGTCAGTTTGAAAAGGGTTTCCGAGGTCGTGCCGTAGAAATTGCCGTCGTTGCCCAGCGTCAGCCCGGCATACGGATTGGCCCCGTTGGTGGAGCTGAAAGAGACCAGCGTGGTCAACGCGCCGTTGGTCGTCAGCTTGAAAACCGTTCCATCGCCAGAGCCGGCATTTAAACTGAGATTGCCGCCGTTGTAAGTCGTGCCATAGAAATTGCCGTCGTTGCCCAGCGTCAGGGCCGCGACTGAATTCGCCCCGTCGGCGGAGTTGAAAGACAACAAAGTCTGCAACGTCTGCGCGCCAGCCAGGAAGGCCGACGCCATGAAGAGAAAAGCGATTAGGAATTTGAACCTCAATTTTATCAAATCGTAAAATCGCAGGGATGGCAAATGAAACGCGTTGCTCGGGCTCAAACTCCTCATAAAATAATCATAACATGCGGAACCGCCATTGTCGAGCAGGAAAAGGCCGCGCGGGAAAGGCCGTAACATATTTTACCGCACAGAGCGCAAAGATCACAAAGATAAGGAGTTAAGGAGTTTTTGAGGCCCGCAGATCACGCAGACCACGCAGAACATGAATCTCAAATTTCAAATTAAGGTCTCCCATCAAACATGGGTGCCGCCGGTTCCGTGGCGAACTTGGGGTGTGAAGCGGAAAGAAAACGATGATATGTGATTGTGCGGGATTGACCTGTTTTCGTTTTCGCGTTTGTGAGGCAAACGCGATTTGGAAAATACTTTGGGTGAACCCCTTTGAATTGATGGCATTCTGACTGTCCCCAGGCGGAAAACGAACCGCTTACTGCATCTGAAGAACGTAGAATTGTTGTGGACGTCCGGGATTCACCGCGTTTGTAGCAATGATCGAAAAATCTCCCGGCGCGCTCAGCGCATTGGTGGAAACTGCTGTCCATTGCCTGAGTGGCTTTGTCAGGTTGCTGCTCATCAACACGCAGTATGTCGCACCGGCTTGCCCGTTGCTGCCGTTAAGCACAAGATTCGGGCCAGACAAACTGATACTACAGATGGCAGGAATGGCAATCCCGGATACGATCTCTACTGGGACGTAACTGTCTGTATTGGTGCCGTTACCCAACTGGCTGTAATTATTCATGCCCATAGTCCAAACGCTGTGATCCACCTTGAGGAAAATCACGTGTTGCTGGCCGGCTGCAACGGCAATTACCCCGTTAGTTATGATTTCCTGCGGCGTTGGATTAAACACCGGATTTATCAGGCCTGTAGTTCCAAGTTGGCCGTGACTATCGTCGCCCATGCCCCAGAGACTGCCGTCGGATTTGAGAAAGAGGCTGAAGTCACCTTTTGCGACGATGGCCGTCACATTGCTGGAAACAATCTTCTCCGGGATAGTGCAAGCGCTATTAGGGGTGCCGTCGCCCAACTGGCCGAACTCGTTATCGCCCATTGCCCAAAGGCTTCCGTCCGATTTGAGAAAAAGGCTGTGATTATTTCCAGCGGCAATCGCCGTGACATTGCTTGAAACGATCTCAATGGGAGTATTGGTGCCGATATCGGCTTGACCGTCGCCTAACTCGCCTGACTCATCGTAGCCCATAGCCCAAAGGCTGCCGTCTGCTTTTAGAAAAAGACTGTGGTCGAACCCAGACGCAACCGCTGTGACATTGTTAGAAACGATTTCCTCGGGAATTGTGACATGCGGGGCGAAAGGATTGGGGCTTGTATTGGTTGTGCCATCGCCTAACGAGCCGTCGTCGTTATCGCCCATGCCCCACAGGCTTCCATCGGTCTTGAAGAAAAGACTGTGATATTCTCCGGCGGAAATCCCGTTGACGTTCCCCGGTATGACCAGAGTCGGAGTGAGTTCCCAGAAAATGTTTGGACCGAGGCCCAATTCGCCACCCGAGTTGTCCCCCATCCCCCATAGACTTCCGTCAGACTCAAGCACAAGGGTCTGAGATCCCCCACCGGACACCTCGGTGACGCCCGATGCTCTAATTTGTTCAGGCGTAATGGAGGTGTTCTCCGTGCCATCGCCCAGTTGGCCAAACCAATTTTCGCCCATAGCCCAAAGGCTGCCATCGGATTTTAAAAAGAAACTCCAGTAATCTCCGGCAGCCACGTTGGTGACGACGGCCGCATAGCCTGGATTGGCTGGAAGCAACAACAAAATGAAAACAGCAAAAAGAAGTTTAAAAATGGAGGACATAATTCTGTGTTATCGTGATCGATTCTTCTTTAGAAATTCCGCCCATTTAATTCATCGATATTCGAGGAATTTCATGGCGAACGCAAGGAAAAGCGGCGGAGGATTTGCGGGAATGAGGAAGAACTAACTGAGCGCCTGGCCGGTGGACGGGTCAAAGAAATGGGCGTGGTCCATGTCGAAGCGTAGCGCCAGGTTTTCTCCGGCTTGGGCGGCGCGGGCCGCCGGCATCCGCGAAACGAACCGGACGCCGTTGCTGGCGCAGTAAAGAAAATTTTCCGCGCCGGTCGCCTCCACCCGCTCCACCAGCGCCGCCACGCCGGCGCCGTCCGCGATGTGCTCCGGGCGCAAGCCCAGCGTGACGGGCTGGCCGATGCGCGCTTCGAGCGATTTTGCCGCGTCGGCCTCCACCGGCAACGCAAACCCGGCGTCGGCACGGAAGACGACCGCGCCGTTGTGCCGGTCAATGAGGCCCTGGAAAAAATTCATCGGCGGCGAGCCGATGAAGCCCGCGACGAAGCGGTTGGCCGGGCGGCGGTAAAGTTCCAGGGGCGGGGCGGCTTGTTGCAACGCGCCGTCTTTCATCACCGCCACGCGGTCGGCCAGGGCCATCGCCTCGGCCTGATCGTGCGTGACATAGACCATCGTCGCGCCCGCGCGGCGGCGCAGGGCGGCGATTTCGCCGCGCAATTGCAGGCGCAGGGGGGCGTCCAGGTTGGAAAGGGGTTCGTCAAATAGAAAAACGCGGGGATGGCGCGCCAGGGCGCGGCCCAGCGCCACGCGCTGGCATTCGCCGCCGGAAAGGGCCGGCGGTTTTCTTTCCAGCAACGGCGTCAGGCCGAGCATCTCCGCCGCGGCACGCACCCGTTGGGCGATCTGTTCGCGGGGCATCCGGCGCAGCATCAGTCCGAAGGCCAGGTTCTCGACGACCGTCAAGTGCGGCAGCAGGGCGTGGTTTTGGAACACCATCGCCACATCGCGGTCCTTGGGCGGCACGCCCGCCAGCGGTTTTTCGTCCAGCGAAAGGCTCCCGCCATCGGGCGTCTCCAACCCCGCGATCAAGCGCAAGGTGGTGGTCTTGCCGCAGCCCGAAGGGCCGACAATGACCAGAAACTCGCCATCGGCCGCCGATAGATTCAGATTGCGGACGGCCCCGACAATTTGGCGGCGGGGGCCGGCAAAGCATTTTGAAACGTTGTCAAGAACCAGCAGGCCCATCACTGTTTCACGAATTGGGCCAACTCGGCGTTGCCGGCGCGGTCGGCGGCTTCGGCCAGCGTTGTGCGAGTCTCCGGCGAGGAATCGAACTGGAGGATCTGCTGCGCCAGTTCCCTGCCTTCGGCGTTTCGTTTCAGGCCGGCCAGGGCTTCGAAGGAGTGCGCACCGGAGGCAACCGTGTATTTGCGAAAATTTTCCTCCATTCGGGCTCTGGTGGGGCTGTCTTTGGCTACGGTCGCCAACATCCGATTGAATTGATCGACTTTCAACCCAAAGGCGGACCTCCCGTCCTTGCCGCCCAGAATGTCGGCGTAGCGTTTGGCCGCCAAAAGCTGATCGATGATCAGGCCGCAAACCGTGTCCCGGGCCAGGCCGCCGGCAGGAAGTTGGTCGAACACGGCCAGGTTCTTTTCCTTTTGGTCCAGCGCGGTGTTGAACGAGATGAGCTCCAGGATGGTCTGGAGGTCCGTGGAGCCGGCCAGCACTTTGGCCTGGCGCTCGTCGCGCCGGCTTTCCAGCGCCTTCTCCGCGGCGGGATAGCGAGTCCCCAGGCTCTTGATGTAATTCAACAAGAAACTCAGCCGCACGCCGATAAAGGACGGACTGGCGTCGCCGTGGTCGAAACACCACAAGTATTCCGCCAACGCTTCGGCGTCCCTGCCCTTTTGGGCCAGCGCCTGGCCGTACTTCATTCGGGCCATGGGATCGTTGGTTCCGGCGGCCGTCAATTCCTCCTTCGCCCGCGTGAGTGAGTCTCTTCCGCTGAGCGAGGCGTTGAAATCGGCCAGGAAGGTCTTGGCGTCGCGGTAGCCGACCAGGCGGTCCAGTTCAGTGCCATCGGGCTTGATGAGGAGGACGCTGGGATAGGCTTCGATTTTGTAGAGTTTGGCAAGGTTGGTCTCCTTTTCCGCGTCGAGGCGCAGCGCCACGGTCTTTTGTTCGAGCACCTTGATGACCTCGGCGTCCGTCAAGGTGTTTTTCTCGAGCAATTTGCACGGAGCGCACCAGGTGGTGTAGAAATCCACCAAAACGATCTTGCCTGTTTGACCCGCCTTTTTCGAGGCCGCGTCAAAAGTCAGATCGGAAAACGGCTCGGCAAAGATGTTCAACGCCAGTAGAAAAAGGAAGGCTGCGGCCAAGGATGTCTTCATAAGCAAAAGCAACAATGCGGCCTTTGCCGGGAACATGCAAGGGTGAAGGGAACTACAGCAATCTGGCCTGCTTTGCCGGGTCTGATTGGAGTCCGAGTTTCTTGTAGGTCAACTCGGTGGCGACGCGGCCTTGGGCAGTGCGGTTGAGAAAGCCTTCCATGATGAGGAATGGCTCATAGACCTCCTCCAGCGTGTCCGGCTCCTCGCCGACGGCGACCGCCAGGGAATTGAGGCCGACGGGACCGCCGGAGAATTTGACGACAATCGTCTCCAGAATCCTCTTGTCCATTTCATCCAAACCATTTTGGTCGATGGCGAGCATGGCCAGAGCTTGGTCGGCCATCGGGACGGTGATGCGGCCGTCGCCGCGGACCTGGGCGTAATCGCGCACGCGGCGGAGGAGGTTGTTGGCGATGCGCGGGGTGCCGCGGCTGCGGCGGGCGATCTCGTGGGCGCCTTGCGGCTCGATGGCGATGGCGAGCAAATTGGCCGAGCGAACGACGATTTGCTGGAGGTGCCCGGCCTGGTAATAATCCAGGCGCTCGCGAATGGGAAAGCGGGTGAGCAACGGCGCGGTGAGCAGCCCGCTGCGGGTGGTGGCGCCGATGAGGGTGAAGCGCGGCAGGGTCAGGCGCACGCTGCGCGCGTTAGGCCCCTGGTCGATGATGATGTCCAGTTTGAAGTCCTCCATCGCCGGGTAGAGATATTCCTCGATGGTTTTTTGCAGGCGGTGGATTTCGTCGATAAAAAGAACCTCCCCCTCCTCCAGATTGGTGAGCAAACCGGCCAGGTCGCCGGCTTTCTCGATGGTGGGGCCGCTGGTGCATTTGATGCTCACGCCCATGCTTTTGGCGATAATATGGGCAAGGGTGGTTTTGCCCAGGCCGGGCGGCCCGCTAAAGAGCAAATGGTCCAGGGCTTCGCCGCGTTTTTTGGCGGCTTGTACGGCGATTTCCAGGCGTTCCTTCACATTGGCCTGGCCGACAAACTCGGAAAAGAGCGAGGGCCGCAGCGTCATTTCCAACGCGGCGTCCGGCTTGGCCAGCACGTCTGAGATCACTCGCTCCGGCATCGCCGTTGAGGATGGGCAAGGGCCAAGGCAGCGACAAGGGAAAACTGGGGGTTTCCACCTTTTGCAGCCGCTGCTCGGAAACGTGACATCCACCCTACCGCAGGACAGGGCTTTCCACCGACGCCAGCATTTCCTCATGCATTGCTGTCGGGCAAAGGTCCACTCCGCCCGGCCATTCCGCACAACCGAAATCCGGATTGACGCGGACGGCATTGAACACCGCTGGGGCGCGCAGACTTAAAAAGACGCCGCCGCGACGTTCCGGATCGACCGCATAGACACCCTCCACCCCGTCGTTGAACCGGATGTTGAGCCGATGGCCTTCCAGGGGCCGTGCTTCGACGATTCGAATCATACGGGTCAGAAATGGTTCGGCTCGCGGCGCAGGAATTGGCCGCGGCCGGCTTCGCCGACGAACTTGCCGTCGCGCGCCGCCACCTTCCCGCGGACAGTCACAACGTGCGGGCGGCCCTGGATTTCCATGCCTTCAAAGGCGTTGTAATCGAGGTTCATCCGCTGGGTGGCGGCGGAGATTTTCCCCGTGTAAGCCGGATCGTACACGACCAGGTCGGCGTCCGAGCCGGGCTGGATGGCGCCTTTGCGCGGAAAGAGGCCGAAGATTTTGGCGGCGTGGGTGCTGGCGGTGCTGACGAATTGATGGAAGTCGATCCGCCCGCGCTTGACCCCATAAGTAAAGTATAAATTTATTCGGTCCTCCAGCGACGGGATGCCGTTGGGGATTTTGGTGAAATCCCCCCGGCCCATCTGCTTTTGAGTCTGGAAATCGAACGGCGCGTGGTCGGTGGCCAGCGTGGCCACGAAGCCCTGGCGCAAGCCGTTCCACAGGACGTCCTGGTTGTGCTTCTCGCGCAAGGGCGGCGACATGACGAATTTGGCCCCTTCAAAATCCGGTTTTTCGGCGTCCGTCTTGTCGCAGAGCAGGTATTGGATGAGGGTCTCGACCCAGACCCGCGCGCCGCGGCCTGCGCCGCGCACGGCTTCGCCCAGGCTTTCCCCGCAACTGGTGTGTACAATATAAACATGCGCGCCCAGAATCTCGGCAAACGTCAGCAGATGATGCACCCCTTCGGCTTCAACTCTCGGCGGGCGGCTCCAGTAGTGATACTCCGGCCCGGTTTTGCCCTCCGCCAGCAGCTTCTTTTGCAGTTCGAGGACCAGGTCCGCGTTTTCACAATGGGCGGTGGTGATGACGCCCAGTTCCCGCGCCAGGCGCAAGGTTTGGAACAATTCCTCGTCGGTCACGCCCAGGGCGCCTTTGTAAGCCAGGAATATCTTGAAGCTGCTGACGCCGCGTTTGACAATTTCGCGGAAATCCCGCTCCGCCTCCGCGTCGAAGCGGGTGACGCCCATGTGAAAAGTGAAATCGCAGGCGCTTGCGCCCTGGGCTTTGCCCAGCCAAAGCTCAAAGGCCTCCAGCGGTTTTTCGGCGCGTCCGGGGCAAATCATTTCGATGAAGGTGGTGGTGCCGCCCACCAGCGCCGCCTGACTGGCCGTCTCGTGGGTGTCCTTGGCAAAGGTGCCCATGAACGGCAGGTAAATGTGGACGTGCGGATCGATGAACCCCGGAAACACATATTTCCCCGTGGCGTCGATCACTTCCGCGCCCTTCGGGGCCGGGATGTTTTTGTCGATGCGCGTGATGGTCTCGTTGTCGCAATAAATATCGGCGACGTAGCGCTGGTCCGCCGTGACGATTTCGCCGTTTTTGATTAGTAATGGCATAAGAAGATCGTGTCGGTGATCGGTTGGTTGGGAAACTATTGTGTCGCAGGCGCCGCCGGCAACGGGGCAGGCTTGAGATTGCTGCCGGTGATGCGCAACGCGCAGGTGAGGTCGCTCAATTTTTGACCGGGCAATTCGACGACAAGGCCGTCGGCCGTCTGGCTGAATTTCAACTTGCCGGCGCCGCCGAGCAACTTGACTTTTTTGATCTTGTTCTGCGTCGGATCCTCCGTTTTGGCGAGCGATTTGATGTCCATTTTGCCGCCGTCGGGCCAGCCCAGCGCAATGGCGTAGAGCGTTTTGCCTTTGGTCGTGAAGCGAATGTCCTTGGCCGTGTAACGGGTGTCTTCCCTGAACGCGCCGCCTCTGGCCCTCGCCTCGCCCTCGCCGTAAACCAGCCACGGGCGCGTGCCGTAAATGGCCTCACCGTTCACTGCCCTCCAGTCGGCGAGTTGATGCAGCATCGTTTCCACCTCGGGATCCAGGGTGCCGTCGGGCTTCAGCACGACGTTGAGCAGCAGATTCCCGTTTTTGCTGACGATATCCACGAGCATGTGGACGGTCCAACTCAAGGGCCGATACTTCCAGTGCCGGTTGTAGAACCAATCGCCGATGGAGGTGTCCGTCTGCCACGGATAGGGACTGATGCCGGCGTTCCCGCCGCGTTCATAGTCCTGCACCCAGCGTCCGTTGGAAGGTTGCTTGCAGGTGTAAACGGCTTGGGATTTGCCGCGGTGGGCGGCGGCGTTGACGTTGTAAAAATTCGCGATCTGGCTCAAGCCGGCTTCGTTGCCGAACGGCACGGGGCCGTCGGTGTAAAGCACGTCGGGCTTGTAATTGTCCACCAGTTCCTCGATTTCATTGAACCACTGCTGCTGCCAGCGGGGATTTTTGGAGTACCAGCCGCGGTCGCCCGGTTCGGCGGGGAAATGATAAAGGTCCCAATAATTTGAACTGGCGCCGTCGTACGGCGCGCCGGCCAGCGGCCCGGTCCTGTCGGATCTGTGCGCGTCCTGAAACCAGGTGAAGCTCGCCCCCAAATGTTCGGACACGCCGAAGGGCAAACCATTTTTCTTCGCCGCCTTCTGCCATTCGCCGACGACATCGCGGTGCGGTCCCATCTGTACTGCATTCCAGCGGTGCAGCTTCGAGTTCCACAAAAAGAAATTGTCGTGGTGCGAACCCATGCTGACGAAATATCGCGCGCCGGCCTTTTTGTAGAGTTCCATCAATTTCTTCGGATCCCAATTCTCGGCTTTCCAGAGCGGGATGATGTCCTTCCAGCCGTTGGTGGACGGATGTCCCCAGCGTTGGAGGTGATCGTTGTAGTCGGGCTGGCCCTGCTGATACATCTTGCGCGCGTACCAGTCACCTTCCATCGGCACCGCCTGCGGGCCCCAATGCGCCCAGATCCCAAACTTCGCGTCCCGGAACCACTTCGGATAGGAATAGTTGGTGAGCGAATCCATCGTGCCGACAAAGGGACCGGGCGCGATGGGCAGATCCAATGTGACATTCGTCGTCTGCGCTTGAAGGCCGATGAGGACGGTGAATAAAACGGCGGGGAGAAACAGTCTGGTTTTCATAATCGATTTTTTCATTTTACGTCAACCCCGCCGCCCGCGGACGAAGCCATCGGCGGCAGGGCAGGGTGTTCCGCAATTTCAACCGATGCCGACGCGTTTGCCGGCTTTGCGGGCACGGTATTGTTCCTTGATCCACTTGAACGTCACAGCCAGGCCCTTGTCAAGCGGCGTGGACGGCTCCCAGCCAAGAACTTTTTTGATGAACGTGTTGTCGGAATTGCGGCCGGCGACGCCTTTCGGCGCATTGAGATCGTATTCGCGGTTCATTTTCACGCCGGCAATTTTTTCGATCTTCGACAGCAGTTCGTTAATCGAAACCAATTCGCTCGAGCCGAGATTGATCGGCGTCGCAATCAACTCATCGCAATGCATGATCATGTCAATGCCCTTGACGCAATCATCAATGTACATGAAACTGCGCGTTTGATGGCCGTCGCCCCAGATGGTGATTTCCTTTCTGCCGGTGTCCATCGCCTCGATGACCTTGCGGCACAGCGCGGCCGGAGCTTTCTCGCGGCCGCCGTCCCAGGTGCCGTGCGGGCCATAAACATTGTGGAAGCGCGCCATGAATGTCTTCAGGCCGCGCTCGTGCCAGTATTCCTGGCAAAACATCTCGGACATGAGTTTTTCCCAGCCGTAGCCGCGTTCGGCCATTGCTGGATAGGCGTCTGACTCCTTCAGCGCGCGAACGTTCGGGTCCTGTTGCAGCAAGGTGTTGTAAGCGCAAGCGGACGAAGAGAAGAAGTAGCGCCGCGCGCCGGCATTGCAGGCGGCCTCGATCATGTTCGTGTTGATCAGGATCGAGCGCAGGCATTCGACGCGGAAGCGTTCGATGAAACCCATGCCGCCCATGTCCGCGGCGAGGTTGTAAACTTCCACCGCGCCTTCACAAACGCGTTTGCAGTTCTCTTCCTTGCTGACGTCCCGGCAAAGGTTCTGAACGCCCGGCACGTGCAGATACCACTCGTGCAGCGGCTTTTTGTCCACCGCGCGGACGTTGGCAAAACCTTTCTTTTTGAAATACAACGCGAGGTTGCCGGCAATGAACCCGCCCGCGCCGGTGATGACGATGAGGTCGTCCCTTTTCAACGGCGGGTCTTTTTCAACAATTCGTTTCTTTTCCATATCGCATATCTTCCCTGCCCGGCATCATTATGACAACACGATTCTTCGCAACCTGCCGGCGCTGCCTCGAGCACGTCCACCGGCACTTCCGACGTCTCCGCTCGATTGGACAAATCGCCCGCGAATGTTGCCAACGCTTCGGGATTGTTTCCACCCGGCGTTTCTGCCAAGAATTCACTCATGAAATTGTCCCGGCGGGAATTTGTGGCGGTGGGGCTGGCAGGTGCTGCGGGCCTCTGTGTCGGCGGTGACGCCACCAGGACTGACGCAGCCGAACCGCAACCGCAGTTGCCGGATGAAGACGGCTGCAAACTCTGGCTGCGATACGCGCCGCCGGGGGACGCCGCCAAAAGCTATCGCCGCATTGTGCGGCAAATTCGCGTGGACGGCGCTTCAGCCACCTGCGGAATCATCCGGGATGAATTGCGTTCAGCCACCACGGCTCTGTTGGGCGGCGCCGTTCCTCTGAACGAAAACGGATTGCAGGCCCGCGCGGTGGTTGTCGGCACGCCGGAGAACTCGGCGATGGTCCGCGATTTGAATTGGACCGCCGACTTGCGCGCTGCCGGTGACGAAGGCTTCATCTTCCGCTCGGTCCGCATCGCGAGACATCCGGTGACTGTGATCGCCTCGAACGGCGAAATCGGCGCGCTGTATGGTGCGTTCCATTTCCTGCGCCTGATGCAAACCGGCCAGCCGATTGACCGGATCGACCTCACCGAGCGGCCTGCGCTTCAGTTTCGGTTGATGAACCACTGGGACAATCTCAACGGCACGATTGAGCGCGGTTATGCCGGACGCTCGTTGTGGCAATGGAATGAGCTGCCGGGACAACTCAGCCCCCGCTACGCCGATTACGCGCGTGCCAATGCTTCCATCGGAATCAACGGCGCGGTGATCAACAACGTCAATGCCGACGTGCGCATTCTCTCGCCGGAGTATCTCCGCAAAGTCGCCGCGCTGGCGGACGTGTGGCGGCCTTACGGCGTGCGAATGTATTTGTGCGCCAACTTCGCCGCGCCGGTGCGACTGGGCGGGCTGGTCACCGCCGATCCGTTGGACAAGGGTGTTTCAGATTGGTGGAAGGCCAAGGCCGACGAGATTTACAGCCTTATTCCCGACTTCGGCGGATTTCTGGTCAAGGCCAATTCCGAAGGCCAGCCCGGACCGAAAACCTACGGCCGCACTCACGCCGACGGGGCAAACGTGCTGGCCGACGCCCTCGCCCCGCACAAAGGCAACGTCTTCTGGCGGGCGTTTGTTTACGACGAGGAGATTGATCCGGACCGCGCCAAGCGCGCTTACATCGAGTTCATGCGGCTCGACGGCCAATTTCGCCCAAATGTCGCGGTGCAGGTCAAGAACGGCCCGATTGATTTTCAGCCGCGCGAGCCGTTTCATCCGCTGTTTGGCGCGATGCAGCAGACCCCGGTCGTCGCCGAAATTCAGGCCACGCAGGAATATCTCGGCCAGGCCAAACATCTGGTTTATCTCGGCACGATGTGGAAGGAGTTTCTGGACTCGGACACGCGCGCGAAGGGCAGCGGCTCAACCGTCGCCAAAGTGCTGGCGGGAAAAATTCATCCGAGTTGCATCACGGGAATGGTCTCCGTGACGAATCCCGGACTGGACACCAACTGGTGCGGGCATCATTTCTCGCAGTCGAATTGGTATGCGTTCGGACGGCTGGCGTGGAACCCGGAGTCGTCCGCCGAAAGAATCGCGGACGAGTGGACGCGCCTGACTTTCACCCCTGACGGCAAAACCGCGGCTGTCATCCGCGACATGATGATGTCCTCGCGCGAAACCTTCGTGAATTACACCGTGCCGCTCGGACTGCATCATCTGATCGGCGGCGAGCATTACGCGCCGATGCCTTGGAACGATCGCGCACCGAGAGCCGACTGGACGGCGGTCTATTATCATCAAGCCTCGGAGAAAGCCATCGGATTCGATCGAACGAAGCAGGGCGACCACGCGGTTGAGCAATACTTCCCGCCTGTTTGTGACCTGTTCGATGATCTCGCGAGTTGCCCGGAGAAGTTTCTCCTTTGGTTTCATCGTTGTGCGTGGGACTATCGGATGAAGTCGGGCAAGACATTGTGGGACGAACTTTGCGCCAAGTATCACGACGGCGCGGAACAGGCGGCGGCATTGCAGAAAACATGGCAATCACTCGCCGGCAAAATTGATTCACGCCGGCATAAGGAAGTGGCCGACCGCCTGGCTATTCAAGCCGCGGACTCGGCGAAGTGGCGCGACCAGATTTTGGAATACTTCGGACGCTTCAGCAAAAGACCTGTTCCGGGCTCGAGCTGATGGGGGATGGCGCCGGATTTGGAAGCCGCTTCAGGTCATTTGGGATCGGTCATCTTATAACCCAGTATTGAAAGCATTTTCTCCGCGTATCGCTTTCCCAACTCTCTGTAGCCTGCCGGATTGAAATGCAGATGGTCTGGACGGCTGGTGCAACCCATCGAAGAAATGACGTACGAATTGGGAATTGTTCCAGGCAACCCGTCAATGATTGTATTCATGCCCGCACAAGCGCCTTTTTGATCAGCATCGACGAGTTCACCCGCGAGCAGCGGCACTTCTCCGGCCTTGAGATTCAAGTCCTTGATCAGATTGTCGTAGATACCTTTGACTTTGTCCGGCCATTCCTTGTCGTTCGTGTTCGATTCTCCCTGATGCAACAGAATCCCTTTAATGACCCCGTCTTTCTGGGCCAGTTTTCCCATCTCGACAAGGTGCGCATAGGGATTTCCGCCGTAGGCGTTGATGATGTTAGTCATCCACGGGGGCGCCGTTGATGCGTATGACTGGTAATTAGTCTTGTCGAACAGTTCAATTTTGCAGCCGGCGACGGAAACATTGACAATACCCACCCTGATGTTTGCCGGCAGATTGGAAACCATCGTTCTGCCAAAATAATCGGCCGGGCATAGACCTGAAGAGCTTCGGCACAGCGGAGGGACAGCAGGATACCAATTACCCGTTTTTCTGCCCAGGTTTGGAAAATCAACAGCGGCCAAGACCTGAAAGCGAGCATCCACTGGCGTCTTGTCTTGTTGTTCAATTCCTGGAAAGCCCTCCATGTTTGACTGTCCAAAGCACAGGAAAACGAAAAGATTCGTATCCTGAGAAAAAGCGTTCACGTTCAAAAAGAATAATCCCGCCAGCATGAACAATCCCGGTTTCATTTTCATGACAGTTGGTTTTAATGTTGAAGTGTTGCGGCGCCAATGACCGCGTCCAAGGCCGGCTTGGGTTGATCTTTGGCGTCGAACAGCAGCGGACGTCCACCGGCGCGCCAGGAAACGCCGTCGTTTACGCCCCAGAAAGTGACCACCTTCACGGAATTGCGGTGCTTTAGAAACACGCGGAAGAGCGTGGCATACTGACTGGCGAGTCGCTGATTGGCGTTATCGACGAGGCCGCCCTGGGTGGTCGCGGCGTTGTTGGCGATGTCCGCCCCGGTATCGCGCTGCCCGCCCTGCGCGCTGTTGACGTCGAGTTCGGTGATGTGAATGGGCAGCCCGAGCTGTTCGAGTTCTGTCAGAGCGGCATCTTCGGCCTCAAAGCTCGGCGAAGAAACGCTGACGTGGGTTTGCGAGCCAATGGCCATCACCGGAACGTGTTGTTCCTGCAGGGACTTGATCAGAGTGATCAGTTTGCGGCGTTTTCCCGGATTCTCCAGTCCATAGTCGTTGTAGCGGAGGATCGCGTCCGGATCGGCTTCGTGGGCGTATTCGAAGGCCTTGGCGATGAAGTCCGGCCCGATGATTTGCAGCCAGAGCGAGTTCCGCAGCAGGTTGGTGCCCCCGTTGGCGATTGCCTCGTTCACGACGTCCCAGACCTTGATCTTGCCCTTGTAGCGGCCGACGACGGTGTGAATGTGATCGCGCATCCGCTGGAGCAACTCCTCGCGCGACGCGCGCGGTCCGTTGTACCCGAAACCGCCGCGACCGAAACCGCCGCCGAAACCACGGCCAAAACTTCCCCGCTCCGGCGCGTTTGTCCCGGGCGCATTCGTGGTCGTGACGGCGTCGGGTGAGGCGTTGGTGGCTCGCGGAGGCGGATTCGTGCCGGCGAATACCCAGTTGGGCGTCTGGGCGTGCCAGACGAGTGTGTGTCCCACGATATACATGTTATTGCTCACGCCGAAGTTCACATAAGCGTCAGACGGGCCGAAATTATAGCCGTCCGGGCCTTCCTGCGGATGGATGAGCGCCCACTTCAGGTCGTTTTCCGGAGCAATCTGGTTGAACTGTTCCTTGACGAGAGCAATGTCTTTGTTGACCTGTTCCTGGGTCCGGTTGACGTTGTCCGCGCGGACCCCCGTGCTCATCGCAATGGTGCGGTTGATGGCCACGCCAACATAGAACTGATCTTTGTAGGCGTCCTTGAGGGTGGAAATGCCGGCAGACCGTGCCGTTGCACCAATGGCCAGCAGCGCAGAAGTCAGCAGAGTGAATCGTGAGTTGAAGTTTGGAATGTGAGTTTTCATGAGTGTAAGGTTTGGGAGGGGAATTGGTTTCGTCGCCAGGCTCGTCTCATATCGGAGTCACAATTGAAAATCTCGCGTTGCCGCCGAGGGTGAGCGGTTTGTTCTCCCAAACAGCGGAGCTTCGCGGTTGGCTCACTGAAAAATCCTTTGCGCGAACAAATACAAATCGTTCTTCCAAACGGCGAAGTCGTGGCCGCCGGAATCCAGGTGCCAGATGTGCGGGACGTTCTTCTCCGTGAGATAGGCGTGCGTGCGCTGGCCGATGTTGAGCAGCCCGTCGTGGTCCCCGCCGGAAATCCAGAGCAGCTTGAGCATCCGGGTGGCTTCAGCCGGATCGGGCACGAGCTGCTCAGGCGATTTGGTGTTTGGCGCGGAGGAGAAGCCGCCGATCCAGGCGAAGGTGTCGAGGTGGCCCAGGCCGAAGTTGAGCGATTGCCCGCCGCCCATGGAGAGGCCGGCCAGCGCCCGGCTCTCGCGGTCCGTTTTGGTCGAATATTTCGATTCGATGAACGGAATGAGGTCTTTGAGCAGGTCCTGCTCGAATTTCCCGAACGCGGGCGCGGCGGCAAACACGTTGCCTTCGGCGCGGTCATTTGGTTGCGCGCGGCCGTTAGGCAGGACGACGATCATGGGCACGGCTTTCTTGTCCGCGATGAGGTTGTCTAAAATGATCTCGGGATGCCCGCCCCGGTGCCATTCCTCTTCGTCGCCGCCGATGCCGTGGAGCAGATAGAGCACGGGATACTTCGTGTCAGCAGAGTATCCGGGCGGCAAATAGACGAGAGTCTTGCGTTTGTTGCCGACGGTCGTGGAGTCATACTCGACCCTCTCGATCTTGCCATGCGCGATGTTTTCGCGCGCTCTGTCGAAACCTTCCGGCGCGGGCGGAAAGGCCGGTTTGTCGTCCGGCCCGAGCACGATGGGGGCGCCAAATCCGCCACGACCGCCGCGCGCCCCGATCGCCTCGGGATTCGCCTGCTCAGGTTGCGCCGAAGCGGTCGCGGCAGGGACGGGCGTTACCGCACTGGTCTCGGCCGCTGTCTGCGGAATGATTTCAATCGCGTTGATCTCCGGGTTTTCGACCTGGCTTGTAAAAACAATGCGGAATTCTCCGTTGGTCACTTCCACGGGCACCGTTTCGATGTAGGCGCGATTGGGGCCACCCGCCTTTACCCAGATATCGAAGTCCTTGAACTCGCGTCCCTGCACATTGAAGGAGAACACGCGCTGACCGGGGCCGGTAATGCCCTCGAACGTCTCCGCAAAGTAGAGTTTGGCGAGATACTTGCCGTTGGGAAGTTTGCAGGCAAAGGAGTCCATCGAGTAGTGCTCGTTCAAAAACAGGGCCCGGTCCTTGGTGTTGGCAATCACCGCGGCCGGGTCACGATCAATGGTGGCGCCTCCCTGGAAACCTTGCTCCGGCAACCAAACATTGCCACTCGAATCCGTGAAGGGCGTGGATCGGCCGGCCTTGATCCGGAGGGTCTTCAGGCCAGGTGCGGCTGCGGCAGGCGCGCTCTGCTCGCGCTTGGCCACGATGTCCTCTTTGGCAAAGTCGCCGACCTCGCGCGTGAACTTGATTTCGTTGCCGTTGGTCGAGAGCTTGCCGGTGTAGGTGATGCGAATGTCGTTGTCCTGGAAGTTGAGCATCTCCACGAACGAAATCGTATCGCCGTCAACCTTGCCTTCTTTCAGTTCGCTTTCACGCTTCTGGTCGTTGATTTCCGAGTTGGCTTTCCCGGTCAAGTTCGCGCCGTCCTGCTTGAACGTGAAGGTATATTTCTGGGGGCCGATCTGCGAGTCGAATTCGGATTTCCACGTGCCGGTGACATCGGCCGCGAGAAGCGAAAGCGGCAGGGCCGCAAAGGTCAAAAAAATAATTGGAGTTTTCATTTTCATAAAGTATTGGAATTTGACTGGACCGGAATAAAGGTCGTGCTGTGCATCAATCTTTAAACAGCAGCGGCGCAAATTCATGCAGGCTTCGCCGCCAGGTCAGCCACTCGTGGGCGGTATTGGGGGATTCGTAGAAGACGCTGTTGATGCCGGCTTTTTGCAGCGCTTCCACGCTGGACCTGCCGGCAGCGCCGTTCTCGCGGCTACCGTAGCTGACGAACACAAGCTTGACCTTTTGTTTGAAAGCATCCATGTCGGAAATTTCAGATGGGGCGATATTGCCGCCGCTAAAAATACCAATGTGGGAGAATTTATCGAGGTTGGCCAGGGTGATTGAATGGGTCTGCATGCCCCCCATGGAAAGCCCGGCCATCGCGCGATGGGGTTGATCAGCGATGGTGCGATAGTTGGCGTCAATGTAGGGAATCAAATCTTCCATAAGAACCTTCGCAAAGGCGTTAAAGTTGAACGAACGCCCCCCGGGTCCACGAATGCTGCGGGAGAGCGCACTCCCCGTTGAATTAGTGGTTGCCGCTCCGCCACCAAACATATTAGAACCGGGGACATAGCTATTGGCCAGCACGATGATAAAGGGCTTGGCTTTGCCTTCGGCAATCAGGTTATCCATGATCAGCCCCGTGTGTCCCTGACTTCCCCAGCCGGTTTCGTCCTCGCCACCGCCGTGTTGGAGATACAACACAGGATAACGCTTCGCGGAGTTGTTTTCATAATCCGAGGGCGTGTAAACGAAGCAGCGCAGAACGGCATCAGCACTTTTGGAATAAAAGAGGGTTTGCCGGAGCTGGCCATGAGGCACGTTCTTGAGAGCGTAGAAGTCCTGGTCCTTGGCGGGGACTTCGACGCCGCTGCCCCAGCGGCTGGCGCCGTAGAAGTACAGGGTGCCGGGGTCCGGAACCTGGGCGCCATCAATGACGAGCTGGTAGTAGTGGAAACCTTCGTCCTGCGGCCGCGATTCGCCGACCCAGGCGCCGTCCTCGCCCTTGGTCAGGGGGTATTTTACGGCACCTATGTCGAGCATGACACTCTGCGCCTGCGGCGCGACGACGCGGGCGCGAACGCGGCCTTCAGAGTTGACCTGAGGGTACTTCTTTCCCTGCTGGTTGGAGGTCGCGGGTTTCCAATCGTCCGCAGGCTCATTGGTGGAGGAGGTTGAATTGGTTTGCGCGGATGCAAGGCTCGCAATAACGACCGAACAGGCGATGATTAATCTTCTCATTGGTAAAGACGATTTGAAAGGTTACTTGGGTGAACCTCCCGGGAATATATGACGAGTGTCGTATGTTCAAGGGCTGTTCCCCATTCAAGAGGGTGGGTTAGGGCGCTCATTTGGCGGCGAAAGGCAGATAGGAATGCGGCGGCACGGTGAACGTGAATGACGTGCGCCGCGGCGGAGCGGCCGGGCCACGTCCGCCAAAGCCGCCGCGCCCGAAGCCGCGGTCGGGTTCTGGCGCGGCAGACAAAGTTTTTCCCGTCAATAAATCGTGAATCTCCGTTGCGGTGCCAGCCACGGAAACCGTGACCTCGGCCTGGGTGGAGAGGTAATTTTGAACGATGAACGTATTATTATCGTAACGAAACAATGCGACCTGCGCCGGCGCGTTATCAATGCGAACAGGTTCAGTCCTTCCCAGCGCGGCCCGGATCACCGAAAGCACGGCTGGCGGGAGAGCGTAAAGGTCCGCAGGATCGTTGGGGATGGTCAGGACATAGAATTTGCCCTTGGAGTACTCACAAGAGAGGACGACCGGATAAGTCGTGCCACCGGCGGAGATGCCCAAGGCGTCGCCCCACGCATCGTGGGTCAGGATGTTGGCATACTTGATTTCGGGAATGAGGATGTCGCGCGCAGCCGCTAACGGATCAGGCTCGCCGTCGCGTCGGGCCATGCCGCGGCCTGGAAACGGCGCTCCTGGACCGCCGGCGAAAGCGAAGCGCCGCACGGGCACGGTGGCGCCGGTGGTTTCAACTTCGCAGATGTCTTCCATGCCTTTACCCTTCATGGCACGCAAAAAGCCCGAGGTAACGCAGACCGATTTGCCAGCTTCGAGCTGGGTTTTAATTTTTTGAATGATGTCGGGATCAAACTTGGCCTGTTCGGTCAGCAGAACCATGTCGGCATTTATTGGAAATTGCGGGAAGATGTCCATCGGCAGGCCGATCATGCCCAAATAATCATGCACGAACTCTTCGCCCGTGGCGTGAGAGGGGGTGTAGGTCTTGATGCCAACCGGCTTGCCGACATTGGTCAACACCTGGTCAACCTTCCCCAGCGTGTAGGCGGCGATGTCGGCGAAAGCAAGGGTGTCATCGGGGCCGAGGGTTTTCTGCACTTCAGCGAGATTCAGGCTGGTTGGTTGGTTGGACCAGGTGCGGCTGTTGATGGAATTCGGACGGATGCGCATGAGCATGCCGCCATAGTGGAAACAACACATCTCGGGACAGCGGGCAAAAACCGTATCCAACAGTTCTTCAGAATACCGGTCAATCGGATTGGAGCCGCCTTGGTCAACCCAGCCGCCTTTGTTGACGCCCGGCTTGAGGTTGTCCATGAACCGCATGATGTCGTAGCTGAGGTAGGGCTGAAGGTGCTGCTCCTGTCCGACCCAGAGACGGGATTCCGTGCCGGAGAACATGCCGTCGGCAATGAGAGGGACTTTTTCGGTGTCGTTGCCCATGCCGGCGTATTGGTCATACCAGTTGGCCATCTTGATGATGACCTTGCACTTGGGATTGACCGCTTTGGCCGGTTTGACGACAAGGTCATTCGCGACTTCGCGCATGGTTTTCAGGCGGTATTGTGTCCAGGATTTGTTGCCTTTGGCCTTGATGTCGTAATCCGTCTTGCGGTCGAAGAAGAAGTAATCGTCGAGCAGGATTTCATCGAAATGGCGGGCGGCCAGTTCCACGGCTTTTTTTGCGAAGGCGCGGTTTTCCGGATCGGCGTAGTCGAAACCCTGGTAGCCATTGGCTTCGCTAACGCTAAAGGCCAAGCCGCCACAAACCTGCACGCCTTGGTCTTGGTAGAACTTTCTGAGTTTCTCAAGGCCAGCCTCGTCCACGAGCGTGTGGTTGCGCATGACCTCGATATAGATTTTGTCAATCTTGAGATTGCGCGTGAGATTAGACCAAGACTCCGCAGGGTCAAGATTGCCGTCCATCAGGCGTTGCACCGTTCCCTGCGTCGCATAAGTGGAGACGATGAAGCTTCTGTAATGGCCCTGGGCCTGGACGGAGACGGCCAAAGTTCCGAATGCCAGAAGAACGGCCAGCGTTTGTCTGTATTTTTGGATGATCATCTATCAAGTAAAAAGGCCATCGTTTTTGGTGCGATCTCATGGTGGCACAGCGCCAACAACTTGTAAAATCGAACTGACGGCGTCGCGTTTCATTCGACTGCTTTCCATTTGAAACACGCGCCGTCTTTGCGGTCGGGTCGCGGACCGGCGCCGGAAACCGTGACCGGTCCTGGCTCGTTGGGTTTGGTGGCCAAATAGCGATGATTGACCAGAGACATGAGCATGGCGTCGCCGCGCATTAAGTTGACCCATTGAAAGGATTCCGCATCGCCAGGCGTTTTTCCGGCAAGGTCCTTCAACGCAACAGCGTTGTCAGCGGCGGAAACGAACCGGCCGTTGGAAGCCTTCAGCGCCACACGGCCCGTGCCGAGATCTACGACTTGGAATTGAACGTTCTGCGCGACCACGTTAGCCGAATCGGCTGGCACACTGGCCAACGACATGCTTTGGGTGTCAACAGCCAGCAAACTGCCGTCGGCGCCGCCGGTCAGCGTAATGGTCTTGCTCAAGGGAATCATGCGTTCGATGCCCCGTGCTCGCGGTTCCTCGACCGTGTAGTTGTCGAAGTCGGCATAGCCGCCGGGCTGGCCGGACGTGTTGTAGTTGAACAGGGCGGGACGAACGCCCTGGAAGGTCCTAAGCTGGAAGGTCATGGTGAAGGGGTCACCGAGCGGCGTGAATTGCTTGCCGTCAGTGCTCCAACTGAAAATGGCATAATCGGTGTCAAAGTTGCAGGCAACGCGCAGCCAGACGCGGGTTGGGTTAACCGGGGCGTCGTTGGTCTTGCGAGTGGTTTGATCAAACATCCGCAGGGTGAGGCCATCGGCGGATTTCACCAGGCCAATCCACGCATAAGGATTACTCAACAGTGCCAGACCCGCCGTGTCTCCGGCAGCCAAGCCCGAGCCGTCCAGTTCGACGGTCATGATGGATTCGGGTCCGGGCGGCCGCTGGCAGATGCTGTTGCGGGCGGTGTAGAAGTCGCTTGCGGGCAGGGAATGGAGACGCAGCATGCCGGGCTTTTCCGTGACCGACCACTTGCTGTCATCCGGGACATGATTCCACTGCCAGAGCGGGTTGAGCTTGCCGCCGTCAAAGTTGTCCTCGTGGACAAAGGCCGGCTTGGGATCCTGAGTGTAGCCGGTGTCGGGCTTGATCCAAGTATTGGGTGCTTTGCGGAGATTGCCCGGCAGGCCGATGATCGGGAAACCGTTGTCCCAGGTGATTGGAACCAGCGCAACCATGCGGCCAATGCTGCCATGATCTTGCATGATGATGCTCCACCATTGGCCGGAGGGGGTGTCAACCATGCCGCCCTGATGCAGGGTCAAACCGCGGTCCTTCGGGCTGGGACCGCTGCCGCGCAGTGGGGGCTGGGAGGGTACGCCCAACGACTCGCCTTGGACCATGCGCTCAACCTGCCAAGGCCCGTCAATTGAATCCGCGCGGGCGACCATCTGGTCCGTTTGGGCGCCAGGGATGGCGGAAATGTCATAGTATTTGCCGTTAATCTTGTAGAGGTGGTGGCCTTCGCCCAGGCCCGGGGCGTTCATTTGGTGGGTGGCGCCGGGGACCACATCGGTGAGGTCCTTGTTGAGTTCCAGGATAGTGTAGGGATTCCTGTTGCCGAAGACGAGATAGATCTTGCCGTCATCATCGAAAAGAACCGACAGGTCATGGAAACCCTGGATCTGGTTGCGCTGCCAGGGGCCGCTGGCGGACTTGGAGCGGAAAATCTGCAAGCCCGCCCGGTTGACGTTGCAGAAGACATAGAACATCCCATCGTGGTAACGGATGCAAGGCGCCCAGATGCCGTTGCCATAGATGTTTCCACCCTCCAGACGGAAGGCCGGTCCCAAGTCCAGCCGATCCATGCAGTAGCCGGCAAGTTCCCAGTTCACGAGGTCCTTGGAATGCATGATGATGACAGCCGGATTCATGTGCATCGTGGTGCTGGCGAGATAATAGTCGTTGCCGACGCGGATGGGGTCCGGGTCCTCGAACTCCTCGTAAAACAGCGGGTTGGAGTAGGTGCCGTTGCCGTTGTCGGCAGTCCAGTGTTGCATCGCGGCGGCGGGGAGTTTGGCCGAGCTTGGCGACGCGGCGAGGATGGAGATGGCGCCGCCGTTAATCAGCAGTAAAACGGCAGCAATTGAAACGAGGGATTTGTTCATTCGATCTGCTATAGTTGTGAGGCGGGGATGGGGAATCCGACGAGGCAGCGTTAAACCGCCCGAATCAGATACAACATGCCGGCGACTTTGCTCGCGAGCAATCAACCGGCGACTCGTTGGAAAAACCGGCGCCATGGTGGAGCTAATTATCTCACCGTGAGCTCGTAGATATTCACGCTGAACGGCGGCAGGGTGAGCGAATCGGGGACGGCATCAACCGGGGAATTGCTGATGCTGGGATTCTGGCCGCTGTTGCCAGCGGACGCAAGCCGCCACAGGGTGCCCTTGCCGGAAAGCGCGGCGCCGGTGACATTGAGCTTGAGCGGTTGATCCACATCGGTGGGATTCAAGACAGCCACTGTAAGAGCACGATGATCTTCGGTCCAAGCCGCGGCGACATCGACAGGAAAGGTGTCGCTGCCGGCGTTAACCACGGGTTGCTCGCCGCCCGGAGGATCGGTGGGTTTGGGTTGCGGCGAGTTGCCGGAAACATCGACTGGGATCGAACCAAAGTGGTCGCGGTAGATTTTGAAAACGAGGCCGTTGGCATTGAGCGAGACGTTCGTTCCATCCCGCGCCAGCAGCGAGGTGGCAAAGGTGTAAGCCGCCATTTGAAACATGTCCGAGTGGCGGAACATTTCATGGAAGACCCAGGCGTAGGATGGGTAAACCGGATGACGGCCGCCCATGTAAGCCCATTCATCAATGTTCAGCGGCTTCGGACGGGTAACGAGCTGCGGAAAGATTTTCTCGTAATCCTTGTATTCCTCGTATTTGATGCGGATATGGTTGGCCGGGCGGCGCATCCAGTCCGTGACGGGTTCGTTGGGATCATTCGGCACCTGGCGGCCTTCGGCGAGGCTGAAGTGTGTGTTGCCATAGTTGTAAAAGTGTTCGCTGATGAGATCAATGTTGTTGAAACAGTTTGAAAGCAGTCCGCCGGTCCAGTCCGCCGGTGAGAGGTAAGGTGGAACCAGATTGGTGCCCAAGTTCAACGATTCCTTGGAACCGGTCATCGTGTCCGGCATGGCGCCGCAGGCGATCAGTTTGATGGCCGGGTCCGCTTGCTTCATGGCCCTGGCAAACTGGTTGTGCTTAAACTCAAACTGATTGAGCTTCATGGCGCCATACTGGTAACTGAAACCCCAGGCTTCGTTGCCGATACCCCAGAACTTCACGTGATAAGGTTCGGGATGGCCGTTGCCGGCGCGCAACCTGCCCATCGGTGTGGAGACGGAGCCGTTGGCGTATTCGACATATTGAGCGGCGGACCACTCGTCGCCAAGGCCGGCGTTGAGAGTGATGTAAGGCTCGACGCCGAGGAGTTTGCACAGGGTCATGAACTCGTCAGTGCCGATGTCGTTGGGTTGAAGTGCGCGCCAAACAGGATCATAGACAGGCGGACGTTTGTCGGGATCGCCAATGGCATTGCGCCATTCGTGGGCGGAGACAAAGTTGCCGCCGGGGAAGCGGTAAACGCCGGAGCGGAGGCTCTTGAGGACGGCGATGGCATCGGGGCGGAAGCCGTCGAGGTTGTCGGCGGGCATGAGGGAAACCGCGCCAATGTGGAACGACCCGGCGCCGGCGCCGCTGATTTCGACTTGTGCCGCGCCGGAGTTTTCGGCCGTGAATGAGAACGTAAAACTCTTGTAGTCCGGGCTTAATTCGCCCAGTGAAACAGTCTGGCGCGCCGCGCCGTCATTGGTGCCCCAGACGAGGTTGACGGAAACTTTCGCGCCGGGATCACCGGCCAACTGGAAGCGGCCATTGTAGGTGACGCCCTGGGTGAAATTAACGCCGGTCTGACGGATGCCGCGAGGCTCGGAGCCGGCGAGTTTGATCCACGGCGTGTGATCACCGACGAAAGGATTGCTGGCGTCCATGACGACGGAATCAACCGGGCCGATCGGATTCCACCGTCCCGGCCCGACATTGCGGCGGCGGCCTGGACCGAAACCACCGGGCCCGCCACGCTGGCCGGCGTTGGGAGCTTCCGCTGGTTTGAGCATCACGTCGTAATAGAACTTGCGGTCATCGAGCATCTCGCTCCAGAGGCTGCTGTAAATGAGGCTGCCAATGTGTTCGAGGAACTGGCCGTAAACGTAAGGAGAAATCGGCGGGCCCGGCTTGGCAGCGTCAATGTTGGCAACAGGAGTTGTGGACTGCGCCTGGGCTGCCCAGGCGGCGGTGAGGAAGATTATTTTGAACAGGAGACGTTTCACAGGATTGCAAGGATAGGCCGACGTTTTCAAGGGCTTTGAAACAGAAGTGGCGCAAATTGGTGGAAGCTTCGGCGCCAGCTCTGCCATTCGTGCGCCGTGCCCGGCGACTCGTAATAGACGTGGTCGATGCGCGCGTCGGCGAGGAGTTTGTCCAGATTGCGCGTGGCGGTGAGGTTCTCGGCGGTTCCCATGCTGAAGAACATCACCCTGATCTTCTTGTTGAAAGCATCGGCATCGGCAAAGAAACCGTTGTAGGCCGTGTTCAAGTTGGTGATGCCGCCCGCTCCACCGCTAAACGCACCCATCGCGCAGAACGCATCGGGATGGTTCAGGACAATTTGATAGGTCTGGAAGGCTCCCATCGAGAGGCCGGCCATGGCGCGATGCTCCCGGTCGGGAATCGTGCGGTAAGTCGAGTCAATCATCGGAATGATTTCGTGCAGCAGGGTGTCGGCAAAACGAGTCGTGGCCGCGCTCATAAGCCCGAAACGGCCCGATGCCGGCGGGTTGGTTCCCGCGCCTGCCGTCGCCGGGGCATTGGTTCCGGCCGGCGCGTTCGTTCCCGCGGGCGCTCCCATGACGCCGGCCGGGCCGGGCCCGCGCCCGCCTCGCGCGCCCGGCGCGAACAAGGCGCTGCCGCCGCCGTTGTCCATGACCACCATCATCGGCCTGGCTTTGCCTTCGGCGATGAGATTGTCGAGAATGAAATTTACCCGGCCCTGTGTGGACCAGCCGCGTTCATCTTCACCCGCGCCGTGCTGAAGATAAACAACCGGATAACGGGCCGCCGGATTGCTGGCATAATCCGGCGGCGTATAGACGAAGCATCTGCGCCACGCGCTGTTCGTTTTGGAATAGTACCAATGCTCGCGCACCTCGCCGTGAGGCACGTTCTTGGCGTCGTAAAAATCTTCGCCGGGGGACGGCACCTCGATGCCGCTCATCATTTTGCTCACGCCGAAAAATGTTTCGCTGGAGGGATCGGCCACGGACACGCCGTCAACGATGATGGCGTAGTAATGGAAACCCACGACCAAAGGCGGGGTGACGACCGACCACATGCCCTCATCATTCCTGGTCATGTCGTATTTGTGCCCGCCGATGTCGAGTTGCACTCTCAGGGCGCCCGGCGCGCGAAACCGGAACTCCGCGTGACGCCCGGAATCAATTTTCGGATACTGTTGCCCGGGGACATTTGAGCTGGCCGCTTTGGCGTCGCTGCCGAGCTGATTGGTGAAGGAAAGCGAATTGGTTTGGGCAAGGGCAACAAGGCTGCCCGCCATCAGGGTTAGTGCGATGATTGACTTCGTTCTCATGGTTTTACCCGGGTTTACTGGTTGCCTCCTTGCGCGGTTTGGAAGAGCAACGGGGCAAATTCGCGCAGGCTCCGCCGCCAGGTCTGCCATTCGTGCGCGGTGCCCGGAGATTCGTAATAGACATGCTTGATGCCGGCCTTCTCCAGCGCCTGATGGAAGGTGCGGCTGCCGCCAGTCATTCCTCCTTCGGCGGCGCCGACGCTGATGAAAAGCACATGGACCTGCTTGGCGAAAGCCGCCGGATCACCCAAAAGTCCGTTAAACCCGCCGGGTAGTTCCGGAAAACCGAATGGCGCGCTGAAGCTCCCAATGCAGGCAAATTCATCAAGGTGCGCTTGTGTGATTCCCCAGGTTTGCGTGCCGCCGAGCGAAAGGCCGGCCATGGCCCGGTGATCGCGGTCGGGGATCGTGCGATAGGTTGCGTCAATCATGGGGATAATGTCCTCGATGAGCACTTGAGTGAATTTGTCCCAAAACATGGGACCCCCGCCTCTTCTGGGACCGCCCATGGCGCCTGGAGTGATGCCGCCGTCCTCCATCACAACCAGCATCGGCTTGGCATTGCCCCCGGCGAGCAGGTTATCGAGGATGAGTCCGGTCCGGCCTTGGGTCGGCCAGCCGCGAGCGTCTTCTCCCATGCCATGCTGCAAGTACAGCACCGGGTATCGGGCAGTCAGATTCGTGTCGTAATCCGAAGGAGTATAAACAAAGCATCGCCGGGTGAGGCCGGTGGACTTTGCGAAATAGTACCGCGCCCGGATATCGCCGTGCGGCACGTCTTTGGGCTGGTAAAAATCCTCGCCGGGAGACGGAACTTCAATGGCGCTGGACGTGCGGCTGGTTCCAAAAAAACTCTCGCTCGCCGGATCCGCCACGCTCACACCGTCAATGATGAGCGAGTAGTAGTGAAAGCCCGGCGCCAGCGGCGAGGTCGTGATGGTCCAGACACCTTCGTCATCCTTGCTGACAGCAAGGGGCCGCCCGATGGTGACCGCGACGTTGGTGGCGCCCGGTGCTGGCACGCGGAAAATGGCGCGCAATTGGGAGTCAATGCGAGGATAATCCTGGCCCGGCGCGTTGGACGGGACGGGCTTGGAATCTGAGGCGGGCTTGGCAGTCCGCACCGCTTTCTCGCCGGCTTTGGAGAGGCCGTCAGAAGGTTCGGGTGTCGGAACCACCTGTCCAAAACAGGAGCAGGTGGCAAGCAAAACGAACACTGTGGAACACCGCTTCTTAGTCATATGAACAAAAAAATTTGTTTGAGTAAATTGGGGGACTCTTGCCATAACACATGGGTGACGAACGAAGGTGTCGGTCACTTGTCCACCTTGAGCTTTCGTGAAAGGAATTCCTCAATCAGCCGCCGGCTTTCCGCGTTGCGGAACTGCGGGCCTTCGTGACCGGCGCCGGCGATCGTTTTCATGGTCACCTCGACGCCGGCGTCAATCAACGCCTTGGCCAGGATAACGCTCTGTCCCAGCGGAACCAATTGATCGTTGTCGCCATGCATGATCAAGAAAGGAGGATCGTTCTTGTCAATGTAGGTCAACGGATTTGCCGTCTTGGCCAAATCGGGCTTCTCTTGCACCCGGCCGCCCAGAAGGCGTGCTTCGGGCGAATTGGGCGTCTCGTGCTGGATCATGCTGTGGGGGCCTGACTGCTGCGCCATGAGCGTGAAGTCGGTGGGGCCGAACCAATCCACGACGGCCTGCACGCGGCTGGAGACATTGGTGTTGCCCAGGTCGCCTTCCATTTCTTTCACATCGCCGCTGGTGCCGACAAACGCGGCGAGATGTCCGCCCGAGGAATCGCCGCCCACACCGAAGTGATCGGCGTCGAGGTTGTATTTGGCCGCGTTGGCGCGGAGGAAGCGAATGGCCGCCTTGCAATCGTAAGATTGCGCCGGCCAGACGGCGTCCTGAGAGAACCGGTGCTGGATGCTGGCCACGGCAAAGCCCCTGCTCACCAAATACAGCACGGGCGGACTGGCCTGGCTGCCGCCCATCCACGCGCCGCCGTGAATCCAGATCATCAGCGGCAAAGGTTTATCGGAGGGTTGCTCGGGCAGGAAAAGATCCAAGACCTGATTGGGGTGGCCGTTCTCGACGTAGGGAATGTTTCGCTCGGCTTTAATACCGGCAGGCAACGGCGCAGGACGACCGAAGCCGAATCCTCCAAGGTTCCGGCGAGCAGGATTCGCCGGGGCATTGGTTGCTGCGGGCGGATTGGCTGCTGGCCCACCATCGGTTCTCGCGCCATCGGGCACTTGGGCAGTTGCCGCAGCCGCGATCAGGAGCGGAACAAAGCCGAATGCGCAAAAGCGTTGGAGGTTGAGTGATTCAGGGACAAAAGCTGCACAGATGCTGCGTTTCATGGCAAGTCGGTCACTTGGAAAGGCTGCCTTCTTCGCCTCAGCGAATAACGTTCTCATTTGAATGGATTGTTCAATATGTTTTCGCATCGGTTAAGTTGGGGACCAGGCGGCCACAAAGCAAGAAGATTCCCGCCGACAGAAGATTCCCGCCGACTCCGGCGAAAGAGTCAGCGACCTCCGGCAGAGCCGGAGGCTTGAAAGTTTTCAAGGTCGAAGTTCGGAGTTGAGTTGAACTCCCTCGCCATTTTTCAGTTCGATTTTTGCCGTGCGGCTGCCATATCGGACGACTGCGTTGCGTCCTCCCACCGATCGGATTTTGACACTGGCCAGCTTGCCGCCGTCCCAAGCAATTTCAATTTCGAAGCCGCCACGTGCGCGCAAGCCTGAGACGCGGCCGGCGGCCCAGACGCTGGGCAGTGCGGGCAGCAGTTCGATTTCGCCGGTGTGACTCTGCAGCAGCATTTCGGCTATCGCGGAGGCGCCGCCAAAGTTGCCGTCAATCTGAAACGGCGGGTGCGCATCGAACAGGTTCGGATACGTCCGCGTCGGATCGAACAGGTGATTGAGAATGCTGTACGCGCGGTCGCCATCATGGAGTCGGGTCCAACAGTTGATGCGCCAGGCGATTGCCCAGCCGGTCGTGATGTCGCCGCGCGTGTTGAGAGTGACTTTGGCAGCATCGGCCAGCTCCGGCGTGCCACGAGGCGTAATCTGCGCGCCCGGATAGAGCGCATACAGATGGGAAATATGGCGGTGTTGTTGCTCCGGCGCCTGCGCATCCCAGTCCTCAAGCCACTCCTGCAACTGCCCTTTCTTCCCGATTTGAAGCGGGGCAAGGCGTGCCCGGGTCTGCTCCAACTGCTTCCTGAATTCCGCGTCGGTATCCAGAATTCTGGACGCGTCAATGCAATGCGAAAACAAGTCCCGGAGAATCTCGGAGTCCAGGGCCGGCCCCGCGCAAACGGCAGATCCAAACGGATGCTGGTTCTCCGGGGAAATGGACGGATTGGTGACAAGCCATTTGTGTGTGGGCTCCTCGAGAAGAGTATCGAGGAAGAATTGCGCCGCGCCGCGCATAATGGGATACACCTCCTTGAGATATTCCTTGTCACCACTGAATTCGTAATGATCCCAGAGGTGATCGCAAAGCCATGCGCCGCCCATCGGCCACATGCCCCACTCCGGGCCGTCGATGGGGCCGGTTGCCCGCCAGAGGTCCGTATTGTGGTGGGCAACCCAGCCGCGCGCGCCATACATCTCCCCGGCGGTTCGCGCGCCGGTCTGAGAAAGATCCTTCACCATCGCAATGAGCGGCTCTGTGCATTCGGCAAGGTTGCACGGCTCGGCCGGCCAATAGTTCATCTCCGTGTTGATGTTGATGGTGTATTTGCTTTGCCACGGCGGATTCATGCTTTCATTCCAGAGGCCCTGCAGATTTGCCGCCTGACCTCCGGGACGCGAAGAGCTGATCAGCAAGTAGCGCCCGAACTGAAAGTACAGCGCCGCAAACTGCGGATCGTTGCCGTTCCGGAAATTCCGGATGCGCTCATCGGTCGGCAACTTGACGGCATCGGTAGCGCCCAGATCGAGGGACACACGGTGAAAGAGCCGCTGATGTTCCTGGATGTGCCGCGCGAGCAACGCATCAAAGCGCCTGGATTCAGCAGCCGCGATTTGGCTTTTGACAATGGCTTCCGGATCACCGCTCACGTCCTGGTAATTTCGGCAGCTCGTTGCCGCCGCGATAAGAAGGATGGCTGAATCCGCCTTGGCGACAGCGACCGCATTGGAAGCGGCACTGATGGTTCCGCCATCGACCAGCACCCGGACGCGCGCCTGAAATTTGAGCGCGCCGCGAATTCCCTGCGAATCCCCATTGACGCCACGCATCACCAGAGTGTTGCCCGATTCCGTTTCAATCGCAGCTCTTTGGGGCGTTTCCAATTCGGCGGTAAATGAGATCGCGCCCTTTTGGTCGGCAGTCAGACGGACAACGATGACCTGATCCGCTGGGCTGGCAAAGACCTGCCGCAGGAATCGAGTCCCCCGGTCGATATACTCAACGGTCGCCATGGCTGTGTCCAGGTTGAGGTCGCGCCGGTAATTCTCGACGGAGGGCGTGTCGGGAAACGTGAGAATCAAATCGCCCACCGGTTCGTAGGGCATCTGGCCTGCGGGTTTGGAGATCACCCGCCTGCTGATGAGCTTGGCGGCTTCACGGTATTTGCCTTCGAACACCAACTGGCGCGCTTCGGGAAGGGCCGCCTTGGCTTCAGGGTTGACCGGGTCGTAAGGTCCCCCGGCCCAGAGTGTGTCCTCATTCAACTGGAGCCGCTCGCGGGTGATTCCGCCAAAAACCATCGCGCCGATTCGTCCGTTGCCGAGAGGAAGCGCCTCCACCCATTTGGCCGCCGGTTGGCGGTACCACAGGCTCAGAGGTTCGCGGGGCGCGGCTGCGTTTCCGGTGAATTGAGGCTCGGCGGCAGACCCCACACCGGAGCAAACCATGAGAATTACAGAACAAACCAGTCGGTGGGTGCAGATTTTCATTTCGAGACGATACAAGTGCCGTTACCGGCGCCGCGCAACAAAAAACGCCGACCGCCGGTACGGAGCCGGTGGATCATGGCCGCCGGAAGGCGCATTGTGGCGTCAACTGCCGGGTGAAGTCTCACGATTAGAGGCCGACGCCGCAATATGACGATCATCGTATATGAGGGATAGGCCGGGTTCCAGTAAATTGATTGGGCGATTGGTATCGTTATCAGACGCCGCTCCTCGGCTTCGATTCCGCCGCCAGCGATATTGTTTCCAACGCCAACCGCGTCTTGGGACACCAAGTTATCATTAGGCCATTGAAATTCGTCATTTATCCTCGGCGGATGGAGGCTGGCCACTCATCGCGAGGGCACGAGTCCAAACAGTGAGATGCGCCCGCACCGCACCCGACCATCACGGTAATCTGAACCGTCGCAATCTCTTCTGATGAAGCGCATCGATACGTGGCGGAGCGCAATTCCACCTTCGGTTCCGTTATGCTGCCGTTTTTCTCGAGCACCCATGCGAGATCGTACTTCTGCTCATAGTCCTGGCGTCTAGAGTTCAGATCTTGCACGTAGCTTTGAGCGACTTTTCGCAAAACAGAATCGATCATTGTAGAATCACTGCTGGGAATGAGCGATCGAGTAACATAGCCAGAGTCAACAAACTGAGAATGGACATGCAATTCACTCCCTTTGGAAATTGTTATGGCGTGCCAGAAATTGTTTCGGAGCCGTCCTGGGTGTTCAGCCGTGCGTTGGATTGCCTGGTCAACAACTGTGCTTGGAAAATGGAAATAGATTCCCCTGGAATTGCAGAAAAAATGGAAGCGAGAAATCACCTTCAAATCCCCCGTGTAGCAAAGGGGCTCCACCAATAAGTCGAGAAAACGCGAGCACAACTCATGCATGCTGTTTCCGGTGATAAAACCAACGTGTCCTCCGAGCCGGGCGGCTTCCACAAGTTGAGGCGCCAACTGTCTGAAGAAAGTAAGCCTTTCTTCCAGGCGATCTTTCGTCTGGGCCAAAATTGTTTGGTCGACATCCGTTGCAATGAGGCACTTTTCAGTGACCAAGCGACGTGCGTGTTGTTCAGGAGTCATACATTAAGCCAAATGCCTATTTGAGGAGTTCTATCGAAGGCGATAAAACTGTCGAGGGCTGCTCCAAGCGATTCCGAGCGATGGGCCATCGGGACATTAGACGTAATTACCGTGCCAATCACGGAGTTGGCGGACATCACCGTTCTTTGACTTCGATCCAGGTTTGCCGCGTGGCGCCGGTGCGCGGGTCGCGCACGGTCAATTCGTGCTGGCCCAATGCCAGGAGGGCCAGACTCCGATCGCCTTGCCGGAGGCACTCCAGAGAATCGCTGGACCACTCGGCCTCGTCCGTCCCCTGGCTGGTCAGATAGAGCCGGCGACCGTGGTCCGGAAGGTCAGGGTCGAGAAAGAGAATGGTGCCGGGCAACGGGAATGTGACGCGCAGGTCTTGCCCAGTTTCGCGCAAGACGGCCCGGCCAGCCAGCCAATTGTCCGCGCTGGCCAGCCATTGCCGATATTCCGGGCCAAGGCGGACACACCCAGCGTCGTCGTAGTCGTCGGCCCTGTTTGCAGGTGGCAGGACAGTGGCCATGAATCTTTCGCTGACAGCATCTTGTTTGGAGGAGAGATTGCCTCTGAGAGGATCGATCCTACGTTCCACGATGTCTGCGGGGCGGGCATACCAAGTTGTGCCGTATTGGGAATGCAGATAATCGAAGAGATCGTGCAGAATGGGCGCCGCGCCTGTGACGCCGGAGATGTGCCGCATGGGCGAGCCGTCAAAATTCCCCACCCAAATTCCCACGGTGAATTCCGGCGTGTAACCAAAGGCCCAATTGTCCCGGAAATTCGAACTGGTGCCCGTTTTGCAGGCCACTGGAAAATCAAAACGCAATGAGGATTCCGGGCCGAAAGCGGCCGCACGGGCGTCATTGTCACTCAGAATGTCGGCGATCAGCCATGCGGCGTCAGCGTCGCCAACGCGCTCGCCGGCGTTCTGGCTGTCTGCGGATGGCAGTAGGCGGTACGGCCGACAGACGCCCAAACGGGCCAGGCTGGCGTAGGCATTGGCCAGTTCGAGCAGGCGCGCTTCCGCGTTGCCGATGGCAAGACCGAGTCCATAGTTGTTGTCCGCACGGGTCAGCGTGGAGAGACGGCAGCGCCGCAGCAAATCAAGCAGCGGCCCCGCTCCACCCAACGAATCAAGAATCTTCACCGCCGAAATGTTGAGCGAATTGGCCAGGGCCACGCGATAGCGCACGGGGCCGTAACAATGGCGATCATAGTTGACAGGCGAGAACAAGCCGGTGCTGGTGGCAAAATCCGTTGGAACATCGGGCACGATGGAGGCGGGCGTCGCGCCCCGTTCGAACGCCAGCCAGTACAGGAACGGTTTCAACGCCGATCCGGTTGAGCGTGGCGCCAAGGCGCCATCGACTTGCCCGGACTGCGCCGAAAAATAATCGCGCGATCCAACCAGGGCGAGCAGGTTGCCGGTTTGATTTTCGATGACCACAATGGCGCCCTCGCCGGCGTGTTCGGCCTGCAACGCGCCAAGCTGCCGACGCAGGATTTGCCCGGCGAAGCGATTGAGACGCAGGTCCAGCGTGGTGCGGACGCTGGAATTGCCCGCCGCCACGCCTCCCTGTTCTAACAGCAAATCCACAAAATGGGGTGCCTCGAAGACGCGGCCGCCATGAGCCAGGCGTAGCGGCTCCTGCAAAGCCCGTTGGAATTCATCAGCGGCCAGCCAACCCTCCTTGTTCATGCGCGTCAGAATCCAAACTTGTCGGCGAAGGGCGCGGGCGAAATGCGTGCGCGGATTCAATCGCGATGGGGACTGCGGCAATCCGGCCAGCAACGCGCACTCGGCCGTGCTCAAATCGCGCGGCGGTTTGGCGAAGTAGAATTGGGCCGCCGCCACACAGCCGCAGTTGTAGTTGCCGTAATCAACCCGATTCAGGTACTCGGTCAAAATCCGCTGCTTGTCCCAGATTTGCTCCAGGCGCAACGCCTGCGCTGTCTCGATGATTTTGGCCTTGAACGTCCGCGGCCGCGGCGCGCTTAACTTGATCAACTGCTGCGTGATGGTCGAAGCTCCTGAGATGATGCGCCGGTTCCAAATCAATTGCCAACCGGCGCGCAAGTCCGCCCGCCAATCCACGCCATGATGACTCCAAAACCGGCTGTCCTCGGCCGCCAGCGTTGCACTGACCAGCGCCTGGGGCATTTCCGACAGCCCAGCATATTGCTGAAAAGGGCGGTCGCCGTCGCGGGTCAGGCGCAGTGGCTCTCCGTTCCGGTCCAACAACTCGACGGCTGGACGGGGAGGGGTGAACAAGGCCGGCGGTAAGGGCACGAAGGAGACCAGGATCGGCCCGCTCAGGATCACCAATATCATCACGCCCAGCCCAACGAAGAATCGCCGTCTTTTCATTTTCCCTCGAGGGTTTGCGTCCCGGTCAATCCGAAACGTTGCGGATGATACATTTCCTCCACCTTGCCCGAAGGAGCGCCGACCTGGCCCGCCGCGCGCACGCGAGCGCAATAGCGCACCGTGTAGTTTCCGGCAGGCAAATCGTTGGCGAAGAACAAGGCGCGATCTTTGCGGAATTCATGAAAACTCCACATCCGGTTCCGCTCCTCGCCGACCCCAATTGGTTCCAGAATAGCCGGCAACGAATCATCAACTACAATGTATCGGGCCGCCTCCCGCGCCGACAATTCGAGCGTGACCAAAACGCGGTCGCCGACGGTCAGTGCGCCCGAGCAAGGCTGGTTATACCCATCCAAACGCTGATAGCTCCGCTGTAGTCCGAAGCCTTCGTCTTGTCGGGGTTGCACGGGGCCGGGCGGACGGATTTCGAAGGCGGCGGAGGCGTAGAGGCGGTGCAACGAGGAATTCAGGATGGCAGGAGACGAATCCGCATTTCCTGTCAAATCGAATGTCTTGTCGAATGTAGACGTCCGTGCGTCAAGCTGGAAGGGAATGGCCTTGCCGCGCCAGCGCAGTTCTCCGGCGGCGGACTGGGGAGAGCCCTCGACGCGGCGCGAGTATTCCGTCAAAGCCAGCAGCGCCCAGGCGTCGCCCTGGGTCGTGCCCCAATGGGCTTCGCGCTGTTCGCGCATGAGCGCGTCGAATCCGGATGTCACTTCCCGGCTTTCGGGTTGCAATCGAATCCAGGCCAGGAGGAGGATGGCCTGTTCGCGCGACAGGCAATCGAAGTCGTCTGGCTCCGCGCGGCGGGAAGTTTGGTTTGTTGTCAATAATTCCCTGGCCATTTTCGGCGGGCCGTTGGCTTGCAGAATGGCCAGCGCCAACAGCGCCCGGTCCTCGGCCGAAAGCTCGCCGCGCCGGGAGAAGATTTTCTCGTGGTAACCCGGTTCTGCCCGCCCGGCCAGGGCCAGGGCGTAAAGGGCCAGGCAGGTGTCGGAAAGCGAACTTGCGCCGCCGCCCGGTTCACGCAGTTGCGCGCTCAGACCAGAAAGCAGATTGTCGAATTCCGGTTCGGGCAGCGTCCAGCCGCGCTGTTGGGCCAGTGACAACACCATGGCCCCATACGCGCTGGCCCAGAGCATCGGTTCGCGCGCGTGCGGCCAGTATCCCAAGCCGCCGCCGGGCGTTTGCATCGTAAAGAGCCGCTCAATGCCGTAATTGATCGCGCGCGCGATCTCGTTGGAACGGCATCCCATGACGGAACGCAGCGCGGGCGCGTCGCTCAATACAATCCACGGCAGCATACTGGAACCGGTTTGTTCGACGCAGCCGTAGGGATAATGCAGCAATTGCGAGACGGCCTCGCCCAATTCGCTCAGGCGCGTGTTGGAGACGCGGATGGTCACGGTGCCGGTTCCGGCCAGAAACTGCGGGTTCACCTTGGCCAACAAGTTGGTCGAGAATCCCTCGACCGTATCGCAGAACGTTTCATGCAAGAGTGGCGAAACGTAACCGACCTCCAGCGAACATTCGGTGGCGTCGGTGAATTCGCGCGGCGCATCGGCAAACCAAGCGCGCCAAATCCATTTCGCCGGCCCGGCGGCGGCGAAGGTGACGGGAAATTCGGCCACCTTCGAGCCGTCGGCGGCAATTTGAATCTGTTTCTCTGTGCCCTTGGCCTGCGCCTTGTCATCCAGTTCCAATTTCACAACAACGTCGCCTGAGTGGTGGCTTTGGTTGTGAATCACGGCGCGCGCGATGAGTTGATCACCGACATGGGCGAACTGCGGCAGGGCCGGTTCAATCAGCAACGGCTTGCTGACTTCAAAGGCCGATTGTCCAGAGCCGAAACGGTCGTCCAAATGCGCGACCGCCATGACCCGATAGCGAGTCATACTATCGGGCGCAAGAAATCTGGCGGTGACCGACCCTTGCGGGCCGGTGACCAAAGTCGCGTTCCAAAACGCGCAGGCGAGGAAGTTCTTGCGCACATTGCAACGGCCGCCACCGCCGCCCAAGTAACCTTTGTTGGCCAACCGGCGCGGTTCGAGATCCTCCGGCAGCAGGTTCGCCAGGGAAATGGCGGAACTGACCTCCAAGGGACGCGATGCATAAAAGATCGCGCCCGGATCGGGCAGTCCAGGGTCGCCCAGGCTGAGGATGCCCTCGTCCACTGCGTACAGGGTCACTTCCGCGCCGGCCACGGGAGCGTTTGAAATATAATTGACATTAACCGTAATCTCCACTGGTTGGGCGGGGAGATAATTCGTGGCCGCACAAACGACCGACACGGCGAGCCGGCTGGCCGGGTTGCGCACAGGCAGTTGGCAGTAACCGATGCGGTATTCCGGCTCCTTGACTTCCCTCGGGCAGTTTTCGGAACCGCGCGCCAGAAGGACCGAGACAAAAACATTGGGCAAATCGCCACGCCCGATGGGGATTTCAATCGCGGGCGCGTTGCCGTCCAACTGCGCGGAGAAGGAGCGGAGCACTTTGTCGCGTTCGACCGTGACCCACGCCATGCCGCTGAAAGGCGCCTTGACCAGCACTCGCGCCGTTTCTCCGGGTGCGTATTCGGAACGGTCGGGTTGGAGTTCCATGCGGACTTCGTCGCGGTAATTCCAAGCCAGGCTGCCGGGCGCGGAGACGGAGAATTCAAGGGATGTGGCCACCGCGCGTCCATGTGTGTCCGTGGCAGAAATCTCCAGCGCGTATTGTCCCGGCTCGGCGGCGGCCAGGAGCTGGTTGGTCAGCCCGTGGATTTCAATGTCGCGATCGAGCACGTTGGAAGAAGCGGATTGAGGGAGATAGCGGAGGGTGCTGCCGGCGCCTTGCACGCGCACCGGCTCCCAATCCACGCGCTGGAGTTGCAAGTGCGCGGCCACCGGTTGCGGCCACGGCTGACCGTCGGCCCCGACGGCGACGATTTGCAGAGGCGATTCCTGGCCGGCGGTCCAAACCGAGTCAGTCTGGCACAAGCCCAGGTAAAAGTCCGAGCTGTGACAGGTGAACTCCGCACTGCTGGAAACGGTTTGCTGGTCAAGGTCGGTCGTCTCGACTAGAAGCGACATCCGGCGCGGGCCGGGCGCTGCATTATTCGACGGCATTACCGGCTTTATCACGCAGACGGGAGAGTTGGACATGCGCGTCTCGCCGGAAAAGGCCAGATGCGATCCAGGCGAAGCTCGAAGAAAACTGAATGAGTCGAAGCCCGCAGGCTTGAAACCGCTCTCATCCACTTCCAACGTCCATTTCACCCGCGCCGCGGACAACGGCTGGCCAAAGTAATAACGGGCCGATATGGGAATCTCCACTTTGTCACCAGCTGCATACTCGGGCTTGGCTTGCACGGTCACTTCAAATGGGTTCGGCTTGAGTTCCTGGACTTGGAAGGCGTGCTCGTAAACCGAATCGCCCGAATCTCCCAGATGCAAGCGCGCGACATAATCGCCGCACGGCCCCGCCGGCAGGGGCACATCGACCGAGCAGGCACCGCGTCCGCTGAAGTGGACATTGTTCGAAAAGAACGATTTTCCCCGCGCGTCACAACATTCCAGCGTTCCGGCCAGTTCGGACGGAATAGCCAGACCATCACGCGTCCATTCTCGCGCCAGCGCCTTGAGATGGAGCGTTTCATTCGGACGGTAAAACTGGCGGTCACTGAAAATCAACACAGGCCGGGCGCTCGCGGTTCCACCGCCCCAGGACTGCGGAAGATCGAACCCGTAAAGCGGGATGCCGTGGTCCTCGATTTTCAAGGCGTGGAAGTCCTGTCCGAGCGCAGCCCCCAGCCATTGAGCGTTGCTCGGGCATTGCAGATGCGCCAGTCCTCGATCGTCGGTGAGCGCTTCTTGCAGCACTTGGTTCTCGTCGTCGAACAATCGGACGGCCGCGCCGGTGGCAGGCTCTCCGGTGCTTTGCGAAAAGACAAAGGCATCCAACTCCCCGGCGGCGGATTTCCAGGCCACGCCGAGATCGGTTAATTGCATCAGGGCCTGCGTGCCCAGGCGCGGGCTGGATTCAGAACGCTCGCCCGCGCGCTCGGCCTCGACAAAAATGACCCCGGTTTTGCGCCCGCCCAAAACCCGATCCCAGTCCAGCATCACGTTGGTGGCCATGTCCGATTGTGGCGTGCCGGCCAATTCTTCATCGAAGATCGTTCGACCGGCGATTAAATTATAATCGACACGCTGGTAACGCTCGCCGTGGGTGTCATAATCAGGCCAGGAGCGGAAGTAGCTGCCGTAGCCGCGCAAAGCGTGAATGGCCGCGTCAGGTTCCAGCAATTTGGCACGAAGACGGATGGTCGGCACGTTCACGGCCAGCAGGGGGAACTGGCGCCGTCCCACCGCCTGTTGATCCGCGGAAAAGGCCGAAAAATAGAGCCGCGGCGGAATGCCGGGCATGATGATGTTGGTCAACGCGGCATCGTCCAAGATGAAGGATTCCTCGGCAGGCAATCCGGTTTTCACGGCAAGCTGGTAGCAGGTTCCACCTCGAAAATCGCCCTGCAAAGTCAGACATTTGCCGTCCGCCTCCGCCGTGATATTGGATGCGATCGGCTCCAGGTGAATCCAACGGTTCCATTTGTCGCCCAAGGACAGCGCAACCGGCTTTGAAAACTGGAGAACAATTGAAGCGCCGCCTTCGATAAAATGATGCGCGATGGCTTCCTTGAAAACAAACGGATGGACGTCGCCCAATTGGATTTCGTCGCGGGCGCGCAAGCGCAATCCCTTCTCGACGGCGGGGAGACCGGGTCGAAGGACCAACCGCCAATCTTGGCCAACCGGCAATGGTTTTTGCGGCGCGGCCAAGACCAAGTTGGAAACGAGATTGGCCGGCAAATCCAAACGCCGATAGTCCCAAGGCATATCTTCGTTGGTGCCCTGCCGGATTTCAGCCGCCCGGTGCTGACCCCCGGCGTCGCGGAATTCGAGATACGGCGCCAAATCTGCGGCGCGCACGGGCGCGTTGAAAACGAGCGTCACGATTTGTTCCGAATTCAAATCCGCCTGGTTCCGCCGGGGAGCCGAATCGACCATCGAGAACCGCGGCGTTTCCACGCGGTCGTGCAAGACGGCCGGAGAGGGGCGTCCGTCCGCGCCCATCAAGCCGGACCGCAGTGATAGTTTGTATCGGTGGTCCAGCGCTAGGGGATCGGACGGCACAAAAGTGCCACTCCGCGTGCTGAGCCAGGTGAAGACGCCGCCCAGGGCCGGCTTGATGACCAGAGGCGACGGTTCCGCCGGACGGCCGATTCTGTCCGGTCCCACCATCGGTTGGTCAAACCGCAGTTCAAATGTTGTGGCGGGAACAGCCGGGGAAGGATTGAGAATCAGTTCGACGTGTTCAGAGCGATTATGATGGAGATCGCAGCCCAGCAGCAATAGGGCGGCGCCAGCGGCAAGAAGACGTTTCATAAGACAACAAGGCGTTCATCGTTTAAAGTATAGTATTGACTATGCGCCGCCAACAGGGCGCGCGCAACCGGAGTCAGGCAATGGAGGAAATGGCCAAACCCATTTACAAATGGAGCGGGTGGAGGAAGAAAGGAACCCAGACCATCAGCTTGATTTCTCTCACGAACCTCGTGAACAAAATCAGCTTTAAGGATAACTACCATAGAGGCCGCTTTTTGTCACGGGAAAAATGAAATTTCACAGCCACCAGAATGTATCCCCTCCACCGTCCGGGTCAGCGCCGCCGCTGGTCCAGGCTTCCCATTTGTCGAGGATTTTACCAAAGAGCCGGCACTGGGAAAGCGCCGGGCGCATTCCGCGCAGTTCATGGAGGCGTGCTTTATGTTGCACGGTGAGTGTGCGATGGCGCAGGAACCGGGCTTCCAACAGCAGCGTTCGTGTTTCCCCCATGACGTTTCCCAGGCGCGTTTGAATGGTCCTGGCCTGGGCAAGCAGTTCCAACGCGCGCTCAGAATGGGTCTCAAGTTTGGCGCGATGAGTCAGGGCAAAGTCCGACAAGTCCCCTTCGAGTTGATGCTCCGTCTGCATGGCTTGGGCTTCGTCGAGCAAGGCTTTGGCTTCGAAGTGTTGCCCAACCGCGCGACAGGCGTCGCCGTAGTCCGCCAGTGCCCGGGAGATGGCGGCGGGATTGGCGCTTTCCCGCCGGATGGGCTGGCACGCATCATGTAACGTGCGGAGCGCGTCATAGGGCTGCCCGCTGCGCAGCAGGAAGTAGCCCCAATGTCCAAGGAAGGGCAACGCGGCCCCGTCAGAACGATCGGGTCTTGGAGAAAGGAATTCGCGTCCGCGCCGGATCCAGGCCTCAATCGCCGGCGGCGGCATCAGTCCCTGGTAGCGGTAGGCGCACACGTATGAGTTGGCGAGGGAGAGAGTCATCAACTCCGACTGCGCCAAAGCATCGAGAGCGGGTATGCTGTCGAGGAAGCCTCTGCGACTCTGGATCCAAGCTCGCAATCGCAGATATTCCGAGTGATTTTCCAATTCGAGGGCGGATTGGAAACCTTCCATCTGGCGCAGAATCGCCGCGGCGGACTCATGGTCGCCGCGGTCGTGGCGCATGCGAGCCTCGCTTAATATCCGGCGCAAGTGGCCTTGGATGGAGGTGTCCGGGTCTCGAAAACTCGCGGGCACAGGCAGCCATTTTTCCTCGGAGATAAACGGCTCGGAAAGGTCGAGCAACAGGTTTTTCTCGCGGTCCACGACGTTGCGCCAGCTACAGGAGTAGCGGTGGTTCTGGCCCTTGAACCGCTGCACGCACAGACCCCGCAACCGCGCGCGGCCGATGGCCGGTGGATTGGCCAGGGCGTGCTCAATGTTGTCCACCCCGGCCAAGTGATGGGCCAACACTCCCGCCCGGCTCAAAGCGGCGAAGATGCCGTTGTCCCCGAGTTGGGCGAACCGGGTGTCTATCTCGCAGAGTTCCTGGTGAACCTTGCAGACCGCCGCAGAAGCGGAAGCGGGTTTCTTGGAGGCTGGCGCTTCATCGCAGAGGCCGGGTTCATCGCCATCGAGTTCCTGTAGCACTGCCGGACCGATGGGATGCCAGTGTTGGGGGCCTAGCCCCCTCCGCTCTGCGCGATCCAGGAACAGGCCCAACTTCATGGCCCAATCCAGCGTTGCGGCCACGGAGCCGGGAGCCCCGTTTTCCAGACGATCCAGCATTGCGCGCCATTGGATGCAAACCTGGTCCGTCCAGGGCGGCATGAAGGGAGCGCCGAGGTGCGTCTGGGCAATTTCCAAGTAGTGGCGCTGAATCTGCACGGCGCTCAATTTCTTTCCGCCAAGGGTCTGCGCCACGGCCCGGCAGGTGGGGTCAAGGGAGAAGCGCCGCATGGCACCCAAAGGATCCTGCAAACGCACGGCTTGACCAGGGCGCAAGCCCGCCTCGATGAGCGCCACGATCACGGCCGTCGCTCCCATGTTCAGCCAGAGCGCGGTTTCCGAGCAGAGGCTCTCCCCGCAGATAATGTGCAGGCGATGACATCCCTCGTTGGCCAGCGTTTCGTCCTTCGTATGGAAAATGCCACGCTCGCTGGTGCTGTTGTGCGAAACTTCACGTTCGAGAAACCTGACGCGCGGCGAGAGCGTGAAACGAAAACGCCCATCCACCAACTCCAATCCGCCAGCGCCGGAATAAACAATCCGGCTGACCAAATGTGGAATGATTTGATCTGGGAACTTCTCCGGGTTTCCGAGATGCATAAAGGAGGTGTGGCAACCCCAGGTCGCGCCGCTGCCGCTATGATCCACGTTGGTTTTAAAGATCATCACTTCGGCCAATGAGGGCTGCCGCCGCTGCATTTCCTCGGCGACGGCAGTCAACATCTTTTCGCCAGCCTGCATGTAGCGGACCACGTCCCAGGGATTGGAACACTCGGGCGTGGTCATTTCAGGATGCGAGCAATCCACGTAAAACCGCGCTCCATTCTCGAGGAAAATTCCCCCGCCTTCCATCGAAGGCAGGTGCGGCAGGCGTTCGCAGGCGATTCTCATGAACTCGCCCACCCAGTCACGGTTGCGAACTGTCCGCGCGGCATCGCGGCTGCGCGCCGCGCAGCCGTACTCGATTTCCATGCCGAACAATCGTTGCGCCATACCCGTGCCTCCTCGCGATATTACTGTCCGCCCTCCTGCCGCGCGGCGGCGTTGAAAGCCTGGCTGTCGCCAGAAAGCACGCGGCTGATTGCTTCATCGGCGGCGGCCAGCATGCCGGCGGCAGTTTGACGAATGGCGTTTAAGTTGGCTCCATCCGGACCGCCTGCTGGTCCGGGGGCGGCGGAGAATGGATTTTCATGCTGGGGGCGTTCGCGTTGATTCATGGTGATCTCCTTCAATTTGGATTGGTTCCTGCACGGCTGCGTTTGTTGGCGAAATGGCTGCCGTTCCGTCCTGATTGGCGCTTAACATGGCCGACGCCTCCTCCAGGGTAGTCGAAAGCTGAAAGACCCGTTGGCAGGCAGTTCGCGTAAAGCCAAGCGGATTGGTCAGATTGACCGTGCTTTCGCGCGGCCAGTAATGGTCGCCCTTGAGCGAAAAGGTGATGCTGTCCCAGTCCACACGCTCGATCTGCTGCGGTTCGGCCAGGCGCAGCAACCTCGCGCGGGTCCACGCGCGTGTGTTTTCCGGCGGTTCATTGCGGAAGTGTTCGATCTCTTCGCTGGTGACAAGAGCGTTAACCAGGCCGTTTTTTTCGAGGTCCCAGTACAGTCCGTCTTCGAGGCTGCCGTACATGAAGTCCAAATGTTTGAGCTCCGCCGAGGCCCAGGTGAGATTGGGCCGTTGCTGTCGCGCGCGCTGGAGGATCTGCAGTTTGAGGACCCAATCCAGCCGGCGCGCCAGTGCGGCATAGTCGCGCGCGCGCAGTTCGCCCAGTGTGTCTGACCAGAGTTCGAGGATGTGTGGCGCGTCCGGCACGATGTCGGTGCAGCCGCCGCTGGCGACAAAACGCTGCGCCTCCTCCCAAAACAGCATCTGCAACTCGACGGCGGTGAGGTTGCGGCCGTCCGCCAGCCGCACGCGGCAATGCAGTGTCGGGTCGTGGCTCCACTGCCAAACCGCTTCAACTGGATCATCAAGCACGATGCTGGTGCGAACGCTTCCGGCCTCGATCATAGCGAGAATAATCTGCATCACCCCGACCTTGAGCAGGCTGGCGGTGTGGCAAAGAGTTTGGTCATAGAAAATGACGTGCAACCGTGCCTTTTCTACCGAGTCTGGACTCGCGCTGGCTCCATACCACGGACCACATAAAGCCTCATCGCGACTGTTTATCAGGGGGCGGTTCCACGTCGTCTGCGGCCCCATTAACACCTCGAAGAAATCCGCCCGCTGCGAAATCTGGTACTGCACCGGCGGACGGTTGTTTTCGGCGCCGATTTTCCCCTGCCCTGTAAACACGATGCTGGAGGCCTGGTAGGCGGCAAGAAAGAGCAGATGTTGCAACCGCCGCTCGAACAAATCGCTCCAAGCGCGGCGCGTGACCAGAAAATTCAGGTGGCTGCCGTAAGAATGGCCCTGCCCGTCGGAGTTGTTCGCCAGCGCGACAATTTTCTTTCCTTCCGGCAATCGCGCGTTGGCCATTTGCAGGGCCGCGCGCGCCTTGCGCAACATCGCGTGCGACGCCGCAACGTGGTCACGCGCGCTCAGAACCTCCGGGATGCACAATTCGAGATGATCGAGATCAATGTAAGCGCAGCCGCCGTTGCTGAGGAATTTGCGCGCCCAGTCCTGCGCATTGTAGGCCGAGCCGTACTTGGTCATGGAACACTCTTCGCCCAGGAACTCGGCCGTGGTGTAACCATCCTCCAACGCCCGCCGCCGCGCCGTGCAGGCTTGACAGTAACAGATGGACTGGCCTTTGCGCGCCAAAGGCAGACCGTCGAATTCCCGCAAGAGCAAATGAGAAGCAAGCGCACCCGTGCCCTTTGGCAGGTCGATTCCGAGAACGAGGTTGCCCAGCTCGAAATCAGCGCCGCAGAGCTTCGGCAGGCGGGGGCGTGGTGACTCGCCGTTGTGTGAACCGGCTTGGCTGGTGGATGTGGGCATTGGATTCACTGGGTCAGGCCGGTTGATTGAGATACTTGTGGGGTTGCTTCACCCTGCGGACAATGGGTTCGACGCTGACCACATCCACGTCCTGAGGCAAATCGGGCAGATACGCCTGGGCGTTACGAATGGTCAAAGTCGTGCGCATTCGTTCCAGCGTCTGGCTGACCGCTTCCTGCATGTCCATCAATTGCACCCCCGCGACGCCGCCGCGGACCTCGCGCAGGAATGCGCTACGGCGCGCACTGCGGCACACATTCTCAAACAGGCGTCCGCTGGCCAATTCGCGCGCGACGATGATCCGTTGCTTGCCGTCGCGAAACCGGAGCGTGCAAAGCTCGTTGCCGGCGTTCGGGCTGTAGAACTGGGAAACGGCGTGGTCGATCAATGCCTCGCGCGTGGGCATTGCCAGCTCGCCGTTCGGATGGAACGGGACGCTCTCCGGAAGGTGGATCTGGAAGATGGCGCGCGCACCCTTCATTTCAGGCCGGCCCACGTTGATTTCCAAATCGCTCAATCGCTCGTAGAGCGCGGCGTCAAGCAAATCTTTCCGATTTGTGGCGCAGATGATGGCCACGTTCTTGCGGTCGGTAAATCCGTCCAGTTCGGCCAGCAGAGCTGCGAGAAACTTATCCGAATGATGTGAAACCGCGCCCCCGCGTATCCGTCCGACGGATTCAATTTCGTCCATAAACAGCACGGCGTAACCATCCTCGCCCACCTCGCGAAGCGCTTGGAAGCATTGGCGGATGTTTTCCTGTGTCTGGCCAACCCAGGGCGATTCCCATTCGGACGGTTTCACCACGGCAAGACGGCATTTCTTCCCAGTAAGCCGTGAGACTTCGCTCGCGGCGACGCGGGCCATCAGGGTTTTCCCGCAACCCGGCGGCCCGGCCATGAGGATGGAGCTGCGACCATTCAGGCCGTAGGTGGCGGCGAGTTTCGGGTTGACTAGAATCATCGTGAGCACGGACAAAAGGCTCTCCAGATTTGCGCCTTGGCCGCCTACCGAGTCCAGCGGAAGGTTCGGCACTTCCTCCAGCAAGTAGCGCCGGGAGGTTTCAAGCTCGATTTTCTCATAAGCCATCCAAATAGTACGGTCGAAACGCACGGCGTCCCCGGCTTTGAACTTGGTGTTCGCCAGTTTTCCGCAGACGTCCACCACGATATGATCGTCGTGATGGCGCAGCACCAGCCGTCCATCGGGCAGACAACGCTCGAACGCCGCGGTTTCGCCACAGCTTGGAGGGCCATCGGGCGAGGCGGCAATGATGAGATTCTGTTCGTTATTGAGGAAAACCTCGTCGCCGCGAACGAACCTCGTAAGATTGATTTCTTCTCCAGGAGAAACGACCCGCCGGGCGTTTCCCGCCTGGACCAGGGCCTTGAGTGCGCCGGTGGCGTTGATCACTCGATGGAAAACGGCGGGATGCAGGGGAGGCGCGGACAGTTGTTCGAGCAATTCGCGGCACTGATGAATATCACGCTGCGCACGCTTCAGGGCGCGGCGATACTCGGCGACGGTTTCCACCAGCGTCCGATCCACGACGGCGGCAGTTTCCGCAGACAGGCTGCGGACCTGTTGCAGGCTCGCGATAGTTCCGTCAAGGCTTTGGGGGCCCTCGACCGAAAGCATGGCGCGCACTAGCTCAACAGTCTCGTCAAGGGCAGGTTTTTTCATTTTCGGCATCTCCAATGGTGGCCGCCGCGACAGGCGCGACGGCCGGGTTTTGTTCTCCTTCGTTTCCAAGAATGTGAAATCCACGTTGCACAATCACGCCGTTGCGCCACGAGAACAGCGCATGCTGTAACCCGGCGTCCGTGTTCGTGACCAGCAGGGCGATATGAAACGCCTTGGAAAAAACGGTCCGATGCACATCGCAGTCATCGGCGCTAAAGAAGGAGCGTTGTAGCGGACATTTCGCGCGGCTCTCGGGTGAGCATTTGGAATTGCACCACGATGCGGCAGGGTGCGAATGAAACCAACCCACCCATTGTTCATTTTCGCTCCTCAACGCGAGCGCGCCATGAACTGCGTTCCACGTCTCGGGCCCGAAGCTCACCTTCGTGGCGGTGGCCTGCGAGTTTCGGGCGGGAATCTGCGCCGTCACTTCGAGAAACAACTCTCCGCCCAACGGGTCGCGATGGATATGCCCGATAAGGACGGACGCGGTTTCCACCCCCGCCGCCTCGCGTGTCAATTGATCTGTTTCCGCAAGAACGTTCTGTGGAATGAACACTGGAATGTCCTCCTCGTTTTGCTCGCCGGCTGCGACGGACCGCGCGTTAAATTTCGCCAGCAACGAGGATTTGAGCGGCAGCGGGGTCGGCACTTCCTCGATCTCGAATCGCGCCCGCGGTTGGGTGCGACCACGCGTTTCTTGCGGACTGGGAAACGCGGTGACGAGATAATTGAAAAGCTCGCCCGCCTGGAGTGATCCCTTTTCTACGAGAGGGACGCTGGCATCACTGGCAAGCGATTTGAAAAAGTTTTTCGGCACGCGGCACGAGAGCTCGCCGGCCCCAGGAACTTGGAGTGCCACGTCCACTGCGCTGATGTAAGGTTGACCGAGTTCCTCATGCCAGGCTGGCCGGAGTTCGGCCACCGCATCGGCCCCGAGGGCGGCGAGCGGAAACCGGCGCATGGCCAGGAAGCGTACCGCCTCCCAAGCCGGTTCCCAATCGGCCGCCACCGGGACCTGGCCGAGTGGAGAGCCATCTCGTTTGTGCAGTTCCATTACGAATTTGTATGGCTGTCGAGTGTTCATGGTTCCTCTCGGTCTGGCGGGCTATCGGTGGTTGCCTCCCGCTTCGATGGTTGGCTGGATCATGATGCGATCCTTGGGTTGCAGGGCTTCGCCCACCACCTCGGTCGCATGCAGATGCCTTCCTTCCCGTTCCAGCCGGGCGTGATACGTCAACGGCCGCCCGCCGTTCCCGAGCCGCGGCAGTTTCATCCGCGGCACCAGGCCGTCGAGCAACTCGCCCACGCTCATCTCCCGGTCGCCGGCATCGATGCCGACGTTGACCACCGTCTGGCCTGTGACATCGCTTGCGAGGATGTCGAGTTTGGGTTCATCAATCATGGTGTTACTGTCCTTTCGTTTCGCCGGGCCGCCGGAGCCGCATCCCAACCGCGCAGGGCAAGGTAGCGTTCGGCGATGGCCGGCACTTGCAGCGTTTTGATTTCCTCGCCACAGAGGCTGCACGCGATGGAGAGGCATTCCAATGCACTGGAAATTTCTGGCGGACTTGGCGCGGTTCCGAAGACAACCTCGAACTGGGCCGCCGGCGACGTTCCAATCGCGTTCACCGACGCGCGTCCCATGCGAACAAGCCCAGAAGCGGCAAGCAGGAATCCACTGACTGCCTGCCGGCATTCCTCCGCGATGGCGTCGAGCGTCGCGACTTCGCAAGTGATGCGAACGCCGTGTTCCGTCGGAATCAGGAGCGCCTGGCTGAACCCGCCCGGAACTTCAAGTTCCACGGCGAGTTTCCGGTCGCCGCGCTCCACAAAAGGCCAGCCGGCCTCGGAGCACAGGCTTTTGAGGTCCATCGGCTCTGCCCCCTCAGGCGATGCTTCCGCAAGAGAATGTTCATCTTTGTGCGTCCATTCGGCTTCGAATCCGCGGCACACCTCCCGAACCCGCGTCGTGAGGACAACGTCTTCCGTTACGGGGATTTCAGCTCGCAGTCGCGGGCTGCCATCGTACGTCAGCACGATTTTCGCCAGGCCGTCGAAGGAGGCGTTGCGCACAAGGGCTTCCCAGAAAGAATCCGCACATTGCGCTGCTCCGGTGCAGTCCGTCTCGAATAACACCCAGTCACCGTCGGTTTTCGCAGTCACAACGTGCGGTGCTCCATTGAGCAAAGTGAATTGCCAGCCGGAGTTGCCCACTGGCGCCAGTTTCGTCGTCACGGCGGCAATGGCCGTGCGAATGGCCTCGTCGTGGACGTGATTCATGCGATTTCCTTTCCCGGAGCCGGGGTCACGTCGAGTTCCACGGCGCGACGCCGGAGCGGACGCCGGTCAATTGGAAAGCGGGAGCGATCTTGTTTGCGCGACCATTGCGACGCCGCGTGGTTTAAGCCCTCGTCGCCCGTCGCAAACAGGTTCCACGTCCAAATTTCGTAGCACGCGTAAAGTATATCAACCAGCGCGGTGCCTGGCTCAATGTGCGCGCACAAGAACGGCGGACGAATATTGGGATGCCACGGTTCGGGATGGGGGCCGAGGTAGGTAAGCACCTGCGGGATGTTCACATGGCGCAGGTAGTCCTCGGGAAACCAGATTCCAACCATGAACTTCTCAAACTCAACAATTTGGCCCCGCTCGTCGCGCACCAAGCCGCGGCGGCCCTCGAAATGCGCGATATAACGGAAAGGCGGCTCTCCGCCTGGAAGCGGCGTCAGGTCCAGAACGTCGCTGCCGCTGGCCAGCGCCATGCCTTCTTCAAGCTGCCGGCGCAAGAACGCTTCGTAAATCTGGTCGCTCATGAATCCCTCCGTTGAATTGATTTCGCTCTTTGCGGGTGCGGGCCGGGTCCGGGGCGCAGTTCGAAGAATTCTTCGCTCGCGCCGTTGCCCAAGGAAATGACGTCGCCCGTCTGCAAGCCAAGACTCGCAAGCGAACGACTGGCGTCACCCGGACCCAGATCCGCGTTCGACAACCGGGTTTTCATGTGGAAACCGGCGGAAAGCATTTCGCGGCCGCAACGATCGCAGACTCGATCGGTGTGCTTGAGACGGCGCTGCAAACGGAAAACGCGCCGAGTGAAGCCGCACCCCGGACAATCAAGTCTTTTAACGAGCGGCTGGCCGCCGAACGCAAGCGCGGCCGAAGCACCCGATCGGCGAGCCAGCTTGAGGATCGCGCCGATGGAGAGATTCCGCGGCGTCTGGCACCAGGAGGAAATCTTCCAAGTCGCATGGTCAAAGCGGCAGTTGGGGTTGCGGCGAAAAGCAGTGACGAAATGCCGGTGCGTTGCCGCCTCGATCAGCACCTGCCGGCCGATCAAAGCCGATTGTCCGGCGAGAAGTCTCTGACATTCAATGGCCTGCAACGCGGCGGCCAGCGCGCCAAGGCACGCCGGCGAGTTGGTCGCCGGATTTTTAGAGCCACCGCCGTCGCATGGATGGATCGTGGCCAATTCGGCGTAGTCGCGCTCACTCCACGCGCACTCCAAACACGGTTGATCCGCCGCCGGCAGATAGACGTTCACCCGCGCCAGCATCAGGCTCGGCTCCACACCGGCATCGATCCAGGGCACGCCCAGTCGCCACGCGATTTCATTCGCGCACCGCCGGCTTTCCTTGGAATCAAGACAAGCGAGGATGATGTCGCCTCGCAAGCAGCCGAGCGGGACGTTTTCAAGCCGGTCAACGATGGACACAACTTCAAGCTTCGGATTGATGCGCCGGGCGCGGCGGGCCTGCAGGCGGGCTTTCGCCTGGCCTATGTCCGATGGCCTGATGTCCTGCGACTGCAAATTCTTCTCCTCATAGCAATCGCAGTCCACGAGCGTGAGCCGCTTGACGCCGGGCATTCGCGCCAGCAGCGGAACCAGATGCGAACCGATGTTTCCGCCCGCGCCCAACACGACGAGGTGCTTGCCCCCACCATGCAGGCAACGGGGTTGCAAAGCTTGGCGCGAATCGGCTGGGCGATTGGGTTTCATGTCACAGCATTGCCGGCGTCCACGCATAGCCCGCGTCGAGTGCGGTGGAGTGCAGTTGGCACAGCGCACAAGTGGGGCCGTAGGTCCAGCAGGGAAATTTTTCCGACTGATGATGCCACGCCCGGCAGTGGGGGCAGGCGACGGCGGGATCCCCAGGCTCCACTTTTTGTTTGCAGCGCGGGCAATAGGCGGGTTGAGCCAGCCCTGGGAACGGCACAACGCGTGCGAGTTCTTCCGTGGAAAAGAAGCATCGATGGCCAGCAAGGGAAATCTCATCGCGGTCGCGCAGGGCACGGATGCCAAGCACCAACGGCTGACCGTTGACGCGCAGGGATGCCTCCCGGCCCCCCAGCAATGTCCATGACGGCGACCCACCAGTTGGGTCCGGCGGCAGGATGCGGATTTCGGCAAGACCTGGCTGATCCGCAGGGGCTGTTAAGCGCACGTTGTGTTCAGCACATACAGCCAGGCAACTCTCCCCGGCCAGCGAGTGGACTCCCCATTCACCCGCGCCATTAGTGATCCAGAAATGAGCCATAAAAATTTCGTTTCCGGTGACTTTTTAACATATGCACAGTCACAGAGGCCAAACTTCGGGCTTGGTCACAAACGGAGGGCTGCATCCACTGGAGAATATGCTGCAAAACTTCAATGCAGTCACAACGGGTCACATACTGACCGTCAGATGTATTTCGAAATTCGCTCATTGGTCGTCGTGTTCTGTCGTCGATCCAGGCGCGCGCCGCCGCACGGCGAAACGGTAACCCAGACGGTGGTTGGTCTGCACCAGGCCGGAATTATCGGGCTGGCGGTCAAGGAGGTTGCGCAAGCGGTAAACAAGTTCTTTGACCGCCGCCTTGCTGTGCTGTTGTCGGGTGTATTCCTTGAGCGCGGCTTGGATCACATCGACTGACTTCCAGCCGACCAAGTGATCGTTGACTAAGCCACAGTCAGCCTTGAGAACTCTGAGCAAGGCCGTCACGAGCGGAGTGAGGGGAATGCCCGTTCGTCCGTCGATAGATACAGCGGAAGAACCATCGCCACTCACGACCAGGGTCACGGAGCCTGCATTTGGCATAGATTCAAGGACTAATGGACGACGCCTCTGGATTCTGGGCGCCATCGTCGGGTTAACAGGCGAGATTTGGCGGCGCAATTCATCGAACTCGCAAGCAATGCCATACAGGAGTTCCTCGGTTTTGTCGGCGAGTGCCCGGGCACGGTCGATCTTTCGCCCGATCGATGCCAGCCAAGCCGCGACGATTTCGACAGTAGGTTTGTTGACTTGCGGGCGCATGGGGAGCAACGCAAAGGCAACTCTGCATCAGTTTTGAGCCTTCCTTTTTGCGCCGATTCGCTTGCCACGGACACGGCGGACGGCGTGAGAGTGGGCGGCGCTGGATGCTGGCTCCATGTTTGACAAGGTGGTGTTCATTTGTGACTTCTTCCCATTTTATCGCTTTTTCGGAGCGTGCCTACGGCAGATTGAGGCCTATTTATTTCCAACCGTGTTATGCACAAACGGCCAAGAATTGGCCGCGAATGCCCTTGTAAATTCGGGCGGAATGTGACGAAATGGTGACATGTTCACAAAACCCCCGCTGCGCGTGAGCAGGCTCATCGCGCAGGAAACTGCGCGGGCGATCTCCATCAACCGGCTCGCGGAACTTATCAGAAGCGCCAACGAGGAAGCTGGCACCAATTGCCGCGTCAGCGGCAAAATGCTCAAGAAAATCCGGGATAATCCGGAAAAAGTGGGCCTGACCTGGAACATCCTGGTGGCGCTGCATACGTATTTCAAAAAGCACGGGGCCAGTCTCCAGCATCTGCCCATCCTCGAAACGAGGGGGGTGTTGGAAGTGCTGGTGGACGCGCGGCGACTGGTGTTCTTGTTGGGAGCCAAGCCGCGACCGGAGGAGCGCCGCACCGACCTCAGCCGTTGGGACACTCGCTCGCACACCGAACTGCTGACCCAGGTTTCGCAGATGGGGATGCATCGGAAGTTCGATACCGAGGACGTGTTGTGGCGCAGTCCGGTGGATCCGGCGGCCATTCGCTCCGAATCCTGGTATCGAGTTCTCGACGACGATCAAGCGTCGGTGGTTTCAATTGGCTCCCCGCTGGCCGCTTTGAGCAGTGAAATCATGCTGGCGCGGATGTTCGGGGTGCAGCCGTTCGAGACCCCGCACTTTAAGACGGGGCGGCCGGTGCCATTTTTCTTCGTGTGGCGTCCGATGCTCGCCGAAGGATTTCACAGCGCCTTCGGGCTCACCCCGCGCGAACTGCAGGCTGACCATCCGGAACTGGCTTCCCGCGTCGAACGCGATGAATCCTCCGCGTTCATCCTCGAAGGCACGCCGCACGAGTCACGCGTTGAGGCCCAATCATGGACGATGCACGGAATCATTGCCGCGCAGCGGCGGGCGGCGGGGAACGTCTGGCTGGTCGTTTCCGGCCTGGCCGGTCCGGCGACTTTCGGGACCGCTGCCGTGGTCAAACAGATCGTCACCGAACTGCCTTGGTCCGCGAAGGGTCCGTCGCCAGTGCTTTGGGTGCCAGTCAAGGTGCATATCCGGGCCGGCAAACCCATGCCATTGGAGGGCGATATTCGCGAAGTCGTTGATGCCGAGTTTGATGGCGATCCGCGAACTTGGCCGAACGAGAATCGCAGGTGATTTCAGCCTGCGAACGTCTCTCTATCGTATCAATGAGAGGTGCTTTAGCGGGAAATTCTGAGTCATGTTCTGGACGCTGTCTCGATGGCGGCCAATATAGTGGCCGAGATGCCCGTCCTACCAATTCAGCCACAGCTCCAAATGGAATCAGGATGACGCAACGGCTGGCGATTCCCCAGCGGCGGGCGGTAAAAACGTGGGCGAACTCATGCACCAGCAGCGAACAGGAATACACGAGCAGAAAAACGATGCCCCGAAGAACTCCTGCACCGGCGTCTTCGACGTATCTGTCCCAAGTGAAGAAGCCCACTGGATAGATCAGAAACGTGGAGTGGATTTGCACCGGAACACTTCGGAAGCGGAACAGGGTCCAGGGCATCCAGAAAACGCGCAACACCCCTTTGACGTGAAACCATAACCTCTGGACATTCAAACGGCGCCCGCGCCTCCAGGCTGGATGCATGTGCAGGCGGAGCTGCTGCCAGCGCGTGGGCGGCAAACCAGCTTCAAGCCGCTTGAACACGCTTAACTGGAGTCGATTTCGTCCTGGTTTCATCTCAGATGCCTCTTCGTTGGCTACCGTCCGTGGCCAGTCCGACCCGCTTAACCATTCGATGTTCGCCGCCTTCACCAACGGCTCCAGGAAATGCTTGACCGCGGCCCAGCCTTCCCCAAGATTTGAGGCGGTCTAACGTGATGAATAAACTTCGCTGGGGCATCTTGAGCACGGCCGGCATCGCCCGGCAAAACTGGCGCGCCATTCGCGACAGCGGCAATTCGGTCGTCACCGCCGTCGCCAGCCGCGAGGCGGCGCGCAGCCGGAAATTCATCGACGAGTGCCAACGGGAGGCTCCCTCGGAATCGACCCCCGCCGCCCTCGGCGGTTACGAGACGTTGATCGCCTGCAGGGACGTGGATGCCGTTTACATCCCGTTGCCCACCGGGTTGCGCAAGGAGTGGGTCTTGCGCGCCGCCGCCGCGGGCAAACACGTCCTGTGCGAAAAGCCGTGCGGCCTGAGCCTGGGGGATGTCCGCGAAATGACCGATGCCTGCCAAAAAAACGGCGTTCAGTTCATGGACGGCGTCATGTTCATGCACAACCCGCGGCAGCGCCGCCTGCGCGAGCTGCTCGACGACGGCAAAACGATCGGGCCGATCCGGCGCATCATGTCCGTTTTCAGTTTTGGAGCCGATGAAAGTTTTTTTGACGCCAACATCCGGGTCCACGCCGGGCTGGAGCCGGCCGGCTGCCTGGGGGACCTGGGCTGGTATTGCCTGCGCTTCGCGCTCTGGGCGATGAACTGGCGCCTGCCCCGCGAAGTCACGGGCAGAATCCTCTCCGCCCGGGGCAGCCGTCTCAGCCCCTCGACGGCGCCGACCGATTTTTCCGGCGAATTGATTTTCGCCGACGGCTCATCGCTGGGTTTTTACTGTTCCTTCCGCGCCCAGTATCAGGGTTGGGTGCAGGTCGGCGGCGCGAACGGCTATCTGCGCGTGGCCGATTTTGTTCATCCGGCCAGCGCCCATGAGCCTGCCATCGAGGTCAACGGGGCCGAAGAGCGGGTCAAGTGTTGCGACTGCGCCGGCCAGCACAGCGAGAGCCGCGCCCCGGCCCAGGACTCGCAAATGTTCCGCAACTTCGCCCGGCAGGTCGCCAGCGGAAAACTCAACGGCGACTGGCCGATGTGGGCCTTGAAAACGCAGCAGGTCATGGACGCCTGCCGCGATTCCGCCCTGTACGGCGGCCGCGCCGTGTCCCTCGAGTAACCCGTCAAGCCTTCTCACCGCAACAACTCGGGCGGCGCAAGCTGGATTTTATCCGACGCGCTTTTGGGCATGGCGCAGGCTTTCATCATCCCGCCTTCAAGGCGGACGTACACGACCGTCAATACGCCGCGGGCCACTTCCAGCGGCGGGGTGGCATTGAGTTTGCGGAATTTGAAAAGATAGCTCAGGGCCTTGGGCTTTTTCTCGCGCACCAGGAGGTGGATTTCCACTTCGTCCCCGAAATGGAGCGGCGTTTTGTAATCGCATTCGGCATGGACGCGCGGCCAGCCCGCCGGGGGATCCGTCTGCCTGGAAAAAACCGACAATCCCAGCGAGCGAAAAAAGGCGTGCTCGGCCGTTTCCATGAAACGGAAATAATTGGAGAAGTGCATAAGCCCGGCCATGTCCGTTTCGGAAAACTCCACCCGGCGGATTGCTTTGAATTCGTAAGCCATGCGCGGAATGTAAATTTTGGGGCCGGATTTTACGAGGGAAAATTCCGCGCGGCTGTAATGCCTCAGTGAGGGCGGAAAATGTGAGATTGAGCATACCCGCATTGAAAGCCGCAATGCGGGTATGCTAAATTAAATTCTCTCCATTTGTCAAGGAAAAGGCGCAGACAGGAAGATGTGCAGACGGCAAAATGAGAATTTTTTTAAGCGCTACTTTTTTTCGCCGTCACTGAGGCATTCCGCGCGGCTTCCCGGCAAAGGGCCGCCACTTCCCGCGCCATGATGTCCACGGTGAAGCGTTCGCGCACGGCCGCTTGTCCGGCCCGGCCCAGCGCGCGCGCCCGCTCCGGCGCCCGCAGGAGGGTTTCGAGGGCGCCGGCCAGCGCGCCGGGGTCGTTGGCCCGGCAGAGGATGCCCCCGCCGGTGGCGGCGATCAGTTCGGGAAAGGCCCCGTGCTCCGGCTGCACCACCGGCACGCCCGAGGCCATCGCTTCGATGACAGAGAGTCCGAAGGCCTCGCCGCAATTTGCCGGCACGGAGAAAAGCGAGAGGGTCCGCAAAAACGACAGCTTGTCGCGGCGCGAGAGATTGGGACAAAACTCGACGTCACCCAAAACGCCCGCGGCGGCCAAAGCGCGGCGCGCCGCCTCCACCACCGGCTGGTCCATCGGGCCGCAACTGCCGCCGACGCGCAGTTTCAAATCCCGCAGGCCATCCCGGCTCTTCAACCGGATAAACGCCTCGACCAATTGGTCCAGGCCCTTCTCCCGGCACATCCTGGCAAAATACCCCAGCACCGGCGGGCCGCCTTTGGCGGCGGCCGGAGGGGCGTCGGCGTAGCCGTCCAGGTTGATGCCGTTGGGGACGATCTTGAGGCGTTCCGGCGGAATCTTCAGGCGTTCGGCCATCCGCGCGCCGTAATACCGGCTCGGCGCAATGAACAAATCCAGTTCCGCCGCCCGCTCGGCGGCCAGGCGCCAGGCCAGGTGGCGATGGGGTTCGGGCAGGGAGTCAAGAAAAATGTCCTCCCCCTGCAAGGAGCAGACCACGGGCACGCGCAGTTGGGCGCGAATTTTGCGGGCCATGCCCGCGAGCAGGGCGTTGGACAAACACACCACGCCGGGGTTCTCCGCCCGCAGCCATCCGATCAAATCGTCCAGTTCCCGCGCCTGGTTCCCCTCGTCGCCGCGCAGCATGGAAAGGGTCAGTTCTCCCAACTCCTCCGCCGGCGTCCGTCCCGCCGCGGCCGAGGCCAGCCGGAGCAGGGCGGGCGAGGCCAGGAGGCGGTGCAACCAGGCCGGGGCCTTGCGAAAGAGCGCCGATTGCTGGTCCAGATAGACGTTGATGCCGCCGAAAAAGTACGGGCTGCCGGAAGTCTGGTCCTCTTCATCCAACGTCAGCGGAAGGTAGAGCGGCACCATCACCGCCGCATGGCCCAGGCGCCGCAAGGCCGTGACCAGGGCGTTGTCGCGCAGGCAGGCGCCGCAGAACATTTTGCCCGCGCCGGGCGTGATCTGGACGATGCGCAATGGAGCGTCCGCGGTCATGCGTCATTTCCGGGCGTCCAGCGCCAGCCAAACGTCGGCCATGTGGCGCACCTGGTTCATGTGTGCTTGCGCGTTGGTCCCGCCGTAGCCCCAGATGTGAAAATTGCCCAGGTCGGCGCGGAATTTGAGCGGAAAGTCCGGGTCGCTCGCGGCCGCGCTGGACAGCGGCGCGATCACCGTCACTGGCGCGTTCAACTCGCGGATGAGGGCTGCCGCGCACTCGCCGGAACTGGCATAGCCGGCCGTCGGCACCTCCGAGACCGTCAAGACAAATGTTTTTTCGCCCCGGGCCGCCGCGCGGGCAAACGGGACCCAGACGTCGATCTGGTCGCGGGCGGGCTGGCGGAAGATGCCATAGGGCGTCTCCACCGGCGCGTTGGAGCCTTCCGCCAGGCTGGCGTACATCGAGTCGCTCAACACAATCCGGCGGATCAACTCGGAATACTTCGGAGATTTCAGCAACTCCCGAACCGCGCCGTAACCGGCGCTGAAGCTGGTGACATCGACCGCGCTGATGCGGGTGTTGGCCGGCGCTCCGCGCTCGCGCAGCGCCTGCACCGCCAATTGCAGCCAGCGGTCGAACCGCTCCCGGTCCGCAAACGGTTTTTGATAGACGGACGAGCCTTCGCCCAAATAGGCCGCGAGCAGCGGCGTGCTCAACCCGTGCCGCAAGTGTTCGTCAATGGCAAACCAGGCCGCCCCGTGAAAATGGACCGTCAGCGGCGTCTCGCCCGTCGGCGGCACCTGCCAGCCCGCCGGCAAAAACAAGGTGAACGCGATATCGCCGTCCTTCAGATTGACCGTCTCGCCGCGGGGCGGGTCCTTGGGCGGCGCGATATCCCGGTGCGGCATGGCGGGCGGCGCGACGTCATCGGCCGCCGGGGCCGGCAGGGCGGCGCCCATCACCGCGGCCAGAGTCATCACAATAAACCGTTTCATGTTACAACCCGCAAAGGCGGCGCTTTCTTGAACGTTGTTTGTCGCATATAAATCGGCTCCAGTTTTCCGCCCGGAACATAATCGCGCCGGCCGCAGGCCAGCCGCGCCAGAACCGCCGCGTCGGGAAAAACCGTTGCGGCTTGCGGGAACCATTGCGCCGCCTCGGGGCCGATGATCCTGGCCCCGGCATCCGCCAGACGCTGGATTTCGGCCAACCCCGCCAGCCGCAGCGGCTGCGCTTCGTGCCGCCGGCCCGGCGCAATTTCATATCCCGCCAGGTAAAACTCATTGCGTTGCGCATCCACCACGATATGAACCGGGCCGAACATTTTTTCGGCTTCCGCCTGGGCCGCGAGGCATTCGACGCTGCTGATGCCGAGCAAATTCACGCCGCGGCCCAACTGCCAACCCTGGGCCAGCGCAATGGCCCCGCGGATGCCGGTGTACGACCCCGGCCCCAGCCCGACGGCCAGCGTCTGGATCTCCTCGCGTTGCCAGCCGGCTTGTTGCAGCGCCTCTTCGACCAGGCCCAGGGCGCGGCGGCCGGAAATTTCCGCCGCCCGGCCCGCCAGCACGGGAGCCGCGCTCGCGTCGTCCTCCATCAAGGCGACGCTGCGCTGTTCCGACGAAAACTCAACCGCCAAAATCTTCATAGACAATTCTCCGCTCCGCCTCGCCGGCGGTTTTGATTTCGACCCGGCGAAATCTCACGCCCGGCGCCAGCGGGCCAGGCTCCTGGTCCATCCACCGTTCGATCCATTCCACCACGACCACACCGGGCGGCCGGCACAGATACGGCTCCAAGCCGGCGGCGACGATTTCCGCGCGCGTCGCCAGCCGGTAAAGGTCCAGATGCCACAGGGGGAGGCGTCCGCCCCGGTACTCGTTTACCAGCGCGAAAGTGGGCGAAGGCACACGCGCGGTCACGCCCAAACCGCGGGCCAGGCCGCCGGCGAGCAGCGTTTTGCCCGTGCCGAGAGCGCCGCTCAAGCCGATGAGCCAGCCTGCGCGCGCGGCGCGCCCCCATTGTTCGCCCAGGAGCGCCGTTTCGGCGGGGCTATGCGAAATGAACGTAGCCATGCGTCTTCAAGGAATGAAGGCCCGTTTTGTCCCGCAGTTTCACCCCATGCCCCTTGGTGATCCGCCCGATGCAACTCAAGCGCACTCGCGGAAACTGTTTTTTCCAGCCGTCCAGCAACGGCACCGCCTGACGGCTGGGCGCGGCGAAGAGCAATTCAAAATCCTCCCCGTCGCCCAGCGCGGCCAGCAGCGGCGGTTTGGCGGAGGATTCGGACCGGGCCTGGAGTTTGGCGGCGCGGCTGATCGGGATGGCTTGGGCCAGCAGTTCCGCGCCGACGCCGCTCCGTTGCAGAATGTGGGGCAAATCCCCCGCCAGCCCGTCGCTCAAATCGATCATGGCGTGGATGGAAAAATTCGCCGCCAGCCATTGCGCCTCCGCCAGCCGCGGCTCAAATTCCAGATGTTTTCCCGCCCGCGAGCCGCCCAATTCTCCCGACACAAACAGCGCGTCCCCCTCCTTCGCGCCGCTGCGCAGAATGCATTTGTCCCGCGCCACCTCTCCCAGCACCGCGACCGAAAGCAGCAGGCGCTCCGGGTTGCTCGTCGTCTCCCCGCCGACGATCGCGACCCCGTATCGTTGCGCCAGGCCGTTGATGCCCGCGTAAATCCGCTCAACCTCGTCCGGTTTGAAATCTGTCGGCAACGCGACCGTGACCAGCGCGGCCAGCGGCTGTCCCGCCATCGCCGCGATGTCGCTCAGACAGCGCGCCAGGGCTTTGTGCCCGATTTGCTCCGGCGTGGCCGCCGCCGTGAAATGAACCCCCTGGACCACGGCATCGGTTTTGAGCAGCAGGTAATGCCCGGGCCGGCCGCCGTCGAGCACCGCGCAATCGTCGCCCGCCCCGACGACAACCGAGGGGTTGACGGGCAGCGCGCGCGTGAGCCGCGCGATCAATTCAAATTCATTCATGTCAGGTGGAACAGATGTTCAAGCTGGTCCTGGAAGATCAGAATAACAAAGTTGGCGGCATTAAAGAAACTGTGCGCCACGATGGGCGCCAGTAGATTCCCGAACGCTTCATAGAGCCGCACCAGCACCAGCCCGAAGGCCACCAGCGGCACAAACGTCGGCTCGTTAAAGTGCAACGCCGCAAATAGAACCGACGTTCCCCACAAGGCCAGCCGCGGGTAGCCGAGTTGCTTGATGGCCGGGTAAAGAATCCCGCGAAAGAGCGATTCCTCGACCAACGGCGCCAGCACCACGGCGACCACGCCAAAAACAATTTTCTCCCCGACCGAAACATTCGGGTCTTGCAGGGCCTGCACCGCCGCTTGCGCTTCCGGTGTTTTGTGGGCCAATTCCATCAGGCACGCGGAGAGCCATTGCAGCCCCTGGGCCACCGGAAAAAAGAGCGCGCCCGCCAGAATGCCGTATGCCGTGGCCGACGCCGCTTCGGACGAATTCAACCCGAAGCCCTCCTTCCACCCGAAGGCGTATTGGCGCAGGAAAAAGCGGACCCAAACCAGCACGGCGATCTGCAAAAACAGGGCGCCGGCCAGCATTTGCAGGAATTCCCGCTCCGCTTTGGGCCAGAGCGTCACGCGGTCCAGCAGGCCAATGGGCAGCATCCCGACGCAATACGTGAGAGCAATGCACAAGAAGAGTCGCACCACGCTGTCGATGGCCCAGGGTTTTTCCGAAAGCATCCAAAAGCCTAGACTGTCGGCGGTTCACTTTAAAGCGCAATGACACGGCGGGCCGGCGGAGTTTCCTCTGGCGAATCCCGTCGGTCGGTTGTAATCAAGTTGCGCCAATGAAAGCCGTCCAACTCATCGCTCATGGCGCGCCGGGGAAATTCAGCTACACCGACCTCCCCGACCCCAGCCCTGCCGCCAATGAAATCGTCGTCCGCGTCCGCGCCTGCGGCCTCAACCGGCTGGACCTGTGGTTGGAGGAAGGGGGGCTGCCCATAACGGTCGCTTTGCCGCGCGTGCCGGGCGGAGAAATTTCCGGCGAAGTGCTCGCGGTGGGCCGGGACGCGGTGGATTGGCGCCCAGGCGACCGCGTGGCCGTGCAATCCAATCTCTTTTGCGGCAAGTGCGAGTTCTGCGCGCGCGGGGACGAGTCCACCTGTCTCAACGGCCAGATCCTCGGCGTGCAGCGCGACGGCGGATTTGCCGAACGGGTGGCCGTGCCCGCGTCGGCCCTGGTGCGCCTGCCGGAGAAGGTGGATTTTGCCGCGTCCGCCGCGTTGACCCTGGCCGCGAGCACGGCCATGCACATGCTCACGCGCCGCGCGCAGGTGCGGCCCGGCGATTGGGTGCTGGCGATGGGCGGGGCCAGCGGCGTCGGGTCGGCGGCGATTCAAATCGCCCGGCAACTGGGCGCGCGCGTCATCAGCACCGGCTCGACCGACGCCAAGCGCCGGTTCGCCCTGGCCTTGGGCGCCGAGCATGTCGTCGATAGTTCCAATCCGGCCTGGCCCGCCGAAGTGCGCAAGCTGACGGGCAAGCGCGGCGCAGACTTGGTGGTCGAACACATTGGCGGCGAAGTACTGGCGCAATGTTTCACCTGCTTGGCGCGCGGCGGGACGATTGTCACTTGCGGCGCGACGGCCGGGCGTGAGGTGCGGCTGCAATTGTGGCCGCTGTTTGTCAAAGAGCAAAAGCTGGTGGGCAGCTACGGGCGAAATCGAAAGGACATTTTGGCCACGCTGGAATGGGCGGCGGAAGGGAAGATCAAACCCGCCACCCACGAAGTCTATCCGTTGAGCCGGACGCCGGAAGCGTTCGCCGCGCTGCGCCGGCGCGAGGTGCTGGGCAAAGTGGTAATCGAGCCGGTGGAGGATTGAAATTCTGGCGACGTTGCGCCCCGCTTGATTACCGCGTATCCTTTGGAGGACGAATGAAGATCAAGGAACATGATTGTGTGGTGTTGACGACGGACTTGCCCGGCGAGAAGCTCAAGGCGGGCGATGTCGGCACGGTGGTCCACATTCACAAGGGCGGGGCGGCTTACGAAGTGGAATTCACCACGCTCGACGGACGCACCTTGACAGTGGCCACGGTTGAGAGCAGCCAACTCCGCCCAGTCTCCCGCCGTGATGTCGCTCACGTGCGCGAGTTACAGGCAGCTTAAACGGGCTTTTCACTACAATGTCGCGCTTCGAGTTTGACAAATCCGGCCAATGAATACAGATTGTATGCGTGCGGATTATTAAGGAAAAGTTCCTCCGCGACGCGGCGGAACAATATCCGAAGGCCGCGAAGTATTTGGCGGCCTGGACGGCGAGCGTGCGGGCGGCGGCATGGCGAAACATGGTTGAGGTGCGCAATTGTTACGCCAGCGCGGACGTTGTGCATGTCCGTAGTGGAAGGCCGGTGATTGTGTTCAACGTCTGCGGCAATACGTATCGGCTCATCGTGGCCATGCACTTTAACAGCCAGATGGCCTTCACGCTCCGCTTCCTGACGCACGCCGAATACGATCGCGACGACTGGAAAGACGAATTATGAAGACCAAGACGAAACTCCGCTTTCAAGACTTGCCAAAGGACTACGCGGCCCTGTGTCGTGTGTTTTTGCCGCGCCCCATCCGCGACGCGGTGGACTACGCGAACATTGTGGAAGTGGCCGATGCGATGGTCTTGTGGCACGATGATTTCAACGGCGACCAAGCGGACTATTTTGAGCTGCTTTGCTCGCTCATCGAAGAATACGATTCCAAGCATGTCAAGTGGCCGAAGGTCACGGGCGTGGATGCGCTGAAACATCTGCTTGGAGAACAGGGTCTTGCGGCGGCGGACCTCTCGCGCCTTTTGGGCGGCAGCCGCAACTTGGGCGCGATGATTTTGCGCGGCGAACGCAACCTTACGCTCAATCACGTGCGAACGCTGGCGCGGCACTTTGGAGTGTCTGCCGACTTGTTCCTGTCGTGAAGGCGTTGGCCTCGCGATACCGTAAGTCTTGACCAAGGCCATGATCTCCAAAAAGATAAAACTTGTTTCCGTGGTCCCAAAGCCCGGACCGAGGCGGGTTGTTGCGAAACTGGTCAAACGGGGAGAAGGGCTGTTTTTCCAGGTTCCTACCGGGTACACGCTCGACCGTGAAGCCATCGGCAAGGCGGTCGCCGAGGAACGAGAAAGCCGTTCATGAGGACATATTGGGACACGGCGGCGGTTCGGTGCCGGCGGTGAAAGGTTCGAGGGTCTTCCGGGCCAGGAGCAATCCCGCTTCTTCGAGCTTCGGGCCGCCCTCGTGGTCGCGGTACACCGGGTCGTGCCAGCCTTCGATGTTCAAATCCGAATCGTAACCGGCGCGCAAGAGGGCGTGGATGATTTCCCCCCAGTTGGCCTGGCCCAGGCCGGGAAAGCGGTGCTCGGCCACGCCCGGATGGCACGGGCCGTAAGTTTCCAGCAGCCGGCGGTTGATAAAGGCGTCCTTGGCGTGGACATGAAAGATGCGCGCGCCAAAACGCCGGATGTTCGCCACCGGGTCGATGAACTGGCAGAGGAGATGGCTGGGGTCCCATTCCAGGCCGAGGTTGTCGCATTTGGTTTCGTTGAAGAGCCGTTCCCACAGGGCCGGCTGGCCCATGATGTTGTAGTGCATCAACGGCAGATGCCACGGGCCTTGCGGGCAATTTTCAAAGGCGAGGCGCACGTTGCGTTCCGCCGCCCGGCGCGCCAGCGGCTCCCAAAAGGCCAGCAGTTGCGGGAGATAATTCTCGAACGGCTTGTAAAGAGGATTTCCGCCCCGCTCGTTCGTTTCCAGCTCGATCACCGCGCCGGCAAACCCCGAGACGGTGCGGATGCCCATCCGCGCCGCCACGTCGATGGCGCGCTCGAAGACGGCGCGGGCGGTTTCGGTTTGTCTGGGGTCAAGCGGATTCTTGTAGAGCGCGCCGATGGCGGAGAGGCGGATGCCGCGCTCCGTGGCTTCCGCCGCCAATTTGTCGGCGAAAGGCTGCCAATCGGCGTGAGGCGGCGCGGCGGGAGATTGGGCGAAGCGCATCCATTCCATGGACCGCAAGCCCAGCTTCTGCACCCACGCCAATTCGTCCGCCCGGCACAAAACACCAACACGCATGGCGCCGAGGATGTCTGGACGAGGTCAAACTGCAAAGTTCAAAGTTTCTCCGGCACTTCGATCACGTCGCCGTCACGGAGCCGGAGATCGGGCGACGGTGGCGGCTGATTTGGCGCAGGACCAAAAGGTGATGGAGCCCACTGATATTGAAGCGCGCCAGGCATGCCAGGACGAGGCAGCCCATTGGCCCGCGATTGCGGATTGCTGCAATCCAGAATCCATTCGCGCATATTGCCGGTTTTCGGATCGTGGCGCGAGACCTTCACGCGCGAAAGGTCGGACGAAGACAATATGATATTTCGGGCTTCCGGCCGGCCCAGCACGGTGCCGATGATTGACTGATCGCCAACGGGATTAAGCGGAAGTTCCACTTTCTGATCGCGCACGACGAGTTGAACGTTTCCTTTCAGATAATTGACAAGGGAGTCGCACTGGCTGCTGGTCAACCCGACCGGGCTGTCACCCAACGAATGGCCGCGTTCCGGGATTTCCACCACGTCGCCAAACTCCAAGGGGACATCTTTCGAGCAGTCAATTCCGTTCGCGCTGTTGAGCAAATTGACCGCAATCCGCGTTTGGTTGGTTGAGCCATGACTGGGACGCACAATGACGATGCGGGCCAGGTCGGGAAACGGCGTGGCGGAAGCGGCGGATTGGGTAGTCCATAAACCGTTTGCGTTATAGGAGTGCTGTTGTGAGTATTCATAGAAGTTGAGAATTGTTTCCAGCAGTCCGAACCGGTTCCAATCATTGGTTCCCGCCGTGAAAATCGTGTGCGAAAAATTGGCCGAGGGACGGCTGATGGTGATAAGGTCCCAATTCGGCGGGTTGTCCAACGCGCCGTGCTGGCGCAGCAAATCCGCAATGCCGCCGGCGGTTTTTTTGTCTTCTGAAGTGTTGACGCAATTCAATGGCGTCTGCCCGTCATTGTTTCGCACGTTCGGATCGGCGTGATAGTCGAGCAGCGCTTCGAGAATATCGCGGTTGGACAGCGCCAGCGCAGTGAACAATAACGGCCGCCCGTCCGTTTGCGAATCATTCGGGTCGGCCTTGAATTTCAGAAGAAGATTCACCATCGGAAGCTGGTTCGCCAAAACAGCGGCCCACAGTGGCGTGACCGAGGCTGGACTAAGGCCACGGCCGCTACCATAACTGGTGCGATTGATGACCACCGGCCAATCAACCATTTCTTTCACATTCGGCGCCGCGCCATTTTGCAGGAGCAGTTCGGCGGACTTGGCATCTTCTTTGTGAATGGCACACAGAAGCGGAACGTCCAGCTTGCCGCCGTTGGGGTCGGCCTTTGCGGCGAGCAGCATTTTCACGGTTTCCGGCGAACCCCTCTCTGCGGCGTAACTCAACGGCGTTCGCCCATTATTCGCTTCCACGTTCACCTTTGCGCCGGCGGTCAAAAGCATTTGAACGATTCTTGTCCGTCCGTCCTGCGCGGCCAAAAACAAGGGTGTCTCTCCTCCGCTGTTGAGAGCATTGACGTCGGCGTGATCAGCCAGGAGCGCTCCCACCACCGCTTGAAAACCGTGCAAGGCGGCGCGGTGAAGCGCCGTGTCACCGTTGCCCCCCTTCGCATTCACCTCCGCGCCGCGACTCAAGAGCAACTCAACCATCGCCTTGTGTCCCTGAGAAGCCGCCCACGTCAGTGGTGTGTCGCCGGCGCCATTTTTCACATTTACATTTGCGTTGCTGTCCAGGAGATATTGCGCCACGCGGAGTTGGTCCGACTTGGCTGCATGGATCAGAGGCGGGTCTTCGCTGCCGTCCGCCGTTGTATTGATCAAATCCGGGCTGTCCTGGATCAGTTGCCGGATGCGCTGGATTTCCTTGTCTTCATCCGTGATGACATCATTTTTTTCCGATGGCGCCGCTTCAGGCGCAGTCGCGCGCAGTCCGGTCAAATTCTGCCGGCTCATGGTGGCGAGCGTTTGCTGGTCGGGAAATTCGCGGAGGATGCGCTGGTATTGCGCGGCGGCTTCGTTGGTTTTGCCCTGGGCGCGGTAACATTCGCCGAGCCGGAAAACCGCCGTGGCCGCCAGTTGCCGGTCCTTGTCAAACTGCGCGGCCAGCGACTGGTAATCCGCAATGGCCGCGTCGAGATTGCGGTTGGCCTGTTCTTCGAGCAACCCCTGTTGCAGCAGCGCGGTGAGGCTGTTGGTCTGCGCCGGGGCAAACGCCGCCGCCAGAAGAAAAGTCAAAGCGCACAATTTCGTTTTCATAATTTGCATGGTTTCAGTCTGCCAAATCCGCCCGCCCCCGATTGTCATGCTTTTGCAAAATCGTTTCAGAACTCCAGTTTGTAGCCCACGCCATGCACGGTCTTGAGGTGGCGCGGGGCGTCGGGGTTTTTCTCCAGTTTGGCGCGCAGGCTGGCGATGTGGTTGTCCACCGTGCGGGTGGTCGGAAAGGCGGTGTAACCCCAGACGGCGTCGAGAAACTTTTCGCGCGTGACCGGTTCGCCCTCGGCCTCGGCCATCAAGCGCAGCATGGCAAACTCCTTGGCCGTGAGATGAACGGGACGTTTGCCGCGCACGGCGGTCTGCCGGGCCAGGTCAATTTCCACCTCGCCCAATTTCAATTTCGCCGGCAGCCGGGTTTTCCGTTCCACGCGCCGCAGCAGCGCGCGCACGCGGGCGAGCAGTTCCTCGGTGCTGAACGGTTTGACCAGATAATCGTCCGCCCCGGCGTCCAGGCCGGCGACGCGGTCCTCGACCTGGCCTTTGGCCGTGAGCATGAGGACCGGCACGGGGTTGGCGAGGCGGCGCAACTCGGCGCACAAAGCGAAGCCGTCCAGCTTGGGCATCATGATGTCGAGCAGGATGAGGGCGGGTTTTTCATCCAGGGCGCGCCGGAGGCCGCTCTCCCCGTCCGCGGCCGAGAGCACCCGGTAGCCCTCGACGGAGAGCAAGTCGGCCAGCGCCGTGCGCATGGCCACTTCGTCTTCGATGATCAAAATCCGTTCATTCATTTTGATTCCTCACCGGCAATTCGATGGTGAACCGGCTGCCTTTGCCAACTTCGCTCCGCACAACCACGCGCCCGCCGTGCGCCGCGACGATGTGTTGCACGATGCTCAAGCCGATTCCAACACCTTGGGTTTCACGGCGCAACTCGGAACCGCGCCGGTAAAACCGCTCGAAAATCTTCTCATGCTCCGCCGCCGGGATGCCGGGGCCGTGGTCGGAAACGAATATATGAACGGTCGTCGCGGCGGGTCCATTTTTCATTTCCACTCCCACCGTCACCGTTTGGCCCTTGGGCGAATGTTTGATGGCGTTGTCAATCAGGTTGACCAGCGCCTGCTGAAGCGCGCGGCCATCCACGTTCAATTCGATGTTCCCGCCTGCGCCTTGCTCCGGCGCGGCCGGCGCTATTTCCAGCTTCACGTCTTTTTCCGCCGCGCCGGGTTCCATAAGTTTCACCGTGGTCCGCGCCAGCGCCACAAGATCGGTTGGTTCGAATTCGTACTGTTTGCGGCCCTGTTCGATGCGCGAGAAATCCAGCACGTTTTCGATGAGCGAGGAAAGCCGGCGGCACTCCTGCACGATGAAACGGAAGTATTCGTTCTGCCGGGGCGTGTCCGGAATTTTGCCGCGTTCCAGATTCTCCGCCATCAGGCGCACGGCGGCAATGGGCGCGCGCAACTCATGCGAGACGCTGGAGACGAAATTGGATTTCATTTCATTGAGCTGCAATTGCCGGTGAAAAGCGCGCCACGCCGCCAGCCAGCCCGCCAGCGCCGCGAACACCGTTCCCAGGATCAACCCGGCAAAAAGTCTTGCCCGCCGCCGCTCGGCGGAAAGCATCTGTTCCCGGCTGGTGAGAAAAAGTTTCAGGTCGAAGCGGATGGCATCCCGCGCAAAGTAATTCCCCGCCTTCTGCACGGCGCTTCCGAGAAGATTTTCTTCACTGCCGGCCGCGGTCTCGCCGCGCGAACGCAGCGGCTTTCCTTCAATCGTGACGGCGGCTCGAGCATATGCCGGGATCAAAAATTTATTCTCCCTCAGCGCCCTGGCAAAGATGGCTTCGACCACCGCGCCCGGCACAAACCAGACTTGGTAGCCCCGGCCGGAGGGCGACACGCCCTGCGCATCAACTCCCGGACGCACAGATGTCATCGGTTCAAAAATCGCCAGCATTTCGGGATGGTCTGTCCAATGCGACCAGCAAAGCGATTTCCAAGGCTGCAATTCTGGCAGCCGTCGAATGGGACCAAGACATTCCGCAGCGCGCGCCTGGCAGTTGCAGAACAATTGCATCCAAAAAAACTTCTGCCGGAGGACGGCGTCCGCCCGGTTGGTCAATCCTTGGGCCAGCTCCAGCAATCTGGGCGCGACGAACGAAGGATTTTCAATCGCCTGATGCCACACGGAATTGAGAAGCGAGACCGACAGGCGCGCGTTTGTGGCGGAAAGCAGGCGAGAGCAAGCAATGTCTTGAAAGGAAATTCCCGATTCCGCCGCCAGCAAACGGACGCCGCCGAGAATTTGTTCCGGCGGATAGGTCAGGCAAAGCGCCGCCAGCCGGGCATCCTCGGACGGATTGCCGGCAAGAAAAGATTGCAGGCGCGTTTTGATTTCTGTGGGGTTGGCGGCGGAACGGAAATCTTCCCACTGGCTTTTTTGCCGCGGCGAAAGTTCCTGAAACCAGTTGGGCGGGGCGGGAACAGGGGGATATTCCGGCGGCTCGATCTGCCGGCCATCTGTCAAGATTTCACCGTGCGGCGTGGCCAAATCCGCCAGCTTGAGTCCCGGATAATCCTGCTCCCACTTTTCGATGTCTGCTGATAACGTTGAGGGGGGAAACGCCATGCTGACCAAGGGCTGGCTGGCGGAGTGCAATCCCGTCATCCAATCATTTTGCAGCGTGAGGAAACGGTGCAGCTCGTCATCCACAAGAGGACGCACGGCGCGGGCGAGGCTCTGCGCATTTTCGGCGGCGCGGTGGCGGGCCTCCTCTTCGGCGGCCCGCTCATCCTGACGCAACGAAACCAGGCTGACGACTGCCAGCGCAGCCACCGGCAGCAGAATCAACACTCCCTGCCAGAAGAATCCTGGTTTTTGACTGGGACTGAATTTTGCCATGAGCGCTGGATCACTTCATTGATAGCCAGATTAGCCAATCGTGAGGAGCACAAATGTCATGGTTTTGTAAAAAAAGGAGTTCAGCGCCCCGATCGCGGACTCCAATGATTACCCGTTCGCGCAATGGAATTGGCTTGCTCAGACCCCGTGTTTATGGAATTCACCCAGAATGAAGCGGAAAGGCGTGAGTTGGATTCAAGACGCCTGTCTGGCCGCGTCGCTGTTTTTGATGCAGCCAGGGCCGGTCCAAGCCAGCGCCACCTGGGACACATTGGTCAGCGGCGACTCCTTCAACTGCGCCAGCGCCTTTGAGAGTTCGTGGAATTACAATTATCCCTGGGGCACCAATCACAACGGCAGCGCGGTCATGAACGCCACCAATATCACCGTCTCGGGCGGAACGGTGACTTTGACGTCGTCGCTGACCAACAAGTACGAAGGGGTCAGCACGGCCAATCCCCACTTGACGATTCGTTACAACTCGGGGACTTTCTACCTCAAGCAGGAAATCACCATCAGCCCGCAGTATCCGGTCTGGGACATCAGCGGCCAATTCAAGGCGCCGACGCTGACCGGCACGTGGCCGGCCTTCTGGCTGACCGGCGCGCATGGTTGGCCGCCGGAAAGCGATGTGATGGAATTCAAGGGTAACTCAAGCTGCCTGCAGAATACCTACAACGGCCGGTGGCAGGTTCATACGACGACGATTCCGACCGCCGACACCGCCTGGCACACCTATCGAGTCGTCGCCTGCCTGGAGAATTCAAACAGGGTGGATTTCCACTACTACATTGACGGCGCGATGGAATCCGAGCAAACCTCGACGACGTTCGCGGGCCGGCCTTGCTGGCTGATCATCGACTTCCAGATGGAGGGATCGTCCGGCGCGCCAGGCCCTTCCTTCACCACTTATACGTATGCATCGAATATCGTTGTCAGGCGGCTCAACGTGTCCGGCGTCGGCGCCGGTCCGATCGCCAACGGGGCGTGGAAAATTGTGGCGCAAAGCACGGGAGAGGCCCTGGGTTTGGGCAATCAAGCCACGGCCAATAACTCCTCGCTCGATCAATCGCCTTACAACGCAGGGCTGAACCAACAATGGACCTTGGCCCATTTAGGCTCCAGCCAATACGCCATTTTTGGCCGCCAAAGCGGGCGCGCTTTGCAGGTGGCGGGCGCCGCCAAGACCGACGGCGCCTCAGTGAACATCGCCGACTATACCAACGGCAACAACCAAAAGTGGACGATGGTGTCCAACGCAAACGGCTCCTACGGTTTGGTCAACGCAGGCAGCGGCAAACTATTGTCTTTTGACGCAGGGTCCAACCAACAATGGACGTTCCAGTCGCCGTAAAGGCCGCGCAGAGGCGGGCGCGGAGTCGTTCCGGGCGCGCGCAAGACGATCCGCCTCCGTGGAAAAATTAATACCCAAAAATTAATACTTGAACCCCAGGCCGATATGATTCAGATTGTCCGGCTTTGAAATAACATTATGTCCCGATTTTGCGAACTTACCGGAGTAGGCCCGATCAAGGGCAGTCACATTTGGCGCAGCGGCAAGGCCAAGAAAAAGGGTGGCATCGGCACGCACATCACCGCCATTACCAAGCGGCGTTTCCTGCCCAACCTGCAACGCGTCAAGGCCCTCATTGACGGCGAAGTCCGCTACATCCGCGTCTCGGCGCGGGCGCTCAAAAAAGGCCTTGTGCGCAAAGCGCCCAAGCGGCGTTGGAGCAAAACGGCGCCGGCGCCCGCCGCCACGTAAAGCCCTTTGCGGCTATTTTCGTTTCAACCGCCGCATCGTCGCCCGTTTCAATTCGCGGTCCGCGTCGCGTTCCTTGATGTCCTGCCGTTTGTCGAACTCGACTTTTCCCTTGCCGACGGCGAGGGCGACTTTGACCTTGCCGTTTTTCCAATAAACCGAGAGGGGAATCAGGGCGTTGCCTTTGACGGAGGCCAGGGAGAAAAGCTTGCGGATTTCCGACTTGTGCAGCAGCAATTTCCGCGGCGCCTTGGGCTGATGGCCGAAGCGGTTGGCCTGGGCGTATTCGTCAATGTGCGCGTTGTAAAGCCAGACTTCGTTTTTCTCCACGCGGCCGAAGGCATCGTTGATCTGCGCTTTGCCGGCGCGGAGCGTTTTGACCTCCGACCCGTGCAGGACAATGCCGGCCTCGAAGGTATCCAGAATGAGGTAATCGCGCCGGGCTTTGGAATTGTGCAGGATTTCGGCCATAAGCTGCAGGCGCATGGCAGCCCTCGGCGGCGCGCGGCGCGGAGCGGGCCTCAGCGTCCGCGTCGTTTCTTGGCCACCGGCTGCGCTTCCTCCTCGGCCTCCAGGTTGGCTTCGAAGCCCATTTTGCCCTCGATGAGTTCGAGCAAGGCGATGTCCGCCGCCCCCAAGGTGCCCGGCTGATCGATGAGCGGACGGCTGTTGCCGCCGCCGGAAGTCAATTGCCGGACGCGGCGTGAGATAAGATTGACCAGGACATTGGGGTTGCCCACCTTGGCCAGAGCTTGCTTTACGTATTCGCTGTTCACGAGCCGTCTAAGCTACCTGCTGGAAAATCGAACGCAACTTAAAAAAGCGGCAAAAAATCACGCCGCCATCACGCCATCGGAACGGGGTCAAAACCACAAAAATTCATCCAACGCGAACCTTGCGTCAACGGAACGGCTGATTAAACTTGGCTGCGATGCAGGCGCTGGATTCAGTTCGAAGTGCCGTCGGTGAAAGTGGGCGTTCCAGGCTGGCCGCCGATCCCGACGCCGGGAGGAAACAGGAGTTGGGGCAATTCTTGACCCCTGATGATATCGGCTCGTTCATGGCATCTCTGTTCGAAGCCCACCCGGCGGAGATACGACTCTTGGACGCGGGGGCCGGAAGCGGGGCGCTGACCGCTGCGTTCGTAAGAAGGTGGTGCGCCAGCGGCAGCCCGCCAAAACGGATTTTCGTTGCGGCCTACGAGATTGACCGGGGAATCCATCCGGCCCTAGAGCGGACTTTGCGGTGGTGCGCGGCCGAGTGCGGTCGAAGCGGGATTCAGTTTTCCGCCGAGCTTCACGGCGAGGATTTCATTGAAGTCGCGGTTTCGAACGCGCGCCGCGATTTGTTCGGCGCCTCCACAACGCCTTACAACGCCGCTATTCTCAATCCACCCTACCGCAAAATTAAGAGTGATTCGAAAACGCGGCGCCTGCTGCGCGAAGCGGGCATTGAAACGACAAATCTCTACACGGGATTTCTCGCCCTCGCCGCCAAACTTCTCCGCGAAGAAGGCGAAATGGTTGCCATCTGTCCGCGGAGTTTTTGCAATGGCCCTTATTTCAAACCATTCCGGGAACAGTTTCTCGACATGATGTCGCTGCGGCGAGTGCATGTTTTCGACTCGCGGTCTGCCGCGTTCCGTCAGGAGGAGGTTCTGCAGGAGAACATTATTATTCATGCGGTGAAGTCACGCGAGAAACCCCGGTTCGTCATCATCTCCGCCAGTAGCGGAGAACGGGGCGGCGACGTTCGATCTCGCGCGTCTCCCTACTCCGAAGTAGTTTGTCCTTGCGATCCGGACCGGTTTATTCACCTCGTCACAGGCCAGGCGGATGAAGCCGCCCGGTTGAAAATGGCGCGCTTTACCACTTTACTGGCGCAGCTTGGATTGGAAGTCTCGACGGGGCGCGTGGTGGATTTTCGCGCGAGGCGGTTTCTTGTGGGCGAAGCGCGAGACGACACTGTGCCGCTGATCTATCCGTGCCATTTCAACGCCGGCTTCGTGCATTGGCCCAAACCGGTTGGACGAAAACCGAATGCCATCGCCGACACCGAGCAGACCCAAGAACTCCTGGTGCGGGGAGCGATTTACGTGTTGGTGAAACGCTTTACATCCAAGGAAGAGCGGCGACGGCTGGTCGCCTGCGTCTATGACCCGCATCGCATCCGCGCCGCGCGGGTTGGCTTCGAGAATCATTTGAACTACTTCCACGCTCGCGGGCGTGGTCTGCCAATGGACCTGGCCAAGGGTTTGACCGCCTTCTTGAACTCGGCCCTGGTCGATGTCTATTTCCGCCAATTCAACGGCCACACTCAGGTCAACGCGACCGACCTGCGGAAGTTGCACTACCCAACTCGCGCGCAACTCGAAGCGATCGGTCGGAAAATTGGCGAGACGTTTCCCGATGGCATCGAATTGGAAGCGATGGTTGAAAAGGAGCTGGTCTGATGGCTGCCCCGAGCACGCGCGCCGCAACCGCCGCCCGAAGCCGAAAGATGGCGGAGGCGATGGAAATCCTGAAGTGCTTTGGCTTTGGCCCGAGGCAGAGCAATGAAGTCGCGGCTTACACCCTTCTTGCGCTGCTCGAATTGAGAGCCAGTGCGCCGTGGAAAGCGGCCTCAAATCCGCTCCGGGGCATCACGCCCATCATCCGGTTTATCGCGGAATCCTACGGCGTCAGATACGCCCCAAACACGCGGGAGACGATCCGTGACGAGGCAGTCAAGTACTTCGTTGAAGCAGGCTTGGTGCTGCGAAACCCGGACGATCCCAATCGCCCGACCAACAGTGGAAAGACCGTTTATCAAGTCGAACCGACAGCGCTGGCACTATTGCGCAAGTATGGAACAAACTCATGGCTGGGGCAGTTGAAAGAGTATTTGGCGGGCCGGGAAGAGATTCGCCAAATGGCGCGGCGCGAGCGCAACCTGGCACGTATTCCGGTTAAATTGCCTTCAGGCCAAACGGTGATGCTTTCGCCGGGCGGGCAGAATCCGCTCATCAAACAAATCATCGAGGAATTCTTTCCGCGCTTCGCGCCGGGAGGGACGGTCGTTTACATCGGCGATGCGGAGAGCAAGTTCCTGCATTTGGAAGCGGCCTACCTGGAAGGTCTTGGCGTCGTGATCGCTCCGGCGGCAAAGATGCCCGACGTTGTGGTGCATGACACCCGGCGCAACTGGCTGCTGTTGGTGGAAGCCGTGACCAGCGCGGGAGCGGTGGATTGGAAACGGCGGAACGAATTGAAGGAGTTGTTCAAAGGATGCCGCTCGAGCCTGGTATTCGTGACGGCTTTTGAAACGCGTCGATCCATGCAGAGCTTTCTTTCGCAGATTTCGTGGGAGACGGAGGTCTGGGTGGCTGAAAGCCCGTCACATCTCATTCATTTTAACGGCGAAAGATTTCTTGGGCCATATCCGGATTAAGCGATCAGGCCGGTGGCCTCGGCCCTGCCAAGGGTCTTGGCATCCCACCAAGACCGTGCTGCCGGAGGCGGCGTTACTTGATGGCGAGCGCGGTGTTGATCTGTTTCTCCGCCGCGCGAACGTGCTTCAATGCCTTGCCGCTCAGGCCGCTGGCGGCGTCCTGTAGAAGGCTGCGGGCGGCGCGGAGGTTTTCATCGGATATACCCTGCTTTTCGCGGTTTTTGCCGTCGCCACGCAGGCTCACCCCCAGCACCTTCCCGGCGGCTTCGATCTGTTTCATGGCCGCAATCCGGTGGCCCTTGTAGTCGTGGTCGGCCTGGGCCAGGGTGACATAGGCCTGGCGCAACAGATCGACCGGGGCGGCATCGAGGCTGCCGGTGAAGGCCAAGAAGCATCCCACCACCAATGGAAGGAGGAGCGAGCGGAACGATAAATTTTTCATAGTTAACAGGGCAGACGCTTCCCGGCCCGGCCAGGTTTCAAAAAAAATCATCGGGGCGAAGCGATGTGTCCAGCCCGAAAAGTCTTGATTTTCGGCCGCGGTTTTTGCACCTAAACCGCTGATGTCATTTATTAGCGGGAAAAACCGGTCCGATCGGGCCTTCGATTTGCGGGGTTATCTGGCGCGGCGCACGGCCGCGGTGGACCGCGCCTTGAACCGCCTTTTGCCGCCGCCCACGGCCAAACCCGCGACCATCCACAAGGCGATGCGCTACTCCCTCTTCGCCGGAGGAAAACGGATGCGCCCGGCCCTTTGCCTGGCGGCGGCGGAGGCCTGCGGCGGACGCCCGGACGACGCCCTGCCCCTGGCCTGCGCCGTCGAGTGCATCCATACCTATTCGCTCATCCACGACGATTTGCCGGCGATGGACGACGACGATTTGCGCCGGGGGAAGCCGACCAGCCACAAGGTCTTTGGCGAAGGGATGGCGATCCTGGCGGGGGACGCGTTGTTGACAGAGGCTTTTGCCCTGGCGTGCCGGTGCCGGGGCTGGCCGCGTTATTCGCACCGCGAGATCGTGCTGGAACTGGCACAGGCGGCCGGCTCCAGACAACTCATCGCCGGGCAGGTGGCCGACTTGGAAGGCGAGGGGAAAAAGATTTCCGCCGGCCAGCTCAGATACATTCACGAGCGGAAAACGTCCGCCCTGCTGCGCTGCGCGGTGCGTTTGGGCGGGATGAGCGCCAACTGCACCGCCGCCCAGTTGGAGGCATTGAGCGATTTCGGCCACCACGTCGGGCTGGCCTTCCAAATTATTGATGACATTCTGGACGTGACGCAAAGCAGCGAGCAATTGGGCAAGACCGCCGGGAAAGACCAAGCGGCCCGGAAGGCCACCTATCCGTCGATTGTCGGCCTGGAAAGATCGCGGGAGATCGCGGCGCAACTGACGGGGCGGGCCTTTCGCGCGCTGGAGAGCTTCGAGGGAAAGGCGCCCGCCCTGGCGGCGCTGGCGGAATACCTGCTGAAACGCGACCGGTGAACAAGGCTGAGTTGACAGAATGCCTGTCGCGGCCCAAGTTTCAGTCCTATGGCTGACTCGAATTGCGGTTGCGGCAGATGCGCCTTTTGGCTGCGGGCGGTCCTGCGAATTGCTGTGGCGATTCTCTTTATGCAGCATGGCGGGCAGAAACTCTTCAACTACCCGGCGGGACACGGCACTGTCCCGCTGCAATCCCTGCTCGGAGTGGCGGGCATTTTGGAATTAGGCGGAGGCGCGCTCGTTCTTGTCGGACTGTTCACGCGGCCGGTGGCGTTCATATTATCGGGGCAAATGGCGTTCGCCTATTTCATGGCGCACGCCAAACAGGGGTTCTGGCCGGTGCAAAACGGCGGTGAATTGGCCGTGGTTTATTGTCTCATCTTTCTCTATCTTTCCGCCGCCGGGGCGGGGGCGTTGAGCCTCGACTGTTTGCGGAAAGGGCGCAAACCGGCGGCGTGAGCGCATCCGCGCGCCGCGCCCGACAAGCCGCAACCAAAGAAATTGGATGGCGGACACGAGTTCGAAGTTCCGACTAATGTTTTTTTGGTCGAATTTGGTCGAATTTGGTCGAATCTGCTCGGAGCGACGGGGGAAAGGCTCGAAGGCTAAAGGCTAAAGTGAGATCTGATGGATCATCAATCGTGGTTGGGATTTTTCTTTTTTTGGCACGATTTGGCACGATTTGGCACGATTTAGCACGATTGGCCATGCGGCGGCCGTGAATGACGGCATCGCTGGCGGCCTGGAGCCCGTCCTGCGGCGAGCGAACAGGACCGCTGCCCGGCGACTCCACTTTATGTCAAAGAGCCGGTGCTCGTCTGTTGGCGAATCTGACACAGTTTGGTGATTTAGCAAGTATTTTTGTTACTTTTTTGCAGGTTTTTTTAGGAGGAACATGGACGGACATGGACGGACACGCGAGTCAAAGGGCCAGCCCGGCACGTCTGGCGACCAAGGCTTGTCGGTTCGGTGCTGGGGAAGCCGGGGGTGTTAAAGAGGCAGGGACAAGGCGGCGCAACGGGCCGACGCTTGGAACCCACCCAAAAACACCGAGTTCACGGGCCTGACGCTTGCAGAAGCTCCAAGCGGGGTGACTTTTGGAGAAACGACGACGATCATAAGCAATTGTAGTGCAAACACTTGCACGTAAATTCATACAATAGTATGGTTTGACCCGGACGACGGACGACGGACTACTGCAAGGAAGCCAGCTTTGCTTTGCGACTTCGCGCCCTATGCCCTTTGCGTTTCGTCTGGTCCGGGTGCCGGGGGATCGGGGGAGGTTAAGGAAACCGGGACAGACCGGCGCAACGCACCGATGCCGGCAAAACATCCAGAAAATACCAATTTCCTAGGCCTGACCCTTTTCCTTTTCTTTTTCAGACCTGACCCTTTTCTTTTTCCGCTGTCGAGGGCAATAATATACTTGCGTCTGGAGGCTTAACCATGCGAAGTTTCCGAAAAATTAAGCGAAAGGCAAAGTCTGTGACTTTAATTGTTGGAATAATTTGCAAAGACGCGATTGTCTTTGGAGCCGAGAGCGAAACAACGCGGGGAAGCGCCAAGCAGCACGGCACAGAGAAAATTAGCATTATTGAATTCCTTAATGGATATGCGCTGGTTGGGGAGGCAGGGGCAGCAACGTACTCGAATATCGCGGTTGATTCGTTTAAGCGAAAGGCCGCCGGAAGGGAAATCACTGACGATAGGACGATTGCTAATGCTGCAAAAGACGCGGTTCTGGAATTCCGAAACCACATGACGAGCCTTCATCCCGGCCTGTCGCCAACAAACTGGGAAGATTTTTTTTATCAAGAGCAAAACGATTTCGAGTTGACTTTGGGATATTATTTTTCAGGCAAGGCATTTCTTTTTAAATTCCGACCGATGACCGCGTGGCCGCAACCAATCGCAGCCGAGTTCTCCACAAGCGGCATAGGCAGCGATCTCGCGCATTACTTGCTCAAGGACTTTCCTTTTGGTCAAATTTCCTCCCACCAAGCTACGCTGATTGCCTCTTACGTGGTGAAAGAGGCAAAGGGTTCCGTGGCGTATTGCGGAGGTGGAACCTCGCTTGCTGTTGTAAGCCAAGGCAAGCGGCCAGAAAAAATATCTGCCGAGCAGGCAAACGCAATGGAACTGCAAATCACAAATATGGTTGCGATGGAGAATAGACACCGCCTACAGCAGCTTTCAGAAATCGTCAACCTTACGAAGATGGAATATCAATCACTTCGGGGAGACGGGTCTGAGCCGTCGGAAGACTAAAACTAACAAATTAAAAATATGAAGCTTCCTCTGACTCTCTTGATGGCAGTTGCGCTCCTCACAGGCTGCCAAACGCCCTATAAATCAAACGGATTGATGGGCGGGTATTCAGAGACTTGGTACGCGCCTGACACCGTGAGGGTGATGTTTCGCGGCAATGGTTATACTTCAAGCGAGCGGGCACAAGATTTTGCTCTGTTGAGGGCATCTGAGCTTGCCCTCCAACATGGTTTCGCATTCTTCGCCATCGTGGACGAGAACAATTCGACGACCGTCAGCAGCTTTACAACACCGGGGTACTCGACGACCAGATCAAGCGGAACAGGCTCGACTTCCGGTGACATCTATTTTAACCCGCACGGGGCCAGCTATTCTGGAAATTCGAGCGGAGTCGTGAATTCGAGTACCACCTACATGCCGCCTATAACCCACCATATTTACAGGCCGCGCACAGGGCTTTTGATTAGGGGATTTCAGACCAAGCCCGATGGTTTTTTCACGTTCGATGCTAGATTTCTTGGGCAGTCGCTCAAGGCAAAGTACGGCATCAAACAAGACCGGACAGGAATTTCCTTTCCGGCGCTGGGGCAGGACACGAACACGCCAAGCCAGCCCACAACGAATTTTGACCGGCTTGAGCCTAAGCACGCCCTAGCCGCTGGCACCGACACGAACGGCCAACAGACATCCACTCCGCCGTCGTCCAATTCGATTTCGTTTCAGGAAATCAAGTCGAAGGCAGAGGCAGGTAGCGCGACGGCACAGACGGCTTTGGGCGATGCGTATTCCACGGGCCAGGGTGTAGCAACCAACTTGGCAGAAGCCGTGAAGTGGTTCGGCAAAGCGGCGGAGCAAGGCAATGCGACAGCACAGTTTAACCTTGGTGTGTGTTTCCAAAAAGGGCAGGGTGTCGCGCAAGATTACACCGAAGCCGTGAAGTGGTTCCGCAAAGCGGCGGAACAAGGCTTCGCCGAGGCGCAAGGCAAGCTGGGACTGATGTATGAGCTTGGGTGGGGCGTGACGCAAGATGACGCCGACGCGGTGAAGTGGTATCGCAAGGCCGCTGAACAAGGCGAAGCAGCGGCACAGACGAAGTTGGGCCTTGCGTATATTTATGGGAAGGGCGTCCCGCAAGACGACGCCGAAGCTGTGAAGTGGTGCCGCAAGGCCGCTGAGCAAGGCAATGCCCACGCACAATTGCTTGTTGGAAGTATGTATGACGTTGGCCAGGGCGTACCACAGGATTATATCGAGGCTTACAAGTGGTATAACCTCGCTGCCGCACAGAATCAGACCAACGCCATTCACCACCGCGATAGAATATCCGATTCCATGACGCCTTCGCAGATTGCAGAAGGCCAGCGACTTTCCCGCGAATTCGTTGCTCGCAAGGAAGGCGTTGCTTCAAATCGAGCCGATGGCCAAAATTCGGCTGTGGTTGGAAGCGTGCCTCGCTTCACCGGCAGCGGCTTTTTCGTTACTGATGACGGTTGCCTGCTGACCTGTTACCATGTTGTCGAGGATGCGGGCCGGATTGCCGTAAGAACGACGGCGGGCACATTCGCAGCAACGCTCGTGAAAGCGGACAAGGCAAACGACGTGGCTTTGCTGAAAGTGATCGGCAAATTTCCCGCATTGCCTGTCGCTTCGAGTCGTGGCGTGAAGCTGGGCGAATCGGTCTTTACCATCGGTTTTCCGAACATCGAATTGCAAGGTTTCGCCCCCAAATTGACCAAAGGCGAGATCAGCAGTTTGGCCGGGGTGCAGGATGACCCGCGAGAGTTTCAAATCAGCGTGGCGGTGCAACCGGGCAATTCCGGCGGGCCGCTCGTGAACCAGTACGGAAACGTGGTGGGCATTGTGGCAGCGCAACTTGCGGACATGGCCACACTCCAAACTACCGGCTCTTTGCCGCAAAGCGTCAATTACGCCGTGAAAAGCTCTGTGTTGAACGTTTTGTTGGAAAGCCTGCCGGAAATATCGGCGAAACTCCCGGAGCCGAATCCGATCAAAGACCGGAAATTCGAGGACGTGGAGCGAGAGGCGGAAAGCGCCGTGGCCCTGGTGCTGGTCTATTGAGGTAGCTGACGGTACAGTTTTGCCCTTAATCCCCGTCTTTCTCTCAGGAAGAGGATAAAGACTAAAATTATGCGGGCGTCGTCCGGGTCAAACCGTAGTATTGTCCGGCTCTAAGTGCAAGTGATTTTACGGCACAAAACCCTTTGAAGCTGGCCGGACGGTTTCCGCCGCCGAAGCTGAACGTGTCACGCCGTTTGGAACTGGAATTCCTTGAGATTAAGCCCCGGCGCGCGTTTGGAGAGGTTGAGCATCTCGACGCCGACCACCTGATTTTGCCCGTTGAAGTCCAACACCACGCCCGGCGACACCTCTTCGGACTCGATGATTGGCGAGTCGTCCAAGCGGAGATAAAGCGCGTCGGCTTCACGGTCAACTTTCAATCTCATAGTTTGCCTTTCATTGTGCGGTCGAAATATACAGTCACGACCCGTTCGGGAACAACCGTCTTGTTTACCACCACACGCAACACCCGGCCGCCAAACTCCGGAAGGAAACCACGCTGCGCTTCTGGCAGGAGATTTATGATGACGCGGGGCGGTTGGTCGAGACGCACGAAAAATTCCCGGTGGATAAAGGCCACCAGAAAGTGTAGGATGATGCCGTGACGATCACGAAACAAATCGTTGCCGAACAGATTGCCGCGTACCTTCATCACGAGATCACGCTGGATCAGTTGGTGGATTGGGCGGAGCGCGCCTTAATGGACGGCGAGTTGGCCGAGCGCGACGCCGAGACGCTTTCCCACGTGATTGCCCGGCTTGGAGTTGCGGATGTTCGCGCGTTTGGGCTCGCCTGGGAAGATTGTGAGGAGCTTCTCGGCAGGCTTGGTTTTGCCCCCCGCGTGCAAGTTGTCGCCGCGTAATGGGAGTCGGAAACTCTGCGCCGAAGACGGGTTGAACTTTGGGGTGGAATAGTCCACCTTGGGCGCGGTGAACCGGCGGTTAATCATCTTTGGCCAGGCGCTGTTCGCGCTGCTGGCAGCCATTGCCGCCGTGGCCCAGCCGCTTCCCAAAATTACGCTGCGCCCGGTTTTTCCCAGGTTGCAATGCAGTGACCTGGTTTGGATGGAGGAGGCGCCGGATGGCTCCGGGCGCTGCGCCATCGTGGAGCAGGGCGGGCGCGTGATGCTGGCGCGCAAGGGGACCGATGGGGCGGAGGCGCGGGAGTTTCTCAACTTGGAGGACCGCAAACCGCACGCTTCGCTGGAACAGGGGTTGTTGAGCCTGGCGTTTCATCCGCGTTTCAGCAGCAACGGGCTGTTTTACATTTTCTACTGCCAGCAAAATCCGCGGCGCACGGTGGTCAGTGAAATGAAAGTTTCCGCCGGCAATCCCGACCGCGCGGACACCAATTCGGAGCACATTTTGCTGGAGATTCCGCAGCCGTCCGAGGTGCATAAGGGGGGCCTGGCGAGTTTTGGCCCCGATGGTTTTCTCTACCTCGGCGTGGGCGACGGCGGGGGGCAGAATGATGAATTCGGGACTGGCCAAAACACTTCGGCGTTGCAGGGCAAAATCCTGCGCATCGACGTTGACAGCCGGTCGGTCATCGGCCTGCGCGGGGCGCGGGAGACGCTGCCTTACGGTCTGCCGGCGGACAATCCCTTCATGCGCGAGCCGGATTTTTGGGAGAACAGCGCGCGGAAGGAAATCTGGGCTTATGGGCTGCGCAATCCGTGGCGTTACAGTTGGGACCGGGCGACGGGGGAGATGTGGGCGGGGGACGTGGGCCAGGACAAATGGGAGGAGATAGACTTGATTGTCAAAGGGGGCAACTACGGCTGGAGCGTGCGGGAAGGGGCGCACCATTTCAAACCCGGTCCCGAAGGGGCGCGCTACGTTGAGCCGGTGATCGAGTATCCGCACAAGACGAATCTTCTGGCGGAGACGAAGTTTCGTCATCACAGCATCGGGGCCTGCGTGATAGGCGGGTATGTTTATCGGGGGGCAAAGCATCCGGCCTTGCGCGGGATTTATGTTTATGGCGACTACGCCCTGGGCACCATTTGGGGATTTCGGTGGAAGCACGGCAAAGTGACCCAATACGGCACGCTGCTGGACCAGCCGAAAAACATCACCAGTTTCGCGCAAGACCTGGACGGGGAACTTTACGTGCTGACCAGCGACGGGCATATTGAGGCGATTGGGGTGGCGGGGGAGGCGGGCGAACCAAATTCAGGGCGGTGACCGCCAATTACGCCGGGCAATCCATGATTGCAGAATGGTCGCGAACCGCTATATTAGGCCCATGATTCTTGAGAAGTTTCCGGAGGTGCAGCGGCTTTCCGCTTCAGAAAAGCTGATGTTTGTGTCGGAACTGTGGAACGATCTCGAGGCCAATCCCTCGCAAGTGCCCGTCGCGCGCGAGATCATCGAGGGATTGGACCGTCGGATGGAGCACTTTCGCCAGCATCCAGATCAATTCACCACTTGGGAAGCGGTCAAGGAGCGAATCCTCGGCCCACGGTCATGATCGATCTTCTCCTGCTGCTGCAGGCCGATCTTGACATTCAGGCGGCATTTAATCGTTACGAAGATTATCAGGCCGGCCGGGGTGAACTGTTTATGGGTCAATTGGATGCTGCGTTGAGTCTTCTGCGGCGGCACCCTGAAATTGCGCCAGTTTATGGTGGTCCGTATCGCCGTATGCTGATCCGGGACTTTCCGTACGGTATTTTCTACCAGGTGCAAGCGTCGCGAATCATCATCGCGGCGGTCTTGGATCTGCGGCAGGATCCAAAGGCGATTCGCCGGAGACTATTTTAAGTTTGTGAACAAGCGGAAGGCGATTGGCATGGCGGGGGAGGCGGGCGAATCAAATTCAGGGCGGTGACCGCCGAATACGCCGGGCAACCATGATTGCAGAATGATTGCAGAACTATCCCGAAAGGCTTTGGCGTCCGCGAGAACCCGCGAGCTTTGCTGGTTTGCGGCGCTGGCGGGCGTGGTGCTCATCCTGTTGCACGAGTCATTGTTTTCCGGCAAAGGATTGGTTCCGGCGGATGGAATCCTGAACTGGCCGCCGTGGCATGAGGGCATCCGTCCGTCGAACCCTCTGCTGGTCGATCAATACTCGGTTTTCCTTCCGACCCAGGAGTTCGTTCACCAGCAAAAGAGATTTCCCCTGTGGAACCCGAGCCTGTGCTGTGGCGCGCCCAATCTCGGCGCCATTCAAGGGGCGCTGCTCTTTCCGATTCGCCTGCTGTTGTCGCCGCTGGACCCATTTTCGGCGAGTGGACCGGGCGCATTTCTAAAACTTTGCCTGGCCGGATGGTTCACGCTGCTTTACGTCCGGCTGCTGGGGGTGTCGCACGCGGCGGCCTTTCTGGCAGGGCTGGTCTTTTGCCTGTCGGGTTTTATGATTGTCTGGCTGGGGCATCCGCACGTCAACGCGGCGATGTGGCTGCCGCTGTTGCTCTACTTCGTGGAGAAATCATTCAGGGACGGGCGGGCGAATGCGATGGCGGCGCCCGCTCTTCGCGCCTGGGGCGGTTTTGCGTTCGCCTTTGCCTGCATGATCCTGGGAGGCCACCCGTCGACCGCCATCCATGTCACGATGGTCGTGGTGCTCTATTTCCTTTTCCGGCTCATTGAGCATCGCCGCGAGCAGGGGTTTCTCCGGGCAGGATTGCTGGCCGGTTCGGTGGCGGTTGGATTGCTCCTGGCAGCGCCCCAGATACTGCCTTTTCTGGAGTATTACCGCGAAAGCTCGGCCGCTCAGGCCTCGGCCTTGGCGCAACGATGGGCATTTCACCTCAACCCAAAGTCGCTGATTCATTTTCTGCTGCCCAATGCGTTGGGCAATCCGGTCAAAGGATTTGAGGACCTGCCCCAACTGCTGGGCTGGAGACAGCCGGGCAATTTCAATGAGAGAACGGGATACGTGGGAATCCTGCCGCTGTTTCTGGCGGCCTGCGGCATCGCGCTCCGGCGATGCGCATTGACCAAATTCTATGCGTTTCTCGCCCTGGGCTGCGTCCTGGTGATGTGCGGCGCGCCGCCCTTTCCGGCCCTGGTCAGGGAGTTGCCCATTCTGCGCGACGTGGACGAGATGCGCCTGCTTCTCATGGTGGGCTTCAGCGTGGCGGTTCTGGCCGGGTTGGGCTGGGATGAATTGAGCCGAAGGAGGACTGATCGAGGCACGCTGATGGTGACGGTTGGTTTTTGCGCGGTGGTGGGAGCGGCGATGATTTGGCTTTGGCTGGCCACGGGCGCGAAACTTCCGACGTTGGATACCTCCCACTGGGCCTTTCTCCGCCGGCAGTTTCTTATTCTGGCCGGTGGAATGATGGTCGCGGTCCTTTTGGGCTTATGGTCCGCGCCTCGAAATGGCTGGGCGCCGACGCTGGTATGTTTGAGTTGGACCGCGGCGGATCTGCTCTGGTTCGGAACTGGCTTCAACCCGGCGATCACCCGCGACCGCTACTATCCGCGGACCCCGGCGATAGAATGGCTGCAAAAGGACGACTCGCTTTTTAGAATTTTCGGGGGCGGGACGATGTTGGAGCCGGACTGCGCGGAAGTTTTCGGCCTCAGTGACGCGCGAGGATGCGATTACATGGCGGTGCGACGCTATGAGGAGTTGATCACCGGACGGGCGGGCGAGTACTATTTCTACGCGGACGTGAAGGACTGGCCAAAGACGTTCCCGCTCCTGGCTGTAAAATACGTGCTGTCACCCACGGCCCAAACCGTCAACCCGGACATGTTTGAGTTGGTCTATTCAAAGGAGATTGCAATCTACCGCTACAAACGGCGCCACGACCGCGCCCTGCTGGTGTACGATTATCAAGTGTTGCCGGATCGCGCCGACGTGCTTGCCCGCGTCTCCGCGCCCGGATTTGACCCGCGCCAGGTTTTGCTCCTCGAAGATCAGCCGGCGCCGCCGAAGCACCCGGTCGCCGACAACTACGCCGGGACAAATGCCGCCGGCTCCGTGCGCATCGTCTCCTATGAGCCGGATGACATCAGCATTGACGCGTCCCTCCCGCGTCCCGGTTATCTCCTGTTGCTGGACACCTGCTTCCCCGGCTGGTCCGCCACCGTGAACGGCGAGCCGGCGCCGATCTTCCGGGCGGATTACAACTTCCGCGCGGTCGCGCTTCCCGCGGGAAAATCCACGATAGGCTTTTCCTATCGTCCGGAGAGTCTGCGGATTGGCGTGATGCTGAGCGCGGGGGGAATGCTGGTCCTGGCCGCCGGCTGGTTTCTGGCAGGGAGAGGGGGATTCGGGGGGACAATTCCGGGGGCAAATGCGTCGGACCCCTAAAATGATAATATGATTACGATTGTAAAAAGTTCTTGCCCTTGGCGGCCAATCGGACAATATCCCCGCGTAAAGTGACAAAACACGAACTGTTCATTTTCTCATGGCACACATCTATAAGAATATCGTCGAAACGGTCGGACGCACCCCCCTGGTTCGCCTTAACCGGGTCACCGAGGGGGTTGATGCCACCGTCCTGCTCAAATGCGAGTTTTTCAATCCGCTCGGCAGCGTCAAGGACCGCATCGGCATGGCGATGATCGAGGACGCCGAACGGCGCGGCATCGTCAAGAAGGACACGGTCATCATTGAGCCGACCAGCGGCAATACCGGCATCGCCCTGGCCTTTGTCGCCGCCGCCAAGGGGTACAAACTGATTTTGACCATGCCCGACACGATGTCGCTGGAGCGGCGGACGTTGCTGGCGCTGTTGGGCGCCAAACTGGTGCTGACGCCGGGCAGCGAAGGGATGAAAGGGGCCATCGCCCGCGCCGAACAAGTGGCCCGCGAAACGCCCAATTCCTGGATTCCACAGCAATTCGAGAATCCGGCCAACCCGGAAATCCATCGCAAAACGACAGCGGAAGAGATTTGGAGCGATACGGACGGCAAAGTCGATATTTTGGTGTCGGCGGTCGGGACCGGGGGGACGATTACCGGATGCGTGGAGGTCATCAAGGCGCGGAAACCGTCGTTTCAGGCCATTGCAGTGGAACCGAAGGATTCGCCGGTGATCTCGCAATGCCTGGCCGGACAGCCGCTCAAGCCGGGGCCGCACAAGATCCAAGGGACGGGCGCGGGGTTCATACCCAAGAACTTGCATTTGAAGGACAGCAAGGGGAATCCGCAGATCGTCGAGTGCGTGCAGGTCAGCAACGACGAGTCGTTTGCCATGGCGCGGCGGCTGGCGAAGGAGGAGGGGTTGCTGGTGGGCATTTCGACGGGGGCCAACGTGACGGCGGCATTGCAGGTGGCCAGACGGCCCGAGAACAAGGGGAAAATGATCGTGACGCTGGCCTGCTCGACCGGGGAACGTTACCTGAGCACGCCGCTGGCCGCCGAAGCCAAGGCGGAAGTGGGGGGGTAAACAGGGTTAAAAAAATAGTTGCATAAATCGGCTTTTGGGCCGATGATCGGGATGTTGAAGGTCTGACCGGGCGCGCGCCGGAAGAATCCGAGAGCGCGGCGCCATGGTCCTCCAAAAATTCCAAGTTCAAAGATAGGTGATTTTTCGGGGCAGATTCAGGCAAGGCCTCGGCATATTTACATTTAAAATCTATGACTACAGCGCCCAGCGCCACGGCAACCGACTACGGAGCAGGTTTCCTTGAAATTTCAGAAAAAGGCTTCGGCTTCCTTCGCACCAAGGAAAACAATTACCATCCCAAGCCGAGCGACATCTTTGTCACGCCCGATACGATCAAGCGCAACTTCCTGCGCGAGGGCTGCCTGGTGGCCGGGGAAACCCAGCCGCCCCACCGCGGCAACAGCCCCCAGCTCAAATCCGTGGACAAGGTCAACGAACAGCCTTTCGACGCCTACACCAAGAACGTCCGTTTCGAGAACCTGACGACCATCGATCCCATCGAGAAAATCAACCTCGAAACCGCGCCCGATTTGCTGGAAACCCGCATTATCGACCTGGTCACGCCCATCGGCAAGGGCACCCGCGGGTTGATCGTCGCCCCCCCGCGCACGGGCAAGACCACCATTCTCAAGCAGATCGCCAACGCCGTCTCCGCCAATCACCCGGATATTTACGCCATGGTGCTGTTGATCGACGAGCGGCCGGAGGAAGTCACCGACTTCCAGCGGTCGGTCAAAGCCGAGGTGGTGGCGTCGTCCAACGATCAGGACCTTGAAACCCACGTCCGCCTCTCCCGGTTCATGATCGAACGCTGCCGCCGCATGGTGGAGAGCGGGCGGGACGTTTTCGTGCTGCTCGATTCGATCACCCGCGTGGCGCGCGCCTACAACAGCGTGCATGGGGGCAGCGGACGCACCATGACGGGCGGCGTCGATGCCCGCGCGCTGGAAATTCCGCGGAAGATGTTCGCCTCGGCGCGCAAGATCGAGGAAGGCGGCTCGCTGACCATCATTGCCACCGCGCTGGTCGATACGGGATCGCGCATGGACGAATTGATTTTTCAGGAATTCAAAGGCACCGGGAACATGGAGTTGATTTTGGAGCGCAAGCTCTCCGACCGCCGGCTCTTCCCCGCGCTGGACATCCCCAAGAGCGGCACGCGCAAGGAAGAGAAGCTCTTTCCGCCCAAGAACATGGAGGCGATCCGCAAGCTGCGCCGCATGATGGTCGATCTCAACCCGATCGAGGCGATGGAGACGTTGCTGACGGCGTTGAAGAAATACAAGACCAACGAGGAGTTGCTCTCCAAGATCGTCTAAGCCCGGATTTCGTTCCGAGCGTTCACCGGGTGTGAAAGCGAAACCTGAAAAGACGCTCCACTCCCGTCCGCCGCTGGAGCGGATGCTGCGGATTCATCAGGCCCTGCAATCGGGCCGTCATCCCAACGCCGTCACCCTGGCCGCCAGCCTGGAGGTGAGCACCAAATCCATTCACCGCGACCTGGAGTTCATGCGCGACCGTCTGGAGCTGCCGCTGGCCTACGAGGCGGCGCACAAGGGCTACCATTACACCCAGGAGGTCGGCGCTTTTCCCACCCTGCAAATCACCGAGGGCGAATTGTTCGCGCTGCTGGTGGCGGAAAAGGCCCTGCAGCAATATCGCGGCACGGCCTTCGAGCGGCCGCTGATCAGCGCCTTCAAAAAAATGGCCGCCTCGCTGCCCGACACCGTTTCCTTGAACATCGCCGACTGGGAACAGACCATTTCGTTTCGGATGCGGGCGGAGCCGATAGTGAAGCTGGAGACCTTTGACGCGCTGGCCAAGGCGGTGGCACAGCGCACGCAATTGCAGTTGACATATCGCAAACCCGGCCAGCGGGCCACGGAATTGCGCGTGGTCGATCCCTACCACCTGGCCAACATCAACGGCGAATGGTTCCTTTTCGCCTGGTGCCATTTGCGGCGGGACATCCGCACCTTTGTCCCGGCGCGCATTCTGGCAGTGGAGCCGACGGGCAGGACCTTTGCCCGTCCGCAAAAATTTTCGCTCGAGAAGCGGTTGCGCGACAGTTTTGGCGTGCAGTCAGGCCAGGGAAATTTCGAGGTGGTGTTGCGCTTCAACGAACTGGCCGCCGACTACATCCGGGAAAAGCGCTGGCACGAGTCCCAGCAATTGCGCGAGTTGCCGGAGGGCGGCGTGGAATTGCGCCTGAAACTTTCCAGCCTGGCCGAAGTGGAACGGTGGGTCTTGGGGTGGGCGGGCAACGCGAGTGTTGTGCAGCCGCCCGAACTGGCCGAGAGCGTCGCGCAGGCCGCGCGGAAGATTTTGGGAAGCGCGGCGGCGTAAGCAGGCCCGAGCGGCGTATCGCCTCCAAAGACTTGGATAGTTTGACTTGATATGGACGCTGAATAAATGCCCCTGGGCCGCTCTATTTCAGCAGAGCAGTGAAGCCCGCCTGCTCGAAATGCCGGTCAGCCGTTAGCGCTTCCTTGATGTCCTCGTCTTCCATGACCAGAAAGGAAATGCAGTCGGTCAGCGACCAATCCTTGTCCGGACGGGTGGCCATGCGCTCAAGCCCACGGTTCAACAAGCGCGAGTCAAGCGGGATGATGCGGACGCGCGGGCTGGCGCGCATTCCCGCGACAAGCGCCAGAAAGTCCGCGTGGTCCGCGGCGCGGGCGCAGGCGTTGCCCAACTCCAACAGAACAAACTCGGTGGTAACGATGGGCTGGTTGAGCATCACATTGGCCATTGCGCGCGCGTGAGCCGGGTCATCTTCCCGCAGCAAGGCCAGGTGGAAAAATGTGTCGGCGAAGGCGACGCTCACGATTTCTTCGGTTCTCCGCTGATGTAGTGGCCGTGGTTGAGGGCGTAGTCTTTGGGCCAGTGCGGGCGCGGTTTGGCCGCTTTGAGCGCGGCGGCGAGGAACGGATCGTCTTGCGGCGCAGGTTCACCGGTTTCTATTCTCACCTCAGCGCCTTCCGGAAACTTTGTTCCCGGCGGCAGAACAACCACGCCATTCTTGACTTTTCCGGTTACGCTCATGGTTAACCCTTACCCCGAACCCGCCGCAAAAGCAAGGCGCCGCCGCCGCCGCTACGGCTGCAAGGTGATTGTTCCGGCGCTGGTTTTGTTGGTGAAGTATCCACCGCCGAAATTGGAGTTTTGCAGGAAGGCGCCTCTGCCCGCCAGCGTGGCCCGGCCGTTGCCGTCGCCGAAGGTCACTTTCAAGTACCCGGTTTTCGTATTGATCGAGCCGGTCAACGAGTTGGTCGGCGCGTTGGTGGCGGAGAGCGGCAGGAGGAGATCATTGAGGATTTCGACGGTGAACGGCAACGTCTGCGGCAAGTTCCCGCCGGCAATGGTCAATTGGCCGTTGGTCGATGCAATGGGCGGATTGGTCCAGGGCGAGCCATAGATCGAGACCGCGTTGGTAAAGCCGTCGCTGTAAAGTAAATTGAAAAAGGAGGCGGGCCGGACCCACCAGAGATTGGTTCCGCTCAAGCCGTTGCTGAGATTAAGCCAGCCAAACAACAGACCGGTGTTGCCGTAGAGACTGGCGTAGAGCGGAATGTCGCCCGATGGCGCCACGGCGACGGTCTGGCTGAAGGCGGCGCCGTCGGCGACGCTGCCGCTGAGAGTGACGGTTCCGGCGTGGTTGGTCAGGAGGGCGTAACCGTAGCCGGGGGGCGAGTTGGACGGCGCGTTTGTGGCGGGCGGGAGGAGCATCGTGTATTCCGCCGAATTGAGAGTGTTGCTCGCGCGCTCGGCGAACAGGGCGGCGGTCCACGCGCCGCTGGACGGAGAAACCGAGCCGGTGAGTTGGGGCGGCGTGACGCTCCAATTCAGCGTCAGGTCCACCACCAGCGGTCCGCCCTGGGTCCGGGAGCGATTGATGGTGTGGCTGGCGTTGCCCGACACGCCAAAGCCGCCGCTCAAACCGTGGCGCACGCCCGCCAGAACGAGCGTGCCGCTGTAACCGCCCAGTTTGCCCACGACCAAGCCGGCCAGCAGCCCCGCGCTTTCCGCCGCCACGCCGTTGTTGGTGTCATAGAACAAGCCGTTGTAGATTCCGGTGACAGGGGGAAACGGATTCGGCACAAAGTTGGCCGCCAAAACCATGTTGGATTGCATCGTGAAAGCCAGCGGATTGTTGGTTCTTGAGATGGCGCCCGACCAATTCGAAAATAACTGGCCGGCGCCCGGAACCGCCCGGACTGTATAGCCGCGGCCGACGACCAAATTGGAGCCTTTGAAACCGGGAATGATCGAACCGGCGCCGTTGGTTTGCAGCGTCAGCCAACTCAGCGTGGAATAAAACACGGTCGCCTTCTTGATGACGGAGTAGTTGTTGAAAAGATCGACGCTCCGGGCCGCAAAGAAATTGGTTCCGGGTTGCAAGGTGACAAGGGCGGACCATGGATTGCTGTTGGACGCCGTGAGCCAAGTGCCGCCGAGGTTGGTTTGGTAGGTCTGCCATTGGACCATTTGCAGCCCAAACCGGTCCGCGGCCGTGCCGGAGAGGGTCAGCGAATTGCTGGTGACGACGGCGGGCGGCGCTTTAATGGTGATGGTCGGCGCGGAAAGGGCCAGCACTGCGTCGGAACTGGTGACGAAGCCATTGGCATTGCTGACGATCACCGCGTAGGTGCCGGCGTTGGTCAGTTGTTCGGGCTTGATGCCATAGCTGGAGTTGGTCGCACCCGCGATGGCGGAACCGTCAAAGAGCCATTGATAAGCCAAGGGCGCCGAACCGCCCGCCTTGACCGAGAAACTCGCGCTCCCGTTTGTGACCCATTTCTGATTGGCGGGTTGCTTGATGATGTGGGGGCCGAAGCCGGTGAGTTGGAAAATCTCTCCCGAGTTGTTGGCGCTGCTGGCCGTTGTTCCGTAAAAGTTTCCGTCCGTTCCCAAAATCAGGGGTGAATGCGGATAGGCGCCGTTGGTGACGGCAAATGAAACCAGATCGCTCAACAGGCCGGACGGACTGACGGTGAAAATGGTTCCGAAACCTTTCGTGCCGCCTTGCAGGGCTGTGCCATACAAATTGCCGTCGCTGCCCAGGACGAGGGGGGAGTTGGGATTGGAACCGTTGGCAAGGTTGAACGACAGCAGCGTCTGGATGGTGTTTCGCGGGGTGAGTTTGAAGATCGTTCCGGCAGAATTCGCGCCGCCGTCCACGGTCGCGCCATAAAGATTTCCGCCCGCGTCTTCGGCCAAGCCGCCGGGAAAAAAGCCGCTGCTGCTGGAAAAAGAAGCCAGATTGGTCAGCGCGCCGGCATAGGTGAGGCGGAAAACCGTGCCCAGCCCATTGGCGCCGCCGTAAACAGTCGTGCCATAAAGATAGCCATCCGTCCCGGCCATCAATCCCGCGCCGGGATTGGCGCCATCGCTGCCGCTGAACGAATAGACATTGCTCAACACTCCGGCAGCGTTCACCTGGAAAATGCAGCCCTTTCCATTGGCCCCGCCATTGAAGGTGGCGCCGTAGAACCACCCGTTGGTGCCCCGCGCCAGCGGCGCCTGCGGATTGGCCCCGTTGGTCCCGTAGAACGCCGCCAGCACGGAAATTCCGCCGCCGGGCGAGATTTTAAAAACCGTTCCTTTGTTCGTCGGACCGCCCCCCGAAGCCGTGCCGTAGAGATTGCCGGCGCCGTCCTGGATCACCCCCGCCAGCGGCGCCGCCCCGTTGGCGCCGTTGAACGAGTACAGATTGGTCAGGATGCCGCCGGGCGTGACCTCGAAGATCGCTCCGAAATTGCCCGCGCCGCCCGTGGCGGTGGCGCCGTAGAAACTGCCGTTGAGCCCCTGGAGCAGCGCGCCGGCGGGACTGTCCCCGGCGGGCAGGGAGTAAATGATTTTGACAGCAGGCGCCGGGGAGGCCGCGCCCCGCGCGGAGGTTTCAAGGACCAGGGCCGCCATGACGGCCAGGAAAGCGAAGGCGAGGCGGCGGCGCATAACTATGATTTCCCGCGGCCGGACGGCCCCCGGTAGAGGCAACGCGCTGTGCAGGTTTCCGCCACGATGACTTCCGTCAACAGCGGCAGCCTGGGTTTCAGCCGCTCCCAAATCCAGACGGCGATGTTCTCGCTCGTCGGATTTTCCAGGCCGGGAATTTCGTTCAGATAAAAATGATCGAGCTTGGCCCAGATCGGTTTGAAGGCTTCGGCCATGTCGGCGTAATCCATGACCCAGCCCAGCCTGGGGTCGCACTCGCCCTGGACGGCGATCTCGACCTTGAAACTGTGGCCGTGCAGGCGGCGGCACTTGTGCGACTTGGGCAGGTGCGGCAGCAGGTGGGCGGCTTCAAATTGAAATGTCTTTCGCAGTTCCATGTTGCGGCCGTCTATTTTTCCCAATCGCACCAGGTCACTAAATCGCCCAGCGGCGGGCGTCCGTCGTGGCGCCAGCCCAGGGGCGGGTTCTGCATCCGGCCCAGCGGGCAGACTCTTTTTGCGCCCCAGCGTGCGAACTGCCGGGCCAGATCGGGCGCTTGCGCCTCCTCGCAGGCCAGGCCCACGGTGGAAATTTTCTCGCGCGCCATCTCGGCGCCTTGCAGCGCCTCGGTGACATTCGCCACGGGTTTCACGTAAATGAACCGATTCAGGCACGAGGCCTGGAAACGCGGGTCGTTCTCCAAAACGACCGTCCAGGCCGTCGAGGCGGGGCTGGCCCACATCTTGGTCTCCGGCGAGTGGGCCGCCCGCACTTCGTAAAAGGAGCGCCGCCGGGCGATGCCGGCCGCTTCCTCCACCCCCACGACTCCGCGCGGATGCGTCTTTTCCCGCGCCTCCAATGCCTCCGCCAGCAGCGTGGCGAACCATTCCCCCTGCGCGCCGCCGTCGTCTTCAACATAGATGACATGCGGCGAAAGGCAGCCCAGTTGGTTCCACGCGGTCACGTCGGCGGCGGCCTCTTGCGCCACGTTCCGCGACTGCCGCTCCAGCGCTTCCCGCGTGACATAGCCGAAACTCACCCGCGTGCCGTAGCAGAGAAAACGCGCCCCGGCGGGTATCTTTTGGCGCAGCGCCGCCAGCATTTCGTCGCTGCCGGTCGCGACCACACAGTCGGCTTCGGCGAACAGGGCGGATTCAAGCGCGTCGTCGCCGCCTTTCCATTGGACGATTTCCAGGCAGGCCCCCAACTTCGGGTCGGCGTCATAAAGGGAATGGGCGAACAGACGCGGCAGGAAGGCGGCGCCGGAGGCGCATTTGACGAATTGCGCCGAGCGGGTGAGCAGGCCCAGAATCATTTCCATCCACACCGGATTGGGCACGTTGCCCGGGGCAACCTGCGCCAGCAGCTCCGGCCCCCGCGCCAGCGCCGCCCGCCGGGGGGCGTGCTCGTCTTCGCCGGAGTAAAAATTGTCCAGGCGCCGCGGGTGCCCCAATTCCTGGCGGAGCAGGGATTCGAGGTTCGCCGCTGTCAACTCTTTGAAAAACGCATCCAGACCGCTGGCGAGCACCGGCGCGGAAAAGCCGGTCGCCGCCGGGCCGGCTGCCAGAGCCATTCTGCGGAAGCAGGAATCTTCCGACAGCCAGCCGCGCGCCAAGCCGTCCAGGAGGCGGACGAGGCTGTCGGTGGAACGTCCTTCCAGGAAACGCCGGCGATTGCGTTTGAGGGTCTGGCAGGCCTCGGTGATCAGCCCGCCGGTCAACTCGGCTTCGGGCGGCAAATCCGCCAGGAAGTAGTTGGGCAGAGGCGAAAGGGCGGCGGCCTCCGTGATGGGTGTGGCATCGCTCATGAGCTAGGGGCCGGGCAGGAGCGAGCAACCGCGCGGCGCGGCGCGCTCGGCCCGGCCGAGCAGGTCGAATCCGTGAGGATAACCCACGGCCAAATCTTCCGTTTGCACAGCCATGACGGACCAGATATTCGCCAGATCGAAAACGCGAAGCAATCCTCTTCTGCCGCTCTCGACTTCCGCGCCCGTCTCCACGGATATGATCCGCGCGCGAGCCCAGGGCGGAAACGCAAAAAAGCCCGACGGCTGCAACTCGTCCGCCGCCACCCGGTCGTAGGCCTGCGAACTCAACTCGCTCATGCCGTATTCGGCGACGATGTTCGGGTCGGGGACGCCCAACAGGCGTGTGATCATGGCGCGCAACCGGGCTTTGGGCACCTCGCGCGAGCGTCCTTTGTAACCGCCCGTTTCCATGACACGCGACCCTTTTGGCAGCGCGAAGCTTTTCTCCCCCGCCTGCAAAGCATCCAGCAAATGGACGAACGAAAAGGCCGTTCCCAGCAGGCCGATGGGTTGATTTGCCCCAATGGCTTCGCGCACGATCGCCAGGGTTTGTTCGATGTTGAGACCCCACGAGCCGTCAGGCTGGAGCCAGCCTGTAAACACTGAATCCGGCGTGCCGCAATGGCGCCGCACCGTTTTGAACATGTGAACCAATGAAGAATGCGGCGCCTCTTCCGGCGTCAGGAAGACCAGTTTCATGGGTGGGGATTGGGCGCCAAAAAAATGGCGTTCAAACCACGGCAGGAGAGACGCCTCATAAACCGCCAGCGATTGGGCGTGGTGAAAATGGCGGCTCGGCGCCTGGCTGGTCGTGCCGCTGGATTCAAACACGCGCGTGCGTTCGCCCGGCGGGAGGCTCGAAACCTCGAATTCCCTGAACGCGCCGGTGGGCAACGCGGGAATCTGGCTCCAATGACCGATCGCATCCGGGCGCACCTTTCGCTGCTCGCAGAATTGTCCGTAAATGGGCACCGCCTCGCGTTGCCAGGCGAAAAGCGCCAGCGCCAGCCGATTGAATTGCCCGTCGTCGGCCAGGAGGTTCGCCCCGATGCTTTGGCGCAGGAGCGCCCGAAGATCGAGAGCGAATTTTTTCAAATTCGGGATAGATGACTGTGCTGCGTTCAAAGGTTCCATCTGGATGCTAAGACCATCGGCCCGTTTCGTCAGCAGCAAAGCGCCTCAGCCAGTCCGATTCCTTGACAATTGCCGGCGGGGGACGGATGCTTTTTCGGAACAAACTTAATTATGATGAAATCCAGGATGATAAAATTGGGTTTGCTGCTTTCCACGGGCGCGCTCTTGGGGGCCGGATGCACGGTGGAGGTGGCCGGGCCGCCCACGGCAACTGTCGTGGCGGCGGCGCCGAGCGAGGTGTACGTCGGCGGTCCGCCGCCGGCGCCGATTGTCGAGGTGGTCCCCGCGATGCCCGGGCCGGCCTTTGTTTGGATTAACGGGTGTTGGGTCTGGGGCGGAAGCCATTGGCGATGGGAAACGGGACGCTGGGCGCGGCCGCCGCATCCGGGAGCGCGTTGGGTGGCCCACCAGTACGTCTATCGCAACGGGCGCCATGTCTTCGTGCAGGGCGGGTGGCGGTAGCTTTGCCCTGCCAGGCCGCCGCGCCAAGTGCCTGGGCACTGCGACCACATGGAAATCAAGACCATTAAAATTCTGCTCATCGAGGACAACCCCGACGACGTGCTGTTTTTGCGGATGGCGCTGCAGAAGGTCACGAGCACGCATTTCCAACTCGAGTCGGCTGACAGCCTGGCGGCCGGCCTGACCCGACTGGAGGCGGGAAACATCGACGTGATCTTGCTCGACTTGACCCTGCCGGACAGCACGGGGTTGGACACGTTTCACGCCGTCAAAGCGCGCGCCAACGGCCGCCCGATCATTGTGCTCAGCGGCGTGGACGACGAAACCGTCGCCGTCAGTGCCGTTCACGCCGGGGCCGAGGATTACCTGGTCAAGGGCCGGGTGGACAGCCAACTGATCACGCGCGCAATCATTTACGCGCTGGAGCGGACGGAATTCAAGGGCGAGGTGGTGACGGCGCAGGAGAAGTACCGGAGCATTTTTGAGAATTCCGTCTCCGGCATCTTCCAGACCTCGCCGGCGGGGACCTACCTGGATGTCAATCCGGCCCTGAGCCGGATTTACGGCTACAGCAGCCCGGAGGAGATGATGTCCAGGATCAGCGACATTGCCAAATTGATCTACGTGGACCCGAACCGCCGGGGGGAATTCGTCAAATTGATGCAGGAGCGCGGGGTGGTGCAGGATTTTGAGTCGCAAGTCTTCCGCAAGGACGGGTCCATCATCTGGATTTCGGAAAATGCCCGCGCGGTGCGCGACAGCCAGGGGCGCATCCAGTACTTCGAGGGCATGGTCGAGGACATCACCGCCCGCAAGGAGGCGGAGGAGAAACTGCGCTTCTCGGAAGTGCGCTTCCGTTCGATCTGGCAAAAGTCCTTCGACGGCATGCGCCTGACCGACGAACAGGGGACCATGATCGCCGTCAACCCGGCCTTCTGCCAGATCGTGGGCCTGCCGGCGGAGGAGTTGGTGGGACGCCCCTACACCGCCATCTATTCCGAGAGGGAGGATTTGGCCGAAATGATGCAGAAGTACCAGCAGCGGTTTGCGGAAAGGAAAATTGACAGCCAGCTTGAGCGCCACCTCTCTTTCCGCTCCGGCAAGACGGTCGATGTCGAGCTGTCCAATTCGTTTATCGAGGCGGAGGAGGGGCGCACGTTGCTCCTCAGCGTGGTGCGGGACATCACCGTGCGCCGACAGGCGGAGGAGCGCGAGCGCAAGGTCAACGCCGAACTGGCCCGCAGCCAGGCCGAGTTGCGCAAGAAAAACGAGATTCTCGAGGACGATCTCAAAATGGCGCGCGACATCCAGCAAGCCATCCTGCCGCAGCAATATCCCACCTTCCCCCCGGGGGTGGCCGAGGAGTCGAGCCTGCTGCGCTTCTCGCACCGCTATCATCCCACCGGCCAGGTGGGGGGCGATTTCTTCAATGTGCTGGCCTTGTCCGACACCAAGGCCGGCCTCTTTATCTGCGACGTCATGGGGCACGGGGTGCGCTCGGCGCTGGTCACGGCCATGGTGCGGGGCCTGGTGGAGGAGTTGCGCCCCATCGCCCTGGACCCGGGGCAATTATTGACACGCATCAATTCCGATCTGCGCGCCATCCTGCAGCAGACCGGCACCCCGTTGTTCACCACCGCCCTTTACCTGGTGGCAGACCTGGAGCGGCGGCAGATTCTCTTTTCCAACGCCGGGCATCCCAAGCCTTTTTTGATCCATCGGCTCAAGGGCACGGTGGAAGTGCTCAGAAACGCCGACGGCAAGGCCCGCCCCGCCCTGGGATTGTTCGCCGAATCGATCTATCCGACGGCCTCCTGCGAATTGGCGGCGGGCGACCTGGTGATGTTGTTCACCGACGGCCTTTACGAGGTGGAGGGGAAGGACGGGGCGCAATTCAGCCAGGACCTTTTGTTGGAAGCGGTGCGCAAGCACGCCGCGCTGCACGGCGCGGAAATGTTCGCCGCCATGCTGGGAGAAATCCAGCTCTTCTCCGCCAGCCACGAGTTTTCCGACGATGTCTGCCTGGTCGGGATGGAAGTGTCGGAGCAATTCTGACCATTGCGACCGGGCGGAATTGGACTCGCGGAAACCGGGCCGTGCTGTTATGGTGTGTTCATGGAAGAGAAGCCGCGCATGAAGATTTTGGGAAAGCGAAAGCCTTATTCCGGTGGTTTGGAGGCGATGCAAGGTTTTTTTGAAATGATGATCCGTTTGCGGGGAAACCAACCGTTTATGCCGCGCGGTGTTTATCGCTTCAAGTCTCACGAAGAGGCAGCCAAATGGACCCTGAAAATGCTCAACCGGCCGAAAGCCGGCCGCCCACTCTGACGGATTTGCTGCTGCTGTGCCGGAGTTTGAACCAGGCGGACGCCCGTTATCTTGTCGTGGGCGGCTTCGCCGTCAACCAGCACGGCATGGGCCGCGCCACAATGGACATCGACCTCCTCGTGGACGGCTCCCCGGAAAACCAGGCCAGAGTCAAGAAAGCGTTGGAGGTTCTGCCCGACAAAGCCGTGCGCGAATTGGGAGAGGACGACCTCCGCAATTATCTTGTCGTCCGCGTTTGTGACGAAGTCGTGGTGGATTTGATGCTGTCCGCCTGCGGAATCACCTATGCCGAGGCGGCCCCTGACATTCAGACATTTATAATTGACGGAGTCTCCATTCCCTTCGCTTCTCCCGAGCTCTTGTTGCGCACCAAACGCACCGTTCGGCCAAGGGACGCGGAAGACCGCCTATTCCTCGAAGACAAAATCCGGCGGCGCGCGCCCTGAGGCGGATTTCCCGGCCGGACAGATTCCGCGACGGCCCGGCTCCCGGCTGCAACCGCGGGCTGAACGGGGGAGCGGGAGAAAAATAAAGCATCCGCCTTCGTTAAAACCATCCCGGACAAGTCGGCGGATGGGGAGGGCGGAAGACGCGGAGCAGGAATTCCCATTTTTTTCTCTAAGAAAGTCCGCCCTCCGGTGTCAAACAGGGTGAACATGGTGTCCGCTCACGACCAAAAGGACGCCGGGCTTGCCGCATGATCCCGCCGGATCAGCGGATTCCGCCCAGCGCGGCTGCAATGCAACCAGACCAGGCCAGAGCAGTGCCCGGAGGCGAAACGATGGAAGAGCTGTTCGCGGCTCTGGAGTCGCCCCTTTTGAATTACGCCTTGCGCCTGGCCGGCGAATTGGGCGCGGCGGAGGACTCGGTTCAGGAAGCGTTTATGAAATTGCAGGCCCAGTTCAAAGAGGTGCGCGAACCCAGGCGCTGGCTCTACCGAACCGTGCATAACCTCGCCTTGAACCACCGGCGTCAGGCCGGAAAAATTGTCGCGCTCGAAGTCAACGCCCGCGACACCTCGCTGCCGGCCGGCGATCCCCCCGATCCCCAGCCCTTGCCCGATGAGCAAATTGTCCGCTCCGAGGGCATCGGCCTGGTGCGGTTGAGCCTGGAAACGCTGGACGCGCGCAGCCGCGAACTGATCCGCCTCAAGTTCAACGAGAACCTTTCCTACAAGCAAATCGGCGAGCGCACCGGCCTGAAGACCGGCCACGTCGGCTATCTGCTGCATCACGCGCTCAAAACCATGGCCGAGGAACTGGCCAGAAACGGAGTTGTCCCATGAACCCCGATTTACCGCCCAATCCCCGGGAAGAACTCGAAGCCAAGGTGACGGCCCTGTTGCTGGGCGAATTGTCCGCCGAGGAAGCCGCCAGCGTGCGGGAAATCATCGCAAAGGACGCCGAACTGGCCCGGTTGCGGGACCGGCTCAGCCTGACCCTGGACCTGCTGCGCGAAACGGCCGCCACGCCCGTCGGCGAGACGCCCGCCCAGCCCGCGCCCCTCAAGCTCAGCCCGGCGCGGCGCGAAAAGTTGCTGGCCTATTTCAAGACGATCAGGCCGAAAGAGTTTGCCCCGCCGCCGCGCCGCAAGACGTCATGGGTGGTTCTGCTGGGCGCCGCTGCGGCCGTGGCGTTGATGCTTTATTCCCTCTTGACGCCCGAACTGGCAGGCGTACATGAGCCGACGTGGGGCTCGCATTTGAGCCTCCACCAAAGTCTCGCCAGGGCAAAAACGAAGTCGCTCCACCTGATGGAAACCGTGGGCAACGACCACGCTGGGCTGAACCAGCCCGCCCCGGCATCGGTCGCGCCACCACAACCATCGGGCGCCTACGCTGTGAACATAGCGCCACCGCCGCCGGCTTCCGCCCCTTCGGCAAATCAGATTTTTCTTCCTCAGACTGGTGAACAGCAGCTTGCGGATGCGAACGGTCAGTTTATCGCCCCCGCGCAGACGGAGGCTCTGCAAAACCAGAATTCAGCACAGAATTCTGTTCTTCAGAACAACGGCCAGCAGTTCGCGCAAGCGAACAGTTTTGTCAATAACGGCTCCGTCCAGTTAGGCGACAACCCTGTTGGCGGTGGCGGTGGCGGTGGCCGTTTCGCCTTTCAATCTATTCAGAACGTAAACAGGAACGAACCAGCGCCGCCATCCGTAACGCCCGCTCCGGTTGCAGCACCCGCTCCGGGCGGAATCGCCGGGACCGTTGCCTCCACGATGGAGGCTGGCGGCGCCCGCGCCCGCGCCACGGATTTCATCCAACGCCGGATGGCGGAGGAGGAAAAGAGCGCGCAGCCCATGGCCCAAGGCAGAATGGGCGTGGCTCCCACCATGGGCGCGGCTCCAGCTTTCCGTTACAGGCCACCAACGGAGACGAGGGGGTTCGGCGTGCAAACTGGAACTGGAGGGAGCGAAATCACCGCTGCCATCAGTCCTATCCCCGCGTCAAACATGGTCACACTTTCCCGTTTGTTGGCCAAGGAGGCGGCTCCCACAGTTGATTCGCTGAAGTTCGGCAGCGCGGAGAAAGATAAGCGCGCGAAGGCGGATACTTCGGGAATGTATTTCGATAAAGATTCCCGCCAGTTGTCCGTCGTGAGTGGCGATCTAACGGCCCCGGCTTCTCCGCCTGCCGAGGCGCCCAAAAGTTTTAAGGCCGACATGGCCCGCATCGAAGCCGCCCGGGAATCATTGCAGCCGATTCCTTCCGCCGGAAAACAACTCGATCAGAGCGACGCGGCCCTGCCCCATCCCGCTCGTCCCGCTCCGGTTCCGCAAGCCGAAGTCCAGACGCGCGACGACGCTTTCACCACCTTCTCGCTCAACGTCAGCGATGTCGCCTTCAAGCTGGCGGCGGCCAGCCTGCAAAACGGCGCGATGCCGGAAGCCGCCAGCATGAGAAGCGAAGAATTCATCAACGCATTCGATTATCGCGATCCGGAGCCGGCCCCCGGCGCGCCCATCGGTTTTGCCTGGGAACGCGCCGGCTACCCGTTCGCCCACAACCGCGACCTGCTCCGGTTCTCGATCAAGACCGCCGCCCAAGGCCGCCAGGCCGGCCGCCCGCTCAACCTGGTTCTGCTTCTTGACAAGTCCGGCTCGATGGAACGCGCCGACCGCGTCGAAATCATCGCCCAGGCCTTGGGCGTGCTCGCTTCGCAATTGCAGCCGCAGGACACGATCAGTGTGGTGGTGTTTGCGCGCACCGCCCGTTTGTGGGTGGACGGCGTGCCCGGCAGCCAGGCGGGCGCGGTGGCCCGGGATTTGCGCGGTCTCACGCCCGAAGGCGGCACCAATCTCGAAGAGGCGATGAAGCTCGCTTACGCCACCGCCTTGCGCCATTACCTGGCCAATGGCGAAAACCGCGTCGTGCTCCTGACCGACGGCGCGGCCAATCTCGGCAACGTCGAGCCGGACGCGCTCAAGCAGAGGGTTGAAACCAACCACAAACAAGGCATCGCCTTCGATTGCTTTGGCGTCGGTTGGGACGGTTACAACGATACTTTGCTCGAAACGCTCTCGCGGGCCGGCAATGGCCGCTATGGATTCATCAACACGCCGGAGGAGGCCGCCACGGAGTTCGCCGGAAATCTGGCCGGCGCGCTCCGCGTCGCGGCCGCCGACGTGAAGGTGCAGGTCGAGTTCAACTCCAATCGCGTCACTTCGTATCGGCAGATCGGCTACGCCAAGGATCAACTGACCAAGGAACAATTCCGCGACAACAGCGTCAGCGCGGCGCAGATCGGCGCGGCGGAATCCGGCAACGCGCTTTACACGGTGGAAATCAATCCGTCGGGCGACGGCCCGCTTTGCACGGTGCATGTGCGCTTCCGCGTTCCCGGCACGTCCGATTACCAGGAGCACGAGTGGACCGTGCCCTACACCGGCAGCGCCGTTTCGCTCGAAAAAGCCAGTCCCGCCATGCGGCTGGCGGCCACCGCCGCCGCGTTTTCCGAATGGCTGGCGGCCAGTCCCTACGCCGGCGAGGTCACGCCCGACCGGTTGCTGGTTTATTTGAGCGGCGTGCCGCAGGTCTCCGGCGCCGACGCCCGCCCGGCGAAGCTGGAATGGATGATCCGCCAGGCCAAGAGCATTTCGGGCAAGTAAATCACGAACCATTTATGAAAAGTTCCCTCGTTCTCCTCGGGGTTTCGCTCCTGGCCGCCGCCGTCCAGGCTGCGGAAAGCACCGTTACTTTGACAGACTTTAAACTCACCGGCGATCTGAGCGGCGATGGCGCGGCGTTTGTTCTTTCCGCCACGGCGCGCGTCGGGAATCCGCGCGGCGGCTCGCTCGACTTGCTTTCCGGCCCGGTGGCGCTCACCGCGTTCGAGCCGCATCCCAGGGAACATATCCGCGCCGGCCAGAACAAATTCTTCCTGACATTCGATCACGGCGGCGACTTCCCCATCCAGGTCAAATTCAGCGCCACCGTGCGCCAGACCGAGGGTTGGAACAGCGTCGAGTTCCGCGTCGCCCCGAGCGTCCTGCAACCCATCGTTTTGCGCGGGCTGGCGGCCGACACGCAGTTCCAGTTCGCGGGCGCGGCGCGGCCCGATCGCCAGGGCGGCGACTTCCTGAGCTACCTGCCGGCGGACGGCGCGGTGAAGTTCTCGTGGAAGGAAGTCCGGCCTGAAACGGAAGGGAAATTATTCTTTTCAGCCGGGATGCTCTCGCAAATCAGCGTCAGTCCGGGCCTGATGCGGCAGGTGGCGCTGCTCAATTTCAAAGTCATGCAAGGCGAGTTGAACCGGGTTACGCTGCGGCTGCGCGGGGCGGGCGAAGTGACGCGCGTGCAAGGCGACCAGGTGCTGGCCTGGAGCGTCGAGCCGGCGTCCAATTCCTCCGAGCGCCGCCTGGTCATTCAATTGAACCAGCCGCAGAAGGACCAATTCGCCTTCCAGGTGCAGGCGCAAACGCCGCTCGGGGCGTTTCCCCAGACGGCCGATATTTTGCAGTTGCGCCCGGAGAACGCCACGCGCTTTGCCGGCTACCTTCGCCTGGTCAATGAAGGGGCGGTGCGGCTGGAGGTCGTGCAGGCCGGCGGCACCTCCCAAATCTCGCCCGAACAATTTCCCGAATCCGACGTGACGCGGGCGGCGTTTCGCGTCGAGGGCAACCAGCGCTTCGCCTACCGGTTTGCGGGCGCTGATTTCGCGTTGCGCATCCAGGCCGACCAAATCCTGCCCGAATTGGCCGTCTCGGAATTGCTGGCGTATCGCGTGGGCGAAAACGAATTGACGCTGGACGCGGAACTCGAACTGGACATCCGCGAGGCGCCGCTGCGCGAATTGTTGATTGACGTGCCCAAAGGATTCGCCGTCGCCCGCCTCAATGCGGCGGGATTGAGCGACTATTTCCTGAGCGAACCGGCGGGAGCGCCAGGCGCGGAGTTGCGCCTGGTCTATGGCCAGCCGGTCTCCGGGCGGCAATTGGTCCAGCTTCGCCTCGAGCACAACCAGGGCCTCGGCGGCACCAATTGGGCGCTGCCCCGGCTGGAGGTCGCCCAGGCCAAGTCCGTGCGGGGGTTTGTCGGCGTGTCGGCGGATGCCGGTTTTCGCTTGACACCGGAACGGACCAAGGCGCTGACGGAAATGGCGACGGCGTTTTACCCCGGAAAGTTGGAAGGCATCCAGGCCGCGTTCCGGCTGAGCGAACCGGCGTGGGAAGCCGCCTTGCGCGTGGAACGGTTGCCGCAAACCGTCCAGGCCTCCGCGCTGCACCTGTTCTCCATTGGCGAAGGCATCGCCTACGGGAGCAGCGTCCTCAACTACGTGGTGTCGGGCGCGCCGGTGGCGGCGTTCAAGATCGAATTGTCCGACGAGTACTACAACGTCGAGTTCACCGGCAAGGACCTCCGCAACTGGCAAAAGATCGAGGGCGGTTACCTGGTGCAATTGCACACGCCGGTGGCGGGCGCTTACACGCTGCTGGCGACCTACGAGCGGCCCTTCAAGCCGCAGGGCGAGACGCTGGCCTTCACCGGCGCCCGTCCGCTGGACGCCCAGTCGGAGGAAGGCTACACGCTGGTCACCAGCGCCTATCAGTTTGAGGTAAAGCGCGCGGACGTTTCGCCCGGCCTGCTTCCGCTGGAAACGGGTGAAGTGCCGCCGGAATACCGGCTTTTCTTTGATGCTCCCGTCCTGGCCGCCTATCGCTACGCCTCGCGCCCCTTCAATTTGAAACTCTCGCTCAGCCCGCTGGCCCAGGGGGATTCGCTCAACCAGATCGTGGACCGCGCTTCGCTGGACACCCGCATTTCCAAGGAAGGACAGGTGCTCACCGACATCCGCTACTTCATCAAGAGCCGCGGCAACCCTCACTTCCGGCTGACGATTCCCGACGGCGCGCAATTGTGGTCCGCTTCCATTAACGGCGCCGCCACCGTCCCCGTCCAGGACGGCAACGCCAGCCTGATTCCCCTGCCGCAAAGCAGCGATCCAAACGCCGTGCTGGAGCTGGATTTGAAACTGGCCTCCCAATCCCCCGATCCAAAACGGGTCCGCATCGCCGCGCCCACCGCCGACGCCCCGGTGATGCTGGCGGAATGGAAACTTGAACCGGACACCGGCCGGCGCCTGGTTTATGAGGCCGGCTCAGTCATGCCGGTCGGCGGCGCGCCGGATGTTTCCGGCTTTGCGCAATTGGCGCGCCTCTTCGCGGGGGAAGAATTGGAACGCGCGTTGGCGTGGCTTTTTGGGGTGTTGGGTTTGGCGGCGGGAGCGGCGGCGGGGTGGCGCTGGGCGGCGCGCGCCGGCTTTTACCGGGGCGGCCCGGCAGCGGTCCTCATCGCGTTCGCGTTGATCGTCGTGTGCGTTGTGCAACTGGGAGAACTGGCGGGAGCCGTGACCGCGACTGTGCCCGCAGGCTTGACGTTTCTGGCGCCAGTGCAACAGGCGGGCACGGCGTTGAGCGTGGCGGTCTCGAACGTCGCGGACAAAACATCCTTCTGGACGCTCCTTGGTTGCGGTTGGCCCGCGCTGGCCGCGCTGGCGCTCTGGCTGGCGGAATGGCTGGCGGACCGTCCGCGGCTGGGAGTTGCCGGCTGGCTTGGCGGCTGGACGCTGCTGGCCTGGGCGGCGCTGAGATTCCCCAACGGCGCTTCCCTGTTTTTCTGGGTTCTGTTTGCGTTTTTGGCGTGGCACGTCCTCGTGCCCGCGTTGGCGCAACTCTGGCGCCTGGCTCACAGCACGGAATCGGTGCCCGCGCCCGGTTCGACTGGCGCCGCGCCCGCCGCGACGGCCCTGATTGTCGGCGGTCTCTTGTGGCTCGGTTGCGGCGCGGCGATCACGCGGGCGGCGGAACCGGCGGCGCTGCCCGATTCCGTGACGCAGACCATTCGCGTCGAAGACAAATTCGCGCTGGCCACCGCCAAAATCCGCTGGCAGGCCGTCAAAGGGCAGACCCTTCCGCTTCTGTCCGAGCCGGCGGTGTTGACGCGGGTCTCGTTTCCGCCGCGCTCGCTCCAGCTCGTGGCGGGGCCGGCCGGCTCAAGATACTCGCAACAATTGGTCGCGCTGGCGGGCGGCGTGTTCGACATCGAAGTCCAATACCAGGCGCCGGTGGCGAACGACAAAACCGAAAGCGGCTTCACGCTGCCCGTGCCCTACGGCTTGATCAATCAACTCCATCTCACGGTCGTCGATCTCGATGTCGATGTCTTGTCGGCGCAGGCCGTCTCGATTCACTGCGACCACCCCGGCTCCAACACGGTGGCGGCGCTGGTGCTCTCGCCGGCGGAGGCCTCGATCACCTGGCGTCCGCGCCGGCGCGATGTCACGCACGAGAAGCCGGTCTTTTACGCCGAGGTGGCGCAGCTTTATGTGCCGCTGGCCGGCGTCATCGAAGGAGCCCATTACGTTTCCATTCGCCCCGCCCAAGGCGAGTTGGGCGAATTGATCCTCAACGTGCCGCCGGGCGCGACGGTCACCGATGTGATCGATCCGGCCAAACAAGGAAACTCCGCCGGTTCACTGGTCTCCCTCTGGCGCTTCGACCCGGACACCGGCAAATTGCGCGTGACCTTGAATCCCGCCCAGTCGCGGCCCTTTGTGGTTCTCGTCCGGTCGCAAATCGCCGCCGGGCCGCTGCCCTTCGAACAATCCGCCGGGTTGGTCACGGTGGAAAACGCGGCGGGGCAGATCGGTTTGACGGGCATCGCCACCGGCAGCGAAGTGCAACTCGACACTGTCACCCCTCATGCGCTCTCGCCCATCAACCTGGAGGATTTTCCCGGCGACGCCGTGGCGGCGCTGCAAGGGCAAATCCCGGACCTGGCCCTGCGCCGCGCCTTCCGTTATTCGGACACCAACGCCAGCGTGGCCTTGCGGGCCGCGGCGGTCGAGCCGGATGTGCGCGTGGAAACCGACGATACGTTGTCGCTCGGTGAAGACCGCACCGTGCTGGCGGACAATTTCACGGTGGACATCACCCGCGCGGGCATCTTCGAGTTGAGCTTTCTCATGCCGGCGGGGTTCGACGTCGAATCCATCAGCAGCCCCGTCTTGAGCCAGTGGACGGACTTGAAGACGGAAGCGGGGCGCGTCATCACGTTGCATCTGACCGGCAAGACGCTGGGGCCGCACGCCTTCGCCCTGACCCTCGCCGGTCCCGGCGTGAAAACGGCGCGGGACTGGAAGGTGCCGCAAGTCGTGCTGCGCGAAGCGGGCAAACAGCGGGGCGCCCTGCTCATTGTGCCGGAGCAGGGCATGCGCTTGCAGGTGGCGGCGCGCGAAGGTTACACGCAGTTGGACCCGCAGAAATCGGGCGTCCGTCAGAAAGGAGTGCTCGGTTTTCGCGCCTTGCAGGTTCCCGCCACGCTCGCGCTGGACATCGAGCAGGTGGACCCGTGGATTCAGGTGACGAGCCTGCAACATGCGGTCATCAGCGAAGCGCAAATCAAGGTCACGGCCAATTTGCAGTATCAGATCGAGAACACCGGGCTGAAAGCCTTTCGCGTTCTCATCCCCACCAACGCCGAGGGCGTGCGCTTCCAGGGCGACCAGGTGGCGGATTTTCTCCAAACGCCGGGCGCTGTCACCAATGGGTTGCGGGCATGGGAAGTGAAACTGCGCCGGCGCTTCATCGGCCCATACTTGCTTCAGGCCGCTTATCAAATTCTCCTGCCCGGCCAGGCCACGGAGACCGTTTTGCGCGGCGTGGAAGCGGCCGATGTCAACCTGCAACGGGGCTTTGTCACCGTCCAATCCGACCCGCGCCTCCAGGTGGCCGTGGACCACCCGCCGGCAGCCCTCCAGCCCACCGAATGGCAGAGCATCCCGCGCGCCCTGCAAAAGGACTTGCAAGCCGTCGCCGCCAATTTCACCTACCGCCTGGTCGAGCCGTCGTTCCAACTCCCGCTCAAACTCGAACGCCACGAGGCCGCCAAACTGCTTCCCGCCCGTGTCAATAATATCACTTTCCAATCCGTCATCTCCGACGACGGCATCATGCTCACGCGCACGCGCCTGGAAATTCTCCCCGGCGACAAGCGCCTGCTCGGCGTGACGCTCCCGCCGGAGGCCCGGTTCTGGTTTGCGTTTGTCAACGACAGCGGCGTCTGGCCCTGGCGCGACGGCGACAAAATCCTCATCCCGCTGGAGCGGCAGTCGGCCGGGGACAAGCCGGTGGCGGTGGAAATTTTCCACAGTTGCCGCACCGGCCAGGCGGACGCGCGCTCGCTCGATCTGGCCTTGCTCGCGCCGAAATTCGATCTGCCCCTGGAAGACATCACCTGGAAACTTTCCCTGAGCGACAAGTGGCGAGTCAAGCATTGGACCGGCTCGCTCCAACTGCAGGAACAGCAGGTTACTCCGCCCGCCGTCGCGGTGGACGCGCAATCCTACCTGCTAAACGAAAACAACCTGCAACAGGCGCGGATCGCGGAAGCCCAGCAATTTTTGGCCATCGGCAACAATTCCCTGGCGAACGGCGACCCGCAGCAGGCCCGGCGCGCCTTCGAAAACGCCTTTGACCTTTCGACGCACGACCCCGCCTTCAACGAGGACGCCCGCGTGCAACTGCACAACATCAAGCTGCAGCAGGCGCTCATCGGGTTGAACGCGCGCCAATCGGCGGCGGCCGGGGACCCCGGCGCGCTGGGCGGCAAACTGCGCGACCTGCGCAGCCGCAAAGAGATGAACTACACCCAGCAGGACGCCAAGGATATAATTGACATCAACACCGCCGAGGAAAACGCCGCCTTCATGCGCCTGGCGGAGAAGCTCATCCAGCAGCAGGACGCGGCCGTGAGCAACCCGGCGGGCATCCGCGCCAGCATCCCCGAACAAGGCCGGGTGCTGACCTTCAAACGCGCCGTGGCCGTCGAGCCGTGGGCCGATTTGAAAGTCAATTTGCAGGCGACCGTGGCGCGGACGGCATCGCTGACGCTGCGCCTGCTGATACTGGCGGGAGCATTGGCCGTCTTCGGGATTTTCGGCCCCGGCCTGCGCGCAGCACGGACGGAACACGCATAAAACCATTGATTTTGTTTAATGAACGAACTGGCGGTGATAGATTTACGCCGCCATGAAAATCCGAAAGCAAGTGAATGAGTTGACGGTAGAGGACCTAAGCAGGTTTCCGGTGTGGGAGTTCGCATTGGATGAGGAGGGCGAGGTCGGGCAGGACGAGACGACCGTCCGCCCGTATAAGGTATCCGGCTCACTCGACCCTTCGGAAGGCATGTTTATCGTGTGCGCCTCATTCACACTGGCTGATGGCTCGAAGATGCATGGTTATCTTGCTCCACCCGCCAAGGGCGATGACAGTCTCGGCACAATACAACCCGTCATCATCACCGCAGACAGGCAGGTTGGTTTTTGGTGCGGTGTCATTTCTCCGTCAGTCGAGCAATTGGCTCAGCACTATCGATCACTTGGTCGAGATGCCAGCCGCGTCTTTCCAATTCGATTCGAGTCTCAGGTGGCGTTGACTGGTGGTCCGGTTCGCGGTTCGATTTCGGGATTCATAGTCTTGGAGGACTGGAAGGCGAGAAAAACAAAGAACCTGACATGAAGGCTAACAATTCGCTGCACACGAACCGCCGCCCGCGCTTTCTCACCAGTCTCTTGATTTCATTCGGCATCGGACTGGCGGCCGGTGCCCAAACGGCCCAGACCAAATCGCTGGTCGAGGGCAACACCGCCTTTGCCCTCGATCTCTACGCCCGTCTCAGCGGCGCGCCGGGCAACCTCTTTTTCTCCCCGTACAGCATTTCCACCGCCCTGGCCATGACTTATGCCGGAGCGCGCGGCGAGACGGAAACGCAAATGAGCCGGGTTTTACACTTCAGCAAAGGCGAGGCGCGGCTTCATTCCTCTTTTGGCGAACTGCAACGCCAATTGAACGACGCGCAAAAACAGAAGGGCATCCAACTGGACATCGCCAACGCGTTGTGGGCCCAACAAGGAGAACCCTTCCTTCCGGCCTTCCTGAAAATCGCCAAAGACGATTATCAGGCCAGCGTCAAGCAAGCGGACTTCCAGACGGACGCCGATGCCGTCCGCCGCGAAATCAACCGTTGGGTCGCGCAGAAGACCAGGGACAAAATCCAGGACATCCTTCCGCCCGGCAGCGTGGACAGCGCAACCGCTCTTGTTCTGGCGAACGCCATCTATTTCAAGGGCCTATGGGGTAGCCCCTTTGAGAAGGCCGCCACCTCCATCCAGCCATTCCACCTTTCCGCGAGCAGCCATGCCGATGCGCTCCTCATGCACCGTGTCGGTGACGTCAGTTACACCGGGAACGACGACTTCCAAGCCGTGGAATTGCCCTACGATGGCTATGAACTGTCCATGATGATTTTGCTGCCGCGCCAGATTGATGCTCTTGGCCAACTGGAAAAGCAACTCAGTCCCACGTTCCTTGCCCGCTTGGACGCACAAATGCCAATCCAGGAAGTCGAAATCTTCCTGCCCAAGTTCAAACTGGAATCCGACTTTAAGCTAAACGACACCCTGGCAAAAATGGGCATGCCCGATGCCTTCATCTGGCGGAAAGCCGATTTTTCCGGCCTCAATGGGGCCAATGACCTCTTCATTTCCGGCGTGTTTCACAAAGCTTGGGTCGAGGTCACCGAAGGAGGCACGGAATCCGCCGCCGCCACCGCCGTTGTTATGACAAGAAGCACGGAGTCTGTTGCGAAGCCACCCCCTCCTCCGCCACCGCCGGTTTTTCGCGCCGACCATCCCTTTCTCTTCCTGATCCGCGACACCCGCTCCGGCAGCCTGCTTTTCGTGGGTCGCCTGGCCGATCCGCGCGCGTAATCTGAAACATATTCCGGATTTTGCGCGAAACCAGAAGCCCTCGAATCTTTGGATGCCGCTTTGAATTGCATGCGATTTAAGCTTGCGTTTTCCGGGGTTCCGATGACAATGCCCGCCCTTTATATGGATGTTCAAACAACGCAGTCAACGCCGTCGGCGCAGTCGGCGGATGTGTTTTTCAGACTGGTGGCCTGGGTCCACGCCAACCGCAAGCGAGTTATCATCGGGGCCATCGTTGTCGCCGTCATCGCCCTGGCGTGGGGCCTGGTTTCCTGGAAAAAGGCCGCCGATGAGGCCAGCGCCAATGCCCAGCTTTTTGCCGTCCCGACCCCGGTCGGGATGGCCGCGCGCTCCGCGCCGGTTTCCCCGGGGCCTTTGCTCGATCTGGCCCGCCAGTATCCCAATACCCCCGCCGGCGAATACGCCGAATTGTTCGGGGCCGAAACCTTGTTCACGGAGGGCAGATACCCGGAGGCTCAGGAGCAGTTCTCCAAGTTCCTCAGCGACCATCCCGACAGCGCCCTGATTGCCCAAGCCAGAATGGGCGTGGCGGCCTCCGTCGAGGCGCAGGGCAGGAATTCCGAGGCCATTCAAAAATACCAGGAACTCATTTCGGCTTTTCCTTCCGATCTGAACATCGTGACCCCGGCCAAATTGACTCTCGCCCGCCTTTTTGAGGAGGAAAACAAACCGCAGCAGGCCCTGACCTTCTACTCCGAGCTGGCCCGCATTCAAAACCCCTACGACCCTTGGGCCGCCGAAGCCCGCGAGCGCGGCCAGCTTCTGGTCGCCAAACATCCCGAATTGCGCAAGGCGGAGGCCGCTCCCGCTCCGGCCCCTTTCTCCCTCTCCCAGCCCACCGTCAAGGTGCCCTTGCCGCCCGCCGCCTCCGCTTCCAAGGGGCCTGCCCCTGCCCAGCCCAAGCCAAACCCGGCCACCCCCAATTCCGGCATCAATCTCCTGACCATTCCGCCTGTCTCGTCCAATTCCGCGCCTCGATGAACCTGACCATTATTGGAACCGGCTATGTGGGGCTGGTCACAGGCACTTGTTTCGCCGAGGCCGGCCATCATGTCATCTGCGTGGACAAGGACGTCGAAAAGGTCAAGCTCCTCCAGGCGGGCGGCATGCCCATTTACGAACCGGGCCTGCCCGAATTGGTGAAAAAGAACACCGCCGCCGGCCGCTTGCGTTTTACCGCCAGCACCCGGGAAGGGGTCGATCAGTCCGACGTGGTCTTCATCGCCGTGCCCACGCCCCCGCAGCCGGACGGCTCGGTGGATTTGAGTTTCATCGAAGGCGTCTCGCGCGAGATTGCCGGCGCCATGACGGCCTACAAGATTATAGTTGACAAAAGCACCGTCCCGGTCAAGACGGGGGAAAAGGTGGCCGAGACCATCAAACGCTATCGCAAGGCCCAGGTGGAGTTTGACGTCGTGAGCAACCCGGAGTTCTTGCGCGAGGGCTTTGCCGTCGAGGATTTCATGAAGCCGGACCGCGTCGTCATCGGGGTCTTGTCGCCGCGTCCGGTGGCGGCGATGAAGGAGGTTTACGCCCCCTACCAGGCCCCCGTCATCGTCACCGACATCAATTCGGCGGAGCTGATCAAGCACGCCGCCAACTCGTTCCTGGCCCTGAAAATCTCCTACATCAACGCCATTTCCGTCCTGTGCGAAAAATCGGGCGCCAACGTCCAAGAGGTGGCCAACGGCATGGGGATGGACGCCCGCATCGGCCGCAAGTTTTTGGACGCCTCGCTCGGCTTTGGCGGGAGTTGCTTCCCCAAGGACTTGAGCGCCTTCATCCGCATTTCCGAGGCGCTGGGCTGCCGCTTCGGCCTGCTGGAGGAGGTGCAGCGCATCAACGCCGAGCAGATGAACCGCTTTGTCAAGAAAATTTCCGACACCCTCTGGGTCCTCAAGGGCAAGACCATCGGCGTCCTCGGTCTGGCCTTCAAGCAGAACACGGACGACGTGCGGATGTCCCCCGCCATCGAACTGTGCCAGCGCCTGCTCAAAGAGGGGGCGCGCCTGCGCGTCCATGATCCCCAGGCCATGGAAAAGGCCAAACCCGTGCTCCCGGACGCGCAGTACGTGGCGGACATGGATGATGTGGCGGAAGGCTGCGACGCCCTGGTCATCGCCACCGAGTGGCCCCAGTTCAAGCGCCTGGACCTGGAGCGGGCCAGAAAGGGCCTGACCCACCCCATTATCTTCGACGGCCGAAATCTATTTGACTTCGAGGAAATGGAGCGTCTGGGCTTCCTCTACAAGAGCATCGGTCGGGGGAAGGCGTGACCGGCGCGGGCGGGAGCACGATCGAAGTGGCGGCGGCTCTGGTCTTCCGCGATGGAAAATTGCTCATTGCCCGCCGTCCGCCCCGGGCGCACCTGGGCGGTTTGTGGGAATTCCCCGGCGGCAAGCGCGAACCCGGCGAATCCTACGAGCAATGTTTGCGGCGCGAACTGGCCGAGGAATTGGGCATCGAGGTGCAAGTCCACGATCTGGTGGAAGCGCTCACCCATGAGTATCCCGACCGCTCGGTGCATCTGCGCTTCTTCCGTTGCCGCTGGCTGCGGCACGAGCCACAAACGCCCGCGGGCCAGGACCTGGCATGGGTCACCGCGGCGGACCTTTTCAACTACGAATTCCCCGCCGCCGACGCGCGCTTGCTGGATCGATTGCGCGGGAACTGGCGCGAACTGGCCCGGTTCGCCGAATGACCTCAACTATTGCCCTGCGCGGTGGCCAATTCTCTCCGGGTGAATAGGATAATGCCCACGACGCAGAAAAACCCGCCCAGCAACAGGATGATTTGCGCCACCGCCAATCCCAATTGGCCCCACGTGATGCTCCGGCCCGTGCTGAGAAAATCGACCGGCGAAAAACTCTCGACCAGCTTGATGATTTTCAGCGCCCCCTGGAACACCGGCACAATGACCACATCGATCGGCGAATGGCCGTAAGCCGACTTGGCCGAGTCGTAGCTCATGATCGTGCCTTGCTCGACCACCGAGCCGATAGTGCCGCTGGAGAAGCCCATGAGCAGCAGCGCCAGCGAGGCAAACGCCGCCACGGGGAAGGAAAGGAAACTGGCCATGGCCAGGCCAATCGAGGCCAGCAGGGCCAGCCAGCAGAAAATGACCGCGATCCCGCGCACAAAATTGATCTCGAATGTGCTCTCCGGATAGAGCAGCTCGAATCCATCCTCCAACGGAAACGTCAGGGACGTTTCATTGGGGTTCACCACATCGACCCACAGGATGCCCTTGTCGTCCAGCAGATTGGCGGGCACTTGGAATTCCTGGAAGGAATCCGGCGGCAACGTCTGCTCAATGGCCACCTGCCGGGGAGAGTTGGCCGGGCCGACGATCCAGCCGGTCAGGTAGCGGGCGTCCTCGTTGGGGTTGGCGGTGTGGAATTTGACCCGCAACTCCAGCGGTTGATCCCGCAAGCGGTCGCGCACGCTCCGCAAGTTGACGCCCCAGCGCCGCCGGAAACCCGGCGGCACTTCCGTCAAGGCGGACTTGAGTTCCTCGCTGACTTGCTTGCGGATTTCCGCCAGGTCGGACGCGCTTAACGCCGCGGGGTCTTTGACCCGTTCTCGCATGAGTTTTTCAACTTCGGCGGAAAAGTCCGGCGGACGGTCCCGCACCGAGGCGCGCGCCACAAAAACCTCGTCGCGGAGGATTTTTTGCTCGGCGGCGGGAAGGCGGCCGGCCCGCCAATTGAGCAGGGCAAAAATGGCGGCGCCGGCCAGGGCCAGCAGGACGGCGTTGAGGGAAAGCAGGCCGAGCCACTTGCCGAGCCAGATTTGCCAGCGGGCGATGGGCTTGACCGCGACGACCTGCATCTGGCATTCCTCGACGTCCTTGGCCAGGGTGCCGCAGGAGAGCCAGAGGGTGGCAATGCCCAGGAGCGTTGCCACCGCGCTCAAGGTGTAAGTCAATAGTATTTGGGTCAGCCCCTTGGCTGTGCCGTCGTCTCTGAGCAGCAGCGGCAGGCCCACGACCGCTCCGAGCAGCAGCGCGGCCAGGATCCAGAAGAGGCGGTAGCGGAAGGCGGATTTCCAAGTCAATCCCGCGATGGCCAGGACTTTCTTCATTTCTCGCCCGGATGGCCCAGCAGCGAGGAGAGCTTCTGGTTGGCTTTGTCCAAATCGACCGGGGGCGCCGGCGGCGGCGGCGGCGGCGGGGCCGCAGGCTCGGCGGGCTTGGCCAACGATTCCAGTTTGGCCTGGTCGATCTTCTGCTGGGGTTCGGGTGCGGGCGCGGGTTCCGCCGGCTTGGCCGCGGCCGCATGGGTCAGCCGTTCCAGGACCTTGTCCGTCGTCGGCTCGGATTCCGCGTCGCCGCGCAGGTAGGCGGCGACGTGGCTGCCGGAAGTGGCGCCGGAAGTTTCCTCCAGACGCTCCTTTGCCTGGCGCACGACATCCAGGAAATAGCTCTCCAGGTTTTGCGTCGGGTTGTCGATCTGAATTTTCTCCTCCCCCACGTCCTTGCGAATGATGTTCAGGACCTGTTCCATGCTCTCGCGCGGCAGCAGCGGCGTGGTAATGCGCACGGAGTCCGGCTTGGTGAGCAATTCCTTCAAGGTGCCCATGGCGTGAATGCGTCCGCCATAATAGATGACGACACGGTCGCAGACATCCTCGACTTCGGAGAGCAAATGGCTGCTGAGAATGACCGTTTTGCCCCGGCGCGCCAGGGCGAGGATCAGGTCCTTGACTTCGCGGCAGCCAATGGGGTCCATGCCGGCGGTCGGCTCGTCCAGCAGGACCAGGTCGGGATCGTTGATCAGCGCCTGGGCCAGTCCGATGCGCCGCTGCATCCCCTTGGAAAACTCGCCGACCACCCGCGTGCGCACCTGGCTCAAGCCGACCATTTCCAAAAGCTGTTCGTTGCGCTGGCGGCGCTGCCCGGCGGGCAAATCAAAAAGGTTGCCGAAAAAGTCGAGCGTTTCGCGCGAATCCAAAAAGCGATAAAGGTAGGATTCCTCTGGCAAGTAGCCGATGTGCGCCTTGCTCGCCACGTGGCGCGGGGAATGGCCGAAGACTTCGATGTGGCCGCGGGTCGGATAGAGCAATCCGAGCAGCAGCTTGACCGTGGTCGATTTGCCGGAACCGTTGGGGCCCAGCAGGCCGAAGACCTCGCCGCGCCGCACTTCAAAATCGACGTTATCGACGGCTTTGGCCTTGGGGCGGCCCCAGAAGTCCTTGAAAATTTTGGTCAATCCGCGCACGGCGACCACCGGCTCGCCGGAACGGGGCATTTCGGGCGCGGGCGCGGCGGTCGCGGGGATTTGAGCGACAGCACTCATGCAGGCACAGCTTTGGGCGTCAGAGACGGCGGGGTTGGCGCCGATGGGCCGGGCGCTTCCGGCGCGGCGGCCAGGTGCGGTTCCAACTCCTCGCCCTGCCGCACGAGCCGGGCGCTGTTGAAGACAACAATGAGCGAACCGATGACGTGGAGGACGGCGGCGGTGATCGGATTGATGTACTTGAGCGAGGCCAAAACCAGGCCGCCGATGACAAACACAATGCCGACAAGGAAATTCTGGTTGATGACCGACCGCGTCTGGCGCGAGAGCCGGACCAGGAACGGCAGGCGGCGCAGATCGTTGTTCATCAGCGCGATGGTGGCGCTGTGGATGGCCACTTCGCTGCCCGCCGCGCCCATGGCGATGCCCAGGTCGCCGGCCGCCAGCGCGGGCGCGTCGTTGACGCCGTCGCCGACGACAGCCACGCGGTAGCCTTTGGCTTTTATTTGGCGGACAAAATCCACTTTGTTCTGCGGGAGGCATTCGCCCATGACTTCTTCGCAGCCGATTTCGCGCGCGACGCGGGTGGCCACCGGCTGGCGGTCGCCGGAAATCATGGCGATGCGGCGCACGCCGGTGGATTTCAGATCGGCCAGCGCCTCGCGGGCTTCGGAGCGGGTTTGGTCTTGCAGGCCGACCCACCCGAGGCATTTGCCGTCGCGGGCCACGAAGATCAGGCTGAAACCCTCCGTTTCATTGAGATCGACGGATTTGAGAAAATCCTCCGCGATGCCTTGTTCCTTGAGCCACTGGGCGCGGCCCACCAGCACCCTGGCCCCTTCGACCTGCGCGCTGACGCCCCGGCCGGCGGCTTCGGCGAAATCCTTCGGCTCGCAAAGGGGCACGCCGGCTTCGCCCGCCAACTGGGCCAGCGCCTTGGCCGTGGGATGGTTGCTGTATTTCTCGGCCGAACCCGCCACGCGGAGCAGTTCCGCCGCCGTCGCGCCGTTCATGGGCTGAAGGCGGCTGACGGCCAGCCGTCCCGTGGTGAGAGTGCCCGTTTTGTCAAATACAAATGCGTTGATGCGCGCCGCCAACTCGATGTCGCCGACGTTTTTGATTAGGATGCCCAGCCGCGCGGCGGCCGACAGGGCCGCGACCATCGCGCTGGGTGTGGCGAGAATGAAAGCGCACGGACACGAGACAATAAGGACCGTGATCACGCGGCTCATATCGGAGGTGAACGCCCACACCAATGCGCCGATCAGCAGCACCAGCGGCGTATAATAGCCCATGTACTGGTCGATGATCCGCATCAGCGGCAGCTTGGTTTTCTCCGCCGCCAGGATCAGTTCCCGCACCTTGCCCAACGTCGTGTCCTGCCCCGCCCGCGTCACCCGGATTTCCAGCGCTCCCGTCAGGTTTTGCGTCCCGGCAAAGACTTCGTCCCCGGGCTTTTTATCGACCGGCAAGGACTCGCCGGTGATGGTGGCCTGATTGAAGGAACCCTGGCCGGTCACAATCACCCCGTCGGCCGCGACATTGTCTCCGGGACGAACTCGAATAACGTCGCCCACGGCGAGGAGCTTCGTTTCGATCTCCTCTTCGCCGTCTTTGGTGACGCGGCGGGCTTTGGGCGGAGTGAGCTTGATGAGGGATTCGATGGAAGCGCGGGCGCCTTCGGCCGTGCGCGTTTCAATGATTTGGCCCATCAACATGAAGAAGGCGATGACGCCCGCCTGCTGGTAGCCGCCCACTTGGACATTCGCCGAGCCAAAGGAAACCACCAGGAGATTCGCCGAGCCAAAGGAAGCCACCACGGCCAGGGCCACCAGTTCGTTGGTCGTGAGCAGACCCCGGCGCAAATCATTGATGGCCGTCCAGACAATCGGGTAGCCGAGGATGATCGCCCCGATCATCGCGCTGCCGTCCGCGATCGGGTTGGCGTTGTCGGAAAAGAACCAGTTGACGACAAACGAATTGAGGACAAAGACCAGGCCAATCAACGTTTGCGCCAGCGGCAGCACGGCGTGGTCGTGGTCGTGGCCGCCATTGGCGCACGATTCCCCGTGCGCGTGGTCATGCTCGTCTTCGCGGCGGCTCAGGAGAGAGGTCACTTGCATAAAATTATTGCGACATGATGATGTTATTCGTGGAAGGCGCCTCCGGCTCGCGGCTCAATTCCAGGCGCAACTCATGCGTGTTCGGCGCCATGATGATCTTTTGCTGGGCATTGGTATAAACCTCCTCCAGCACCGTCATCTGGCGGACGCGCTCGAAAAACGCCGGGTCATGCTCGTATTGGCCCCGCAGTTTCTGGAAGGTGTCGGCTTGCGCGGTCACCATTTCCACCAGCCGTTTGCGCTGGGCATCCGCGACAAAGACGCGCGTGGCGGACTCGCCGCGGGCTTCCGCCTCGGTGGTGGTCGCGTAGCTCTGCGCGTCGTTGCGGGCTTTGTCGCGTTTGAGCATGGCCGTATCGACTTCGTCAAACTTGGGCTTGAGATAGAGCGGGGGCGAGGCATCGACATCCAATTGATCCACCGTCACTCCGATTTTTTGCGAGTCAATCAATTGACGGGCCCGTTCCGTGACCCGTTCCCGGAAGGCGGCCCGGTTTCGCGTCAGGATGTCATCGACTGGAAACTGGCTGGTGGCAAACAGCAAGGCGTTGTTCAGGGCGTTGGTGATGAAAGACGGCGCGTTGGCAAAATCAAAATGGAAGGTAATCGGGTCGGTGATCCGGTATTTCAGGGTCGCCACGACGTGAATGATGTTGGTGTCGGCCGTCAATGCGTAGGTGGTGGTGGCCGGATTGAGCGAGGACGAGCCGGGCGGCGGGGCGGCTCCTTTGGCGCGCTCTTCGGGCGTCAGGTACCAGCCGACGGACGACTCGGCCATTTGCAGGGAGGTGAACGGAATGTGTTCGACTTCATAAATGCCCCGGGGAAAGGCCCAGTGCAAACCCGGACTGAGCAGCGCGCCCTCGCCTTCCCCGATCGGCTTGCCCAGGCGCAGGATGACCGCTTTCTCTTGCGGACCGACGGTGAAAAAGCCCGAGCCAAGGAAGACCAGCGCCAGCCCCACCATAATGATCTTGACAATGAAAAAGCTGCTGCGCAGGGCTTCGGCCAGCGCCTGCGTTCCGGCGTCTTCCACAGCCGGCGGCGGACCCGGCGGGGGCGGGGGCGGCGCGCTCGGCGGCGGCGAGGGCAGAATGGGGTCCTGGGGGTTCATTTCGGGTCTTTATTCGTCAGCGAGCCGGCCTCAGCCGGGGAAGCGGCATTGGTCGGGGCGGATTTGCCCGCTTGCTGCATCTGGAGCCACTGCAACGGGGAACTGCTGGCATCGAGCACGAGGGTCGATTTTTCCCTGAGCAATTGCTGCAACGCGGAAATCTGCATGTTGAACGTGGCCAGCGCCGGATTCTCCTGCAACACCGCCAGCGATTTCATCATCTGCGCCTCGCCTTCGCCCCGGATTTTGAAGGCCTGGGCGTCGGCGTCGGCCAGCAGGATGGCGGCCTTGCTGTCGGCTTCGGATTTGATCTTTTTCGCCGCCTCCTCGCCCTGCGACTGGACCTTGGAGATGTAGTACTGCCGCTCGGATGTCATGCGGTCGAAGACGTTTTGCGTCACGCTGTCGGGCAGCCCGATTTTCCTGATCTGGATGAACTTCATGTCCAGCCCGTAGTTCAGCTCGGTCACTTGTTTGCGCACTTTTTGCAGGATTTCGTTTTCGATCTGGGTGAATTTCATCTGCCGTTCATCGGTCGCCACGAAATCCGAGAAGGGATGCTGTCCGGCCACTTCATTCTTGGCGCTGCGCACCAAGTCTTCCAGCACCTTTTCCGCCTCGGGAATCGACCCTTTGGCGAACTTGGGGAAGAACGCCTTCGGGTCCTCGATGCGGTAGCCGACATAGACCGACAAGAGGATGATGTTCTGGTCGGGCAGCTTGAATTGCTCGTACTTGCCCTCGAAGTTCTGGATGCGCTGGTCCAGCTTATAGACGTCTTCGATCGGCCAGGGCCAGCGCAGGCCGGGGCCAGGCTCGGTCTTGACGCGGTCGATCTTGCCGAATCGTGTCACCACCGCCGCCTCGGATTTGCGCACCTGGTAAATAAACAGGAGCAAGCCGAAGATGACGATCAAGATGAAGGCCACTAACAGGGTAAGGGGATTTCGTTTCATATCACTTTTGAGTCGGCGACGGGAGCTTGTCGATCAAATCTGTCCGTATTTTGTCCTCCAGATTGAAAATGAGGATGTCCGGCGTGTTGGTGGTGGCAATGATGTACTTGCGCGACTGGCTGCCGCCCTCGACGAGGGTTTCCAGGTAGGCGCGCTGCTCATAGACGCCGTTGCGGCCTGGCGCGGCGCTGTAAGCCATTTGCTGGCTGGCAAAGAGCACGGCCCGGGCGGCGGAATTGGTCACCGCGCTGTGCTCGTCGGCGTTGGCTGTGGCCACCCTCTTGAAACTTTCTCCGCTGGCGAAAGCGTTGGTCGAGACCGCATAGGCCTGCGCCTGCAATATCTTCGAATCCCGGGTCTGCGCCGCCCCCACCACCTGTTCAAAAATCTTCGCCACCTTGACCGGCGGATGGATGTCTTCCAAGCCGACAAAAGTCACGCGCGCCCCCAATTGCAGGGTGTCCACCTGCCCCTGGATGTTTCGGCGCAGGCTCTCGGCGGCGGCGGCCCGTCCGCGCGACATCAAATCATCCAGGTCGGCGCTGGCCAGATAGCGGGCCACCTCGCGCTCGGAGATGCCTTTGAGGAGCGTTTGCGGGTCTTCGTTGGTGTAGGCCCAGGTGGCCAGATTGGTGATCTGATATTGCACCGGGATGCTGACCGAAAGCAGGTTGACCGGCGGGCTTTTCGCCTCCGTCATTTGGTTGGATTGAATCTCCGGATTCAATTCCTTGCTCGCCACCAGGAAATTCTCCTCTTTGGCGTGGCTCACAGCCCAGGCAATCGTCTCGCTCCTTTCCGGTTCGGCGCCGACGATGAAAGTTTGGATTTGCTCGGTGTGATAAACGATGGTGCGGTCGATCGGCCAGGGCAGTTTGAGATGCAAGCCGGGTCCGATCACGCCCTGGTTGCCCAATGGCCGGCCAAAACGCTCCAGCAACGCCTGGTCGCCCGGCTGGATGATGACAAAGCAGGTCGATGCCACCAATGCGCCCAATTGCGCCAGCACCAGCCAGCCCAGCGCCTTTTCCAGAAAACGATAAAACCACGTCTCGGACACCTTGAAGCCAAATTGGTAATCCAGCGCGTGCGCGGCGGTCGTGATGATCGCTTCCGGCTGGCCCAGCAATCCCACCAGCCGGCTTTCATAGAGCAATCGCGCGTCCCGCCCCTGCACCCGCACGCGATAGACCTCCAGGATCAACGCCAGCAGCGTTTCCACCGCCGCCAATCCCGATATGACGCACAAGGCGCGTCCGACGAAAAGGTCGGCCCTGGGAAAACCCGCCAGGACGGCGGCAATGGCGCAGGTCGCGGTAAAGCAGGCGTAGGCGCTGAGCAGCAAATAGGCCGCGCCCGGACGCAACAACTTCTGGTTTTGCAGACGGGCCAGCCCGCTGGAGTATTTGCCCAGCAGAAAAAGGATCAGACCGAACAACCCCAACAACGCCATGGCCAGCGTCGCCCGATCAGCCGCCAGGGCGGGCATGGCCGGGAGCTTTTCCCAAGGCCAATAGGCGGCCCATCCTTGCGCCAGGAACAGCAGCCCGGTGAAACCCGGGACGATAAACCGCTCGAACTGTTCCCGCGAGCGCTTGGCCGGAAACGTGTCTGCCGCCGCGGTCGCAAAGAGCGATTGGCTCCCGCGTGCCTTGCTCAATTCCTCCACTTCCATCCGCTCGAACTGTTCCCGCTCCACCAACCCCATGTGGAAATAGCTCAACAATCCCACCAGCAGCCCGAATCCCGTCAGCACCGTGGCCATCACTGCCGCGCTCGAACTGACGAAGCGCGCCACCAGCAGCATCCCGATCGTCGCCCCCAGCAGGACGATCCAGTTCATCAAACCAATTCTTTTGGCGTTGGATTCCATTCTTATCATCAACTCAGTTCGCGATCCTCAAACAAGGCCAGCGCCAGCGCCAGGATCGCCCCGATATACGCGCACGCATAGCCAAACGCCCGGCCCAGATAGCCCAACGGTATCTTGTTGGTCCCCTCCAGCGCGTCCGCCAGCCAGAACAATTGCCAATTCGGCGTCACGGCGTAAAGCACCGAAGCCCACCACGTGCCGGCCTTGGCGCGCGTCCCCCAGAAATAATCGGACACCAACCCCATCAAAAACAAGGCTGAACATATCGCCAGCGTCGGCACCATTTCCACCCGCGTCGAGCACGCCAGGGCCAGCGCCGCCAGGATCAGCAGCGCCATCCAGATCAAGGCCGAGGCGGGAATCACCCGCCAATCGATTCCCTTGTAATCCATCCCCATTCGCCCGGCTTCCCGCGGAATATACTGCAACACCGCAAAGGCTACCACCGCCATCACCACCACGGCGAAAACCGCGTCCGAAACAAACGGCCGCCGCAGGAAGAAATTGCTGAACCCGGCGATGACATAGCCCAAAACCAGCGCGCCGCAAAAAACACTCAACCCCGGATAATCGATGTCGCCATATGCGTCAAAAGCCATGCGCGTGGCCAGCAGGGCGGCGATGGTGTTGACGAAAGTCAGAACAGCCAGCGCCAAAGCGAGACCGGCGTATTTGGCCAGCAGGAATTGGGCGCGGCTGACCGGTTTGGCCAGCACGGCCAGGGCGGTCCCGCTGCGGATTTCGCGCGCGACCGAGGCCGACGCGCTCAACACCGCCCCAAACAGCCCGGCCAGGAGCATCACCGCTAGGGCGCTGTTCTTGACCAGCTTCGGTTCGTCCCCGAATCCGAAATAATTGACGCAAGCCAGGAACACCTCAAACAACGACGAAACCGTCATCAGCAGCAGGAAAACCGGCTGCCGGATCAGCTCCATAAAGGCATTTCCGGCGATTGTAATAAATTGTCGCATGGTGCTCTCAGGCAGACTGGGCTGCCGGAAGCGACGCACAGGTTACGATGATTTTTCTCATTTGCAATGGCTTATTACGACAGTGCTGGACAGGTTTTGAGACAGGGGGAGGCGGCAAAAGACTCAACTTTTGTCCCGCTTCGCGGTCCCTTGCCCCTGTGCGTTTGGAGGCACAGGGTCCAAGGCGGGCGATCATTTTACGCTTCCGCGTTGAACGCTGACTTTCGGGAGCGCACGCGCCCCGCGTGCTGCGGTCGGCGCCCTCGCCGACCGCTTCTTCGCTCTCCCATCCAAATTGTACAGGTCATCGCTCGGCGGTAAGGCCGCGTTAGGATTTGGGATTCCGCTCCGAGCTTGCTTGTTTCCACGCAGTACGGCAGCTTTACGAACATGAGCATTGACAGTTTGCGCCGAATGCCTCGGAGCGAAATTAGATGAAGGTGCGGATACTGACATCATGATTTACCGCGGAACAGTCAAAGGCAATGTGGTGATGCTGGAACCAGGAGCGACCCTCCCGGACGGCGCCCCCGTTCACGTCCAAACCGAGGAGCCTGGCGGCCACGGCATAGTGGCGGGTGAATGCGGTCCTTTTCGGATGGGCGAGCAAGCAGTCGAGACCGGCATTCCCGATCTGGCCACCAATGCGGATCATTACCTCTACGGACATCCGAAAGTAAACCATGCCGGATAACGTCGTTTTCCTGGACACCAACGGCTGGCTCGCCTTCCCGTCTGTCCCGTTCGTCCTTTTCTCAATCGTAATCGTAATCGTAATCCCCGTCTTGCCTGTCCATATCCGTCCCATTGGTCCCATTCGTCCTCCTCCGCCAAACCGTATTGCCATGCCGATTTTTGGGTTGAACCTCTGTCGAAATTGATCGCTCCTTGTGAGACCACCGCACTTCCGGAATTATAATTCCGCATTCCGGGCTTGACCCTTCATGCGAGGATATGTGGGACTCGTTTGCAGCTTTGCTCGGCGTCACACAATGACCTGCACCTTTTGGCGGTCGAGTTCGACAAGCGAGTTTTGTTCCAGCGCGGTGAGGATGGCGGACAAATGGGTTTGAAACAGCGCTTTGAGATCGCGGCTGCGAATGTTCCCCGTGCGCACGAGCAGCAGTTTCCAAGGCCTGCCATGCAGCAAATGCGAATGATAAAAATCCAAATCTTTCGTGACGACCACGCGCTGTTCCTGGAGCGAAAGTTCATTGAGAACTTCGTCCGGCGTCCGGTTTTGCGCAGGCAACCGGCTGGTGTGAATCGCATCGTGCCCCGCCGCCTTGAGCAGGGCACACAAACCGGGCGGCAAGTGCGCGTCCACCACGAATCTCATGTCAGCGCCAGATGCTGGCTTTTAAGCTTGAGCGATTGCGCGGCGAATTCCAGACACGCTCGCAAATCGTCGCGTTCCAGATCAGGGAATTCGCCCAGCAAATCCTCAAACGTGTCGCCTGCCGCCAGATATTCCAACATGGACTCCACCGGATACCGCAAGTGGCGGATGGCCGGTTTGCCGTGGCAAATCTCCGGATCAATCGTGATGCGGGACAATAGTTCGTTCATCTCTTCAACCATAACCGCACCGCGTGAAAACGACAAGCCCCCCATTCCCTAGGACACCCCGATCATTAGCGACTTTTCCGGGAGCGCGGTCGTCCCGACCGCATCCGTCGGCCCACGCGCCAGCCCACGCGCAAGCGTCAGCCCAACAATTTGTTCACTTGTCAGCCCGACGATTTGTTCTGCTGTCCCGCCGACGGAATCTTTCGTCCGAAACTGGCCCACCTATTGGGTGAGTCCGCAACCACATCGCTAATGATTCGGGATTCGCTCACGCGCGCGCGTTCCGGGCTTGATGACAAGGCGTTTTTCGGATTGCAGAGATGAACAAATTATCGGGAAGACGCTGGCGCGTGGGGATAAGAAGCGACGGGTTTTCCATCCGTGAAAATCCGCGAAATCCGTGGTAAGAAACTTTTAGGTTTCTCTTCGCGTGCTTCGTGGTGAGAAGGTTTTCTCAGAAATGAGCGATTTTGGGATATTGCACCGCAAGAAGTTCTCAGCTTCTCTTGGCGCCTTCGCGTCTTTTGCTCTTTGCGTTGTTCCGCACTCTGCAAAAAAATCCAAAAAAGCAACAAAATACTTGAAACTTCACAAAACTGTGTCATTTTTCCAGCCGTGCGGACACGCGCTGTTTGACATAACGCGGCGTCGCCGGGGAGTTCTCCTGCCCGTCCGCCGCGGGACCAGACTCCAGGCGGCCTTAACCGGCAGATTTTGCCGGTCCGGCCCCCTCCAGCAGGTTTCCGTCAAGGAAAATCAAACCAAATCAGACTAAATCAGACTAAATCAAACCCCACAACAGGGGGGGGAGGGGGGTGTCTGAAGGTGCGGGCGTCAGCAACCGATCCCGACGGCGAACCCATCTTTGGTCTGATTCTGAACGTGTTGCGCAATCATTTGGCGCCAAATCAGCAGGCTTGCCCAAGGCCGGCCGCTCATTTTTGGGCCAAATCCACGCAGACGATCTCGTTGTCGTTTCTCGCGTACATCCGGCGGTTGGCAAAGGCGGGATGAGACCACACCACCAGACGGCCCGCATCGCGGTTGACCGGCTCAATGACGTGCGCCCGGCTGATCTCCTCGCAGCCTTTCGGAGTCAGCCTGGCGATGATCAAATCGCCCTTTTCATTGAACAGGAAGAAACGGTCCTGATTCTTGACAATGAAGGCGTTGGCCCAGCGCGTTTCCTTGCCGTCGGCCGTGGTCGCGCTGAGCGTCTCCCAAACCCGCTCGCCGGTGGCGGCGTTGAGACAGCGCAATTGTCCGTAGCTGCAAACACCGTAAATATATCCGTCCTGGAGGAACGGCGTGCTCAAGGTCGAATGCAGCGCGTCGGTGTTCTGCTCGCTCACGCGCTGGCTTTGCCAAACCGTGGCGGCCGCCGGCTTGGCGGCGTCCAGCCGCAGCATCCACGAGCCGTTGTAGAAGCAAGTCACAAACAGCAAATCGTCCATCTTGCGCGGCGTCGGGATCGTCATGCCGGCGCGAATGGGCTGCGACGATTTCAAGGTCCAATAAACCCGGCCCGTCTCCGGGTCCAGCGAGTTGAGCGATTCCGGATGCCAGACAATCAGTTGCCGGACGCCGCCCGCCTGAAAAATCACGGGGGAACAATACCCCGGCTCCTTGGCGCTCAACGCCCGCCAGATTTCCTTGCCGGTGTTCTTATCCAACGCGACCACCGTCGAGTTGGAGCCGCCGGCCAGGCAAATCAGCTTGTTCCCGTCCAGGAGCGGGTTTCCTGCAAAGCCCCACAGCGGCGTCTTGATTTTATAGTCCGCCTTGAAATCCCGCGACCACACGACGTTTCCCGTCGCCGCTTCCAGGCAGCACAAATTGCCTTCGGCTCCGAGCGAGAAGACTTTGTCCCCGCTGACCAGGGGCGTGGTGCGCGGGCCGGCCGGGAAGCTGGTGGTGTAGGGGCAATCGTATTCGTGCCGCCACAGGATTTTCCCGTCGGCCGCGTTCAGGCAAAGAATCCGCTCGGCGCCGGGGATGGTCGCGTGGGACATCGGGTCCGCCGGTTTGTCCGACGGCTTGGCAAACTGGTGATCGAAGACATATACCCGCCCTTGGGCCACGGCGGGGCCGGAATAACCGGAGCCGATTTCCGCCCGCCACACCACCGGCGGTCCGCCGGCGGGAAACGAGCTGACTATTCCGGTCTCGCGCCAAATGCTGTCCCGCTCCGGCCCAAGCCACTGCGGCCAATCGTCGGCCCGCAAGCCGGCCGCGCAGCCCAGCGCCATTGCTGTCAAGATAATGTTACGCATCATATTGGACTTTCATCTTTAAACGTTAAACGTTAAACTTATACTTCGCATGATCGTTCTTGCCACATTAAACGCCAAATATATTCATGCCGCTTTTGGTTTGCGCTATTTGCTGGCCAACCTCGGCCCGTTGCGGGCGCAGGCCTGTCTTCTCGAATTCGATCTGCAACAGCGCCCGCTCGATGTCGCGGAGTCGATCCTGGCCCAGGCGCCCGGGATTGTCGGCTTGGGCGTCTATATATGGAATGTCGCGCAAACCACCGAAGTGGTGGCGGCGCTCAAACGGGTGCGGCCCGATCTGACCGTCATTCTCGGCGGGCCGGAGGTCAGCTTCGAGGTCGAGCGGCAGGAAATCGTCCGCCTGGCCGATTACGTCGTGACGGGCGAGGCGGACCTGAAATTCGCCGAAGTCTGCCGGCTGATTCTGGCCGGGACGCCGCCGGCCCAGAAAATCATCGCGGCGGACTTGCCGGATTTGGCGAAACTGGCGCTGCCCTACGAGTTTTATACCGCCGAAGACGTGGCCCACCGCATCATTTACGTGGAAGCGTCGCGCGGCTGCCCGTTCACCTGTGAGTTTTGCCTCTCGTCGCTGGACGTGCCGGTGCGGCCGTTTCCGCTGCCGGCCCTGCTGGGGGAATTGCGCCGGCTGCTGGACCGGGGCGTGAATCAATTCAAGTTTGTTGACAGGACGTTCAATCTCAACCTCGCGGCCAGCCGGGCGATCCTGGAGTTCTTTCTCGAACGATGCCGCCCCGGGCTGTTCCTCCATTTTGAAATGATCCCGGACCGCCTGCCGGAGGCGTTGCGCGAGGTGATCGCGAAATTCCCGCCGGGCACGCTGCAATTCGAGGTGGGCGTGCAATCCTTCAACCAATCCGTCTTGAACAACATCAGCCGCCGTCAGGACGACGCCCGCCTGGAGGAGAATTTCCGTTTCCTGCGCCGCCAGACCGGCGTCCATCTCCACGCCGATTTGATCGCGGGGCTGCCGGGGGAGACGCTGGAGAGTTTCGCGGCGGGCTTTGACCGGTTGCTGGCCTTGGGGCCGCAGGAGATTCAGGTGGGGATCTTGAAGCGCCTGCGCGGCACGCCCATCGTGCGGCACGACCAGGCCTGGGAGATGGTTTACAGCGCGCATCCGCCCTACGAGATGTTGCGCAACAAACTGCTGGATTTTCCGGCCATGCAACGCTTGCGGCGCTTCTCGCGTTACTGGGAACTGGCGGGCAACAGCGGCAATTTTGTGGAAACGACCCCTCTGCTCTGGGCCGGCCGGACATCGCCCTTCGCGGCGTTCATGCGGTGGAGCGACTGGCTTCACGCGCGGGTGGGGCGGCAGCACGGCATCGCCCTGACGCGGCTGGCGGAACTGCTTTTTGAATACTTGACAGTGGAAGCGGGCCGGCCGCCGGCGGAGGTGGCGCAATGTTTGTGGCGCGACTGGCGGCGGGGCGGGCGGCGGGAGAAACCGGAGTTCTTGGCCGCTTATATCGCGGACGCGGAAGACAGAACGGCCCGCCGCGCCAACCCCGGCCCAAAGCGCCAGACCCGGCACTTGGGAAAGGTGGCGGCGCCAAGTTGACTCTTCGTGATTTTCGCCGGGGAACGCCCGCCTCTATCTTCTTGGCAGACGGCCAGGGCCGTTCTTATGATGGAACCATGTCTCGAATGACGATTTTGAAAAAGGATGGGCCGCGACGCCGGTTGTGGCGCTGGCTGGCGCTGGGCGCGCCTTGTTTTGCGCTGGCGCTCAACTGCCATGCGCTCGGAGACCTCGTCCCCCTCCAAATCAAGCTCCCGGCCGCGGCTTTCATCGGCACTCCGTCCGATACGCCCGTCGGCACCACGGTGGAGAAACCCACCGGCAAACCGCGCCCGCCGTTGATGGTGCCCCCCGGCCTCAGCAACGTCGCCCTGGGCAGGACCGTCACGGCCAGCGACACCAACCAATTGGCCGTCAACCTGGCCAAAATCACCGATGGTGACAAGGAAGCCAGCGAACAAAGCGTGGTGCTCCTGCACAAAGGCGTGCAATGGGTGCAGGTCGATCTGGGCGCGCCCTGCGAGATTTACGCCATCGTCCTCTGGCACGCGCATGACAAGCCCAAGGTCTATCACGGCGTGGTGGTGCAGGTGGCCAACGACGCGGCGTTCACCACGGACGTGCGCACGCTCTTCAACAACGACCAGGCGAATCTCGATGGCCTGGGAGCCGGGACCAACCGGGAATACTTTGAATCCCACGAGGGCAAACTGATCGAGGCCAGGGGCGCCGTGGCCCGCTACGTGCGCTCTTACTCCAAAGGCAGCACCGAGAGCCGCCTCAACGAATACACCGAGATCGAAGTCTATGGCCGCAAGCCTTTGGAGTAACGGCGCCAGAATTTAATCGCGTCCGGCGATTTCATGGCCGTCACTCCAGGCGGACTTTTGCCAGCGTGTCTTTGAGCGCCTTGGCCGACGCTTGCAGGGCCATCAATTCCTTCGGCCACAATTTGATGTTGACGTGCGCTTCGATCCCCTGGCGTCCGACGACCGAAGGCACGCTCAGGCAAACATCCCGGATGTCGTAGGCGCCTTGAATGAGGGAGGAAACCGGCAAAATTGTTTTTTTGTTCAACAGCACCGCGTGGACCACCTCCCGGATGGCGAGGCCGACGGCCCAGCCCGCGCCGCCTTTGCGTTTGATGACCTCGGCGCCGCTGCCTTTGGTGCGTTCGAACACCGCGTTTTGGAAGGCCGGCCCGCATTCGGGCAACCCGGCCAGCGGCAGGCCGTTGACGACCGCGCCGGACCAGATCGGCGCCATCGAATCCCCGTGCTCGCCCAGGATCAGCGCCTTCACCTGCGTCGGCGCCAGGTTGAGTTCCGCCGCGATGAGCGAGCTGAAGCGCGCCGTGTCCAGCATGGTGCCCAGGCCATAGACCTGGCGCCACGGCATTCCGCTGCGGCGCAAGGCCAGTTGCGTCAGAATATCGACCGGATTGGAGACGACGAAAATGTGGGCGTCTTTGCGCGGGCCGGCGGTTTTGATCGCGTCGATGATCGAGACGAACAAGGCCACGTTGCGCCCGATCAAATCCAGGCGCGATTCGTCGGGCTTGCGCCGCAGGCCGGCGGTGATGAGGAACATCTCGCTGTCGGCGGCGCGGGCGTAATCGCCGGCGTAAATCCGCTGATCGCCGGCCAGCGCGCTGCCGTGCATCAGGTCCAGCGCCTCCCCCTCGGCCAGGTCGCGATTGGCGTCGAGGATTTGAATCTCGGAAACCAGCCCGCCGCATTGCAACGCATACGCCGCGCAGGAGCCGACCCGTCCGCCGCCGCCGATAATGGTCACTTTCATCAGGTTTTGAGTCTTGACATGATTTGATCGGTGATGGCCCGGACCAGGGCCTCGGCCTGCTCATCCGGTCCGGGCGCGCCGGACGGTTGGGGCGGAACGGCGCAGGCCACTCCCGGGCGCCATTCGTCGTTGTTGCAAAGTTCGCATTCCTTCAGCCCGATGCGCGGATCGGGGATGCCGAGGGTTTGCTTGATCTTGAGCAGGTCCTGCAAATGCGTCTGCGAAAAGGTCTTGAGCGGCGTGCCCAATTGCGCGGCCACCACCACCGTGCGGCAATAGGCTTCGATGATCTCCATCTTGAAATAGGCGTCCTCGACGTTGATGTGGCTCCAGGAAACCACCCCATGATTGGCCATCAGAATGGTGTTGTGCTGGTCCGCCAGGTCGGACACCAGCTTGCCCATTTCCATCGTGCCCGGCGTGCGGTAGGGGGCGATGGGCACCTTGCCAATGAAGACCTCGATTTCCGGTATCATGCATGTCGGCGGCTCGACCCCGGCCACGGCAAAGGCGGTCGCATGGGGCGGATGGCAGTGGACGGTCGCCACAGCGCGCGTCTGGCGTTTCATGATTTGCAGGTGCATCAGGATTTCGCTCGTGCGCTTTTTCCCGCCGGCCAACTGGTTCCCATCCAAATCCACCAGGCATAAATCTTCCGGCTTCATGAAACCCTTGGATACCAGCGTCGGCGTGCAGAGCGCCAGCCCCTGGCCCACGCGAATGGCGATGTTGCCGCCGTTGCCATCGACGTAGGCGCGCGTCCAGAGGCGGCGGCCCACCTCGCAGATTTGGAGTTTCAGGGCGTGAATTTCCGGCGAATTGAAGAAAGCTTCCAACTCGGCGGGCGAACTGGCCGGGGTGACGGGCTGGGCCGCTTTGGCGGAGGTCTTCTCCAACCCGGACGACCAGGGGCGCGCACCGCTGTTCTCAAATTCGCGCAACAAATCGCGCGCCGCCGGCGTCACGATCGCGTCGGACGGAATGGATTTGATGTCGCCGCCCTTGCGCAGCAACTCTTCGACTTCCCTGGCGCTGATGATGGCTCTCATTTAAATGGCGAGTAAAATATCTCGTCCACCAGCGCCGCGTCGATGGCGTCGATGGGCGTGGGTTGACAGAACGGCATGGCGGCTTCGCGGCCTTCGATGAATCCGATGGTTTGACCCACGCCGCCGCCCAAATCATCGTACACCACCAGGCTCGGTTCCTGGCTCACGGCCGGCCGGTGGGCCGCGTGTTGAAATTGTTCGCGCGTAAACGGGCTGACGATCAGCCAGCGGGCGCCGCGCAACGGCTCCACCGTTTTGCTCAGAGTGACTCTGCCGATGACGGTTCCAATTCTCATGGCGGCGCCCCGCCTTCCTTTTCATCCACGATGCCGATGACCATCCAGCGGGCCGGGCTTTTCGGGTCGCCGACGGCGGCGCGGGCGGCGGCGCCGTCGGAGGAGATGATCACCTGTTGGTGCAGGCCGGCCCCGTGGGCGTCGATGGCCACTTGGGGCGAACCTTCCGGTTGGCCGGCGGAGTTGACCGGCTGGCAGAGTACCAGGCGCCAGCCCTCCAAACTCGGATGTTTCCGGGTCGCCACCACATTGCCTTCAACGCGCGCGAGTAGCATGGTCAGTAAATCCTCAGGTTATCGACCATCACGCAGCGGCGCACGCGCGTGAAGGTCCTCGGGTTGGTCACTCCTTCGCCCGTCGGCGTGGCAATGGAAAAGCTCAGGTATCCTTCCCCGCCCGCCCCCAATCCGGCCAGGCACGGCCCGTTCTTGATGAACAAGGTCGTGTCCAGGGCGCGCGCCATGGCGGTCATGTGCTCGACGTCGTGGGAATGAATGATCGAGGTGTGTTTGTAATTGTGCTCGGCCGCCTTGGCCGCCGCGATGCCCTCCTCCACGCTCCTGACGCGCACGATGGGAAGGAACGGCATCATCTGTTCCTCCACCACAAAGGGATGATGGGCGTCGGTTTCGGCGAAAAGCAGTTGCGTCTTGTCCGGCAGACTCACGCCGGCGGCCTGCGCCAGGACGGACGGGTCTTTGCCGATGAAATCTCTATTGACAACCGGCTCCGCGCAGCCCCCGCCGCGCCCTTCTTTGAAAACAAAGGCCGCCGTGGTCAGCCGCTCCAATTGGGCGGCATTGAGGCTGACGGCCCCGTGTTTCTCCATTTCCGACATGAGTTCGCCGGCGATGCCGTCCAGCGCAAACACTTCCTTTTCGCCGATGCAGAGCAGGTTGTTGTCGTAGGCGGCGCCCTGGACGATGGCGCGGGCGGCCCGTTTCATGCAGGCGGTGTCATCGACCAGCACCGGGGGATTGCCGGGGCCGGCGCAAATGGCGCGTTTGCCGGCCTTCATGGCCGCTTCCACCAGGCCGGGGCCGCCGGTGACGCAGAGCAAGCGCACCTGTTCGTTGGCGCACAGCGCCTTGAACGATTCCAACGTCGGCTGTTCGATGATGCAGCAAAGGTTTTCGATCCCGGTCTCGCGTTGAATGGCCTGGTTGTAAGCGCGAATGGCTACCGCGGCGCAGCGCGCGCCGGAAGGATGCGCGTTGAATACCACGGCATTGCCCGCCGCCACCATGCTGATAATGTTGCCGCTGATCGTGGGGATCGAATGCGTCGAGGGAGTGATCGCGCCGATGACTCCGAAGGGCGTGTATTCCTCCAGCGTGATGCCGTGATCGCCGCTGAACCCGAAGGGCCGCAGCCACTCCACGCCCGGAACATTTTTGAGGATTTGCAGCTTTTCGATTTTATGGTCGAGCCGGCCGATTTTGGTTTCTTCCAACTCCAGCCGGCCCCATTCGGTCGCGTGGGCCTCAGCCAACGTCTTGACAATGCTGACGACCTTCTGCCGCGCGGCGATGCCGCCTTGCCGCAGTTTTTCAAAGGCCGCGGCGGCCGCCTCGCACGCCTGGCCGGCCTCCTGGAAAACCCCGCACGGGCCGGAGCCGGAGCCGGCGGGCGGCTGGTCGCAATTGCAGGCGGGTTGGGGCGCGGGAGCGGGCGGCGTTGGCGCGCTGGCGCCGGGCAAACCGATGCCGCCCAGGACTTCCTCGACCACCTCGCGGATGAGTTGTTCGTTGAGTGCGGCGGACATAATGAAATTACGCCTTTGCGCTATAGACTTGTTTCCCCAAGACATCGACCACATCGACGATGCCGATGATGACTGCATCGACGGGGGCGTCCTTCAGGGTGGGGGCCAGCCGCGCCGAGCTGCCCTGGCAAAAGAGCACCATCTCGCCCACGCCCGCCCCGATGCTGTCCACGGCAACAATCGTGTTGACCCCCGCCCGGAACCGCGTCGGGTCCTTCTCATCCACCAGTTGCGGCCGCAACAACAGCAGGGTGCGCCCGTTCATCGACGGGTCTTTCTTCGTCGCCACGACCGCGCCTTCGACTCGCGCCAGGAACATAACTATTTCCCTTGCGGTTTGTGCGGCAGCACGGCTTCCACCTCCGAGTGCGGCCGGGCGATGACATGGACGCTGACCAGTTCGCCCTTGTTCGCCTTGATCGCCTGCGCGCCGGCGTCGGTCGCGGCCTTGACGGCCGCCACGTCGCCCACGACCACGGCCGTGACCAGGGCGTTGCCGACTTGCTGCATCGGGCCGGCCAGTTCGACGTTGGCCGCCTTGAGCATGGCGTCGGTGCCCTCGACCAGGGCGATCAATCCGCGCGTTTCAATGAGTCCGATTGCTTGATGTGCCATAATGTTTTCTTTCCTTTCAGGTTCGGTAATGGGGTGATGGGTTTAATTAGATTGAAGAAAGCGGCGCACCTCGCGGGCGACGACCAATTCTTCGTTGGCGGGAATGATCATGACTTTGACGCGCGATTCCGGCCCGCTGATCACCGCCTCCTGGGCGCGCGCGCCCTCGTTCAGGCCGGCGTCCAAGACGATGCCCAGTTGGTCCAGATCGCGGCAGATGGCCGCCCGCAACTCGGCGCGGTTTTCGCCGATGCCGGCGGTGAAAACCAGCGCGTCGATGCCGTTGAGTTGCAGATAATACGCGCCGATCCAATGGCGCGCGCTGTCCACAAAAACATCCAGCGCCAATTGCGCGCGGGCGTTGCCTTGGGCGGCCTGCGCCGCGATGTCGCGAATGTCGTTGTATCCGCCCGAAAGGGCCTTGAGGCCCGATTCCTCGCACAGTTGGCGCCCGGCCTCCGCCAGCGTCACGTCGGTCGCCCGCATCACATACGGCAGTGCAAAAGCGTCCAGGTCGCCCACGCGATTGTTCTGCGGCAATCCCGATTGCGGGCTGAATCCCATACTGTTGCCGATGGCCACGCCGTTGCGGATGCCGGTGACCGACGAACTGCCGCCCAGATGACAGGAGATGACGCGCAGGGCAGGGGAGCGCACCGGGGTTTCGCCGCCCTTCACGTAAAGCAGGCGCGCCCGTTGGGCCACGTCTTCGCGCCCGAGCAATTCCGCCGAGCGTTCGGCGATGAATTTATGGCTGGCGCCGTGAAAACCCCACCGGCGCACCCCGGCCTGATGCCAGGCTTCGGGCACAGCATAGCGCATCGCCGCCTCCGGCGCCCGCTGGTAAAACGCCGTTTCAAAGAGGCCGACCAAAGGCACGCCGGGCATGCGTTTGGCAAACAGACGAATGCCTGTGATATAGGGCGGATTGTGCGCGGGCGCGACTGTGTTGTACTCCTCCATGGCCCGCACCACGCCATCCTCCAGGCGGACACAGCCGTTGATCCCGCGCGCCATAATCGTTTTGAAGCCCACTGCCGCCAAATCGCTTTCCCGCTCGATCCACGCCCCCTGCCGCAGTTGGTCCAGACACGAATCGATGGCCCCGGCATAATCCGTCACGCGCTCGATGCCGCCACGCGTGAGCAGACGCTCCTGGCCGCCGGAAAAATCGAACAGGCGAAATTTCAGCGACGTCGAGCCAAGGTTGGCGACGAGTATCTTCATTCACCCTATTGCAGCCACTTGCCCAGGCCGGCCAGGCCCTCGTGCGGACGGGGAATGACCTGCACGCTGACCACGCTGCCGACTTGCGCCGCCGCCGCCACTCCCACGTCGGTCGCGGCCTTGACGGCGGCCACGTCCCCGCGGAAAAAGACGGTGACATAGCCGCTGCCGATTTTTTCCCAGCCGACAAACTGGACGTTGGCCGCCTTGAGCGCGGCGTCCGTCGCTTCCATCAGCGCGCAGAGGCCCTTTGTTTCGATCATGCCGATTGCTTGTTGTGCCATATCAAATGTGGGTTAAAGGTTCAGGATTGCTTTTTGGCCGGTTCGCCGATGAACACCTTCATCAGGTCTTCATGCGGGCGGGCCAGGACGTGGGAACTGACCAGTTCGCCCACCTTGCCGGCCGCCTTGGCCCCGGCATCGACGGCCGCTTTGACGCTGCCGACGTCGCCGGTGGCAAAGACGGTGATCAATCCGCCGCCGATGGGTATTGTTTTGACCAGGGTGACATTGGCCGCCTTGACCATGGCGTCGCTGGCTTCGACGCTGCCCACGTACCCCTTGGTTTCGACCATGCCCAGTGCTTCTTGACTCATTAGGTTCTCCTGTGGTTAAGTTATTATTGACTACTATTCGCTGCTTTTTCGATCTCGCACGGCGTGTCCGGCTGCAGGTTGCACGCGTTGCCCTCGTCGGTGTCGATGTGGACTTCCAGTTTGAAAGCCGGGTCGATCCTCACGAGCATTTTGTCCAGGGCCAGTCCGCAGGCCCCGCCGATTTTCAGTCTCATTTGGCCGCCGGCTTTGACGCCGTAATACTCCGCGTCGCTCGGATGCATGTGAACATGCCGCATGGCCCGTATGATGCCCTCCGTCATCTCGAAAAATCCCTCCGGCCCCATCAACATCCCGCCCGCCGTCCCCTTGATGTCGCCGGAAATTCGCAAAGGAATCTCAAACCCCAACGCGATGGCATCGGAATAGGACAGCTCGACTTGGTTGAAATTGCGGCACGGCCCCAAAATGCGGAGGTTGGAAATGACCCGGCTGCGTGGCCCAATCAGCGTGACGGTTTCCTTGGCGGCGAATTGGCCCTCCTGATAAAGCCACTTGAAGGGCGTCAGCGTGTGCCCTTTGCCGAAAAGGATTTCCACCGCCTCGGGCGTCAGATGGCAATGACGGGCGCTGACGTTGACGACCAGCGGGTTCGGCGCCAACGCCATGCGCGGCAAAGCTTTCCCAAGCCGTTGATACACAGCCTGTCGCACACGATGTTCGATGACCGCCCGGTGCAAATTATTGTTAAGGGCAACCATGTTTCTGGGTAAATGTGGCAAAAAACATGGAATTCGTCAATATATTTCTTGCAAAAACTTCCAAAATGTTCCAAAATCCTTCAAATGCAGCCAGAAGCGCGCCAAAAGCGGATTCAAGATTACCTTAACAAGGTTGAATTTGCCTCTTTAGAGGAACTTGCGGCGGAGGTTGGAGTCTCGGTCTCGACCGTGCGCCGCGACGTTGCGGCGCTGGAGGCGACCGGCAGTTTGCGCCGCACTCATGGCGGGGCGCGCCTGGTCAACCCGCCGTCGGATGAATTTGCCTTCAGCGCGCGCGACACCCATCAGTTGCCCGAGAAAGAAGCCATTGGACGCGCCTGCGCGGAATTGATTGGTCCCAACCAGACGGTCATCATCGACGCCGGCACCACCGCCTATCACGCGGCAAAATACCTTGAGCCGAAGATGCCGCAGATCATCACCAATTCGCTGCCGGTGGCGAATTTTTTCGCGGCGGCCAGCCGGGTCGAACTGATCGTTTCCGGCGGCGTGATCTATCCGCGGCTGGGGGTGCTGGTCGGGCCGCTGGCGGTGGAAGCCTTCTCCAAAATCCACGCCGACGTGGCGGTGATGAGCGCGGGCGGGATCACGCTGGAAGGCGTGAGCAATTCGCACGGCCTGCTCATCGAAATCCAGCGGGCGATGATCCGGGCGGCGCAGCGGGTGATATTTTGTCTTGACAGCACCAAGTTCGGGCGCCGCTCCCTTTCCATGCTCTGTCCGCTTGAGAGCCTCCACGTCATCGTGACCGATCCGGGCGCGCCGGAGGAATTGGTGCGCCAACTGCGCGAGCGCGGACGCGAAGTAGTGATCGCGCCCATCAACGGCGGCTAATCTTGAACCATTCCCTGTTTTCGGGGAGCGCGGGCGCCCCGCCCGCTGCAGTCGGCGCCCCGCCGACTGCTCTTCTTTGGCCTTTATCCTGAATTTGCTGGTTTTCTGTGAGAATTGGTATTGGCCTTTTTCCTCTTCCTGAGAGGAAGACGGTGCGTTAAGATTAGGAACGGATATGCGGGTTTCGCCGCTTCCGAAATGCTTTCTTGCCCGCCGACCGGCGGGGAGCTATCTTGGCCTCGTGAAAACAGCAACCGTTCAGCAAGTGCCGGAGCGATGGCCGGACATCTTGAAATGGGTGGCGTCTGGGGAAGAAGTTCAGATGACTGACCACGACAAGGTGATTGCCAAACTCGTGCCCGCTGGCGCGTCGCAACCGGACTTCGTCCGCCGGGCCAAAGCTGTTTGGGGCGAAAATCCCCCCGGCAAATCCCTGAGCGAGATTGTGGCGGACGCGCGCGGAGGCGAGGGATGATCTACCTGGTTAGCCAGCGCAATAGGCCTGAAGTTGGTGACCTTTTAAAGCACGAAAGAAATCTGCAACCGAGGAGCAACCACCTGTCCGCCATAGCTTTAGCGACGGCGGAAGCCAGCCGCCCCGGCCCGCTGCGGGATCTGGAAAGAAAACGATAATATGCGATTATGCTGGACTGGCTGGTTTCTCAAAATGATTGAATACCAATATCCTAGGACTGACCCTTTTTTTTCTTCTCTGACCCTTTTTTCTTCTACGGGCTTTCCACTTAACTGACGCACCCTTAACTCGTGCAATTTACTTCCTGTAAAACGTGTTGCCATTATAAAAAAAGTTGAAATTCTAACGAGAAACGGCGCACCCAATAATAAATCCACACAGGAACCCAGCGAAAAATAATATGCCGAAACCAAAAGGCCCGATATGAAGTATCCAAGAAATATTATTGTGTGTGGTTCGGTTTTTGCTGCTTTCGGATTTGCCGGTGGTATTTTGTATGATCTTCATAGAGCAATTCCTTTGGCGATATGCTTCGCGTTTGGAGCACTATTTTGCTGCGGAAAAGCACTGGAGGCAGAGCTTATTAACACCGGCACTGAGCCTAAACCAGCAAAAAGGTGGGGAGACTCGATAATTGCCTTTGCATTACTTTTCTGCTCGCTTCTTTGTTGGTTGGAGTGGGGCAAATCCGCGCTGCCTTCACCCAGCCGTCCAAGTTTAGAACTAGGCTTTGCTCTCTCCGAATCCAAAGGCTTTCCGCTTATGCTCACCGATCCACGGTTTGATTTTTCGTCTAGGCTCAACAGGGTGGCGATTGAGGATGAGGAAGTAAAGGGATTTGTGATAGTGCCGGTAGTTCCAGGCACCACAAATATCAAAGCAGAATTTGTATTAAAAAACATCTCATCCAACGAAATTAAACAAGGGACTATAAAGGTAACTGTCTTAAAAAGTCTCAAGCTCAAATTCAACCCGCCTTGGTTCGAGGACAGGCTTAGTGATTCTCCTGATTGGATAACGTGCGATTGCCCGATCCCAGATATGCTGCCCGGTAATTTTGCAACGGTGCCTAATCTTGTGGTAGATGAGAATTGGATGACGGGGCAGCGTACTGCTATCGGTGTGACGCCAAAGGAGGTAAATGCGCAACTTTGGGATTTGCGTTTGCAGCCCGTCCAATTTGGATACCAAGCGGAACCGTTCACCGCGTTTCCGCAGATGACAAAAGATAAAGATGGGAAATTGCAATGGCAGCTTGAAGGGCATATTGTTGTAGATATGACAACACGTCGCGCAGTTATAACCGACAAATCGTCCAGCGGGCCGATGCAGCCAAGTTTGGCGAAAAAATCAAAAAATAACCCTGACAACGTTGTCGCCACCATTTTGTTGTTTTCGGTGGTGGCCATCCTCATCATCTCCATTATTGTGTATGCGATTCGCGCATAAACGAACCTGCATAATAATCCTGTCACCGGTCACTTCAAAACGAGCCAGTTGGGGTCGAATCAAAACCAGCCACTCTGAGGTGCTTTATTCGTATCAGGTTTCTTGAAAGTGAAAAGGGTCAGGCCTAGGAAATTTGTATTTTCTGGGTGGTTTGCGGCATCGGTGCGTTGGGCCGGTCTGTCCCGGTTTCCTTAACCTCCCCCGATCCCGCGGCACCCGGAACGGACCAGACGAAACGCAAGGGGCGTAGGACGCGAAGTCGCAAAGCAAAGCTGGCTTTTTTGCGGTAGTGCCATGCCTCAGAATCATTCATTTTCGGGAAAGTTTCTTACCACGGATTCCGCGGATTTTCACGGATGGAAAACCCGTCGCTTCTTATCCCCACGCGCCAGCCCACGCGCCAGCGTCAGCCCGACAATTTGTTCACTTGTCTTCCCGATAATTTGTTCATCTCTGCGATCCGTGCGATCCGTGGTCGCCTTCCTTTGGTTGCGGCTTGCCGCGCTAAGTCTTGGCGTCTTTTGCCCTTTGCGTTTATCTCACAGGTCGTCACCAGGCTCAAACCGTAGTTTTCTCCAACTTTAAGTGCAAGCGATTGCGCTACAATTGCTTATGATCCTTGTGACTGCGGCGACAAACGACGACGAGACCTCTGCATGGGCCGCAGCGACGTCCCCCTCGTTACCTCACGCCTGTTATCCAGTAAAAAATGCTTGCAATCATGGGAAAACATGGGACTATGAACCAAGGCGAGGACTCGCTGTTTGACATAAACTGGCCTGCCAGCCGTAGCTCGCCTTGAGCGAAGGCTGGAGTTGCCGGGGCTTGGTCCTTTCCCTCGCCGCAGGGCCACGCCCCATGCCGCCTCACCACGGGCGCAGGCACCCCAGGCCGGAAGGAACCTGCCTCACGCGCAGGCGGACGCCGCTTTGCGAGGCTCTCCCGAAAAGGTTTGCCGCGTTGAGAGGATTTTTGCCACAAATGAACAGGTAAAGCGCACATAGTCAGTAACTTATATTCTTTTCTTTGTGATCTCTGTGATCTTTTGCGGCAATCTCCTCTTTGGTTTCGCTTGAGGCCAAAACGGAGCAAGATGGACTAAAACGGAGTAAAACGGAGCGAAACGGAGTACTTTTTTTTTCATACCTGCCGTGTGGCAGGTTTAAACGGTCAAGCCGGCACTTTTCTTGATTTTCTGTGGGATGGCTGTGAAAAGATTTCTCTTGACTTCTTTTCTGCATCGTGATGACCATTATGATTGGAAAGAGAATTTTCAAGATGAGCGCGATCCAGAACCAACCCTCCCCCGCCCGCGCAGCCTCAGTGAAAGGGCGGAGAATCGAAAAGCAAATTCCCACCAGATTTATGTCAAACCGAAGAGTCTATCTGCCGTCTCCAGGGTTTTGGGCTTCTCTAATTGCATTAGCCAGTCTCTTTCCTTGTCACGGCCAAACCAATTCCACGAGGGCGCCCGCCGACTCGGTCGTGCAGCAGCGGGTGGTTGACCAGTTGCATGTTGGCAAGTTCACACTGCAGGATCTGGAGTCGGTGGAAATGTCAGGGGAGCTTAAGTTCAGCCTCCAACTGGCGGGGCAGCCGCACCAAATCGTCTTGCAGAAACATTCGCTGCGGGCGCCCGGATTTCGGGTGGTGGTGCAGGACGGTAACGGGGGATTTCACGACGTGCCGGCTCCCGACTTCCAGACCTATCGAGGCTATGTAGCCGGTTGTGGGGGGAGCAGCGTCCTGGCCTCGTTCACGAAAGGCAGGATACGCGCGTTTGTTCGCCTGGGCGATGCCAACGACTCGACCTGGGTGATTGAGCCGCTGCAGACTGTTCTGGCGGACGCGGCGGCCGGGCAGCATGTGGTTTACAACACCGAGGATTCGGGCGGGGAATCCGGAGTTTGTGGAAACCACGATGTTCCCATGGCCAAGGATTCCGGTGCGACCCCCAGGAACGGTCAATCGACGAACCTGGATGTGCTGGTATGCCAAATCGCCTGCGACGCCGACTATGAGTATTACACTTTGAACGGGAGTTCGGTGAGCAACACCGTCGCGGACATCGAGACCATCATCAACGGCGTTTCGGCGATCTTTGAACGTGATACCGGGGTGTCGTTTCAACTCACACAGATCCTTGTGCGATCGGCTGAGCCCGACCCCTACGACGCAACGACAGCGGATGGGCTGCTGGCTCAGTTTCGCCTCGACTGGATAAACAACCATCAGGACATACCCCGCGACATCGCTCATCTGTTCACGGGGAAGAACTTCGGCAGTATCATCGGCGATAGCATTGAGGACCAGGTATGCCCCGGTTTCGATCATTACAGCTTTGCCTGTTCGCGCTCGCAAACCGATCTGGGCAAGCGCATCGCCCTTTCCGCCCATGAGATCGGCCACAGTTTTAACGCCTATCACTGCGATTACGACAGCGACCCCCGCTGTCGCATTATGTGCTCCAGCTTGGGCGGCTGTAGTGTCGGCTATTACTCGTTTGAAGACTTGAACATCGCCCGAATTCGCGCCACCGCGGCGAGTGCGGCTTGTTTGACGGCGGGGACGGTGACGACACCGACGACCTCACTGCCCTTCGCGGATAATTTCAACAATAACAGCTCCATGCCGGACCCGGCCAAATGGACCGCGGCGGATCAGGTTGACTGCCAGTATCAGCATCTGGAGATCAACATTGGCCGGGGTTTCAACTACAACCAGAAGCTCGGAACGGTGCGCACCCTGCCAATGCAGTTGAGCGGGGCGGCACTGGTGCAATACAAGGTGAACCCCGACGAAATCCCGTCCAGCCAATCGTTCATAATCGAGTATTTCGACTCCAGTTCCTTTACCTGGCAGAATCTGCGGACCATCATTGGCGATGGCTCGACTCAATACCAATCCTATACAGACACGGTTCCGGCCAGTGCCGCTGGCCCTTATTTTGCGGTGCGCTTCTCGGCCTACTCGAGCGTCTATACCGCGGCGTATGCGTGGTATGTGGATGATGTGAGCATTTCACAAATTGCAGTCGCGCCGCTGTTGTCAATCGCAAGCACGCCGACCAACGCGGTGGTGATCTCCTGGCCGCAGCCCGCGCCCGATTGGCAGCTCGAAGCGACGGCCGACCTGACAACCGGCTCCAACGGCTGGACCGTAATTGCGCCGCCGTATCCGACCAACGCGACGCAATACGTGGTCACGGACCTGGTGCAGACGGGCAGCAAGTTCTATCGACTGCTCACACCGTAGAGCGGTTCGTTCGGAATGGCGCTTGGTTATTGGGGTCCAACGAGTGATTCCGTTCCAGGTCGGATAGGTTCCGGTCGAACGCCCTTTGGGACAATTTCCCGAAACGCGGTTTTGCCAGGAGCCATTTTTTGACCAGCGGTTGAATGGCGTTGAGAAAGGGTCAGGAAAGTGAAAGGGTCAGGACTAGAAAGTTGGTATTGCCGGGTGGGTTGCCCGCATCGGCGCGCCGCGCCGCCTTGTCCCTGTTTCCTTAACCTCCCCCGATTCCCCGGCACCGGACCGGACCAGTCGAAACGCAAAGGGGGAACGCCGCCGTCACTTCCCGCAATACAGTTTCAACCGCCAATCCACCCAGTCCGCGATCGTCCCGCAGGAGGCGCATTTTATCGCTCATGGGCCGCCAGACGACCGCTGATGCCGGCCCCCAGAGCACCAATCCAGGCAAATCCAGCGCGGCCGCCAGATGCGTGATGCCGGAATCATGCCCGATGAAGCCGGCGCAAGTTCTCATTTTTTGGGCCAGTTCCACCAGCGGCAGGTTCTGAGCCAGGCGCGCCCGCCGGGGCGGCAGGAGGGCGGACAGACGCCGGCTGCGCTCGCCTTCGGCTTCACCGCCAATCACCAGAAAACTCCAATGTGCCCGCTCAGCGAGGGTTTTGAGAAGTTCCGCCCATTTCGCCTCCGGCCAGTTCTTCCGTTCGCTTCCGCTGCCGGGGTGCAAGGCGAGCCAGGCGCCCTCGGGGCAATCGTCCGCTTCGGGCAACACAAGACGCGGACGCGGGTCGGCGTTGTGAATGCCAAGGGATTCCAGCGGACGCAGCAAAACAACGGCGGCGTGCGCGCCGGAGGCTTCGTCTGGACGATGCGGACCGGCAATAAATCGCGCCGGGCCGCAACGGGTGGCGTTGGACTGGAAAATTCCTTCCGGGTCGTAAAGGTAGGACACGATCAGGTCGAATTGGGCAAAGTATTCCGCGGCCGATGCGGGCCAGGAGCCGCCCCGCGCAAAAAATCCGGACAGGGCAGGGGACTCGATGGCGGAAACCCCTTCCGCCAGGCCGCCGGCGACGGCCAGGGAGGCAATGGACGGATAGCCCAAGATTTCCAGGGCGCGGCCCGGAAAATGGCGGCGCAACGCGGCCAGCGCGGGCAGGGTCAATATGAAATCCCCCAGCGCGCCGCCGCGAATGACCAGGGTCTTGCGTGGGGACATGGCGGCGCGGCCCCGCGCCCGCCGGGCGGCCTTCAGGGCGCCCGCCGCATGGTAATGGTGTTGCCGGGACCGCTGACCGGATCGCCCAGCAGTTTTTCAATTTCGGTCACGATGGTGTTGAGCGAGGCCGTCTTGTCCAGGTAGCGGGAAACTTTCTTCTCGATCGTGTCCCGCACGACGGTCCGGTCGAAAACCGCGCCAGTCAATAATAGAATCGGTATGGCCGGCCCGATCTTCTTGATCTCGTCGATCAGCACGAAGCCGTCTCCCTCCTCGATGTTGAAATCCATGATGATCAAGTTGGGCGGGTCGTCTTTGACGATTTTCTTGGCCTTCTCGGGCTCGGCGGCGGTGGAGACGCGGTAGCCCTTGATGGTCAATACCTCCTGCAGCAGTTCGCGGATGTCCGCTTCGTCGTCGATGGAAAGAATATGTTTTTTCATGGGAATGAGCGGTTTAGGTCGGCCCCGGCGGCGGGGCGCCGTTTGGGACGCGCACGGTCACAACGCCTCCCACGACCTTGTCCTGGTCGTGCAGGGGAATGAGGCTGAAGTGAACCGGGGTGGTTTTGCCGGAGCGGGTCAGCAGCATGGCCGGACGCTCTTGGATTTCGCGCCCGTCTCGCATGGCCGTAATGAGGGGATTCTGGGGCGAGCCGGAGGCGGTGTCGGGGGGAAGTTGCAATACGCGTTCAATTGACTGCGCGATGAGGTCTTGCGGCTCCCAACTGGTCTGATGCACCACCGCCGGGTTGACCCGGCTGATGTTGAGGGCGCGGCTGATGACAAAGACCAGTTCGGCGATGGAATTGATGATGAGTTGATTGTAGCGCAATTGATGGTCCAAAGCCTGGTACGACCAGCGCCGTTCCAGATTCTCCTGTTTAAGGGTTTGATTGGTTTTGACCAGTTCGGCGGTCCGTTCCTGCACTTTGGCCTCCAGTTGGGCGTTGGCGTCTTCCAGCGCCTGGGCCGCTTTGCGCCGCGCCGCCAAGTCGTCGAGGAGCAGCCATAGCATAACGGCGAGCAGGGCGAAATTCACCGCCACGCCCAGATAAACCGTCATGCGGGTCGCTTGCGCCTGCAAGTGTTCTTGCTTGTCCCGCTCGCGCAGCAGGCCGTCTTCTTCGCCGACCAGGTTTCCGACCGCGCGTTCGATCTTGCCGATGGACTCCACGTCCGGACTGGAGGCAAAGAGCGCCCGCACGCCGTCCAGGCCGCCCTGCTCGCGGGACTTGACGATGGAACGGGCGACATCAATGCGATTGCTGATGAGAACCTGCAGATCGAGGATTCTTTGGTGCAGCGGTTTCTCTTCGTCGCCCCACCGGGTCAGGGCCTCGGCATCGAGCAGTTTTTCGATCATCGTGTTATAGTCATTGCGGTAGGCCGCCTGATCACGCTTGTCCCCGGTAATGAGGAAAGTGCGCAACGCGGCGTCGCCGGCGTGCAGATAGGAAAGAATGTCGCCGGCGTCAATGATGACGGCATGGGTGTGATTGACCCAGTCTTCGCTCTTGATGGAGTGCTGGATGTTGCGCACCGCCGACACGGCCACATAGACCAATATCCCCAGCATGAGGACAAACAAGGCGATGACGCGCTTGACGATGTTCTCCTTCATGGCGCGTGGAATGATTGAGGGCTAAAAGTCAATGACCATCGGCTGGCTGGGCGGGTTCTGCCCAGCGACTGGATCGGAAGATGACGGTTCTGTTTCAACGACAGTGGCCAGTATTTGGCCCAAGCCGTTAGAATAAGTGAACTCCGAAGCGGATGTCCAGTCCAAAGTGAGCGAATTGGCCAGGGTGGTGGCAATCTGCCGAATCGTCGAACCGGACCCCTCGAGCTGCAGGGCGCTGTTGGTCTGGCTGTAATGAATGAAGCTGCTCGATTCGTTGACGTAGCAAGCGTCGTCGCACACGATGCCGGGCATGTTGACCACAATCAGCCGCGGCGTGTAGCCCTTGCCCGGCAACACCATGCTGGCCAGGATCACATAATCGTAGGGCATGACGGCGCGGAAGAACTGAAAGGGAGTCGAATTGCTCGGGGTGATCGGAAGGGATTGCGCGCTGGGGACGAAGGCCAGGTCCAGGGCGTCCTGCGCCTGGCCCGACTGATTGGTCTGCGCTATCGGGGCGATGTTGGTCAGGGCCACATTGGTCACCGTTTCCCAGCTATCGAGGGAAAAGATATTGGTCGTGGCTTGGATCATCAGCGTGGCCCCTACCGTCCCCCCAATGTTCAAATTCGGCAGCCCATTGGACAACGTCAGCGTCAGGAAGGGCGGGACGCCCCAGAAATTGGCCGCCGAATTGGAGGAACTGCCCTGCGAAGAATTGCCACCGCCGCCGCCGCCATTGTTGACCTGTCCGGGGCTGTTGGTGCCGGGCAAACCCGGTGTGCCCCCTCCAGGAGGCGCTGGCGGGCCATTGGTGGACGCCAGGGAATTTGTGGAAGGGGGACCGTTGGTAAAGCTCGTCTCGTTGGAAAACGGGCTGACGACTCCATTGCTCGAAAATGCCGCCACCGCAAAATAATAGGCCTGGTTGGGCAGAAAATCTGTCAGCGTGGCATTTGTCTCGGTATTGGGGTAAGTGTTGGTGAAGACATAAGCGCCGCTGTTGGTGCCCCAGCAAAGATTATAACCCGCGACGCTGGGATTGGGCGACGGGTTCCACACCAGGGTCACCTGCGCGCCGCACCGCGCCACCAAGGGCCCTGTCAACAGGGCGGCCACCACACTTAATTTCACGATCAACAAGCGCATGAATCAATAGGTTCGGTTTTCTACCAAATGCAAGGTCGAATGTCCACCTCATTCCCCCGCAACTTCCGTGCCATTCGCAAGTCCAATGCGATAATTCCCGGCTCCAGGTTATCGAACCGAAACGTCCACGCTGACGCCTTCTTTGGTGCTGCGCGCGTAAATGCGCCCGCCGCTTACCCCGGCGCTGTTCCAGCACTTGCCGGCCAGCACGTGGCTTCGCCCCGCCTCCTGGTAACCCGCGGGTGTCGCCTTCACCAGCACCAAATCCCCGGCGTCGCTCAGCACCAGCACGTGTCCGTCCACCAGCGTGCAACCGCCCGGCCCAAAGCCCTCGTGCGACCACATGCTCTTTCCGGTTGCCAGTTCCACACAAACCAGCGGCGCCGCCCCAAATTTCGCCTGCCCGCTGATCCCGAAAAGATAACCCTGGCTGCACACGGGCGTGCTCCAATGGCTCTGCAACACGTTGGCTGGCTGGAACCACAGCCGCCTGGCTTCGAAGCCGTTGGCCGTTTTGCTGATCTGGCACGCGCTCGACCCCACCCCATAGGCGGCCGAGCAATAAACAATGTCGCCGGACACCACCGGCGTCATGGCCGTTGCAACCCGGAACGAATAAGGATACCGCCACAGCACGGCGCCCGTCGTCGGCACAACCGACACCAATCCCTTTTGCGTAAAGAAAATGACCTGCCGCTGGTCCAGGATGGTGGCCACCACGGGCGTCGATTGCGTCATGGCGTCATCCTGGCCCTTCCAGACGACATGGCCGTCATTCTTGTCAAAGGCCAGCAGCGCCTGGCCCCGCCCGCCGCCGGCGACTAACACCAACTCCCCCTCCACCACCGGCGAGGCGGCGCTCTCCCAATGGATGTTGCGCCCGTCGTGTTCCCGGATCAGATCGCAAGCCCAAATCTGCCGCCCGCTGGCGGCGTCCAGGCATTTTAACACCATCTTCGACGAATACGTATAGACCTTCCCGCTGTCGAATGCCGGCGTCGAGCGCGGCCCGTCGCCGCCGTTGTTGTCCTCCGCCCCGCGATTTCCACCCTCGTCATACACGGCCGCGCCCAGGGGCACGGCCCAAAGTTCATTGCCCGTATTGGCGTCCAAGGCCACGCAGACCTCCTGGTCCGCCCCTTCCACTTCCCGCGTCACCAAGGTAAAGGCCTTGCCCCCTCCGACGGTGATCGCGCTGAAGCCGTTGTGCAGCGGATGCTTCCAAATTGGGCGCAAGCCGCCGCTCGGCCAGGTGGTGAGAATCGTTTCGGGCGAGGTTCCGTCATGATTGGGGCCGCGGTACTGGGGCCAATCGACTGCCCCGACGCGGCCCGCCAGCATTCCGGCCAGGGCCGTTGTTATTGTCAGAGTTTTCGTCCCGGTCATGCGCTTTACGATTATCCAAGATTTGCGGTTGTCAATTGTGTAATTTAAACACTGTTTAATTTAAACCCCCTGAGCCGGATTTGGCTGGCCAATGCCGCTGGTTTGTGGCACACTGGCCGGCGGAATGAGCGATCTGGAAGCCATTCAATCGGTTCTGTGGCGCGCGGCGCGACGCCGGCGCTGGGAACGGGCCTGGAACGGCCTCTGGCGGGGGCTGTTTGCCGGGGCTTCCATCTGGCTGGTGGCGCTTGCCACTTTTAAACTGGCCCCCATTCCGTCCTTTATTCTCAGCGCCGCCGGCATTTTGGCCGGCCTTTGTCTCCTGGGCGGCTTCCTCTCCGGCTGGATGCGCCGGCCGACCTTGCAGCAGACGGCCCGCTGCCTGGACCAGCGGCAGCATCTGCAGGAGCGAATCAGCACGGCATGGGAAATTGGCGCCAGCGGCCCGGACACCGGTTGGCGCTCTTTGCTGCTCTCCGACGCGGCCCGCTTTGCCGCCAAGTTGGACCCGCGCCAGATTTTTCCCTGGCGTTTGCCGCCGATCAGCCGCTGGGCGTTGGTCGCCCTGGGGCTGGCGGCGGGATTGGGGTTTGTCCCCGAATATCGCACCAAGGAATTCCTGGACAAAAAGCAGGACGCCCAAGCCATCCGGGAGGCCGGCAAACGAATCGTCCAAATCACCCGTCGCGCCCTCCAACAGCGTCCGCCCGCGTTGGAAACGACCCGCAAGGCGCTGGAAACCGCTGAACAGACGGGGTTGCGCCTGGACAAAGTCGCCATGACGCGCAATGACGCGCTCAAGGACCTCTCCAACGTGGCCGAAAAACTCAAGGCCCAACTGCAAGAGTTGGGAAAAAACAACCCGGAATTCAAGGACATGGAACGCGCCGCCCGCGAACAGCTTTCCAATCCCGCCAATGGCGCCGCCTCGCAAAAACAAATGGACGACCGGCAAAAATCCCAGGGCAAGGCGGGCCAGGACCCCGCCGCGCTCGACAAGTTGGCCGAGCAGATGCAGAAGCTGGAGAAGGCGGCCGCGGGAATTCCCAAGGACAATTCGCCCCAAGCCGCCGCCCAACGCCAGAAACTGGCCCAAAGCCTCTCCGATCTGGCCGAGAAGGCCCGCGAATTGGGCCAGCCCCTGCCGAACCTGGACGAGGCCATCGCCGCCCTGCAAGCCAATCAAACGGAGAATTTCCAGAAGGACATGGACCTGGCCACCACCGACCTGGAAAAATTGCAGAAGATGTCCAGGGAATTGCAGCGCCTGCAGCAGCAGGCGGACCGGGAAGGAAAAGACCTGCCGGAGCAGCTCAAGTTTGGCCAGGTGGACCTGGCCCGCCAATCGCTTGAAAAAATGATTGACCAAGTGCGCTCCGCCAAAATGTCAGCGGCGCAGGCGGCCAAAATCCTCGACGAAGTGTCCCGCGCCGTCCAGCCGGCCGTTCCTTACGGCGACGCCTCGCATTATCTCCACCAGGCAGCCCAGCAATTGCGCAATGGGGACAATCCCGCTTCGGCCGGGTCGCTGGCGGCGGCGGCCAAAGAACTGGAGAAAATCCAGGCGCAAATGGCCGATGCCAAGGCCTTGCAAGGGTCGCTCGATGCCTTGAACAAGGCGGAGATCTCCCTGGCCACCCACCGTTGCTGGGGCGAGTGCCCGACCTGCGGCGATTGCACCGGACGCTGTCTGGCGGCGGGGCATTGCCTGGGACTGGGCAAAGGCCCGGGCGGACGCGGCGTCGGCACCTGGACGGATGACGATTCCCAATTGTATCCGAAGATGAGCGGCTTATGGGACAACTCCGGCATTGATCGTCCGGACCGCGATCCGCGCGGCTTGACCGACCGCGGCGACCCGCAATTGGCCGACAACCTGGCCCCGACAAAGCTGCACGGCCAAATCACGCCGGGCGCGCCGATGCCGAGCATCACCTTGAAAGGGGTCAGCATCAAAGGGCAGAGCGCGGTCAGTTACACCGAAGCCGTCCAGACCGCGCAGCGCGACGCCCAAAGCGCCCTGAATCAGGACCAGGTGCCCCGCGCCTACCAGGGAGTCGTGCGCGATTATTTCGACGATTTGAAGAAATAGGCGAGGTTGGCGGCCCGTTCCGGGCAAGCTCCGGAGCAGAGCGGAAAGGAAGGGTGCATTTAAATCTCCCGGACAAGCTGGGTAGCGGTCGTCCTCGCCCGCGCCGCCTGGTTGAACCGTCAGCTTCCGGTCCCGATCCGCAGACGCAAAAACTTTTTTGCACTCGGCTATTGCGCTGAGGTGGCGTTTTAGTAAAAAATAGCGAAATTTTATAGAAAACATATCGTCGAGCAAAATGAGACAGGAGCCAGCAATCCGAAAAGCCCGGATCGGGCCGCCGCCAAAACAGGGATTGTACGACCCGCGGTTCGAGCACGATGCCTGCGGCGTCGGTTTCGTGGTGAACATCAAAGGGAAAAAATCCCACAAGATCATTCGTGACGCCCTGACGGTCCTGGTCAATCTCAACCATCGCGGCGCCTGCGGCTGCGAAGCCAACACCGGCGACGGTGCGGGCATCCTCCTGCAAATGCCGCACGGTTTTTTCAAGGAAGTCTCCCCCAAGGACAAAATCAAGCTGCCGCCGCTGGGCGGATACGGCGTGGCCATGGTGTTTCTGCCGCGCGATCCCAATGAGCGGCGCACCTGCGAAACACTCTTCGAGAACATCGTCGTCGAGGAGGGGCAGAGGTTTCTGGGCTGGCGGACGGTTCCAACCAACAACGCCTCGCTGGGCGCGACGGCCCGGGCCAGCGAACCGTGCGTGCAGCAGGCCTTCATCCGCCGCGACCCCAGGCTGGAGGACGACATGGCGTTCGAGCGCAAGCTCTACGTCATTCGCAAGCGCGCCGAGCGCGCCATCCGTTACAGCGGCATCAAAGGCGGCCATTGGTTTTACATCTCCAGCCTCTCCTCCCGCACGCTGCTCTATAAAGGCATGCTCCTGACCGAGCAGATGGACGAGTTTTTTCCCGACCTGAAAGATCCGGCGATGGAGAGCGCGCTGGCCCTGGTGCATTCGCGCTTCAGCACCAATACCTTTCCCAGTTGGGACCGGGCGCATCCGTACCGCTTCATCGCCCACAACGGCGAGATCAACACCTTGCGGGGAAACATCAACTGGATGCACGCCCGCCAGGCCATGTTCCGGAACGAACTCTTCGGCGAGGACCTCAAGAAGGTGCTGCCGGTCATCAACACCGACGGCAGCGATTCGGCTATGTTTGACAATTGCCTCGAATTGCTCGTCCTGGCCGGCCGCTCCCTCCCGCACGCCATCATGATGATGATTCCCGAACCGTGGGCCAATCACGCCACCATGAGCGACGAGAAAAAGGCCTTCTACCAGTATCACAGTTGCCTCATGGAACCGTGGGACGGCCCGGCCTCCATCGCGTTCACCGACGGGAGAAAAATCGGCGCGGTCCTCGATCGCAACGGCCTGCGCCCCTCCCGCTATTACGTGACCAAGGATGATTTGGTCATCATGGCCTCGGAAGTCGGCGTGCTGGACGTGCCGCCGGACCGGGTCCTGCTCAAGGGCCGCCTCCAACCCGGACGCATGTTTCTGGTGGATACTGAGGAAGGGCGCATCGTGGCGGACGACGAGATCAAATTGAAGATCGCCACCGAGCAACCCTACCGGCACTGGCTCAACACCCAGTTGTTGAATTTGCAGTACGTCGTCCCATCCGAGCACGCGCCCGAACCCTCCCACTACAGCGTCTTGCAGCGCCAGCAGGCCTTTGGTTACACCTTCGAGGATTTGCGCATCGTCATGATCCCCATGGCGCGCGATGGCGTCGAGGCGGTCGGCTCGATGGGCTGCGACACGCCGCTGGCGGTGTTGTCCGGCAAACCGCAACTGCTCTACAACTATTTCCAGCAGCTTTTTGCCCAGGTCACTAATCCGCCCATCGACTGCATCCGCGAGGAATTGGTTACCTCCGTCGCGACCACCATCGGGTCGGAGCGCAATTTGCTCAAACCCAAGCCGTCCAGTTGCAATCTCATCGAATTGAATTCCCCCATTCTGACCAATGAGGAGTTCGCCAAGCTCAAATTCATTAATCAAGCCGGCTTCAAATCGGTCACCCTTCCCATTCTCTTCAAGGTCAGCGACGGCGAGGCCGGCCTGGTCAAAGCGATGGACGACCTTTGCGCCCGCGCCTCCAGCGCGGTCGAGGCCGGCGCCAATATCCTGATTTTGTCCGACCGCGGCGTGGACCAGCAGATGGCTGCCATCCCCGCCCTGCTGGCGGTGGCGGGCCTGCATCACCATCTCATTCGCGAAGGCACGCGCACTCGGGTCGGTTTGGTCCTGGAATCGGGTGAACCGCGCGAAGTCCATCACTTCTCCCTGCTCATCGGTTACGGGGCGGGCGCGATCAACCCCTACGTCGCTTTCGAGACGGTGGACGACCTGATCCGGCAGGGGTTGCTGACCGGCTTGTCGCACAAGGACGCCTGCAAGAATTTCGTCAAGGCCGCCGTCAAAGGCGTGGTCAAGGTCATTTCCAAGATGGGCATCTCGACCATCCAAAGCTATCGCGGCGCGCAGATTTTCGAGGCCATCGGGTTGCACCCGTCGGTGGTGGAAAAATACTTTACCGGCACGGCCTCGCGGGTGGGCGGGGTCGGGCTGGAGGTGTTGGCGCGCGAGGTGCAAATGCGCCATCAGGCCGCTTTTCCCAGCCGCCAGATCAACGGGCACGTTTTGGAAGTGGGCGGCAATTACCAATGGCGCGCGGACGGCGAGTATCATTTGTTCAATCCGCAAACGGTGCATCAGCTCCAACAAGCCTGCCGCAATGCCGATTACAAGGCCTTTAAGGAATACTCGCGGGCCGTCAACGACCAATCCAAGAAAGCCTGCACCCTCCGCGGCCTGCTCGAACTCAAGACCGCCGCCCAATCGATCCCCATCGAAGAAGTCGAGCCTCTGGAAGCCATTTTCAAACGGTTCAAATCCGGCGCCATGTCCTACGGCTCCATCAGCAAGGAAACCCACGAGACCCTGGCGGTGGCCATGAACCGCATCGGCGGAAAAAGCAACACCGGCGAGGGGGGCGAAGACCCCGCCCGCTTCGTGCCCGAAGCCAACGGCGATTCCAAGAACAGCGCCATCAAACAGGTCGCTTCCGCCCGCTTCGGCGTCACCAGTTTGTATCTTGTCAATGCCCGGGAACTGCAAATCAAAATGGCCCAAGGCGCCAAGCCGGGCGAAGGCGGCCAGTTGCCCGGCGGCAAAGTGTTTCCCTGGATCGCCAAAGTCCGCTTTGCCACGCCCGGCGTCGGCCTGATTTCACCACCGCCCCATCATGACATTTATTCCATTGAAGACCTGGCGGAGTTGATTCACGACCTGAAAAACGCCAATCATCGCGCCCGCATCAGCGTCAAACTGGTGGCCGAAGTCGGCGTCGGCACCATCGCCGCTGGCGTGGCCAAAGCCCACGCCGACGTGGTGCTCATCAGCGGACACGATGGCGGCACCGGCGCTTCGCCCCAAACGAGTATCAAACACGCCGGCATCCCCTGGGAACTGGGCCTGGCCGAAACCCACCAAACCCTGGTCCTCAACAATCTCCGCAGCCGCATTGCCGTGGAAACCGACGGCCAGCTCAAGACCGGGCGCGATGTGGTTGTGGCCGCCCTTTTGGGAGCCGAAGAATTTGGTTTTGCCACCGCCCCGCTGGTGGCGTTGGGCTGCGTCATGATGCGCGTCTGCCACCTCAACACCTGTCCCGTCGGCGTCGCCACGCAGGACCCGGCCTTGCGCAGGAATTTCACCGGCGACCCGGCTCACGCCGTCAACTTCATGCGGTTTGTCGCCCAGGAAGTGCGGGAACTCATGGCCCAACTGGGCTGCCGCACCATCAACGAAATGATCGGCCGCACCGACCTGCTCGAACCGCGCGAAGCCATCGACCATTGGAAGGCCCGGGGCCTGGACTTCACCAACATCCTCTATCAACCCAAAGTTTCCGAGGAGGTTGGCCGTTATTGCCAGATTCCGCAGGACCACGGCCTGGACAAGGCGCTGGACAACACCGTGCTGCTCAAGTTGTGCCAGCCGGCGCTGGAGCGGAAGGAAAAGGTTGTCGCCGACCTCGAAATCAAAAATGTCAACCGGGTCGTCGGCACCATTCTCGGCAGCGAAATCACCCGCCGCTACGGCGCCGCCGGCCTGCCGGAGGACACGATCAAAATCCATTTCCGCGGATCGGCGGGGCAGAGTTTCGGCGCCTTCATGCCGCGCGGCGTGACCTGGGTGCTGGAAGGCGATGCCAACGACTACCTGGGCAAGGGCCTTTCCGGCGGCAAAATTATACTTTACCCTCCCGAAGGGTCCACCTTTGTGGCGGAGGAAAACATCATCACCGGCAACGTCGCCCTTTACGGCGCGACCGCCGGCGAGGCCTACATTCGCGGCATGGCGGGCGAGCGGTTCTGCGTGCGCAACAGCGGCGTTTCCGCCGTGGTGGAATCCGTCGGCGATCATGGCTGCGAATACATGACCGGCGGGCGCGTCGTGGTGCTGAGCCAAACCGGGCGCAATTTCGCCGCCGGCATGTCGGGCGGCGTCGCCTATGTGCTGGACGAGGCGGGGGATTTCAGCCGGCGCTGCAACCCGCAGATGGTGCATCTGGAACGCCTGGAAGACCCGGCGGAAATCGAGGAAATCCGCCAGATGATTCAGCGCCACGCCGGCTACACCCGCAGCCACCGCGCCTTCAAGGTGCTGGCGCTTTGGGCGGAAATGACGCCGAAATTCGTCAAAGTCATGCCCAAAGATTACAAGCGCGTCCTCCAGTCCCTCAGCCGCGTCACCCAGGCCGGCTTGAGCGGCGAAGACGCCATCATGGCCGCGTTCGAGGAGAACGCCAAGGACGCCGCCCGCGTCGGCGGAGGTTAATGATGGTCAAAACGAACAAAACCCGAACCTAAATGGGCAAGCCCAGAGGATTCATAGAGTATTTGCGCGAGTTGCCGCTGGACCGGCCGGCCCTGGAACGCATTCGCGACTGGAACGAATTTCATCTTCATTTGGATGAAAAGAAGTTGCGCGAGCAAGGCGCCCGTTGCATGGATTGCGGCATCCCCTTTTGCCACACCGGCACGTTGCTCAACGGCATGGCCTCCGGTTGCCCCATCAACAACCTCATCCCCGAATGGAACGACCTGATTTACCGCGGCCTCTGGCACGAAGCCCTGGAGCGCCTCCATAAAACCAATAATTTCCCCGACTTCACCGGCCGCGTCTGCCCCGCCCCGTGCGAAGGCTCTTGCGTCCTGGGCATCACTTCGCCGCCCGTCACGATCAAGAACATTGAGTGCGCCATCGCCGATCGCGGCTGGGACGAAGGCTGGATCAAGCCCCAACCGCCCCAGGTGCGCACCGGCAAAAAAGTGGCGGTCGTCGGCTCCGGCCCGGCCGGCCTGTGCGCCGCCGCCCAACTCAATCACGCCGGCCATCAGGTCACCGTCTTCGAGCGCGCCGACCGCATTGGCGGCTTGCTCATCTACGGCATCCCGAACATGAAGCTGGATAAAACGCTGGTTCAGCGCCGCGTCGAATTGCTGGCCGAGGAAGGCGTTTCCTTCGTCGCCAACACCGAGGTCGGGAACAATTATCCCGCCGCCAATCTCTTGCGCGAGTTCGACGCCGTCGTCCTTTGCACCGGCGCGACCAGGCCGCGCGATCTGCCCGTCGAAGGCCGCAATCTCAAAGGCGTTCATTTCGCCATGGAATTCCTTCACGCCAATGCCAAAAGCCTGCTCGACGACTCTAAAAATGGCGCCTTCATTTCCGCCGGGGGCAAGGACGTCGTCGTCATCGGCGGCGGCGACACCGGCACCGACTGCGTCGGGACGGCCCTGCGGCACAACTGCAAGAGCCTGGTGCAACTGGAAATCCTCCCGCGCCCGCCCCAGAACCGCGCCCAGGACAATCCCTGGCCGGAGTGGCCGAAGGTCTATCGTCTTGACTACGGCCAGGAGGAGGCCGCCGCCAAATTCGGCGCCGATCCGCGCGCCTATCTGACCACCGCCAAAAAATTCGCCGGCGACGACGCCGGGCACGTCAAGGAAGTTCACACCGTTCAGATCGAGTGGAAGCGCAACGACAAGGGCCAGTTCGTGGCCTCCGAAGTCCCCGGCACCGAGCAGGTGCGGGCCGCCCAACTGGTGCTTCTGGCCATGGGTTTTCTGGGCCCCGAACAGTCCTTGCTCGAGCAACTCGGCGTCGAGCGCGACGCTCGCACCAACGTCAAGGCCGAATACGGGAAGTACAGCACCAATCTTCGGGGAGTTTTCGCCGCCGGCGACGCCCGGCGCGGCCAGAGCCTGGTGGTCTGGGCCTTCAACGAAGGCCGCGGCGCCGCCCGCGAGTGCGACCTCTTTCTCATGGGCGCCACCAACCTGCCCTGATAACAGACTCGCCTTCCCTTTTCCGGCAACCTAGCCTTGCAGGGATGAAACGCTTTCATCCGATCGTTGCGTTCGCCTGCGTGCTCCTCTGTTGCGCCGGCGCCGGCGGCCAGCCCACCAATGACTCTCTGCCCGCGCTCCAGGCCCGCCTCGCGGCCTCCTTGGATCAGCCTCGCTTTGCCCACGCTCAGTGGGGCGTCAAAGTCGTCTCGCTCGACTCCGGCATTACTCTCTTCGAGCGCAACGCGGACAAATTGATGAAACCCGCCTCAAATGCCAAACTTTACACCGCCTCCCTGGCCTTGGACCGCCTTGGACCGGACTTTCGCATCAAGACCTCCTTTTACGCCGCCGCCAAACCGGATGCGGACGGCGTCATTCACGGCGACCTGCTCGTCTATGGCCGCGGCGATCCCTCCTTCTCCGCCCGCTTCAATCACGGCGATTACAAGAAAGCCCTGCAACCCGCCGTCGATGCCTTGCTCGCCGCCGGCATCAAACGCGTCCAGGGCGATCTGGTCGGCGACGAAAGCTATTTTCGCGGACCGCCCTTCGGCACGGATTGGACTTGGGACGACTTGCAGGAGTACTACGGCGCGCCCGCCTCGGCGCTCTCCTTCCAGGACAATGTTATTGACTTGCTCTTCGAGCCGGGCAAGGCCGAGGGCGCTCCCTGCCGCATCGTGACGATGCCGGAGACGGCCATTCTCACCTTCAGCAACCGAACGCAAACGGCCGCTAAAGACGCGCGCGGCCGGGTTCGGATTTACCGCCCGGTGGGCGGGGATGTGGCCTACGTCTGGGGCCGCCTGCCGCTCGGTTCGAACGCCCAGGCCGATGCCGTTTCCGTGCCCAAGCCGGCGCTCTGGTTCGCCGCCATGCTCAAGGAGGCGCTGGCCCAAAACGGCGTCACCATCTCGGGCGTTGCGCGCCAATGCAATTGGCTCGACCGCGAAGCCGCCCCCATCGATTTATCGTCGCTCGTCGAAGTGGCTTCGGCCCAGTCGCGCCCGCTGGCGGAGATTGTCAAGCAAACGTTGAAGCCTTCCGAAAACCTCTACGCCCAACTCCTGTTGCTCCAAGTCGGCGCCAGGGCCGGCGCCACCAACCGCGACACCGAGCAGGCCGGGTTGGCGGAAATGCAGAAGTTCCTGCTCGATGCCGGCATCAGCCGCGCCGCCGTCCTGATGGAGGAAGGGTCCGGCTTGTCCCGCGGCTGCCTGGTCACTCCCGCCGCGACGGTCGGGCTTCTGCTTTACATGAATCAACACCGCTGTCGCGACGCGCTGCTCGACGCGCTGCCCGTTGCGGGAGTGGACGGCACTCTGCGCAATCGTTTCAAAGGCACGCCGGCGGAGGGCAATGTCCGCGCCAAGACCGGTTCGCTGGGCCATGTCGATACCCTCTCTGGTTTTCTCACCACCGCCGCCAAGGAACATCTTGTTTTCTCCATCATGCTCAACAATTACCGCCCTTCCGAGCCGGACGAAAATGGCCGCGCCGCCATCGACACGCTCGTCCTTTTGCTGGCCGGTTTCACCGGTCAGAGCGGCACGCCATAGCGTCATTTTCTGGAGAAATTTTAATTCAATGAAATACGCCATAAAAAAATTGCTGGCCGAATTGGCCGCTTTCTTTTGGGCCGCGACCCTTCTGGCCGCCGACACCAACGCGCCCGCCATCGTTCCGTTGCCGCAGCAAATGGAGCTTCGCTCCGGCGCGTTCCAGCTCTCGCCGGACACAAAAATTTTCGCCAACCGCGCTTCGCTGCCAACCGCAAGACAATTGGCCGCGCGCCTGCGCCAATCCACCGGCTATCCGCTCAAGGTCAGCGTGAAGTTTTGGACGGATCGCCCGATTGCAAACGGCATTTTACTCACAACCAAATCAACCAACTCCCAGCTTGGCGCGGAGGGGTATGAGCTGACCGTGGCCGGCAATGCCGTGGTCATCCGCGCGCCGGAGCGGGCGGGTGTGTTTTACGGCGCGCAAACGTTGCTGCAACTGTTGCCGCCGGAAATTTTCTCCGCCACCCGCGTGACGAACGCGGTGTGGCAATTGCCGTGCCTGCATATCGAGGACTGGCCCCGGTTCCAGTGGCGCGGCCTGATGCTCGATGTCAGCCGCCATTTTTACAGCAAAGCCGAAGTGGAAACGATCCTCGATTTGATGGCGCTGCACAAATTGAACCGGTTTCATTGGCATCTGGCGGACAATCAAGGCTGGCGGATTGAAATCAAAAAATATCCGCGGCTCACGCAAATCGGCGCGTGGCGCGCGCAAAGCGAGCTTGCGCTGCCAAAACAGAAGGGCACCAACGCCCAGCCGCCCTGGGCCACGCCTGCCGCCGACAAGTTCGGCCCGGACGGACGCTACGGCGGATTTTACACGCGGGCTGACATCCGCCAAGTTGTGGCCTGCGCGGCGGCGCGCCACATCACCATCGTGCCGGAGATTGAAATGCCGGGCCATTCCGTCGCGGCGCTGGCGGCTTATCCGCAATTCGGCGGGTTTGGCGGCTCCAACAGCGCCGGCGCGGCCCTCGGCATCAATGGCCTGTCTGGTCCGGCCAATCGTGGCGTTTACAATCCGGCCAACGAGGGAACCTTCCAATTCCTGGACAACGTGCTGGCGGAAGTTTTCAAGCTTTTCCCCGGCAAATACGTTCACATCGGCGGCGACGAGGTGCGGAAGGATTCCTGGGCAAAAAGTTTGGAATGCCAGGCGCTGATGCGCCGGGAGGGGCTGCAGAACCCGGAGGAATTGCAGAGCTGGTTCATCAGACGCATCGAGAAGTTCGTCAACTCCCGCGGCAAGACGCTCATCGGCTGGAGCGAGATTCTGCAGGGCGGCCTGGCCCAAAACGCCGTGGTGATGGACTGGATTGGCGGCGGCAGGGAAGCGGCCGGCAACGGCCACGACGTGGTGATGACGCCCACCGCCTTTTGTTACCTGGACCATTACCAATCGACCAATCACGCGACCGAGCCGCGCGCCATCGGGGGCTTTTTGCCGTTGGAAAAGGTTTATTCCTTCGAGCCGGTGCCAACGAATTTACCGGCCCAATTTCAAGCGCACATTCTCGGCGCGCAGGGCAACTTGTGGACGGAATACGTCGCGTCGCTGCCGCACGCCGAATACATGATTTTCCCGCGCCTGTGCGCGCTGGCGGAAGTTGGCTGGTCCGACAAGAACTCGCGCAACTACGATGACTTTCAACAGCGCCTCAAAGTGGATGAACAACGGCTGGACGAACTGGGCGTCAACTATCGCCGCGACCCTTCCGCGCCAGCGCCCGCCAGCTCATCGGCAACCGATCACTGATCCGCGCCAGCGCCCACTGACGCCCAACAACCGTTTCCGATTCCCCAGCCGTTTCAAATCTAATCATACTGTCATATGACAGTATGCCAGAGCATCTTGTTCGCCGCCCTCCGCGCCCAACAAATTCCGGGCGCCGCAGCAGTGCGCCCAGTGAACTGCGCCTGATAACAGGGCCGAGGGCCGGATGGACCGAGGTATCCGCCTCTCCTTTTTTTTTGGCGGCGCGGCAGCAGCCGCGTATTAAGGTTAGGAGCTAGAAACCGCCACCCAAAAATGTGACATGCCCTACGTCAAGAAAACTTGCAAAAAAGGCTTGCAAAAACCCGAGAACTCCCAAAAATCACCCATGAATTGTGCGACAGACCCTAAAAGATTATGCCGTTGCTACGACACCAAATTCGCCGGGGTAGCTGTCCAAAGATTTGCGGAATCCTCCCAAACATGCCGTGTCGGATCGGGGCGGCATTGATGTTCGTTGTCGATCCCATAACCGCGAAGAAAAAGTTTGAATTAGCCAACGGACGAGCGGACGGATTCTTAGATCGGGAATCAGTCAGTCGCGAAGTCTATGATTCACTGGGAGAGGGGGGCTTAGAGAAACCCTACTATGTTGGAGGTGAAGGATGCATTGAGCCTGCGAGCGAACTGGACTGCGAGGGTTCGGATTACATTCTGACCGATTCACGGGTGGATGGTTGTTTGTCATCGAAGACGAAATTGGGCACAGGGCTTTCCTTTAGGAATGGATTATTCTCCATCGCCCACGAGAGAGAACGGCCTCAGTTTCGCCTCGCACAGATTATGGAGCCTTTGATTCCGGGCAATCTTCGGATTTTTGTGGTCGCCAATTAGGTGAGGAAAGATACCTCGACCTGCTGGAGAATGGCGGGGTTTCCAGCGCTGCGAGGACGGCAAGGGTGCGATCTTGGGGAAAATGACCGGACACGACCAAGCCTTGGTGGGAAATGGCACCCGGTTCAAAACTTCGCCGTCGGGCGGAACAAACCCGACATGAAATTCGCGCTGCTACATCAACTCTTGCTGCCTTTCTCCTTTTTTGTCTTGAGTGGGTTTCAATTGAATCGGTTTCAAGCCGTGTTTTATACAGAGGCTCTCCAGAACAGCGAATGCTAGGTTTTCTGGGGGGGCGCTCTCTGCACTCATGCTGTCGATGACTTCGTTGTAAAGCCCCTGTTTACGTTCCAGAAGCTTGAAGATAATTTCCTCGTAGGTATCCTCAATCCACAAATCGTAAGCAAAAACGGTCTTGGTTTGCCCCGGACGGTGAGCGCGGGCTGTAGCCTGATTCATCACCGCCGGATTCCACCAGTGGTCGAAGTGAACGACGTAGTTGGCGGCAACGAGCTCGTTCAACCCCAGGCCCGCCGTTTTCGGGTGGCCGACAAAAATGCGGTGCTCGGATTTGTCGCGGAACGCAGCCAGGAGTTCTTGGCGCTTTCTGTCGGTCGTTGCCTTGGAGTAGTTGAGCGCGCCAAAATTAGCCAGTTCCTTTTCAAGCCAGTCAGCCCCGGCAAATCTTTCGTCGGTATATTGCGAAAAGACCAACACCTTGTCTCCCGCCGCCGCGATGTCATCGAGACTGTCACGAAGCCAAACGAGCTTTGAACTTTCGCCAGTCCTCGGACAGCGATTGCACACCTGTTTCAGTTTGTTCAGCAGGACAATAATTGTTTGAGCCGTGATAGTTTCGCCCTTGGCGTGGAGTTCCAGCACGCCTTGCTTCTCAAGCTGGTCGTAGCTTTTTCGCTGTTCATCTTCCAAACGCAGCCAAACCGGGTTCTGCACCAGGGGCGGCAAATCCGTAAGCACATCCTGCTTCCGGCGGCGAAGAAACATAGGCCGCAGCACGCTTTGAATTCCCAGCGACCAGTCAAGCGGGCCTTGGGAGATGCCTGGCTTGAGCACATTGAGAATTGTCCACAACTCGTCAGTGTTGTTCTCCAAAGGCGTGCCGGTAAGACCCCAGCGATACGTTGCACGAAGTTCGCGAACGGCGCTGGTTATACCACTGTTCCGATTCTTGATGCGTTGCGCCTCGTCGAGAGCAATCAAATCGAATCCGCCTTTCCTCAGCATCAGCACGCTCGCAAGGTCGTTTCGCAGCGTGTCGTAAGTTGTCAGCCAGACGTGTGCGGGCTGCCGCCAGCAAATCGCGCGACGCTCTTTGTCGCCACGAACGACGGTGACGGCAAGGTTTCCAGACCATTTGGCAAGCTCCCTGTCCCAGTTCGGAACAACGCTGAGAGGGCAAACGATGAGAGCTGTCCGAACCTTGGCAGTCTGAAATAAGATCCGCAAGGCAACAGAAGCTTGGACAGTCTTGCCTGTTCCCATGTCGTCACCCAACAGCGCCGACGGCGTCTCGACGAGGAACTCAACTCCCTTGATCTGGAAAGCCCAGAGATTTGATGGCAGTTCAACGACAGTTCCCAATTCCAGATTGACGGGACGTTGCAGGAGCGGGAGCAACAAATCCCAAACGCTCATGCCGCGCGCAACACACTGCTTGCCACCGCTCGCCTGTTCAGATGATTTGTGATTACCAAGCGTAGCGCCGACAAATGCGAGTGGCGGAGTTTGGATCGTGCCTGGGACAAGAATTTCCTGCGGCGCCTGTGCTTCGAAAGAGTACCGCTTGCCGTCGGCCCGCGCTGAACGACCAAGCGGCTTGTGCAAGTCCTCCGACACCACGAAACGAGCCAACAATAACGCCAGACAATCTTCAGTGAGAAGCCGCTGCGTCGTTTTGAGCGTGCGATTCAAATTTTCGGAAACACTCAGCAGGTTCGTGAGACGACGAATTCGATTCGGCGCGGTGGAGGCATTCAATTCCGCCCGAAGTTCTTTCGTGTCAGAGTCGCCGAGCAACGGCAGAGGAGAATGAGGAACTGACTTGACTTGAAATGGATATTCGACTGTGCGTGGCGCTGAAAGCAAAGCCGGGGAAGTTTGGGCCGGAGATGAAATTGGTGGAACGTTTACCGCATCCGATCAGCCATTCGTCGCATTGCCTCACCAATCAAGCCAGTCAAACCTTGGACGTTCGCCCTCATCGGCGACCTATGCCCTCATTTGCAGGTGACAGACTTGACGTAAAAACTCAAATCTCGGGCGGTTCAAGCGCAGACCCGATACACCGCCAGCACCGGGAACTACCCCTAAAAGCGGCAAAAAATGCCGGATTCAACCCGGAAAACGAATCCAAAAACCCGGACAAATCCGGATAAATCCGGACAAATCCGGGTAAATCCGGACAAATCCGGGTAAATCCGGCTAAATCGGGCCAAAAAATGAAAATTCAAAAAATACCCGGATTTGGCGACGGCGACCAGTGACGAAAAACCTCACAAGTGCCAAAGAAAATGGGTCTTCTTCCTTCATCCTTCTGCCTTCTTCCCTCTTCCTTGCCCTGTCAACCCGCGGTAATCCGCCCAGAGCTTCTTCACCAACGGCGACCGTTTGAGTCGGCGGCCATCCAGAAACTCCACTTCGACGACCCCCATCGAGGTCATGGTCAGGAACACCCCGTCGGCGCCGCGCAGGACGGCGGGCCTGGCCTGCTTCTCCCGCCACGGAATCTTATTCTTGACGCAGAGATCAAGGATGGCCTGCCGCGTCACGCCGGGCAGCGCGCCGCTCGGCGGCGGCGGGGTGCAGACGACGTTGTCCCGCACCCAAAAGACGTTGCTCGTCGTCCCTTCCGCGAGGCAGCCGGCGGTGTTGAGCAGAAGCGCCTCTTGCGCTCCGGCGGCGTCGGCTTCGGCGCGGGCCAGCACCTGCGGCAGCTTGTTGGCGGTCTTGAAACGAGTCAGCGGATCGCCGGCAGGCAGGCGGAAGGAGGAGGTGATCACGCGCCAGCGCGGCGGCCGTGCGCCCCCGATCCTGGGCGCCGGGTGCAGGGTCATGACGAGGGCGGGCCGCGTGGCATTTTTCGGCGAATATCCGCGCTCGGTGATCCCCCGGGAAAGGCTCAGGCGCAGGATGCAGTCGGGCATTTGGTTGCGTTCGATCAGTTGCAGGGCGAACTCCAGCAGTTGCGCCGGGGAATACGGCAGCGTCAACTTTAAAAATGCAACGCCGCTCCGGAGCCGCTCGATATGTTCGTTCCAGCGGAACGGCCGCCCCCGCGTCACGATCATTCCCTCGAACAACCCGTCGCCGTAAAGAAAACCGCGGTCAAAGACCGAGACCACCGCCTTTTCTTCCGCCACAAATTCGCCGTTGAGAAAAACAATCATGCGGAAGCGGGTTGGAAAGGGGTTTGCCGCCGGCCGAGCGCGGCGAAGAATCCGCCCGCCTTGGCCATCGTTTCCTCGTATTCCGCCTCGGCCACCGAATCGGCCACGATTCCCGCGCCGACTTGAAAATGAACTTCGCCGCCGCGGCAAATCGCCGTGCGAATGGCGATGCTCAACTGGCTCTGGCGGTTGAAGCCCAGGTATCCGATGGCGCCGGTATAGGGGCCGCGCGTCAACGGCTCCAATTCGTCGATGATTTCCATGGCCCGGATTTTCGGCGCGCCCGTGACGCTGCCGCCGGGAAAACACGAGGCAAAAGCCGAGAAATGGGTCTGCTCGGGCCGCAATCGCCCGGTGACGGTCGAGACCAGATGTTGCACCTGGGGATAGCGCTCCAAACACACCAATTCCGGCACCTGCACCGAGCCGTACTCGCACACTTTGCCCAGGTCATTGCGCATCAGGTCGGTGATCATGACCAACTCCGCCATGTCCTTCGGGCTGGTTTGGAGTTCGTAAGTCAACTGCGCGTCCCGCGTCGCGTCCGCCGAGCGCGGGCGCGTCCCCTTGATCGGCCGGGTCCGAATCTCCAGGCCGTTGAGCCGCAAAAACATTTCCGGCGACGAGGAGCAGATCTGGAAGTCCCCGCCGTCCAGGTAAGCCGCGAACGGCGCCGGCGACACCTCGCACAATCGCTCGAAAAACGCCCATCCCGCCGCCTTGGTTCTCGCGCTCAACCGGTGCGACAGGTTCACCTGGTAAATGTCTCCGGCCCGGATGTATTCCTGCGCCCGCCGCACTTTGGCCACGAAAGCGTCCCGCGACAGATTCGAGCGAAAGGCCGGCGCCTCCGTTTCTTCAGGCGCGCTAAGAGTGGGAGCGGACGCCAGATGGCCGGCCCAGAAATCAAGCTGTTGCCGCGCCCGGGCCGCGCTCCGCGAACCGTCCGGCCGCAGGCCGGTCGAAATGATCCAGGTCTTGTCAAGACGATGATCAAAGACCGCCAGGCTGTCGTAAAACCCGGCGTGGCAATCGGGCAGGTCCAGGTCGTTGACGGCGGCCCGCGGCAGCCGGGGTTCGACAAAATTCCTCAAGTCGTAGCCCCAATAGCCAAAGCAGCCGCCCAGCGGGAACGGCAGGTCGATCTCATCGAGCAGTTCGTAACGCGCCATCAACTCCTCCAGCCCCTGCCACGGATTGCCGAATTGCACCCGGTCCGGGCCGTCCAGCTCACAGCGCGCGCCGAAAGACCGGAAGACCAGCAGCGGACGCGCCGCCACAAACGAGTAGCGCGCCTGCGGCGAGTCGAAGAAGGCGCTGCGCAACAGAACAATCCCCCGCTCCCCCGCCAGCCGCTCGACCAGCGATTCGGGCGTGTGCGACGTTTGAATGGATTGAAGAACCGGGCGCACCAGTTGTTCCAGATCAGGCCGCCAGCAATTTCTCCAATCCGCGGGCGGATTTCAAGGGGCTGATCAGCGCGAGGCTGAAGCGTTCGGGGCGGAAGAACTCCCGCGCCGCGGCGCGAACTCTGCCCGCCGGGACTTCGCTCAAACGCCTCTTGACTTCGTCCGGCGGCGAAATTTTCCCGTAACCCAGCCATTGTTCGCCCACCCACATCATTTGGTTCTCGCTGCTTTCCAGGCTCAGGTCAAGCTGGCCGATGAGATAATCGCGCGCGCGGCGCAACTCCGCCGCCGGCACCGGCTCCGCCGTCAGGCGTTTCATTTCCCGCACAATGATTTTGAGTGTCTTCCCCAAATTATCCAGGTCCAGCCCCGCCGAAATGACAATGTCGCCGGCGTCGTCGAAAAAGCTGTTGCCGCTGTAAATGGAGTAAGCCAGGCCGTGGTCTTCGCGCACGGTTTGGAAGAGGCGCGAACTCATGTTCTCTCCCAGCACGACGTTGAGCAGGCGCAGGGCAAAGCGCCGTTCGTCATGGCGCGAGCAAGTGCGGATGCCGAGGGCGATCTGCGTTTGCTCGGTTTCCTTGGTGTGAAGGCAGAGGGCCGGCTTGGTTTGCGCGGTCACGGCGGGCGCGCAGCCCGGCCGCGGACCGCGCGCGAACTTCCCCGCATACTTCCGCGCCGCCCTTACCGCCTCGGCGTGCGTGATCCGGCCCGCCACGGCCAGCAGCGACGCCGCCGCCACATAGTGGCTCTTTTGATAATCGAGCAGGTGCGGGCGCCGGATGGCGTCGAGCGTCTTCTCCGTGCCGGTGATGCAGCGGCCCAGGGGTTGATCGGGCCACATGGTGGCGTTGAGCAATTCCTGGACATACTGCTGCGGCTGGTCGATGTACATGGCCAGCTCCTCCTTGATCACCTCGCGTTCCTTGTCAATTTCCACCGGCTCGAACGTCGAATGCAAAAACATGTCCGCCAGCACTTCCAGCAGCCGCCCAAAATCGCCGTGGCGGGCGCGGGCATAAAAACAGGTCTGCTCCTCGCTGGTGAACGCGTTGAGGTAACCGCCGATGCCCTCGACCGCCTGCGAAATTTCCCGCGCCGACCGTTTCCGGGTCCCTTTGAAGAGCAGGTGCTCGATAAAGTGCGACACGCCGTTCACCTCCGCCGGCTCATGGCGGCCTCCCACCCCAACCCATATCCCGACGCTCACGCTGGCCATGTGCGGCATTTCGGCCGTGGCCACCGTCAACCCATTCTCCAGGCGCGTCACTTTGTACATGGGGCCGCCGGGTGAAATTCAGGCCAGGGCGCGCGGCGTCACTTCCGGCGGCCCGACCTGTCTCATGTAATCGAGAATCCGATGCACCGCGGCCTCGACGTCATCCGTCAGGAAAAACAAATCCAGATCACCCGGGCTGATCATCTTTTCCCTCACCAGCGTGCTTTTCATCCAGCGGAGCAAGCCGCGCCAGTGATCGCGCCCGAAGAGGATGAGCGGAAAACGCGGGATGCGCTGGGTCTGCACCAGGGTGAGCACCTCGAAGAACTCATCCAGCGTGCCGAATCCGCCCGGCATATAGACAAAGGCAATGCTGTACTTGACGAAACAGACCTTGCGCGAAAAAAAGTAGTGAAACTGCATCGGGACATTGACGAAGCGGTTTCCTTTCTGCTCGAACGGCAGCTCGATATTCAGGCCGATGGATTTGCCGCCGCCCTCGGCCGCGCCGCGATTGGCCGCCTCCATGATGCCCGGCCCCCCGCCGGTGATGACCGGCAGTTTATTCTTGGCCAACTCCCTGGCCAGGGCCGCCGCCGCCTGGTAATACGGATCGCCGGGCCGCGTCCGGGCCGAGCCAAAAATCGTCACCGACGGCCCGACCTGCGACAGAACTTCGAAGGAATCGACGAATTCCGCCATGATGCGAAACACGCGCCACGGGTCCTCTTTGGTAAATGTGACTGTCTGGTTGTTCATCCGGCCGCACATTTAGAACCAATCGCCGCCCCACTGCAAGCGCGCTTGCGCGAGTTTAATGTTCCAAGTTTAAAGCCAGACGGCGTCCGAGGCGGGATAGGGCTTCCTGAATTTGGGAACAGGTTGTGAACACGCTTCAGGCTCCCAAACGGGCGGTTGGTCTGAAAGTCCCGCTCTGGCGGGAAAAGTAGTCCTCTCGTTTCAGACGAACCTGGCGTCGTGGTTCAGCCGGGAAAGTGGCCGGGTCCGCGAAGTCATTCAGGGCAATGGTCCAAAAGCATCGGGCGCGCGCATCCCACAACCCGGCGGCCCCGTTGCGCCCGCGGCCAAGATACCACATTCCATCGCGCAACCTGTTCAATGGCAGAATTCCGGCATCCGGCTTGCGCCGCCAGCGTTTGAGGGCGTTGCGCCGCGCCGCCGCGCGCTTGGCTGGCGTGGAGGCCAGACCGCCCCGGCGGCCGATTTTGGCGTAGTGAGCAGAGATCGCGTTTCGCATCAAGAGAAGATATGCCAAGCAGCTTGGCATGGCAAGCCAAAATCAAATTCACCAGAAATGACTCGCTTTGGCAGGCAGGCTGGCGCATGATGGTGTCATGGAAGCGACCGTCTTAGAAGCCCGGAAATTGCGGCCTGAACTCATCCAGCGCATCGAGGCTATGGATGACGAGAGCTTGCTGCTGCTGCACCGCCTTTTACCGCGTCTGGAGAAGGAACGGCTCTGGCGCGAGTTGTCAGCCGACGCCGAGGCCGACCGCCGTTCGGGAAAACTGGATCGTCTGCCTGACATCATCCGTGAGGCGCGCGCCGAATTGCGCAAGGGATAAAGGTCGCCAAGGATTCGGGTGAACCTCTCGAATTTCAAAACCGCCCTCGACGCCGCGTTGAATTTCATTTATCCGCCGGTGTGCCAGATTTGCGGCCAGGAACGCGCCGGAGCGGCCGAGGGGTATGTCGGCGGCGAATGCTGGTCGGGCGTTCGCTTCATCACCGCCCCGTTTTGCGAGCGGTGCGGACTGCCCTACGAAGGCCACATCACCCAACCGTTCCGCTGCGCGAATTGCGCGGAGGTCGAATTCGGTTTTCGCTATGCCCGCTCGGCGGTGGCGGCCAACGCGCTGATTCTGGACATCATCCATCGTTACAAATACAAGCGGGCGGTTTGGTTCGAGCCGTTCCTGGCCGATCTGCTGGTGCGACAGGCGGCCCCCGCCCTGGCCGGCGAAAAATGGGACCTGATTGTTCCGGTGCCGCTGCATCCGCTCAAAGAGCGCGAACGGGAATTCAACCAGGCCAACTGCCTGGCCCGCCACCTGGGCCGCGCGTTGGGCCTTCCGGTGAACAATCGCCTGCTCCGCCGGGTCAAATTCACCCAGACCCAGACCAGGTTGACCCGCCCGGAACGGGCCGCCAACATGCAGGCGGCCTTCGCCCCGCGGGCCGGAAAAGAATTGGATGGCCAAAAAGTTATTTTGGTGGATGATGTGCTCACGACGGGCGCCACAACGCACGCTTGCGCCCAGGCGGCCCGCCAAGCCGGCGCGGGCGATGTCTGTGTCTGGACGGTGGCGCGCGGAACTTGACGCCGCGCAAGCGGATCGGGTTTAATGGATAAAGTGCTGGCAATTAACAATCGGATGACGAGGTTTTAATATGGCCACAACTTCATTTACGAAAAAGACCCTCAACCTGGAAACCGGTGAACCCGCCGTCACGCCGCCGCCCTCGGACGCCCAGACCACCAGTTTCGTGAAGAAACCCAAGCTGGCCGGCCCTCCCTCACGCAAGCGCGAAATCCCGGAGGGCCTCTGGACCAAGTGCAAAAAGTGCGCCGCCATGATCTATGACAAGGAGCTGGACGCCAACCTCAAGGTCTGCCCCAAATGCCAGTATCATTTCCCCATCAGCGCCCGCGAACGCATCCACGCCCTGGTCGAGACTTGTTCCTTCGAGGAGGCCGACGCCTCCATGGAAAGTGTTGATGTGCTCAAATTCACCGGCGTGGCCGCCTACACCGCCAAACTCGAACAATACAAAAAGGAAACCAACCTCAAGGACGCCGTCTGCACCGGCATCGGGCGCGTGGGCAAATGCCGCGTCGCCCTGGGGGTGATGGATTTTGGATTCCTGGGCGGCTCGATGGGCGCGGTCGTGGGCGAGAAGCTGACCCGTTTGATCGAGGCGGCCACCGACAAGGGCCTGCCCGTCATCATCATTTCCACCAGCGGCGGCGCCCGCATGTATGAAGGGATGTTCAGCTTGATGCAAATGGCCAAGACCTGCGGCGCGCTGGCCTATCACGCCCGCAACAAGCTGCCCTACATCAGCGTGCTGACCAACCCAACCATGGCCGGCGTCATGGCCAGCTTCGCCGCGGTGGGCGATTTGATCCTGGCCGAGCCGGGCGCGATGATCGGTTTTGCCGGGCCGCGCGTGATCGAGAGCACCACCCAATCGGAATTGCCGCCGGGCTTTCAAACGGCCGAGTTCTTGCTTGAGCACGGTTTGATTGACGCCATTGTGCCGCGCCTGGAAATGAAGGCCCGCCTCTGCTCCTATCTCGAATTCCTGATGGAAGGCCGCGAGCAACTGGCCGCCCTGGGCGGTTGACATGGAAGACGCCATTTTACGTCTGCTGGGCCGGCGCGATTACTCTCCCTCCGACTTCCATCAGTTGCTCTCCCGCCTGGGCCTTTCCCCAGGCGATCAACCCGCTCTCCAACACGCCCTCCGCCGCCTGGAGCAAAACGGCCAGATCATCCGCACCAAGGGCCATCGCTACATCCAATCCCGCCAGGCCGACCTCATCCCCGGCGTCCTGCGCGTCAACCGCCAGGGCAAGGGCTTTCTCGAACCGGACGATTCCACCGTGCCGGAAATCGTCGTCCCCGAAAGCGCCACCGGCACGGCCTTCAATGGCGATCACGTCCTGGTGCGGCGCGACGCCGCCGCCGGCCGCCGCCCGTCCGGCCGGGAGCAAGCCACCGGCGCGGTCGTCCGCATCCTGGACCGCAAGCGCGCCCAAATCGTCGGCACCTTGCAGCGCAGCCGGCAATTTCTATTTGTCATTCCCGACGATCCGCGCATTCCGCACGACATCTATGTCCCGCCCGCCCGCGATACGGGCCGGCCCGCCAGTGTCGGCGACAAAGTGGTCGTGGAATTGAAGGCCTGGGAATCCCGGCATACCAATCCCGAAGGGGAAATCATCGAAGTCCTCGGGCCGGGCGGCAACGAAGGCGTCGATATGCTTTCGGTCCTGCGCCACTACAACCTGCCGGCGCATTTTTCCAAAAAGGTGCTCTCCGAAGCCGCCGCCATCGCCAAAACGCATCCGCGCGGCGAGCCGTCGCCGGACGAATGGCGCGGGCGGGTCGATTGCCGCAGCCATTGCGTCGTCACCGTCGATCCGGACGACGCCAAGGATTTTGACGACGCGATTTGCCTCGCGCGCGACGCGCGCCATCAATGGAAATTATGGGTCCACATCGCCGATGTCTCGCACTACGTCCGCCCCGGCGGCGCCCTGGATGAAGAAGCGCTCCGGCGCGGCAATTCGACCTACCTGGTGGACCGCGTCATCCCGATGTTGCCCGAAGCGTTGAGCAACGAACTCTGCTCGCTCAATCCCGCCGTGGACCGCCTGACCAAATGCGTCGAGTTTCTCCTCTCCAGCGAGGGGCGCGTCCTGGAGGCGAAATTTTATCCCGCCGTCATCCGCTCCCGGCGGCGCCTGACTTACAAGGAAACCCTCGCCATCCTGCAACGGCCGCCGGCCGGCGATCCCGTCGAACAAATGCTCCATCAGGCCCACGCCCTGGCCCAGCGCCTTCGCCGCGCCCGTTTCCAGACCGGCTCGCTCGCCCTGGATTTTCCCGAAACGAAAATCCGCCTCGACGCCCGCGGGCGCGTCCTGCGGATCGAAAAAATCGAGAACGACGTCTCGCACCAGTTGATCGAGGAATTCATGCTCCTGGCCAATGAAGCGGTCGCCACGCGGCTGATGTCGCTGCGCCGCCCGGCCATCTATCGCGTTCACGAGCCGCCCGACGAAACGCGCCTGGCGGAATACCGCGACGACGTTGTCAGTCATAATATCCCGTGCGGCGGCCTGACGCACCGGCCCGAGGTGCAAAAACTCCTGTTGCGCCTGGACACCCTGCCCATCGGCCCGGCGCTGAAGATCGGTTTTCTCAAATCCCTCATGCGCGCCCGATACGCCGTCGAACCGCTCGGCCATTACGGGCTGAACAAGGCCAAGTACACCCACTTTACCTCGCCCATCCGCCGCTACGCCGACCTGGTCGTCCACCGCGCATTATTTGACAGCGTCAAAAGCAGCGCGCACGGCCTCGCCCCCGTGGCCCGGCGCCTCTCCGAAACCGAGCGCAACTCCGCCGACGCCGAGCGCGACAGCAAAGACGTCAAGCTCTTCGCCTATCTGCGCGGCCAACTGAAATCCGGCCAGCCTCATGCCTACCCCGCGCTGGTCATCGACGTGCGCAATTTCGGATTCTTCGTCGATGTGCCCGCCCTTGGGATGAGCGGGTTAGTGCATCTCTCCTCCGTCGAGGACGATTTTTTCATCTTCGACGCCGCGCGCAACCAATTGGTGGGCCGCCGCACCCGGCGCGTCATCCGGCTCGGCGACAAAGTCACCGTACAAGTCGGCAAAGTGGACACCTTCAAAAAGCAAGTCGATTTCCAGCTCAGCCACCAGCCGCCGAGACCACGGAAAAAAATTCCGGCGCCGTGATCCGCCGCAGTCTTTTGCTGGCTCCAGTTGGGTTTTCGGCGCAGGGTTGATGGAAACTTGGTAAGTTCGCACAACAGCGGATCAGAATAACGCATTAAACAACATTTTTATGTCAAAATGGCATTTATGTCTCTGTTTTATCTGTTTCAACGTTGACTTTCGACACAAAATATGCAAACATTACAGCCATGATACACAGCATTGTCATAGAAAACTTCTTCTCCGTGGCCGACAGGCAGGAGATGGATTTCCAGGTGCCTGCAAATGCCCCAGACTTGGCCTGCTTCCGGGATTCGCGGGCTGCTTGCGGCCAGCGGCTGCCGTTGATCATCGGGGTTTATGGGCCAAACGCATCCGGCAAATCCACTGTTCTGCGCGCCATTACAAGCGCGGCTTCGTTTGTGCAGCACAGCTTTACCCTGCAGCCCAGCAGTGCCATTCCGCTTTTCAATCCGTATGCGCGCAACAATTGGTGGAATCGCCCCTCAAAGATCAGTATTGAATATGACAGCCAGCTTGCGGAAAACGCGCCTGCCGCGGTCTTTCGCTACGAGGTGCATATCGGCCATGAGCCAAACAAATTTGGCAGCGAGGTAAGTTACGAATCGCTGTCTTACGCACCGCATGGGAAACCCCGCAGGATTTTTGAACGCCATCAGCAGAAATTCACTTTTGGCCGTGAGTTCGGCATCACCAATGGTGATTCGCGCATTCAGAGCATCCGCCCGAATGCGAGCGTTATCAGCACGCTGGCGCAACTTAACCACAAACTCTCCAGCGATTTCATTTTATCGCTTCGGGGCCTGCAAACCAATATCGTCGGGCTGGACAAAGCAAATGGAGGACTCAATAGCGCCCTGTCTTTCTACGCGCAACGCCCCGACTATCTCCAGCGTTTGAACCGCGAACTCAGCCGCCTTGATTTGGGACTTCAAGAAATGAAGATTCACCCTGGCAACACCGGCCCTATAGCGACGTTCAAGCATGTTGGACTCGACTGCGACATTGTGCTGGCGCAGGAATCAAAGGGAACGCGGCAGTTTATCGAGATTTTTCCACTGCTGCAATTTGTCCTGGATATTGGCGGGGTGGCAGTGATTGATGAATTGGACACCGACATTCACCCTCTGCTGATTCCTGAACTGTTCCGCTGGTTTTACGACAGCCGGCGCAACCCGAACGGCGCGCAACTTCTGTTCACGGCTCACAATCCTGCAATTCTTGATGAACTGGAAAAAGAACAGGTATTCTTCACCGAAAAGCCGGGCGGCAAACCGACGCGCATTTACGGCGCGCGCGAAATCAAAGGGCTGCGCCGCGAGCCGAGCCTGATGAAAAAATATCTCTCCGGCGAACTGGGGGCTGTGCCGCATATCGGCTGACCCATGTCAGCGCCAATCGTCAAAATTCGCGCGCGATTCTTTGTCGCGGTTGAGGGCGAGAGTGAACAGTCCTTCCTCGCGTGGCTGCAGGCGCTCTCACAAAAGGAATTGCACGTTCATCTGGATGGCGTCCTGCTCGGCGGCGGCGGGTTCAAATCAATGCTTCAAAAGACTGTGCGTCTGCATAAGCGGCGTTGCAGAATCGCAGGCGCTTACCGGGACCGCTTTCTTATCGTGGACAGAGACCGCGCGGAGCAAGGCGACTGGTCAATTGAACGGTTGAGGCGTGAGGCCGCCAAAAACAAAATCACCGTTTGCGTGCAAACTCCAAACCACGAAGGCTTATTGTTGAGAATGATGCCTGGCATGAAGCGTGAAATTCCCGACGCCGCCTCAGCGGAAACAAGACTAAAAAGCCGGTGGCCAAGTTATCAGAAGCCGGTAAACGCCCACGCGCTGGGGCGGCAATTCTCGCTTGATGATCTCTTGCGAGTGGCGAATGTGGACGCTGACTTGGAAATCCTTTTGAGAAAGATTGGATTGATGGGCGGGTCGTGACATCAGATTTCTCCCAAAGCAGGCGGGAAATGACGGAAACCTCCCGCTCAGATCACCGGCATTGAAATTCACAAACCACCTCGAATTGTGTCCAGCGCCAGCAGTTTGAACTGATGCGTATCCTTTCCGCCCGCCCTACGGGCCAATCGAACAGGTTTCAGCTTGTTTTCCGATGTAAAATGGCCACAATCTGCGCAAAATGAGACAATCGAACGCATCCCATCAAGCCCGGGAAAGCGGCAAAGAAACCAGCTAGTGCAAATGAAGAAAACACTTGAGCCCCTTACCCGAAAATCCCTGCTGGCGCTTCTGGGGGATAAAGAAACCCTGACAGCCGCGGGCCTCACCCTTGTAGCTCCGCCTTATTTTCGTCATGCCACTGCCCCACAGGCCGCCGGAGTCATTCTCGGACCGGGTGGGATGGGGATTGGTTTCACCAGCGACGTTCTCGGACTGCTCCGGCGCAAACGCGGCCCGGAATGCGCTCCCCGTGTCATTGGCATGGAGACCTTCAACGGCGGCCTGGTATCCGACCTGAATCAGACCGATGGCTTGGCCGCCCACTTGGTGCTGCCTTCCGACGGTGCTCCGCAACTGCGGATTCATGACAGCTTCGCGGGTGTTGGCTTTGCGGGCGAAAGCGGCGCCGGCGCCACGTGGGCCTGGCTCCGGCATCACGCGGCCGATCCGAAAGTGAGTTTCGCGACGGGCAACGTGCCCGAAAGTTGGTGGGACTGTGAGTGGAAATTGGGCGACGGGGACTTGGCCAGTCCGCTGGGGACGGCCACCAAAGATGACGTTGCTCATGGCGCCACCAGGAGCCATCTGGGACGCTTCACGGAGTTCCTCGCGGCGCGTTACGCTGCCGGTGGCCCCAGGTTCACCTTTATCTCCGGGACGAACTTCAGCCGTAACGGGCAGTTCGCAAGAGCGGCGTTCCGCATGATGGCACGTAGTTTCGAGCGGGCTCGCGGCGCCGCCCTCAAGGGCTTTGAGGCCTGGATTGCCGACCCCGAACAGGTCGGTTGCCCTGACAGCATGATTGACCGTATCTCAATCCCCCCGACGCCGGAAATTGTGGCGCGAGTCCAGGAGTTCGGTTTTGTTTGCCCGACGGCAGTTACCGAGGAGACACTCTGGTGGATCATCGAACAGCAGTTTGCGGGAGCGGTCCCCCCGATGGATGAAGTGGATGGGGTGCATTTCGTGCCGCTCTACGAAGTTGAGGTGGCGGAGAAGCTCAAGCTCACCACCCTCAACGCCCTCCATCTTTGGCTGGCACTCGCGGGCGCGATCAAGGGGTGGTTCGGCCCCTTCAGTATCTATAAGGGGATGCACGATCCGCTTTTGCGGGCGATGGTTGAACACATCATCAAATTGGCTACGACGGGAATTAGCTCTCCGAGTTTCTCGACGGCGCAAGCTTTTGGCGCCAATGCCATCCGCCGCGTGCTCAACCCGCACCTGCCCGACGCTACGGAGCGAATCGCGATGAATTGGACGGCCAAATATCTGCCCCGGGTGTACCCGACCCTCAAGCGCATGGTGGAAAGCGGCGCGAGCGAGACGGAAATTGCCCCGCTGGTTCTGCTGATCGCCGTCGGCCTGCGTTACGTGGTGGGAAAGACCGACGACGGCACAGACTTCGTTTTGGCCCCGGACCCTCGCCGCGAACTTCTGGTTCGCCTGCAACGGGAAGTGACGTTGGGCAAGCCGGAATCCGCGGTCGCGCTGCGGTCGTTCGTTTCGGACGCAGGCATCATGGGCCAGGACCTGTTCACAATGAAGGTCGGCCAAACCAACGTGGGTGACCTGGTCATGGCTCAATTTGGGCGGCTTCTGATTCCTCTCAGTTTTGCCACGGAAGTGGAGCGGGTCCTTGCCAGATGCCAGACTTCCTGACTAAGGTCTTAGCGGAAACACGTCCGTTTTTTCCGTGACAAACGAGGCTGGATTCGGTCAACGTCCCACCCATGAAATACGGACTAAATATAAGAACGGGCGGCGCGCTGGACCTGGTATCGCTTGGAGGTTTGGTCCACCGCCTGGACCCCGGCATTATTCCTTTTCGCAAAGCCACTGAGTGCCGGATCCATGTCAGCGGCGGCGAGTATAATGTGGCGGCCAATTTGTCGGACTGCTTTCGACTGCAAACCGGGATTGCCACCGCCATGGTGGATTACCCCATTGGCGATCTCATTGCCGAGCGGGTGCGAGCCATGGGCGTAAAGCCATTTTACAAGCACTTTGCCCACAATGGCGTGACCGGTCCCAACATGGCCGCGGTTTATAGCGACCGCGGGCAGGGCGTGCGCGCGCCGGTGGTCTTTTACAACCGCTGTAATGAAGCCGCAGCTCAACTCAAGCCGGGGGACTTCGATTGGAAACAGATTTTTGCCGGGGGCGTGCGTTGGTTCCATAGCGGCGGGATTTTCGCGGCGCTTTCGCAAACCACGGCCGAGTTGATTATCGAAGGCATGCAGGCGGCCAAGGCGGCCGGGGCCGTGGTTTCTTTCGACCTGAATTTCCGGGAGAAGCTCTGGAAAATCTCAGGCGGCCAGGATCGGGCCGTATCGGTCATCAACCGGATTGTCAAGAACGTGGACGTGTTGGTGGGCAACGAGGAAGACATGCAAAAAGGCCTGGGCATTGCCGGACCGGAAATGGCGGCCAAATCCAAACTCGACCCATCGGCCTTCTTGACCATGATCGAACGGGTTACCAAACAACATCCGCAGGTGAAGATTATCGCCACGACTTTGCGCGAGGTCCATTCGACCAATCGCCATCATTGGAGCGCCGTGGCCTGGATCGACGGCAAGAATTATCTCGCGCCTGCTTGCGAGTTGGAGGTGTTCGACCGGGTGGGCGGCGGGGACGGTTTTGCAGCCGGTTTCTTCTACGGCTTGCTGAGCGGGGAAGCCCCGGAGGAAGCGGTCAAGCTGGGCTGGGCCCACGGCGCCTTGCTGACCACCTTCCCCGGCGACACCACCATGGCCACGGTGGATCAAGTCAAGGCCTTTGCCAAGGGTGGCTCCGCGCGCATCCAACGTTGAATTGCCAAAGAGCTTTCAATGCCCAGGAGATTGGGGCAAACTAGTGTCTCCTTATGCTTTACTTTGAACGCGGCTCTGCACCCGACAAAATTGCAACCGGGGACTTGCGCGCGGGTGTTGCCCAGGCCATGGAGCGGCTGGGGCCACGCCGCCGGGTGCTTGTTATCCCGCCGGATTTTACCCGGTTTCATTCCCATGCCGGGGTTCTCACGCGTCTGGTTTACGATTATTGCGGGGACCGGCTCGCGGACGTGCTGCCTGCGCTCGGAACGCACTCTCCCGTGACCCCGGCGCAAATCGCCGAAATGTTCGCCGGTGTGCCTGCCAGCCTGTTCCGTGTGCATAACTGGCGCACCGGCGTCACTACCGTCGGCGAAGTGCCGGCCGAATTCGTGCGCGAGGTCTCCGAAGGTGCTGCCGACTTCGCGTGGCCGGCGCAACTGGCCAACCTGATCTGGACCGGCAAACATGATTTGATCCTATCAATCGGCCAGGTTGTGCCGCACGAAGTGATCGGCATGGCCAGTTACAACAAGAATATCTTCGTCGGCACCGGCGGGGCCGAGGCGATCAACAAGAGCCATTTTGTCGGCGCCGCTTACGGCATGGAACGCATGATGGGGCGGGCCGACACCCCGGTCCGCAGAATGCTCAACTACGCGGGAGAAAAGTTCACGCGTCACCTGCCCATCGTCTATATGCACACCGTGGTCAGCCGCGACGAGCAGGGCAAACTCCAGGTCCGCGGCCTGTTTATCGGCGACGACGCTTCCGCATTCACCAAGGCCGCGGATTTGTCCCTCAAGGTCAATTTTGAGATGCTCGATGAACCGCTGAAAAAGGTGGTTGTCTATCTCGATCCGGGTGAGTTCAAAAGCACCTGGCTTGGCAACAAAAGCGTCTATCGCACGCGCATGGCCATGGCCGACGGCGGTGAGTTGGTCGTTCTCGCTCCCGGTCTCAAAGAGTTTGGCGAAGACCCGGAGATTGATCGTCTTATCCGCAAGTACGGCTATCGCGGCACGCCGGCCACGCTGGCGGCAACTCGGGCCAACGGCGAGTTGCGCGAGAACCTCAGCGCCGCCGCACACCTGATTCACGGCTCCAGCGAAGGCCGCTTCAGTATCACCTATTGCCCCGGCCAACTCACATGTGCGGAGATCGAGAGCGTCGGCTTCAAATATGCCGATCTTGCCGCCACGATGCGGCGCTATAATCCAGCGGCCCTGAAGGACGGCTGGAACACGCTGCCCGACGGCGAACGGATTTTCTATATTTCCAACCCGGCGCTCGGCCTTTGGGCCTGGCGCAAGCGATTCGAAAACTAACCTGTTCCTTAATCATATCCTGAAACAAATCTGAACTGGTTGTTGGTTTTAGCTCAAAATCCGCGTCACCCATTGCAAATGAAGAATGGTGCGCGCTGCAGGGTTTGAACCTGCGACCCCTACCGTGTGAAGGTAATGCTCTACCGCTGAGCTAAGCGCGCACGGCCAATCGACAGATACAATATGCGCCCGCCGAAAAATTGCGGCAAGCCATTTTGTGGCGTGGAAACCAGGCGCGGCGGCGCGCCGCCGGAGGTCCGGCCGTGAATGGATTCATTCGCGGCCCGGCCCGATTCTGAGCACGGTCAGCGAATTGGGCCTGAAGGTGTAGTCAAACCCCCCTCCAACCTCTCCGATCGAAACCGTGACCGGCGCAACTTTGCGCGGCTGGTCGAATGAATTTTCATCCGCCGTGTTGTCGCTCGTCAGAATGGTGGCTTGCGCCTTCTGCGCGCCGGGCGGGATTCCGTTAAGATGAAGGGCGGCGGGCGCCGCCTGGCTGCTCGCGTTGACCACTTTGAGAATGATGTCCTTCGTCTGATTGTCCCGCACCGCCGAGGCAAAGAAACTGGTCGAGGCTGGATCGTCACTGGAAACGGGCAGGACGACGTCGCCGCGGTTGCGGCTGAAAAGTTGCTGGGCGTAATAATCGGGCGTGCCGTAAATCCGGTGGTTGTCCACCCAGATCAGGTTGGGCGTCCATTGCCAGGCCTCCGCGTTGCCGAAGAGGGGCGCGTAGGAGGCCATGCGGACGACGGCGGCATTGCGTTCCAGGCCGGTCATATAGGCGGCTTCGGCCAGCGCGCATTCCAGCGTATTGCGGTTTTTGGGGCTGACGACGTCAACGCTTTGGGCGGCATACTCGCCCATGAAGACCTTCGGGCCGTTGGGATCATAGTTGTCGTAGCGATGGGTGTTGTTGAAAAACCAGGGGGGATTGGCGTAGCAATGCTCGTCCACAATGTCCGCATGCAGCTCGCGCAGTTTGGGCCAGAGAAACTGGAAACGTTCGTCGTCGGGCGACGGGCCGGCATCCGAGACAAGCATAATTTCCGGATGCTTTGCCTTGAGCGCGGCGGCGAACCGGACGTAGCGCTCGATATACTGCGGGCCCCACTGCTCGTTGCCCACCCCCATCATTTTCATCTGGAACGGCTGGGGATGGCCCATTGCCGCCCGTTTCGCGCCCCAGACGCTGGTCTCCGGCCCGTTGGCGAATTCAATGAGGTCCAAGGCGTCCTGAATGTAAGGCTCAAGCTGGTCGAGCGGACACAGTTCGCCCGAGTTGAACTGGCAGGCCATGCCGCAGTTGAGAATGGGCAGCGGCTGCGCGCCGATGTCTTCGCACAGTTGGAAGAACTCAAAGAAGCCCAGGCCGAAGGACTGGAAATAATCGGGAGTGGGCCGGTGAACGAACTCATAATTCCAGCGGTTGATGAGGAGAGAGCGGTCCCCAACCGGCCCGATGGTCTTCTTCCATTGGTAACGGCGGTCCAGGATGCTGCCTTCGACGATGCAACCGCCGGGGAACCGCAGAAAGCCGGGCTTGAGATCCGCCAGCATTTGCGCCATGTCGGCGCGCAACCCGCCCGGGCGGTTTTTCCAGGTGTGTTCCGGGAATAATGAAACCATGTCCAAATCCACCGTTCCTTTGGTTGTCATGAGGACATTCAGCCGCGCCCCCCAATCGCTCTCCTTGGGATGCAGCACCAGGGTGTATCGCTTCCATCCGGCGGCAAACCCCTCCAGCCGCGCCGAGTCGAGCACGCTGCCATCGGCCGCCACCAATTGCGCCTCCAGGACGGGCGCGCCGGCCACCGGGCGGACTTCGATGGAGAAATTGTAGCTTTCGTCTTGACTCACACCCATGCGCCGGAAGCCAGGGTTGGAAATCCCGAACGGGGCCGAGCCTTCGGAGTGAACGCGCAGATAATGGGGATTGGCCGGCGTCAAGGGATCCTCCCCGCGCACGGCCAGTTCGCCCCTGGCCAGGCTGGGACTGATTTTTATCCAGCCCATCAGCGGGTCCGGGAACTCAAACGAACGGTTCTTGACCATTTCGGCATAAAGGCCGCCGTCGGCCCCGAAATTGATGTCCTCGAAAAATATCCCCCACATGGCGGGATTGATGGCGGCGCCGGGATGCCCGGCGTCGATGGTCAGGGTGGTGGCGCGGGCGGCAGGATTTGCGGCCAGCAAGGCCAGGGCCGCGCCAAGGGTTGAGACAATGGAGAGTTTCAGTTTCATAAGGTTTGAGTTTGTCGTGGAGTCAAGGATTTCATGTTTGCTTCTCGCATCAGTGCGGAGCGCCCACTACCGGCCAGCCGGCGGCATCCCATTGGAGGGGAAGGAGAGCCAGCGTCGGATTTCCCTCGCGCGTGCCGTCATAAAAATGACAACTGAACCAATCCTGTCCGCCGGCCGAAATGATGCCCGCGTGGCCCGGCCCGATGAACGGCCCAGTGCTGCCCAAAACCAAACTGCCGCCGTCCAGAAGCAGATCGACCCCCTCCTTGTCCAGGTAGGGGCCGGTGATCTTTTTGCAGCGGCCGACGCGAATGTTATAGGTGCTCTTGACGCCCCGGCAGCATTGGCCCCAGTTGACGAACAAATAGTAATAACCGTCGCGCCAATAGATATAGGACGCTTCGATCATGTCATGGTGGGCCAGCGAGTAGATGGGAGAATTGGTGGCGCGGCGTTTGCCGGTCGTGGGGTCGAGTTCCACCAGTTTGATGCCGGTCCAAAAGGAGCCGAAGGCGAGCCACAATTTTCCGCCGGTGTCCAATGTGATCGCCGGATCGATGGCATTGCAGTCGCTTGTGGCCGTGGTTTGGATGACGGGTCCCTGATCTGCCCAGGCGTAATCGGGGTCGGCGGGATCCAGGGTGCGATTGGTCGCCAGTCCGATGGCGGAGGTGTTCTTGCCCCAAGTGGAGACGGCGTAGTAAAGGAGGTAGCGGTTGCCCAGGTGGATAACGTCCGGAGCCCAGAAATCGCCGCGATTGCCGGGAACGGCGTTGGTGGTCCAGGACGGGGCGTTTGTGAAAACCCGCGGGCCTAGAGTCCAATGCGTCAAATTGGTGGAATGGCGGGAAACGAGGCCGCGGCCGGTGGCGAAAACCCAGTACTCATCCTTGCAACGGACAATGGTGGATGGGTCGTGGACGGAGACGTCGCGCCGGCCAAGCAGGAGGACCGCCGTATTGGTGGCCGTGTTGGTCTCCGCGCCGAAGGCAACGCCGCAGCAAGCCAGGCTTAGAACAACAACGGCCAGTTTTTGGGATGGCGAAGTCATATCGGAGTTTAGCTGCCAACGTCCGCCCGGCGCAGTCTAAAAAACGCGGCGGCATTGGCAACGGGAAGCACGACCCAATTGGTGTTGTTGGCGATGCTGGCCGTGTTGGTCACGACGCTCCAACGCGCGCCCGCGCCCAGCGCCGGGGCCGATTCGAGCAGGAAACCGGCGGCGAAGGAGGGCCACGTCAAGGTGAAAGTCTGGCCGGACGCCCAGGCGGCCAGACTGACCGGCATGGCCAGTCCGTTGGGGCCGCCTTGGTAATCGGCCATGATTTGCTGGGGCGAAAGACGGCCGTCATAAATGCGAAACTCGTCGATCGCGCCCGTCAGCCACGCATCGGCGGAAAAAAGAGAGCGGCCCAGATAGGAAAGGGCCGAACTGACGCCGCTCAAAGGCGGCAGGGCGGCGGTGGCGGCGGATTCCAGGGTCCCATTGGTGTAAATGGCGCAGTAATTGTTGGTGGGATCGACGATGCAGACGACCTGCACGGCGGCGCCGTCGAGCGTCCCCGGAACGTCGAGGTTGGCGGTTGCGGTGGACGTGGAGATTGTCAGGCGTTGCGAATTGACGCCGGTGTGCGGGCTGAAGAAAAGAAACTGCTGGCCGCTGGCCCCGTTGGTCGCGCCAAAGTCGAAAACTCTCGCCCAGTTGCTGTTGACCCCAAACGTGGCCCAGAATTCCAGGCTCGCCGCCGTGCATCCGCTGACCAATCCGCCGGGCAGATTGACATAGCTTCCCGTCGAACCGTCCAAAACGAGCGCGTTCCCGGCGATGAGCGCGTTTCCACTGAGGGCGCCATCCGCGGCGCCGATGGAGTCGGTGGCGTCGGCGGAAAAAGAGTAGCGATGGGCCAACCCGGGATGGGCCTCGGCCACATTCAGGACTTGCGCGTCGCTCAGAGCGATGCCGTAAATGCGAAGGGAATCGAGTTGCCCGCTGAAATGGGGATCGGCGGCAAACTGGCTCAATCCGAGGTAATTGCTGGCAGCCTGGACCTGCCAGGGTCGAATGGTCAGATTGCTCTTGGTGGCAACGGGAAGGCCGTTGAAATAAAGCTTGCCCGACGCGCCGTTGAGGACCACCGCGAGATGACACCACGAATTTGTCGGCAAGGCGATGGGGGCGTCGATGATTTGTTCATTGCCGTTGCCGTTGGTGGTAATGGCGAATCGCAGCAGGCCGTTGACTCCATTGGCGGGCGTCAAGAAGAGGTAGCGGCCGGTGCCATCGCCAAAATCGAAGACGCGCTGCCAGCCGGCGCCGCCGTTCCATTTTGCCCAAATGGCAAACGTGCTGGCGTTGGCGGCCGATAAGGGCAGCGAGGCATAGTTGCTGACGCCGTCCAGGAGGAGGGTGTGGCCGCGATCGGGGTCGTTGGTGATGGAGGCGCCGTTGACCATCTGTCCGTTAAACTGGCCGAGATGCTCCTGGGCGTTGGCTTCAAACGGATAAAAGGCGCACCAGTTATTGGTCAATTGCGGCCAGCCGCCGGCGCTCCAAGTCATCTGGCCCAGGCCGAGAGTCGGGGCGCCGTGGTTGTTGCCGTCGTAGTAGTGGTAAGTAAACCAATTGGTCTGCGCCTCAACCAACAGGCCCGCCTGGCCGGGGCCGATGAATCGTCCCGTGCTCTCCAGAAAGAGCGTGCCGCCTCCGGCCGCCATACTGACGCCGTTCTGGTCCAAATACGGCCCGGTGATGCTGGAACTGCGGCCGACCCGGATGCTATAGGTGCTGTCAACCCCGGAACAGCAGGTGTCCCAGTTGACAAACAGATAGTAGAAACTGCCATTTTGCGCGAGGCATGAGGCTTCGATGGCCGTGCTCGGCGGATGGGTGGCCAGGGCATAGACAGTGGAATTGGCGCTGATCCGTTTGCCGGTCACGGGATCAAGCTGGATCATCTGGATGCCGCTCCAGAAGGAACCGAACGACATCCACAACTGGCCGTTGGCCAGCAGAAGCACACTGGGATCGATCGCATTGTAATTGACTCCGCTGCCGGACTGGATGACCGGCCCCTGGTCCACCCATTGGTAACCGGGCGCCGCCGGGTCCAGGGTGGAATTGGTGGCCAGCCCTATGGCGGACACCTGGCTGCCGAAAGTGGAGACGGCGTAGTAAAGGTAATAGCCGCCGTTGAGACCGACCACGTCCGGCGCCCAGAAAAAGCCGGTGAATCCCGGAACCGCGTTGGTGGTCCAGAGAGGCGCGTTGGTGGCGTTGAAGGCGGATGGCCCCGCCACCCAATTGATTTTGTCCGGCGATGAAATAGAGGGAATGTCCTGGCCTGTAAAGTAGATGTAATAGCGCCCGTCGCATTTGTTCATGGGGGACGGATCGTGAACAAAAAAGTCGCCCTGCAACGGAATCTGCGCCGCGCCGCGCCCGATGCCCAGGAACGCAAGGAGAAGGACAAGGCGAGGCACCGCAAACATGCCTCGCCTTGCCACCCCTGCCAGAAAGGGAGCCGGGCGTCTCCCGGCCCCGCCTGTAATCCCATTACTCCAGTCCGAAGAACTGGGTGGAACCTGTAATTGCAATGGTTTCCTGGTAATTGGCGCCGACAACCGCCAGCGTGCCGCTGCTCACCGGCGTCCACACGGCGCCGGCCCCCAGCACCGGGCTGGACACCAAGGTCACGTAGGCGGAACTCGTCGGCCAACTGATCACTATGTTGCCGCCCGAGAGCGTCGCGGTCAGCGTCACATGCGTGTTCGCACCGATGAGTTGATTGGGGCCGAGGGCGTAGTCGGCCTTGATCTGAGCGGCCGTCAGCGGGCTGCTGTAAATGCGAAACTCAGCAACCGAACCATTGAGAGACGGGTCTGCGCCAGCAATCCCTGGAAGCATAAGACCATTGGTTCCTTGATAGACATCCCAACCGATATAATTGTTCGGGGTCGGTCCGGCCGCGCCGTCAAAAATCGCCTGCGCGCCGAGCGTGTAGGCCAGAATGCTTCCACTGTTGTAGGTAGGACCGGCAAAAGCCACTGGATCAGACATGTTGTTGAACATCGTCTGAGTCGCGGCAAGCGCGCCATTGATATAGAGCGACTCGTAGCCTGCATACGGATGATAGACGGCAACGACCTGCACATTGGTCTTTCCATCCAGAGCCGTGTTTGCCACGGCATCCCGTTCACCCGTGTTGCCGGGGATACCCTGGCCGAAGTCCAACTGTGTGGTTGGATTTCCTGCGTAGTCCAACTGGACATTAATGTAATCGGCTCCACTCCCATTGTTTGCCCCAGTTTGATCCGCATATCCAAAACAGAAGAGATTCGCAAAATGATTGATGGGACTGCCAAAGCTGGCCCAAGTCTCGATCGTGACCTCGTCCAAGCCGCCCAGAATTCCGGCCGGCAATTGCACATAGCCCGTTGAACCATCCAGCGTGACCTGTCCTCCGCCCAAAGTGGCGCCGCCAACGAGCTGGGCCGTATAATTCGTGCCGCCCACCAAGTCCGCCACGTTGGTGCCCGAACTGTTGGTAAAGCTGTAGCGGTGGATCAGGCTCGGTGGGTTATCCGAGACGGTAATCGTCACCGTGTTGGTGCTGGTGAACGCGCCGACCGTGGCGCTCACCGTGGCGCTGCCTGGAGCGACGGCGGTGGCAACGCCGACGGCATTCACCGTGACCGCATTGGGATTGCTCGATGTGTAAACCGGCTTGGGAAACGACGCCGGGTTCAAACCCGGTTCCGACGAACTCAAATAGACTCCCGTGACCGCCGGGTAATCGCCGACCAGCACCAACTGTTGGAACGTGCCCAGGGGCACATTAGTCTTGAGCAAGGGTTGGAAATAAACACGTTCCAGGGCGCCGCCCAAAGGCACAACCGTCACGATCGTGTTGGTGGTATTGTCAGTGGCAATAAGGTCGTTCGTATCCTCCCCCTTGCCATAGGCTCGAAGCATGCCTCTTCCCACCCAATCAAAGACTTTTCCCGCATTGGTGTCGGTAATGCTGCCTTCCGGCAGGGTCAACGTGCCGCCGCCGAGAACAAGCGACCTTGTGCCGTCAGATTGGGACCAATTAGGATTCGAGACATCACCAAAGTTGACGTACCCATTGATAAAGAAACTCGCATTGTCATAGATATTCAAATGACCCCCCCACCACCATCCGGCTCCGCCAAGACTGCTGTATTGGGCGTTGTCGTACATGTTCATCGTCACATAACACCCCTCCGCTATCGGCCACCAGCCATCACCGAGATTGAGAGAGGCGCCGTCAGTGGACATGGAGGAATTGGTAAACATATTGATAATGCTGCGCGCCGCGGGATCGGGCGAATACGGGGCAATTGTCCAGGCGAAGCTCAACGAGCCGTAGATGTTGAGAGTGAGTCCGAACTCCGGGCCAAAAATCGTATTAAACGCATAGTTATCCCCTTCACCGCATACTGGGACGCCGGGAGCTTCAATGTCCCCTGGGGGAATTGTTATCACGGTATCTCCATTTGCGGGATCAAGCCACACGTTGCCTCGAAAATATGTCCCGCCGCCGCAGGGGTAAGGGGGAACCGCATTCGTATCGTTGGGCGGCACTATGCCTTCACTCCAGTTCGCCGGGTTGTTCCACAGATTGTTGCTTGTCGTGCCATTCCAGTGGTCATCCTGCGCTGAAACACGGTGACTCAAACACAGCGCCAAGCCAACAAACGCCAGATAACACAGTTTTTTGCTTATCGTCATTTTCTTCATATTTTGTTTTTTGATTGAGAGAGTTGGGGTTTCTTGCAGTTCTTCATGTCAGTGCTCTTCTGTACCTAAATGCGCCATTCACCCCCCAAACCCGACAGACATCCCGCCTTTGCCCGCAATTGTCTCTGTATCCTGTCCCGGCTTGCACATAAACGCCTGATTCAGAATAGCTTGTATCAGGCGTTATGTGATGGGTTCATCGGTCTTGCGGCGCGGCGGCGGGAGGGGCGCGGAGAATCTTGGCGTAGGCCAGGGCGATCTGGTTTTTGGAGTCGCGGCGCAATACCTCCTCGAATTGATCCAGGGCCTGCTGATTGAGGTGCTGGTTGGACAGAGCGATCCCAAGGTTCAAACGCGCCTCGATAAACTCCGGCTTGAGGCGCACCGCCTCGGCGAACTGCGCCCCCGCGCCGGCGGCGTCGCCGTCCTTGCCCAGTTCCAAACCAAGGCAGAAATGGGCCTCGGCGAACTTGGGCTGCAAACGGACAGCTTCGGCGTAATGAGCCTTGGCTTCGGCACGCCTTCCGAGCTTGTCCAGGGCCAGGCCGAGGTCGAAGTGGGTTTCGGGATCGGAAGGATAGAGGCGGAGGGAATCGGTGAAATTGGTGGCGGCCGCATCGTACCAGCCCCGGGCGAACGAAAACTTTCCCAGTGTGTTGAAAGACTCCGGGGTTCTGACGCGGTTTTTAAGCGCTTCTTCGAATTGTTTCTTTGCTTCCTGGGGTTTGCCCATCGCCTCAAGGGCTTTGCCCAGACCCAGGTGGGCCGGACTCCAGTAAGGTTTTTTCCGCAAGACCTCTCGAAACCCGCGCGCGGCTTCTTCGGGGTGCCCTTCGCGCGCATACAACTCGGCCAGACTGTTCATCCCCACCACCGATTCCGGGCGCAGCCGGGTGGCTTGTTGAAAGGCTGAAATCGCCTCATCGTCCCGCTTTGCCGCCTCCAGGGCCAGTCCCAATCCCTCCCAGGCGTCCGGGCTTTGCGGCAGCAACCGCGCCAGATGCCGCAATGATTCGACCGCGCCGGCGGCGTCCCCGGTTCGCTGTTGGAGGTGCGCCAGATTCTCCCGGAGAATCCAGTCATTGGGCGCGGCGTCGGCCGCCGCTTCGGCGCGGGCCTTTTCCTCCCGCAGCGAATCGGGAAGTGTCGCGGATTGAAGTTGTTCGATCTGCCGGAGCAAACGCTCATACTGCTGCCGGTTGTTGGCTTGCTCCCTGAAGGGAGCATCGTTGAGGCGGCTGACAATATCCATCTCCGCCTCGCGCCGGGTGGAATCGGTCCAGCCCAAGCGGCGGGCGCAATCGTCCGCACTGGGCCAGGGATGTTCGGCGCCGGCGGACAAAGCATGCCCGACTTGTTCCGCCAAGGCGCGTGCGACAAGGTAGTTGCCTTCGAAGTTCAGGTGGACATGCTCGTAGAGAAATTCCTCGCCGGCCAATCCATGCGGGCTTTGCCGGGCCACGACCGCCTCGGCATCGACCAGTTGCGCGCCCTCCCGCTCCCGACGGGAGGCGGCGCGCCGGATGATTTCGTTGATGCGGCTGTCCGCGCGGAACCGGAGTGTGTCCTGGTCACAGGCCAGCGCAAACTGGCGCGCAGCCTCCGCGTCCTGGCCCAGCGCCAGGGAACATTGGCCCCAGCGATAGTGGGCCTCGGCAAAGGTGTCGTCGATCTTCGCCGCTTGTCGAAAGAAGTCGATCGCCTCCGCCGCCCGCCCCGCCTGTTGGGACCGGATCCCCGCCTGGTAGAAATTGTCCCACTGCGACAATTCTCCAGCCGGCAGGCCCGGCCGATGTTCCGAGGCGAAGGGACCGCAATCCTTGAGATTGCGGGCGACCGTGCTGACCAGAACTTTCGCGCCGCCGCGGAGGCCGACGTCAATAATATCGTTCAGGTTCTGTTCGAAGCTGCTGTAAACCGTGGCCATGCGGGGGTCGTCTTGGCGCACGTGGTTGCGAAGGAACATGGTCATTCCGCCCCACTCGCTCTGGTTGACCGGCCGCTTTTGAGCATGGCGAACCAGGTTTCCCAGCGCCTGTCCGATGCGCGTGGCCTTGCAGGCCACGCCGGCCCGGACCAGGGCCAGGTTGGCGGCCTGCGCGCCGAAGACCGTTCCTGAGCCATAAGGCCCCACGACCTCGTTGTTGCCCATGTAGATCACCCAAATGTCGCCCTTTTGCCCGGCGCAATCCCTGGCAATGGGCAGGATGACATGGGAATTGATCGCGGTCATGGCCGTGTTGACCACTTCAATGTGTTTGTCTGGAAAGCGTCCATCCAGCAAGGCCTCCAAAACGCGGCACAGGCCGAATTCCGGCTGCGGATCGCCGTAGGCGGCTGACTCGCCTAAGACGAAGACCCGGATCGTCTCGGGCGGTTTGACTTTGGGGATGACGAAAGGAAACGGGTTGCGCGCCATTTCCGGGCCAAAAAAACGCCACCCAAAGCGGTCGTTTTCGATCAGGCAATCCTTCCCCTCGATCCGCATCGGCAGAAAGAAGGACATCGGATATCCGACCCCGGCCAAACGCAATCCAGCCTCCAAAACCAACAGGAACAGCAGCGGCCCCAGCACCATCGCCGCCAGACGAAAAAACCAGCGCCGTGTGCGGGACATCGGCGCCGTGGAAGCCGCCGCCGACGCGGCGGGCGGGGACGGGCGCTTGGAACGAGGCGGCTGGTTTGCTTTACGCTCCGGCCTGAAAAAACCGCGCAGCCTCATTCCATTATATCATCAAAAAGCGTGGGTGGCCGAATCATCAGCCACCCACGCCGGGATTAACTTAGTTCAAGCTGCGATCAGCCTCTCTCGTCACCTCTTCAGCACGTAGAACTTCGCCGTGCCGCTGGTCGGGACGGACACTTGAATGTTTTGACCGACGATCGTGGGTGTCGCGCTCACCAGCGTCCACGCGGCGTTCGGCCCGAGGGTGCTGCTCGAATAGAGCGAGAAACCATCCGCCAACGCAGCCGGCCACGAAATCACCACGTTGCCACCCGAGGCCGAGACGGTCAGGCTTTCTGTGCCGGTGGTGAGCAGCGCGGACGGCCCCAGAATCTGGCTGGCTGCCACTTCAGCGGGAGTCAACGCGCCGTTGTAGATGCGGAACTCGTTGAAGTACACGTCTATGTAGGAGTCAGCAGTGTAGAGCGAACGGCCGAGGTAGTTACTCACGCTTTGCACGAAAGCCATCGGAACCGTCACCGTGGTGATCTGCGAAGCCAGGACGCCATTCGTATAAAAGCTCTCCAAGCCCGCCGGCGGATCGAATACCGCCGTGACATGGAGGTTGGTCTGCAAGCTGAAGTTCCTAGCGCCGCCAGTGCCTTGTTCGCCCGTCCAGCCAGGGTCAACGCCGCAGATGGCAATGCGTCCGCCCTCGGGTTGGCAGAAGATGTAGTTCTCCCCGGCGCCGCCGGAATCTGTGTTGCCGAAACCGAATAAGAAGCAGTTGGCCGGCAACGCATCAGGGAACGTGGCCCATAGGTCGATGCTCACGGCGGGGTAATTGCTAAGGATTCCCGACGGGAGTTGGACCCATTGCTGGCTCAATTGCAGGTTGGTGCCCGTGAAAGTGCCACCGTTGGGCAAAGTGCCGTTCCAATTCGTGCCGCCCACCGTGTCGGCGACAGTGGTGCTGCCGATGGCGTCCTGGAAGCTGTAGCGGTTAACCAGAACGGGACTATGCACCACACTCACCACCTGGCTGCTCACGAAACCCCCGTAAGTGGCCGTGACCGTGGCAGTGCCCCGGCCGACCGCGTGGAGCTTCCCATCGGCGGCTTGATAGACAACGTTGGAGTTGCTCGAGGTAAAGATGAACAGCGGGATCGGGCTGTTCCCCGTCAGATTGTAGTTGGTCAAATTGCCATAGTTGGCCAGCACGGGGCCAATGATGGCATCTCCCAGGTTCAATGTCGGGATGGAAACCTGGATCGATTGCAGGGCGCCGACCACGAGGTTAGTGTTGTTTGGCCCCAGCGCGTCGGCCAGGGCGATTTGCTGAGGAGTCAGCGTCCCGTTGTAAACACGGAACTCGTCGAAGCTCGCGCTTACATAAGGATCGTAGACATACCAGAGCGAACGGCCAATCCAAGCGAAATTGGTGGCGATGGTGCTGAGCGGCACAAAATCATTCGTGATTACGCCGCTGAGAACGCCGTTGGTGTACAGAGCCATGCGGCCTTCGGGCGCATCCATGACAGTGGTGCAGTGGACCGTCTCATTGGCAAAGGTCCCGAGCATGGCAAAACCCGCGCCCGTTTCGTCAATCTCATGTGACGTGTTGCCGTCGCGAACCACTTGATGAACGTAGTTAACACCGGAGGTACCTGAAGTGGAGTTGCCCATGACCCAAGCGTAATTCCAGTTGCCCAGGGTTCCAAACGTAGCCCAGTAGTCAATCGTCGCGGACTGATAGCCGGAAATCATGCCATCGGTGGAATACAAATTTGAGCTTAAGTCCACATAGCAGCCGGCGGTGCCATCCAGCACAGCCTGCCCGTTGGTTTCATAAGCGGTTCCCATCAGGTTTCCGTTGAGTGTGCCGACAGAGTCGGTGACCATGGCGTTTGGCGTGTTTTGGGCGTCGTTGAAGCTGTAGCGGTGGGTGAGAATCGAAACCGGCTCGACCACAGTGACCGTGATCGAGTTGCTCTGGCCTCCGTAACTCGCGGTGATCAAGGCGGAACCGATCCCAACGCCGTGGATCCCGCCTTTGGAATCAACCGTGATCTTGTTCGTGTTGCCGGATGAATAGGTGCAAAGCGACGTCACATCGACGTCGTTAGTGATCAATGATGCCGTGGCCAGCACCGTCGAAGGCTCCTGGCCTCCTTGAACCACTTGGGCGCCTGCCGACAATTGGAGGCTCGTGATGGCGCCGGCATTGGTATTAATGCCGCCAGAGTAGCCGTTCTCGCAACTGGCCGCCACTTCAAGGCCATTGAGGGCGCCGTTCCAAATGCGGAACTCGTAGAGATAGGCGCTCAGTTTTGGGTCATTCCAATTGTCCGCGCCGAGCTCATTGTTGAGATCTCGGACGCCGGGCGTGATCGTGCTGATAATGGGAAGTTTCGTGTTGAGGACGCCGTTGACGTAAAGAGCAATGAAACCATCGGGAGGATCAAACACGGTCGCGATATACGCGCCGGTCGCGCCGTCGAGGGGGTTCGCTAACGAGGCGCAATTCTCGCGGCTCACGTTGGCGTTGTCGTAATCCGAAATGGCGGCATCAAGGACATGGGCGCTGGTATTCACACAGAAGGAAATGCTGTACGAATCATTGACGGCGGCATCCTGCGTGCCGAAGTCGAAAAGATTCGCCCAAAGGCCTTGATCACTAAGAGAGGCGTAGTCCGCCCAGGCTTCGACCGTCACCGCCAGGTCGTTGGTGATGATGCCGGCCGGCAGCACCACATACGAGGTGCCATCGAAGAACATACGGCCCCCGGTAATCCCGGTGTTGGTTATGGTGCCGACGAGCGTTCCGTTCGCGCCCCCGACCAGATCGACAGCATTGGTCGTGCCGTTGGTCGCCGTAAAAAAGCTGTATTCGTGCGCCAGCGTTTGCGCCGAGGCTGTCAGTTGCGCTGCCAGAAGCCCCGCACAACTCCAAAAAATCATCCGATACCCGGTGTTTAGATTTTTTCTCATATTTTTGTTGTTGAGTTTGTTTGATTCGACGTTGATTTGATTTTCACAGACACTGTTTCACAGGCACGGTTGAAATAAGAGTATGACTACCTATGACGTACGACCTATGATGTATTGCGTATGACGTTACCAAACGGCGGCATCGGGCCGCAACGCCATTCTGCGCATAAAAATCGCCATATTGCGCACGCCCCGCTTTCCCTCCCCTCGCACTCGAGCGCACCGTGGACTATGCCCCGCAGCAACGACCGCCCCGAATCGCGGCACGACTCGACCACAGGGAGAACTTCTGGGGTTCCCGACAGATGGCTGTTCTTTCCCTAAATGCGCCAATCAACGCCAAAACCCGACACGGAATCGTGTGCGGAAAGGAGGCCTTAAGGAGAGACGGATGGGCGCGGGTCGATCTGGTCCGTGGCTTCCCGCAACAGGATGCGGGCGAAGACCCAATCGAACCAGAAACCCTGCACGGCGCTCCCCGCTTCCAGGCTCCCATTGAATTCGTCTTCGATGGATTGACGGCCCTGGCTGAGTTCTCGGAGCGCTTCGTCCCTCTGCCCGGTCTGGCGCAAAGCCAGGGCCAGTTCGACGTGGGCCGCCGCCGCTCTGGGCGCGTTGGACTCGGGAAAGGCCAGGCAGCGTCTGGCCCACTCGATGCTCCTGGCATAGTGGCCCTGACGATACTCCCAGAGCGCCAGAGAAACCGATCCCCAGGCCGCTCGAAAAACCGCCTCCGCATCATGGCTGTCCACCGTGCTGAAAGATCCCTCGGCCACGCGCGCCAGTGGAGCAAAAGACTCCAGAACGCCTTGGCTCGGAGCTTTTAAGAGGCAAATCTTGATGATTCGTTCCGCGGCAACGCCGTTGGGAGTGGACGCGAATCGAGACAGGGCCGCCTGGCGAAACCAATCGTAATGCTCGGCGTCGCCGCTCTCAATCAGGCAGACCCCGCATCCGAGAAAATCCATCGTGCCGACATCCCACCCGTCCAGTTGGTTGAGTTGCAGCAGCAAGCCAAAGCGATCCGCCGCCTGGGTCCAGTGGCCCTGGAGGGCGTGCCGCTCACTCAAGGAACGCAGCAGCGCCGCCCCTTCCACACTCGGCTCCGTCGGAGACGACTCGCTGACCATCTTGTCGGCTTCCTCAAATCTGTCCTGGCTGACCAGGACTTCCGCCTGCGTGATCCTCTCGCGGGCTTCGGCTTGACGGCGCAACTTGGCTTCATTGGAACGGGCCAGTTCCGCCTCCTGAGCCAGGCGGGCCTGCTGGCGTTCCGCCGCGACGGCCCGCTGGCGGGCCTCTCTCTCTTTCAGAAAGAGCCACGTCGAGGTGCCCAGCCCCGCGATCAAGGCGGCGGACACGGCGGCCGCCGCCACAAAAACAACCTTGTTCCGCCGCATCAGCTTTTGCAGCCGATAGATTCGGCTGGGCGGACGGGCCAGCACCGGCTCGTTGCCCAGGTGCCGCTGGATATCCATGGCCAATCCGTTGGCCGTTTCATAACGGCGCGCGCGCTCCTTTTCCAATGCCTTCATGACAATCCAGTCCAGATCGCCGCGCATGAGCGCAATCAATCGGGGCGGTTCAGCGTGGCGCCGCGCGGCGGTCAGGGTCAGTTCGTTGCCGCCCAGGACCGTCAACAGGGCGGAAGGCCGTTGCGGTTCCTCTTCCTGCAACGTGCGGCGCATCTCCTCCACCCCCGACTGGACCAGCGTCTTCGGGTCGAAGGGAGTTTTGCCCGTCAGCAATTCGTAGAGCAGCACGCCCAGGCTGTAAATGTCGCTGCGCGTGTCAATGTCCAGCCCGCCCGTTCCGGCTTGCTCGGGACTCATGTAAGCGGGCGTTCCGATGAATTGATTCTGCGTCGTCAGAAGCGTCTTGTCCGTCAGCGGCGCCTCCGTCGCTTTGGCGATTCCAAAATCTATCACCTTCGGCACCGGCAGGCCGTCATGCAGCGTCACAATGATGTTCGACGGCTTGATGTCGCGATGAATGATCCCTTTCTGGTGCGCGTGCTGAATGGCATGGCAAATCTGGATGAACAACTCCAGCCGGTGGCGCGTATCCAACTGGTTCTGATCGCAATACTCCGTGATCCGGGTCCCGCGCACCAGTTCCATGACAAAGAACGGACGGCCCGTCTCGGTCGCGCCCGCGTCCAGGACTTTGGCAATGTTCGGATGGTCCATCATCGCCAGCGCCTGGCGCTCGGCATCAAAGCGCGCAATGACCGCCCGCGTGTCCATGCCCAGTTTGATGACCTTCAGCGCCACCAGACGGCGCATCGGCTTCTCCTGTTCCGCCATGTAAACGGCCCCGCAACCGCCTTCGCCGATCTTTTGCAGGATTCTATAAGGCCCGATGCGCGTCCCCGGCTGTTCTTCTTCAAGCCCCCGCGCCGCCGCCGGGGATTCGGGAGCATCGGCGGAGGAGCGCAACGCGGTCAGGCACTCGGTAAACAACTCCTCGGCGTGGCTGTGGACGGAGAGCAATTTTTCCACTCTCTCCCGCAGGTCGGAATCATTCGCGCACGCCCGCTCCAGAAATTCTTCCCGTTGCGCGGAGTCGCTCAGTTTTCGCGCCGCGTCGAACACCTCTTCTTCGCGTGAAAGCGTGTCATGCATGGCGCCGCGTGGGTTGCTGTCAAATTACATCTGCTCGCGAATGCTCCGGAACAACCAGGCCTTGGCATAAGCCCATTGGCGCTCGATGGTCCGTTCGGCCACGCCCAGGCTCTTGGCCACCTCCTGGTTTGTCAGTCCGCCGAAAAACTTCATCACCACCACCTTCGCCCGCTGCGGATCCTCCGCCTCCAGCCGTTCCAGCGCCTCATTGATCAGCAGCACCTTGTCATCCGGCGTCGCCTCCGCCAATGCCAGACCTTCCATGTCCAACCGCACCCATCCGTAGCCGCGCTTGAGCCGGGATTTGCGCCGGGCGCGTTCAATCAGTATCCGCCGCATCGCCTCGGCCGCCTCGCCGAAAAAGTGTCCGCGATCCTGCCAGCGCCGGTCGCCGTTCCCAAAAATCCGCATCCACGCTTCATGAACCAGGGCCGTGGGCTGCAACGTTTGCCCCCCCGCTTCGCCCGCCATTCGCGCCGCCGCCATCCGGCGAAGGTCGTCATAGACCAGCGGCAGCAACTCCTCCGAATCACAACCGTCACCCGGCCGTGACAGCAGGACTTGGGTGATCTCGCTCATAGCTTTCGGGCAGATTACCCCCCTTTAACAGGATTTGTCGATACTGAATTCCGTCCCCGCCTTCCCGCAAGCGCATGTCACTGTGCGATCCCTTCATAATTCTAATCCTAATCATAATCCCGGTCTTTTCCTGCCCTTCCCGCCGCACCCTCAATTCGCCAGCGTCCCGACCGGCAGGCTCGACAGCCTGGCTTTCGGGTTGGTTTGCTCGAAGTAGCCCGCCGACCAGTCGTTGACAAAGAGCACCACCGGGTTGCGGCCCATGTCGTAGGCCAGGCGCGATCCCGTCGGCAGCGAGAGCGCCTCCAACTCCCTTTCCCCGAACTCCAGCGGCAGCCACCTCAGCACCGTCCACGGCGCCGCCTCCAAACGCGAGGCCGCGCCGTATTCGCTCTCCAGCCGGTACTGCACCACTTCAAATTGCAGCGGCCCCACCGCCGCCAGCAACGGCGCCGCCGCCGCCGCCCCGCGCAGTTGCATCACCTGGATGACCCCTTCCTGCAACAATTGCTCCAGCCCGGTGCGGAATTGCTTGAACTTCGCCGGGTTCGGATTGTGCAGATAGGCAAACGCCTCCGGCGTGAACCGCGGGATTTCCTTGTAACATATATTCCGGTCCGTCGTCAGCGTGTCCCCGATGCCAAAGTCCGCATGGCCCACCAGGCCGATGATGTCGCCCGGAAAGGCCTCGTTGACCACTTCCCGCTCGTGGCCGAAAAGCTTGTGCGAACTGGACAGCCGCACCTTCTTGTCCACCCGCGGATGCAGCACCGTCATGTCCCGCTTGAACTTGCCGGAGCAGACCCGCACGAACGCGATGCGGTCCCGATGCCGCGGGTCCATGTTCGCCTGGATCTTGAAAATGAAGCCGGAAAATTCCGGGTGTGCTGGGGCTATCCGCGTCCCGGCCATGACCCGCGCCGTGGGCGGCGGCGAATGCCGCAGAAAACCGTCCAGCAGCAGTTGCACGCCAAAATTGTTGATGCCGCTGCCGAAAAACACCGGCGTCGTCTTCCCCGCCAGCACCGCGGCTTCGTCGAACGGCTCGCCCGCCGAATCGAGCATGGCCAGTTCTTCGGAGACTTTGGCGAAAGTTTCCTCGGACAGCCGCCCGCGGATCAGCGGATCGTCGAAGCGCCCGGTCTGCACCGGCGCGCGGTATTGGCCCCCGACCGTCCGCTCGAACAAATGGACCTCGCGGCTGCGCCGGTCAAAAACCCCCTGGAACTCAAAGCCCGTGCCAATGGGCCAGTTGACCGGATAGGCGCCGATCCCCAGCACGCTCTCCAATTCGTCCAGCAACGACAGCGGCCCGCGCATGGGCCGGTCGCATTTGTTGATGAACGTGAAGATCGGCACGCCGCGCTGCCGGCAGACCTCGAAGAGTTTGAGCGTCTGGCTCTCGATCCCCTTGCCCGCATCGATCACCATCACGACGGAGTCCACCGCCGTCAGCACTCGATAAGTGTCTTCGGAGAAATCCTTGTGGCCGGGCGTGTCCAGCAGATTGATGTGATAGCCGTCGTAACCGAATTGCAGGACCGTCGAGCTGATGGAAATGCCCCGCTTGCGCTCCAGCTCCATCCAATCGGATGTGGTGGCCCGCTGGTGTTTGCGCGCGGTGACCGACCCGGCCAATTGGACGGCGCCCCCGTAAAGCAGGAGCTTTTCGGTCAGCGTCGTCTTGCCGGCGTCCGGATGCGAGATAATGGCAAACGTGCGCCGCTTGAGGATTTCTTTGGCAATCTCCACGAGAACGGCCAAGGTAACACGAATCGGCCAAAGGGCAAGCGCCCAGACGCCAAAATGGAGCCACCCCAATCCTTAGCGATTTCCTGGGAGCGCGGTCGTCTCGACCGCCCCCGTCGGCGTCCCGCCGACGGAATCTCTCATCCGAAACTGCCCCACCTGGTGGGTGAGTCCACAAGCGCTAATGATTCGGGAGCAAATCCGACTGGATACGGAAACCCTTGCTTTCGGAGGCTGATGGCGATAAGAACAGCGTCATAAACACCTTCAACACATGGATGCGGCGAGCCTCGATGAAAAATGGCACACATTCTGTAAGAATCAAATCTGATCATTTGTGAGCGACAACCAATCCGCAAAGAAAGCCGATGATAAGCGCAGAAAGTATGTCAAAAAACCTGATCTCATACCTGGTTTCAAACATATCACTGATGCTCTTGCCGGCCTTATTTTCTATGTTTTGGGAGACGACTTAACTAACCGGGGATGGATTAGAACAGGATGTTTGTTTCATTATCTTGTCTTTTGTGCTGGGTTATATCTGCTTGTCAATGCGCGATTTAAGAAAACCCTTAATCGTAGGCGTGCTTTATGGCAGTTCGGAATATTGTGTGCGATTGTGTTGGTCATATACTATTGGCTTTCGTTTGGACCAAATAATCCCGCGCGGATTCCGCCGCTTGCCGATTTAAAGCTATACCTGCAAATAGGGGATGACCGTAATACCCAAGTGCTTGTGACAAATACGCTCGTTTTCAACTCGGACATTTATATTCCTGCGAATTCATATCTTGCTGTCCCAATCCAATCAAACCAACCAAATGTAGAGTTTGAATTTGTGGTAATGAACCGTTCCGATATTTTCACCGAGGATGTGGAATTGTGGGTCGGTATTCCAAGCAACCGGGAATGGTCACCTGAGGTCGGCTGGGTTTCCGCATACAGAGATGACGAACTTTTCAAAACAGTGTCAGGGAATGAAAAAATCAAATTGAAATATGTGGTTTTTAAAACTCCGACAATATATGAATTCTCTGGGGAAACGAGCCCTGGCCTTAGAATTGCCACTAAGTTTGACGATCCTGAATGGCTTCCTGTGTGGATAATGATTGTGTCCAAGAAATCGCCGAGGACTTTAGCTCTTTTCCAAATTTCTTTTATGCCGATACCGACGAACGCATCTGCGATACCCTCTTTTGTCCAGCTCCAAACGAATTCGGATGGAAAGCAGTGGTATGAACTTACGGCTAAAAAACTGCAACAACTGGAAAAATGACCGTTCATTTCAGGATTGGACGCATTTTCAGAGGCTGGATGGGAATGATCTCACCCCTAGTTTGCTTCGATTTTGTCGCCGGGGTCTCCCCTGGGATCGCCCGATTCTTAAGTTTTCTCGTGGATTTCAGCCAACGTGGCGCCGGCTCAGACCATCGCTTCTTCAATCCTCGCCCGGCTCAATCCATTCCGTATCCTGTCATCCTGTCTCAAAGATTTTTCCAGTCCTCTCCGCGCCCTCTGCGCCTTTGCGCGAGCATCATTCATTTTCGGGAACGTGTCTCACCACGGATTTCGCGGATTTTCACGGATAAAAACCCCGTCGCTTCCCATCCGTGTTAATCCGTGTCCATCCGTGGTTGTATGCCTCTTGATTGCGGCTTTGCCGCGCCAAGCCCCCCGCGCCAGCGGTTAAATCCCCTTCTCCTGAAAAAAACCTTGCATATTCCAAATAACAGTGGTAATACTTCCTTCGATGACGCTAAATCGTCACATCGGTCAGGGCCGGCTTCGGCTCCGGGCGCTCTGCGCTGGACGCCCAATCCCTTCGGCGACGGCGGATTCGTCCCATACGTCCCATTCGTCCCACTGGTCGTTTTGGCCCCCCTGTCCGCCATAGCTCCGCTTCGCGGAGCGACGGCGGATTGGCCCCCCAAAAATCAAACTAAATCAGACTAAATCAAACCAAATCAGACCCCAGCAACAGGGGGAGGGGGGGGGTAAAAAACCTCACGCCCAACCAAGTCCGGGATTTAAACTGGGCCACCACCCCTTTGGGGGATTGCCTGCGGAACGGGAGTCCCTCAAATTCTCTGAAACGAAAAATGATTTTACATCCTAAAATTCGGCTGCTCTCGCGGCCGGCCGCGTTGCTCATCGCCGGGTTGCTGCTGGCCGCCAGCCACGCCCTGGCCGGGCCGGAGTTTCATCCCGGCGAAATCTGGACCGACACCGCCGGCAATCCGATTCAGGCCCACGCCGGCGGCGTGCTGGTCCACAGCAATATGTTTTACTGGTATGGCGAAGACCGGACGCCCGGAACGCGCGGCGGCGTCTCCTGCTATGCCTCGTCCAATCTTTATGAATGGACGCGCGAAGGGGCCGCCCTGCCCCCGGAATCCCTGCCACGCGTGGACGGCCAGTCCACTTTCATCGAACGACCCAAGGTGATCTTCAATCCGCGCACAAAAAAGTTCGTCATGTGGATGCACCTGGAACAACGGGGCTACCGTTTCGCCAGCGCCGGCATCGCCGTGGCCGACCGCCCGGCCGGACCGTTCACCTTCCTGAACGCTCTCCGCCCCAATGGCAACCAGTCCCGCGACATGAATCTCTATCTGGACGACGATGGGAAGGCCTATGACATCTACGCTGCGCGCGACAATTACGACCTGCGCATCTGCCAGTTGAGCGATGATTTTCTCTCCGCCACCACCAACGACGTCATCATCGCCCCCGATCATCGTGAGGCGCCGGCGCTCTTCAAATATCGCGCCAGGTATTATCTCATCACGAGCGCCTGCACTGGCTGGGCGCCCAATGCGGCCAACTATTACACCGCCGACCACATCCTTGGCCCCTGGACCGGCCATCCCAATCCCTGCCGTGGTCCGAACGCCGCGACAACGTTTGGCGGTCAATCCACCTTTGTCTTGCCGGTGCCGGGCAAGCCGGGCGCGTTCATCTTCATAGCGGACCGCTGGAAACCTCGCGAACTGCCCAAGAGCGCCTACCTCTGGCTCCCCCTTCAAATCAAAGGCGACAGCCTGACCGTCGAGTGGCAGGACTCATGGAGCTTGAATTGGTTCAATGAAAAACCTGAATGATCTCAAGTCCGAGCGCGAGGAAGAGCGGTGAAAGCCGGCGCCTGGCCGCCGATTTCAAGGGCGGAAAGGTCCCTTCCCAAATCCTAAGAACCGTTGCAGTACATCCCTGGGAGCGCACGCGCCATCGCGTGCAGCGGTCGGCGCCCTCGCCGACCGCTTCTTCGCTCTCCTATCCAATTTGTATAGGTCATCGCTCGGCGGTAAGGCCGCGTTAGGATTTGAGCCCTTTCCATCCGTCTCGACATTCCCGGTGAGCCGTGGCAGATTTGGGCGTGTCTTTGAACAAACTTGAACAGCTCCGCGCCATCCTGCGCTCCTACGGTTCATGCCTGGTGGCCTATTCAGGCGGGGTGGACTCGGTCTTCCTGGCGGCGGTGGCGCATCAGGTTCTGGGCGACAAATGCCTGGCCGTCCTGGCCGATTCCCCCAGCCTGCCGCGCCGCGAATTGGAGCAAGCCGTCGCCGTGGCCGCCCAATTCTCCATCCCGCTGCGCATCGTGCGCACGCAGGAATTTGACAACCCGGCCTACCTCTCCAATCCCAACAACCGCTGTTACTTCTGCAAACACGAGTTGTTCACCCAGTTGACCCCGCTGGCCCGCGCCGAGAATTTCGCCGTCATCGCTTACGGCGAAAACGCCAGCGACGCCGGGGACCACCGCCCGGGCGCCCAAGCCGCCGGCGAATTCCAGGCCCGCGCCCCGCTCAAGGAAGCCGGCCTGGGCAAATCCGAAATCCGCGCCTTGTCCGCCCAATTGGGACTTCCCACCGCCGACAAGCCCCAAATGGCCTGCCTCAGCTCGCGCGTCCCCTACGGCGAGCCGGTCACGCCCGACAAACTGCGCATGATCGAGCAGGCGGAGGACCTCCTGCGCGACCTTGGCTTTCACGACGTGCGCGCCCGCCACCACGAATTGCGCGCCCAGGAACGGACCACTCACCTGGCCCGCATCGAAGTCGGCGCGGAGGAAATTCCGAAATTTCTCGTTGACGGAGTGTCCGCGCGCGTGGCGGAGGCGCTGAAAAAAATCGGCTACGCCCACGTCACGCTCGATTTGCAGGGTTACCGGCGCGGCAGCGTCAACGAAACCCCGCCGGAGCAGCCGAACGGCCGCTGAACGCACTGCATGTCACATTTTCTTCATCGTTCTAATCCAAACCGCGAAACGGATTGATAACCGTCACCCCGTCGTAATTCTGGCCGTGCGCCATGTCTTCGGAATAGAGGCGCTTGGCGCCAAGCTCTTGTGCGGCGGCCAGGATGGCGGCATCGTAGGGATGCACTCCATAGCGTTCGGCCAGCCTCACAGCTTGCCGGTAAAGTCCCGCCGTCCCTTGCACGCAAGGAAAGGCAAGAATCTGCTCCAGAAACGCCGCCACCTTCTCAGGCTTGACCCGACGCTCCATTTTGCGCGTGGCGACCACCCACGTCTCCATCAGCACCTGGTAGGACGTGCCAAATTGCTCCGTGGCGAGCAATTGGGCCGCCCGCTCCTGTTTGACCCGCTCACCAGGCGCGCTGGACAGCGCATACAACAGCACATTGCTGTCCAAGAGCGCGTCAGCGGCGGCCATTTCTCTCCTCCCGCGACGGCATCCGGCCCACCTTCCCGCCGAACGAACCCACCATCCGCAGGATCTCCTGCCGGGCTTGTTCCCTGCGCTTATCAGTCTTGGTCAAATAGCCCAACGCTTCCCGCACCAGCGAACTGACGCTGGTCTCCCGTTCTGCCGCCAGAGCGCGGGCGGCGCGCCACGTTTGGTCGTCAATCGTCAAATTCACCGTCTTCATTCCAACAAAGTGCCTTTGTTCCTTTGTCATGTCAACGTTGCACGAAGTAACTCAGGTTTTCCAGCTCCATGGCCAGGTTGACGTTGTTCACCACCACCGCTTTAGTGAAATCGTTTCCGCGACGCAACCTTGCGGTTGGCCCCCGAAATCGATTCGTCATTTTCCCCCGTCGGTCGAGCGCGGCCCCCCGCCGACAACCAGCCCGTATCCAAAGATGGAGATGCTCCCCCGCAAGTTCTGCTCGAAATTAGTCATTGCCCATTGGGGCGAACGAATTTATACAAATTGGCCGCTTCCGGTGTCTGTTCTGTGGACAGAGGCCGATGAATGGCAAAAGAAACGATGAATTCCAAAACTCGACCGCCGCAAGGTCCGTCGGCTAAAGCCCCGGCCGCGCCTTACGGCCCCAAACCGCCAGCGCCGCCCCTGCCCGCCAAACAGCCCGTGCCCCCGCTTTTCCGGGGCATCGACTGGCTGACGCTGGTCATCACGCTGGCCATTGTCTGGGTCATTTATTTTATCTGCCTGGCGCCGGAGGTGACGCTGGAGGACTCGGGCGAACTTTGCACCGCTTCCTATTATGCGGGCATTCCGCATCCGCCGGGATACCCGTTCTGGGCGATCTATACCTGGCTTTGGACGGTGCTGGTGCCGTTTAAAAACATCGCCTGGCGGGTGGCCCTGGCCGAAGCCAGCACCGCCGCCATGGCCGCCGGCGTGCTCGCCTTCATGGTCTCGCGCGGCAGCAGCATGCTCATGGAAGGGATCGAGGAACTGAAAAACATGAAGGGCAATTGGGAGCGGGCCATCTGCATGGTCTGCGGCGTGACGGCGGGCTTGCTCATGGCGCTGGGCAGTTCGATGTGGAAGGAATCGGTCGTCATCAACCGCATTTCGCTCTTCGGCGTGCCGTGGATGATGCTGGTGCTGCTGTGCCTGATGCGCTGGAACTACGCGCCCCACCAGCGCCGTTACCTCTACCTGGCGTTTTTCTTCCTCGGCATCTGCTCCACCATCCACCAAACCCTGACCATGGCCATCATGGGAGTCGAGATTGGTGTCGCGGCCCGGGACGCCAAGTTGGGCCGCGATCTCTTCCTTTGGAACAGCGTTGCTTATATCCTGGGATTGGTCGCCAAGGCCGCGCATCTGGTGGCGTTCTTCGATTCCACCACGCCGATGGTGTTCACCATTTACAATTTCGTCGGCATGGGTTCCATTGCGGCCTGCGTCTATCTGACGATCAAAACCAGCGGCATTGGCACGGAGTGGAAGGCGATCCTTCTCATAATATTGCTCTCGTTCTGCGGCGCGAGCTTTTACTTTTACGAAGCCCTTTCCGGCATGACCAATCCACCGATGGAGTGGGGCTATCCCCGCACCGTCGAAGGCTTTTGGCACGCCGTGACCCGGGGGCAGTACGACAAGGTCAACCCCACCGACGTGTTCCACGATTGGCGCCATTTCCTCATCGAGTTGCAGATGTTGGTCACGGGTTTGGCCGACGCCTTTAGCTGGGTGGCGATGTTTTTCGCCCTGTTGCCGTTCCTGTTCATCCTCAAGATGCAAAAACGGGAGCGTTCGTGGATCATCATGGTGGGCGCCATTTATCCCTTCCTGGGCGTGCTCCTGGCCATCACCCTCAATCCCACCCGCGAGCGCCAGACGGCCGATCTGGTCAAAGTCTTCTTTACAGCCTCGCACGCGGTGGTCGCCATCCTGATCGGTTACGGCCTGGCGATGACGGCGGCGTTCATGGCCACCAATTACCAAAAATTCCGCCGCTGGGGACTGGCCGGGGCCGGGGCGGGGGTGGCGCTGGCGCTCTACTCGCTGCTGGATGTGACGGGCAGACATTACCGCGGGTTGGACGGGGAGATTGGCTTGGGAGAATTGCCGCACTGGATCGCGCAGTCGTTCGCCCCGGACCAATACGGGTCGCCCGTCATTGCCAGCCTTTTGCTGGTGGTGTTGACGCTGGTTTTTCTGGCGGCGGTGGGTCTCTATCGGAACCGGGCGCCGCTGGCCATCGCGCTGGGACTCTTTGCCCTGCTGCCGGTCTATTCGGGCATGTCCCATTGGTTCCACAGCGAACAGCGCAATCACTGGTTCGGCTACTGGTTCGGCCACGATATGTTTACCCCGCCGTTTGTCGGGCCGGACGGCAACCTGACCTACGATGCCAGGTTGCGCGAGGCCGCCGCCAAAGGGCCGCAGGGCACGATGGTCTATCCCGAAATGGCGCGCGACGCCGTGCTCTACGGCGGCACCGATCCGGGACGCTTCTGCCCCACCTACACCATTTTCTGCGAAAGCTTCATTCCCCACGATTGCCAGCCCGAACAGGACCAGAATTACGACCGGCGCGATGTCTATATCATCACCCAAAACGCCCTGGCCGATAACACCTATCTGGATTACATCCGCGCCCAGTACAATCGCAGCGCCCAAAACGATCCGCCGTTCTTTCAGAACTTCTTCTCCGGCTCGCTCCCCAGCATTTTCCACGGGCCGATGCGCGCGTTCAGGTTTCTGGACGACATTTTTGAAGGGCTTGGCGCGAAGGTCGAGAAACGGCGCCGCACCAGCACTTCCTGGTTCACTCCCGGCCAAATCGCCAAGCCGTCAAGCCTCGCCGCCAAACTGCGCAACAGCCCAAACCAGGACCCCCTGGCCCGGTTCCTTTACAGCAAGCTCAGCACGGGGACCCGGCGCCTGGTTGATGGCAACGGCGACGAATCCGCCTTGCGCCAGGCCTTGTCCCAGGATTTCAACGCCGTCGTCGCCGGGACCAATATCTACAACGCCGAGACGTTCAAAAACGTCAGATTGCCCGTCTTGATCCGGGAGGCCGCGGCGGGCGAAAATCTCCTGTCCAACAACGTCATCCGCCTCAATCGCCGCATGTTGGAGGAGGCTTTCCCGGACGAAATCGTCAAAAGCCTCGGCGGCGTCTATCCCGACACCGAAATCCAGACGGCCACGCCCGACGATTCCGCGCAGTGTTTCAACGAATACCTTTACGAAGCCCAACGGCGCTTGCAGCACGACACGGAGTTCCCCAACGAACCGCGCCAGATCAAGCCGGGCGAGGACGTGCATATCGACAACGGGCGGGTGCAGGTTTCGGGGCAGATCGCCGTCATGAGCATCAACGGCTTGCTGACCAAGGTGATCTTCGACAAGAACCCCAACCACGAATTCTACGTCGAGGAGAGCTTCCCGCTGGATTGGATGTACCCGTACCTGACCCCCTTCGGGATCATCATGAAGATCAACCGGCATCCGGTGCCCGAGCTGACACAGGATATTATTGACAAAGACCACGCCTTCTGGAGCCAGTTCTCCCGGCGCACCATCGGCAACTGGATCACCTACGACACCAGCGTCAAGGAGGTCTGCGATTGGGCGGAGGAGGTCTATCTGCGCCACAATTTCAGCCATTTCAAGGGCGACCGCGCCTTTCTGCGCGACGACGACGCGCAGAAGGCCTTCTCCAAGCTGCGCAGCTCGATTGGCAGCAGCATCTATCAATGGCGCTCGCGGGCGCAGAATTCCAGAATCCCCGCCGAGCGGGCGCGCGTGACCAAGGAAGCGGAGTTCGCCTTCAAGCAGGCCTTTGCCTATTGCCCCTACAGCCCCGAAGCGGTCTTCCATTTCATGGACCTGCTGCTCAACCAAAACCGCATTGACGACGCCCTTGGCATCCTGCAAACCTGCCACAAACTGGACCCCTACAACGGCCAGATCAGCGATTGGATCGACCAGTTAACCCGCAGCAAGTCGGGCGCGGGCGCCGATCAGATCAAGCAGGCCTTCACCCAGATTCAGCGCGCCATCGCCGATCATCAAACCAACGCCGCCGAACAGATGCTCGAGCAAGTGCTCACCTTCGCCGGCTCCGACCCCAACGTGCTGATGAGCGCGGCCAGCGCGTATTTGCAGATGGGCGATCTGGCCAAAAGCGAACAGGCCGTCCAAAAGCTGGCCCTGGCCATGCCTGCCAGTTCCGAGCCGCTCTACAACCTGGCCGTCATTCAAGCCGCCCGCGGCGAAACCGCCCAGGCGGTCGCCTCGCTGCAAAAGTGTTTGGCCCTCAACGCGGCGGAAATCGCCAAGGAACCCAAGATGATCAACCTGCGGAAGCATCTGGCCGAGGACCCGACCTTTAACGCCTTGCGGCAGACGCCGGAGTTTCAAAAGGCTTTCGGAAACCAACCCTGAGCGCAAGGCGTTTTTGCACGACCTTGCAGTCGGCCCTGAGATGACGGGACGCTGCTTGGCCTCGTGCTCTGTCCCCCTCTCCTTCCAGGAAGCGCGACTACGCCGCTCCAAACGTCTGCCGAAGGTCTTTCATCAAGAGCATCAAGTGAAGTGCATCGGTCGGCGACGGCACAAATCCAAATCTTCCGTAGAAAGCGGCCGCCTGCGGGTCTTTCGCGTGAACCAGAATCGCGCGAATTCCAATGACCTCCGCGGCTGAAAGAGACCGTCGCAACGCATCTTTCAACAGGCCCTTGCCAATTCCCTGCCTCTGAAACCGCCGATCTACCGCCAACCGCGCCAGCAAGACCACCGGGACGGGGTGACTTGGAATGCCTTTGGCAATACGCGCGGGAACGCTGGCCTTCACGACTGAACCGGCCGTCAGCGAGTAATAGCCGATCACCGATGCCTCGCCGCTGACTATCGTTACATACGTTCGCGCGATGCCGGCTGCCGTATTTGTCAACGCAAACCGCTTCAGGTAATGGTTTAGGGACTCCTCGCCGCAGTCGAAAGCCTCGACCTTGTCTCCCGCAGTGATGAGCGCAGGCGGCGAAAAACTCATGCGGGTTCCAACACTGAAGACTCGCTGAAAAGCTTGCGCAAGGCCGTGATCTCACGGGGCGCCGCATCCAATGCCGCGTTAAACTCCCGCCACCGGCGGGGGGACAGCACAAACCGGCTGCGTTCCGCCAGCGTGGCTTCCGCGGCGGAGCGCGAGGCGCCGAGCATGAATTCCGTAAGCTTGACCCGCTGCAGGCCGGCCGCCTTCATCAGCAAAGCCTTTACTTTGGGATCTATCCGCAGATTGACCCGCGCGGAGGTGACACGGTTGCGCCGCACAGGACGCCGGTTAACGGTTCTCGTACTCACAATGTACTTACACTAACGCTTTGCTCCGCGCTCGTCAACGGGAACAAGAGATCATGGACAACCCTTAAGCCGGCGGCACGGAGACCGGCGCGGGGCCGTTGCGCCGCCGCAGGCTTCCCAGGGAAAGCAACGGCCCGGTCATGCAGGTGGTGACCAGGGCCATGATGACCATCATGGTGAAGACCCGGGGGGAAAGGATGCCCAGGTCGAATCCGATGTTCAGCACGATCAATTCCACCAGGCCGCGCGTGTTCATCAACGCTCCCAAAGCGAACGAGTCGTGCCAGCCCATGCCCGTCCAGCGCGCCGCCAGCAGGCTGCCGCCCAACTTCCCCAGCGTGGCCACCAGGACAAGCCCCAGGCAAAGGCCCACGCTTTCCCAGTCGTTCAACAGGCCCACCTCGGTGCGCAGTCCGGTGAAGGCGAAAAACAGGGGCAGCAGAAAAGCGGAGCTGAAACTCTCCAGGCGTTCCCGCAGGCGCAGCCGAAACTGCGACGCTTGGGGCATGCACGCGCCCGCCATGAAGGCTCCGAACAACGGATGAATCCCAATCACCTCCGTGAACAGCCCGGCGGCAAACACCACCACCAGGCTCACGACCACCGTGTTGCGCGTGGGGCCGTCAACCCCGCGCGCCCCGGCCAAGAGGAGACGCCGCAGCAGCGGCTTGATCAGGAACAGCATGGCGCCCACAAACACGAGCAGCAGCGCGAGGGTCAGCCAACAACTGCCGGCGCTCTCGGATTTCACCGAGGCCACCACGAACGCCAGGATGGCCCACGCCGTCACGTCATTGACGGCCGCGCACGTCAGCGCCATCGTCCCCAACGGCGACTTGGTCAACCCCCGCTCGTCAATAATGCGCGCCAACACCGGGAAGGCGGTGATGCTCATGGCGATGCCCATGAACAACGCGAACGCAGGAAAGGTCGTCCGCCCCGCGGCATACGAGGGATAAATGAAGAAGGAAAAGAGCACGCCGAGAAAATAGGGAAAGACGATGCCGACGTGGCTTACCATGACCGCCGTCCGGGCCTGGCTGCGAATTTGTTTCAACTCCAGCTCCATCCCCACCATAAACATGAACAGGATCACCCCCACTTGGCTGAGCATGCGCAGCGCCGCCAGCGAATCGGACGCAAAAACGAAATGAAACGGTCCGGGAAACAGCGCCCCCGCCACGGAAGGTCCCAAAACCATCCCCGCAATCATCTCCCCGATTACGGCCGGCTGGCCCAGGCGAACAAAAAACGCCCCAAACAACCGCGCCAGCACCACGATCAGGATCAACTGGATCAGCAGCAGGCTCAACGGCTCGCGCAGATTCTCACGCATCCCCTGCGACAAACGCCCGATCCCGGCCTCCCGCCCGGCGCCGCTCGCAACGCCCGCTGCCGGCGGAGACGGCGGCGCCGCGGCCGTTCCCGCGACGGCTGGCCGCGGCTCCAGGCGTCCGCCCGCCTGGAGTGTCAAATAGATTCCAAACCCGCAACCGATTAAAATCGCGGCATAGACCAAATAAACAATGCTGTTGGTTCGCATCGACAGGGAACAGAGCGTGCCGGCTCCAATTTGGCGAAGGTACTACCGGCAACGGCCCATGTCACGAATTATGACCGCCCCGCAGGGCGGGATTGTCGTTTCCCTTCCGCTTGAAAATCCAGACAAACCTTTGCGCGGACGGCACACGCTGAAAACTGCCCTTGCCCCAATAGATGGTGTAGGGAGGAAAAGTCGCCAAACCGTAAGGTTCGTAGAACTTGTCGGTGTACTGCTCCATCCACTGCTTGATGGCCTCGAAATCCTCGGAACGCGAGGGTATCCACGACAGGCCCGAGTTGACGAAAATCACGAAGTCCGGGCGGCCCCGCTCCACTTCGCCGATCATTTCGCGCTCCATTTGCTCGCGCAGCGGCTGGTCCTCGACCACGTCGTACATGTAAATGTAGCCCGTGACCGAGCGCCGGTGCGCGTAAAACAACAGTTCCGGCTCGGAGCCGAGCACCGCCAGCGTCGCCCCGGCGGGCGTGTTTGTTTTCAGGTATTCGCCGATGGGTGGATAGACCTGGAAGGCGTTCCGCCAGTAAGTAAAGCCGCTGACCTGGTCCGGTTTCCACTTGAAGAAGGCTTCCCGATGGATCGCGACGAGAAAAACCCAGCAGGCGGCGAAGAAAATCCACGGCGCCTTCCGCTCCGCCGCCGCCGCCAGCGCCTCGCCTGTCAAGAGCGCAATCGCTGGCAGCAGCAGGACAAAGTAATGCGGATAAAAATGGAACGTTGGGCAAACCGCGGCGACCGAAAAGGCCAGCAGCGCCACCGGAAAGAATCGCTTGTCGCCCTTCTTCGCGGCCAGCACACAGCCCAGGCCCAACGCGGCCCAGACCCAGAAGACCGCGTCCCATCCCAAGCCGCCAAAAAAGACGGCCAATCTTTCCCGGCCAAACGACCAGGGCGCCAGCGTCGCGTGAACCCGCGCATAGGTCACCGTCCAGAACCAAAACTTGGCCCAGACCCCCGCCCGCCACAACAGCCAGAACGTCAACAATACCGGCGCCAGCGCCCCGGTCGCAAACGCCGCCATCCTGCCTCCGTGCTTCCCCCAGGAGACGGGCCGCTCCCGCCATGCGGCCCAGGCCAGCACCGACAGCCCCAGGAAGGCAAAGGCGCCCCCCGGTTGCTTCATCAAAAAGGCAACGCCGCAGAGCGCGCCGCTCCAGAAAAACGTTCCCAGCCGGCCCCGTTCCTGCCCGCGCAAGAGCAGAATCAACCCCCCCAGGGCCGCCAGCACCACCAGGTGCGTCGCGTGCGCGGCCATTCCGACCACGCCCTGGCTCAGCGACAAGAGCGCGTAGGTCGCCGCGGCCGCCGCCGCCGCGGGCGGATCGAGGAACCGCCGGGACAGCCGATACGTCAAGACAATCGCCGCCAGGTTGGCCAGCAGGAAGCCCACGTGAATGCCCGATGGCGTTTGCCCGAAGACGGCCATGATCAAGGCGTAGGCCGCGTAGATGCCGGGCATCTTGAAGTTGTAAAGCCACCGGTAAGGCGGGATGCCGTCGAGCATCAATTGTCCGGCATAGGCGTACTCTCCCTCGTCCCGTTCCAGCGGCATCGCCCGCACCCGCCACCGGACCGCCGTGACAAACAGAAGAACCAGCACCAGGGCCAGGACAGGCCAGTGATGGCGCCATCGTTTCATAAGGGCATGCTCAGTCGGAGGCAAATTGATAAGTGCCGGAACCGATTTCATAGACGGCGCGGCCGTTTTCCTGCCGCAGGAACCGCACGTTGGGCGACTTCGCGGCAACGTCTCCGCCTTCCGTCACGCTCTCGGCCCGCCGCGTCGGCACGAAAACCGTGGCGGTCGTATTGGCCGGAATTGTCACCGTCCATTTGAATCTGCCATGCGTCCGTTTCCAATCGGACTCGATTCGGCCGCGCACGGAATCGTAAGCGCACTTGACCCAGGCCACGTCGCCCACCGGCTGGGGGCGAAGCAGGATTTTTTTGAATCCGGGTCCGGCGGGATCGGGGGCGATGCCCGCCAGGTCGGCATAGAACCACTCCATGATCTGGCCGAGCATGAAATGATTTTGCGATGAGCCGCGATCCGCGTTCCAGGCTTCGGTCAGGCTGGTCGCGCCCATCTTTAATTGGTAGCCGTAACCCGGTTTGTCCGACTGATTGTTCATGTCGAAGATCACGTCCGAACGGCCGCCCTCCGCCAGCGCGCGCAGCAAATAGCGGTAGCCCACGTCGCCGGCGGTGATGGCATTGCCGCGCTTGCGCACATCCGCCACAAGGGCATCCAGGACCGCGCCGCGGTGGGCGGGTTCGACCAGGTTCATCACCAGGGGAATCGCATTGGCACACTGCGAGCCTGTGGCATAACTGCCATTGGCCGGGTTGAAAAACTTTTGGTTGAAGGCCGCGCGGATGTCTTCGGCCTGCCGGGTGAATTCCCCGGCTTCGCCGGTTTTGCCCAGCAGCGCAGCCGTCTGCGAAAGAATCCAGGTGTCATAATAGTAAAACGCCGTGGCCGTCAGAGCTTTCGGAGTTAATTGCGCTTCGCCAAGCCGTCCGGGGCCAATGTCGTACCAATCGCCCAAACCGTGCGACACGATCTGGTTGCTGGCCTTGGCGCCCAAATAGGCCACGTAGCGTTTCATCCCCTCGTAGTAACGCCGGAGCAAATCCCGGTCGCCGGTAAACTGATATTGCTGCCAGGGCACGATCACGAAGGCGCTGCCCCACTCCGGTGAGTCGCGATAACCCCCGGGGAAAACAGTATATTCGGGCGCGATGTCGGGCACCAGTCCGTCGGGCAATTGCGAGTCCGCCATGTCGTTCATCCCTTTGGCGAAAAGGCGCGCGAGGTCAAATTCATAACGCAGCGACGGGCCGTTCAAGTGATACTGCTCCAGCCAGCCCAGCCGCTCGCGGTGCGGACAATCTGTCAACACGCTGACCATGTTCGCGCGCTGCGCCCAGCGGATGAGCGCATGGATGCGGTTGAACAACTCGTTGGAGCAGGCGAACTCACCCACCGGCCTGGAAACCGAATGCACCACCACACCGTCGATGGCATCCACCACGGGAAGCTCAGTGCCGCCCGGCGCCGGCGAGCGTTGCGCCTGCAAATAACGGCAGCCATGATAAAAAAACTTCGGGAACCAAGTCTCTTCACCGTCGCCGGCCAGCGTGTATTGCCACCACGCCGGCCCCCCGCCAGGAGGAGCACACGATTTGCGATCCACTGAACCGTCTTCCTTCAGCAACTCCGCCGGGATCACCCGGACGCTCGAACCCGGCGGCCCATGCGCCTTCAACCAAACCATGATGGGCGCATTCTGCCCAAGATCATAGACGGTGACATTGCTCTGAAGTGGATTTGCCCGCACCGGCCGGAGCGTCTCCATCGCGCGCAACGGCGGCGCGGCGCACGAAAACCCTCGAAGCTCTCCGCCCGGACCTTCCACCACGGCCGCCCGTTCCCATTGCGCATCGTCAAAGCCCGGCCGGTTCCAGCCGCGCGGCTCCAGTCGCGCGTCGTAATCTTCGCCGCCATAGACGGACGAAAACGTGATCGGGCCGGGAGCGACCCGCCACTGCTCATCCGTGCCGAGGATTTCCGTCGTGCCGTCGGTGTAATCCAGGCGCACCTGGGCAATGGCTTTGAGCGGACCGAACGAGCCCGTGAACTTCGTGTAACGACCTGGCGCGACGTTGTACATCCCGTTGCCGAGCAGCAGGCCGAACGCGTTAGTGCCCTTGCGCAGCAGAGCCGTGATGTCGCGCGTCTCGTAGAGGCAGGTCTTGTCGTACTTGGTCCAGCCGGGAGAGAGCAGATCGTCTCCGGCCTTCGCGCCGTTGAGAAAAAGTTCGTATTGACCCAAGCCGCAGACATGGGCGAGCGCGCGGCGCAGCCCGGATTTCACGGCGAATTCGCGCCGCAACAGCAGGGTCTCGCAGTTGTGATTCGTCGCCGCCGCGCGCGGGGCGCCGAGCCAACTGGCTTTCCAATCCGCTTCCTTCAACACCCCCATCGTCCAGCACGCCGGTTTGCTCCACCGCGACGCTTTATCGTGCTGCTCCCAGACGCGCACCTTCCAGAACACCTGCTGCGAGGACTCCAGTGGCTGGCCGGCGTAGGGAATCTGGATTGACTCGTCCGAAACCACCTTGCCGCTATCCCAGAGGACGCCGGTGTTCCGCGCCAGCGCCCGCTCCGACGTCGCGACAACCACCTGGTAAGCGCCCTGTTGCTCGCCGCGGGTTGTGCCGGCCAGTTTCCAGAACAGGCGCGGCGCGGGCACGTCAATTCCCAACGGGTCCGCGGCGTATTCGCACTGCAAATCAACCGGGGCCAGCTTCGCCGAAGCCGAACCGGCCATCCCCAATCCCAGGCACAAAAACAGCCCCGCCGCCGTGAAAACCCTGAACACGCATTTCATCATCCCTCAAGCATCACCGAATTCTTCAACAGATGCACGCCGGAATAGGGCGGGCTTGTTTTCAGCCGAATGACGAGCGATGTGCTTGGGGACTCACCCAAAATGTGTCACCGAGCGGTTGAAAACCGGCCACTCCGAGGTGCTTTATTCATAGGAGGTTTCTTGATGCAAGCAAGGGGCTATTCAATTGCTTCATGTCTGCTGAGGCAGCTTATTCATAGGCCCAGCAACACTGGCATCATCACGATGTAGCTGAAGAATACGGTAAGCACCCAGCGGATGAATCTCCGGCGTTCTTTTTTCATGCTGGCGACGACAGGATCGCCGAAATCGTCTTGTGAATAAAGCCAGCGCGTCTCCCGGAACCCGTTGCGACCCGCGAAACCCAGAAATGAAATATAGCTAATCTGCTCCCACTGCTGAGGGTGATGAATTCTCAGGTATGCAGTCAGACGGCGCCCCTCGACGAGGTTTAATGCAATAATTGGCAACCATGTGCTAATCATATAGGCAGTGGCGAGGCCGAAAAGTCGCTGCTCGCTGGCTCCGAGGAACACTGTGAAACGCAACACAAGTGCCACCGCTGCAATGCCAAGCCACGCATACCAGTAAGCACGGATGTGCGATGTCTGCTGGAAGGTTGTGATCCTCATCGAGCCGTATGCCGCTTGATGTTTATCGTACAACGGTTGTTTTGTATATTGAAACGGTGCGCCCAGTATGGCCGATTTGCGGCGAAAATCGAGCGTTTTTCATAATCGGCCAGCAGCAAAGTAAAACGAGCAGAACCGGTTGTGAGCCATTCAGCTCGCCGGTTCTGCGGTCAAAGGTCTCGCCTCGGCGAAGCCTCCGGCGCAGCCTGGGTCGTTGGGCTTGGATTTGATCTTCTTGCTTGGTCCTCCTTTCCGGCAATGGCAATGGTCTGGGCGTGGTGCAGGAAACCGTCCAGGATCGCACCGGCCATGGGCACGTCGCCCTGGAGTTTGCCCCATTCCTCCAGTGGCCGGTTGCTGGTCATGATGGTGGACGGGTTTTGGAATCAGGGCAAAGCGACGCCTTGACCTTCTCGCGGATGGCCGGCAGGCACGGCGCGGTTGAAACTCGCGCTTCCAGCAAAGCGGGTTGGTCAACGGCGTCTTTCTTTTTGCGTGGCATCGCGGTTCGTCAGTGGACTTTGTGTTTTGCGGGTTTGTCGTGCAGAACATCAGCGCTCGACGGTGACTCCACATATTTCAGCCCATGCCGGCGGGCAAACTCCTTGCCCTGCCGGTTGGCTTCCGCCCAATACTTGTCACTGCCGACGCGTTTTTCTTCCGCGAGCATTTCTTCACGGATGCGACGGATTTCCTGGATCGCCCCGGGTTCCGGCAGCGCGTCCACCAAGGCGCGGCGCATTGCTTTTCTGGCCTGGATGCTGCGGGGCCGCGCCGCGCGCTGCGGGGAGCGGTGCTGTGCCATCAGCTTCGCGGCGCGTCCTTCCAATGAAGCGTAAAACGCGAAGATGCCTTCCTGCTCCACCCGTCGCGCCATCCGGTCGCGCACCGCGCGGATTTCGCGCGTCACTTCTGCTTCTTTAGTCCTCATAAATCAGATGCTCCGGTGTCACTATTTTAATCGCATCCAGGCCAAATTCCAAGTTCGCCCGGTTGATTTTTTCCTGCCGGAATACATTCGCCATGTGCCGCATGTTCCAGGTCACCAGAAAATCCATTTCCTGGCAGACGCACAGTGCGATTTGAATGGCATCGTTCTAATAGCGCGGCGGCAGGATGCCGCGGTCGAGATAAAACCGGCACAATCGGGCGGCTTCCTCCGTCACCGGGATCATGGCGGGTTCGAGATCCGACAGGGCGCGCAGCAGTTTGTTCCGCTTGCCTTCGGGCGCTTCCCTCAACTCCTCGAACACGATTTCAGAACTGAACACCTTATGCTCAGAAAACTTCAGCCACTCAAAAAAAACTTCCGTCACGCGGCGCTTCTCCGGCGCGTCCTCCGTGAACAGGAAATTCGGCACGCTGGTTTCGATATACAATTTCATCGCCCCTCATTTCACTTTCACTTTCATCGTTTTCGCCGTGTCGTTGCAGAGAGTAACAGACAAGCCAGACACGGGGCAAGCGCGGCGTTCCGCGGCACGGTGGCAGGTGTCAAAGAATCGGGTGTGGGGGATGCGGGCAAAGCGAACGCTGGCGTTTGCCTGAGTTGCGCCTGCCGCGGGCAATCGCACGTATTGGAGCGCGGCGGGATGACTCCGGTTCGGGCAGTGATTTCCTTCAGCGGCGGAGCGTTGGGCGTGGCATAGGGAGTGCAGCGGGGCGATCGCGCTCCCAAGAAGTCGCCAAGGCTTTTGCCAGTTGTCCGTCCTCCATGGCTTCAGCGAAATGGAATTTCGTGGCAATTCCGCACCCCTTTTCGTCTATTCCGTGCCTTTCGTGGTCAACATCGCCCCCGCCATTCCGCACCCTCATAAAATTCGCTTTTTTTTCCTTCCGTAGGTTTTTCGTCTTGATAGACCTGTGCTTAAATCGAGCCAGCATGAATGATACATGCAACAGGCAAAGTGCTCAGTGCGGCCCGGTCAACGCCGGCCCGTGGCTCGGAGACCTCTCCCATCGCATCAGCCATTCGTCCCATTCGTCCCCTTGGTCCCATTGGCTCACCAGTCAAACCCTGGACGTTCGCCCTCGTATGCACCATTCGCCGTCATTTGCAGGTGACAGCCTTGACGCAAAAGCTCAGTCCTGCACCGGCCCAACCGCAGACGCGATGCACCGCCAGCACCGGGAACTACCCCAAGAAGCGGCAAAAAATGCCGGAGTCAAACCGGAAAACGAATCTAAAAACCCGGACAAATCCGGAAAAATCCGGCCAAATCCGGCCAAATCCGGCTAAATCGGGCCAAAAAATGAAATTCTAAAAATACCCGGAACCAGCGACAAGCGACCGAAGACGAAAAACCTCACAAGTGCCAAAGGAAATGGCTCTTCATCCTTCATCCTTGTCCATTCAAGGTTGGCCCTCCAGCCGCGCTGACCGGTGTCCAGATATGGAGATGCGCCCTTGCCAAGATTGGTTTTTTTTGCTGGCTTGACGCGCCGGGCGGCTCTCCTTAGCTTGTCCAATTCGCGGGCGGCCTGATCCCACGTTGTTGCGATGGGGACGGAACCTTTCAAGTCCAGTGGGGGCCGGCGCGCGGAATCGAAAGGCTTTTTGTGAATGTAACGGTGGAAAAATTGGCGCCCTGCAAACGTTTGTTGCGGGTCGAAATCGGGCCGGAGCAGGTGGAGGAATCCTTCAAGGAAGTCACCGGCGACTTCCAGCGCGAAGCCCGCTTTCCCGGCTTCCGCGCCGGCAAAGCGCCCAAGGAAATGGTGGCCAAACGATTCGAGAACGAGATCCAGGAGGAGGTCAAACGCAAGCTCATCAGCGAGGCTTACAAAAAGGCCGTGTCGGACCAGAAATTGACCGTCGTCGGCCAGCCCGACGTGGAGGAGATTCAATTCACCCGCGGCCAGCCGCTGCAATTCGCCGCGAACCTGGAAATCGCCCCGGAATTTGAATTGCCCGAATACAAGGGCCTGCCCGCCTTGCGGGAGATCGCCTCGGTCACGCCCCAAGACATCGAGCGGGCGCTCTACGCGCTGGCGCAGCGCCAGACGCAATTCCCGACCGTCGCGCGCGAGTTGAAAGCCGGCGACGTCGCCGTGGTCAATTACACCGGCGCCTGCGAAGGCCGGCCCATAACCGAGACGGCGCCGACGGCCCGCGGGTTGACCGAGCAGAAGAGTTTCTGGGTCAATGTCGATGCCACGTCGTTTATTCCGGGGTTCGGCGGGCAATTGATCGGCATGAAGGCGGGTGACAAGCGCACCGTGACGGTTGATTTTCCGGCCGATTTTGTGGTGCCGCAATTGGCGGGGAAGAAGGGCGTTTACGAGGTGGAATTGGTCGAGGCCAAGGAAAAGAAGGTGCCGGCGGTGGACGACGCGTTTGCCAAGGCGTATGGGGCGGAAAACATGGAAAAACTGCGCGAGGGCGTGCGGGCGGATTTGCAGCGGGAGTTGAACCTGAAACAAAGCCGCACCATCCGCAACCAGGTGACGCAGAATCTCCTCAACAAAGTCCAGTGCGACCTGCCGGAGTCCATCGTCGAGGACGAGACGCGCAACGTGGTCTATGGCATTGTCCACGATAACCAGCAGCGCGGCATCTCCAAGGAGGAGATTGACGCGCAAAAGGAGCAGATTTACGCCACGGCCAACGCCACAGCCAAGCAGCGGGTCAAGGCCACTTTCATTTTCCAGCGGGTGGCGGAGAAGGAGGGCGTGAGGGTCGAGCAAATGGAGATCGCGCGGCGTTTGCAAGACCTCGCCACGCAGTACAAGATCCCGATGGACAAGCTGGTCAAGGATTTCGAGAAATCCGGGCGGCTGGCCGACATTTACAATCAAATCCTGAGCGAAAAGGTGGTCGATCTGCTGGTGCAGTTCGCGCGGATTCAGGATGTGCCGCCCGCGCCCGCGACGTGAGGCTCGTCCGCTTTTCCGGACCGGTTACGGCTGGGGCGATTCGGCGCGGTAGGCTTCGGCCAGCAAGGTGATGGGATGGGCCAGGCGCACCGGCAGGTGGTCGCGCCGGATGCCGTTGGCCATGTGGGCCAGGCAGCCGGGGTTCCCCACGGCGACCACCTGGGCCCCGGTGGAGACGATGTGCCCGAGCTTCCTGTCAAGTAGTTTATTGGCCATTTCCGGCTGGATCACGTTGTAAATCCCCGCGCTCCCGCAGCACCAATCGCTCTCCGGCAACTCGACCAGCTTCAACCCCGGAATCGCGCCGAGCAATTGGCGCGGCGGCGCGGTGATCTTCTGCCCGTGGCACAGGTGGCAGGCCTCGTGATAAGTGACGGTGCGGGCGGCGGCGCCGGCCTTGGGCGGCGTCAGGCCGATGGCGACGAGCCATTCGTGGATGTCCTTGAGCTTGGCGTCCCAGAGCGCGGCGCGGGCGCGGTAAACCGGATCGTCCGCCAGCAGGCGGCGGTAATGCTTCAGATGCGAGCCGCAGCCGGCGGCGTTGCTGATGATGGCGTCGAATTGTTCCGGCGGGAATAGGTCGATGCTTTTGCGGGCCAAGGCCCGGGCCATGCCCAATTCCCCATTGTGCGCGTGGAGCGAGCCGCAGCAATTCTGGCGGGGCGGTGTGACCACTTCGCAACCGTTCCGGGCCAGGACTTCCGCCGTGTCGCGGTTGACGTCGCTGAACATCAAGTCCTGGGCGCAGCCGGTGAGCAGGGCGACGCGAAATCTCTTGCCGCCAACGGCGGGCGTGACGGGCGCGATCAGCTCCGCGGAAAATTTTAGCTGGACGACCGGCGTCATGGCCTCCAACTCGCGCAGGCGGCGCGGCGCGAGCTTGAGCACGCCGGAACCGCGCAACAGCCCTTGCAGGCCCAACTGCTGATAAAGGCGGATCAACGCCCCCACAAACCGCAGGCGGCGCAAATCCATGAAAAGCCAGCGCATCGTCAGCCAGCGGATGAAGCTCCGCTTGGGATTGCGCAAGGCGCCGCTTTCCTCGGCTTCCGCGCGCGCGTGCTCGAACAGTTCGGCGTAATTGACGCCGGCGGGGCAGGCCGTCATGCAAGCCAGGCAGCCGAGGCAAAAATACATTTCATCGCCGAAGATGCGGGTCGGTTCCAGACGGCCATCGGCGATGGCGCGCATGAGGGCGATGCGTCCGCGCGGGCTGTGGCGTTCCAGTTTGGTGGCGTCGTAAGTCGGGCAGGTCGGCAGGCAAAGGCCGCAATGCATGCATTGCTGGACAACCGAGTAATCCAACCCGCGCAATTGCGAGAGGCGCGGGGCGGGCGGCGCGGCGGCGGCGGCGAATGGGGCGACGTTCGTGGCGGTCATGTCGGCAAGATTGTCGCCGGGACGAAGCGGGGATTCAATGGTTTTTCAACGCAACCGGGCATTCCTGGGTTGACGTTCCGCCGTGCCCCGCCTATGTTTTATCGGACAAAGTCAGTCCGAATTCGGCGTTACAAGAAGAACTCGTCAACCATTTAAATGCAAATTACCCGCGCAGGCGAATACGGGGTGTTGGGGCTGATGCACCTGGCCCGGCGCCAGCCAGGCCAGCGGGCCATGATCGACCAGGTCAGCCGCCAGGAGCGGATTCCCAAGAGTTTCCTGGCCAAAATCTTTCAAAGCCTCGCCAAGGCGGGGCTGGTGCGCTCCATTCGCGGGTCGGGCGGCGGTTTCGCCCTGGCCAAGAATCCCGCCGACATCTCCGTGCTGGAAATCATCGAGGCGGTCGAAGGCAAGATCGTTTTTCAGCGGTGCAAGCAGGCCAAGCCGGATTGCCAACACGTCGGCGGCTGCGCCTTGTGCGGCTTGTTCGAGCGGGCGCAGAACGGCGTCAAAGACGCGCTCACGGCGACGAGCCTGCGCGACTTGATCCGGCAGCAGAAAACACTTGACTTGACTCGACAGGGAGAGCGCCGCCGGAATTAAGCGCGATGCGGCAAGTCTATCTCGACCACCAATCCGCCACGCCCGCGCTGCCGGAAGTGTGGGAAGCCATGAAACCGTTCCTGGCCGGGGCATTTGGCAATCCCTCCTCGCTCCATCAGCACGGCCTGCGGGCGCGGGACGCGGTGGACGCCGCCCGCACCCAGATCGCCCGCCTCATCAACGCCGGCTCTCCCGAGGAGATCATCTTCACGTCCGACGGGACCGAATCGGCCAACCTCGCGGTCAAAGGCACGGCGTGGGCGAACCAGCGCCGGGGAAACCACCTGGTTCTCAGCCGGATCGAACATCCGGCGGTGCTCAACTCGGCCGCCTTCCTCGAGCAGCGCGGCTTCACCTGCACGCGCCTGGAGGTGGACCGCCTCGGAGCCGTCGATCCGGCGCGGGTCCGCTCGGCCATCACTGACAAAACTATTTTAATCGCCGTCCACCATGTCAATCACGACATCGGCGCCATTGAACCCATCCGCGAGATCAGCGGCGTGGCCCATGAAAAGGGCATCCCGTTCTATGTCGATGCCGACGCCAGCGCGGGCTGGCTGCCGGTCGATGTGCAGGCGTTGGGCGCGGACCTGCTGTCCTTCTCGCCCCATCGCTTTTACGGCCCGAAAGGCGTCGGGGTGTTGTATCGCCACCGCCGCGCGCGCCTAGCGGGCCTGCTGCACGGCGGAGACCAGGAAGGCGGCCGCCGCGCCGGGGTGGAGAACGTGCCGGGAATTGTCGGCGCCGGTGTCGCGGCGGAAATGGCCGCGCGCGAGTTGCCGGAGCGGGCCGCCCGCTGCGCGCGTCTGCAAGGGCGGTTGTGGGAGGGCCTGCGCGCCGCCGTCGCGCACCTGCATCTCAACGGTCCCGAACCCGGCCCCCGCCGCAGTCCCGTCAATCTGAATATATCCGCCGAATTCACCGAAGGCGAAGGGCAGGTGCTCTTGTGCGACACGCGCGGGATCGCGCTGGCCGGCCGCTCCGGTTGCGTGAGCAAATCTCTCCGGCCCTCGCACGTTCTGGAAGCGATCGGCCTCGACCCCGCCCTGGCGCAGGCCGCCGTCATCTTCTCGCTGGGCAAGGACAACAGCGACGAGGACATCGATTACGTCCTGGAAACGTTTCCCAAAATTGTGGCCAAGCTCCGGGGCATGTCCCCAACCTGGGAGGAATTTCAACGGCGGCATTGACGCTGCGCGGGCGGGCCGTTCTACTTGGGGCATGAGTCACTTTCGCGCGCTTTCGCTTGTCCTCAGCTTCGCGGCTTGGTCGCTGGCCGGCGCCCCTCTCACCTTCCAACCGGCCGGCCACGAGGGTTTTGACGTTTTGGCCGACGGCAAGGTCGCCGCGCCCATCCGCCTCTGCGCCGGCGGCGTTCTGGCGGCGGACAAGGTGGAGAAGGACGGTGGCGGGCTGCGGCTGTCGGGGTTGCATTGCGCAGACCCGCTGGCGGTGAGTTTTGGGCGGGAGGATTTTGTCAGCATCGCGCCCGGCTCCAGGGAGGCTCCCGAACCTGTTGTTGGTTTCCACTTGACGCTCGTCCATTTCGACGCCGCGCGCTGGGAGCGGCTGTTCGGCGGGGCCAAGACGCCTTTTCATTTTCTCATTTGCCCGATGCCGTCGGCCAAGGTGTGGCACCAGCGCGGCTGGCTCAACGCCACGCCCAACGACGATCCTTTCCCGCTGCTCGGGGACCAGCACGCCGGCTCGCCCGAAATCTCCTGTCTCTGGAACCGCAACTGGAGTTACCTCTGCCCGCTGGGGGCGCATCCCATTCCGATGATCGGCCTGTGGGACCCGGAGAGACGACTCTACGCGGGCTATGATTTTCAGGAAAGCCGCGCCACGGACCAATCCGAGCGTTTCATTGCCACCGCCTACTGCTGGCGGGAAGGCGCGGAAAAGAGCTTTATCACGCTGGCCTTTCCTTTCGGCGGGTTGCGCTATGGCAATCTGGTGTTTCCCAAAGGCGGCGAGACGCTCGAATCCCATTTCCAACTGATTGTTGACACAGACCTTCCCGCCACCGGGGACCCGAACGAGCGTTTCCAAGAGCGGTTGTTCCAGCGTTACCGCAACGTCCTGCCGGCCGTGCCGGCGATGAATGACCTGGCGTGGCTGCCCGGCGCGGGGCGCTTGAAGGACTTCCTTGGCCCCATCGGCCCCGCGGTTTGGGGGCCGGGCGGCGAACCCCAGTTTTATCCGGAGGGCACGCTGCTGCCCTACGGCTGGGCCGGCCATCGCGAAATGCCCATCGACACGGCCGCGCGCCAAAACGACACCAACGCCATCGCCCAGGCCCGCCGCAGCCTGGAAACGCTGCTGGAAAAATATGGCCGCCGTGTCAAGATGAATGGCGAAGTTTGTCTTTTTTGGGAAAAGCCCCTGGCCGGCGCCTGGCGCGACCGCTGGGGCGGCCCCGCCGTCACCACCCTCCACAACTCGGACGGCTGGTACGCGGCGCGGACCCTGGTCGAGTTGTATCGTTATGACCGGGCATGGCAGCAGGTCCGGCCCTCCTACCTCGAAGCCATTGACCAGCTTTTCAATTGGGCCGGGAATTGTGTCTGGACGCGCAACGAATTCGCCGACGTGCCCTCCTCCCCCTTCGCCATCGGCGGCGGATTGAAGGCCGCCTTTCTGCTCGATTATTACTTCACTTTCAAAAACGATTCCGCCCGCAAGTCCCGCGCGGAAGAGGCGCTGCGCCTGGCCGACAACGTCCTCTGGCGCTATCTGCCGATTTGGGCGATGGACTCGGACCGGTTTGACGGCGCCGTGGACGGCTCCTTTTTGCTGGAGCCGAACAGCGGACGGGACTGGGCGGGCCTGGGCTGCGCCAACGAAGCCAGTTGGGTCATCGACGCCTTGACCCAGGTCTATGTCCACACGGGCGACGAACGGATGCGCTACTATTTGCGCGGCATTCTGCAACGCTGGCCCCAGCTCTACCGCCCGCTGCACGAAGATTCCCTGGCCGATTACGGCGGCAGTTCCTTGACCGAGGGTCTGGGAATTTTCGACGGCGCAGGGCCGGGCCGCGGCCAGCGTTACAATTACGGCTTTGTCGTGCCGCTGGCCATGAACGAACCGGTCGGAGCCTCGAAACTGCGCGTCGTCGCCGGCGCCCGCGCCTGCATCGCGTTCTGCAAAGGCTCGACCGATCACGACGTGGCCGATTACAAGACTGACGGCGACGGCGCGTGCTCCTTTCGCATCGTGTCGTCGAACGCGGAGCCGTTCGACGTGAGTTTTTCCTATCCCAATGTCGATATTTCGCGGCTTCCGGTCGCGCTCAACCAGCGCCCGCTCGATGAAACCCAGGCCCGCCGGCCGGCCCAGGCGCCGTCTTCGCTTTACTTGACAGGATTGCGCAACGGCGACGTGATTGCCATCGGCACGCTCCCGGAAGGGCTTGCGGCCACGAACTTCACGACGCCGCTCGTCTATTGCGGGCAGAAGCCAGGACCGGAAACACGCGGGGACTTCTTCCTGCTGCCGGTGGAGGGCGATGTTCCGCTGCGGCAGGACTGGAACGATCCGCAGTCCTTCGCGGGGCTGGTTGCCGGGGAGCATTGGGTATTCGGCGTGCCGTTCTGGCAAGGGGACCGGGCCGCCAGTCATCCCATTTTCTTCAAAGCTCCATTGCTGCGCACCCTTTTTGCCGCCTATGCGCCCGACGGAGAAGCCGCGCCAAAGCTGATTTTGAGCGATGGCAGCCGGCGGCCGCTGGCCGGCAAAGCCGTTCTGGCGTGGCGCGCCTGGCCGCCTCTTTTCGAGCGGAGAATTCTTCTTGATTATGCGGATATTCCGGCCGGAACATCGGTGACGGGGATTGACCCGAGCGGGACGCTGCTCATGGCCGTGACCCTGGGCAACGACGCAGCCACCTCAGCCGCAGCCCGCAAGGCGATGGCCGCGACCGCGGTCGATTTGGCCGCCGAACGCCGCGAACTCAAGACGCTGGCGGAGTTGCGACGGCGCGTGGGGGGGTTGCCGGACGGAACGATGGCGCTGCTCCCCGGCGCGACGGACGGTCCCGCCGCCAACTTTGCCGCGCTGACGGGTTTGCGAAAAAAGTGGGTCCGCCTGTCGCCGGGCGAGTTCGTCGCCGCCGACAAATTCAACGCCGCCCGTTTTCCGTTCGCGTTTTATCTGGGCGACGAGAATTACGTGAAAACCGTGAGCGCGGAAGGCGACGGGATTGCGGCCTTGAAGCGTTACTTGACAGAGGGTGGAACGCTCGTGCTTTTGGCCAGCGGACCCTATCCTCTGTATTACGGCAGCCGCGCGGGAGGGCCCCCGGGCCAGCCGGACCCGGTCCTGCCGCAATTGGGATTGCCGTTGTCCGCCGCCTTTGAAGAAGCGCCCGAAGGCTTGCGCATCCAGACCAACCCCGGTCAAAAGCTGCTGCATTCAGTTCCGGCCCAATTTGCGTTTCCGGAAGGCGACCCGCGTTTGCGCGCCGTCCAACGTTCCGAGATCGATCCGGCCGACCGCTTTGTTCCGTTGCTCTCGGTCGTCGATGGCGGCGGCCGCAATCGTGGCGACGCCGCTTTTTACGTCGAACTCGGCGCCGGCGCCGGCAAAGGCGGCAAAGTGTTTTACATCTGGTCCACCTTGCTGGCGTCGCCCCAAGGCAACGCCATCCTGGGCGACGCAGTGAGTTGGATAGTGGAAAAATTCTAATCCAGATTCACAATGGCCGGATCGCCGTAAAGGGTAAACGAACCGGCCCGCGTAATCTTCAAATCCATCAACTGCCCGCGGTGCCGCGCGCCGCCCTCGAACACCACGATTTTGTTGCAGCGAGTCCGTCCCGCCAGGCGGACGGGATTTCTTTTGCTCGGCCCTTCCACCAGGATTTGAACGGTCTGCCCCACGCAGGCGCCGTAACGGCGCCGGCCGATGGCGTTGATTTCCTCAAGCAGACGAGTATGGCGTTGCTCCTTGATTTCCGCCGGCACCTGGCCCGGCATCTCCGCCGCCGGCGTGTCCTTGCGCGGCGAGTATTTGAACAGGTAGGCGTTGTCGAATTGCGCCTCGCGCGCCAGCGAGAGCGTTTCCTCAAAGTCCTCCTCCGTCTCGCCGGGGAAACCCACGATGACGTCCGTCGTGACGCCGATGCCCGGCCGCGCCCGGCGCAGTTTTTCAACGAGGCCGAGGAAGCGCGCGCGGGTGTAGCCGCGATGCATCGCTTTCAAAACGCGGTCGCTCCCGCTCTGCACCGGCAGATGGGCGCTTTCGCAAAGCTTGGGCAGCCGCGCGTAAGCCTCGACCAAATCGTCGCCGTAGCCCTTCGGATGCGGCGAAGTAAAGCGGATGCGCTCCAAGCCGTCGATCTCCTGCACCGCCTCCAGCAATTGGACAAAAGCGGATTTGCCGCCGCGCGGCGGCAGGTCGCGCCTGCCGTAACTGGTGACGATCTGGCCCAGCAGCGTGATTTCCTTGACGCCGCCTTCCGCCAACTGGCGGCCTTCGGCCACAATGTCCGCGATCGTGCGGCTGCGCTCTTCGCCCCGCGTGTGGGGAACGATGCAAAACGTGCAACGCTGGTTGCATCCTTGCATGATGCTGACGAACGCGGTCACAGCCGCGCCGTTCCCGCCGGGCGCGCCCCGGCCCAAGAGCAAATGCTCCTTGATCGCGCCCTCGCTGCCCGCTTCGGCTTCGATGTCAACAATTTTCTCCCGCTTCCCGGCCACGATCTCATCCAGGTAATCGGCCGCGCGGTGGAATTTTTGCGTGCCGACGACCAGATCGACATCGGGCAACTGGTCGATCAATTGGCGGCCCCGGCTTTGCGCCATGCAGCCCAGGAAACCCAGGACGACATGGGGGCGATGCCGGCGGACCTCGGCCGCGATGGTTTTCATTTTGCCGACGGCTTTTTGCTCGGCCGCGTCGCGCACGCTGCACGTATTGAGCAGAACGACATCAGCCACCGCCTCGGACGGGGCCAGAGAGTAGCCTTTGGCGACCAGTTGGGCGGCGACCGCCTCCGAATCGCGCTCGTTCATCTGGCAGCCGTAGGTCTTGATATAAACGCTGGGCATGTTTCGAGACAACGCGCAGGTTACGCCGAAAACGCGGGGTTGCAAAGCGGCAATCGAAGCGGCCAGTCAAAAGAGCGCATCCCGGTCTGCGGCAACCCTGTTGTTGATGGGAGATGACGGCTGGCCGCAGACAGGCCCAGAAAGAATGACGAATGCCTAAGCTCGAATGACGAAGGAATGACGGAGCCCGAATGACGAAATTAATGCGGGTTCTGTTTTCGTCATTGAGTCATTTGAGCATTGTTTCGTCATTATGATTTAGTCATTAGTCATTTTCCCTGGTGGATCGCGGCTTGCCCTACGGAGGCATTGACGAGTGTCCAAAAAGTTTCAGCGAGAAAAACTCCGTTACTGCCGCCGATGGAGGCGATAGAACTGTTGGGCGTTGCCGAGGGTGATGCTCACGGGACTGGGGGTGTTGGAAACGGTGGTCCAAAGCCCCGGCAGGCTGCCGGCTTGTTGCAGGGCGCATGTTCCATCGCTCCAGTAGAGGACGGTTTGATCCGGGAACTGCCCCAGACCCAGCAAAGGCACGCCCCCCACACTGGGCAGGTTCACATAGTAAGCTTGCGTGATGCCGCTTAACTGGCCGCCGACCGGACTGCTCAGAGTCACGCGCAAGAGGCTGTAACTTTGCAGATTTGGAATCGAGAGCAGGATCACTTTGCCCAGGTCACCCGGCGCAAACGTCAGCGTGCCGCGGGCCACGATTCCTCCGGGAGCATCCACCGTGTACGTGACCGAGACGGTGTTGGTGATGAAGGAACTGAGCATGACCGGAACGCCGTTCGAGAGGGCGGCTAGGTTCAGTTGATTGGTTGGGGCTTGGAGCGAAACACCCACGGGGGAATCGGGCTGCTCCTGGAAGCGCAAGATCGTGAGCGAATTGGCCGGGAACGTGTACGCAAAATCGGTGGACACGCCCGTCAACAGGGTCGTGGCCGGAACGACGTTGGTCGGTTGAGCGAGGGAATTCTCGTCGAGCGGGCTGGCGGAAGTGAGGACGGTGGCAGCGGCAGTGGGGGCCAGGCCGCGCGCGGCGTTGAGGCGGAGTTCGGTCGGGGCAGGCGAGCCGGTGACATTGACCGCCTTGACGATGATCTGGCCGTTGGCACGCAGGAAACTGCTCGAGGCGTAGAGCGCCGCAGCCGCGCTCGACACGGCATGGATCAATACGCCATCCAGATAGCAGCGGATGTCAGCGCCCAGTTCGATGCGAATCTGGTACCACTGGCCGGTGTTGATCGTCATGGGAACCGAAGCGAGCAGGCTTTTCGAGCCGTTTTGCGCCCATTCGATGCCGGTTTGGGTGTTATTCCAGCCGCCGATGTTCCACCACATGTAATTGTTTGTGTCAAGCACATTGAACATGATCAGGAACCCTTCGCTGCCGCCCAGCTTCATGGCGCTCAACGTGTACGTATAATTGCTCCAGGTCGTGCTGCCGTAGGTGGCCGTGTTATCGGTTCCACCGGCGGTTTGCTCCAACATGCCGCCGGTCGCCACCCACGTGCCTGTGCCGAACTGCCACCCGTTGGTGCCCGCCGGCGTGGTGAAATCGCTCTGATAGAGCGTCGTCGCTCCCGCAGTGACGAGCAGGTTGCTGTAGGCCGACTGCGTGTTCCAGGTGCCCAAGCCGATCGCGCCGTGGTTGGTGGACGCCATTGCGGGCGCCACGACCGAGTTGGACAGGACAACATCGCCGCGATTGAGGCTGAACATCTGCTGCGCGTAGTAGGAAGGCGTGCCGTACACCTGCGTGCCGGTAAAATAGATCAAATCCGGGTTCCAGTCCTTGTTGTTCAAGTTGGCGAACAAAGGCGCGTAAGAGGCCATGATGACGACATCCGAATTCCGTTCCATGCCGGTCATGAACGCCGCTTCGCCCAGCGCCCCCGCCAGGTTGCCGTTGCCTGAACCGCTGGTGACCGCGTATTCGCCCACGAAGATCCGGGGCCCGCTCCGGCTGTAGGTGTCGTAGCGCACGGATTGTTGTTCGAAAAAGACCGGGTCGGGATAATAATGCTCATCCACAACGTCCATCGGACGCGAGCTGACGACGGACGTGGCGATCAGTTTCATCTGGGGATACTGCGCCTTGATGGCGTCGTAGAACATCGCGTAGTGGGTGTCATAATCGGCGCCGCCGTTTTCATTGCCGATTTCCATGTAGGCGAGGTTGAACGGGGCCGGGTGGCCGTTGGCCGCGCGTTGAGCGCCCCAAAAGCTGTTCGTGGCGCCGTTGGCATATTCAATGGCGTCCAGCGCCTCCTGGATATAGGGACTCAGTTGGTTGGTCGCCACCGCCACCGAATAATCCATGCCACAGTTGACCGCGAAGAGCGGCACCGCCCCCAAATCTTCGCACATCTGAAGATATTCATGGTAACCCAGGCCGTTATCGACCATGTAACCCCACAGGTCCCAGCGCGGCTGGCGATCAGCGGGGTTCCCGACCGTGACTTCCCAATTGTAGAAATCCGGAACGCCCGCTCCATCGACCCACGCGCCTCCGGGGAAACGCACGAAGGAAGGGCGCAGGTTGACGAGCATGTTGGCCAGGTCCGGCCGCAATCCGTTGGTGCGGTTGTGGAAAGTCTGCGACGGGAACAGCGAAACGAAATCCAGCCAGACCGTCCCGGGCTGGGAAATGCGCAGCGCCAGGCGCGCCGCCGGGTCGGTGGGGTTGGGCGTGAGCAGCGCGGTGAAGTGCGTCCACCCGGTCGTCACGCCGGCCAGGGATGACGAGGCATAAACGGCGGAGCCGTCGGAACTTTCCAGCGAGGTGGTGATCGAAGCGTGGAAATTGCTCGAACAACGCGCATAAAAACCGAGGTTGTAGAGCGCGCCGGAAGAAACCGGGATGCCCCAATAACCGCTGTTGGCCGCGCCGACTGTTCCGACGCCGTTGGAAAGCGTCAGCCTGAGGGAAGTCAGGTTGCTCGGACTCAACGGCAGGGACGTGTCCAGAGCCATCGAGCCCGCGGCCGTGCCGCTGGTGACAAATGTCCAGTAATCCGGGTTGTTAGTGTTGTCCTCGAACGAGCGGTTGCGCACCAGCTCGGCGTAGAGGCCGCCGTCGCCGGCCGAGCTGAGTTCCTCGAAGAAGATGCCAAAGAGGTTGGAACTGATCGTGACGCCGGGCTGGTCGGCCTGGATGGTGATTGAATTGGGCACATAAATGAAGGTCGCCTGGCTGCCCGGCGCGATGACGTTACCGAACAGATCCTTCACGCCGTTGACCGTCACGGTGTAGCTTGTCCCGAAAACGAGCGGCGGGATCGTCAGCGTGACGAGGGTCGCGGTGCCATCCAGGGTTGCCGCCGTGGCGCTGACCGATCCTCCCAGACTGCTGATGGCATAGTTCGCCAGATTCGTCGCCGTATCGGCGCTGAGAGCTTCCGAGAAAACCAGTTGGACGGTATTTGTGGACACGTCCTGGGCGCTCAACAGGACGGGCGGTGTCGTGACGGCGGTGACGGTCAGCGTCGCGTTGCTGCTGGCGGCCACGTGGATGGTGTTCGTGTAGGTGTTGGTCGCCCAAAGCTGGTAAGACGCGTTGTTGTCCGTCAGCGCGGCGATAAAACTCAGCGTCAGGTTCGTCGCCCCGGTCAGCGGGACGCCGTTGCGATACCATTGCAGGGAGATGGGAAGCGTGCCGCCGACCACAGCGCTGAAAGTGACGTTGCCCAGATCGAGCACGCTTTGGGATTGGGGCTGCACCAAAAAACTGACGGGGCCGCCGCCCAATGTATCCGGCCCGAGCAGGTGATCCTGAAAGATCGCATTCGAGGAAAGGGCGATGTTGTAGATGCGGAATTCGTTGATCGAGCCGTAGAAATAGGGATCGCCGCTGAATTGAGAGCGGCCGAGCCAGTTATTGATGGTCGGGCCAAGAGTGGCGGGCGTCAGCGTCATGTTCGCATTGGTGCCCACGGGGACGCCATTGACGTAGAGCAAACCCAAGTGAGTTGCGCCGTCGGAAGTCCACACAATATGGGATTGCTGGCCGACGGCGGGCCGGCCGCCATTAGGCCACTCCAGGACCTGTTCGGCCCCGTTGCCGTTTGTGGTGTAAGCCCCGCGCAGATTGCCGCCGCCGGACGGCAGCGTCAGAAACATGTAATCGGTTGTGTTGTTGCCGAAATCATAGATGCGCGCCCAGCCGCCGCTGCCATTATCGGTGATCCACGTCTCCAGGGTGATGGCAGTGTAATTGGTGACGATGTTTGCCGGCAACGACACGTAACTGTTGACGCCATTGAGCACGAGGGCGTTGTTCGAGATGATTGCCCCACCCTGCAACACCCCGTTGGCCGTGCCGACCAAATCGTTGGCGTTGCCGTTGAAACTGTAGCGGTGGGTCATGTTGGCCGTCTGGCCGGGCGCGGTCATAACGCCCAGCAAGGAAAGCATCGCCAAGAGTGGAGTGGAAGTTTTCAAAAACATATATCCTGCAAGTTCGCCGCGGATAAGATCGCAGAACGCATTCCAGATTGATCTGCCCGGCGGCGCCTGCCCCCTGGCCGGTCATCTGGACGTCAATGCTCCTTTCGGTCAACCGCAGGTCAACGCCACTATAACGCCAAACAGCACGAGTTCAATTGCTTTTCTCAGCCTTCCTCAGCTCACCCGGCAGGAGCGCTGGAGTAAAAAAATCTTGAAAGTAATGGACTAGACTGCGGGTCTGCGCGTGTTTATGCTTGGGCAAGGTATGTCAACCCAAGCGCCAGCAGCGCCGCAGAAAATAAACTTGCGCCGGCCCGATGTCATGGAAGCGGTCCAGGCCCAGGTGCTCTCGCATTACCGCAGCGATTTGGTCAACCGGATTCGCGACAAAGGCCACGTCCTGTCCGCCGACGGCCTGCTGACCATCAAACTGGCCAAGCAATTCGGTTTTTGTTACGGCGTCGAGCGGGCCATCGATCTGGCCTATGCCGCCCGCCGGGTCTTTCCCGCCCCGAAACCGATCTACCTTTTGGGCGAAATCATCCATAACCCCGAAGTCAACGACCAGATTCGCAACATGGGCATCCAAATCATCTCGCCCAAGCCGACGGAGGCCGAGTTGGCCCGCTTGAACGCCGGCGACGTCGTCATCATCCCGGCCTTCGGCACGGAAGTGGACACGAAAAAGAAATTGGTCGCCAAGGGCTGCGAACTGGTCGATACCACGTGCGGGGACGTGATGAGCGTCTGGAAACGGGTGCGGCAGTATTCCAGAGAAAGCGTCACCAGCATCATCCACGGCAAGGCCAAACACGAGGAAACCAAGGCCACCACCTCGCAGGCCACGGCGCACGGTCCGGGTCATTACCTTGTCGTCTATACCTTGTCGGAAACCGATTATCTCTGCGCTTATATTGTCAACGGCGGGAACAAGCAGGAGTTTTTGGAAAAGTTCAAGGGAGCCTATTCCTTCGGGTTCGATCCCGACGCGCATCTGCAAGCCGTCGGGGTGGCCAACCAAACGACCATGCTGCGGGGAGAGACCGAGGAGGTGCAGCGGCGGATCAAGAACGCGATGATCGCGCGGTTCGGGAGGGAGGAGTTGGACCGGCATTTCCGGTTCTTCGACACGATTTGCGGGGCGACGCAGGACCGCCAGGACGCCCTGCAAAAGCTCCTGCGCGAGCCGATGGATTTGCTCCTGGTCATCGGCGGCTACAATTCCTCCAACACCTCGCACCTGGCCGAGATGGGCGAAGCCGAGCTGCCCACTTACTTCATCAAAAACGCCCAGATGATGGTGTCGGACAAGTTGATCCGCCACTACAGCCTGCCGCAGCAGAAAGAGGTCGAGACTACCGGATGGCTGCCGCTGGGAAAGATCACCGTCGGCATCACCGCCGGCGCCTCCTGTCCCAACAATTTGATCGAGGACGCGATCAAACGGCTCTTCGAATTGCGGGGCATTTCCGTGCAGGAACTCCTGGCCAATTGACCGGCGCCCATGCCAGCTTCCAAGGAAGAACTCGAAGCGCGCGAGCGGCTGACGCTGGCCTCCTACGCCCAATTCAGCGCCGAAACCCGCGGCCGGGTTTTTGCCGAGCCGCCCCCTTTGTGGCGGACCGAATACGAGCGGGACCGGGACCGCGTCATCCACTCGCGCGCCTTTCGCCGGCTGGAATATAAGACGCAGGTTTTCCTCAACGGCACCGGCGACCACCTGCGCACCCGCCTGACCCACACCATTGAAGTCGCGGCCATGGCCCGCAGCCTGGCGCGCGCCTTGCGCTTGAACGAGGACCTGGCCGAAACCATCGCCCTGGCGCACGATCTGGGCCATTCCCCCGTCGGCCACAAGGGCGAGTCGGTCTTGAACCGCTTGATGCGCGGGCATGGCGGCTTCGAACACAATTGCCAAAGTCTGCGCATCGTCGAGGAATTGGAGGAGAAGTACCCCGGATTCCGCGGATTGAACCTGACCTGGGAAGTGCGCGAAGGCTTGCTCAAACACCACACCTCCTACGATCAGCCGGGCGCGCGCAAAGCGTTCCCGGCCAAATCGGCCTCCCTGGAGGCGCAAATCGCCAACCTGGCCGACGAACTCATTTACGGCAGCCACGACCTGGACGACGGGCTGGAGGCGGGGTTGCTCTCGGAGGCGGCGTTGACGCGCCACGTGCGGGTGTTCGCCCAAGCCGCGCGCACCGTCCGCCGCGAGCATGGGGACCTGCCCGACGAAGTCCGGCGCTATTTCATCATTCGATGTATTATTGACAGCCAGGTGCGCGACGTGGTCGAAACCAGCGAGGCGGCCATTCAGGCCGCGGGAGTCAAGACGGCCGACGACGTGCGCCGGCAGGCGCGGCCGCTCATCCGCCACAGTCCGGCGCGGCGGAGCTTGAACACGGAACTGAGCCGCTACCTGCTCCGCAATCTTTATTCCAACCCGGCGGTGGCGGGGCCGAATCGGCGCGCCGGGAAGATGTTGGAGGACCTGTTCCGGTATTTTCTGAAGCATCCCGGCGAGATCGGCCAATCCTCGCGCAAGCGCGCCCGCCAAACCGGCTGGCACCGCGCCATTTGTGATTATCTCTCCGGCATGACCGACCGCTACACCCTCCTGGAACACCGGCGGCTTTTCGGGCCGAAGGGTTGATCGGCGCGAATTCCGGCCTTGATTTTTCCGGGGAATCATTCATTCTGCTTTCGTCCCTCAACGAGGCGTGAACGAAGAACCCAAGAAGTGGCTGAGAAGCCGCCGAATACTTCGGCGCTGTTTCTACGCGATTATCTCCCTGGCGGCGCTGGTCCTGTTGTTCTACGCGGAAGAAGACTGGCGCGGCAAACGGGCCTGGGAGCAATTCAAACAGCACTGGGAAGCCAAAGGAGAACGATTCGATTGGGCCAGCGTCATTCCGCCGCCCGTGCCCGATAACGAGAATTTTGCCCTCGCGCCGATTGTCTTCAGCAGTTACGCCGCCTATGTGGACAAAGAAGGCCGCAGAATCAATCCGCCGAATACGAATGCGATCAACAGGTTGCAGATGAGCATTCCGCACAAGAGTGAGTATCAGTATTTGCTGCCGAGGGACCAGATAACCAACTTTGGCAAATGGCAGATTGCGGAATGGACCGACCTGATAGAATGGCAGAGCTACTTCCGCACGCCTCCAGCGCAAAGAGGCGGCTATAGGACATATTCAACGTCAGGCAAACGGGACCTTCCGCAGCCGCCGCCCACCAATGAGTTTCCCGTCGCGCCACAACCGCAAACCCCTGCTGCCGACGTGCTGTTGGCGTTGAGCCGGTACGATGCCGCCATCGCGGAATTGCGCCAGGCGAGCCGACTGCCCCATTCGCGGTTTCCGCTGAACTACGAGAAGCCCGAGGAACGTTTGTTTGCGCATCACGGCTCATTGGACCAATGCGCCGGCGTGTTGCAACTGCGCTCGGTCGCTGAACTGGCGGCGAACCGGACGGATGAAGCCTTGGAGGACATAAAGTTGGCTTTGCGCCTGGCCGAATCAGTTCGTCCGGAACCATTTTACAATTCGCAGCGCGCTCGCATCTATATCATCGGCACCACGCTTCAGCCGATTTGGGAAGGGTTGGCGGCGCGCCGGTGGTCGGACAGCCAGCTTTTGGCGCTGGAGTCTGAATTGTCCGGACTGGATTTCTTTTCCGATTATGCCACGACCGTGCGGGGCCAACGGGCGCTCGCCAGCGCCGAAATAGACCGTCTGCGAAGAACACACAACGAATCGAATGCGCCGGAACCGGCGGACGACCAGGATAATCCTCGTGAACTTCTCTCAATCGGAGTAGAGCGTTTACTAGGCTTCTACTTTCATTCATTTCCCAGCGGATGGTATTATCAAAACCAGCTCCGGACCTGCCGAGCCTACACGGAGGAATTGTTGCCTTTGCTCGACGCAAAGACCAGAACCGTTTCCCATGTCTTGGTCACAAATGATATGTACAATGGGTACCCGATCTCGTCGATGACAGACATGACGGATCGAGTGCAGCGTCCCTCCAGCTTTGAACGGCGGAACACCGAATGGTGGTCCATCTTCACGGATGCTTACAGTATCCTGGAAAGCATGGTCATGTACGGAGTCTCCGCCGGGCAATTCGCCTACGCCCAAGGCTCGACGGATTTGGCGCGAGTGGCTTGCGCCCTGGAGCGTTATCGCCTTTCGCAAGGCGAGTATCCCGCATCGCTCGACGCGCTTGTGCCGCGGTTCATGGACAAACTGCCTCACGACCTCATCAACGGCCAGCCACTGCATTACCGTTTGACGGACAACCGCCAGTTTGTGCTCTATTCCGTCGGTTGGGCGAATAGGGACGAGCACGGGAAGGTGCGTTATGCGCACGATCAGTTTGGAGACGTGAGAAATGGGAATTGGGTTTGGCGCTATCCGTGAGAGGGGCCGTCCTGCCACCTCGCTCAAGCTCACTGACTGGCGGCGCCGTCGTCGCGTCCGGCCTCATGCACGCGGATGTAACGGCGCAGCGTGAGCAGGCCCACGGGCGCGACCAGGCTGAAGAGGGCCACGATCAGCCAAAGAGTCTCCGAATGGCGCGGACCGGTTTCCGGACAGTAGCGCATAAGCGACTGCCCTGAAAAAATCCCGATCAGCAGTTTGGGCAGCAGGAGCGGCACGTAGGACAGGGCGCCGTAGGATGCCTCCTGTCCCTTGGGCGCGATGGCCGCCGCGTACTCATAGACGCGCGGCGAATAAAAGGCTTCTCCAATCGAGAGCACGATGACAAAGAGGGCAATCATCACGTAATACGGATGCACGCCGCCCTTGAGGCCCAGATACCAGTGGCCCACGATATTGCCGGGCAGACCGTTTGCCATCGGCGCGAACCAGGCCGGCGGCAGCGCCATGATGAAAATCGACGCGGACGAAATGAGGCAGCCCAGAGTCACCATCGAGTAGGCGGAGAACTTCTGCGTGAGCGCGCCAATAACCGGCGCCAGCACAATGATCAACAGGAAGTTCATCCCCCACAAGATGCCGATGGGCGCGCCCGGGCCTAATTCGCGGATGCCAAAAGTCGGATACACATAGTCCATCTGCCTGTAAATCAGCTTGACGAACGCGATCAATACCAGGAACGCCAGGAGCCGGTAGAATCCGGTTTGGCCCAACAAGGTGGCGAAGAGCCGGATGGTTTCTTGCGACGCCTGGCGCACGGTCAGAGCAACGGATTGGAGAAAGGTCCGGTCCGAGGGTTTTGGCTGCGGGGGAACCAGCTTGAGTCCTTCGTCGGTCGCCTCCGCTCCTTCGCGCAACAAATAGATCAGGGGCAGCGCCAGCACCTCCAGAATCAAGCTGATCAGGAAGAGGGTCCGATACGTCGAGATATGCAGGCCCGGCACATCCAGATGGCCAAGCTCTCCCAAACCGCCGCGCACGTGATCGAAGAGCCAGGCCGCGATCAGGAATCCGACATTCATCATCGCGTAAATGATGGAGAAGGAAACCGACCGTTGCCGGGTGTTGGAATAGCGGCGCGCCGCCGCGACCAACACCGGCCCGCCCAACGCTTCGCCCACCGCCAGCGGCACCAACCCGCCTCCCAGCGCCAGCCATCTGACCGTGCTCAAGACCATCACCAACCGTCCGGCGATGCAGACGCCCGTCCCGAGAAAGAGCGTCCGGCGCATCCCCAGCACGTCCGTCAACGACCCCACCAACAGCATCGTCCCCGTCATCAACATCGACCACGCCGCCACCAAAGGAAGGGCCTGCTTGTCGCCGTAACCCAAGTCCGAGTGAAGCCAGAGGACGATCGTCGAGTTGGTCAGGGCGTAGGCCGCAACGACGACGAATTTGATCGCGAAGGCAATCCACAATTCGGGGATCGCGTCCTTGAGGACTCCGAACTTGGCCACGAAACGGGTCAGGGCGGAGGTGGCGTCGGCGTCCGCTTTGGCGGCTGGAGCGGCGTTTGTCATTTGCGCGGCAGGATCAAACGACACTTTGGCGCCGTGGTAAAGGATGAATCCTGCTCCTTCCTCGGCGGTGGCTTCCGGAAAATCCGAGTCAGTAATGGTTTGCGAGTTCGGGCGGTCCGGCCTCCGCCATCAAGGCGAGATGGCCAGACGCTCCTCGTTTTTGTCTTCGCTGATCATCATGCCCTGTTCCTTGTAAACCTTGAGCATGAAATGGGTCGCGGTCGAGACCACGCCGTGGATGGTGGCCAGTTTCTCGGAGACAAAAGTCGCCACCTCGCGCAAGTTGGCTCCTTGCACGACGACCAGCAAATCGTAGCCGCCGGACATCAGGTAACACGACCGCACCTCGGTGTATTTGGCGATGCGCTCGGCCAGGCGGTCGAAGCCTCCGCCGCGTTCCGGCGTGAGCTTCACCTCGATGACGGCGCGCACAATGTCGGGGCCGGTTTTCTCCTCGTTCAACACGGCGCGATAGCCGAGAATGATCTGCTGCTCTTCGTAGGCCTTGATTTTCGCGGCGATCTCGCTTTCGGACAGGTTGAGCATCTTGGCCAACTGCCCCGGTTTGAGCGCCGCGTTCTCCTGCAAAAGTTTCAATAACGGATCCATGCCCGCATTCTTATCACTTCCCGTCCGCGACAAAAGAACAATTGGCCGTCAAAATGACTGTCCGATTTGAGGCGGCGGCGGCAGCTTTAAGAGGAATGACCGCTGTGTCGCCTGATAGTGAATTGGTCCAAGCCTACGCCGCGCAAGGCTCGGAGGCGGCCTTTCGCGCGCTGGTCGAACGCCACGTGCATCTGGTCTATGCGACGGCGCTGCGCCAGACCGGCAGCGGCGCCCTGGCCGAGGACATCACGCAGAACGTTTTCATCTCCCTGGCGCGCAAAGCGCCGCGCCTGGCTGGCGTCGAGACGCTGGCGGGCTGGCTTTATCGCGCGACGGTGCTGGAAACCAAAGCGCGCGTCCGCTCGGAATTGCGCCGCCGGCAACGCGAGCAGACCGCCTCCGAAGTCATCACCCTCCAGCATGAAGGCGCTTCGCCGTTCGCCGCGTTGCTGCCGTTGCTCGATGAAGCGCTGCGGGACCTGCGCGAGAGCGACCGCCTGGCGCTGGTGCTCCGCTTCCTCGAAGAGCGCAGCTTGCGCGAAGTGGGCGACATTCTGGGGGTGGACGAAGACGCCGCGCGCAAACGGGTTGCGCGCGCGCTGGAACGCCTGGGGAACTTTTTCCGCCAACGCGGTTTCGCCGTCCCGGCCGGCGGCGGTGGCGCGGCCTTGCTGTCGTCGGCCACCCAGGCTGCCCCGCCCACCCTGGCGGCGTGCGCCGGCAACGCGGCCCTGGCGGCCGGCGCGGGGAGCGGTTTCAACCCCGTGCTCTTTCATCTTATGACACTGACCAAAACACAAATGGCGGCGATCTGCGCGCTCGCCGTGGCCGCGCCGCTGCTCCTCCAGCACCGCGCCCAGGCCACCGCCGCGCGCGAGCAAGCCGCCGTCAACGCCCAACTGGCCGCCGCCGCGCAGCGGGCCAGCGCCGCCGACGCGCAACTGGACCAGGCCCGCCAGGCCGCCGCGCGCGCGGAGACGGAGGCCCTCAACGCCAAACTTCACCTTGACTCCATCGGGACGCAACTCGCCAATCGCGCCGCCCGCCCGGCCTATCATTGGGATGACACGTCGCCATCTCTGCGGCTGCCGAAGAAGTCTTTGCGCCAGACGCAGCTCTGCGCCGCGGCCAATCGGCGCGGGCAGTTGACGGACCAGATCAAGGAAGCGTTGCAAATGACCGGCGCGGAGGCCGGGCAAACGCAGGCCGCCGTCACCCGCTTTCTTTCCACCTACAACGCCTTCGAAGCGCGCGATCTGCGCGCCGTCCCGCCGAATGATGACGAATTGCAGGGCCACACGCCCGATCAAACCAGGGTTTTTGACGTGCCCTACATCGGGTCCAATCAAATGAATCAGCTCCGGCAGGATTTTTTTGGCCAGGTCGCGTCCCTCCTCGGCGACCAGCGCGGCGAGCTGTTTACCAATGCCCTCAATTTCTGGATGCCGGTGACGGAGGACTTTCACGGGATCAGTTCCGGCATGGCCGTCTTCAATGCGTCGTATCGCGCGCGGTTCTATCAGCCCAAGCCCGGAGACAAATCCATCACCTACGGCGTGGACCTGTATTACGGCATGAGCCAATCGCCCGGTTCCAGGATGACGGCGGAGATTCCGGCGGATGACGTGCCGGAGATTTTCCAGCCTTCTCTGCAAGACTGGATCGCGCAGTTGTCAACCCCGCCTGCCGCCGATCCCTCGTCCGCCCCATGAAGTTCGCGCCGCGCCATCTTATTCCGCCTCTGCTGGTTTTCCTCGCGGCCCTGGCTTTCTGGATTCCAGGCCAGTTCAGTTTGCAGCAAAGCCGGCGCGACCTGGACACGGCGCGAACGCGGCTGGCGGAATTGCAGGGCCGCATCGCCGCCGCCGAGGCTGAGTTGAACGCGACCCGGCAGCGGCAACGGACGCAAAACCGGGCGCGCGACCAGGCTGGCGCCGCCGCCGCAAAGGCGGAACGGGAATTGGCCAGGATCGATCCCTCCAGCCGCTGGGCCTTGCCGCCCGCGTCCCTGCCGGAATGGAATCCCGATTCCCCTTACGTGTGGCTGCCGAAGGAATTTGTGGCCCAACTGCAACCGCCGATCTTCAATCGCAACGGCGAAATGCGAGAGGACGCCGCCGCCATCTTTGGCGTCGATGAAGACTCGCGCCGCGCTCTGGGCCGGCAAGTCGCGCAGTTGCTCTCCAACTATCACGCCCTGGAAGTCTCCAACGCCCAACGCCTGGACCCGCCCTTGGCGGACGTCAAGCCCGACGGCCCGACGGTGACGGTGCGGATCAACGCGATGCCCGAAGCGGGCGCCGAGGTTGAGCAGCAATTCGCGCAAGCCCTGGAACAAACGTTGGGCCAGCAACGGGGCGCGCTGATAAATGACTGCGCCCAGGATTGGCTCAATGAACAATTCAACCACTTTGGAAAGACGCCGAAAACCATCTCCGTCGTTCATCACGCCAAGGGCGGTTTCAGCCTCGATATTCAGCAAGACCAATATGGCAGTCAATCGACCAGCCTTTTCGGTGATGATCCCGGCGCCTTGGGCGGATATATTCCCGACTATTTGCTCCCCTTATTCAGCGATATCACCGCCGCCATCGCCCCGCCGCAGTGACCCCAACTTGGCGACAGTGACCGGGGCGGTCGCTTCCACGAAGTCGCTCAGGATTCGGGCAATAGCCGTTTGGCAGGGACTTTTTGGCCGCGCTGGCGCATCCTTGGCCTCGTGAGCGCGGAGAATTACCAACTGGTCCGCCTGGCCAACGGCGCCTACAGCATCCGTTCGCTGGCCGAAGGCGAAACGTTTCATCCGGTGATCGGCCCGGTCGCGGAGGCGCAGGAGCTTTACGTCGATCAACTCCAACTGCGCCGGCGGTTGCAGTCCCACTCCGGCGAGTTTGTCATTTGGGACGTCGGCCTGGGCGCCGCCGCCAACGTCCTCACCGTGCTGCGCGCCACCGCCGATTTGCCGTGCCACCTCCGCGTCATCAGCTTCGACCGCACGGTCGAGCCGCTGGCTTTCGCCCTGCGGCACACGGCGGAACTGGGCTATTTCTCCGGCTACGAAGAGACGGCCGCGAACCTGCTCGCCACCGGCCGCGCGGCGTTGCCCCACGGGCATTGGGAATTGCGGCAGGGCGATTTTCCCGAACTCTTGCGCGCCGATCCCCGCCCCGCCCCGCCGCCCCACGCGATTTTATTTGACGCCTTTTCCCCCGCCAAAAATCCCGCGATGTGGACGGCGCCGCTTTTTTCGGATCTGTTCCGCTGCCTGGATCCGCAGCGGCCCTGCGCGATGCCGACTTATTCGCGGAGCACGATGCTGCGGGTGACGCTGTTGCTGGCGGGATTTTTTGTGGGCGTCGGGCGCGCCACCGGAGAGAAGGAGCAAACGACCATCGCGGCCAACACGCCGGGCCTGCTGGCGGAGCCGCTGCCGCGGGAATGGCTGCAACGGGCGCGCCACTCCCGCAGCGCCGAGCCGCTGTCGGGGCCGGTGTACCGACAAGCCCATCTTTCGGCGGAGAGTTGGGAAAAGCTGCGGCGCCATCCGCAGTTCATGGAGTAAGCGGCCGGCGGGGGCATCTTCCTGGACACTGGTCGATGTTGCCGGAGGGCAAGGATCGATCCACCGGGGGAAATGACGAATGACGAAACCTTAATGACTAAAGAATGCTCAAATGACTAATGACGAAGTCCGCACGCGCATGAATTTCGTCATTCGTGCTTCGTCATTCTTTCGTCATTAGAGCTTAGGCATTCGTCATTCTTTTGGGCCTGTCTGCTACGAACCACGAACTCTCATTGACAACATGGTTCCCAAAGACCGGGATGCGCCCCCGTCCTGCGGGCGGACGACAACGCCATTGACGCAAGGCCGGTATGGTGTATGGTGTATTCCGAGTCAATAAATAATTTTGTCCGGCAGGCGGCGCCACTCGGCCAAAACCTCGACCGCCTGGTCCCGCATCGCCTGTTGCATGGGCAGTTGGCGCGCGAACGGCGGACGGGCCAGTTCCGCGTAAATCTCCTCGTCGTCAAAACCGGCTTCGGCGGCGTCGTGCCGGGTGGCGGCGAAGACAATGCGCTCCAGCCGCGCCCAATAGGCGGCCCCCAGACACATCGGACACGGCTCGCAACTGGTGTAAAGCACGCAGCCCCGCAGTTGAAAGGTGCCGAGCGCGGCGGCGGCGGCGCGAATGGCGGTGATTTCGGCGTGCGCCGTCGGATCGTTTGCGGAGGTGACCCGGTTCCAGCCTTGGGCGATGATTTTGCGGCCGCGGGCGAGCACGGCGCCAAATGGCCCGCCGTCCCGGGCGCGCATGTGTTCGGCGGCCAGACGGATGGCCAATTGCATGAAATCCAGGTCCTGGGCGGTCGGCGGCGAGCGCATCGCAAACCCTCTATCAGCTTTTCCAGGGCCTGGCGAGAGTTGATTTGCGCCCGGGCCGATTTGACATTTTTCGAGTCAGGTTTGAGAGTAGTGACTGTGTGCAGCCTAATATGAGCGATAAGACCTATTCTCCTCCCTTCGGGGAAAAGACGCATGACCTCGACCAGGTGGCCCGCTGGGCGGCGCGGAAACGGGTCCTCATCCTGGATGACGATTTCGCTTTTGCCGACATGACGCGGCTCCAACTGGAGGAGAAGGGCTATGAAGTGGAATGGGCCGCCGACGGCGTGCAGGGCATCAAAAAGGTGATGGTCAATGACTATTCGGTGATTTTATGCGACATGGTCATGCCCAATCTGGCCGGGGACATGTTTTATGTGGCGGTCGAGCGCGTCAAACCGCACCTGTGCAAGCGCTTTGTCTTTATGACGGGCCACCAGGGCGATCGCAAGGTCGATGAATTCATCCGCAAAGTCCGGGGGTTGATCGTGTGGAAACCCTTCCAAATCCACGTCCTGATGGAGGCCATCCAGGCGGCGGAAGTCAAAGGCGGCCAAGGGTGACAAAACCCCAGGCGCCGGCCTCAAACGAAAAGAGCCGTCTTGCGCATCTGGACGGCGTCGATCAACCCCTGGTCTGTCAATTTTAATTCCGGAATGGGCGAGAGGCTGAGAAAGGAAAGGGCCATGAAAGGGGCGTTCAATTTGCAGCCCAGCGCGCGCGCCGCGGCATTGAGCGCCTCCAGACGCGCGATGACTTCGGCCAGCGGGCGGTCGGATACCAGGCCCGCAATGGGCAGACCCAACTCGGCCAGAACCCGGCCGCCGCGGACGGCGACTTGCCCGCCCTGCAATTCTTCCAGCGCTTGGATCGCCCGGCAGATGTCCGCGTCGTTGGTTCCGACCACGACGACGTTGTGGGCGTCGTGCGCGACGGTCGAGCCGAGCGCGCCGTCCTTGAGTTGGAAGCCGCGCACAAATCCCACGCCGACATTGCCCGTGGCGCGGTGGCGCTCGACGACGACGAGCTTGAGGAGATCGCGTTCCAAATCGGCCACGGCGCAGCCCTGCTCCACTTTGGCCATTTCCACCCGCCGGCGCGTGACGATTTGGTTGGGAATGATTTCAATGACCTTCATCTTCCGGGGACGCGGGCATTTGACGACCAGGTCCGCGGCGCGGTAGCGCAGGTTCATGGTGCTGCGCGGCAGCGCCACGGCGGGAGGGTTTTTTGCCAGATATTCACCCTCCTCGGCCACCAGAACGCCTCCCTTGTAAGTCTGGCGGACGGTGAATTTTTTGAGATCGTCGAAGACAATGAAATCGGCCCAATACCGGGGCGCGAGGGCGCCGAGGTTGTGCAGACGGTAATGGCGGGCGGTGTTGATGGTGGCGATTTGCAGGGCCGTCATGACCGGCAACCCGCCCCGGATGGACTGCCGCACGGCGTGATCGACGTGCCCCTCGGAAACCAGGTCGCTGGCCAGCTTGTCATCGGTGGCAAAGGAACAATTGACAGCATTGTGGGCGTTGAGCAACGGCAGGAGCGCGGCCAGATTCCGCTCGGTGCTGCCCTCGCGCAGCAAAAGGTGCAATCCCAGGCGCATCTTTTCGCGCGCCTCGGCCAGCTCGGTCGATTCGTGATCGGAGCGGACGCCGGCCAGGGCGTAGGCGTTGAGATTCTTGCCGCGCAGGCCGGGCGCATGGCCATCGACGGCCTTGCCTTTGCCGACGGCGATCTTGGCCAGCTCGCTCTCGGCGCCGAGATAAACGCCCGGATAATTCATCAACTCCGCGATGCCGGCAACGCGCTCGTCGGCGATCATCAACGCCAGGTCATCCGCCGTGATGCGCGCCCCCGCCGTCTCCAGCGGCGTGGCAGGCACGCAGGAAGGAAGCATGATGAAAAAATCCACCGGCAGATTCTTGCTCGATTCCAGCACATAACGAATCCCGTCCAGGCCGAGGACATTGGCGTATTCGTGCGGGTCGATCACCACCGCCCCGGTGCCGTGAGGCACGACGGCGCGGGCGAACTCCGGGGCGGTCAATTGGGAGCTTTCGATGTGAAAATGGCCGTCGATCAGGCTGGGAGCGGCATAAGCGCCCCGCAGGTTGATCGTCTGGCGCCCTTTGTAATCGCCGAGGCCGATGACGCGCCCGTCCTCGACGGCAATGGTGGCGGGATGGATTTCCCCGCTCAGGACGTTGACCAGTCTGGCGTTCTTGAAAACAAGCTCGGCGGGAAGTTCGCCGCGCGCGACCGCCAATTTATGAGGAACATCTCGCATGACTGGCGCCGGGGATTCTACCGCAGGGAAGCCGCGATGAAAACAAGAATGAAGTCCAAAAATGAGGTCCGAAAAGCAAATTCCACCAAATGCCGCCAGATACCCCCGGACGCCGCCCCTGGCCCAGCCTCCCAAAGGCTGGAATTTGCGCTTAAGCCCGCGCGAAAACCCGCCGATAATGAACGGACAGCACGAATGCCGCGCTGTGCCAATGGACGATTTAGTTTGCCATAAGAATCATCGGATTCTGGTTGTGGACGATAACCCGTCGCTCCACGAGGATTTCCGCAAGATCCTTTGCCCGCCGCCCAGCGCTGGCACGCCGATGGCGGCGACGGAGGAGCTGCTCTTTGGGGCGGCAGCCGGGCCGGGGCACCTGCCGACGTTCGAGGTGGATTCGGCTTTTCAAGGCGAGGAAGGATTGGCCCGCGTCAAGGAAGCCCTGCAACAGCACCGCCCTTACGCCCTGGCCTTTATTGACGTGCGGATGCCCCCCGGATGGGATGGGATCGAAACCACCGTGCGCATCTGGGAAACCTGCCCGGACCTGGAGGTGGTGATCTGCACGGCCTATTCCGACTATTCGCTGGCGGAAATGCTCACGCGGGTGCGCCACGAGGATCAGTTGGTCATTCTCAAAAAACCGTTCGACACCATCGAAGTCCTGCAACTGGCCAATGCCCTCACCGGCAAGTGGCACTGGCACCAGGAAGCCCTGCTCAAACTCGATTATCTGGACAAACTGGCGCAGGAGCGAACCGTCAAACTGGTCCAGGCCAATGCCTGCCTGCGCGAACAAGCCCGCCTCCTGGATTTGGCCCAAGACGCCATCATCGTCTGGGACCTCGAGGGCCGCGTGCGCTATTGGAACAAAGGCGCCGAACGCCTCTACGGCTGGACGGCGGCCGAGGTCATGAACGTCAAGATTGACACCCGCTACTGCGACGGCCAAACGGCGCGGGACAACGAACGAAAAGCGTGGCTGGCCCTCGACCGGGGCGAATGGAGCGGCGAGTTGCGCCACGTGGCCAAAGACGGCAAGCCCGTCCTGGTGCAAAGCCGCTGGACCCTGGTGCGCGACAGCCAGGGCCAACCCCAGGCCATGCTCGTCATCAACACCGACATCACGGAGAAAAAAGAGCTGGAAGCCCAATTCCTCCGGGCGCAGCGCATGGACAGCATCGGCACGCTGGCCGGCGGCATCGCCCATGACCTCAACAACGTCCTGGCGCCCGTCCTCATGATCGGCCCCTTGCTCCGCGCGCAGATTCAAGACGAGGCCACGCTTTCCCTGCTGGAAAACATGGAGCAGGGCGCCGCCCGCGGCGCGGACATCGTCAAACAGATTTTGACCTTCTCCCGCGGCGGCTCCAGCAAGAAGGCGCCCCTGCACACCTACCGCCTCCTCCAGCAGGTGGCGGCCTTCCTGGCCGAGACATTCCCGAAAACGATCCGGGTGAAGTTCTCCGCCCCGAAGGACCTGTGGATCATCGAAGGCAACAGCGCCGAGCTGCATCAGGCGTTGATGAACCTTTGCGCCAATGCCCGCGAAGCCATGCCCGGCGGCGGCACTCTCACTCTCGAGGCGCGCAACCTTGTGCTCGAGGCCGGCGCGGCCGCGGCCATTCCCAACGCGCACCCCGGCAGGTATGTCGTCTGGCGCGTCGCCGACACGGGCGTCGGCATTGCGCCGGAGAATTTGGATCGCATTTTTGATCCGTTCTTCACCACCAAGGACATTGGCAAAGGGCCGGGGTTGGGCCTTTCGACCGTGCTCGGCATTGTCACCGGGTGCGGAGGAACCGTTCAGGTCAAGAGCGGGCCGGGCCAGGGAACGGAATTCACCCTCTATCTCCCCGCGACGGACGCGGTCCCGGCCGAGCGCCCGGAGCGCGCGCTGCCCGAACCGCCGCGCGGCAATGGCGAACTGCTCCTGGTCGTGGAGGAGGACGCATTCCTGAGCGGGCTGTTGGAAACCATTTTGACCGCCAGCGGCTACCGCGTTCTGGCCACGGCCGATGGAGCGGAAGCCCTCGAGCTTTACCGGCGTCATCAGGAAGACATTGGCGCGGTGCTGGCCGACGCGTCCGTGGAAACCACCGGGGGCAAGACCGTGGCGGGCGCGATTCACGAATTCGATCCCGGCGCCACCATGATCGTCGGCAGCGACCTGCCCTCCGACCAATGGCCCCCGTTGCCGCGGGCCTTGCACCGGCATCTCCTGCGCAAGCCCTACGATACGAATGGCCTCCTGGACAAACTGCGTTCGCTCCTGGCGAAACCCTGCCGTCCGTCCGCCGCGCCCGTGGGCTGAAACGGTTGCCCCCAATCCTCAGCGGCCGTTCGGGAACCCATATCCGCGGTGCCCCGCGTCCACTGACTTCACCCTATGCTCAACAGAATGAACACATCGCCAAAGTTTGAGGCGGTTACGGAACGGCTCGCGAGGGCTGGCCTGGCGCGGCTTTGAGAGTTCCCCGCACCGCCTCAACCGCCGCGGCCTGGACGGGATCATCCGTCACAATTGTATCCAGGATTTCCCTGGCTTCATCCATCCGGCCCTGGCCGGCCAGGAAGCGCGCGAAGGTATAGGCCGCTTCAGGGTTGTCCGGCCAAAGGTCGAGCGCGGTTTGATAGGTCTGTTCGGCGGCGTCCGAATAATTATTATTGGCAAGAAGATTCCCCGCGGCCACCGCTTCGTGGGAGTACGTTTTCAGCACCGTGTCGGAGGCGGCCGCCTCGGGATTGGACAGCAGGTTTTGCGCGGCGGAGTCCCAGTAGCCGGCGGTCTGCGCGGCGGTGTCGGCGGTGATGGCGCTGGCCCCGTCGTTGGCGCCCAGTTCCATGATCGGACCCAGCGGAGCCGCGCCGGCGTAAGTGGATTTGAGGGGGTAGGATTCTTCCATTGCCACCGAAAGGTCCGGGTTCTTTTGCAGAAAATCCTGCAGAAGAACCTCGTTGATCGCCATGACGGCGGTGACGCCGTGGATGATGAGCGAGCCGTTGACCATCTGGAGGTCCTCGCCCGGCAAAATCTGTTTCGGTTCGTCCGGAAATTGCTGGTCGTGTTCGAGGCGTTTTTTCGCGTCGGCGGAATACTGGTCGAAGGCGCTTTTGTTGTCGTCCGCCGTCAGGATGTTGACCTGGTCGCCGTAAAGGAAGTTCACGTAATCGATGTACGAACTGTCGGCGAGGGCGTTTTGGGTGAAAACGATGTGCTGTTCGCCGTCGGTGGTTTCGTTAAGCATGGTCGGGATGAAGCATCCCGGATCGGTGCCGCCGACGTACACCATGCCGGGCCGGAGAGAGCCAAGAACGGAATTGCCGTAATCCAGCAGTTGTTGCGCAGGCCACGAATGGACTTCTTCGGCCGCGCCGTAGGCCTCCAGGATGGGCCGCCAGAACTTCCGCAGGTCCGCAGAGCGCGGACTCCCGTTGTATTCGCCGTCGCGCAAAGTCTTATAAATCCTCTCGGCCTCTTCCCAGTTGCCGGCTTCAACCGCGGCGAAGAACCGGTCCACGTCCGAAGGCACCGCCAGGTGATAATGATCGGCGATCCTGTGGACGAGTGCGCGATGTTTTTTGGCAAACCGCGTGAGCTTCGTGGCCACAACCTGCTCGGCCGTCAACTTCCGCCCCGCGTGCGCCCGCAGTCGGGCCAGAGCAGCCGTGCCGGGCGGCGCGGGGTATCGGGTGGGGCCAGCCGGGGCCGTCGCCGGCGGCGCTGTTCCAAGGCTCAGGAAGCGGGACGGCAGCACAACGCCCAGCACCAAGACCACCGCCACCAGCACGGTGGCAACCACGACCTTCCTTCCGGCGGACGATGATGAATCAGGCAGTTTCACAATGGCGCCACTGAAATAGACACCGCTTCCCGCCGTTTTTGTATAAGCGCGCATGTCCGTCCGTGCGCCTTCGCGTCCGTCCTTTTGATCCTATTCGTCCCTGCAAAGAAAATGGTAATGCCTCAGAAGCTGTGAAAAAATTGAAAATTGCCAAAATTCGCTTTTGCAAATCGTTGATTGCCAAGGGGCGCATGTTGCCGTTTGGGGCTTTACGCCAATTTTTTCACAGCTTCTCAGTGACGGCGGGCCTGGGAATGGTAGGGCCGCCTCGCCGAGGCGACCACCCGGCAAGAACCACCCTCGGACGGCTCGGCGAAGGCGCAAGATGTTCTCAGCTTCTTTTGGCGTCTTGGCGTCTTTTGCATTGTTTCGCACTTTTCAAAAAAGAACACATATACTGCGCTGCCAAACGCCCCGGCGCGGGGCTAAAGATTGTCCACAAGACAGCGCAGCTCCGCGTCCGTATTGTAGAAGTGCGGGGAGACGCGAATATAGTGTTGACCCTTGCGGTCCACCCGCAACGACGTGTGGACCCGCGCCGCCATCAGTTTCTCATGCAGCCCGGCCATGTCCGCGCCCGGCCGGAAAAAGCTCAGGATCGCGCTGGCGTTCGGCGCGGGCGCGTCCGCCTGAAGCACGGTGAAGCCCTTCTCTTGCAGGGCCGGCAGCAGCCAGGCCCGCTTGCGGAGCAATTCCGCCGCGATGTTCGCCACCCCGGCTTCCAACAGCAGCTCCATCGCGGCGGCCAGCCCGGCCAGCCCGGCCAGGTTCGCCGTGCCCGCCTCGTAACGCCGCGCGTCGGTCTGATACACCAATTGTTCCTGTGCGACAAAGTCCGGACAACGCACGTTGTGCCAGCCCTGGACGATGGGCCGCAATTTTTCCTGCGCCGATTGCCTCACAAAAAAAATCCCCGCCCCGCACGGGCCGAGCAGCCATTTGTGCGCGTCCGCCGCCAGGAAATCAACGTGCTCGACGCTGGTCGGAAACGCGCCCACGGTTTGAATGCCATCCACGCAAAAAAGAATGTTCCGCTTGTGCAGCGCCTGGCCGATGGCGTCGAGTTCCAGGCGCCAGCCGGCCACAAAATGGTTCGAAGCCAGCGCCACCAGGCGGGTCTGCTCATCGACCTGCCCGGTCACGTCAATGGGCCGGATGCGGCCATAAACGCGGGTGTTGAGCAGGCGCACTTCGACTCCCTTTTCCGCCAGCGCCATCCACGGATAAACATTCGACGGGTAATCGTCGAAATAGACCAGGACGTTGTCGCCTTTGCGCCACGGCAGGCCGCGGGCGACAAAGCTCAACGCGAGCGAAGTCGGGCCGACGAACGCGATTTCCTCCGGTTTGGCCTGAAGCAGGCGGGCCGCCAACTGGCGCGCCTGGCGGAAGCGGGACGCCGGGACTGTTTCCTCCTGGTCATCCAGCGTGCCGCGCGCGGCGTGATCGCGCATCGCCTCGGCCACGCGCCGCGGCAGGGCGCAAACGGCGGCATGGGCCAGAAAGGCCTTCTCCGCCGCCACGGGAAATTCGTGCCGGCGCAGTTCTTCGCTGGCGAGGATTTCCGCGATGGTCATTTCATGTCCATGATGTTGTTGAGTCCTTGAAAATAAGCGAGGTAGAAGCAAATAATCCGCCAGCCGACGTAAAAAACGATGAGAAAATAAACCAGGCGCGGCGTCCATTGGGCCACCAGGCGCATCTTGCGGTTGCCTTCCTCCTGGTAGAAGGTGTGCAGGCGCTTGAGCGTTTCGTCCAGCGTCCCGCTGATTTCCCCGGTGTGATAGAGGTTGCGGAAAACGTCCGGAAACTCATCGGCGCTGGAAACCAATTCCGAGGGCGTCGAACCCTGCTCCAGCGGAACTTTCCAGCTTTGCACCACGCGCCGGAGGGCCGGGGAGCCGCTGGCCGTCGCGGCCAGTTCCCACGCCCCTATGATGCCGACACCCGCGTTGAGCAACGCCTCCAACGCCGCCGCCAGCCGCGCCAGAGCCAGATACCGCCGTGCCGTGCCCAAAAGGGGGATCGGATGCAAAAGCCTTTCGAGGGCTGCGCGCCAGCCTTCGCCGTGCCGGCCCTGGCAGGCGAAAATGAGAAAGAAAACGGCCCCATAAAGCGGAACCAGCACAGCGAGAATCGTCGCCACAAACATGAAAAAATTCCCCGTCTGCACCAATTTAACGAAGGGAAAGAGCACGATGGCAAAATGAAAGACGAACAGCGGGTAGAGCAGGTCCGAAATCACCTGCCGGGCCATCCGCGCCCGTTCCTGATAATAGAGGGCCAGCAATTTGAAGCAGGCATCCAGGCGTCCGCTCCGTTCGCCCGCCTCGACCAGCGCCAGGTCAAACGAAGGCATCCACCGGCCCAGGCGCCCGACCGCCTCGGTCACAGTGCAACCGTCGGCCAGATGATCGAGCCAGCGGGCAATGGCGGGTTGGAGGGCGCGGGAGGGCGGATGGAGTTTGAGCTGCTCCAGACCCTGGTGAATGGTCATGCCGGCGGCGATGAGGATACCGAGCTGATGATACAACTCGGCGCGGCGTTCCAACTGGCCGGGTGTGATGATCAGTGGCATGGCAAGCCGCGCCCGGCTGATCCCAGCGCGAGGGTATGTCGGCTACGGGCCGAGCAACCGGTCGATATTCGCCTTCAAGTCCCGCTTCGAGCACAGGCCCACAATCTGGCCGGCCACTTCCCCGGACTTGAAGAAAAGCAACGTCGGGATGGCGCGGACGCCGTATTCCGTCGCCAAACCCTGTTCTTCATCGATGTTGACCTTGCCGATGCGCACGCGGCCATCGTATTCGCTGCCCAATTCATCCAGAAGCGGCGCCATCATTTTGCACGGCCCGCACCACTCGGCCCAAAAATCGACCACCACGGGGCCGGGAACACCGAGCACTTGCTCGGCAAAATTCGCCTGCGTCAGTTTCAGAATGTTGGATGCAATCATAGTTCAAATTGCCGATCAGCCGGGGACCGTGTCCTTGAGGAAGAACGCCAAATAAAGCACCACTCCCAGCGCCGCCAATCCAAAGACGGCGGCCGCTACGGCCAGCCCCTTGTCCAATCCCGTCAAGCCGTAACCGGCGGGCATCGCCATGGGACGGGGGGGCGCCGGCGCGGTGGCGGGCGCCGCCGTGGCCGGTTTGGCCGGCGCCGAGACGCGCGTGGTGCTGCCAGTTGGCGTCGGCAGCGGCGGAGGCGGGGCCTTTGACGCCGCGGCGGCCGAGGCCGCAACGGGAGCGGCGCTGGTCGCGGCCCCGGGCGGCGGAGCGCCCGGAGCCAGCGTCGGCAGCTTAATCGTCGGCGCCGACGTTGGTTTGGGCGGCAGATTGATGCGAACGGTTTCCTTCTTGGGCTGGACCTTGGAGGCCTCAGCCGGTTTGGGCGGCAGAGCGCCACCGGGCGATGTGGGAATATTTTCAGCCATAATCTTTCTTGCCTCCACAAAGTAGGGTTGCCCCGCGCCGCTGTCAAACCCCAATTGCGGCACGTTGACAACACAATAAAGTTGCCAAAAACCGGCGGGCGCGCCTAGATTGGGGCATTGCGTTTTCGCGGTTGACGATTGTGGCTGCTGACCGCAAGTTGAGCCGCTTTGTCGCAGGAATGAAAACCGTTTTGTTTGTTTGCACGGGCAACATTTGTCGCAGCCCGATGGCCGAGGGGCTTTTTCGCCACGCCACCCAGGGGCGGACGGATTGCCGCGTGCTCTCGGCGGGGGTCGGCGCGCTGGAAGGCCAGGCGCCCAGCCCGCACGCCGTGCGCGCGCTCCAGGAATTGGGCATCGATATCTCCCAGCAGCGCAGCCGCATGCTGACCTCGGAACTGATCGATCAGGCCGACTACATTTTCGGGATGACCCACAGCCACGTCGATTCGGTCAACCTCCTCTTTCCGCAGGCGGCGGAAAAGAGCTTTCTGCTGCGCGAATTTGACGAGACCCTGGATGAATTCGAGAAGGACATCAGCGACCCCATCGGCGGCTCCTACGAAACCTACGCCTATTGCCGGGACCAGATCGAACAGGGCATCTTCTCCATGCTCAGTTTCATCGAGCAAACCTCCGCGGGCCAGGGCGCCCCGGCAGCCGCCGTCCGCAGCCGCGTCGCCCTGGGTTGCGACCACGCCGGGTTCCAGCTCAAGGAAGCGCTCAAGGATTATTTGCAAAGCGCCAACACCCCGCTGACCGACCTGGGAGCCGGCTCGTCCGAAGTCAGCGATTACCCTGATTACGCGCGGGCGGTGGCGGAAGCCGTCGCGGCCGGGCGGAGCGAATTGGGCGTTTTGATCTGCGCGACGGGCATCGGGATGAGCATGGCGGCCAATAAGGTCCCGGGGGTTCGCGCCGCGCTGGCTCTGGACGAGCAGATGGCCACGCTGGCCCGGCAGCACAACAACGCCAATGTCCTCTGCCTGGGCGCCAGCATCGTTCCGCCGGAACGCGCCAAAAAAATCCTCGATGCCTTTCTCGCCGCCCAGTTTGAAGGCGGCCGCCATGAACGACGCATTATTAAAATGGAACCTTCCACCACTCCCCTCTCCCTGCGGCTCAAAACCGTGGATCCCGACGTGGCCAACGCGGTCTTCCTGGAGCGCCAGCGCCAGCAGGATAACATCGAGTTGATTGCCAGCGAAAACTTCGTCAGCCCCGCCGTCATGGAGGCCCAAGGCTCGGTGCTGACCAACAAATACGCCGAAGGCTACCCCGGCAAACGCTGGTACGGCGGCTGCGAGTGTGTCGATACCGTCGAGCGCCTGGCCATCGACCGGGCCAAGCGCATCTTCGGCGCCGAGCACGCCAACGTGCAGCCCCACTCCGGCAGCCAGGCCAACATGGCCGTTTATTTCTCCGTCCTCAAGCCTGGCGACAAGATGCTGACGATGGACCTGACCCACGGGGGCCACCTGACGCATGGGAACAAGGCCAATTTCTCGGGCCGCTTCTTCGAGATCACCCACTACGGCGTGCGGCGCGAGGACGAAACCATCGATTACGATCAGTTGCAGAAATTGGCCGAGGAACACCGCCCCCGCATGATCACCGTCGGCGCCAGCGCCTATCCGCGGATCATCGACTTCCAGCGGATGGGGGAAATCGCCCGGTCAGTCGGGGCTTATTTGCTGGCCGACATCGCGCATATCGCGGGGTTGGTCGCCGCCGGACTGCATCCCAGCCCGATGGCGCACGCGGATTTCGTGACCACGACGACGCACAAGACGTTGCGGGGGCCGCGGGGCGGTTTGATCCTGTGCCGGGAAAAGCACGCCAAGGAGATTGATTCCCAGACTTTTCCGGGCATTCAAGGCGGGCCGCTCATGCATGTCATCGCCGCCAAAGCCGTCTGTTTCCAGGAAGCCCTGCAACCGGAATTCAAGACCTACCAGCAGCAAATCCTGCTCAATGCCAAAGCCTTGGCCGAAGGGATGATCCGCAACCGTTTCCGCCTGGTCAGCGGCGGGACGGACAATCACCTGATGCTGGTCGATGTGGGCGCGCGCGGCCTGACCGGCAAAGAGTGCCAGGCGGCCCTGGATGAAGCCGCCATAACAGTCAATAAAAACACCATCCCCTTTGAAACCCGCTCCCCGTTCCAGGCCAGCGGCATCCGCCTGGGCACGCCGGCTGTGACCAGCCGCGGGATGAAGGAGGCGGAAATGGCCGCCGTGGCGGACATGATCAGCGAGGTTTTGCTGGATATTAAGAATCTTGACACGGCCCACCAAGTGAGAGAACGTGTCCATGAACTGACGGCAAGGTACCCCTTGCCCTATTAACAACGACTTTGGGTATTTCCCCCAATTGGCCGCCGATTTGAACGGTTTCAAATCTCCCGCATCCAATTGGTTAGACTAATGGGTCCTGCCCAATCCTCGAATTTGACATTACATTTTGCCTATGCCCAAAGCCGCCGTCAAAAAAGCCGCCCGCAAGAGCGCCCGGCATCTGGCGCCACCCAAATCCGACGGACCCCCGCCGGAAGCGATCGAACCTCCCCCCGCAGCCCAGCCCGCGCCCCAAGCCCCCCCTTCGCCCGCCGAAATGCAGTTGGAACCGCCCACCCGCGCCGTCGAGACGCGCGAGGAAGCCGAGCCGGCCCGCCTTGCCTCCGCCCCCGCCGGCGCCACCGTCAATATTGCCGCCCTTCAGGCCATGGCCATGCCGGAGTTGAACCAGCGGGCGCGCGGGATGGGAATCGAAAACTTCGGCACCATGCGCAAGCACGAGTTAATCTTCCAGATCCTCCAGAAAAACGCCGAACGCGCCGGCGTCCTCTTCTCCGAAGGCGTCCTGGAGATTTTGCCCGAAGGCTTCGGCTTCCTCCGCTCGCGCAGCTTCAATTACCTCCCCTGCCCGGAAGACATTTACGTTTCTCCCTCGCAAATCCGCCGCTTTGACCTGCAAACCGGCAATTTGATCGCCGGCCAGATTCGTCCCCCCAAGGACAAGGAACGCTTTTTCGCCCTGCTCAAAGTGGAGGGGGTCGATACCGAAGACCCCGACAAAGCGAAGGACAAAACGCATTTCGACAACCTCACGCCCTTGTTTCCCACCAAGCGGTATTTGCTGGAAACCAATCCGGAAGAATTGTCCACCCGCGTCCTGGACCTGGTCTGTCCCATTGGCAAAGGCACCCGCGGGCTGATCGTGGCCCCCCCGCGCACCGGCAAGACCGTCCTGATGCAAAAGCTGGCCAACGCCATCCTCAAGAACAACCCCGAAGCCTACCTCTTCATCCTCCTGATCGACGAACGGCCCGAGGAAGTGACCGACATGGAACGCACCTGTCGCGGCGCCGAAGTCATCAGCTCGACCTTTGACGAGCCGCCGGAACGGCACGTGCAAGTGGCCGAGATGGTGATCGAAAAGGCCAAGCGCATGATCGAGCACAAGCGGGACGCAGTGATTTTGCTCGACTCCATCACCCGCCTGGCCCGCGCCTACAACACCATCCAGCCGCATTCGGGCAAGATTCTCTCCGGCGGCGTCGATGCCAACGCCCTGCACAAGCCCAAGCGGTTCTTTGGCGCGGCGCGCAACATCGAGGAGGGCGGCTCGCTGACCATCATCGCCACCGCGCTGGTCGATACCGGCTCGCGCATGGACGAAGTGATCTTCGAGGAGTTCAAAGGCACCGGCAACATGGAAGTCAATCTGGACCGCCACCTGGTGGACCGGCGCATCTTTCCGTCGATCAACATCGAACTTTCCGGCACGCGCAAGGAAGAGTTGCTCTATCATCCCGACGAATACAACAAGGTCGTCATCCTCCGCCGCGCCCTGACCGGCGTGCCGCCGGTCGAGGCGATGGAATTGCTCCTGGGCAAACTGAAAAAGACGGGCAGCAACATCGAGTTCCTCCTTGGCATGGCGGTGTGATTCCGAGCCGGGGAACGCATTCAGGTTGCGATTAGTAAGGTTAAGAGTACGAACGGATGCCTGAAGCTGGCCGCGGTTTTATACGACCTTGAGCGCAAACACATCGTTGCCTGGTTTCGTGGCGGGCAGCGTGACGTGCAGGCCGGCCGTGTCCCGCGTCCATTCGACCGGCTCCGCGGAACCGAGCAGGGTGAGCTGCCCGACCGGTTTTTCCAGCAGTGCGGGTTTGTCCGGGGCGCCGGCGGCGAAGGACTCGATGGTCAGCTTGCCGTCGGACGGCCAGCCGAGGAAGTAGGCGTAAAGGGTGGCGCCTTTGGACGTGAACCGGATGTCTTGCGCGCCGAATTCGACTTTGTTTTCGTTGAACATGCCGCCTTGCACTTTGGACGGGCCTTCGCCGAAGACCTTCCACGGGCGGCTGCCGAAAAGGCCCTCGCCGTTCGCGTCCATCCATTTGGTCAGGCCGTCGAGGAACGCCATTTCCCGGTCGTCAATCGTGCCGTCGCCGCGCACGGGGATGTTCAGGAGCAAATTGCCGTTTTTGCTCACGATGTCGGTGAGCATGCGCGCGACTTGCGCAACGGATTTGTAATGGATGTCCTTTTGATAATGCCACGAACCGATGCAGGTGTCGGTCTGCCAGGGCTGCGGCTTGATGTCGTCGGCGAAACCGCGCTCGTAATCTTCGACGAGGGCGCGGCGGTGCTCGTAGGCGAGGTTTTTTCCGTTGAGCACGACTTGCATGTCTCCGCCGTGCCATTTGAGGCTGGCGTTGTAATAGTGGGCGGCGATGTCGAGGCCGGCCTGGCCGAGGGGCAGTTCGGTGTCGTCAAAGTAAAGGAGGTCGGGACGATATTTGTCCACCAGGTCCTGGCAGCGGAGGAACCAGGTGCGGGTGAATTGGGGGTTGTGCGGCGGCACAGCCTCCGTCCAGGGGTTGGAGTGATCGAACCACTCGTGGAGGGCTTTGACGCTGGTCAGGCCGTCGGGCATGACGACGTTCGGCCCGGTGTAGAGTTCCTGCGGGTCGAGGCCATCCCACCACTGGCCGCGGCCGTCGGCTTTGGTGAGGTTAAAGCCGTCGTAACGCACGCCCGCCAGGGGGCCTTCGGCGTCGTAGGCGTAGGCGGATTGGAACCAATGCCAGGCGTGGGCTGAATGGTTGGTCACGCCAAAACGCAGGCCGCGGGCGCGCGCCTCTTTGGCCCAGATGCCGATGAGGTCCTTTTTCGGTCCGACGTTGACGGAATTCCAGGCGTGATGGCGCGATTTGTAATTGTCGAAGTTGTCATGGTGGTTGGCGAGAGCGACGAAGTATTTGGCCCCGGCACGGACGTAGAGGTCGAGCAGTTTATCGGGCTGCCAGTTTTCCGCTTTCCACAGATGGTCAATTTCCATGAAACCGGCTTTGGAGGGATGCCCGTAGGTTTTGAGGTGGTGTTCGTAATCGCTGTGGCCCTGGATGTACATCTGGCGCGCATACCAATCGCCCTGTTCGGGCACACATTGCGCCGACCAGTGCGCCCAGATGCCGAATTTGGCGTCCTGAAACCAGGCGGGGCACTGGTAATTTTGCGCGAGCGATTCCCAGGTCGGTTGAAACGGGCCGCGGGCGATTTTGACCGCGGCCATTTTTCGGGGCGGGCTGCACGAGGAAAGCCACGGCGCGGCCAAACCGGCGCCGGCGGCCAGGGCGGTGTTTTTGAGGAATTGGCGGCGGGAAACAGGAGTCCGGGCGGATGTCATAGGCAAATTGCTAGACGCGAAACGGCCTGCTGTCAACGCCGATTTGCGCTGGAGGACGGGGAATATCCATTCCCGTTGGAAAAGGAGCTTGTTCCGCCGGCGGGAGTGGTTGAAGATGGAGCCGCTATGCCAATGACCCGCGAGCAGGTTCTGGAACTTTATTTCATGGAGGCGCGGTCGAAGCTGATCGATCTGGCGGCGTTCCTCGACCGGGTGGAGCGGGCGGAGGGGGCGGATGATTTTCGGCTGGCGGCCTTTCGCAAGGCGCTGCAAGAGCTTGAGAGCAGCCGCCCCGATCGCGCCAAACGCGTTTTGCTCGCGTTGAGCGACCCGACTTTGGAACCGTTGGCGGCGGCCACCACCAAGGCCGCCAGCGGGGCCTGGCCCGGCCCGAAATTGCCAAACTCCCCCTTCCATGCGTTACATTGAGCCTCACGCCCACATGGTCAGCCGCACGACCGACGATTATCAGGCGATGGCGACGGCGGGTTGCGAGGCGGTGTGCGAGCCGGCGTTTTGGGCGGGCTTCGACCGCAGTTCGGCGGAGGGATTTTACGATTACTTCCGGCAATTGACGGAGTTTGAGCCGCAACGGGCGGCGCGGCATGGGCTGGCCCACTATTGCTGGATTTGCCTCAATCCGAAGGAAGCCGAGGACCTGGCGCTGGCTGGGGAAGTTCTCCGGATCATCCCGGAATTCCTGGATCGCCCCACCGTCCTGGGGATTGGCGAGATCGGATTGAATAAGAACAGCCGCAACGAACTGGCCGTATTCGAGAAGCACGTCGATTTGGCGGCGCGCCGCCAGCAATTGATTCTTATCCACACGCCCCACCTGGAGGACAAGCTCAAGGGGACGCGTCTGATAATGGACGCCTTGCGGGCCGACGGGCGCCTCCAACCGGAGCGGGTCCTGATCGATCACGTCGAGGAGCACACCATCCAGGCGGTGCTGGAGGCCGGTTATTGGGCGGGGATGACGCTTTACCCGGAGTCCAAATGTACGGCGGCGCGGGCGGCGGACATGTTCGAGTTGTATGGGCGGGAGCGATTGTGGATGAACAGCGCATGCGACTGGGGAGTGAGCGTGCCGCTGGCCGTGCCGCGGGCGGCGCTGGAACTGCGTCGGCGCGGGCACAGCGCGGAGGCGGTGGACGAGGTGATTTACCGGAACCCGGCGCGGTTCATGAGTCAATCAAAACATTTCCGGGAGCTTCCGTGGGATGGTGAATGAGACGGCGACGCCGCCAAAAGTGGTGACGGTTTATCGAACGGGCAAAATCAGCAAATACTGGAAAGTGACAACATGAAAGTGACCTACGACCCGGAAGTGGACGTGCTGCGGATTCTGTTCCGCGACGCGCCGATCGAAGAGAGCGACGAGGACAAGCCCGGCATCATTCTCGACTACGACAAGGAGGGCAATGTGGTCGGGTTGGAAGTGCTGAACGCCTCCCGGCGCGTCGAAAATCCGCGCGGCGTGGATTACGCGGTGACCGCATGATCCGGTACGTGGCTGGTTGTGAAAGACCCATGAATTCATACCCTAATCTGCCTCCAGAGCAGAGGCCGACACAGAGACAAATTGACCAATTCAATGCTGATGAACGACTTTGGAAGCGGTTGGAGCCGCGGCGCAAGTTGCGTCGCAAAACTCGACGCCATCTCTCCAAGAAAGAACTGAAGGCGCTGGACTTGATTGAATTCTCCAAAGCGCGTCCGCCGCAGGATTGCATCGCCCAGCCAATTCAGCCATGAAGAAAACCGCCGCAGCCGTACTCCTGCCGGAGATTGATAGAATCATCGTAACGTTGCGCGAGCAGAAAGTGATTCTCGACGCTGATCTGGCAGCCATATATGGGACGCCAACCTTTCGCTTCAACGAGGCAGTAAGGAGAAACCTTTTCCGCTTTCCCGAAGATTTCATGTTCCGACTCACGAAAGAGGAATGGGCGAAAGTCGAATCTTTAAGATCGCAATTTGCGATCTTAAAGCCCGGCCGAGGCCAGCATCGAAAATACCTTCCGTATGCCTTCACCGAGCATGGCGCCCTGATGGCCGCTAATATCCTTAACAGCCCGCGCGCGATTACGATGAGCGTTTACCTTATTCGCGCATTCGTGAGAATGCGCGAAGGCCTCCTGGCAAATGCCGCTATCCTGAAGCGGTTGGCGGAAATTGACAAATCTCTCCTGACTCACGATATGGCTTTGCGTGACATCTATCAAAAACTGCGGCCGCTTCTGGCTCCGCCGCCTATCCCGGCACAACCGGAAATCGGATTTCACGCCGGACGCAAGAAAGTGATATGAGCCCCCTGGATGGTTAAAGATTGGCGATTGGGCGGCCAGACCCTACACTTCCGGTCCAAACGTTGAATCTGCTGGAGCGTCCATCAAAGTTGCGCACCCTCCTGGTCCTGGGACGGGTCTCAAATCTTCCCACCATCTGGTCGAATTGCCTGGCGGGGTGGTGCCTGGGCGGGGGTGGAAGTCGGGCCACGCTGGCGTGTGTCTCGATCTCCGCCAGTTTTCTTTACACCGGCGGCATGTTTTTGAACGACGCGTTTGACGCGGAATTCGACCGGAACAACCGGCGCACCCGGCCGATTCCGGCCGGGGCCGTCAGCCAGCGCGAAGTGTGGCAATGGGGCTTTGCCTGGCTGGCGCTGGGCCTGGCCGGCGTGTCGTGGCTGGGCGGGACGACGATCTCATTGACGCTGGCGTTGTGCGCGTGCATTTTGTTTTACAACGCCGCGCACAAAATCCTCCCGGTCGCGCCGGTGTTGATGGGCGCCTGCCGGCTTCTGCTTTATCTGGTGGCGGCATCGGCAGGGGCGCGGGGCGTGACTGGGGAGGCGATTTGGAAGGGGTTGGCGCTGGGGGCCTACATCGTCGGTTTGAGTTGCCTGGCGCGCAAGGAGAGCAGCCGGGCGCGGATCCAATTCTGGCCGGGCCTGCTGCTGGCGGCGCCGGTTCTGATGGCGGCATTGATCGATGACGGCCCCTCGTGGATGGCGGCGGCGGCATTCTCATTGGTGCTGGCGGTGTGGTCGTGCTGGGCATTGAGCCGCAGCCTGGACCGGGCCGGCGCCAACGTCGGCTACACCGTGTCGCGCCTGCTGGCGGGCATCGTGCTGGTGGATTTGCTGGCGGTGGCCGGCGCCGGCGAACCGTGGAACGGGCTGTTTGCGCTTTGGTTTGTGCTGGCGCTGATCCTGCAGCGGTTCATCCCGGCGACGTGAAAAGGGCCGCCGCCACGGGGGGAGGAAGCGACGGAGAGCAGGGGTTTCCCTGATTTCGGCATTTTCTTGACACTTTTATGAAAATAATTGACTCTGGCCCTCGCGCTTTTCGGGAGAATCGCGTATATTGAAACAAAAATTCGAGCGGAGCCTGACTATGAAACTACGCAAGAAACGCAAGAGTTGGAGCCGAAAAAAGATTCGCGACCAATTTACGGGAATGCTCAAAGCGGACGGCACTCCGATGTCCCGCCAGCAAATCCACATGGCGCGGAAGAAGGCGCGCGGCCTGTGCCTGACGTGCGGCGAGCCTGCCCTCGGCGTTTACTGTCTGAGACATACTGTCGCGGCGCGGGAGCGCATGCGGCGCAAACTCAAGTACCGCCGCCGGCTGCACCAATCGCCCAGCTATATCCTGGAGCAGAACGTTCCCTCCAAGGGCCGGCTGCCCCGCGTGTGCGCGGAGCAGGTGCAGCGCCTCCGGTCGCGCGGCAAGGGCAAAGCTGCGGCTTAAGCCGTCTGCTCACGGCGCCTTCTTGGGAGTGGGCGGAGTCTGTTTTCCCGGCGGTTTGACGGGGGGTTCCGGTTCGCCCCAGAAGTGCATGTAAATGACGTAGCCGCCCAGCAGGAGGCCAAGGGCGAAGGCGGTCACGCTGATGTAGAGGAACTTCAGCGGCGCCTGAAAGCGGAATTCCACCGTGTGCTGGCCGGGCGGCACAAAGACGCCGCGCATGATATAATTGCAGCGCAGAAGCGCCGCCGGCTTTTGATCCACCGAGACGCTCCAGCCGTCGCCGGTCCGGTCGTTGAGCAGGAGCACCGCGGGCGTTTTAGCGTTGGCCTGCAGGACCAAGTCTTTGGCCTGATAGTGGGCGATCTTGACCGCCCCGGGATCGGCCTCCGGGTTGACCGGGGTGTGCGCGAGCGGCGTGTCTTTGGCGACTAGAACCGTCTTTTCCGGATCAAACACCCGCGCGGCAAGAGTCTGCAACGTGGCCGGGTCGTCCATCACGCGCCAATTGGAATAGAGCTTGGTTCGCGGCAGGGCGCGGGTGAATTCAATGAGCGCGATGGCCCCGTTGCTGTTGGTTTGGACGGTCATATCGCCGGCATCCTCGGGCAGCTCAATACCCGGTTTGTTGACCATGTCCATGCGCATGAGAGTGCGGAAGCTGTCTTTCGGTTCGGCCAATTGGTTGAGCGCGGGTTCCAGCCGGGCGTCGGCGAAGATATAGCGGGTGTTGGTCAACTGCCAGAGGCGCGCGGCCGGTGTCAGATTGTCGCCGGAGCGCACGACGAAGTTGCCGATGTAACTGCTGTCCAGCACCGGCATGCGCGGGGCCTGGTCGATTTCGAGGGATTGGATGTCGTTCCACGGGTAATCATTCTCCAGCCACCAATGGCAGAGCGCGCCAAAATTGCCGTCCGGCGCGATGTCGTAGGGTCCCATGGGGGAAAGGCGGGAGACGACGCGATGTTCCCAAGGCTCGTGACGAAGAAGGTCCACCACCGGATTCATGCTGTATTTTTGCTGGTAGTTAAAATAACGGATCCAGGGAAGGTCGGCGCGGGAGAGGTCGCAGATCATAATGGCGCTGAAAAAGATCCAGGCCCAAACGGCCTTCCTGCCCGCCCAGGCGCCGCTGAGGACGCAGATGATGGTCCAGGCGGAGAGGGCGAAATAGACGATAAACAACGCCACCTCGCCAACGCAGAAGCCGGCCATCTGCGGCGCCAAAGTGGAGTCAAAGCCGTTGTGTTCGAGATAGGTGATGAGGTCGGGCTTCGAGGCGGCCAAGATAAAATAGGCGGCCACTGAGAAGATCAAAAACGCGACCGTGCCAATGGTCCAAAATTTGTCAAAGCCGGCCACCTTTTTCCACCAGCTCGACAACCGGCGGGGCAGAGACTCGGAGCGGCTGACGGCAGGCTGGAGATAGCCGCGGTAAAGCGCTTCCAGGCCAAAGCCGCACAAGATGATCAGGCTGATGTTCAGCGGGTGCATGAACTTCATCGGGCTGCGGATATTGGCGAAAAAGGGCAGAGCATAAACGAAACGATAGACAAAGCCGTGTTGCCCCCAGGCGGCGAGGAGCGAAAAGAGCGCCGCGCCAGCCCAAAACCACACGATCCGGCGCTCGTCCCTGGAATAGGGCGAGCCGGCCCTCCGGCCTGCGCTGGCCAGACCGAAGACGGCGAGCAAACAAACCAGCACGCCGGCGAATTCGCCGGAGCCGGTGTGGCGGCGTTGGAGGCGGCCCTTGAGCTGGTCGAGGATCGAGTCGCGCGCCTTGAGGTCGTTGCCCGCCATGATGTCCTGGATTTGCTGGGGCATGCCCAGGAAGATGGCGGCGTTGACGCGAGTCTTCGGGTTGCCGCTTTCCAACTCTTCAATGCGCGGGTCTTCGGCGACCTTGCCCCAATAGGACCCGGCCTTGTTGGTCGAGGTCGTAAACTCCTGCAAGCGATAGCCGAAAAGGCCCGGAATGAAGACGCGCAACGTTTCCAGCTTCGGAATGCTCCATTGCGTGGTGAACTCCCAGTGCGCTTGCTTGTCCCGCTCGCTTTGTCCGACGCCGGCCGTGCCAGAGATTTGAGTGCCGACCAGGGTGTAGAGCGTGCTGGCGGAAATGAAGACGGAGAAAAACACGACCAACGCTCCAACCCCAAGCGCTTTGAGAATGCCGGTGGCGGGATTGGATTCGGTGCTCAGGTAGAAGAAGGCCAGAAAGAGGCCGACATACACGCTGAGAATGGCGCCGACGTCGAACCCTTCCATCACGACCATGCCGACGGATAAACCGGCCAGGGCGCCTTTGATCCAAAGCGGCCGCACGTGCGGGCTGACCAGGATGCCCAAGGCGACAAAGACCATGCCGCAGCACACGTTCCAGGTGCCCAAGCCCCAACAGGCATTGGAAAAGAAGTGCATGTTCAGGCCGGCGCCCAGCCCGGCGATGACCGAGGCGAGCGCCGAAAAACGCAATTGCCGGAAGAAAAACCAGGCGCAGAAACCCAGGAACAGCATCGTTAACGGCGCATAGACTTTCAGGTAATGTTCGGGAGAGAAAACCGTAGCGAAGAGCGTGGAAAGAGACGGGGAGGAGGAGGGCGTGGCTCCGCCAATCCACCAAAAATCACCCCAATAACCGGTGAAGGTGCCGGGGAGTTGGGCCGAACTTTCCTTCATCGCGCCCAAGGCGGAGTCGTTGGCCCAGAAGACGTTGTAGGGGAGGAAACCCTGATGGCAGAGCACGGCCAGCGTGCCTCCGAGAAGGAGGAGTAACAACAGCAGTTGGCCGCGTTTCGCCTTTGGGGTCGGGCCGGATGAGTCTCCGTTCATAGCCATTTGTGACAAGGATACACAAAACCCCGCCAAAGCCAATCGGGATTTTAAGCGCGTTTCGTGTTCGGTTCGACGATGTGTTGCAGGATGAGGTTGGTGAAGCGCTCCGGCCCGAACACCTTGATGCGCTCGCCGCGGACGAATTCTTCGATGGCCGCCAGCCGCCCGGCATATTCCTTCTCCGTCATGCCGGACAGGAACCGGTAGAGTTCGGCGTAATCGCGGAAATGGCGCTTGTCAATAAATGTTTCAGCCGGGATATAGTCCGTGACATCGGGCGCGCCGATGTAAACCGGCACGCACCCGGCGAAGAAGGCGTCGAGAATCTTTTCCGTGACGTAGCCGGGAAAGGCGGCGTTCTCATAGGCGATGGCGAATTTGTAGGCGCGCATGACTGCGTTTTTGCTTTTGACCGCGCCGCGGTGCGAGGGAAAGCGGTGAGTCTTGAAGGCGCCCGGAAATTTCGCGTAAATCCTTTGCAGCAGAAGGTTCAGACGGGAGAGTTTCCCGGTGAAGTAGAGGCGGTCCCAACCGCTGCCAAAAAGGTCGAAGTCCGCCGGGTGCTCCCGCTCGAACCAGCGGATGGCGCGCACGCGTTCGGAATAGAGTTCCTTGGGATGTCCGCTGTACTTCTGGCTGACGACGCTGACGCAGAAGCGGGTCTTTTCCGCGCGGTTGATGGTGAAATTTTCGGGAAGCCTGAGGGCCAGCCAAAACTTGATGTATTTCTTGCCATCGGCCCATGCCGGGTTCCACGTAAAGACCTTCTCAAAGGCGCGATGGTTCCAACGCCAGTAGTTGTCCGGGCGGTTGGCCGGATTTTCCAGCAGGACAAGATAGAGCTTTTTCCCGGGCATGCGGCGCAATTTGCGGTAGTAGGCGTTGAGCGCGGTGGGATGATCGAGAAACACGGCCGCGTCGAAATTCTCCAGCGCATCCATGTCCAGCGTGTTGACCTTGTGGCCCAAGGCGCGCAACTGGCGCGCCATGTACACGACAGGATAAGACAAATCGTCCCCCAAGGCGGAGGCGCTGTCTTGGAACATCCGGTTGGCGTTGTAAAAGCGATAAAAATTCCAGAAGCCAAGGTTCATGGCAGGTGATTCATTCCCGCGGCGGCGGCATTTTGGCGGGAAAGATGGAAATCCAAATCTGCTCGAAGACGAACAGCGGCAGGCGCAGCCAATTGACCGGGTCGCGATCTTCGCGCGCGATGGTTTTGATGGTGTTGAGAATCAATTTGGGGCTGCGCGCCCGCAGTCCGGCCAGGCCGTTGAGCAACGCCCGGCACGAACAGAAAAAGTAGCTGTCGCGCACGACCCTTTTCCAATCATCGCGGAAGATCTCCTGGACGGCCTTGTTGGCCAGGCACTGCCGGGTGATGTTGTAGAACACACTGATCTTCAAACCGGTTCGGTGCAGGCTGGCGGTATGGCAAACCGGCATGAAGCGCCAGGACGAGAGCACTTGGTCAATGTAATAAAAATCCCACTCTGGCGCGATCCTCATGCACATCTCCAGGTCGCCGGCAAAATCGGCCTCGGCGGAAAAGGGGCCGGCCCGGCGCAGGGCCTCCGCGCGGAACATGATGCCGCTGGGAACGACGCAGGGATAATCGCGCGTCAAAAAATCCTTCAGCAGGCGGCGGCGGTCGATCAGGCCATCGCCCAGTTGGTAGCGATAGCGGTAGTGCATGGTTCGAAAGACGTAGAAGCGCGGAAAAATGCGGCGGTCGGATTCGTCGATCAAATCCATCGGGGCCATGGAGATGGCCGCCGTGGGATTTTCCTCCAGCGCCCGGGTCATCAATTCCAGGCAGCGCGGCTTGAGCAAATCATCGTCCATCAAGAATTTGATGTATTTACCCTGGCACAGCGACACTGCGCGGTTGCCGCTGGCCACGGCGCCGACGTTGCCCTCGTTTTTGTAATAGTGGAGGCGCAGGTCGGTCCAGGATGCGGCCAGCTTGGCCGATTCATCATTCGTGCTGTTGTCGGTGATAATGACCTCGAAATGAGGATAGGTTTGGGCCAGACACGATGCGACGGCGCGGCGGAGATACTCGGGCCGATTATACGTGAGGATGCAGATGGAAACGAGGGGGGTGTTCACGGCGACGCGGGAAAAAACATCAGCCGGCAGGGGCCGGTTCCCGGCGCAGGGCGAGCAGCCAGGAGGCGCATAAGACGCAGAACGCCACAGCGGCGGCAATGGGCATCGTGTGCAGAAGGGCCGCCGGCGTCTTGCCCGCATACAACAACGTCAGCCAGTAAATCAGCCCCAGAGTTCCATAGACACTCGCCATTTTGAACCAGCGGTTGGCCAGGCTCCACATGCCGATGGCCTGGTTGAGGCCGATCAGCACCATCGTGATGGAATACGGAATGACCATGGCGGCAGCCGCCGGGTTATACGGCTTTAAAATGAATTTAACAAACAGTCCGCGAAAGAGCACCAGACCAGCCGCGCCACAAGCCAGGCCCAGAGCATAGAGAACCAGGAGGATGCGCTGGTCGGATATGGCCGCGCCCTCCTTGCTGCCGGAGCGCGAGGTGAACATCACCAGGAGCAACGGGCCGACCGTTTGGGGGATCGCCCGCCCCAACCTCGCCGCGGCCTGATAGGCGCCATTCTCGCCGCCTGTGAAGTAACGTTTGGCCACCAGTCCGTCTCCCGTGGTAAAGAAATAGCTTCCTCCCACGGTGGCGACGGTAATCACCAAAAAACTCACAAATTCGCGGTTCCAGGGGGAAATCTTCTCGGCGTCGCGCTGGAAGATGTCCTTCCACCAGTAGAGCAGGACCAAATTGGCGAAGAGGGAGACGGTCGTGGCCGAGACGGCAATTTCAGCGGGGTCAGTCTTTCTGAGCACAAACCATCCAAACAGCAGCCGCAGGCCGACTGCGGCCAATCCGATGACGGCCAGGCGCTTGAACCAGGCCATGCCCTGGCAGAGCGCCACGGCGAAGCCTGACCACAATCCCACCAGCACGCAAATCGACACCGCCAGCATCATGCTGCCGCGTTGGAAATGGAAGAATCGGCCCAGAGGATCAGCCAGAACGATGGCCAGGATGGAACCCGCAACGGTGGCCTTTAAAAGGAATTTTTGGCAGCCGGCCAACAGACCCCGCAAGCGCGCGTCATCGTTTTTCCCGCGAAAATAGGCGATGTAATGGACCAACGCCGTGCTCACCATTTGCAGCGGAAGTCCGAGGAAAGTGATGAAATCCAACATGCTGTTGGTGAAACCGAACTCCTCGGTCGTGAGGCGGTGGCCGATCAGGGCGCTAAAAAGATAATTCCCCAGCCCGCCGATAAAGCTGAGGACAGACCAAATAATGCCGCTACGCCATAATTTCACTCGCAGTGATATGCGGTCGGCTCAGGCGCATGTCAACGGGAAAGAACTTTGTGCAAGCTGCCGCCGTTCGTTGCCGGAATGGCGACGACGCTGCTCCAATTCCCGCCGCGCGAAGCGGAGGTTTGTAATCGCGCCACGCCCAAGACTCATTCGGGAAGGGCGTAAAGAACCGTCTCAAAAGTGCTCTGCTCGTACGCCCGATAATAGAAGCGGTACGCCAGGTTTAGCTCTGCGACCCAGAGGGGGATCGACCAGAGGTGATGAGGAAAATGATAAAGACATATCGCCAGACCGGGACGATATTTTTCAATCAACCGACGGGCGCCTTGCAAGGCGTCCGCTTCAGCTCCCTCGATATCCAGTTTAATCAAGCTTACCGGCTGAGCGTGCAAAACGTCGTCCAGGGCTACCACCGGCACATGGACCGCTCCGGCCTCGGAGAGCTTGCTGCCTGACCCACCGCCCTCGGAGAATTTCAGACGGACCGTTTTGGACCAGATTCCGCAGGGCCAAAGTGAGATTTCTGTCTCCGGCAGGAGCGTCGTCACGGTGTCCCGGAGCCTGCTGAAATTCTCCAAATCCGGCTCGAAAGCGTGGATCGCTTCGAAGTGATAGCCGCGTTGCAACAGACCGCGCAGCGTGTCGCCGGTGAACGCCCCTCCATCCACCATGCGAACTGGCACTTTCCAGCGCGGCACGGTGGGATCGGCATACTGGAATGATGCGCCCGAAATTGTCGTGACCGCTTCCAGATCGAATTCGAGCCGAAACAACAACGTCTCGAGAAACAAACGTTCGCTCTCCGCATCGGCCCAAAGCGCGCGCACCTGGTCAATGCGGCTGGCGGCGTCAGCATAGTCCTCCTTTGTTCCGAGCCAAAAACGCCACCCCAGTTCTCGCCGCAGGTGCGGATAACATTCCATCGGCGTCACCACCTCCGTAAAACCAGACGCAGTCAACAGCCTGGCGATCTCCCGCACCGATACGGTCGGATTGTGCGTTCCGATGAGTGCGACAGGTCTTTCTGTCAGCCAGCGTTTTGCTTCGAACGAGCCAGGCGAATATGCCCGCAAATCGCCTAGGACTGGCTGCCCCGACCCCTTCCGATCCAGAAAGCCCAAAACCGTGACATTTTGTCGCAGCAGCGCCCTGGCCACGTCGCGCCCAAAACCGCCCGCGCCATAAATGACCGTCTTTTTGCCTTCCCAGACTGGCGCTGAAGGAGTGCGGCCCACGAAGGCGGTCAAGGCTCTCTGCACGCGCGTGTAAAGGGCGCGCGCCGCCTGGATATCCCGCGCTGCTGTCAGTGAGGCTGCCTGGCTCATTTCGGTTTCAATCTCTTTGCACAAGATAAAAAGACCCGCGAAGAATTCAACAAAACGTTGCAAAAATTTCTCCCGCGTAAAAGCCTCGTGGCCTGCGGAGCGCAGGAGGAAGGTCGCAGAGACGCGCTACGGCCAGACGGCGCGGTAAAACCGGCCCGGAGCATTGGTCACGGGCCAGTCCCCAAACTGGAGTACCCCAAAGCCGTCTCCCGTTTGGTTGGTCAACACCTGCCAATTCGGCGGCGACAAGCTGTCAGAGTATTCGAGGTGATAGGTTTCACCAGGAATCCCGTCAAAGGTCAACTGGAGCGACCCATCGCCCATTCTGCCAATGGCGAAATGCAACGGCTGTGGGTTGTCCGCCTGGAGTTGCACGGTGGCCGTTCCCAAGGCCGTCCCGCAGTGTCCATCGCTGACGGTGTAGGTGAAGCTATCATTGGTGGCCCCGCTGGCGGGCGGCGCATAATAAATCCACGGACCATCCAGGCTGACGGCGCCGCCGGCCGTGCTGTTGGAACTAACCTCAATCACGGTCAAACTATCGTACATCGCCACGGTGTCATTGGTCGTCAAAGCAGTAACATTCACCCGGACCCCACCCTCTGGAAACCTCAGGACGATACCCGGATTGGCCACGGGCGGGGCAGCCAGGGCCAGCACCGCGACCGCGCTGGTTGTCGCGCCGAAGACGTTGGTGACGACCACACGATAGCTGCCAAAGTTGGAGGCTTGGACGCTGGCAATGGCCAGACTGGAATTTGTCTGTGTGGACAAAGCCAGGCCATTTACCCACCATTGATAGCTCAGCGGTCGAGCGCCGCGGGCAGAGACGTTGAAGGTGGCGCTGCAATTTGACTCGACCGACTGGCTGGCCGGCTGCACTCCAATTCTCGGCGGCCATCCCACGATCAGCAGCGCGTTGGAACTGGTGGTGGAGGCGACCCCATTGCTGACGATGACGGTGTAGATGCCGGAATTTGTAGGTTTCACGTCGGTCAGGGTCAGGGAGGTGTTGGTGGCGTTGGCGATGTTGGTTCCGTCGACCTGCCACTGGTACGCCAGGGTGCCGGCGGAGCCGGCCTGGTAATACTTCTGCTGCAGATAATTGAGCACCG